>CAVRFN010000026.1:0-94341 GCA_963720345.1 uncultured Actinomycetota bacterium
CGATGGGTGCGCTGCACGAGGGCCACCTGACGCTGATCCGTGCCGCCAAGCGTGCAGGGCGCGGTCGTGGTGGTGTCGATCTTCGTGAACCCGTTGCAGTTCGGCGCGGGCGAGGACCTCGACGCATACCCGCGCACCCTCGACGACGACCTGGCCGCGCTGCGCGCTGAAGGTGTCGAGATCGCTTTCACCCCTACCGTCGCCGACATGTACCCGGACGGGCCCCGCACCTCGGTGCACCCGGGTCCGCTCGGCGCGGAACTCGAAGGTGCCTCGCGGCCAACGCATTTCGCCGGGGTGCTGACGGTCGTGCTCAAGCTGCTGCAGATCGTCCGTCCGGACCGCGCGTTCTTCGGCGAGAAGGACTACCAGCAGCTGGCGCTGATCCGGCAGATGGTCGCCGACCTCAACGTCGACATCCAGATCGTCGGCGTGCCGATCGTGCGCGAACCCGACGGGCTGGCGATGTCGTCGCGCAACCGCTACCTCGACGACGACGAGCGCGAGCAGGCCGGCGCGCTGTCGGCCGCGCTGCTCGCCGGCATGTACGCCGCGTCCGGCGGGACCGGCGGCGGCGCTGGACGCGGCGCGCGCGGTGCTCGACGAGGTGCCGGCCATCGACGTCGACTACCTGGAGGTGCGCGACCCGATGCTGGGGCCGGCGCCGGCGGAGGGGCCGGCCCGCATGCTGGTCGCCGCCCGGCTCGGCACGCACCCGACTGCTGGACAACATCGCGATCGACATCGGAGCGACCGCCGGCATCGACGGACACCCGCGTGTCGGGTCGGACGACGAACCACGAATTACCCTGGAGGAATTGATGTTGCGGACAATGCTGAAGTCGAAGATCCACCGTGCCACGGTGACCCAGGCCGACCTGCACTACGTCGGCTCGGTGACCATCGACGCCGACCTGATGGACGCGGCCGACCTGCTCGAGGGTGAGCAGGTGACGATCGTCGACATCGACAACGGCGCCCGACTGGTGACCTATGCGATCACCGGCGAGCGCGGCAGCGGTGTGATCGGGATCAACGGCGCAGCAGCGCATCTGGTGCATCCGGGCGATCTGGTGATCCTGATCGCATACGGCACGATGGAGGACGCGGAGGCGCGCGGTATCAGCCGCGGGTGGTGTTCGTCGACGCCGACAACAAGCAGATCGACCTCGGTCACGATCCCGCCTACGTGCCGGCGGACGCGGCCGAACTGATGTCGCCGCGGTAAGCCAGTGCTGCTCGCAATCGACGTCCGCAACACCCACACCGTCGTCGGACTGGTGTCGGGTTCGGGCGATAACGCAAAGGTGGTGCAGCACTGGCGGATTCGCACCGAATCGCGAAGTGACCGCCGACGAGCTGGCGCTGACGATCGACGGTCTCATCGGTGATGACGCCGAGCGGCTGACCGGAGCAGCGGGGCTGTCCACGGTGCCGTCGGTGCTGCACGAGGTGCGCCTGATGCTCGAACAGTACTGGCCGTCGGTGCCGCACGTGCTGATCGAGCCCGGGCGTGCGCACCGGGATCCCGCTGCTGGTCGACAATCCCAAGGAGGTCGGCGCCGACCGTATCGTCAACTGCCTGGCCGCCTTCCACAAGTACGGCACCGCCGCGATCGTCGTCGACTTCGGCTCCTCGATCTGTGTCGACGTGGTGTCGGCCAAGGGCGAATTCCTCGGCGGCGCAATCGCCCCCGGCGTTCAGGTGTCCTCCGACGCGGCGGCGGCACGCTCGGCGGCGCTGCGGCGTGTCGAGCTGACCCGGCCGCGGTCGGTGATCGGCAAGAACACCGTGGAATGCATGCAGGCGGGCGCGGTGTTCGGATTCGCCGGCCTGGTGGACGGTCTGGTGAACCGCATCCGCGCGGACGTCGACGGGTTCGGCGGTGACGACATCACGGTGGTGGCCACCGGGCACGGAGCGCCGCTGGTGCTGGCGGATCTGCGCACCGTCGAGCACTACGACCAGCACCTCACACTGGACGGCCTGCGGCTGGTGTTCGAACGCAACCGCGACAGCCAGCGCGGCCGGCTCAAGCAGGCCCGCTAGCGCTGGCTAGAAGAACGTGCGGATCAGGTCGACGACGCGGTCGTCCCCGTCGAGCAGCGGGATCATCGGCCACTTGTCGAAGACCGTGCACGGATGGCTGATCCCGAACTCCAGCCAGTCGCCGACCTCCACCTGCTCGTCGCCGAGCCGCAGGTAGGCGTGCTGGTCGTTGAGCTTGACGACGCGGGCCGTCGTCAGTCCGTACGGGACCGGCAGGTCCTGGTCGAACGACACGTCGCGGCGTCCCATCGTCAGCACCGCGAGATCCGGTTCGGGGCGCGATACGACCTGCGACCACACGCGCAATGCTGGACGCAGGCCGTCCCGCAGCGGCGAGGTGCGGCGGTAGAGACCGTCGTCGTGCGTCAGGTAGCACCCGCTTCGCAGGATCGTCCGTACGGACATATCCGCGGGCCATCCGGTGAGCGTCTCGGCGACGGTGTCGAAGTAGGTGCTGCCGCCTGCCGTCGCGAGGACGTGGTCGGTTTCGAAGATCGGCGCCAGCCGCAGCACGGCGGCACGGACGTCGGTCAGATAGCCTCGGACCACGGCGACGGCGGCGGAGTCCAGCTCATGTCCGAGCGCCGCTTCGTAGCCGGCGACGCCGACGAGGCGCAGCCGCGGGGACGCCACGACCGCGCGCGGCAACGTCGTCGACGCAATCCGCCCCGCGGCAACCCGTGCGTCCACCCGCCATGCCCACCTCGACGCAGACGTCCAGCGTCCGGTCGGCTCCTGCCGCGGTCAGCGTCGACGCCATCAGCTCGACCCCGCGCACCGAGTCGACCCAGCACACCAGTGTGAAATCGGGATGCGCGTCGAGTTCGCCTGCGAGCCAGCGTAATCCGGCCGCGTCGACCAGCTCGTTGGCCAGGATCGACATCGCGCACACCGAACGCACGGAAGATGCGGACCTGGCTGATGGTGGCGGCCGTGACCGCCGGACGCCCCCGCGTCGAACTGGCGGGACAGCAGCTGCGGGGACATGTGCGTCTTGCCGTGCGGCGCCAGCTCGACTCCGCGCTCGGAGCACCATTGCGCCATCGTGGCGAGGTTGTGAGCCAGCGCGTCTTCGCGCAGTACGCACACCGCGCCGACGGCGCCGTCGGCGAACAGGCGGGGTGATTCGGCGCACACGTCGGCGGGTGTGCGACCCCACCACGACGCAGGCAGTCCCTTGAACCGCCAGTCGAGGGGCTCGGTGGCCAGCGCGGCCACCGCTGCTGCGTTGATGGGGCCGGCCATGAGTTCATTTAAGCTGGCACGTCGTGACGACACCTGACCCGCCTGAGCCAGCGACATCCCCGAGCAGTACCGGATCCGCCAGGGCAAGCGGGAACGTCTGCTGGCAGAGGGACGAGATCCCTACCCGTCGAGGTCGCCCGCACGCACACGCTGGCAGAGATCCGCCAGACCTACCCCGACCTGGAGGCGAACGCCGAGACCGGGCTCATCGTCGGTGTCGCGGGCCGCGTCATGTTCGCCCGCAATTCCGGCAAGTTGTGTTTCGCCTCACTGCAGGAGGGCGACGGCACGCAACTGCAGGTGATGATCAGCCTCGATCGGGTCGGCCAGGAATCGCTGGAATCGTGGAAATCCGACGTCGACCTCGGTGACATCGTTTTCGTTCACGGCGAGGTGATCAGTTCGCGCCGCGGCGAACTGTCCGTTCTTGCGGATTCCTGGCAAATCGTTTCCAAGGCATTGCGCCCTCTTCCCGTCGCCCATAAAGAGATGAGCGAAGAGTCGCGGGTCCGGCAGCGCTATGTCGATCTGATCGTGCGTCCGGAGGCTCGGACCATCGCGCGGCAGCGCGTAGCCGTGGTCCGGGCCGTGCGTTCGGCGCTGGAACGACGCGGGTTTCTCGAGGTCGAGACGCCGATGCTGCAGACGTTGGCCGGCGGCGCGGCGGCGAGGCCGTTCGTAACCCATTCCAATGCGCTCGATGCCGATCTCTACCTTCGTATCGCCCCGGAACTTTTCCTAAAGCGTTGCCTCGTCGGCGGATTCGAGCAAGGTCTTCGAGTTGAATCGCGTGTTCCGAAACGAAGGTGCGGATTGGACACATTCACCTGAATTCGCGATGCTCGAGACATATCAGGCGTACGGAACATACGACGATTCCGCTGTCGTCACCCGGGAAATAATTCAGGAGGTCGCCGACGAGGCGATCGGCACCAGAAAGGTGCCATTGCCAGATGGCAGTGTCTACGATCTCGATGGTGAATGGCAGACGATACAAATGTATCCGTCGCTCTCGGAAGCGCTCGGTGAAGAGATCACCCCGGATACGCCGGCCGAACACTTATGGGCGATCGCCGACCGACTGGATGTGGAGATTCCACGCGACCGCGGTTACGGGCACGGGAAATTGGTCGAGGAGCTGTGGGAGCACGCCGTCGGAAACACCCTGTGGGCGCCCACCTTCGTCAGGGACTTTCCTGTCGAGACAACTCCGTTGACCCGCGCACATCGCAGCATCGAGGGGGTCACCGAGAAATGGGACCTCTACATCCGCCGCGTCGAGCTGGCGACCGGTTACTCCGAACTCATCGACCCCGTCATCCAACGCGAAAGGTTCGAAGCGCAGGCGCGCGCAGCGGCCGCCGGCGACGATGAGGCAATGGTTCTCGACGAGGATTTCCTGGCCGCCCTGGAGTATGCGATGCCGCCCTCGACTGGGACCGGAATGGGTATCGATAGATTGTTGATGGCATTGACCGGACTGTCGATTCGAGAGACAGTTTTGTTCCCGATTGTGCGTCGGCATGGCAACTGATCTGCCGAATTTCTGATCTTGTTGAATGGTGTGTCTTAATATGGCACATTGGTGCGGGGGATCCGAAACTTATCTAATCATCAAGGTGCTCCCGAGAAGGGCAGTGTGGGCAAATGGCGAAGAAAGTGACCGTCACGCTGGTCGATGATTTCGACGGCGAAGGCGCGAGCCGATGAGACGGTCGAATTCGGGCTCGACGGGGTGAGCTACGAGATCGACCTTTCTTCGAAGAATGCCGCCAAGCTGCGTAACGACCTGAAGCAATGGGTCGAGGCCGGACGCCGGGTCGGCGGTCGTCGCCGCGGGCGCTCGGCAGGATCGGGCCGCGGCCGGGCGGCCATCGATCGCGAGCAGAGCGCCGCGATCCGGGATTGGGCCCGCCGCAACGGACACAATGTGTCCACCCGCGGACGGATTCCGGCAGACGTCATCGACGCATTCCACGCCGCGACGTAAATAGGCCGCGCGCCACGCGTTCGCTGGCCGCGAACTGCCTCGAGAGCGATCCGCGGAAACAAACGTGTCGCTCGGGCGTTGCTAACCGATAGCACCTGGATACACCCGCTGCGCGGTTCTGTAGCGCGCGCTGTCCGCTTAGAGCAGACCGGGAGGCGGGGCACCCGGGGCCGCCGCCCATTAGAGTGGACGGCAGGTGCGGTGCACTTCTTCAAGTGCAAGGCGCCGAGTCTATTGATGGAGAGCAGGTAACCACCGATGTTCGAGAGATTCACCGACCGTGCCCGCAGGGTCGTCGTCCTGGCCCAAGAAGAGGCCCGGATGCTCAACCACAACTACATCGGAACCGAGCACATCCTTCTTGGGCTCATTCATGAGGGTGAAGGCGTAGCCGCCAAGTCACTGGAGTCGCTGGGCATTTCGCTCGAGGGCGTGCGCAGCCAGGTCGAGGAGATCATCGGCCAGGGCCAGCAGGCGCCGTCCGGTCACATCCCGTTCACCCCTCGCGCCAAGAAGGTGCTGGAACTGTCGCTGCGCGAAGCGCTGCAGCTCGGCCACAACTACATCGGCACCGAGCACATTCTGCTCGGCCTGATTCGCGAGGGCGAAGGCGTGGCCGCTCAGGTGCTCGTGAAGCTTGGCGCTGAGCTGACGCGTGTGCGTCAGCAGGTGATCCAGCTGCTGAGCGGATATCAGGGCAAAGAGACGGCGGAAGCCGGTACCGGTGGCCGCGGCGGCGAGGCGGGCAATCCGTCGACGTCGCTGGTGCTCGACCAGTTCGGCCGCAACCTCACCGCCGCCGCGATGGAAGGCAAGCTCGATCCGGTCATCGGCCGTGAGAAGGAAATCGAGCGGGTCATGCAGGTGCTGAGCCGGCGCACCAAGAACAACCCGGTGCTGATCGGTGAGCCCGGCGTCGGTAAGACGGCTGTCGTCGAGGGCCTGGCGCAGGCGATCGTGCACGGCGAGGTCCCCGAGACCCTGAAGGACAAGCAGCTGTACACGCTTGACCTGGGTTCGCTGGTGGCGGGCAGCCGCTACCGCGGTGACTTCGAGGAACGCCTCAAGAAGGTGCTCAAGGAGATCAACACCCGCGGCGACATCATCCTGTTCATCGACGAGCTGCACACGCTCGTGGGTGCGGGCGCCGCCGAAGGTGCGATCGACGCGGCTTCGATACTCAAGCCCAAGCTGGCGCGAGGCGAACTGCAGACCATCGGCGCCACCACGCTCGATGAGTACCGCAAGTACATCGAGAAGGACGCCGCCCTGGAGCGCCGGTTCCAGCCGGTGCAGGTCGGCGAGCCGACCGTCGAGCACACCATTGAGATCCTCAAGGGGCTGCGCGATCGCTACGAGGCCCACCACCGCGTTTCGATCACCGATCCCGCGATCGTGGCCGCGGCCACGCTGGCCGACCGCTACATCAACGACCGGTTCTTGCCGGACAAGGCGATCGACCTGATCGACGAGGCCGGTGCCAGGATGCGTATCCGCCGGATGACCGCTCCGCCGGACCTTCGCGAGTTCGACGAGAAGATCGCCGAGGCGCGCCGCGAGAAGGAATCTGCGATCGATGCGCAGGACTTCGAGAAGGCGGCAAGCCTGCGCGATAAGGAGAAGCAACTGGTCGCACAGCGCGCCGAGCGTGAGAAGCAGTGGCGCTCAGGCGATCTGGATGTGGTCGCCGAGGTCGACGATGAGCAGATCGCCGAGGTGCTCGGTAACTGGACCGGTATCCCGGTGTTCAAGCTGACCGAGGAGGAGACCACTCGGCTGCTGCGCATGGAGGACGAGATCCACAAGCGGATCATCGGCCAGGAGGACGCCGTCAAGGCGGTCTCCAAGGCGATCCGGCGTACCCGCGCCGGCCTGAAGGATCCCAAGCGGCCGTCCGGCTCGTTCATCTTCGCCGGCCCGTCCGGTGTCGGTAAGACCGAGCTGTCCAAGGCGCTGGCCAACTTCCTGTTCGGCGACGACGACGCGCTCATCCAGATCGACATGGGCGAGTTCCACGACCGGTTCACCGCGTCGCGGCTGTTCGGCGCCCCTCCGGGATACGTCGGCTACGAGGAGGGCGGCCAGCTCACCGAGAAGGTGCGCCGCAAGCCGTTCAGCGTCGTGCTGTTCGACGAGATCGAGAAGGCCCACCAGGAGATCTACAACAGCCTCCTGCAGGTACTCGAGGACGGCCGTCTCACCGACGGTCAGGGTCGCACGGTGGACTTCAAGAACACCGTGCTGATCTTCACCTCGAACCTGGGCACGTCCGACATCAGCAAGGCGGTCGGGCTTGGCTTCACCCAGGGTGGCGGTGAGAACAACTACGAGCGGATGAAGCAGAAGGTCAACGACGAGCTGAAGAAGCACTTCCGCCCGGAGTTCCTCAACCGCATCGACGACATCATCGTCTTCCACCAGCTGACTCGCGACGAGATCGTCCAGATGGTCGAGTTGATGATCGGCCGGGTGGAGAAGCAGCTCAAGGCCAAGGACATGGCCATGGAGCTGACGGACAAGGCCAAGGCCCTGCTGGCCAAGCGCGGGTTCGACCCCGTGCTCGGTGCGCGGCCGCTGCGGCGCACGATCCAGCGCGAGATCGAGGACCAGCTGTCCGAGAAGATCCTCTTCGAGGAGGTCGGTCCCGGTCAGCTCGTCACCGTCGACGTCGACAACTGGGACGGCGAGGGTGCGGGCGAGGACGCGGTGTTCACCTTCGTCGGTGCCAAGAAGCCGGCCAAGGTGGAGGAGCCCGACCTGGCTCAGGCCGGTGTTCCAGTTGTTGGCGGAGCGGCGAGCGCCACCGCCGAATAAACTCCAGCGGCACAAGGGCCCCGAGACCATCACGGTTTCGGGGCCTTTGTCTGTCCGGTCGCCCGAACGCTGCACCCTTTGCTTAGGATGCTGATGTAATCGACGGGCGAAGGAATCTGGTGAGAATCCAGAACGGTCGCGCCACTGTGTGAAGTCAGACCCGACGTCCGTCGTCAACACCTGAAGCTGGGACGCGAAATCCCGGGAAGGACCTGACAATGACATCTCCCGAGGCCCGCAACACGGTTGCGAAGCCCATCGACTTCTCTGTGGCCAAGGCCGCCGTCTGGCTGACGCTCACCGCATTCTTCGCACTGCTGGTCATCTACTTCATCGGGATGGATCAGGGCGCCACGTCGGTGTTCGGGAACAACACCGTCATCCACGAGTTCGTGCACGACGCCAGGCACCTGCTCGGCTTCCCCTGCCACTGATCGCGCACAGGAACCGACACAATGGAAAAGCAGATCATTTGGCGTGGCTTACTGGCCGGCGCCGTCGCGGGAGTGCTCTCGTTCATCTTCTCCCGGATTTTCATCGAGCCCGTGATCGACCTGGCTATCGGATATGAGGACGGTATCGGCGCCGCGCACGAAGCGCTCTCGGGTGCAACCGAAGGACATGACCATGGCGCCGACGGTGGATTCGAGGGATTCACGCGTGCTGTTCAAATGAACATCGGCATGGGCTTTGGTGTGCTGCTCTTCAGCATCGCCATCGGCGCCTTGTTCGCCGTCGTGTTCGCGGTCGCATATGGCCGCATCGGCAACATCTCAGCGCGACTGACGTCGCTTTACGTGGCCGGCGGCATGCTGGTCAGCCTCTTCATCGCGCCTGCGCTGAAGTACCCGCCGAGCCCGCCCGCGCTCAGCCTCGACGAGACGATCCGTCAGCGCACCCTGCTGTACCTGTTGATGGTGGTGCTGTCCGCGGCCCTGTTCGTTGCGGCGGTGTATCTGGGCCGTCGTCTCAACGAGAAGCTCGGCGCGTGGAATGCGACGCTGGCGGCCGCAGGTGCCTACATCGTGGCGTCCGCCATATTGATGCTGGTGCTGCCGACCATCGACGAGACACCCGGACCGCTGCTCGATGACGCGGGCAACATCGTCTACGAAGGCTTCCCTGCCGACCTTCTCTACGAGTTCCGGTTGTTCTCCTTGGGGAATCAGCTGGTCATCTATGCGACGCTCGGGCTGGTCTTCGGCGCGATGGCCGCGAAGCTGCTAGGTGAGAAGCGACGGGACACCGTTTCGGTGTGAGGCCCTAATGAGTGAGGTCGTCCGGCTGACCCTCGTATCGCATGCGATGACCGATGCGATGGCAGCCGGACGGTTTCCCACCGACGAGCCACTCAACTCGGTCGGCCACCGCCAAGTCGATGCCGCGATGGAGCTCGGCATCATCCGAACGGGCCTACTGCGCACCCGAGAAACGGACCAGGCAGACCGCGGAACTGCTTGGCCTGCATGCGGAAATCGATACTCGGCTGGTGGATCTGGACTGCGGCCGCTGGCGCGGCGATTTCCTCGGCAGGGTGGAATCGGCGGACCTGGCGATCTGGCTGACGGACCCGACGCGCGCACCGCACGGCGGAGAGTCCGTCGTCGATCTGATCGAGCGGGTGCGCGGATGGATGGAATCGCTGACCGCCGACCGGGCCCGCTTGGTCGCCGTCGCCCATCCGGCCGTGATCCGCGCAGCCATCCTGATCGCCCTTGACGCGCCACCGAAGTCGTTCTGGCGCATCGATATTGCGCCAGTGAGCCGGACGGTCATGCACTTCCGTGGACACGCCTGGACACTGCGGTCCAACAACTAGCAACAAGCAATGCGAACGAATCGGGCTGAATATTCAAAGATTGCGTACAGGGCTGTGATTGAGTCCGCCCCACAGCCCTGTACGCAATCTCGCGCATAGAACCGCTCTAGCCCATCGGAACCAAGTCGAAGGTCTGGTGCGCGACCGCCAACAGCCAGCCAGCAGCGGTCTGACTGCGGAAGCGTGGCCAGTTCATCTGGAAGCTGACCGCCCAGGGCTGGCCCGTGCGGTCGACCGCGTACCAACTGAATGTCAGGTCCCCCGGCAGGTTTCCGCCCTTGGCGCCGATGTAGGGCCACTTCGATTCGTCCAGCGAGATACCGGGAACAGCCGAAAGTATCTCCCGCACCGGGGCGGCCTCGCCGAAAGCGGTTGCCTGTAGTGCGGCATGGACGCGGCAGATGTCTGCGGCGCTGCCGTACCACTCGGCGCCGAACTCCGATGCCGGCGTGCCGGTACGGACTGGATCTGGTTGGAAAGGACGGGAATTCGTCTGCTCCAGCAGCTGCGCGCGACCATGTGGAGAAGCCTGCTTCCACTGCTCGCGAAGATCCGGCTGGCCCCAGCCGATCGAGAACAGCTCGTGCATGGTCGGGAACGGCGTCATGCTCGCCGGGTCATGATGACCCGCTGAGACCAGGGCACGCTCGACGGCGCCGGGCCCCAGCCGCGCGATAAGCAGGTCGGTCGCCATGTTGTCACTCGCCGAAATCATCTCCTGTGCCGCCTTGCGCACCGACACCTGCGCGCCAGGAGGTAGCTCCTCGAGGCTGGCGGATCCGACCGCCTTCGCCTCTTCGGTGATGGTGAGCTGGTCGGTCCATTTCAGTGTGCCGGCGTGGACGGCTTCGGCAACCGCAAGCAGCACATAGAGTTTGAAGATCGACGCCAGCGGCAGCGAGAGGTCTGTGTTCGAGCCCGCGACCGTCGAACATTTGCCGTCGTTGACTTTCGAGACTTGGTACGAGTACCGCGCGCCCGTCTTCGACAGTTCGGCGTCGATGTCGGCCCACGTCTTGATCGCAGGTTGTTTCAGTGACACCTCGAAACGGTCGACGAGGCCATCGTCATTGGTGCGGAGCGCAATGTCTTGTGCGACACCGTAAGACGTCAGCACATGCAGCGTCGCCTGGCCTGCTCCGATGTCGATCCCCGCCACGGTGATCGGGCGGTCCAACCACAGGTTGCCCATTGCGGCTGTGACGCCGTTGACCTGTTCAGGGGCAGCCAGCGTGCGCACCCCGACGGTTCCGATTGGCCACTCGGAGTTGAGCATGTCGATGGTCTGCTTGGCGCGCAGGCCTGGTGGGGTGTTGACCTCGATGGGCACTCCGAGGGCCGCGTCCGCCGCCGGGACCGGGGTTGCGCTGTTCGTACAGCCAGTTGCCAGCGCGACGACCACCGCGACGGCAAGCTGTAGGCGCGCCGCGCGGCGCCGCGCTAACCTTTTTCGCCCGCAACGTCCAGGACAACCTCGAACTCCAACAGCGATGCGCCGGTGGCCACGGGGTTGGCGGCCTGTCCCTTGTGTGCCTCGATGGCCGGGCCTGTCGCCCACGCCTGGAATGCCTCTTCGGACTCCCACTGCGTCACCACGAAGTAGCGATCCTCGCCCTTGATCGGGCGCAGCAGTTGAAAGCCCAGAAAACCGGGCTGGTTGTCGACGGCGTGCGCGCGGTGCGCGAACCGCTTCTCCAGCTCCGGACCGGCGTCGGGCGGTACCTCGATTGCGTTGATCTTCACCACAGTGTTCGGGGAGGACATGCGGTTCAGGCTACCGAACCGGCCGTTGGCTTGTGGAAGGCATTATTGCGGCATGCAATACCTGACCGCCCACGGCGGCGAGGGCGACCCTCTGGTCCTCGTCCATGGCCTGATGGGACGGGGCAGCACGTGGCCGCGGCAACTGCCGTGGCTCACCCGGCTGGGTCAGGTGTACACCTACGACGCGCCGTGGCACCGCGGGCGCGACGTCGAGGATCCGTATCCGATCAGCACCGAGCGGTTCGTCGCCGACCTCGGCGAGGCCGTCGAGTCGCTGGGCTCCCCGGCCGTCATGGTCGGTCACTCGATGGGTGCGCTGCACTCGTGGTGTCTGGCTGCGAGCCGGCCTGATCTGGTCAGTGCGCTCGTCGTCGAGGACATGGCACCGGATTTCCGCGGTCGCACCACGGGTCCGTGGGAACCGTGGCTGCACGCCCTTCCAGTCGAATTCGATACGGCCCAAAGGATTTACGACGAGTTCGGACCCATCGCAGGACAGTACTTCCTCGAGGCGTTCGACCGGACCGCTACCGGCTGGCGGCTGCACGGCCATCCGAATACCTGGATCGAGATCGCCGCCGAGTGGGGCACCCGCGACTACTGGCATCAGTGGTCACTGGTGCGGTCGCCCTCACTGCTGCTGGAGGCGGGCAACTCGGTCACCCCCTCGGGGCAGATGCGCACAATGGCGGAAACCGGCCACCGGACTACGTACTTGCACGTGCCCGATGCCGGTCACCTGATCCACGACGATGCGCCGCAGATCTATCAGCAGGCGGTCGAGTCGTTCCTAACGACCCTCGCTCAGCGAGCCTGAGCCCGGCCAGAACGGCTGCTTCTCGAAGCGCGTGCGCACCGCGTCGACGTCATGGTCGATACGGAAGGCGTCGCGGTCATCCTCGAAGAACCGGCCCGACATGGGGCCGGCCATCCGGAACTGGTCAAGACGCAGTCGCAATGAACCGGTGCGATGGGCGGCCCAGCTGAGGGCCACTGCCACCGCGATGGGGGCGATCAGAATCAGAAAGGTGAGTGCAGCGGTCATGGCAGTAATGCTCCGCTCATTAATATCCCGCCAACAGTGGCAGAAAGGACACCTCGGGATAAAATGCTGCCATGGCAATAAAAAGCGTATCGGTGCTGGTGCTGGACCGTCTAGCGGTTTTCGAGTTCGGCGTAATCTGCGAGGTCTTCGGCATCGACCGCTCCGCAGACGGGGTGCCGAACTTCGATTTCAAGGTCTGCGGGCCGGAGGCGGGCAAGCCGCTGCGGACCTCGGTCGGCGCGACGATCACTCCAGACCACGGCCTTGATGGCTTGGTGGGCGCGGATCTGGTGGCGATCCCAGCAATCGGCGGATCGGACTATCTGCCCGAGGCCCTCGAGGCCGTGAAAGCCGCCGCCGACTCCGGGTCGATCATCCTCACCGTGTGCTCGGGCGCATTCTTCGCGGGCGCCGCCGGGCTTCTCGATGGTCGGCCGTGCACGACGCACTGGATGCATGCCGATGATCTGGCCCGTCAGTATCCGACCGCCAAGATCGACCGCAACGTGCTCTTCGTCGACGACGGCAATCTGATCACCAGCGCCGGCACCGCCGCGGGCATCGACGCCTGCCTCCATCTGGTCCGTCGTGAACTCGGCAGCGAGGTCACCAACAAGATCGCACGGCGGATGGTGGTGCCACCTCAGCGCGACGGCGGCCAACGGCAGTACATCGATCAACCGATACCGGTGCGGTGCTCGGAACGTTTTGCGCCGCATCTGGACTGGATCCTGGCCAACCTCGACCAGCAGCACACAGTCGCCGCACTGGCTGCCCGTGCGCATATGTCGGCCCGCACGTTCGCGCGGCGGTTTGTCGAGGAGACCGGCCGCACACCGATGCAGTGGGTCACCGATCAGCGCGTGCTCTACGCCCGCACACTGCTGGAAGAGACCGATCTCGACGTCGACCGCATCGCCGAGCGTTCCGGCTTCGGCACCGCCACACTCCTACGGCACCATTTCCGCCGGATCATCGGGGTGACCCCGTCGGACTACCGACGCAGGTTCTGCTGCAACGACTCCGGCGATGAGGCCGCGGCCACCGCCTGAGCGAATGATTCGGCGCCGACCGGCCGTTAATACCTATATGACAACGACCAGGCGGCAAGCCCTCGTCACCGGTGCAACGGGGGGATCGGTAAAGCCATCACCGACCGGCTGCGCGCCGACGGGCTGTCTGTACGCACGATGGACATCGTGGGCACACCCGATGTGGCTCTGGACCTGACCGTGGATCCCATTCCGCAATGGGCCGTCGAGGATGTCGACGTCTGTGTGTCGGTAGCAGGCGTTGTGGACACCTTCCCCTGCCCTTCGGGCGTGGGCCCAGCGCCCGCGCATTCGATGTCCGCGGCGAAATGGTCACGCGATATCGATACCAACCTCACCGGCGCCTTCCGAGCAATTCAGGCGTGCATGACCGGAATGCGAGAACGCAAGTTCGGCCGGATCGTCGCGATCTCGAGCATGGCGGGCCAGATGCGCAATCGAGAACACCGACCGCGGCATAACCGCTAATTGCGTTCTGCCCGGAATGATCGCGACACCGAAGGTGATGGCTCTGCCGTATGCGGACCGGCAACGCATCCTCGACGGCATCCCCACTGGAAGGTTCGGAAGCCCCGAGGAGGTCGCTGACCTGGTGGCGTTCCTCGTTCGCGTCGAGGCCGGATACATCACGGCCCAAGAGATCGGCATCGACGGCGGACTGCAGCTCAACTCGTTGTTCGTAGGGCACGACCGTCGCGCTGCGGCGCGTCACTCTGATGTCGGGCTTCTTCGCTGCTAGACAACACTATTCGCGGACCAGTGCGTACACCCGCCAGCGGCCCGGCACACCCTTGAGATCGTGCTCGCCGCGATCGTCGAAGGATTGCCGTGACCCCGTGACGATCTCGCGCACCGTCGAGGACACCAGCACCTCGCTCGCGCCCGCCAGTCCCGACACCCGCGCCCCGATGTGCACTGCCATGCCTGCGATGTCGTCGCCGCGTACCTCGACCTCTCCGGCGTGGATACCCACCCGGACTTCGATGCCGAGCGATCGGATCGCGTCGACGATGGCGGATGCGCACTGGATGGCCGCACTGGGGCTGGGGAACATCGCGACGAAGCCGTCGCCGACTGTATTGACCTCGATTCCCCGGAACCGTTCGAGCTCGCGGCGGACGAGGGTGTCGTGATTGTCGAGCAGGGCATGCCACCGGTCGTCGCCGAGGGCCGCCGCACGCTGAGTCGACCCGACGATGTCGGTGAAGACGATTGTGGTCAGGACGCGTTCGAACTCCGCGCCGCCACGGATTCCCGTGATGAACTCTTCGATCTCATCGATGATCGGTGCGCTGTCACCGACCCAGTAGAGCGAGTCCGCGCCGGGCAATTCGACGTAGCGGGCGCCCGCGATGTGTTCGGCGAGATACCGCCCGTGACCGACGGGTACGAACGCCGTATCCCTGCGATGCAGCACCAGCGTCGGCGCCGTGATCTGCGGCAGCTTGTCCCGCACGTCGCCCTCTGCGAGCGCCTGGCTCGATCTGCGCGCCATACTCGGCGAGGCCGCGCGATTGCCCGCCGCGTCCCACCAGGTGCGGAATGCAATGTCGTCCGCGACCGATGGCGCAAGGTAGGCCAGCACATCGAATCCCCGCTCGACGGCATCGGGTTCGATCGCGACAGTGGTGAACGGACTAGCCACATTCGCGCGCGATCCCACCTCGTAGTCCGGCGCCCACAATGCCCTTGCGGCCGCCGTTGACGATCACCAGGTTGGACACGCGGTGTGGCCGGTCACCGGCCAGGAAAAGCGCACTCATCGCCGAGAACCCCGTCGCGAATATCGTCGCCTGCTCTGAGCCCACGGCGTCCATCACCGCGACGACGTCCTCGGCCCAGCAAGCGGGCGTGATCTTGTCGGCCCCGATCCGAGACGACATCCCCATGCCGCGATGATCGAACCTGATAAGCCTGCAGAACGACGACAGCCGACGATGAAAGCGGTACATCGAGGGCTCGGCGTCGATGGAGTCGATCGGGATGAAGGGCCCCGGCATGACGACGACGTCGAGGGGACCATCGCCCAGTACCTGATACGCGATGTCCAAGTCGCCACGCGATGCGTAGCGAGTCCGCGGCGCCCCCGAACTGGTCACAGCCACAGCACCAGGTTAACTAGTCGCCTTCTCCGGCAAGTGCGAAACGCCCGTCTGCGGTCTGCTCGACCAGCCCGTCGACCAGCAGCGAGTCCAGCGCGCGATCCCGCTGAGCGGTGTCGGTCAGCCACGCCACGTCGAGCTGCGCCCGTTGCACCGGAGAGTCGTTGCCGCGCAACACATCCAGCAGCCGGCCGCGCACCTGGCGGTCCGTTCCGGCATATCGCTGAACCCGTCGGACGGGTGCCGCGGCTGCCGGATATCCGTTCGACCGCCATGCGCAGACGCTCAACGGGCACAGTCCGCACCGCGGTGAGCGCGCCGTGCACACCGTCGCTCCGAGTTCCATCAGGGCGACCGAAAACGTTGGCGCGTCGGAACTATCGGGCAACAAGAGCCGCGACGTCGTCGAGGTCGCGAACCGATGCCGGGGAGTCCGCGCGGCCGTGCACCACCCTGGCCACCACCCGGCGGACGTTCGTGTCTACCACCGGCACCCGCTTGCGGTAGGCGAAGCAGGCAACCGCCCTGGCGGTGTACGAGCCGATGCCGGGAAGCGTCAACAGCGTTTCGACATCGGCGGGAACCACGTCGCCGTGCTCTGTGGCGATCACCGTCGCGCATTCGTGCAGGCGCTTGGCGCGGCGCGGATAACCGAGCTTTCCCCACGCGCGCAGCACGTCAGCGGCGCTTGCGGCGGCGGTCGCCGACGGGGTCGGCCAGCGCGCGATCCACGCCAGCCAGATCGGCTCGACGCGGGCGACAGGTGTCTGCTGAAGCATGAACTCGCTGACCAGAATCTGCCACGGCGTGACCCCAGGTCGGCGCCAAGGCAGGTCGCGCTGCTCGCGAGCGATACCAATTGAGCAGCTGAGGCACAATGTCGGTCATGCCCAACACCAGCCCAGTGACCGCGTGGAAAGCACTCAAAGAGGGTAACGAGCGGTTCGTCGCGGGTAAGCCCGAGCACCCGAGCCAGGGAGTCGAGCACCGCGCGAGCCTGGCCGGGGCGCAGCAGCCGACCGCGGTGGTGTTCGGATGCGGGGATAGCCGGGTGGCCGCCGAACTCATCTTCGATCAGGGCCTTGGCGACATGTTCGTGGTCCGCACCGCTGGCCATGTCATCGACTCCGCGGTGCTGGGCTCGATCGAGTACGCGGTGACGGTGCTCAACGTGCCGCTGATCGCGGTGCTCGGCCACGACAGCTGCGGCGCGGTGAAGGCGACGTTGGCGGCGCTCGATGACGGCATAGTGCCCGGTGGCTACGTGCGCGACATCGTCGAACGGGTGATGCCGTCGATCCTGTTGGGTCGCCGCGACGGCTTGAGCAGGGTTGACGAGTTCGAGGCCCGGCACGTGACCGAGACCGGCACGCAGCTGGTGGCCCGTTCGACGGCCATCGCCGAACGGGTCAGGGCGGGCACGACTGGCGATCGTCGGACTGACTTATCACCTCGCCGACGGCCGGGTGGTTTTGCGGGACCATGTGGGCGACATCGGCGAAAGCTGACCCCTGCCCTTACTCTTCGCGCAAGCTTCCAGCGTGCCCACATCGCGCGACACGCCGAGCGACGTCGGACGATCAAGCATGACCTGGGCTTACCGTGTGAATTGTGCTGGATCTAGAACCGCAGGGCCCACTACCCACTCAGATTTACTGGCGTCGCAGAGCACTGGCGATGGGCGTTGCTGTAGTCGTGATCGGCATCATCGCCGCCCTCGCGGTCGTGATCGTGAAGACCACGAGCTCGTGGGACGCCGAGAACACGAGCGCTGAACAGTCGGCCGAGCCCGCCGCCGCCACTCCGACTCCGCTGCCAGGTGAGAACCCCGAGGTCAAGACGCCGATAATGCCGCCGGCGCAGGACGCCCCGCCGCCCACCCCGACGCCCACCGCGGCCGTCGCACCACCACCGGTTCTCAACGAGGGCGACGATTGCCCGGATTCGACGCTGGCCGTCAAGGGCATCACCAATCAGCCGCAGTACGTCGTCGGCGATCAGCCGAAGTTCACGATGGTGGTGACCAATATCGGCCTGGTGGCGTGCAAACGCGATGTGGGCGCCGCGGTCCTGGCCGCCTATGTCTACACGCTGGAAAACGGTCGGCTGTGGTCGAACCTGGACTGCGCGCCATCCAACGAGACGCTGGTCAAGACGTTCCAGCCCGGCGAGCAGGTGACGACGGAAGTGACCTGGACCGGCATGGGTTCGGCGCCGAACTGCCCGCTGCCGCGTCAACCGATCGGGCCGGGGATGTACAACCTGGTGGTCCAGCTGGGCAACCTGCGCTCCGCGACGGTTCCGTTCATGCTCGCCCAGCCCGCGCCGGCACCCCCGCCCGCTGAGGGCGCACCGCCGCCAGCCGCGGTCGGCTAAGCCAACCGGTCGGCGATCGTCGATTCGGCCAACTGCGACAGCCCTTCTCGGATGTGGCGCGCCCACATCGATCCGATGCCCTCGACGTTCTGCAGATCGGTCGCGCTCGCGGCCAGCAGTCCCTGAAGCGAACCGAACGAGCGCACCAGCAGATCGACATGGGCGAACTGCAGCCGCGGAATGCCCGCCATAGCGCGATAGCCGCGTGAACTCATCGCGGAATCCTGCGCCTCGGCAGTCGATGGATAGCCGAAAACCCTTGCCAGAGCGGTGAAATCAAGCAACTCGTTATCGGAGAGGCTGGTCCAGCTCCTCCAGCGTCGCACTCACCTGGGCGGCGGTCGGCGGGTCCGGGTTGGCGTGGTAGTCACGCACGATCAGCTCACGGGCGGTGTCGTTATCGCCGACCAGCTCCTCGAGCTGCAGCCTGACCTGACGCCCGTCGGTCCCGAGTTCGACTACGTCGGAGTCGATTTCGAGGCTGATCCGCCGGACCATCTCCTGCCGCTGCACGAGCGTCATCACATCGCGCAGCGTGACGAAGTCCTCGATCTCGGCCGTCGACAGTTGCCTGCTGACCTCGTCGAGGCGGGTCTTGTAGCGCTCCAGCGTGTCGATGGTCTGGTTGGCGCGCGAAAGGATGGTCGCCGAGTCCGGGATCACGTGGCGCTCGCCGGCGACGTAGACGGTCACGATGCTCATCGAATGGCTCACCGAGATCACCGGGTAGCCCGTCTGGATGGCCGTGCGTTCCGCGGACCGGTGCCGGGTGCCGGATTCTTCGGTGGGGATCGACGGATCGGGGACCAGCTGCACGTTGGCCCGCAGGATGCGGCTGCCGTCGCTGGACAAGCACCACAGCGCCGTCCATCTTCGACAGCTCGCGCAGTCGCGTAGGTGCGTAGCGGACGTCGAGCGAGAAGCCGCCGTCGCAGATCGCCTCGACGCTGTCGTCGTAGCCGACGAGGATCAGGGCGCCGGTGCGGCCGCGCAGGATGCGCTCGAGCCCGTCGCGCAGCGCCGTCCCGGGGGCCAGTCGCGAGATCGTCTCGCGCAGAGTCGGGCGCGCCAGCTGCACGACAGTGCGGCTAGACCTCCCACCCGCCTTCACGGCCATCGTTCCCCTCCTAGGATTGGCCGTCATTCTGCGCGATCTCGCCGCAGCACCCGCAATGCCGCGCCGATATCGTCCGCAGGAATCGTGCGCAGCCCGGCAGGCACGGTCGTCACGCCGGGAGGCACCACGGCCGAGGTGAATCCCAGCCGTGCGGCCTCGGCCAGACGCCGATCCATGCCGGTGACGCGTCGCAGATCGCCGGCCAGACCGACCTCACCGATCGCGACTGCCGCGGCGGGCATCGGCAGGTCCATGCACGACGACGCGATCGCCAGCGCCACCGCCAGATCCGCGGAGGGATCCGTCAACCGCATGCCCCCGACAGTGGACAGGTAGATGTCATTGGCGCCGACGGGTAGCTTCGCCCGCTTCTCCAGCACCGCGGTGATCATGGCCGCGCGCGACGAGTCGATACCGCTGACCGCCCGACGCGGTGACCCGCTGGCGGGTGAGCCGAGCAGCGCCTGCACCTCACCGATGAGCGGACGCTTACCGTCGAGCGCAACCGTGACGGCGGTACCCGACACCGGTTTGGGCCGCTGGTCGCGAAACAGCCCCGACGGGTCGGACACACACTCGATTCCGTTGTCGTGCAACAGAAAACAACCGACTTCGTCGGCGGCGCCGAAGCGGTTCTTGACGCCGCGGACCATGCGAAGCGACGACTGACGGTCGCCCTCGAAGTGCAGGACGACGTCGACGAGATGCTCGAGCGAGCGTGGCCCCGCGATCGCGCCGTCCTTGGTGACGTGGCCGACCAGGATCATCGCCACGCCAGAGGTTTTGGCGGCCATCGTCAATGTCGTGGTCACCGCGCGCACCTGGGTGACGCCGCCGGTGACGCCCTCGGCCTCCGTCGTGGACATGGTTTGCACCGAGTCGACGACAACGAGGCTGGGCTGCACCTCGTCGATATGGCCCAGCACCATCTGCAGGTCCGATTCGGCGGCCAGGTAGAGCTCGTCGTGTGTGCAACCGGTGCGCTCTGCCCGCATCCGGATCTGGCCCGCTGATTCCTCGCCCGAGAGATACAGCGAGCGCTTGCCGGACTCCGCCCAGCGGTGCGCGACCTCGAGCAGCAGGGTCGACTTCCCGACTCCCGGATCACCCGCCAGCAGCATCACCGAGCCGGGGACCACCCCGCCTCCGAGAACCCGGTCGAGTTCGGTGATTCCGGTGTGGATGTGGCGGGTATGGCCGGGATCGATCGAGCTGATCGGCACCGCGGACGAGGTTGGGGCCACCGCACGCCGCATCGATGAGCCGTTGACGGCGGCGAGCACCGCGATTTCGTCGACGGTGCCCCAGGTGCCGCAGTCCGCACAGCGGCCAACCCATTTCGCGGTGACGTGGTGGCATTCCGAGCAGCGATACTGCGAACGCGCTTTGGCCACGACAAGACGGTAGCCGCAGGGACCGACAGAAACTCCGTGGTGACGGGCCGTGTCGCGGAGTGCTGCGGTCAGTGACCGCCTTCGCCGCCGCCCGAGTGGCCCGCACTGCCGTCGCTTCTTCGCGCCGGGGGCTTTCACCGGCCGAGATCGGCACGCGCGAACGTGCCCTCGCCGCCTTGCTCGAACGTGAACGTGAAGTTGTACGTCAAGCCGTTGGTGATCGGCTTGGACAGCTGCACCGTGGCCTTCGCGGCCTCGGCGGTCTCGACACTTTCCAGCGCAGTGATTTGCCCGTCGGGGGCGCCGACGACGAGCGTGCCTGCCGCAGGCAGCGCGGTGTCTCCGGTCAGTGACACCGTTCCGACGTCGGACGTGATCGACACCAGCTTGTCGTTGACGTCCGGCGAGTCGTTGGAGGCGACGAAGATCAGCTCGACCTCACTGCCCGGCTGGGCATAATCCGTCGTCAGGTTGACCCGCAGGTGAGCGTTGCGCACCGCGATCTTCCCGATGTTCGCGCTGGTGCCGTTCACTGCGGCTTCCTGGGTGGCCGTCTGGGAGACCTGCCCGGCACCGCAGCCGCTCAGCACGACGGCGGCTGCCAGCCCACAGGCGGCCAGTTTGAAGCGGTCCACACGTGCCTCCTGCTCGACCGGCAAGGCGACCGGGAGACCGGTCGCGGGGGATCGCTTTGGATTCGACTATGGACTGTAGTAGGTGCGCGTAGCAGGCGGTAGCTGAGGGCCGACGGACGGTCGGCAGTTTCTCCGAAGCCAGCAGCGTGTTGCACGTATTCATCACCCTGTCAACCCCTAGTCTCGACCTGGAGTGCCCCTGACCTGCACCGTTGATCCACGCCTGTCTGGACCCCGTGCTAACATTGGGTTGTGAAAGGGGCTCTAATCTGATGATTTTCAAGGTCGGAGACACCGTCGTCTATCCACACCACGGTGCCGCATTGATCGAGGCGATCGAAACCCGGACCATCAAAGGCGAATCAGAAGGAATACCTCGTCTTGAAGGTCGCCCAGGGTGATCTCACCGTTCGAGTCCCTGCGGAGAATGCCGAATACGTGGGCGTGCGAGATGTCGTCGGACAGGAAGGCCTCGACAAGGTCTTCCAGGTGCTTCGTGCACCGCATACCGAGGAGCCGACCAACTGGTCACGCCGCTACAAGGCCAATCTCGAGAAGCTGGCCTCCGGCGACGTGAACAAGGTGGCCGAGGTCGTCCGTGATCTGTGGCGTCGGGATCAGGAGCGTGGTCTGTCCGCCGGCGAGAAGCGGATGCTGGCCAAGGCGCGTCAGATCCTCGTCGGTGAGCTCGCACTCGCGGAGAACACCGACGACGAGAAGGCAGCGACCATTCTCGACGAGGCACTTGCCGCCGCCTCCTGAAGGCCATGACGAGCCTGCCCAGAGTCGGGCTCGGCACCGACGTACACCCGATCGAGGCCGGTAGGCCGTGTTGGCTGCTGTGCTCTGTTGTTCGCTGACGCTGACGGTTGCGCCGGGCATTCCGATGGCGACGTAGCTGCTCATGCGTTGTGCGATGCCCTGCTTTCCGCCGCCGGACTCGGCGATCTCGGGGAGGTCTTCGGCACCGGACGTCCCGAATGGCGCGATGCCAGCGGCGAGGACATGCTGCGCCATGTGCGCGGCCTGCTGGCCGCCGAGGGCTATCGCGTCGGCAACGCCGTCGTACAGGTCATCGGCAATCAGCCGAAGGTGGGTCCCCGCCGAGCCGAGGCGCAGAAGTTGCTGTCCGAGCTCCTCGATGCGCCGGTATCGGTGTCGGCGACCACGACCGACGGCCTGGGTCTGACCGGGCGCGGTGAAGGTCTGGCTGCCATCGCGACGGCACTTCTGTGGTCGATGGCAATCGCCCCGAATAGTCCCGGTAAGCTGGCCCGTCGTGACCGACCTGCGGCTATACGACACGATGGCGGGCGCCGTCCGTGAGTTCGTGCCGGTGCGGCCCGGGCCACGTATCGATCTATCTCTGCGGCGCCACAGTGCAGGGGCTGCCCCATATCGGGCACGTCCGCAGCGGGGTGGCGTTCGACGTTCTGCGGCGCTGGCTGATGGCCAAGGGTCTACGACGTCGCGTTCATCCGCAACGTCACCGACATCGACGACAAGATCCTCAACAAAGCCGCCGATGCGGGCAGGCAGTGGTGGGAATGGGCCGCCACCTACGAGCGTGCGTTCTCGGCCGCCTACGACGCGCTGGGCGTGCTTCCGCCGTCGGCTGAGCCGCGCGCCACCGGGCACATCACCCAGATCATCGAGCTGATCGAGCGACTGATCGAGCGCGGCCATGCCTACGTCGGTGGCGGTGACGTCTACTTCAACGTGCTCAGCCTGTCCGACTACGGGAAGCTCTCGGGCCACCGGATCGACGACGTGCATCAGGGCGAAGGTGTCGCGACCGGTAAGCGCGACGAGCGCGACTTCACGCTGTGGAAGGGCGCGAAGCCGGGCGAGCCGTCCTGGCCGACGCCGTGGGGACGCGGCCGCCCGGGCTGGCACACCGAATGCGTCGCCATGTGCGAGGCCTACCTCGGCGCCGAGTTCGACATCCACGCCGGCGGTATGGATCTCGTCTTCCCGCACCACGAGAACGAGATCGCGCAGGCCGAGGCCGTCGGGCGATCCGTTCGCCCGGTTCTGGCTGCACAACGGCTGGGTGACCATGGGCGGCGAGAAGATGAGCAAGTCGCTGGGCAACGTCCTGGCCATACCGGCTGTGCTGCAACGGGTTCGGGCCGCGGAACTTCGCTACTACCTCGGCAGCGCGCATTACCGGTCGATGCTGGAGTTCAGCGAGACAGCGCTGCAGGACGCCGCGAAGGCCTACACGGGCATCGAGGATTTCTTGCACCGGGTGCGCAACCGGGTCGGCGCGGTGGTGCCGGGCGAGTGGACACCGAAGTTCGCGGCCGCGCTCGACGACGACCTCGCGGTGCCGATCGCGCTGGCCGAAGTCCACGCCGCACGCGCCGAAGGGAACCGGGCACTGGACGCCGGAGACCACGAAACCGCGCTGGCGCAGGCGATGTCGATCCGAACCATGATGGGCATCCTCGGCGCCGATCCGCTCGACGAGCGCTGGGAGTCCAAGGACGAGACCTCGGCCGCGCTGGCCGCCGTCGACGTGCTCGTGCAGGCTGAGGTGGCAGCGTCGCGCGGATGCGCGGACGCGACGCGACTGGGCGGAGGCCGACGCGATCCGCGACCGCCTCAAGGAGGCCGGGATCGAAGTCACCGATACCGGCGACGGACCGCAATGGACACTGCTGGACGGTTACACCAAATAATGGCCGGAAACTCCAAACGCCGAGGCGCCGATACGCAAACCCGGCACCAAGAAGGGGCCGACCGTCGGATCGGGCGGGGTGCGCCGCCGCGGCCTCGAGGGCAAGGGCGCGACGCCGGCCGCCAAGGACCGTCCCACCATCCCGCGGCGAAACGCGCCGCGAAGGCGGCCAAGCAGCAGCGCGGCCGCCAACGCAAGACAGATGACGTCGAATTGGTGCTCGGGCGCAACCCCGTCGTGGAGTGCCTGCGCGCAGGCGTTCCCGCCACCGCCCTCTACGTCGCACTCGGCGCGGACTCCGATGAACGCCTGACCGAATCGGTCACTCGGGCAGCAGATACCGGAATCCCCATCCTCGAGGTGCCCAAGCCCGATCTCGACCGGATGAGCACCAACGGGTTGCATCAGGGCATCGCGTTGCAGGTGCCGCCGTATAACTATGCGCATCCCGACGACATGCTGAAGTCGGCGACCACGGACGTGTCGCCGGCAATGCTGGTCGCCCTGGACAACATCTCTGATCCGCGCAACCTCGGCGCCATTGTGCGGTCGGTCTCCGCGTTCGGCGGCCACGGCGTGTTGATTCCCCAGCGGCGCTCGGCGTCGGTGACAGCGGTCGCGTGGCGTACCAGTGCGGGTGCGGCGGCGCGGCTCCCGGTTGCCAGGGCAACGAATCTCAATCGCACGCTGAAGGATTGGGCCAACGCGGGCCTGCAGGTGGTCGGTCTGGACGCCCGTGGCGACATCACCATCGACGAGCTGGACGGCTTGGGTCCGATACTCGTTGTCGTCGGTTCGGAGGGCAAGGGACTGTCGCGGCTGGTCCGGGAGAACTGCGACGCCATCTTGTCGATCCCGATGGCCGGCCCCACCGAATCGCTGAACGCCTCGGTGGCCGCAGGCGTGGTACTCGCCGAAATCGCCCGCCAGCGCCGGAGTTAACGCGCAGGCTGGACGACCTCGGTCAAGGCGGGCAACTTCGGTTCGATACCCGCACCCGGCGTCACACGTCGAAGCCGGCGTGCCACCCACGGTGCCGCGAAGGCTGTGGCCCATCGCAGGTTCTGCCACCAACTGCGCACCGGCGGCGAGGATGCCAGCAGCGCGGCCGACCGCGAGGTCAGGTTGTGTGGAACGGTCAGCGTGTCAAGGACTTTGGCGGCCATCCGTTCGTGGCCCAGCTGAGATAGGTGAATTCGGTCCCCGTCCCATAGCCGCGGATCGCGAAACTCGGAGAATCGCCAGAAGTCGACCAGCTGCACGCCGATGTCGTCGACGACGGTGCGTAGCAGCTCGTTGTAGATCGCGGTGCGGCCGCGCAGCCGGCGAAAGAGCGGCACGGTGCCGAGGTCGGCGGCGGTGAAGGTGAGTACCACGGCGCCGGTCTGCTGCAGGGTCTTCAGGGCGTCGGCATAGCGCGACATCATCGCGTCGATGTCGTTGCGCACCACCAGCAGGTCGTTCATACCGGCGTAGATGGTGACGATATCGGGCTCGAGCATCACCGCAGTCTGGATCTGTTCGGCCAGGATCTCGGCCATGGTGCGCCCCCGCACCGCCAGGTTCGCGTACCGCATCTCGGGATTGCTCTGCGCCAGTACTTCAGCGACGCGATCCGCCCATCCGCGCAAGCCGTTCGGGTGGGCTGGGCTAGGGTCGCCGCAACCCTCGGTGAAGGAATCCCCGAGCGCCACGTACCTGCTGAAAACCGGCGGCCGAGCCGGCAATCGGGACACAGCCATAGCACCAATCTGGCCGATGGTATGGCGGCGCGCACCCCGCAGCGCCGCCGATGGCCAAATCGACATGCGTTGTCCCACTGTCGTTTGAGCGCAGGTAACCCGACCTACACACCGAACAACTCGATGCCAAGCCACAGCCCCGTCACGGACGCGAGGAGAGTCAACGGCACCGTGCACAGCCCGACGCGGGTGAACTCGACGAACCCGGCGGGCATCTCCCGGCGGACGACGCCACGCCACAGCAGGTTGGCCAGTGATCCGACGTAGGTCAGATTGGGCCCGACATTGACCCCGATCAGCACGGCGAGTACGGCGGCGGGCCCCGACGCCGCGACCAGGGGAAGCATCACCAGGACCGCGGGCAGATTGTTGACGAGGTTGGACAACACGGCAGCGATCGCGGCGATCCCGAGAAGCGCGGGCAGAGTGCTCCCGGTGGGCAGCACGTCGCGCATCGCGGAGTCGAGGCCGTGCAGCATCACCGCATCGACGACGACACCGAGGCACAGCACGAACGCCAGGAACGGTGCGTCGAGGCTGGCCGCGATGCGCGTGACGGTGGTGTCGCGGCGGGCGAGTGCCCGCACGCCGAGGACGCTCGCACCGGCCAGCGCCGCCCAGGCAGGGGAATGCCCGAACAGCGAGGTCACCGCGAAGCCGACGAGGGTGAGCGCGAGGACGACCAGTACGAAGATCGGCACATCGACGCGCTCGGAGTCGTCGACCTGCTTGGGTGCGATTAACAGGTCGCGCTTGAAAAGCCAACGCAAGAGCAGGAATTCGACGGCGATGGCCGCCAGCCAGGGCAGAGTCATGACCGCGGCGAAATGCAGGAACGACAGGCCCGCAGCCGTGAACGCCAGCAGGTTGGTCAGGTTCGACACCGGCAGCAGCAGCGACGCGCTGTTGGCCAGGTGAGCGGTGGCATACGCGTGTGGTCTGGCCGGCACCGCCAACGTGCGTGCCGTCGCGAGGACGACGGGCGTCAGCAGCACGACCGTCGCATCCAGACTCAGGATCGCGGTAGTAGCCGACGCGACGACGAAAACCATGGACAGCAGGTGCTTGGGCCTGCCCGCGCTGAACCGCGCCATCGCGACCCCGGCCGCACGAAACAGTCCCTCGTCGTCGCACAGCCGAGCCAACACCAGGATGGCTGCGAGAAACCCGACGACCGGCAGCAGTCGGTTCACCTCGGCGAGGGCCTCGGGTGCTGTGATGACGCCGGCTGCGATAAGCGTTGCCGCGGCCGGGATTGCGACGATGGCCTCGGGCCAGCCGTGCGGGCGCATGATGGCGAACAGCAGCACAACGGCGAGTGCGACGAGCGCCAGACTCAATTCCACGGGTCTGCGCGCTGCCAGAGCGTTGGCAGATGCAGCGCGACACCGTCCGCCCGCGCCAGCCGGGACAGCACCCGCATCGTGACGTCCAGATCGTCGCCCGCGTACGGCAATGCGCGCAGTTGCTTGTGCAGGGGGCGGAAGAAGTCGTCCCAGTGGGTCAGCACGACGCGGCGCGCTCCGACAGCGCGCACCGCCTGTGCCCAGTAATCGAGCAGATACTGCTCCGGCTGGACACCGAGTTGGCCGACCCCGAGATACACGACGTCCGCGCGTTGACCCGCCAGCGCGCCTGGAACGAAGCCGGCGCTGCCGACGATCAGCAGCCGCCGGTCGGACGACCGGTGATGCACCAGCGTCGACCATGCTTCACCGCACTTATAGGCCGATGCCCGCACTGGTGGCGAGACCGGTTCGGTGATGACGCCGGGAAAGCGATCGGGTGGGCAGTGTTCGGACTCGATCAGCGTGACGTCGTATGCCCCAAGGGTTATCGGCTCACCCGGTGTGACCACGACGAGGCGGTCGTCAGGCAACCCGTGCCCGCGGCCAACCTGTCTCGCCGACGTGCCGCCGACAACTTTCGCGCCGGTGCGCTCGGCGACGAGCGCGGTGTCCATCGCGTGGTCGAAATGGGTGTGCACCGGCATCACCGCCTCCAGGCGCTGCACCCCGATGCGCGCCAGGGATCCGTCGATGCGGGGCGCCGACGGCGACAACGTCCGCAGTCCGACCTCGGCCAGGCTCGGCCGGGAGAAGAAGCCGTCGGTCATCACGGCCGATTCGCCATCATCGATCAGCAGCGTGGTGACGCCTGCCCAGGTGACGGTCAGCGGCGCGCCGTCGAGCGCGGCAGGCGCGTCGAAGTAGCCGGCGTAGTCGGCCAGGTTCGGCCTGCCGAGCTTGAAGCGCATAGCGCCAGCCTATGGGGTCAGAACGCCGCCCTTGGCACCAGCACGACGCGCCAGCCGTCAGGATCCTCGAAGGTCAGCGCACCCACCCCGGCCCAATACGGATTCTCGGCGTCGACCGGTTGGTGGCCGGCCACCGCCAGCCTGTCAGTCACCGCGTGCATCTGTGCATCACTGCGGAAATAGAGGACGAGCAGATTTTCGCGCGACGGCGCCGGGCAGGGACTGCCGTCGACGTGTGAGGTGAACTCGAGGTGGTAGTCGATGTCCGGGAGCCCAATCATCACGCCGTCGTATCCGGCGTGGTTGGAGAACCGGTAGATCACCGGCAGGCCCAGCGCGTGGGTGTAGAACCGTTCGACTTCGGCAAGTCGGTCCGTCGGCCTGGCGATCCGCACCTGCGCCACTGCGGTGTTCATGTCTGCAGTCTGCAACCTCAATAGAGCTTCAGGTCAACGCTACCGAGCTCCTCGGCATTCTCAACCTGCCCGGCCGTATCGATATGGCGACGTGAACCTGTCCAAAACGGGTGGGATGAGGAGCTGATGTCGACGACGACAAGAGGGTAGGTGCGGCCGTCTTCCCACTCAACGGTTCCGTTCGCTCGTGATCGTCGACCGGGTCAGGAACGCGTCACCGGTGGTGGCGTCCTTGAAAACCACTGGTGGTAGTCGGGATGGATTTCGGGTTTCATCTCTCGTCCCCTTCGTGATTTCTGGCAGGGTCGCCGGCGTGTTCGGCCATGTCTTCGCATGGGTCCTCGTGCCAGTCGCCGAACGGATCGGCGTACGTGCGCCACTCGTGTGGTCGAGCCATCTCGTCGTCGGTCAGCAGCGCGGCTTGAAGGCCGTTGGCAATGGCGTCGGGCTCGGCGCCGCACACCAGCACTGTCAGCGCCACGTGGCGGTCGCCTACGGCGTCGTCCCAATCGGCTGCGGCGAGGGCACACCGTTGCGGATCGGCGTAGGCCAACTGAGTGGAACTCATTGCGGCCAGCCATCTTCCGGCGTACTCGGTGCGTAGGCCGGCACCGGCGGATTCGATCCACATGGCGTCGTCGAAGCGGCTGGCCAGCCACAGCCGGCCCCTGGTTCGCACGACACCGTCAAGGAGGAGGTCCAGGGCGTCATGTAGGCGTTCGGGATGGAACGGCCTGCGGGCTGCGAAGAGAACGAGACCGACGTCGCCCTCGGCGCTGAGTGAGGGCTGACCGGCAAGCAAGGGATCGTGGGGATTGGCGCTGCGGCCGCAACGGTATTCGGGTTCGAGATTGGCCAGCGCCGTGTCGACACGATGCCCCCGACGGTGAGCCGTGCCAACGGCGCCAACCGGCGCAACACCGAAAGCGTTCGGGTGTCTGGTTCAGTCAGCACCAGCACATCGGCGAACTCGGCCTGGGCCACCACCACCTGCGCAACGGTGCGCCCGTCAGCGAGGTCGTCCTCGCCGAGGGATCGACTGAGCCATTTCGTGGAGTCGACGCACGTCGACGACCGCTTCTATGCGCACGTCACATGCGGCCGGTCCGTCGAGGTAACCCGGTCCGATGCGCACGCGGACATTGTTGATCGCCCAGCAGACGGGTTCGGGTTCCAGCCAGGGCATCAGACGAACGACGATGCGGTCGACGTCGTCTCTGCGGTGCAACCGTCTCAACAGGACGAGAAGATCGTCGCGCACCGTGCACGTGACGCAACCCTTCTTCAGCTCCAGCGGCCACTCCGACAAGTCACCGTTGGCACGTACGCGCCGCACCACCACGTGGCCGTCGAAACTGTGCTCGACGACGAGGGTGCCCGGCTGATCTGCAACGACATCGACGACGCCCTCGGTATCGCCCTGACCACAGACCAGGACCACCGGAGTCCGCATGCCCACCTCCTGTACTATTGAAAACGATTATCATTTACATTAGCGCATGATGAGGAGGACTCGTGTCCGCGCATTGTCAGGCACCGGCCGAGTGCCGAGTTTCGGCAACTCGGTGTCGCATTCGCACCGTCGTACTCGTAGGCAGTGGAACCCGAACATCCAGACCAAGACCTATTACCTGCCATCGGAGCGCCGCCGGATCACGCTGCGGGTCAGCGCCAAAGGCATCAAGGTCATCGACCGGGACGGCATCGACGCCGTCGTCGCCCGGCTGCGTCGCGAAGGGACGAAAATCTGATGGCACGCACCGACATCAGGCCCATCGTCAAACTGCGCTCCACCGCGGGCACGGGCTACACCTACATCACCCGCAAGAACCGACGTAACGATCCCGATCGAATCGTGCTGCGCAAGTACGACCCGGTGGTGCGGCGACACGTCGACTTCCGTGAGGAACGCTGATGGCCAAGACCTCGAAGATCGCCAAGAACGAGCAGCGCGCGCGAAGTCGTTGCGCGGTAGCGGAACGGCGCGCCGTGCTCAAAGAGACCATCCGGAAGGGCACCGCCGAGGAGCGCGCCGCGGCGGTGGCAGCTCTGCAGAAGCTGCCGCGGGACGCCAGTCCGGTACGGCTTCGCAACCGCGATGCGGTCGACGGCAGGCCGCGCGGACATCTGCGCAAGTTCGGACTGTCGCGGGTGCGGATGCGCGAACTCGCCCATCGCGGCGAGTTACCCGGTGTCACGAAGTCGAGCTGGTGATGGGTAAGAAAAAGCCAACCCGTCGCCAGCCGCCGTCGGACCCCAAATGCAGCGGGGTGAACCGCTCAAGGCGCTGGCATCACGCACGAGGAGTACAAGAAGTGCAGCTGCTGAGGACGTTCATCTCCGATCGTGGCAAGATCCGTTCGCGACGCGTGACCGGCCTGACCGTCCAGCAGCAGCGACAGGTCGCCATCGCGATCAAGAATGCGCGCGAGATGGCGCTGCTGCCATAGCGGTATCTGGGTGTGCACGTGACGAACATCCCCGTCATCGCGCTGACTGGTTATCTCGGCGCCGGTAAGACCAGCCTTCTAAACCATGTCCTACGGACCCCGAGAGCACGAGTCGGCGTGATCATCAACGACTTTGGTGCGCTCAACGTGGATGCCGGACTCGTCACCGGCCAGATCGACGAGCCCAGCTCGATCACTGGTGGCTGTGTGTGCTGCCTCCCGGACAACGGCGGACTCGACGAGGCGCTGACCAAGCTCGCCGATCCACGGCTTGACCTCGACGCCATCATCGTGGAGACCAGCGGCTTGGCCGACCCAGTTGCCGTGGCGCGGCTGATCCGCTTCAGCGGCGTGGCCGGCGTGCGTCCGGGGGGCATTGTCGATGTCATCGACGCCACCACCCACTTCGCTGTGGTGGACTGCAATTCGAGTCCGCCGGCACGGTATGCCGCGGCATCGTTGATTGTCGTCAACAAACTGGATCAACTACCCGCGGTCGACCGGCTACCGACGCTCGAGCGAATCGAACAGAGAGTCCGCGAACGCAATCCTGTCGCCCCTGTCGTCGGGACGGTTGGCGCGCGAATCGATCCCGCGTTGCTCTACGACTTGCCGGGGTCGACCGAAGAGCCCGGCCAGCTCTCGTTTCGGGAACTCCTCTTCGACTCCGCGACCGACGATGTGCCACATGCTCACGCGGACGACATCCATGCCCACGCCGACGCGGTCACAGTCACCAGCTCTGGATGCATCAACCCGGGGAAACTCCTTGATCTGCTGGAGGATCCACCTCCCGGGGTTTATCGACTCAAGGGCGCGATCGCCGTGCGATATCGCTCCGCAGTGCGAACCTACGTCGCGAATCTGGTTGGCCCGGCTATTCATATAGCTACCGCTCCGGCGACGGCAACGCCGAACAGTCTCGTTGCCATCGGTATGGATCTGGACACCAAGCGCGTGCGCGACTGCCTTCACGAGGTGCTTGGTCCAGAGGACGGCAACGCCCCGGCCGCCGCTCTTCGCCGCCTGCAGCGCTATCGCCGTCTCAGCCATTGAGAGCACGCGCAGGCAGCCGATGCTCGATGACCGTGGCCATGATCGTGTTGTCGTGCGGTGCGTAGGCCGATCCGTTCGGATGTCACGAACAATCGAATCAACGCGAGAAGTATCAGCAGGATCGCCGATGCCGCCAGCCATGGCAGTAGCGAGGGCTTCACATATCGCGTGTATGTGCCTGTGATCGTGATGATGGTCGCGATCCCGACGAGCAGCAGGACGGCGTTCTCGGTCTCGCGAGTCATTGCGCACCCACCAGCAGCATCCGACTCCCGTGGCGACGAGTGTCGCCACCACGAATGTCGTCGGCGCGACCGCACCGCGAATGCGCGACCGAACATGCTGGTGCATCGCGAACAGTTTGAGATCGACTGCGGGGCCGACCACCAGAAAGACCAGGCGAGGCACAGCGGGAGCATCGTCAAACTGGCGGCGACGAAGGCGTCGGCCTCCGAGCACAGCGACAAGACCACCGCGAGCAGCGCCATGGTCACGATGCCGAGCACAAATGCCGGCGAGCTTCTCGTACATCCACGGCGGCACGACCACACGAAGCGCCGCCGCTGCTGCGGCGCCGATCACCAGATACGAGGCCGCCTGCAGGAAATCGTGCCGGGCCGCCTCGGTGAAGACCGTCCACCTCGGCGCGTCGCCATCGTGCAGTTTCGGCAGCTTACGAGTGATCCATTCGGTTCGGCCGACCGCGCCCATGCGAACCCCATGATCAGCGCGGTGAGAAGCGACGCGAGGCACCGCGCCGCCACCATCTGTGGCTGCCCGGGGAATGCGACAGCGGTCGCAACGAGCACCACAGGGTTGATCGCGGGTGCGGCGAGCATGAACGTCAACGCCGCGGCGCCGACCGCGCCGTCGCCGAACAGGCGACGCGCAACGGGGACCGAACCGCATTCACAACCGGGCAGCGCGGCGCCGCCCACACCGGCGGTGAGGATCGCGGCGGCGGGCCTACGCGGCAACCACCGCGCCAGCCGGTCAGGGGTCACGAATGCCGCGACGAGCCCGCTGATCACAATGCCGAGAGCCAAGAATGGAATGGCCTGGACGGAGATGCCGCTGAAAACCGTCGCCGCGGTCGCGAGATCGGTGCGCGGACGATGAAACCCCGCAGCGCACTGCCAAACACCGCCAACGCGACCATTCCGATAACGAGCACGTGCATGGAGCTGAGCGCGTGCGCGCGGCGGGGGTGGCCCTTAGATGAACGCTGTGAGTTCGACTCCGTCGGCGTTCAACCGCTCACGAACCGCGTTGGCGATCTGCACAGCCCCCGGCGAATCCCCGTGCACGCAAACCGATTCGACAGTGATCGGAATCATCGATCCGTCGGCCGCGGCCACCCGTCCCGCGGTCACCATCGATGACACCCGGTCCGCGATCTCCTCGACGTCATGCAGCACAGCGTTGGGCAGTCGGCGCGACACCAGCTGTCCATCGGAGCGATACGCGCGGTCGGCGAACGCCTCGGGTACGGTACGCAGTCCGAGGTCCTGGGCCTCGGCGAAGAACACCGAACCGGACAGGCCCAGCACGGGCAGGGCCGGGTCGACGGCGTGTACCGCCTCGGCGACCGCCCGTGCCTGATCGTGATTGGTGACGATCGTGTTATACAGCGCGCCATGGGGTTTGACGTAGCTGACCGTCGAGCCGCAGACCTGGGCGATCGCCTGCAGCGCGCCGATCTGGTAGATCACGTCGGCCTTGAGGTCTTCTGGATCGGCATCGATGAAGCGTCTGCCGAATCCGGCAAGGTCGCGGTAGCTGACCTGCGCGCCGATCCGCACACCCCGCTCGGCCGCCGCCCGGCACGTCCGCAGCAACAGCTTCGGGTCCCCGGCGTGGAAGCCGCAGGCGACGTTGGCGCTGGTGACGACGTCGAGCATGGCGTCGTCGTCACCGAGTTTCCACACTCCGAAGCTCTCGCCCAGATCGGCGTTGAGATCGACGGTCACGTCGACCAGCCTACGATCGGCGCGGGCGTGACCCAGCTGTTCTCGGACACGAACTCGCTCAGCGGCCGCCCGACCGCCCACTCGTCGATCTCGAGTGCGGGCCGGTCGGGGAAGTCGGGGACCGGGCCGAGGCACAGGATCGCGACGGGCTCGGCGTCGTCGGGGATGCCGAGCAGCTGCGCTAGCCGGCGCGGATCGAAGATCGACACCCATCCCATGCCGAGACCTTCGGCGCGAGCGGCCAGCCACAGGTTCTGGATCGCGCACGACACCGACGCGAGGTCCATCTGCGGCAGCGTGCGCCTGCCGAACACGTGGGCACTGCCTGCCGTCGCCCAATGCGACGACGAACAGCTCGGCGCAGTCCAGGATGCCCTCGACCTTGAGTGCCAGGAACTCGTCGCTGCGCGGACCCAGCGCTTCCGCGGTGCGCAGCCGTTCCTCGTCGACGAGCGGCATGGATGTCTCGGCGCAGCGCGGCGTCGGTGATCCGGATGAACCGCCACGGCTGCATCAGCCCGACGCTCGGCGCGGCATGTGCGGCCTGCAGCAGCCGGGCCAGCACCTCCTCGGATATCGAGGAGCCGGGGACGAAGCGGCGCATATCGCGGCGTTCGGCGATCACCCGGTAGATCGCGCTTCGCTCCGCGGGGCTGAACGCGTGATCGGTCACCCGGCGACAGCGCTAGGTGGCACCATCGAGGGGTGACTCGCGAGCAGGTGCTGATCAGCGCGACGGAACTGGAGCAGCGGCTCAGACGACGGCGATCCGGTGACCATCCTCGACGTGCGCTGGCAGCTCGCCGAGCCCGACGGCCGCGCCGCCTACGAGGCAGGACACATTCCCGGTGCGGTGTACGTCTCGCTGGACGACGAGCTCAGCGACCACGCCGTCACCGGACGCGGACGCCACCCGCTGCCGTCCGGTCGCGACCTCGAGGCGGCGGCCAGGCGATGGGGTGTGCGCCACGGCGTGCCGGTCGTCGTCTACGACGACTGGAACCGGGCCGGGTCGGCGCGCGCGTGGTGGGTGCTGACCGCGGCGGGCATCGACGACGTGCGGATCCTCGACGGCGGACTGTCCGCATGGCGAGGTCCGCTCGAAAGCGGTTCGGTGACGCCGCAACCCGGCGACATCACGGTGAAGCACGACGACCTGTACGCCGGCGCGCTGCCCGACGCTCACCGCCGAGCAGGCGAGCGCTGCCGAGGTGACGTCTGCTGGACGCGCGGGCGCCCGAACGTTTCCGCGGCGACGTCGAGCCCATCGATCCGGTCGCCGGGCACATTCCCGGGGCCCGCAACGTGCCGAGCACAAGCCTGCTGGACACCGACGGGCGTTTCGTGCCCGAGCGTGCCGGAGTTCAGCGGCGCCGTCGGCGCCTACTGCGGGTCCGGTGTCACCGCGTCGGTCGTGGTCGCCGCACTCGCCGCTGCCGGTGTCGACGCCGCGTTGTATCCGGGTTCGTGGTCCGAATGGTCCTCGGAATCAACGCGTCCTGTTGAACGCGGTTGAGCCCGCACGCGGCGGCCGACCAGCCAGCACACCAGGAAGATCGCGAACGAGATCGTGGTGACGAACACCGACACCGGCACCCCGGGCGCCAGGGACAGCAGGATGCCTCCGACGGCAGAGACCTCGGCGAAGACCACCGACGCCGCGATCGCCGCAGCCGGGTGAGACGAACACCCGAACCGCGGCCGCCGCGGGCGTGATCAGCAGCGACATCACCAGCAGCGCGCCGACGATCTGCACGCCCTGCGCGGCGGTGACCCCGACCAGCGCCGCGAACACAATGCCCAACGCCCGCACCGGAACTCCGCGTCCCGCCGCCACTTCGGGATCGACGGTGGCGAACAGCAGGGGGCGGTAGGACACCGCCAGGACCGCGACGACGAGCACCGACACCACGGCCAACAGCGCCAGTCCCGAGTAGCCGACGCCGACGATCTGCCCGGTCAGCAGCGCGAAGCTGGTCCCGGTGCGGCCCGGGTAGAGATGGATGAACAGCACCGCCAGACCGAGCCCGAACGCCAGCACCACACCGATCGCCGAATCCCGTTCGCGGGCGCGCTGACCCAGGATGCCGAACAGCACCGCCGCCAGCGCGCAGCCGACGAGTGCGCCGACACCGACGTTGAAACCGGCCAGCAGCGCGAAAGCCGCTCCGGTCAAGCGACAACTCGCTGGAGCCGTGCACCGCGAACGACATCTGCCGCATCACGATGAAGGGCCCGATCAAGCCCGGACACCAATGCGAGCAGTGCGGCGGCGAGCAGCGCCTGCTGGACGAAGTCGCGGCGCAGCAGGTCGGCGGTGATGTCGAACGAGAACAGGTGGGCCAGCAGGTCGGTGAGCCGTTCAGTCATGGTCATGTCCGCTCGCGTGCGCCGGAGTGGTCGAGGTGCTCGCCGACCACGACATAGCGGCCGCCGACCTTCACCACCTGGATGTCGGCGCGGTACAACTCGGACAGCGTCGCCGAGGTCATCACCTCTTCGACGGTGCCGACCCGGAATCGGCCGTCGACCAGATACAGCACCCGATCCACATACGGCAGAACGGGATTGACCTCGTGGGTGACGAACAGCACGGCGGTGTCCGCCTCGCGGCGGCGTGCGTCGATCAGTGCGGACACCAGCCGGGCGTTGGCCGGGTCGAGGTTGAGCAGCGGCTCGTCGCACAGCAACAGCACCGGATCGGTGGTCAGTGCCTGAGCGATCCGCACCCGCTGCAGTTCGCCGCCGGACATCACGCCGACCGGCACGCTCGCCAGGGACTCGCCCGTTGACCTGGTCCAGCGCCCGCTGCACGGCGGCGCGCTTGGCCGACCGGTCGCGCAGCGTCGTCAGTCCCCAGCGGTGACCGTCGTAGCCCAGGCCGACGAGGTCGCATCCGCGTAGCGACAGCCCGCTGGTCGACCGACCGGTGCTGGGGGACGTAACCGATTCGCCGACTGCCCTTTTCGACCGGCTGCCCGCAGACCGTCACTGTGCCCGCGGTGAGCGGCAGTTGGCCGAGCAGCACCTTGAGCAGGGAGGTCTTGCCGGTGCCGTTGGGTCCGAGCACGGCGATGAATTCGCCGGCGCGCACGGTGAGGTCGAGCTTGTCCCACAGCACGCGGTCGCCGAACGCCAGCCGGGCGCCGGTCAGCTCGGCGACGACGTCAGCAGGCACAAGGATTGATTATCTGTTGGCCTGCGGCGCCTTATCCAACTGGCTCGCCAACTGCTCGGCGGTCTGGCGCTGCCAGGTCAGATAATCGGTGCCCTCCGGAAGGGTCTCGGTCACGGTCACGACGGGTATCGAGGCGCGGTCGGCGGCGTCCTGGAGCTGTTTGGTGACCGCGGTTTCGGTCTGCGGGTTGTACAGCAGCGCGGACACCTGCCGGGTGTTGATCAGGTCGAGCATGGCGGCCAGGTCGGCGGGCGACGGGTCGGTGTCCTCCTCGATCGCGTTCGCGAAGCCCTCCGGGGTCTTGTCGGCGATGCCCGCGTTGACCAGCAGGTAGTGCGCGACGGGCTCGGTCGCCACCACCGAGGCGCCGGGGTGTTCCTGGCCGATCGACCGCTCCAGACGCCAGGATCTCGTCGGCCTTGGCGCCGAACTCCGCGGCGTTGGCGCGGTAGGTGTCGGCGTGGGCGGCGTCGATCGCCGACGAGTCGGTCGGCGATCTGGGCGGCGACGGCCTTGGCGGTCGCCGGGTCGTAGAAGACGTGTTCGTTGGCGGGCTGTCGCGCGTCTCGGGCAGCAGCGAGTAGGCGTCGACGGTCGGCACGCTGGATGGTCGGCCAGCACGTCGTCGACCCAGTGGTCGTAGCCGCCGCCGTTGAAGACCACCAGCGACGCGTCGGCGATCGCGGCGGCGTCGGCGGGGGTGGCCTCGTAGGAGTGCGGGTCGTCGACGGCGCTGTCGAGGATCGACGTCACGGTCGCGTGATCGCCGGCGACGGCGCTGGCCACGCTGCCCCACACGTCGGTGGAGGCGACGACGGTCGCGGTGCCGTGCTCGCGTCTTGCGGCGAACCCTGCTGGGCGCAGCCTGCGGCGCCGACCGCCACCGTTACCGCCGTTACCGCCGCCAAGACTGGCACGCATGCGCAACTCCCACATGATCTCGAGATAACAAATGAAAACCGTTTCCAATAACTCTAGCCCACGGCATCCCGGGGATGGCAAATCAATCCGCTAACGTCACACCATGTCCAGGAGTCCAGCGCCCCGGCGCCGGGCGACCCTGGCCTCGTTGGCCGCCGAACTGAAGGTTTCGCGGACCACCATCTCCAACGCCTACAACCGGCCGGATCAGCTGTCGGCCGATCTCCGTGATCGGGTGCTGGCCACCGCGAAGCGGCTGGGTTACCCGGGACCGGATCCGGTCGCCCGCTCGCTGCGCACCCGCAAGGCCGGGGCGGTCGGACTGATGATCACCGAACCGCTCAACTATTCGTTCAGCGATCCGGCCGCCCTGGACTTCGTCGCCGGCCTCGCGGAGTCGTGCGAGGAGGCGGGCCAGGGACTGCTGCTGGTGGCGATCGGCCCGAACCGGAGCCTCGACGACGGTTCGGCGGCCGTGCTCGCGGCGGGGGTGGACGGGTTCGTGGTGTACTCCGCCTCCGACGACGATCCTTATCTGTCGGTGGTGCAGCAACGGCATCTCCCGATCGTCGTCGTCGATCAGCCCAAGGATGTGCCGGGCACCTCGCGCGTGTGCATCGACGATCGCGAAGGCATGCGCCGTCTTGCGGAACACGTTGTGGGCCTTGGCCACCGGGAGATCGGCCTGCTGACGATGCGGCTGGGCCGCGATTGGCCGCATGGGGGGCCGCGGCCCGGCGCTTGCCGATCCGGAGCGCGTCAAGACCCCGCACTTCCACGTGCAGCGCGAGCGCATCCATGGCGTCACGACGCGATGACCGCGGCCGGCCTGGACCCGGACTCGCTGACGGTGGTCGAGAGCTACGAACACCTACCGACATCGGGGGGCGCGGCCGCCGAGGTGGCGCTCGATGCCAATCCGCGCATCACCGCGCTGATGTGCACGGCCGACGTGCTGGCGCTGTCGGCGATGGATTACCTACGCGCACATGGGATTTACGTGCCTGGCCAGATGACGGTGACGGGTTTCGACGGCGTGCCCGAGGCGTTGCGACGCGGCCTGACGACCGTCGTCCAGCCGAGCATGGAGAAGGGCAGGCGCGCAGGCCGATTGCTGCACAACCCGCCGCGGTCGGGCCTGCCGGTGATCGATGTGCTGGACACCGAGGTGGTGCGCGGCCGCACCTCGGGCCCGCCGGCCTGATCCGCCTAGATCTCGGTGATCGGCGGGGTCGCCCGCCACGCGTCGAGTGACGGAGCAAGGCCGTCGAGCAGCATCGGTAGTTCGGGTGCCATCGCCAGCACCGCAACCATCGCCAGTCGGCCCGCTGCTTCCGTCACCCGCAGCACCCGGTCGTCGACCGGTGCGAAGGCCAAGAGCCGCGGCCGCCGCATCGTAGGCCGCGACACCTTCGGGTCCCACCATCGCCAGGTCCGATTCGATCGCACCCAACGTGACGAGTTCGAAGTCCGACCACAGATCGCCGTCGGGTGTGGTGATCATGTTGTAGTACGGGGCATCTCCGTGAATGGGTTGGACGTCCACACCGGGAAAGGTCTGCTCGAACGCGGTGCGCGAGGTCAGCACCGGCGCGAGCACGGCCCATTCGGACTGCGCCCGTTCAAGATCGGCGGCGTGCAGCAGATCAGGCATGTGTTCCAGCGCGGCCAGCCCATCGGGTATGTAGGTGCCGAACGGCGCCCAGAATCCGAGGTCGCCGTCGTACTCGCGCAGTGCGGCGTGCAGGGCTGCGGTCTGCTCGATGCGGTGCAGCAAATCCCGTTCGGCGTCCGGAACTTCGTCGACGAACTGCCAGAATGTCATCGAAAACCCTTCGCGCCGAACGGGTTCACGCGGCACCAGGGGACTCGGTGGCACCACCGGATGGCCGCGGTCCGCCAGCCACCCCGCCACGTCGAGTTCCGAACGCTGCTGTGCTGTCTGCGTTTCCGGGTCGGCCGAATACGACGGGGGCAGCACGGTAGGAACCCGGACGACGACAGGCGTGGGCGCAAGATGCACGATCACAGAGAAGACGTCGTAGAGGACGCGCGGCTGCGATACGGGCAGACCGAGATTCTTCACCCGCCGCGGTTGCCGCCGAAACGGCCCGTTCGGTACGAGCCGCCAACTCGTCAGTGGTGAGCATCGTGGTCTCTATTCCCGCGAGTTCTGAGCAGGTAGGCCAGCGCGGCGGCGACGTCGTCGGGTGACTCGATACGGAGACCCGCCAACGTTTCGCCGGGGCCGACCTTGACGCCGACATCTCCGTCGCGCATCCGAGCGAACGCCTTCTCGTCGGTGACGTCATCACCGAGGAACACCACCGCCGTCGACGCGGTCTGATCGCGCAGGATGTCGACGGCCTCGCCCTTGTCGGTCTTGATGACCGCGAACTCCAGCACCGCCTTGCCCGCGGTGGCGTGCGCATCCCAGGTGGCCGACGCCCGGCGGGCCGCCTCCAGCGCCGCCTCACCGTCCGCGGAATTCGCGTTGCGTACATGCAGGGCGACGGAGGCCGGCTTGGTCTCCACCGCGACACCGGGCCTATCCGCGGCGATCTCGTTCAGCGTGTCGGTGATTCGCGTCAGCAGACCCTCGTCGATGTCGTGGGCGAAGCCGGTGTCGAACTCGGCGCCATGACTGCCGACCAGATGGACCGTCGCCGGCATCTCAGACAGCGTCCGCAGTACGCCTAGAGCGCGCCCGGACACGAGGGCCACTTCGGTGTCGGGGAGCTCGGCAAGCGCCGGTCAGTGCAACGCGCGGCGTCGGGCAGCATCCGTGCGTCGGCGGGGTTACTGACGATGGGCGCGAGCGTGCCGTCGAAGTCGCAGGTGACGAGTAGCCGGGGAGTGCGGGAGATCGAGTCGAGCGCGCGTTGCAGTTCGACCGGGAGCACGCCTAGATCTTAGGGTGCTCGCCGTCGCCGATCAGAAGCCGTACGGCGAGGTCGAGCCGCTTGGCGACATCGGTCGCCGATGCCCGTCGCGTCAGCCACGCCAGCAGGTTCGACAGCCAGACATCGGAGATGACGCGCGCGATGTGGTACTGGTCCTCGGTCGGTTCGCCGTCGCTCATGGCGCGGGCGAACATCGAGTCCATCAGCTTGCCGACGTGATCAACCTCACCGGCCGCCGAGGCGTCGGCGAACACGAACGCCCGCGTCATGGCCTCGGTCAGCAGCGGATTGCGCTGCATCGCGCGGTTGAGCTTGCCGACCATGATGTTCAGCCGCTGGTATGGGCGTTCCGCCGGACAGCGCCGCGCGGTCGGTCTTGGCGTCGATGCGCTCGAACTCCCGGCCGAGCGCCGAGACGAGCAGGTGCACCTTCGACGGGAAGTATCGGTACAGCGTGCCGACGGCGACATCGGCGCGCTCTGCGACCGCACGCATCTGAACAGCCTCGTAGCCGCCCTTGGACGCGATGGCCAGGGTGGCGTCCAGGATCCGCTTGCGGCGTTCCCGCTGCGCTTCGGATCCGAGTTCGGACTCGGCCAGTACCGCCACGTTCATCACCTGACGCGGTCGCGAATCCGACCCCGAACCCGGGTTGGCTGTGACAGGCCGGACATCGGCTCGACTGCTCCTTCATCGTGCGTACTCGCCGAAAACGATACGCATGCCGAACTCCGATTTTCTCACCTCAGCGCCACCGCGGCACCGATGTGTCCTGCTGCTATGGCGGTCGACTTGACGGTCGATCGCTGGCACTATTAGAACACGTTCTAGTGGGAAGCATGGACTTCTCGCCCAAACGCTAGGAGCAGACGGTGTCAGCCACAATCACCGACGAGCAGTTTGCCGCGCGCGAACTGGTCCGTAGCTGGGCAGCCGCCTCGAGCGCCGCCGACGGCGGCACGCGAGGTCGAGCAGGGCCAGCCGGACGCGTGGCGGGCCGCCTACGACGGATTGGCCCAGCTGGGGATCTTCGGCGTCGCGCTCTCCGAGGAACAGGGCGGCGCCGACGGCACCGTCGAGGATCTGTGCGCGATGGTCGACGAAGCAGCCGCCGCCCTGGTCCCGGGCCCGGTCGCGACGACGGCGCTGGCCACTCTGCTGGTCGAGCAGTCGGACGTGCTGGAGTTGCTGATCACCGGCGAGCGCGTTGCGGGCGTTGCGCTGTCGGCCGATGTGGAATTCGACGGCGACCGTGCGTCCGGCACCGCTGATTACGTATTGGGCGCCGATCCGGCAGGGGTTCTGCTGCTACCCGCCGGAGATTCCGTCGTGCTGGTCGACGCGGCAGCCGACGGCGTCACGGTCGAACTGTTGACCCCGACCGATTTCTCGCGGCCACTGGCGCGCGTCGTGCTGGATTCTGCGCCCGCGCAGAAGCTGTCCGCGTCGACGCAACGTTTCGTCGACGTGGCGGCCACCGTGCTGGCTGCCGAAGCCGCCGGACTGGCGCGCTGGGCGCTGCAGACCGCGACCGAGTACGCGAAGGTTCGCGAGCAGTTCGGCAAGCCGATCGGCAGTTTCCAGGCCATCAAGCACATGTGCGCCGAGATGCTGTTGCGTTCCGAGCAGGCTTCGGTGGCCGCGGCTGATGCGGCCCGAGCGGTGTCCGAGACCGACGAGCGACAGCTGTCCATCGCCGTGGCGGTGGCCGCGACTGCGGGCATCGACGCCGCGAAGGCGAACGCGAAGGACTGCATTCAGGTGCTCGGCGGCATCGGGATCACCTGGGAACACGATGCGCATCTGTATCTGCGGCGCGCGTACGGCATCGCGCACTTCCTGGGCGGCGCGGACAAGTGGCTGCGCCGCATCGCGACACTCACCCAGCAGGGAGTGCGCCGCGATCTGCGCATCGATCTCGAATCGGTCGAGCACCTGCGCCCCGAAATCGCCTCTGCGGTAGCCGAAGTCGCCGCGCAGCCCGCCGAGAAGCGGCAGATCGCCCTGGCCGACGCTGGGCTGCTGGCGCCGCACTGGCCACGCCCGCACGGCCGCGAGGCCGGCCCGGCCGAGCAGCTGCTCATCGACCAGGAGCTCGCCAAGGCCGAGCGTGGTCCGGCCCGACCTGGTGATCGGATGGTGGGCGGTGCCGACGATCCTCGAGCACGGCAGCCCCGAGCAGATCGAGCAGTTCGTCCCCGCCACACTGCGTGGCGACTTCATCTGGTGCCAGCTGTTCAGCGAGCCCGGTGCCGGGTCGGACCTGGCGGCGCTGCGCACGAAAGCCGTGCGTGCCGACGGGGGCTGGAAACTCACCGGCCAGAAGGTGTGGACGTCCGCGGCGCACAAGGCGGCGTGGGGAGTGTGCCTGGCACGAACCGACCCCGATGCGCCCAAGCACAAGGGCATCACGTACTTCCTGGTCGACATGAAGACGCCGGGCATCGATATCCGGCCGTTGCGCGAGATCACCGGCGACAACCTGTTCAACGAGGTCTTCTTCGACGACGTCTTCGTGCCCGACGAGATGGTCGTTGGTCCGGTCAACGACGGCTGGCGCCTGGCGCGAACGACACTGGCCAACGAGCGGGTCGCGATGTCTCACGGCACCGCGCTGGGGAACCCGATGGAGGAGCTGCTCCGCACGGTCGCCGACCTCGATCTCGATGCGACCGGCCAGCATCAGCTCGGCGCAGATGATCCTGGCCGCTCAGGTGGGGTCGCTGCTGGACCGCAAGATCGCGGAACTGGCTGTGGGAGGACAGGATCCGGGTCCGCAGGCCAGCGCACGCAAGCTGATCGGTGTGCGGTACCGCCAAGGGCTCGCCGAACTCCGGATGGAGCTCTCCGAAGGCGCAGGCGTCGTCGACAACAAGACCGTGTTCGACTTCCTGAACACCCGCTGCCTGACGATCGCAGGCGGTACCGAGCAGATTCTGCTCACCATGGCCGGTGAGCGCCTACTCGGTCTTCCGCGCTAGCTGAAGGCGGCCTGCGCGCAGGCGTTGGGTGACGTGAGGTTGACGCCGGCGTACACCACCTGGATGTAGGAGCACACGATCAACGGGACATCGGTCTTGGGCTGGCCGGTGTTCGCGTCGATGGGCCATGCGACGCCGCGAAGGGTGACCCTGTCCGGCGGTCCGCCACCGAAGTAGACCGTCGAGATCTCGTTGTCGGTCAGCGACTTGAAAATCCGGGTGTTCGGTGTTTCGACGTTCGAATTGATGTACATATGGCGGTCCATCGAGCGCAGAGTCACGTTCTGCCGGGCCGTACAGATCACCGGGGAACCCGATCACACCCTGCGGCGTGCGCAGGTTTGCGACGGTGTCGAACAAGCATCTGCCTCGGCCGCAATGCAATTGGCCGTCACATGCATCTCGAGTGTGTCCACCGGGTTGACCGGGATCGAGGAGTTCGCGGTGTCGAGGGCGGCCGACGACAGCGCCGTCGGTGTGATGAATGCCAGTGTCAGCAATGTCGCCGAGATCGCCACGAACGCGCCGGTCAACCGCTTTATCACAGAGATGCTCCCTTCGGTGCGCGAATCGTAGCCCGAGCGTTACTCGTCGTAGGTGACTTCGACCGAATCGGATCCCGGCAGTGCCTGACAGCCGAGAATCAGGCCTTCGTCGAGGTCGGACTGCTCGAGCACGTCGTTGATTTCCATCTCGACGTCGCCGCTCTTCTTCAGCACCGCGCACGCGCCGCAGTGGCCCTCGCGGCAGGAGAACGGCGCATCGAGGCCCTTGTCGAGCAGCACATCGAGCAGCTTCGCCTTGCGCGGCCACGTGATCTCATGCTTCTCACCGTCGAGGGTGACGATCGCAGTGGCCGGTCCCTCGTCGCTGTCGTCCTCCTCGATGACGACCGCGGCGAACGGGTCGGAGTCCAGCGACTTGAACACCTCGATGTGGATGCGTTCCGCGCCGATGGCCTTGAGCGCTTCCTCGGCCGCGACCATGAACGGACCCGGACCACAGATATATGCGTCGTGGCCGGAATACGGCTCGACCAGGCCGGCCAGCGCCGCCGCGCTCGGAAGCCCCTGCACGCTGACAAGCCAGTGCACGACGGTCAGCCGATCCGGGTACTTGGCCGCCAGCTCGCGCAGGGCGGTGCCGAAGATCACTGAGTTCTCGTCCTGATTGGCATAGATCAGCACGACCTTGCCGCTGCCTTCGGCGAGCGCTGATTTGCAGATCGACATCATCGGCGTGATGCCGCTGCCCGCGCCCAACAGCAGGAAGTCGGTGTCGAGGGTCTTGGGGACGAAGGTGCCCGAGGGCGCCAGGACGTGCATTTTCATGCCGGCATGCGCGTTGTCGCACAGCCAGTTCGAGGCGTAGCCGTCCTCGGTGCGTTTGACGGTCACGGTCAACGGGTCGCCGGTGAAGGGTGAACTGCACAGCGAGTAGCAGCGGGCGACCGAGCCGGTGCGGTCGCTGGGCACCCGCAGGGTCAGGAATTGACCGGGTGAGTAGCGCAACCGGTCGGCCGGGATATCGGCAGCGTCGGGGCGCGGGCTCGAACACCAGCGAGCGCGCGTCGGGGGTCTCCTCGACGACGTCGGTCAGCTGCAGCTCGAGCACGTGGCTACCGAGCGGCTCGTCCGTCACCGTGCACCCTTCCTCAAGTAGAAAACTGGAGCAATAACTAGAACAGGTTACAGAAATGCATGTGCCCAGGTCCAGCCCCCGCAGGTATGCCCTTCTCGACACAAATCGTAACGTGTTCTAATCTTCATCTAGGCCCAAACCTCCCGGGAGGCAAATCCAGTGACGTCCATTGAACAGCGTGACGTGCAGTCGGTCCTAGCCGGCATCGACGATCTGCTGCCGCTGATCGCCAAGCGGGCGCAGGCAACCGAGGATCTGCGCCGCCTGCCCGACGAGACCGTCGCCGAACTCAACGAGGTCGGGTTCTTCAAGCTTCTGCAGCCCGAGCAGTGGGGCGGCCTGCAGTGCGATCCGACGGTCTTCTACGAAGCCGTCCGCCGCATCGCCAGCGCCTGCGGATCGACCGGGTGGGTCAGCTCGATCATCGGCGTGCACAACTGGCACCTCGCGTTGTTCGACCAGCAGGCCCAGGAAGACGTGTGGGGCGAGGATCCCGCGACCCGGATCTCGTCGTCGTACGCGCCGATGGGGGCGGGCACCGTCGTCGACGGCGGCTACCTCGTCAACGGCTCGTGGAACTGGTCGTCGGGATGTGACCACGCCACGTGGACATTCGCCGGCGGCCCGGTGATCAAGGACGGCAAGCCGGTCGACTTCGGCAGCTTCCTGATGCCCCTGGGCGATTACACGATCGACGACGTCTGGCATGTCGTCGGGCTAAAGGGCACCGGAAGCAACACGCTGGTGGTCAAGGACGTGTTCGTTCCGCGCCATCGCTTCCTGTCCTACAAGGCGATGAACGACCGCACCGCCGGTGGTCTCACCACCAACACCGCGCCGGTGTACAAGATGCCTTGGGGCACAGTGCATCCCACGACCATCTCCGCGCCGATCGTCGGCATGGCCTACGGCGCCTACGACGCGCACGTCGAGCATCAGGGCAAGCGCGTTCGCGCGGCGTTCGCGGGCGAGAAGGCCAAGGACGATCCGTTCGCGAAGGTCCGAATCGCCGAGGCGGCCAGTGACATCGATGCCGCGTGGCGGCAGCTGATCGGCAACGTCGGTGACGAGTACGCATTGCTGAAGGAAGGCCAGGAGATTCCGTTCGAGCTGCGTGCCCGCGCCCGCCGCGACCAGGTGCGTGCCACCGGCCGCGCCATCGCGTCGATCGACCGGCTCTTCGAGGCCTCGGGTGCGACGGCGCTCAACAACGACGCTCCGGTGCAACGGTTCTGGCGCGATGCGCACGCCGGTCGCGTGCACGCCGCCAACGATCCCGAACGCGCCTACTTGATCTTCGGAAACAACGAGTTCGGCCTGCCCGCCGCAGGACACGATGGTTTAACTGGATTCCTCGATGACCTCCTTCGCCGCCGAAGCTGCACAACAGCAAGAGATCACGTTCGAGTCGACCTCGCGCTACGCCCAGGTGCGCGACGACATGCGCCTGCACTACCACGAGGCCGGTGTCGGCAACGAGAAGACGGTCGTGCTTCTGCACGGTGGTGGGCCTGGCGCGTCGAGCTGGTCGAACTTCGGGCGCAACATCGCCGTGCTGGCGCAGCACTTTCACGTGCTGGCGGTCGATCAGCCGGGTTACGGGCATTCCGACAAGCACGCCGAGCATGAGCAGTACAACCGTTACAGCGCGACCGCGCTGCTGAATCTCTTCGACCACCTCGGCATCGAAAGCGCTGACCTGGTGGGCAATTCGCTCGGCGGTGGCACCGCGGTGCGGTTCGCGCTGGACAACGGCAGGCGAGCAGGCCGGCTGGTGCTGATGGGTCCCGGCGGGTTGTCGGTGAACCTTTTCGCGCCGGACCCCACCGAGGGTGTGAAGCTGCTCGGCAAGTTCACCGCCGATCCCACGCGCGAGAACATGGAGAAGTTCCTGCGCATCATGGTCTTCGACCAGAACCTCATCACGCCGGAGCTGATCGACGAGCGGTTCGCGATCGCCAGTCAGCCCGAATCGCTGGCCGCCGCCCGCGCGATGGGAAAGTCGTTCGCGGGTGCGGACTTCGAACTCGGCATGATGTGGCGTGAGGTATTCAAGCTGCGCCAGCGGGTACTTCTCATCTGGGGCCGTGAGGACCGGGTGAACCCGCTCGACGGAGCGCTGGTGGCGCTCAAGCAGATTCCGAAAGTTCAGCTGCACGTGTTCGGGCAGTGCGGACACTGGGCGCAGCTGGAGAAGTTCGACGAATTCAACAAGCTGACTGTTGATTTCCTGGGAGTGAAAGGGTACAGCTCATGAGCATCAAGTCACTTGGTTATCTGCGCATCGAATCCACCGACGTCGGTGCGTGGCGCGAGTACGGCCTGAAGGTGCTCGGCATGGTCGAGGGATCCGGGCAGACCGAAGGTGCGCTTTATCTGCGGATGGACGAGTTCCCCGCCCGCCTGGTCATCGTCCCCGGCGAGCACGACCGGCTGGTGCAGTCCGGGTGGGAGACGGCCAATGCCGCAGCGCTGCAGGAGATTCGCAACCGCCTCGACATTCATGGCACGCCGTACAAGGAGGCTTCGGCCGCCGAGCTCGCCGAGCGCCGCGTCGACGAGATGATCACGTTCGACGACCCCTCGGGCAATACCCTGGAGGTCTTTCACGGCGTCGCCCTGGAACACCGACGAGTCGTCAGTCCGTACGGCCACAAGTTCATCACCGAGGAGCAGGGTCTCGGCCACGTGGTGCTGACCACGCGCGACGACGCGGAGACGCTGCACTTCTACCGCGACGTGCTCGGCTTCTTCCTGCGCGACTCGATGAAGCTGCCCCCGCAGCTCGTCGGCAGACCCGCCGATGGCGCGCCGGCATGGCTGCGCTTCCTCGGCGTGAACCCGCGCCACCACAGCCTGGCCTTCATGCCCGGTGAGACACCAAGTGGCATCGTGCATCTGATGGTCGAGGTCGGTGAGGCCGACGACGTCGGGCTGTGCCTGGACCGCGCGCTGCGTCGCAAGGTCCCGATGTCAGCGACCCTGGGCCGTCACGTCAACGACAAGATGCTCTCGTTCTACATGAAGACCCCCGGCGGGTTCGACATCGAATTCGGTTGCGAGGGACTGCAGGTCACCGACGACGACTGGGTCGCCAGGGAGAGCACCGCCGTCAGTCTGTGGGGTCACGACTTCAGCATCGGCTTCAAGTAGTGGCTGAGCCGATGGACCCCCGCACATTCCGAAATGTGCTGGGGCAGTTCTGCACTGGAATCACGGTGATCACCACCGTGCATGACGGAGAGCCGATCGGTTTCGCCTGTCAATCGTTTGCCGCGCTGTCGCTCGAACCTCCGCTGGTGCTGTTCTGCCCGACGAAGGTGTCGCGATCCTGGAAGGCGATCGAGGCCAGCGGCCACTTCTGCGTCAACGTGCTGCACGAGAAGCAGAAGGACGTCTCGGCGCGGTTCGGTTCCAAGGAGCCCGACAAGTTCGCCGGACTCGACTGGCACCCTTCGAAACTCGGATCGCCCGTCATCAAGGACACGCTCGCGCATATCGACTGCACGGTGGCGTCGGTGCACGACGGCGGCGATCACCTTGTCGTGTTCGGCGCGGTGCATTCACTGTCCGACGTGCCGCACAAGAAGCCGCGGCCACTGCTGTTCTATCGAAGGGCAATTACACCGGCATCGAACCCGACAAGACGTCGCCTGCGCATTGGCGCGATGACCTGGAGGCGTTCCTCACCGCCACCACCGACGACACCTGGCTCTAGATGCAGCCCGCCGAGCACGGGTCGAGCGGCGGCAGCGTTTCGGGCAGTCGGGGCGTTCGGGTCCACCGGCGGCAGTTGATCGGTGAGGTCGACGTCGTGGTCGAGATCCGGCGCCATCGGGATGACGTTGCAGATGAAGCTCAGCGCCAGGTCACACGGGGGGCGATCCGGGTTGTGCCGCGGCCGGGACGGCAAGCGCCACCGCCACGCCGCAGGCGGCCGACGGCCGCGACGATCGCCTTCCTCAGCATCGGGCGAGCCTAACGCGTTCGGGCCTCGACGAATTCGACGATTGTCTGCAGCCACCTCGCGATGCGACCGTGTCGTTGAGGATGTCGTGGCGGCCGCCGGGGAACTCGTCGATCTGCAACGGCTCAATCTGCTCGGCATAGGCGCGGACGGCCCCGACCGGCGCTATCGGATCGTTGACGCCGTGCACCGCCAACGTCGGCACCGACAGCTTCGGCAGATCCGCGCCGAACCGGTCCCAGGCCTTGTCGAGTTCGCGGGTGAGCGGCCGCACCGTCGGCGTCGACGAAGGCCAGCGGGTCGTTCTCCAGCGAGTCGAGATAGAAGGGGTCCGCGGACAGCCAGCCGGGATCGAGGTCGAAAGAGCTGTCGGTATCGAGCATTTCAGGGATCGGTACCAGCGGCGCACCGGAGATGACCCCGGCCCGGTAGCGGTCGGGCTGGTCCAACAGCCGGAACAGGGTGACCACCGAACCGAACGAGTGGCCCTGCGCGATCAGCGGCAGCTCCAGGCCGTTCGCCTTCGGCCAGCTCGGTGAGGGTGTCGGCGAGGTCGGAGCTGTCGTCGATCGAGCCGAAGTCGCCGCGGGTGCCCGGGCTGAGCCCGTGGCCGAACTGGTCGACCGCCCACAGATCGATGCCCGCGGCGTTGAGCGCGAAGCCGTAGCGGTGATAGACCCCGGTGTGCTCGCCGAAGCCGTGCAGGAAGATGACCGCGGCGCGCGGCTCGGCGGCAGCCCAGTGCCGGTAGTAGGCACGGCCCTTCGGGTGGTCGATGAACGGCATGCCCAAGCCTGTCTCAGCGGCGCGATTCTGCCAACCGTCGTTCAATTGCTGCCAGCGGAATTAAACCCTGACCTGTCCGTTTGCACCATAGACCGGCGAGAAGATCCACCGGCAGAGCTACAGAAGAGGCAAGAAGATGAAGAAGTTTGGATTCGCCGCAGTGATCGCAAGTGGTATGGCCGCCGCCGTCATCGGCCTGGCAGGCCCCGCCAGGCGGACATCGGCCACAACGACTGGGTCAACACCATCCAGCCGACGGTGACTGTGCCACAGTCGACACCAGCGTGCAGCAGAGCCGCTGACGCACCTGCTACCGAAAAGGGCACTCACTGCGGTGGGTGCCCTTTTCGTGCGCGCCAGCAGCACCTCGCGTTGTTCGGTCACGCGGCTTGGATCGCGTCCACGACCGCGGCGACCTCGGGTCTGCGCAGCGTCTCGGCGCGGGTGACGAGCCAGTACGTCAACCGGACCGCCACCTCGTCGGGCAGCACCCGCACGAGGTCGTCGTGGCGATCGGCCATGAAGCACGGCAGCAGGCCGATACCCGCCGCCGCCCGGGTCGCCTCGACGTGGACGAAGACGTTGGTCGAAGTGACGGATTCGCGCATGGCGGGGGCGAAGCTCGTTGCGACGTCGAGATCGTCGACCTGCAGCATCGAGTCGATGAAGTACACCAGCGGATAGCGGGCGAGGTCCGCGATACTCGTCGGCGTGCCGTTGTTCGACGAGATAGTCGCGCGCGCCGTAGAGGCCGAGGCAATAGTCGCCGAGCCGGATCGCCTTGGCGCGGTGCACCTTCGGTTCGCCGACCACCACCTCGACGTCCAGGCCGGAGCGTTGTTGCGTGGCGCGCCGAGTCGCGGCGACGATCTCGACCGCAACGTTCGGGTGGTCGCGTTGCACCTGCAGCGGCTGCCGGCGCGGCGATGTAGGCGGAGAAGCCGTCGGTCGCCGATATCCGGACCACGCCCTCGAGTGCGCGCTGGCCGCCGGTCTGGACGGTCAGCGAGCGCACGGCGGATTCGACGGCCTCGGCGGCCGACAGCGCCTCGCGCCCGAGGTCGGTCAGCTCCCATCCGCCGGCGACCCGGGCCAGCACCCGACCACCGATCGACTGCTCCAATGCCGCGATGCGGCGCGAGATGGTGGTGTGGTTGAGGCCGAGTTCCTCCGCCGCGATGTTGTAGCGGCCCGAGCGGCCGACGGCCAGCAGGACGAGAAGGTCGTCGGCGCTGGGCTGGCGGCCCGATGAGCGGGAGGACACGTGCCATATCTGCATTTTTGCAGATAGCTCCTGCAGTTTTGATCATTGCAGGTGGGGGTACCTGCAGGAATACTCACAGAGGTCTGTGCGGTGCATCACAATGCGAGGAGCGTCCAATGACGATTCACAGCGAGCCACCGCCCGCGAGTACTGAATCCAGTTCCGTTCCGACGGGCCTCAAGCGGGTGGTCGTCGGCGTCGATGGCCGGCACGGTCGTCGAGTGGTACGAGTTCTTCCTCTATGCCACCGCCGCCACCCTCGTCTTCAACAAGGTGTTCTTCGCCGAGGGCGACGGGCGACTACCGCGCTTATCGCCGCACTCCTCACCTACGGCGTCGGATTCCTGGCGCGCCCACTCGGCGGTGTCGTCTTCGGGCACTTCGGCGACAAGTACGGCCGCAAGAAGCTGCTTCAGTTCAGCCTCCTGCTCGTCGGTGGCGTGACGTTCCTGATGGGATGCCTGCCGACCTACGGCCAGATCGGAATCTGGGCGCCGGTATTGCTGGTGGTTCTGCGATTCATGCAGGGCTTCGCCGTCGGCGGGGAGTGGGGCGGCGCCGTTCTGCTCGTCGCGGAGCACAGCCCGAACCGAAGTCGCGCGTTCTGGGCCAGCTGGCCGCAGGCGGCCGTCCCCGTCGGCAACATGCTGGCGACGGTCGTGCTCCTCGGTGCTGACCGGGACACTGTCGGATGCCGCGTTCCTGTCGTGGGGATGGCGGGTCGCGTTCTGGCTGTCGGCGGTCGTCGTGCTGGTCGGCTACTACATCCGCACCAAGGTGACCGATGCGCCGATCTTCATCCAGGCGCAGCAGGAGGTCGAGCGGGTCAAGGCCGTGTCATACGGTGTGTTCGAGGTGCTGAAGCGTTATCCCCGTGGCGTTTTCACCGCCATGGGGCTGCGGTTCGCGGAGAACATCATGTACTACCTCGTCGTCACGTTCTCGATCGTCTACCTCAAGAATCACGTCGGCGCCGACACCGGCGACATCCTGTGGTGGCTGTTGGCCGCGCACTTCGTGCACTTCCTCGTCATTCCGCAGGTGGGCCGGCTCTCCGACCGGTTCGGGCGCAGGCCGGTGTACATCGTCGGCGCCGTCCTCGCGGGCACCTGGGGCTTCTTCGCGTTCCCGTTGATGAACACCGCGAACTATCTCGCGATCATGGCCGCGGTCATCATCGGTCTGGTCATCCACGCGATCATGTACGCACCGCAGCCGGCGATCATGGCCGAGATGTTTCCCACGCGCATGCGGTATTCGGGCGTATCGCTCGGTTATCAGGTGACATCGATCGTGGCCGGCTCGCTGGCGCCCGCGATCGCCACCTGGCTCCTCGGTGAGTTCGGCACCTGGGTGCCCATCGCCATATATCTGGCCGCTGCCGCCGTGATCACGCTTGTGGCAGCGCTGTTCATGCGCGAGACGAACGGCATCGATCTGGAAAGTGTCGACGAGGCCGACCGCGAGGAGCTCGCGAAGGCCGGCGTCGTATGACCGAACTCGCGGGCCGCACCGCGCTTGTCACCGGCGGTGCGAGCGGTATCGGCGAGGCGTGCGCCCGGGAGCTGGCCGCGCGTGGGGCTGTGGTCACCGTCGCCGACCGCGACGACGTCGGCGCCAAATCTGTTGCGGAGGATATCGGCGGAAAGGCTTGGGCCGTAGATCTTTCCGATGTCTCCGCGCTGGAAGAGTTGCAGCTCGACGCGGACATCCTGGTCAACAACGCCGGAGTGCAGCACGTCAGCCCCATCTCCGAATTTGCGCCGGATCGCTTCCGCCACTTGATGACGCTCATGGTCGAGTCGCCGTTCCTGCTCATCCGCGCCGCGCTGCCACACATGTGCAGACAGAACTTCGGCCGGATCATCAACATCTCCTCGGTACACGGGATCCGGGCATCGGAGTTCAAAGTCGCCTACGTGACCGCCAAGCACGGACTCGAGGGCCTTTCGAAGGTGACTGCTCTCGAAGGGGCGCCGCACGGGGTCACGAGCAACTGCGTGAACCCCGGCTACGTGCGAACCCCACTGGTGACCAAACAGATCGCCGATCAGGCCAAGGTGCACGGCATTGCGGAGGATAAGGTGGTGACCGACATCCTCCTGAAGGAGAGCGCCATCAAACGTCTGGTGGAACCCGAGGAAGTAGCGGCACTGGTGGGTTGGTTGGCGTCACCGACCGCGGGAATGGTGACGGGGGCGTCGTACACCATGGACGGGGGCTGGAGCGCGCGATGACCGGTGCCGCACCGCAATGGGTGCCGATCTAGAGCTGTTGCAGGCGCGGACGCCTCGAAGGTCGTGGAGCGCACCGCTGAAGAACTAGCCCGTCAGTTCTCCGATCGGATGATGTGGTCCTCAGTTTCCTCGGTGGGCGATGCCACGGTTGTCGTCATCTGAATTCTCCTTTGTGAGTGGGTGTTTCCCTGTCACGTCTCAAGCTAGGGTCCAGCACTCGCTGTGGCTCGCTTGTGCGCACTAGTCGCGAAGCATCAGATTGAGCGCCTTTTGCGCGTTGTGCTCACAGCGACGGAACGCAGTACCGGTTGGCGATCCGACTCGTCGGCGGGCAGGTATATATTCGAATGTATGTTCGATAGCGAGTTCGCCGACGCCGACGATTCGGTGGTCGTGGCCGCGATCGAGGAGAGTGCGCGGGCTGAAGCCGCCGCCGCGGCCCGCCGGCTGGCCGCCACCGCTGAACTCGCGCACCGCCGCGTTGGTGAGGACGCCGATGATCCGCGCACTTTTTGGGCGTGTGATCTGTGGGATTGCGCGGCCGCCGAGGTCGCTGCGGCGATGAATATCAGCCACCGCAGAGCCTCGGGTCAGATGCGTATCGCCGAGGCGTTGCGTGATCATCTGCCCGGCGGTGGCTGAGCTGTATCGGCGCGGTGAGCTCAGTACGCGGGTGGTGGGTGCGATTACCTGGCGTACGCGACTCATTACCAACGATGCGGTCTGGGCGTTGATCGATACCGAGTTGTCGCAGCGCGCGATGCACGTGGGGTCCGCTCGCGGAGACAATCTTGATCTCCGCGGTGGATGCGCTGGTGTTGGAATTCGACGAATCGGCGTTGATCCAGAGCGTCGCGGAGGCGCGTACCCGCGATTTCATGGTCGGCGATCGCGAGGATGAGGCGGGTGTCGACGTCGGTATGGGGCAAGCTGCTGGCCGCTGATGCCGCGGTGCTGGACAAGAAGGTCGCCGCGATGGCGGCCACAGTGTGCGATGCCGATCCGCGGTCTTTGAAGGAGCGTCGCGCGGATGCGTTGGGGGCGTTGGCCAACGGCAACCACCACCTGCAGTGTGCCTGCAGCAGCCCGGCCTGCCCGGCGAGGGAAGCGCAGCCGGCGCCGAAGTCGTCGGTGGTCATCAACGTGGTACGCCGACCAAGCCACCGTCGACGGACTGAGCATGCGCCCAGACCCGCGGGCACCGCGCCCGATCGGCGGGCACGGCGATCCTGTCGGGTACCGAGGTGATGCCGACCCCGCTGCTGGCCGAACTGCTGCGCAACGGCGCCAAACTGCAACCGCTATGCCCGCCCGGAGAAGAACCAGAACCGGGCTATCGGCCGTCGGCGAAATTGGAGCGTATGTGCGGGCGCGGGATCTGACATGCCGGTTTCCCGGGTGCACGACGCCTGCGGAGTTCTGCGATATCGATCATGTGATCCCGTATCCGCTCGGGGCGACGCATCCGTCGAACCTGGCATGTCTGTGCCGAAAACACCACCACCTCAAGACCTTCTGGACTGGTGACTGGGAATTGAGCTGCTGACCCGATGGCGCCGCGGTGTGGACGTCACCGACCGGGCGGACCTATACGACCCATCCGGGGTGTCGAAGTTACTTCCCCGACTGGGACACCGACACCGGTGAACTTCCGCCCCCGCCTCAGCCGGAGACGTTCAGCACCGACCGGGGTTTGATGATGCCCCGGCGCAAACGCACCCGCGCCCAAGACCGCGCCGCCCGCATCAAAGCCGAACGCGAACAAAACAATTACAGCACAACGGCCGACCCACCAAGCGACCCGGACCCGCCACCGTTCTAGGCGAGCCAGGCGCCGATGCGGCGCACCGCCTCCTCGATATCACTCGACGGTCCCGCGAAGGACAGTCGTACGAACGATCCGCCGCGCACCGTGTCGAAGTCGATGCCGGGCGCGATCGCAACTCCGGTGTCGGCCAGGAGCTTCGAGCAGAACGACAGCGAATCCGTCGTCAGATGAGACACGTCGGCATAGACGTAGAAGGCGCCGTCGGTCGGCGCGAGTTTGTCGATGCCGATTCCCCGCAGTCCGTCCAGCAGCAGTCGTCCGATTGTTCGCATAGTGGTCCAGCAGCGCGTCGGCCTCCGCGATCGACTCCGGTGTGAAGGCCGCGACCGCAGCGACCTGCGCCAGCGTCGGCGGACAGATGGTGAAGTTGCCTGTCAGACAGTCGACGGCGCGCTGCAGCTCCTTCGGAACCAGCAGCCACCCCAACCGCCAACCGGTCATCGCGTAGTACTTCGAGAAGCTGTTCGACCACAACGGCTTCCCGTCGACGTCTGCCATGCGCAGCTCGTCGCGGGCGCGCCCTCGTAGACCAGTCCGTGGTACACCTCGTCGCTGATCAGCCGCACACCCGACGACGCACACCACGACGCGATCGCCGCCAGTTCCTCCGGCGGGATCACCGTCCCGGTCGGGTTGGCCGGACTGGCGACGATGACGCCCTGCACCGGCGGGTCGAGTTCGGCCAGCATCTGCGCGGTCGGCTGGAACCGGGTCTCCGGCCCGCACGGGATCTCGACGACCTCACACCCCAGCGCCGAGAGGATGTTGCGGTAACAGGGATAGCCCGGGCTCGCGATCGCCACCCGGTCGCCGGCGTCGAAGCAGGCCAGGAACGCCAACAGGAATCCACCGCTCGAGCCGGTCGTGATCACCACGTCGGCCGGGTCGACCGCGAGGCCACGCCGGTCCTGATACGACGCCGCGATCGCGGCGCGCAACTCCGGGATGCCGAGCGCCACGGTGTAGCCGAGAACGGTGCTCGTCCAGCGCTGCCTTCGCCGCCGCCCGCACCGCCTGGGGCGCCCCGGCGCTCGGTTGGCCGGCCGAGAGATTCACCAGATCGCCGTGACTGCGCTGACGCTCCGCGGCCGCCAGCCACACATCCATCACATAGAACGGCGGAATGCCCGCACGCAGCGCGACACTCATCACATACCGGCCGGCAGCTGATCGAGGTCGTGGAAGAACGGGTGCACGTCGGCGTAGTAATACGGCTTGAGGCCGCCGAAGATGCCGTTCCAGTCAGGCTCCCAGGCGACCAGCGCGTCGAGAAGCGTTCCGCGGGTGCCGTCGTCGAGGTCTTTGCGCGCGATGACCACCGGTGGTTTGCAGTTGTCGTACCGGCCGATGACCTTCGTGGTCTCCGCGTTCTCGGGTGTTGCTCTCCACACGTCCTCGAGGACCATCGTCGCCCGAACCTTCTTGGAGACAACGGCATCGATCTGTCCTTGCCACGCCGGGACCGGGACGAAATGCAGGAACTTGTCCCACGTCTTCCCCAGCCGGGTCACCAGAATGGCGGGTGAGAAGTAGCTCGACGTGCACGACGTGTTGATGTATCCGTAGTCCGCGCCGGCCAAATCGTCGAGCCCCGTTGCGGGGTCGTCGCTGTCTGACCACGAGCAGGCTGCTCTGCCGGGGGTCGCCGGTGAACTTCGACGTCGCGATCGCCAGGCCGCGGTAGTACTCGTCACCGCTTCGGACCAGCCTGTGAAAGTCCGCTGTCGGCACATAGGCGATGTCCGGCTGGTGTTCGGCGAGCGCCTGGTCGATCGCGGCAAGGTCGGCGGTCTGGTGTGCGGTGATGCCGGCGGTACTGAGAATGGTCTTCCACGGCTCGTCGCCCGCGGGAAGCCCGAGATTCTGGTCCAAGACGAAGCTCAACATTTTCGCGAGCCTACGTCGCCGGCTTGAACGATCAATGCAGAATCCTGCGTGGACGTTCAATGGTGGGAGACGCGTGTGGTCGCCGTCGACGGTGTCCGCAGTCCGGTGCGGATCGGCGGACCCGAATCGGGCCGATCCGGTGGTCTTCGTCCACGGCAACAACGCCGGCGCCGACTGGGGCCCGCTGATGACCCCGGTCGCCGAGTTCGCCCGCGTCATCGCGCCTGAACTGCCGGGTTTCGGCGCGCGCCGACAAACCGCCCGATTGGGGCTACACCGTCGCGCATTACGCCGCGCACCTCGATGGGCTGCTCAGTCAGCTCGAGACACGACCGGTCCATCTGGTGGCGCATGACTTCGGCGGGCCGTTCGCGCTCGCGTGGGCCGCTGACCATCTGGACCGGACCGCCAGGCATCACCCTGATCAACACCCCGCGGCGCATCAATCACACCGCCGCGAAGATCTGGCGCAGCCGGTCCTCGGCGAGCTCTCCGTCCTCATCGCCAACGCCCCGACGCTCCGGACGGTGATGAACCGCACCGATCCCGGGCTCCCCGAAGAGCACCGTGACCAGATCATCGAGCACATGCTGGTTCCGGGCACCAAACGCGCCGTCGTCGAGTTGTACCGATCGACCGGTGAGCACGCCATCGAGCCCTATATCGACCGGCTCGCGGAATTCACCGGCGACGTGCTCATCGTCTGGGGCGACAACGATGCCTATATCGGGTCGGAGCAGGCGGAGGAACAGCGGCAGATCTTCCGCAACGCCCGCGTGGAAGTCGATTGCCGGGAGCCGGACATTGGCCATGGCTCGAACAACCAGAAGTGGTGGCCGGACATCTGACCGGCTTCCTGCGCGGCGGCTAGAGACACTTCGGATTCGAGCCGGCGCAGATGCTCCCGCGGCGGCCCGAGCAGTTGCGCGCTGCCGTGCGCACGCTTGAAATACAGCTGGATGTCGTGCTCCCACGTGATGGCGATTCCGCCGTGCATCTGGACCGCTTCGCCGACGACCTTGGAGAACGCCTCGCTCGCGGAGAACCGTGCCAGCGCCGCCGATGTCGGCGAGGGCTCGGCGATCGCGTCGTTCACCACCGCGCGCGCCGACTGCACCGCGACATACAGATCCGCCATTCGGTGCTTGAGCGCCTGGAAGCTGCCGATCGGCCTGCCGAACTGAACCCTGTCCTTCGTGTACGCGACCGTGAGATCGAGACAGCGCGCGGCAGCGCCGATCTGCTCGGCGGCCAACAGGATCGCGGCGGTGTCGGCCAGGCCCGGGTCGGCGCCGATGTCGGTGCCGTCCTGCGATTCGATGCGGGCCAGCCGGCGGGTCGGGTCCATGGTCTTCGACGCGTGTGCGCGGTGAACTTCGTCAATCGCTTCAGCCGCTCGCCGTCCGCGGCGATCACGATGTCGGCGACGTCGCCGCTGACCACGATAGTCCGCGTCGAACACGACGGTGCCGATCTTCGTGCCCGCCGCAAGTTCCTCGAGTGCGTCGACGTCCGGCTCATCGAGGCCAGCAGCGCCAGCTCCGCCAGCGTCGTGCCGAGCAGCGGTGTCGGTACCAGTCCCTTGCCGAGCTCCTCGAGCACGACGGCGGCATCGGCGAGTTCGCCGCCCGCACCGCCGAGTTCCTCGGGCACCACCAGTGCGGCAGCACCCACCTGCTCGCACAACAACTTCCACAGCGACTCGTCGTAGCCGCGCTCGGACTCGATCGCCTGCCGCACCGCCTCAGGCGACGCATGCTTCTCGACCAGCGCGGCGACCGTGTCGCGCAGCAGTTCGCGTTCTTCGCTCACAATGCCTCCAGATAGGCGTCGCCGATGCAGTGCGGGATCGCCCCACGCCGAACGCAGCGCCTGCACCCGCAACAGCCACAGCGACATGTCGTGCTCTTGCGTGAATCCGATCGCGCCGTGCGTCTGCAGCGCCGATCGTGCCGCTAGCAGCGCGGCATCGGACGCGGCGACCTTGGCGGCGCTGACGTCTCGCGCGGTCTCGGGCGACTCGTCGGCCACCGACAGCGCCGCACCGTAGACGAGGGGGCGCGCCAGCTCGAGCGCGATGTGCACGTCGGCGAGCTTGTGCTTGATCGCCTGGTAGGTACCGATCACCTTGCCGAACTGGCTGCGTTGCTTGGCGTACTCGACGGACAGTCGAGCAGGGCCTGACCCGCGCCGACCAACTGAGCCGCCGTCGCCAGCACGCCGAACTCGTATGCGCGCGCGACGTCGGCCGCCTGGCCTTCGCCGGAAGCGTTGACGTCGAACAGTTTCCGGCTGGGGTCGACCGATTCCACCTGCTTACCCGCGGTGCCGTCGCTGACCTTGCCGTCGGCGGCCAGCAGAATCAGACCGGCGGTGTCGGCGTCGACGGCGCGCGGAACCTGTGGCGGCAGTGCGACGGTCGCGATCAGCTCACCCGACGCCAGCGCTGCGCTGCGCTCGTCGTCGGCGAGAAGAATCGGTGCCACCGCGATGGATTCGGTCACCGGGCCGGGAACGCACCACCGGCCCAGTCGCTCGGCGGCGACGGCCAGGTCGACGGGGTGCGCATCGATCCCGTCGAACTTCTCGGGAACGATCAGATGCGGTCACCCCCAGGTCGGCCAGCTGCGCCCACACCTTGCGGCCCGGTGCCGTGTCGCCCGCGGCCCACGCCCGAACGGCCGCGGGCAGGTCGGCCGCTCCGAGCGCCGCGTCGATGCTCGCCGCGAAGTCGCGCTGCTGTTCGTCCAGATCTCGAAGTTCACTGTGCCTTCTTCCGCGGTAGGCCCAGCAGGCGTTCGGCGATGATGTTGCGCTGAATTTCGTTGGTGCCTGCGTAGATCGGGCCGCCCAGCGCGAACAGCAGACCTTCCGTCCACGAGTCGGCCAGCTCGGCGTCGGCGCCGCGCATGTCCAGCGCGGCCTGATGGATCGCCACATCGAGGTCCGACCAGAACACCTTCGTCACCGACGATTCGGCGCCCAGCTCTCCGCCGGCACTCACTCTCGTCACGGTGCCGAACGTGTGCAGGCGGTAGGCCTGCGCCTTGATCCACGCGTCGGCGACGCGGTCGGCGTACACGGGATCGGGGTCAGCTTTCCATAGCGCCACAAGACGTTCAGCCGGCGCAAGGAAGCGCGCTGGGCTGCGCAGCGACATACCGCGCTCATTGCTCGACGTGCTCATCGCCGCACGCCAGCCTTCGTGCACCTCGCCGATCACGTCGTTGTCGGGAACGAACACGTCGTCGAGGAAGATCTCCCCGAATCCGGTGTCGCCGCCCAGCTGGGCGATCGGGCGCACCGTGACGCCGTCGGCCTTCAGGTCGAACATGACAGTACGTCAGCCCCTTATGCCGCTGCGCCTCGGGATCGGAGCGGAACAACCCGAATGCGCGCTCGCCGAACGGCGCTCGCGAACTCCAGATCTTCTGGCCGTTGAGCAGCCAGCCGCCGTCGGTCTTGGTGGCGGTCGACCGCAAGGACGCCAGGTCGCTGCCGGACTCCGGCTCTGACCATGCCTGCGCCCAGATCTCCTCGCCGCTGGCCATTTTCGGCAGTACCCGGTCGAGCTGCTCCTCGGTGCCGTGCGCGAACAGCGTCGGCGCGAGCATCGACGATGCCGTTGGCGCTCGCCCGTCCGGGTGCGCCTGCGCGGAAGTACTCCTCCTCGTAGACGACCCACTGCAGTAGCGACGCGTCGCGGCCGCCGTACTTCTCGGGCCAGGTGATCACCGACAGGCCGGCGTCGAAGAGCACCTTGTCCCAGCGCCGGTGCTGTTCGAAGCCCTCGGCGGTGTCGTAGGACTTCGTCGGGAACGCGTCCTTGTTCGCCGCGAGGAATTCGCGCACCTCGGTCTGGAAGTCCAGCGTCGCGTCGTCGAAGTTCAGATCCATTCGAAGTTCAAGCCCTTTCCCGCAGCAGCGGCTTGACCACTTTGCCGCCCGGATTGCGCGGCAGCACATCGAGGAACTCCACCGATCGTGGTGCCTTGAAGTTCGCGAGATGCTCACGCACGTAAGCGATTACCTTGTCTTCTGATCGAGCTCCGCATCCGGGTTTGAGGACCAGGAACGCCTTGCCGACCTCGCCGAGCCGCTCGTCGGGCACCCCGATGACGGCCGACTCGGCGACGCCGTCGAGCCGGGCCAGCACCTGTTCGATCTCGGCGGGATACACGTTGAAGCCGCCACAGATGTACATGTCCTTGAGCCGATCGGTGATCTGCAGGTTGCCGCGCTCGTCCAGCCGGCCGACGTCGCCGGTGTGCAGCCAGCCCTCGGAGTCGATGGCCGCGGCGGTGGCCTCGGGGTCGTCGAGGTAGCCGAACATGACGTTGGGCCCGCGCAGCAGCACCTCACCCGAGCCGTCGTCGGCTGGGGCGTCGATGCGCAGTTCGAAGTCGGCGATCGGGCGCCCGCACGTCGTGGCCACGGTGACCGCGTCGTCCTCGGCGCGGCACATGGTGCCGAACCCGCTGGCCTCGGTCAGGCCGTAGGCGGTCAGCACGATGTCGATGTCGAGTTCGGTCTGCATGCGTTCGATCAGCACCACGGGGATCGTCGCCGCACCGGTGACCGCGAACCGCAGCGATGTCAGGTCGTAGTCGCCGCGCTTCGGATGGTCCAGGAGCGTCTGATAGATCGTGGGCGGCCCTGGCAGCACGGTGATGCGGTGTTCGGCCACGGCGGCCATCGCCTTCTCGGCGTCGAACGTCAGCTGCGGGATCAACGTCGCGCCGGTCTGCAGGCAGGCCAGGATGCCGGCCTTGTAGCCGAAGTTGTGGAAGAACGGATTGATGCACAGGTAGCGGTCGGCGCTGGTGAGCTGCCCGCAGGCCGCCCACGCCGCGGGGGCGTCGAGCGACTGGCGATGTGCGCACAGCACGCCCTTGCTGCGGCCGGTGGTGCCGGACGTGAAGAGGATGTCGGAGACGTCGTCGGGCGTGACGGCGGCGGCGCGGGCGTCGACCGCGTCGAGGTCGCTACCGCGGGCCACGAACTCGTCCCACGTGCCGTCGTCCTTCTCGATCGGGACGCGGATGACGTGCCGCAGGTCCGGAAGGGCGTCACGATCGATGGATGCGGCCTTGTCGGCGCCGAGGAACTCGCCCGCCGCGAAGAGGAGAGGAGCAGCGGTGCGGGCGAGGATGTCGCTGGCCTCGTTGGCGGTGTAGCGGGTGTTCAGCGGCACCATCACCCCGCCCGCGTAGTGCGTGGCGAGGCACGCCACCACCCAGTGCCAGGTGTTGGGCGACCAGATCGCGACCCGATCCCCGGCCTGCACGCCCAGGTCGATCATGGCTGCGGCGGCCTGCCGCACCTCGGTGCGCAACTGCGCATAGGTCAGCCGACGATCGCTCGCGGTAACCGAGCGCGTCGTGATCGGAGAATTGGTCGGCAATCCGGTCCAACACCTGCGGAATCGTCCGCGGGAGGTCCGTCATCGATGCTCCTCTAACAAAGCAAGTGCTTGGTAGGTTAGCCTACAGGGGTGATAGAGGTCCAGGAGTTCAGGGCCGAGGTCCGAGACTGGCTCGCCGAGAATCTCGCCGGCGAATTCGCCGCGATCAAAGGCCTCGGAGGGCCGGGTCGCGAGGACGAGGCGTTCGAGGAACGACTGGCGTGGAACCAGCATCTCGCGGCCGCGGGCTATACGTGCCTCGGATGGCCGGAGGAACACGGCGGCCGCGGACTGACCGTCGCGCACCGCGTCGCGTTCTACGAGGAGTACGCGATCGCCAACGCTCCCGCGAAGGTGAACCACTTCGGCGAGGAACTGCTCGGACCGACGCTGATCGCCTTCGGCACCCCCGAGCAGCAGCAGCGGTTCCTGCCGAAGATCCTCGACGTCACCGAACTGTGGTGCCAGGGCTACTCCGAACCCGGCGCGGGCAGCGATCTGGCCAACGTCGCGACGACCGGCGAGCTCGACGGCGACCAGTGGGTGATCAACGGACAGAAGGTGTGGACGTCGCTGGCGCACTGGGCGCAGTGGTGCTTCGTCGTCGACCCGCACCGAGAAGGGTTCCAAACGCCACGCGGGTCTGTCGTATCTGCTGGTGCCACTCGATCAGCCCGGCGTCGAAGTCCGGCCCATCGTCCAGCTGACCGGCGACTCGGAGTTCAACGAGGTGTTCTTCGACGACGCCCGCACCGACGCCGATCTGGTCGTCGGTGAGCCCGGCGACGGCTGGCGCGTCGCGATGGGCACACTCACCTTCGAGCGTGGCGTGTCCACACTCGGCCAGCAGATCGAGTACGCCCGTGAGCTTTCCGGCGTCGCCGAACTCGCCAAGCGCAACGGCGCCGCCGACGATCCGCTGATCCGCGAGCGGCTGACCCGGTCCTGGGTCGGCCTGCGCACCATGCGGTCCTACGCGTTGGCGACCATGGACGTCGAGCAGCCGGGCCAGGACAACGTCTCGAAACTGTTGTGGGCCAACTGGCATCGCGAACTCGGTGAGATCGCCATGGAGGTCGCTTGGCCGCGACGGACTGACGCTGACCGACGGCGACTTCGACGAATGGCAGCGGCTGTACCTGTTCTCGCGGGCCGACACCATCTACGGCGGCTCCAACGAGATCCAGCGAAACATCATCGCCGAGCGCGTGCTCGGCCTACCCCGTGAGGTCAAAGGATGAGTCTGGCCGAAGCCCCCAAAGAGATCGAGGGGCACGGACTTCTGACCGGCAAGGTGGTCGTCGTGACTGCCGCCGCCGGCACCGGCATCGGCTCGGCGGTCGCGCGCCGCGCGCTCGCTCGAGGGCGCCGACGTCGTGGTCTCCGACCACCACGAGCGGCGGCTGGGCGAAACCCGCGACCAGCTGCTCGAACTCGGCCTCGGCCGGGTCGAGAGCGTGGTGTGCGACGTGACGTCCACCGCGCAGGTCGATGCACTGATCTCGTCGACGACCGCCCGGCTGGGACGGCTCGACGTGCTGGTCAACAATGCGGGTCTGGGCGGCGAGACGCCCGTCGTCGACATGACCGACGAGGAGTGGGATCGCGTCCTGTCAACGTGACGCTGACATCGGTGATGCGTGCGACGCGCGCCGCGCTGCGGTACTTCCGGGAAGCCGACCACGGCGGCGTGATCGTCAACAACGCGAGCGTCCTCGGCTGGCGGGCGCAGCACTCGCAGTCGCACTATGCCGCGGCCAAGGCCGGGGTGATGGCGCTGACCCGGTGCAGCGCAATCGAAGCCGTCGAGCACGGCGTGCGGATCAACGCGGTGTCGCCGAGCATCGCCAGGCACAAGTTCCTCGAGAAGGTCAGCTCGTCCGAACTGCTGGACAGGCTCTCGGAGGGCGAGGCGTTCGGACGGGCGGCCGAACCGTGGGAGATCGCCGCCACCATCGCGTTCCTGGCCAGCGATTACTCCAGTTACCTCACTGGCGAAGTGATATCGGTGTCCAGCCAGCGCGCCTGACAGGCCCATCTCTCACATCTCCACAGTTTCTTCACAATCGCTGCCCGGAAGCACCACACTCGGCACCTACAGTCTGATGTGTGAAGCGAATTCTGGTGGTCGACGACGAGCCGACCATCCTCGCGGCGGTCGCAACGAGGCTTCGCGCCGAAGCGTTTCTGGTCGAAACGGCCGTCGACGGGCCGTCGGCGGTGGCGACCGCTGCGGCCACCACCCCTGACTTGGTCGTACTCGACGTGATGCTGCCCGGATTCGACGGGCTGGAAGTCTGCCGTCGAATTCAGGCGGAGCGATCGACGCCGGTGCTGATGCTCACCGCTCGAAGCGACGAGACGGACATGCTGATCGGCCTCGGTATCGGCGCCGACGACTACCTCACGAAACCGTTCAGCATGCGCGAACTCGTCGCGCGGGTGCGGGTCCTGCTGCGCCGCGTGGAGCGGATGCCAGAGCCTCAGTCGGTGTCGGTCGGCGAGTATCGAATCGACCTGCAGGCGCGCAGAGTTCACTCCGGTGATGACGAAGTCCGGCTTACCCGAACCGAATTCGACCTGCTCGCCTTCCTCGTGGGGCGACCGGGTGCTGCGGTGGCCCGCGAGACACTGCTCGAGCACGTGTGGGGATGGGCCGTCCGATGTCGAGACCCGCACGGTGGACAGCCATGTCAAGGCTCTGCGGCGAAAGCTGGGGTCGGAACTGATCCGTACGGTGCACGGAGTCGGCTATGCATTGGAAATGCCGCGATGAGCGGATTCGGCGCACTGTGGGACCGGCTGCCGCGCCCGCTTGATCCCTTCGGCTCCTTCAAGGTCAAGACGGGTTTACTCGTCGGCGGCGCAATCACTTTGGCGTCGTTCACCTTTTGGATCGGCGCCAGCTGGCAGTTCCGGTACGCGTTGTTGGCGGCCCTGGCGACCTCACTGGTCTTCACGCAGTTCGTGGCGCACGGGATGACATCGCCTCTGCGGCAGATGACGGCCGCCGCCCGCGCGATGGCACGCGGTGACTACAGCATCCGGGTGCGAGCTACCTCACGCGACGAGATCGGGCAGCTGGCAACGGCCTTCAATCAGATGTCCGCCGATCTCGGCGCCGCCGACGAGTATCGGCGCGGTCTCATCGCGAACGTCTCACACGAACTGCGCACCCCGATCGCCGCCCTGCGTGCGGTGCTGGAGAACGTGGTCGACGGGGTGGCCGAACCAGATGCCCAGACCATGCGGATAGCGTTGTCGCAGACCGAGCGGCTCGGCGAACTGGTGACCAATCTGCTCGATCTCTCGCGCGTCGAAGGCGGCGCAATTCCACTGCAGATCAGTAGGTTCGGCGTCGACGAATTCCTCCGCGATGCCATCGAACACGTCACGGTCGGGCCGGGTGACGCGCGGGTGGCGGTGCGAGTGATGCCGCCCACGCTCGTGGCCTCGGCGGACCCGGCTCGTCTGCGCCAGGTGGTCATCAACCTGGTGAACAACGCCATTCGGCACAGCCCGAAAGGCGGCCACGTCTCGGTACTCGCGTCTGCTGCCGAACCGGCCGGTCTGCGCCTGGAGGTGTTCGATTACGGCCCCGGGATCGCCCCCGCCGAGCGGGAACGGGTCTTTCAGCGTTTCACCCGCGGTGCCACTTCCGAGGGTGGCACCGGCCTGGGCCTCGCGATCGCCCGGTGGGCTGTCGAATTGCACAGCGGCACAATCGAAGTAATGGATACGCCAGAGGGATGCCGGATCGCGGTCATCATCCCGGAACCGCCGACACTGGAGGATCTGACATGACGACGATGTATCCCGGCTGGTACGGAGCTCCGCCGTTGCCCGCCGGCGCTCGGCCCGATGCCGCCGCGGCAGGGCGAGGCGGGCTGGACGATCTGGCCGAGGCGGATCTGGCCGATCGACCCGCTGGCCGTTGCGCCCCGACGACTGCTGTTCGCCGCAGCCATCGCGGGTGCGATCGGAACCGCGCTGTGGCGACCGACTGTGCTCAGCGTCGGCTACCTCGTCGTCGGTTTGATGGTCTTCGGCGTCGTATACGGCACCGCGGATCGCCGACCCGACCCGTGACGAATGGATCGGGATCGGGTTGACCCTCGCGCTGCTCTCGGTGTCCGCGGTGCTGGCCGCAGAGTGGGTCGGCGGCCTTTGTCTCATCGCGGCCTGGGTGGTCGGCTGGTGCACGCTCGCCGGCGGTCACACCTGGACCGCGGTGTTCACCGGTCCGTTTCTGCCCTGGCTGTTGCCGGGGCGGGTACGGGGATGGGTAGGTCGTGCACTTCACGGACCGCGCGACGAGTCGTATTGCGCTTCCCAAGCTCGGACGGGCCGCGGCCGTCGTCGGCGTCACGGTGGTTCTTGCGCTGGTGTTCGGTGGGCTGTTCACCGCGGCCGACCCTGCGTTCGCTCACCTGGTCGACAACCTGGTGCCTGAATTCGATGGCGGCGATATCGTTGCGCGGCTCGTGGTCGCGGGCATCGTGGTGGCCTTCGTATTGGAGGGCGGCTACCTGATCCGGTTCAGGCCGCGGCTCGACGACATGGCTCCTGCGCCGATGCGACCGGTGCCGCGGTGGGAATGGGCGCTGCCGCTCGGCGTGCTCGACGCGTTGTTCATCGCCTTCGTCGCGGTGCAGGCGAGCGTTCTGTTCGGCGGACACACGCATGTGCTGGAAACCGAGGGCCTGACGTACGCCGAGTACGCGCGGCAGGGCTTCTGGCAACTGCTGTGGGTTTCCGGTCTGACGATGCTGGTATTGAGTGGCGTCATCCGGGTGGCGGGGCGAGCCACCGCGGCCGATCGCCGACTGCTGCGCGTGCTCGTCGGAACTCTTTGCGCCACATCGGTTGTGGTGGTGATCTCGGCGATCCACCGGATGTGGGTGTACCAGCAGGCATACGGGTTCAGTACCGAGCGGCTGATGGTGATCACCATTGAGGTGTGGCTGGGTGCGGTGTTCCTACTGGTCGCCGCCGCCGGAATTCGGATGAGCGCCCGGTGGCTGCCGCGCGCCGTGCTGGTGGCTGGTGTCCTGGCGCTTCTGGGACTGGCCGCCCTCAATCCGGAGCGCCTGATCGCCGACCGCAACATCGACCGATTCGAACAGACCGGCCAACTCGACGCGGAGTACCTGTCGACACTTTCCGCGGACATCGACCCCGCGCTGCATCGACTGCCCGACCGGATCCGGGCCTGCGTGACGACCCCGGCTTCCGACCGCGACCCCTGGTATCTGTTCAACCTCTCGCGGTCCCGCGCCGATCGTGCCGTCGACGGTCCGCTGTCGGACTTTTGCACCGCCTTTGGCCGGGACGAATACAGCAGGTAGCCGCCGAACCGACGCGTGAACACCCGATAGTGACCTAGCAAGTGCTTGGTTGGTAAGCTGTCGGGATGGTGGAGGAACCGGCCGCCCCTGCGGTGAGCAGGCGTGACGAGCTTCTCGAGCTCGCCGCGGCGATGTTCGCCGAACGCGGGCTGCGGGCCACGACCGTGCGCGACATCGCGGACTCGGCGGGAATCCTGTCCGGCAGTCTCTATCACCACTTCTCGTCCAAGGAGGAGATGGTCGACGAGGTGCTGCGCGGGTTCCTCGACTGGCTTTTCGAACGCTACGAGCAGATCGCCGCGATCGAACCGAATCCGCTGGAACGGCTCAAGGGCCTGTTCATGACGTCGTTCGAGGCGATCGAAGACCGGCACGCGCAGGTCGTCATCTATCAGGACGAGGCCAAGCGACTCGCGGGCCAGGAGCGGTTCTCCTACGTGGAGGAACGCAATCAAGAGCAGCGCAAGATGTGGCTGGATCTGCTCAACCAGGGCGTCAAGGACGGGTACTTTCGGCCCGATATCGACGTCGATCTGGTCTACCGGTTCATCCGCGACACCACCTGGGTTTCAGTCCGCTGGTATCAGCCGGGCGGACCGCTCACGGCCGAAGAGGTCGGCCGACAGTACCTAGCCATCGTTCTCGGCGGTATCACCAAAGAACAGAAAGAATGAAGCAATGACTGGAACTCCGCAGGCATACGTCATCGAAGCTGTCCGAACTGCTGTCGGCAAGCGAAACGGCGGGCTGTCCGGCGTGCATCCTGTCGATCTGGGTGCCGCTGGCTGGCGCGGATTGTTCGACCGGATGGACGTCGATCCCGGTGCGGTCGACGACGTGATCGCCGGTTGCGTCGACGCCATCGGACCCCAGGCGGGCAACATCGCCAGGCTGTCGTGGCTGGCCGCCGGATACCCCGAAGAAGTGCCGGGTGTCACCGTGGACCGCCAGTGCGGTTCGAGCCAGCAGGCGATTTCCTTTGGCGCACAGGCCATCATGTCCGGCACCGCTGATCTGATCGTGGCCGGCGGCATGCAGAACATGAGCCAGATCCCGATCTCGTCGGCGATGACCGTGGCCGAGCAGTTCGGCTTCACCTCGCCGACCAACGAATCCAAGAGCTGGCTGCACCGCTACGGCGATCAGGAGATCTCGCAGTTCCGCGGTTCGGAGCTGATCGCCGAGAAGTGGAATCTCTCCCGCGAGGAGATGGAGCAGTACTCGCTGGTCAGCCACCAGCGCGCGCAGGAGGCGATCCGCGCCGGGCACTTCGAGAACGAGATCATCGGCGTCGACGGATTCGTCATCGACGAGGGTCCGCGCGACACCTCGCTGGAGAAGATGGCGGGCCTCAAGACGCTCGTCGACGGTGGCCGACTGACCGCCGCGATGGCCAGCCAGATCTCCGACGGGGCAAGCGCTGTGTTGCTCGCGTCCGAGCAGGCGGTCAAAGACCACGGGCTGAAGCCCCGGGCACGTATCCACCACATCAGCGCCCGCGGCGCCGACCCGGTGTACATGTTGACGGGCCCGATCCCCGCGACTCAGTACGCGCTGGACAAGACGGGCCTGTCGATGGACGACATCGACACCGTCGAGATCAACGAGGCCTTCGCACCCGTCGTCATGGCGTGGATGAAGGAACTCAAGGTCGACCACGCGAAGGTCAACCCCAGCGGCGGTGCGATCGCGCTCGGACATCCGCTCGGTGCGACCGGCGCCAAGCTGTTCACCACGATGCTGAACACGTTGGAGCGCACCGGCGGACGCTACGGACTGCAGACGATGTGCGAGGGCGGCGGCACCGCCAACGTCACGATCATCGAACGCCTCTGACGCAGCTAGCGCGCGCGTAGCACCAGGGCGTCGCCCTGGCCGCCGGCGCCGCACAGCGCCGCGACCGCGTAGCCGGAACCGCGTCGTGCCAGCTCGAGGGCGGCGTGCAGGGTGATCCGGGCGCCCGACATGCCGATCGGATGCCCGATCGCGATCGCACCGCCGTTCACGTTGACCTTCTCGGGGTCGACGCCCAGCTCCTTCATCGACGCCAGCCCCACGGCGGAGAACGCTTCGTTGATCTCGATGACGTCCAGCTGATCGACCGAAATACCCTCGCTGGGCGATCGCTTTCTTGATGGCGTTGGCCGGCTGGGACTGCAAGGTCGAATCCGGGCCCGCGACCACACCGTGGGCGCCGATTTCGCACAGCCAGCTCAGCCCCATCTCCTGGGCCTTGTCCTTGTTCATCACGACCACCGCGGCGGCGCCGTCGGAGATCTGGGACGCCGACCCGGCGGTGATGGTGCCGTCCTTGCGGAACGCCGGCTTCAGACCGGCCAGCGAATCGGCGGTGGTGTTGGCGCGGATGCCCTCATCCTCGGTGAACTCGATCGGGTCCCCCTTACGCTGCGGGATCTTCACCGGCACGACCTCATCGGCGAAGACGCCGTCTTTCCACGCCGCAGCCGCCTTTTGGTGCGAACGGCGCCGCGAACTCGTCCTGCTCGGCCCGGGTGAACTGATCGACGTCGTTGCGCTGCTCGGTCAGCGCGCCCATCGGCTGATCGGTGAACACATCGTGCAGACCGTCATAGGCCATGTGGTCGACAACGGTGACATCGCCGTACTTGTAGTCCGGCCCGGCTGTCCATCAGCAGGTGCGGCGCCCTGGTCATCGACTCCTGACCGCCGGCGACCACGACATCGAACTCGCCGGCACGAATCAGCTGATCGGCCAGGGCGATGGCATCGATCCCGGACAGGCACATCTTGTTGATGGTCAGCGACGGCACATCCCAGCCGATACCCGCGGCGACCGCCGCCTGCCTGGCCGGCATTTGCCCCGCGCCCGCGGTCAGGACCTGGCCCATGATGACGTACTCGACCGCCGACGCCGCGACACTCAGCCTTTTCCAGCGCACCTGCGATCGCGACGCGCGCCCAGATCACTACCCGAAAAGTCCTTCAACGAGCCCATCAGTTTGCCGACCGGCGTGCGCGCTCCAGCAACAATCACCGATGTCGTCATTACCTGCCTGCCAGTCACAGTGCTTGTCGATGATCAGTGGTGCGGCCGGTCGCGGCGATGACGTCTTCGAGGTTCGACACCGGGCGCCGTCTCTACGCAACAACAGAGTCCTCGTCGCCGGTCGACGTCGATGACGGCCGAGGTTGGTGATGACCCGATTGACGACGCCGCGTCCGGTCAACGGCAGTGTGCACGCGTCGACGATCTTGGATGCGCCGTTGACGGTCGGTGTGCTCCATCAGCGATCGATGAACGCCGATCGGCACCGTGGACGAGGTCCATCGCCCCGCCCATTCCCTTGACCATGTTGCCCGGAACCATCCAGTTCGCCAAGTCGCCCGATGACTCGACACCTGCATGCCGCCGAGAACGGCGGTGTCGAATGTGCCCGCCGCGGATCATGCCGAACGAGAAGGCGGAATCAAAGTATGCTGCGCCGGGCATGGACGGTCACGGTCTCCTTGCCGGCGTTGATGAGGTCGGCGATCGACGGCGTCATCGGTAGGGATACGGGCCGGTGCCCAGGATGCCGTTCTCCGAGTGCAGGATCACTCTGCACGTCCGGCCTGCAGATAATCGCTGGAATGAGCGTCGGCAGACCGATCCCGAGATTGACGTACTCGCCGTCGATCATCTCGTGCGGCCGCGCGGGCTGCCATCTGCGTGGCGTGCTCCAGCCGCTGCCGGGTCACTGTCGGTCATCGGTCATGACGCTACCGCCGGTGCGCGACGGTCCGCTTCTCGATCTCGCTTGTCCTGCGGGCCGGTGTGGACAATGCGCTGGACGAACACGCCGGGCAGGTGCACCCTCGCCGGGTCGATCTCACCGGGCTCGACGAAGTTCCTCGACTTGAGCGATGGTGAGTCCGTCCCGCCATCGCTGCGAGCGGATTGAAATTCATCGCAGTCTTTTCGAACACCAAATTGCCGTTGCGTGTCAGCACATTTCGCGTGTACTAGTGCGAAATCGGCGGTGATCCCGAGCTCGAGAACGTACTGGGTTCCGTTGAACACGCGCGTCTCTTTGGGCGGCGAGGAAACAGCGATCGTCGCCCTCGGGCGTGTAGCGCCAGGGCAGTCCGCCATCAGTGACCGAGGTGCCGACGCCAGCGGGGGTGAAGAACGCGGGTATCCCGGCACCGCCGGCGCGCAACCGTTCCGCGAGCGTGCCCTGCGGAGTCAACTCGACCTCGAGTTCGCCGGTGAGATACTGCCGGGCGAACTCTTTGTTCTCGCCGACATACGAGGCGGTGACACGGCGGACCTGTCGGCTTTCCAGAAGGATGCCAAGACCGTGACCGTCGACGCCGCAGTTGTTCGAGATGACCTCGAGCTCACCGCTCCCTAGTTCCCGCAGTGCTTCGATCAGCGCATCTGGAATTCCGCACAATCCGAATCCGCCCACCGCGATGGACGCGCCGGACGGGATGTCGGCGACGGCATCGGCGGCCGTGGGGTAGACCTTGTTGGCCATCGGCCTCTCCTGTGTTCATAGGCTGCCTGAACGGGCAGCGACCGCTGACTGAACGGCCTACGGCATTGAAACCGCCCGCGCAATTACCGGTCAAGTCCTAGGCATCGAGGTACTGGTGTTCGCTATTCTGATGAACAACTGCATGATGACACGTTCACTGAGTGGACGAATAGGATCCGCGGCTTGAAGCGAGACGATCAACTGTCGAGCGTCGCGCGCATCGGCGCGTTACTTCGCGCGTTGGCGTCGGCGGGTTCCAACGGTGACTCCACCACAGAACTCGCTCGCAACGCGGGGATTCCACGGCCTTCGGCGCATCGCATCCTCACTGCATTACTGCAGGAGGGCTTCGTCGACCGCTCCCGGCGAGGCCGGTGGTACCTCGGGCCAGAGCTCTACATCCTCGGCACCACGGCGGCCGCCCGCTATGACGTCAGTGATCACGCCCGCCGCAGTGTTCACCGGCTGGCCAGCGCAACCGCCGAAAGCGCGTTCTTCTCGGCGAAACGGGGCGACGAAACGGTTTGCCTGCTTCGAGAAGACGGTAGCTTTCCGATTCGGTCGTTCGTGTTGTACGAGGGCGCTCGCTTTCCGCTAGGCGTTGTATCGTCGGGCTTGGTGGTCTTGGCGTTCTTGCCGGACGCCGAAGTGGATCGTTATTTGGAACGCGCCGACCTGTCCGCCAGGTGGGGCAGTGGTTTCGACGAGCGCCTCATTCGCGAACGGATCGCCGCTACCCGGAAAGCTGGTTTCGCGCTGAACCCCGGACTTGTGGTCGAAGGCAGCTGGGGTATGGCGGCTGCCGTCTTCGATGTCGAACAGGCGCCCCGCTGGGCACTGACATTGACGGGCATCGAGTCTCGCTTCCGGCCAGCCCGTCAAGCAGAGCTCGGTAAGTTGCTTCTTGACGAAGCTCACCTGCTGACGATGGCGCTCAGTAAGACGGCGGTAGCACGTGAAATAGTCGAGCGCCTCTAGTGGTTGTGGAGGATCACTCCGCGGATGTTGCGGCCGGCGAGCATGTCGTCGTAGGCCTCGTTGATGTCGGCCAGTTTGTACTCGCTGGTGACCGTCTCGTCGAGAAGTAGCTTGCCGTCGCGGTAGAGATTGAGTAGCCGCGGGATGTCCGCGCGGGGATTCGCCTCGCCGTAGAGGCTGCCCAGCAGCCGCTTCTGGAACAGCGTCATCATCGCCATCGGCAGGGTCGGCGTCACGTCGGCCATCGACGCGATGGCGGTCATCACCACCGCGCCGCCCTTGCGGACGATATCCAGCGCCTCGTTGATCATCGGGCCCTTGAGCAGGCCGACCGTCAGCAATGCGGAGTCCGCCATCACGCCGCGGGTGAGTTCGGCGACCAACTCCGTGGCCTCGGGCATCGATGTCACGAAATGGGTGGCGCCGAACTCGAATGCCTTGTCCCGCTTGGATTCCACGATGTCGACGACGACGATGTGCTCGGCGCCCGCCAGCCGGGCGCCCTGGATCGCGCCGCTGCCGATGCCTCCGCATCCGATCACCACGACGGTGTCACCCGGGGTCACGTCGGCGGTGTTGACGGCTGAGCCCCATCCCGTCATCACCCCGCAGCCCAGCAGGCACGCGCGAGACAGCGGCAGGTCGTCGTCGACCTTGACCAACGATGTCTCCGACACGGTGCTCAGCTCGGAGAAACTTCCGACGCCGACCATGACGCCGACGTCCTTACCCTGCGCCCGGCGCCGGTAGGTGCCGTCGGCCTGAATGCCCAGCAGGATGATCGCGCCCATATCGCACAGGTTCTGATGTCCGCTGGCACACCAGCGGCAGCGGCCACACGCCGGCAGGAAGGACGCCACCACATGGTCGCCGACCTTCAGGTCCCTCACGCCGGGGCCGACCTCCTGCACGACGCCCGCGCCCTCGTGCCCGCCGATCATCGGAAGCGTGACGCCGGCCAGATCGCCGGTCTGCACATGGTGGTCGGAATGGCACAGGCCCGTGGCCTCGAATGCGACGAGGACCTCGCCCTCCTTCGGCCCGTCGAGGTCGATCTCCTCGACGCTCCACGGCTTGTTGAGTTCCCACAGCACGGCGGCGTTCGTCTTCATGCGGCAGAGTTTAGGGAAACCGCGGACGCGGATTGGGCTGGATCGAAAGGCTTACTGTTTACTGTGCGAGAACGAGCCCGCCCAGCGCCACGATCCAGCTGGCGAAGCTGCCGACCAAGAAGTACTCGGTGACGTCATCGATACCGATGTGTCCGTTCTCGCGGGCCTTCTGCGCGTTGATCTCGGGGAACCGGATGATGCTTTTGGCGGCGACCACGGCGGTGGCGGCCGCGAGTTGACCGGCCAGTCCGAGCCCGAGAATCAGGACGCGTTCCATCGGGCCGAGCAGCCTGCCGCCCTTGAGCCGATCCGATGGCTGCGGCTCGCCGGCGGGCTTCACCGCGCCGACGGCGCTGAGAACCAGCCGCACCAACTGGTTTCCCGTCACGAGTTGAAGCAGCACCACCGCGACGACCATGAGTAGCCGGTCGGTATCCAGGCTCGCGACTCCCGGCAGGTCGACCCAGGTCGACCACCGCTGCACCAGCCCACCCGCCTCCGAGCCGAAACCGGACAACACAATCAGCACCCCGACTGCCACGGCGAACACGATCAGCGGTGCCAGCTCGCGGTCACCGGTCCGCTCGGCCCGTGCACACAGCACGACCCAGGCGACGCTCGCCGCCGCCGCGATCTCCAGGAGCACGATGTCGTGGGCGTGCCACAGCCCGGCCAGCGCCGCACACCCGATCACCACAACCGGCGCAACAACGGGTGGCACCCAGGAGCGGTCGGTCAGTCGCCGGGCCACGTCGGCGATACCCATCGCGATCAGCATCACCGCCAGTGCGCTCAAGGGACACCACGCAGGTATTGCGACGCCACGACGATCAAGTCCAGTCCGTCGCGCCCGGCTCGTTGTGACACCGCAGAAGCGCTGATGCCCTCGGCGGCGGAGATGTCCTTCTTCGTCTGATTGGTCAACAGGCCCTTCACAATCCGTATCGATCGGTCGTCCAGCGATCCAAGCAGATGGTCCCGACATAACAGCGCGGCGTTGATCGCGTCGGCATCGCCGCGGTCAACGCCTGCGGCCCGAAACGACGTGCGGACCATGGCCAGCCCCGGTTGCCGTTGCGCCGCCGCCGTCCATTCGATCGCCTCGCGCGCGGCCCACCACCCGGGCCCGTCCTGGATGCCGGCCTGTGGATCGAGCATCGACACCGCACCCCAGCCGATGCCGAACCGGACATCGATAACGGGCGCGACCGCGAGACGGATGGACAGCGCGGCGTCGATCGCCGCGCCGACGGTGGGGTAGCTGCCCTGGAACTCGTCGCCGACGGTGAATGCCGGCGCATCGATCGCGCCCGCACCGACATCGCGCAAGGCGCGATTGGTTGCGCTGTGCGCGGCCGAGCGGTCGGCGACGTGGCGGGAACCGACGACATCGCCGATCAGGGTCGCCCGCAGACCTGATGAAGCTGTGGGCTTAACATCAGTCATATAAAGAGTATAGCTTCATTATTTCAGAATGAAGCTCATACCTTCACGAAGTCGTCGATGAGGCCCAGCCACCTTCTGGGGCTCTTCGGTAGGCGGGTGATGGTGGACGCCGGCCAGCACGTGAAGACGGCTGTTCGGCATCGTCGCGTGGGCGGCGCGCGCGTGCTCGACGGGGATGACCCGATCCTGATCGCCGCTGATGATCAGCGCGGGCAGATCGTCGCTGCAGCACAGGCGGTTGATGGCGGACACCGCCTGCCCGCGGAAGTCGACGACTGCGCGCAGCGTGCGCAGGAACGCCCGCCTGTTGTCGCGGTTGGACAGCGCGGGCCGGGCCGTGAAGCGGTCGGCCGACCCCGCCAGTGCCCGCAGCGGCGTTGCCTGCGGCGACGGCGGGCCTCGAGGCGATCATCGGCAGCACGAACTCAGAGCCGGGCAACGACAGCAGTCGCAGCACTCGGCCGACATCGTCGCCGAATCCTCCACTGCTGATGAGAACGATCCGTTCGCAGTAATGACGATGCTGATGGGCGAACTGCATGGCGACGCCCCCGCCGAGCGAGTGGCCGGCCACGGTGACCCGGGTGACGCCGAGCTCGTCGAGCAAATCGCGCAGCAACACGGCGAAGGCGCCGACCGAGTAGTCACCGCGCGGTTTGTCGGATAGCCCGTGCCCCAGCAGATCTGGGGCGATCACGCGGTACTTCTTGGCCAGAATCGGGATGACCCCGCTCCAGGTCTTCGAGCTGCCGCCCATGCCGTGGATGAGCAGAATCGCCTCTCCCGAGACCCTCGTCGCGGTAGGCCACCCGGTCACCGTGCACGGTCATCACCTTGACGCCCTCGGTGTCGTCCACCGCGGCGTCGCTTGCCGCCGGCGCCGTCAATGCGGGTGCGGCCACGACAGCGGCGAAGGTCGCTGCGCCGACCAGCAGGGTCTTAAGGGCTTTCATCTCGTTGCTCCGGTGTCTGGTTCTCTGTGACCTCTTGATCACTACAACCAGGCTAAATCGAAGTAGGCCAGCACTTCTCGCTTGTGCTCACTACTCACGCAAGTGACGATTTGCGGCTTCTGCGCATTCTGCTCAGTGCGTAATGGCGGCGGCTTTTGATGGCCACCAGTTCGCCCGTCCGACGAGCGAGGCCAAGGCCGGCACGGTGATGGTGCGCACCACGAAGGTGTCGATCAGAAGACCCATCCCGATGATGAAACCGGTCTGCGCCATCGTGGACAGAGTTCCGAACAGCAGGCCGAACATCGAGCCGGCGAAGATGATCCCGGCCGAGGTGATCACACCGCCCGTCGAACGGACGGCGCGAATGATGCCCGAGCGGATGCCGTTGTGGGATTCCTCGCTGATGCGGGTGATCAGCAACAGGTTGTAGTCCGCACCGACGGCGACGAGAACGATGAAAGCCATCGCGGGCACGTTCCAATAGATGTGCTGGTTGAGGATGAACTGGAACAGGACAACGCCCAAGCCCAACGCCGACATGTACGAGATGACCACCGACGCAATGAGATACAGCGGTGCGACAAGTGCCCGCAGCAACGCGACGAGGATGAGGAATACCACGACCAGGGTCATGACGACGATCAGGCGCAGATCGTGGTCGTAATCGCTTGCGGATGGTGCTGTACATCGGGGTCGTGCCGACCATCGAGATCGTCGCATCCGACAGCGCGGTGTTCGGCTGTGCCGCCCTAGCCGTGTCGAGGATCGGCGCAACCTGATCCATCGCCTCGGTGCTGAACGGGTCGAACTTCGACTCGACGAGATAGCGGGCGGAATGCCCGTCGGGTGAGATGTACAGTTTCGCGGCGTTCTTGAAGTCGGTGCGTCGTCAGGACATTCGGCGGGATGTACATTCCCGCCATCGACGGTTGCGAGGCGCCCTGCTCGATCGAGTTCAGCAAGTCGGCGGCCTGGGTCATGCCGGCGCCCATCCGCTTGGTCTGATCGACCAGGGTTTTCACCCCGGCCGCGAGCTGCTTGCTGCCCTCGGCCAGCGCATCCGCGCTCTGCTCCATCTGCGCGATCTTCTGTTGCGCGCCAGCGGGATTGCCCACGCCCGCGGACCGCAGATCGCCACCTGCCGACTGCAAAAGGGTGCCGAGGCTCTCGACCTTGGCCAGCACATCCTGTGCGCCGCTCTGGCCGGCGAGTTGTTGCAGTTTGGCGCGACCTTCGCTGCACGCAGGGTCGGCGTCGCATTGAGGGCTGTTGTTCAGCGCGGCGAGCATCGCATTCGCGTTCGCGGACACAGTCGTTGTTCGCATAGGCCCGAATGGCGTCGAGCAGCTGGGTGGTTTGTGGGCTGGAGAGCTGCTGCTGCACCTGGTTGAGGGTGCCCGTCATCGCGGTCATCGACGTGGCGGTCGAACGGATCTGGTCGCGAACACTGCCGAGGGTGTCGGCCAGTTTCTGTGCGCCGCTGCTGAGCGCGTCGAGATCGCTTGTCTTGCTGCTGATCTGTGAGGATGCGTCTGCGAGCTTCGATCCGACCTGCACCGGCCTGATAGCTGATCTTGGTCTGATCCAGTGGTTGCCCTGCCGGGCGGGTGACGCCGCGCACCGCGGCGATGTTCGGCAGCTGCGCCACACGCTGAGCCATCTGTTCCATATCGGCCAAGGATTTGGGATTGCGTAGATCGTGCGGGGACTGGATGTAGATGTACTCCGGCAGCAGCGCACTTGTCGAGAAGTGTTCGGCCATCTCGGAGAAGCCCTGGTTGCTCTCCGCCGATGCGGGCAGCTGCATGCGGTCGTTGAAGGTCGGTTGCATCATCAAGGCGCATGCGCCCAGCGCGATCAGGACGGCCAGGCTGACGAACAGATGGGATTTGGGGCGCCGGACGAGCTGGACCGCCGAGCGCTGCCAGAGCCGACTGGTCAGGGGCGCCCGAGGCGTGACCCATCCGCGACGGCCGGCCAGCACGAGGATGGCGGGCAGCAGCGTGATTGCCGCGAAGAAGGCGATCGAGATCGAAATCGCCAGCGCCGGACCGACACTGGTGAACGCGGGCAGCCGGGTGAAGATCATGCCGAGGAACGTGACGGCCACCGTTGCCGCGGATCCCGCGATCACCTTGCCGATGGATCCCAGGGCCTTGACCACCGCCTCGTCCGAGTCGGCGCCGGAGCGGAGGTATTCGTGATAGCGACTGATGAGGAACACGGCGTAATCGGTGCCCGCGCCGACGATCATGGCCGTCATCAACACGACGGTCATCGCGGTGACGGCGAGCCCAACGTGCGTGAGCGCGGACACCACTCCTTGTGATGCCGCCACGGAGATCCCGATGGTGATCAGTGGCAACAGCGCAGTGACCGGCCGCCGGTAGATCACCAGCAGGATGATCATGACCATGAATCGCCGTGGCGATAGCGATCAATTGCATGTCGCGGGCGCTGACGATCGACATGTCGCCGATCGACCGCCGCCTCTCCCGTCACGTGCGTCGTGAGATCGGAGCCCGCGGTGGCTTGCTCGATGATTTGGCTGACCCGTTTGTAGGCCTCCGACGATTCCGGTGAGCCGGCGGGCGCCTTGAGCGTCACCGCCATGTAGAAGGCCTTGTTGTCCTTGCTGACCATCAGCTGGCGCAACGCGGGGGTCTTGACGAAGTCCTCTACCGCCGAGACATCCCGGCCGTCGCCGCGCAGCTTGTCGGCCAGCGTCGCGGTAGGTGTCGTCGTCGGCGGGCTGCAGACCGTGGTCGTTGCTCATGACGACGACGAAGATGTTCTGGGCGGAGTCTCCGAAGTCCGCCGCCATCTGTTGGGTGGCCGCCATCGCCTGTGGCGGCAGCAGCTGCAGCTTCTGGTTCTCGACGATCTTGGTCAGAGGCGGGGAATGCGATCGCCAACACCACGACCAGGGCCACCCATGCCGCGATGACGAGCCACGGAGCGCGCACCACGACTCGACCCAACGTCTTCAACACATGAGTACCTTTACTATCGCGGCGATCTCGTAGATGCTGAGAATCCCACTGCATCGTCGCGGTGAGCGAGAAATCTGCGAGAGTGCTGAAAATCGCTTCCTGCAACTGCCGATTCGAACGAGGGCGAGCCGGATCGTAGGCGAGCACCGAAACGAAGACCTGTCCGTCGACACGCCCGGACAACAGTCCCAGCACACCCCCTGCGCGGTGCATCGTCGCGCGGGTCACGCGGGTATACAGCGAGCGCATCGAGAAGTGAGTCGGCTTCCGTGCCATCCGGCCGACTGGTCGGCGGCGGCGACGTCACCGAGGTTGGATGAGCAGACCGCCGTCGTGCCGCCGGCAGCGACGCCGACCATCCTCTTGACGAGCCGTTTCGGCAGGAAGGGGACGAGCGGCAGCAGGGCGAACCGTTCGTCGGGGACCTCCTGGACCCGGATGAGGGCTTCTTTGACGGCGGCGCGGACCTCCCGGAGGTCGGTGGTCACCTTCCTCGGATCGACCGTCACGTCGGCGTTGCCCACCGCGTTGGCCCGGGTGTCGCCGTCGACGCGCTCGTTGATGGGCACCGCCAGGGTGGCCAGACCCTCGCCGGCAGTGACGCGGCCGACCCGTTGCGCGAATTTAGCGGCGAATCCTGCGAGGAGTGAGTTGCTGGTCCCGCCGAGTGACTTGGCGACCGGGCATCCCATTCGTCCGTGTCGACGAAGACAGTCGCGGCCGGGATGTCGATCTGTTCGTTCGGAGCCGAGATCGGCGCATACGTCGGTGCAGAGGCGGCGGCTTCCCGGCGGGCACGCCGGGCCATCCGCGCTCCTGCGACGATCGCCCGGCCGACGGAGGGCATGTCGCGAACAGTCTGCCGGGCGTCCTGGCGCAGCGCGCGCCAGCGGCGGCGTGATCCGGCGGGCGGCCAGCTGATCGAATCATCACGGCCGGAGGCGGCGTCGGCGAGCGCCATCGTGAGCCCGACTCCGTCGGCGAGGCCGTGGGAGATGACCAGGCTCAGCCCGGTACCGCCGTCGGTGAGCGGAAGCACCGCGAGATGCCATGCGGGTCCGTGCTCGTAGTCCAGCGGCGTGTTGGTCTGCTCGCGCAGCCATGCACCGAATTCCTCGCGGGGCCGGGCCTGCGCGATCTCGATGGCGGGTGCGTCGTTGGGCGACACCCACCGATGGCGGCCGAACGGCAACGGTGACCGTTCGACGTGACGGGACAGCCGGCCCTTCAACAGGTGGTGGTGGAAGCGGCGCAGTCCGTCCATGTCAATCGCACGGTCATAGGTCCAGACGCACTGGAGCAGACTGGTGGCCCCTGTCGCCCGTTCACCGAGAAACACGATTTGGTCGGCTAGATCGAGCATGGTGTCCATCTCTTTCTTTCCCTTCTGTCCCTTCATTTCGGTATGTCCCTTCATCTCGTCACAGGCTTTCGGTGCGAACGGCGGTGGAATTGGCATGGCGGGCAACCTCTTCGATCCAGTCCTCGGTGGTGGTCCTCGCGACGTCGGTGAACGCCTCGCTCAAGGCGGCAATGTAACGGTGAACCGAATCCCGTGCGACGGCGTTGTCGGGGAAGGAGACGGTGACCGTTGTGCGGTCGGCGTGCCGGTTGATCCACATGTTGACCCCGCCGTGCGACAGGTTGTCGCCGTAGAGTGCCGAAGTCCGTGTCTTCCCACATCGAGGCGACGGGGATCTTGCGGAAGTCCAAGAAGGACACCATCATCGAAGGCTTGCTCGGCAGTCTTGATTCCCAATTGGTCCACCGGCGCCACTTCCAGCACCCGCTCAACCGGGACATTGGCCAGACTTCTGTTGGAGTCGAACGACTTCTGCGCCGCGCGGGCCGCATCTGAAAAGCAGCCGTCGCCGATCGGCACGGTGACAGGGAACAGCCCGGCGAACCATCCGACGCTCAGCGTCTCGTCACCTGGCATGCGGGTGTCCGACGGGGTGAAGCCGTGATAGGTGGTGTTGCCGGTGAGCTGGTGCTCGGCCAGCGCCGCGCACGCCATGACGCCGCCAGAGAAGCGTGCGCCGACATCGCGGCAAGCTGAATCGAAGGCCTCCGTCTCTTCGCCGTTGAGCAGCTCGACGGTGATGAAGTCGCCCTTGGTGTTCGACCAGGTGTCGCCGAGCTCCAGCGGGAAGCTCGGCCAGTCGCCGTCGGTGTCCTGGGCGAAGGAGATCCAGTCCCGGATCTCCTGCGAGGACACGTCCATTTTGGCGACCTGCTCGCTCTGCCGAGCGGTGTAGCCGCGGTACCCGCCGACCTCTGCCTGCGTGACCGGCCGCCCGGCGATCAGATCCTGATATGTGAGGTGGATGTCCAGGAAGACGATGCCCGCGGACATGCCGTCGATGTGCAGATGGTCGACACTGGCATAGAACGTGAAATGGTCGGCCTTCTGAACGATGCCGAACGTGAAGCAGTCCCAATCCAGGGTGTCCGGGGTCGAGGTCAACGCGTGCTCGCGAATATCCTCGGCGCCCATTTCGCCGTACGAAAAAGGAACGAATTCGATTTGTTCGGGCGCGGCGATCGTCCGGCGGAAAATGTTGCCGTTCTCGAATCCGAAGGCGCTGTGATAGGTGTCGTGGCGGCGGATGTGCGTGTTGATCGCCGTGGTCATCGCGACGATGTCGCAGGTCCCTTCGATGTCCCAGGACACCACCATCAGACGAGGTAGTTGGCGTCCCAGCGCCCGGCCGTAAAAGGCGGCGCGCAGGTGGGAAGCCTGCTGGAAGCTCGGGGGCAGCGGATCGCGATCGGCGTTGGCCATGATCTCGCGGGACGCGTCCGATGCGGTCCAGGTGGTAACTGGGCCCTGTGCCGGCTGCCATGAATTGATGGGTCCCAATGCGACCATTTTCCAAACTCCTTTTGTGCTATTCGGGGGTGTTCTGTGATCCCGTTGCATTTGAAGTTACGGAGCGCACAACCCAATGGCTCGCTTGTGCGCACTAGTCGCGAAGTGAGCGATTTACCGCTTTTGCGCATTCTGCTCACGAGCCCGTCGTAGGCTCGGCGCATGGCATGGAGGCCCCGCTTCGACGTGCAGCTCGCCACCCAGGTGCTGCTGCTGCAAGTCGCAGTCGTGGTGCTGACGCTCGGTATAGCGGGCGGCCTGCTGGCGTTCCTCAGTCATCAGCGGATCCATGCCGAGGTCGGTCAGCGCGCGCTCGATGTGGCCCGGGTGCTGGCGTTCGCACCTGCGGTTCGGGCGGACGTCGCGCGCTACGACGACACCGGGTTGCCCAAGGGCCCGGCTGCCACCGACGCGTTGGCCAATGGTCAGCTGCAGCTCATCGCGTCGGAGGTGCAGAAGCGGACAGACGTGTTGTTCGTGGTCTTCACCAACGACCAGGGGATCAGGCTCGCGCACCCGAACCGTGACGAACTCGGTAAGCCGGTGAGCACCGATCCGGCCGAGGCACTCGCGGGACGCGAGACGGTGGTGGCACAGTCCGGCACGCTGGGTCCGTCGGTGCGCGCCAAAGTGCCTATCCTGCGACCGAATTCGCAACAAGTGGTCGGTGAGGTCAGTGTCGGAATCTCGACATCGGCGGTGCACAAACAGCTGTGGACCGATGTCAGGACGGCGGCGGTACTGGTCGGTGTGGCGCTGCTGATCGGGATCGTCGGCTCGTTCCTGCTGGCGAAGCGTTGGCGCGGCCTGACATTGGGGCTCCAGCCCTCGGAGCTGGCCGAGATGGTCCGTGGTCAGGCGGCGGTGTTGCACGGTATCGGCGAGGGTGTGCTGGCCGCCGACACCTCGTGGAAGACGACCTTCGTCAACGACGAGGCATGCCGCCTGCTCGAGATCGATGACGAGCGGGGCCGCCCGGTGGATGAGATCGGGTTGACGCCGCGCGTCCTCGATGTGTTCCTCTCGGCCGATCCGACGCCGACCATCGCCACCGTCGGCGACCGAATCGTCGTCGTGTCCGCGCGTAAGGTGACGCGCGACGCCAACGACCTCGGCACCGTGCTGGTGGTGCGCGATCGCACCGACGTGGAATCACTGACCCGCCAACTCGATGCGGTGCAGTTGATGAGCACCGCGTTGCGCGCTCAGCGTCACGAGTTCGCCAACCGGCTGCATCTGCTCAACGGTCTGTTGCACAGCGGCCATGTCGAGGAGGCCGGGCAATACCTCGAGGAGCTGCTCGGCTCGGGGCCGCTGGGATCGGCCCTGCCTGGTATCGACGCCATCCGCGACGCGTTCCTGCAGGCGTTCCTGGCGGCGAAGGCAGCGACCGCCCGCGAGGCAGGGGTGACACTGCGGATCGGCGAGGCCACCTGGGTGTCGGGCCGGCTCGCACTGCCCGTCGACGTCACCACCGTGCTCGGCAATCTGATCGACAACGCTATCGATGCGGCGCGCACCGGCGCCGACGCGGTGAAAGTGGTGGAAGTCGAGCTGCTGCAGGATGGTTCGACGCTGCACATCACGGTCGCCGACAGCGGTGACGGTGTCTCGCCGGATTTCGTCGAGCATGTCTTCGTTGAGGGGAAGTCGACGAAACCCCAATCGGGCATACCCGGCGGACGCGGGATCGGCATGGCGTTGTCCCGCCAGATCAGCCGGGCCCTCGGCGGAGACGTACGACTGTCGAGCACGGGTGACCCCGATGCTGAGTTGCATGGCGCAGAATTCATCGCCCGGCTGCCGGGTGTGATGGTCGAGGAGGAAGCTCAATGGGTGACGCAGAACTGACGGTGTTGGTTGTCGACGACGATTTCCGGGTCGCCAACATGCACGCCGGTATCGTCAACGCGCTGCCCGGCTTCACCGTGGCCGCGACGGTGAACACACTCGCCGCGGCACGCGAAGCCGATGCCGTGGACCTCGCGCTGGTCGACGTCTATCTGCCCGACGGGTCTGGTGTCGACTTCGTCCGTGAACTGCGTTGCGACAGCTTCATTCTGAGTGCGGCGACAGAAGCGGAGACAATCCGGGCAGCGGTTTCCGCGGGCGCACTGAGCTACCTGGTCAAGCCGTTCGTGCCCGCCGATCTGGCCGCCAGGCTGGCCGGCTACGCCCGCTACCGCAAGATTCTGTCCGGATCGAATCTGAGTGCGCAGGATGTCGACGCGGCACTCGATGCACTTCGCCCGAAGGTCGCCGCGCAACAGAGCTCGGTCACCGCCACGTCGCCCACCAAACAGCTTGTCCTGCAGGCGCTGCGCGCTGCCGACGGGCCGATGTCGTCGGCAGAGGTCGCGACGGCGATCGGAGTTTCGCGGGCGACGGCGCAGCGGTATCTGGCTACGCTGGCCGCTGCGGGTGAGGTCAAGACACGACTGCGCTACGGCACCACGGGCCGTCCTGAACAGGAATTCGTCGCCGCCGCGGGCGAGGCTACTCGACGAGGGCGGCCGCGGCCTGCAGGTGCTTGATCGCGTCGCTGACGATCGTCTCGACCAACTCGGCGCACGACGGTAGGTCGCCAAGAATGCCTGCGACCTGGCCCGACGCCAAGACGCCTGCATCGGTGTTGCCCTCCACAAGTCCGGCCTTCAGAAGCATCGGTGTGTTGGCGGCCATGAGGACCTGCGACCAGGTCAGTTCCTTGCCGTGCCGCATCTCGAGACCGTCGCTGATCATCGAACGCCATGTCATGCCCGACATCTTCTTGAACTTTTGGGCGTTGCGGATCGCCGCCGAAAAGCCCCGGAGGCGTGAACCGCTCTCGAGTTTCTCGACGAGTCCGGTGCGCAGCACTCGATGCGGCATACCGTCGACGCGCGTGGACACGACGGTGCCGTCCAATCCGGAGTCGAGGTACCGGCGCTTCACGGCATCGGGCACCGTGGAATCCGAGGTCAGCAGGAACCGGGTGCCCATTGCGACGCCCGCCGCGCCGTAGGACAGCGCCGCGGCCAGGCCGCGACCGTCGAAGAATCCGCCTGCCGCCACGACAGGGATATCGACTGCGTCGAGAACCGACGGCAGCAGCAGTGTCGTGGCGATCGGACCGGTGTGGCCGCCGCCCTCGCCGCCCTGGACGATCACCGCGTCGGCACCCCAGCCGGCCACCTTCTTGGCATGCTTGGCCAGGCCGACCGACGGAATCACCACCACGCCTGCGTCTTTGAGCTTTGCGATCAAGTCGGGTTTGGGCGCCAGCGCAAACGACGCGACCCTGACGCCCTCGCGGATCAGCAGGTCGATGCGCTCGTTCGCGTCACCGGCGTCGGCCCGGATGTTGATGCCGAACGGCTTGTCCGTGGTGGCCTTCACCTTCGTGACCGCGGTCGCAAGTTCGTCGAGCGTCATGGTCGCCGATGCGAGGATGCCGAGCCCACCGGCGTTCGAGGTCGCCGCCACCAGACGCGCACCAGCTACCCAGCCCATCCCGGTCTGCACCACCGGATGCTCGATGCCGACCAGTTCGGTCAGCGGGGTACGGAGGCGAGTCACCGTACTTCCCTGTCCCGGAGCGATTTCGGATCGATGACCTCGCGGATCAGCTTCTGCTCTTGCTCGGTGGGTAGCCGTGACGTATCGGCTGAGTCCAGGCCGTGCACCTCGAATGACGTGTTCTCGGCGACCTGCTCGGCCTCGACGCCGGGATGCAGCGACAGCGCGCGCATCTGATGGTCGGGTCCGTTGAAGTCGAACACGCCGAGGTTGGACACCACCCGGAACACGTTGACGAACCGGTATGCGGGGTTGTCGGGGTCGACCTTGTCCCAGCCGATTCCGGACACCACGTCGACGGAATCGCCGAACACCCGCTTGGAGTGATTGCCGACCCAGTAGCTCGTCGCGTGGTTGATGGTGTTCCCCGGTGCACCGCGCACTCCGAACATCTGGCGGGTGGGATGCTGAAGCGGACCGAATGCGGACAGGTTCTGATTCCCATACCGGTCAACCTGATTGGCGCCCATGACGACGTGGCGCCTGCCCCACGCCAGCGTCTCGAAAACGCGGCCGAACGGCATCCAGCCCTCGATCGCGCCTGCCGCGCCGAGTGCCGGGGTGTCGGCCAGCAGCCGGGCCTCGCCGTCGGTCAGCAGGATGTCGGGGGAGAAGGTCAGCCGCGCCAGTCGGGCTCCGATGGACACCATGTTCGCCATCGGGCTGACCATGATCTCGCCCGCATCGCGGAACAGTTCGGCGCACGCGACGGCGCACACCTCGGCTCGGGTCACGGACATCACTTATCTGCCTCCTTCGCCGACTCTGCCTTGAACTTCCGGACCGCCGCCTGGTAGTCGGCCTCGCTGCCGGACAGGTAGGTCTTGACGAACTCCTGCCACGACTCGTCGGACGCCGCAGCCTCGGCGTAGTGGCGCTGGAACTTCTCGTCGCGGCGGTAGTCCGGCTCCGCCGTGGTGAAGTGGGCGCCGTTCGGGGCCTCGACGACGGAGTCCACCATCATCCGGTTGATCAGCAGCGCCTGCGGCGGCACCGCCTTGATCAACTCCTCCGTGGGCACCACCCGTTCGACGGACAGGAACCGCTTCTGCGCGGCCATCAAAAACAGGTCGTCGAAGTACGGGTCGATACCCGTGTACGCGGCATTGCCTTGGGCGTCACCGAGATTCAGATGGACGAATGCTGCGTCGAGGTTCAGCGCGGGCATCGCGATGAGTTCCTCGAAACCATCTCCGGTGGGGTAGGGCGACTTCACGGTCTTCAGCTCGTCGCCCCAGAAGGCGCGTACGTCGCTGCCCAGCCCGGCGCGGATCGGCAGGAACGGCAGGCGCTGCGCAGCGGCCTGCAGCCCGCAGCGCACCATGCCCTCGTCCATTTCGCGGGCCTCGATGGCACCGCTGGTGCGTGCCTTGGCGAACCACGGGTCATAGAACGGCGGTGAGTCCAAAGACACGAAACCGTAGTAGACGCGCTTGACCTTGCCCGCCGAGCACAGCAGTCCGAGGTCCGGACCGCCGTAGGTGACGACCGTCAGGTCCTTCACATCGGTGCGCAGCAGGGCCCGCACGAACGCCATCGGCTTACGCCGCGACCCCCAGCCGCCGATGCCGATGGTCATACCACTCTCGATGGACGAGACGGCCTCGTCCAATGTTGTTCTCTTGTCGTCATTCTTTCCCCTTGAGGTCCCGGCGAACGCGTCGCGATGCTCATCGGACACGCCGGACAGGTTCAGCTCGAACGTAAAGCCTTGTTCCATCCGATATCTGGCGTTCACCCTCTGCAAGATCATCGCCATCGAGCCGAGCTCGGCGACGATGCCCGTGCCGACCTTGGCGGCCATCATGTAGCCGAAGCCGTACGGAACGATCTCGCGCAGGTCGCACCAGGCGGCGAACACGCCCGCGTACGCGGGGACGCCGGTGGCGCGGTTGAAGTAGGCGCCCTCGATGCCGCACTGGAGGCCGACGATGAAGATCAGGCCCCAGATCACCAGCGTCGAGGAGAGGATCAGCAGCCCCGCCTGCCGCAGCGTCTCGCCGAAGAAGCGGAACACCTTCCAGCGTGAAGATCTCGCCGAGGATGCGCGCGCAGAAGCGCTACGATCTCCCCCATCGAGGAGAGCCAGTCCTTCGGGACGGCGAGCCAGGAGTTGCCCATCTACTTGATCTGCACGATCTCGGGGTGGGTGGCCAGCAGCGTCTGCGTGAACACGTAGTTGAACGCGAACACGCCGAGCAAGGCGATGACGACCGCCTGGTTGACGGCCCGGCCGACGCCCTCCGCCCCGCCGCAGGCGGTCATCCCCTTGTAACAGCAGACGATCGCGATGATCGCGCCGAACATCGTGCACTTCAGGAACGAGCCCCACAGGTCCACGACGGTCGCGTTCGTGAAGAAGGTCGCCCAGAAGGGCCCGAGCGGCGCGCCGTTGACCAGCGTCGCGAGGATGCCGCCGAAGATCCCGAACAGCAGCGCGTAGATGTCGAACAGGCCCGTGACGAGCATCAGGGCGAGGAAGCGCGGGACGACGAGGTTCTTGACGGGATCGACGCCGAGCACCTGCAGGGCGTCGAGCTCCTCACGGATCTTGCGTGCGCCGAGGTCGGCGGTGATGGCCGTCCCCGCCACCCCGGCCAGCACGATCGCGGTCACGAACGGGGCGAACTCGCGGATCGAGGCGAGCACGAAGAAGCCGCCGAGGCGGTCCAGCGCGCCGAACAGCACGAGGAAGTTGGCGGCCTGCAGCCCGGGGGCGCCGTAGCCGAACGCGATCGTGGAGACGATCAGCGGGAACCAGCACAGCTTCAGCGCGAAGAGGAACTGCGACACGAACTCGCCGCCGTAGGGGTACGGCGGACGCAGGGCAGACATGATCGTCTTGCCCGTCAGGATCATCATGTCGCCCACTTCTTCCAGCAGGCTCTTGGCCGGCAGGAAGCTCGTCGGCGACGCCTCGGACCAACTAGCTCCTCTTCCCTCTTCGCAGTGGCGGCGTGGAGGTTATGCCACGCCGGTCATGTGCATCAAACCGGAACATCGTCCACGGCGCGCTGGTACCTTCGGGCCGGCATGACGGCTCGACGCCCACTCGCCCTGCTGTTCCTCTCGCTCGCGATGCTCTCCGGCTGCGGCGGCGGAGAGTCGCAGGACGCCAACGAGACGGAGGGCACGTTCCGCGTCGACGTCACCGACGCCTCGTTCCCGGCGAAGCAGTCGATCTCCGGCCAGGAGACGATGCGCATCCGCGTGCGCAACCCCGGCGACGAGGCGCTCCCGAACGTGGCGGTGACCGTCGAGACGAAGGGCGCGCGCCCCGGCGACGGCCCGGTCGCCTTCGCCCAGAGCTCCGACGACTCGCGGCTCGCGGATCCCAACCGGCCGGTGTGGGTCCTCGACGTCGAGCCGCGCGGCGGCGCGTCCGCCTACGCCAACACCTGGACGCTCGGCCCGCTGCCCGCCGGCCAGTCGAGGACGTTCGAGTGGAAGCTCACGCCGGTCGAGGCGGGCACGTACTCGATCGCCTACCGCGTCGCGCCCGGCCTGGACGGCAAGGCGCGCCTCGCCGCCGGCTCCAAGGCCCGCGGCACGTTCGACGTCACGGTGTCCGACGAGCCCGTCCCCGCGCGCGTCAACGACAAGGGCGAGGTCGAGCGCGGCGAGGAGCCCGGCGCCGGCAAGGACTAGTCCCGCTTGCTTTTCCGGTCGCGTCGGGCGTAGGCTCGCGCACCGGAAGCGAGTGCGTTGGCGATCCGGCTGAGGGCCGTGATGCTGGCCGGGCTCGCCGGACTGGCGGCCACGGCAGCCGCCCCGGCGGACGGGCAGACGCCCCGGCGCGGCGCTGACCTCGTCGTCCGCAAGCTGGCCCACCGGGCCGTGGTGGCGGCCGGCGGCACGCTCAGGGTGGCCGACGTCGTCCGCAACACGGGCCGGCGCGGGCATCGCGCACGCGCGTCGTCCTACCGGTTGTCGCTCGACAAGCGCCTCGACTCGCGCGATCCCGCCTCAGGGGAGCCCGGGCCGTCAAGGCGCTGCGCCCGCGCAAGCGGTCGCGCGGGCGCGTGAAGCTGACGGTTCCTGCGACCCTCGCCCCGGGCGCCTACCACCTGTTCGCATGCGCCGACTCGGGGCGGCGGGTGCGAGAGCGCAGCGAGCGCAACAACTGCCGCCGGTCGGGCAAGAGGCTGCGCGTGACGGCCGCGCTCAGCCCCCCCGGACCCGTAGCCGGTCCCCCCTCCCCGCCGCGCGGACCCGCGCCGACGGCGACTGCGGCGCCGACCCAGACGCCGGCACCCACCGATACGACGCCGCCGAACACGACCATCACCGCCGGCCCGACGGGCTCGGTCGAATCGACCACCGCGACGTTCCAGTTCACCTCCACCGAGGCGCCCGCCGCGTTCGAGTGCCGGCGCGGCGGCGCGGCGTTCGCCGCCTGCGAGTCGCCCAAGGTCCTGACGGGGCTGGCGGCCGGCGCCCACACGTTCGAGGTCCGCGCCGTCGATGCCGCCGGCAACCGCGACCCCTCGCCGGCGCAGCGCGGCTGGACGGTGGTCGAGCCTGACCCGCCCGGCGGCCCGCTCGATCCTCCTGCCGACGATCCCGCCGCCGCGGCGCCGGTGCTCTCGGCCAACGAGGTCGCCTCCTTCACCGACTCGATGAGCTTCCTCTGGACCGGGGCCGACCCGATCCAGACCGGCGTCGCGAACGACGCGCTGCGCCCGGCCACGGTCGCCGTGCTGCGCGGCCGCGTGCTCAACCGGATGGACGGCGGCATCGGCGGCGTCCGGGTGAGCGTCCTCGGACATCCGGAGCTGGGCCGTACCGCCACGCGCCCCGACGGCCGCTACGACGTGGCCGTGGGCGGCGGGGGGCCGGTGACCCTGCGCTTCCAGCGCCGCGGCTACGTCTCCGCGCAGCGCCAGGCGGAGGCGCCGTGGCAGGACTTCGCGCAGGTCGCCGACCTCGTGATGGTGCCCTACGACGACCAGGTCAGCGAGATCGACCTCGCGGCGATCGACGGGTTCCAGATCGCCCGCGGGAGCGCGATCACCGACTCGGACGGGACCCGCCGCGCGACGATGCTCTTCTCCGAGGGCACGGAGGCCGAGATGGTCATGCCCGACGGCTCCACCGAGCCGCTGGACACGCTCCACGTGCGCGCCACCGAGTACACGATCGGCGACAGCGGCCTCGACGCGATGCCGGCCGCGCTGCCACCGACCTCCGGCTACACCTACGCGGTCGAGCTGAGCGCCGACGAGGCCGTCGACGCCGGCGCGACCGACGTGCGCTTCGACAAGCCGGTCGTCACCTACGTCGACGACTTCCTCGGCTTCCCGGTCGGCGGCGCCGTGCCGGTCGGCTACTACGACCGCGATCACCGGGCGCTGGGTCGCCGCTCCCAACGGCAAGGTGATCAAGATCGTCGGCGAGACCGGCGGCGCCGCCCAGGTCGACGGCGACGGCGACGGCGACGCCGACAGCGGCCCGGAGCTGGCAGCGCTCGGGATCACCGCGGCCGAGCTCGAGCAGCTCGCCGGCCTCTACGACCCCGGCAAGACCCTGTGGCGGGTCTCGATCAGCCACTTCACGCCGTGGGACATGAACTGGCCCTACGGCCCGCCGCCGGACGCCATCCCCCCGCCGGTCGCGCCGCCCACGGCAGACGACGCGCCGCGGCCGAAGAAGGAGTGCTACGGCGACGGCTCGATCATCGGCTGCCAGAGCCAGCGGCTCGGCCAGGCGCTGCCCATCGCCGGCACGCCGTTCGCGCTGGACTACTGGAGCGACCAGGTGCCCGGGCGGCTCGCCCATCGCGCGCTCGAGATCCCGATCACGCCGGCGAGCGTGCCGGCCAGCCTGGCCGACGTGCGGCTCGAGATCTCCGTCGCCGGGAGGAAGTTCTCGCAGTCGTTCCCAGCCGCGCCGAACCAGCGGTACTCGTTCGTCTGGGACGGCGTCGACGCCTACGGCCGCCGCCCGACCGGCGCGCAGCCCGTGACGATCCGCATCGGCTACCACTATGGCCTCGTCAAGTACGACGAGCCGAAGGCGCTGCGCGGCGGCGTTCGGGAGCATCGGGGGCGTGGAGTTCGAGGGGGCGCGCGGCCGCATGGACTTCATCCTCTGGCGCACGACCCGTGACGAGGCCGAGGGCGCAGTCGGCGGGTTCGACGCGCGCGGCGCCGGCCTCGGCGGCTGGACGCTCGACGCGCATCACCTCTACGACCCGCGCGCGCGCACGGTGCACATGGGCGACGGGCGACGCATCAGCGCCGAGCCGATCATCACGAGCATCGCGGGCACCGGCCAGCCGCCGACCTTCGGCGGCGAGGGTGACGGCGGGCCCGGCACGTCCGCGCGCCTCGGGTACGCCAACGACGTCGAGGTCGCCGCGGACGGGTCCGTGCTGGTCGCCGAGATCACCGGGAACAACGTCGGCCGGATCCGGCGGGTCCGCCCCGACGGCGTGATCGAGACCTACGTGTCCGGCATCGGCTCGCCCCGCGGGATCGCGCTCGGGCCCGACGGCAGCCTCTACGTCACACAGACGAACGAGGGCACGGTCCTGCGGGTCGCGCCCGACCGGACGGTCAGCCACTTCGCCGGCGGCGGCACCGGCGGCGACGGCTGCGCCGGCCACCAGCGCGCGCTCCCGCTGCCGATCGAGGTCGCCGCCGCGCCGGACGGCAGCGTGTACATCACGAACGGCAACGGCGTCAAGCGGGTCGGGCCCGACGGCATCGTCTCGACCGTCGCCGGCGGCAACTTCAGCCAGACGCTCGGCGACGGTGGCCCGGCGATCGACGCGCAGCTGGGCTTCATCGACGGCCTCGCGGTCGGGCCCGCGGGCGAGCTCTACATCGGCCACAGCGACAACGGCTCCGGCGCCGGCAACCGCGTGCGGATGGTCGACGTCGGCGGCACCATCACGACGGTGGCGGGCGGCGGCCCGGATCCCGACGTGCCGGGGGACGGAGGCCCGGGCACCGAGGCCGACGTCGGCGGTCCGTACGGCATGGACGTCGGGCCGGACGGGGCGCTGTACTTCGCGGAGCGCCGCGTCGCGGCCTGTCGTCCGCCGCCTCGGGCCCGACGGCATCATCACGACGTTCGCCGGGTCGAGCTTCCCGACTTCGGCGAGCCTGTGCGCGGGGACGGCGGCCCTGCCACGGCCGCCGAGCTGCCTCGGTGATCGGCGTCGCGGCCGCACCCGACGGGTCGCTCTACGTCTCCCACCACGGACAAACTTCACCGGCTTCGTGCGCCGGATCAGCCGGCCGCTGCCGATCGGCGACGGCGGCGTCGGCCTCGTCCCGTCACCGGACGGCCGGCAGGCGTTCAGGTTCGACGCCGCAGGACGCCATATCGGCACCGTCGACGGGGTCACCGGCGGCACGCTGCTGACGTTCGGCTACGACTCGGCGGGGCGCCTGGAGACGGTCACCGACGCCGACGGGAACGAGACGCAGATCGAGCACGCGGGCGGCGCGCCGACGGCGATCGTGGCGCCGGGCGGCCAGCGGACGGAGCTGACCGTGGACGCCAACGGCTGGCTCTCGAGCGTCGAGGACGCCACCGGCGCGACACCGAGGCCACGTACACGGCCGACGGGCTGATGCAGACGTTCACCGACTC
>CAVRFN010000027.1:0-164360 GCA_963720345.1 uncultured Actinomycetota bacterium
CCGTGGTGTCGAGCACCCGTTGCACAAGGTCGTCGCGCTTGTCGGGACTCTCGAGGTCGGCCGCGATACCAATCGCCCTGCCGCCCGCTGACTCGATCAGCTCGATGGTTTCACCGATGGTGCCGGGAAGCGCGGAAGACGATCCCCAACGCACGGACGGCGACGGCTCGTGTGAGCGCGCCGTCACCACCACGGTCGCGCCCTCCGCGGCCAGCCGTTGCGCGATCGCCCGGCCGATCCCCCGGCTGCTGCCCGTGACCAAAGCCGTCTTCCCGCTGAGCAATTGCGTCATGCGAGCTCGAAGTGGTCTTCGATCGGCGCCCGGTGCTGATGCCAGAGGTCCACCAGCCGGTACGGCGTTGCGACCACGACCCGGCCCGACCCGGAGCGGTAGTAGGTGTGCGCACTTGGGGTGTGACACCAGACCGTGCGGGCCATCGCCTGGTCGATGCCGCTCACGTATTCGTCGTGGGCGTCGCCGCGTGACCTCCATGGTCGTGGCGCCGCGCAGCGCCATCAGTTGCAGGCACTCGATGACGTAATGTGCCATCACCTCCATCGAGAAGTTGGCGCCCGCACCGTGGCCGGGGCTGTAGTTCGGTGCCGAGTTGATGAACAGGTTGGGGAATCCGGGTACGGTGCCGCCACGGTACGCGCGCGGACTGTCGCCCCATACGTCGGCGAGTTTCTGCCCACCCCTACCGCGAATGTCGATCGTGGACAAGAAATCCAGGTGGTACCCGGTGGCATAGATGATCACGTCGAGGTCGATCTGCCGACCATCCGCAGTAACAATGCCGCCTGCGTTGACGACAGCGGGCTCGCTGGCTTCTACGTCGACGTGATCACGGGTCAATGCCGCGTAGTAGCCGCCGGGATCACGGATGATGCGCTTTCCGTAGGGCGCGAAGTCAGGCGTGACCTTCTTCGCCAGTTCACTACCTACACCGAAGGTTCGGTCGATGTAGTCCAGGCACATCTGCAGCAATACGTCGTTGGCCGCCGAGATGGACAGGTGGTCGGCGGCCCATTCCGGATCCCGCAGGATGACGGGATAGTTGTTGTCGGATGTCGCCCAGTAGGACTTCAATCTGTGCCAGTTCGGGTAATACGGCAGTCGGCGGCCGAGGTAGCGTCGGTGCTCGGGCACATCGTCAGTTGGCCGCTTGCGCGGTGCCACCCAATGCGGCTGCCGTTGGAACACCGTCAGCCGCTCGACCTGATCGACGCAGGAGTCGACGATCTGCACCGCTGTGCAGCCCGCCCCGATGATCGCCACCCGCTTGCCCGTGAGATCCAGGGACTCATCCCACTGCGCGGAGTGAACGCTGGTGCCCGCGAACGCTTCCCGGCCCGGTACGTCCGGAAAACGCGGGCGGTTGAGGTAGCCGGCGGCGGTGACCACGACCGAGGAGAAGGTGACGTCGCGGTTACCGTCGCGGTCAACCGAATGGATCTGCCATTGCCTGACGGTCGTCGTCCCACCACAGCGCTTCCACCTCGGTACCGAATCGCGTCCGCTCGCGCAGTCCGTACTTGTCCGCAAGAGCCACCAGGTAGGCCTGGTACTCCGCACCCTGCGGGTAATAGCTCGTCCAGTTGGGGTTCACGTCGCGGGACAACGAGTAGTACGCCGACGGTGTGTCGACGCCGATGCCTGGATAGGTCGTGGTCAACCACGTGCCGCCGACTTCGGAGTTGCGATCGAAGATCTCGTAGGTGACTCCGGCGTCGGCAGCGGCGAGTGCGGTGATGATTCCCGCAAGACCCGCTCCGACGATGGCGACCGTCATCGTCTCAGGAATCGGCGCGGTGCGCGGCAGCGTCGGCTGCGACAGCTGAAAGCCGCCCTGTTCGAGCAACAGCGGGACGAACTCGTCGTCGACGTCAGAGCCCAAGGCAATCGGCAGCAGCCGCCTGAAGAGCCCAGGGTCGTCGGCGGCCAACGCACCATCGGACCGCGGCCGCTCGAGCGCCTCGACAACGGCCTCCACAAGTGCTTCACGCCGTGCCGGGGTCGATGACACCCGCCCGCTCCGGTGGGTCGGGCACATGGGAGATCGCCGGCCCGAACCGATCGATCACCGTTGCGTCGCCGGTGAGCTGAGCCAACACCGCGACGAGCACACCGGGGTCGGCCTGGCGCAAGTTGGCCCTCAGTTCATGCGAATCAACGTCGTTCGGGGCCGCCGTCGTTTCGGCATCAGTCGTCACAACAGTCGAGTATCGAGGCGTTGGACAGCGACCGGCGAGGCGACTGTCTACTGAGCGGGACACGTGTCAGTGCCGAAGCCACGAGCCTGTCTACGCTTCGGCGATGCAACGGGTGCACTACGACGCTGACCACCGCGCCTTCGCCGAACTGGCAGGTGATTTCGCGGCCAAGGAGATCGCACCCCACATCGCGGACTGGGAAGCCGACGGCATCATTCCCCGTGAGGTGTTCGCCAAGGCCGGTGGCGTCGGGCTACTCGGCTTCGCCGCTGCTGAACGCTTCGGCGGAGTCGGCGCCCGCGACTTCCGCTACAACCAGATCCTGATCGAAGCGTTCATGGACGCCGACTGCGGTGCGGTTGGACTGAGTTCGCCGTCCACAACGACATCTGCCTGCCGTACCTGGCAGATCTGACGACGCCGGAACAGCAGGACCGGTGGCTACCCGGCTTCGTCAGCGGCGATCTGATCGCGGCCATCGCCATGACCGAGCCCGGCGCCGGATCCGACGTCGCCGCCATCCGCACATCCGCCGTCGACGCCGGCGACCACTTCGTCGTCAACGGCGCCAAGACGTTCATCACCAACGGGCAGAACGCGGACTTGGTCATCGCTGCGATCCGTACCTCGCCCGACCGCCACCGCGGCCTGACCCTGCTGGTGCTCGAGCGCGGTATGCCCGGTTTCGCGCGCGGCCGCAACCTGGACAAGCTGGGACTGCATTGCCAGGACACGTCGGAGCTGGTTTTCACCGATGTGAAGGTCCCCAAGAGCAATGTGTTGGGTGAGGTCGGCCGGGGATTCGCCGACATGATGAAAAACCTTCCGCAGGAACGCATGCAGATCGCTGTCGGCAGCCTGGCGCGTGCCCGCGCCGCGTTGCGTTGGACCGTCGACCATGTGCGCGAGCGCACCGCGTTCGGCAAGCCGATCGGCGCGCTGCAGAACACCCGCTTCGTGCTGGCCGACGTGACCACCGAGGTTTCGGTCGCCGAGGCGTTCATCGACCGGTGTGTGATCGAGCTGAACGCGGGCCGGCTGTCGGCCGCCGACGCCGCGAAGGCCAAGCTTTGGGCAACGGAGATGGAGTTCCGCTGCCTTGACTCCTGCCAACAACTGTTCGGCGGCTACGGCTACATGCGTGAGTACCCGATTGCCCGCTCGGCGATCGACGCTCGGGTGACGCGGGTATACGGCGGTACGTCGGAGATCATGCGCGAGATCATCGGCCGCGACCTCCAGCTGGTGCTGAAAGACTGAGGACGACGAAATGCAGGTCCGCAGCCACTCACTTGGCGACATCCCCCGCCGGTCGGCCCGCCGCTGTCCCGACAAGGTCGCAGTCGTCGACGGCGCTGTCAGGTTGACGTTCGCCGAGTTCGATGAACTGGTCGATCGTGCCGCGGCGGCGTTGCGGGACAACGGTTTTTCCCCGGGCGATCGGATCGCGCTGCTGGCTCGAAACTGCTGGCAGTATGCCGTGCTGGCATTCGCCACTGCCCGCGCCGCCGTCGTTCTCGTGCCGATAAATTTCATGCTCACGGCCGAGGAGATCGCCTACATCCTCGCTCACAGCCAGGTCCGCGGCGTGATCGTCGAACATGACCTCATTTCCGACCGCCGCGCAGGCAATGACCCGAGGCGGCACAGTCACGACGAAGGTGGTGTTGACCACCGGCGAGCAGCGCGCACCAGCAGGGTGGGACGACTTCGCTCTCTGGCTGACCACCACGACGCCCGCGCCGGACCTCGAGATCGACGACGATCAGCTGCTGCGCCTGATGTACACCAGCGGCACGGAGTCCCGGCCAAAGGGCGTGATGCACTCCAGCCGCAGCCTGATGGCGAACTACGTCAGTTCGATCGTCGCGGGGTCGATGGAATCCGACGACGTCGAAATCCATTCGATGCCGCTGTATCACTGCGCGCAGCTGGACAATTTTCTGGCCACCGACGTCTACCTCGGTGCGACCAGCATCATCCTCCCGCGGCCCGATCCGGAGTTGGTCCTGCGCGGCATAGAAGCCCATTCGGTGACCAATTACTTTGCCCCACCGACAGTCTGGATCGCACTACTGCGGTCGCCCATTTTCGACCAGGTCGACTTGAGCAGCCTCCGCAAGGGGTACTACGGCGCATCGGCAATGCCGACGGAAGTGCTGCACGAGATCCGTGACCGGCTGCCGAATCTGGCGCTCTGGAATTTCTACGGGCAGACGGAGATGGCGCCACTGGCCAGTGCGATGGGACCCGACGACCAGCGCGACCACGCCGGGGCGGCCGGCAGACCCGCGATCAATGTCGAGACCGCCATCGTCGACGACACCGACCACCCGGTACGGCCGGGAACGGTAGGCGAGATTGCCCACCGCGGCCCCCATCTCATGCTGGGTTACCTCGACGACCCAGTCCGTACGGCGGAAGCCTTCCGCGGCGGATGGTTCCACTCCGGCGACCTCGGTTACTACGACGAGTACGGGCTGCTGCACGTGGTTGACCGCAAGAAGGACATGATCAAGACAGGCGGCGAGAACGTCGCCAGCCGCGAGGTCGAGGAAGTTCTATACCGACACCCGGGCGTGCAGGAAGTCGCTGTGTTCGGCATCCCGCACCCGGTGTGGGTCGAGGCCGTGGTGGCGGCCGTGGTGATCCGGAACGGCGGCACGGCCGACGAACGCGAATTGATCACGCACTGCCGCGCCCACCTCGCCGGGTACAAGACGCCCAAACAGGTTTTCTTCGTCGACAGTCTGCCGAAGAACCCGAGCGGCAAGCTGCTCAAACGCGACCTGCGCACCCGATTCGGGTCGGAAAAACCGTTCCACTCACCGGACGCCTCCGCGCCGCAGTGACTGTGGCGACTGTTGACTGGCGGCCATGAGCGACGCCATCACGCTGTCCGAAGTCCAGGAGTTCATCGCCGGCTTCTGGTACCACTACGACCAGGGGCACTTCGACGAGCTGGCGGTCCGTATCGGCGACGAGATGGAGTACGTCAGCCGATCCGACTCCGGCGCGTGCCCGTTCGAGGATCTGCTGGCCGCCGAACTACACGGCGGCGCCGAAACGCTGGCGTGGCTGATCCAGCACCGCAACGAGAACCCCTATCCGCTGCGCCACCACGCGACCAACATCTTCCGCACGGGCAGCGACGGAGCGGTCACGAACGTGCGCTTCTATCTCTACGTCAACCAGATCACCAACAACGTCCCGTTCGACGTGTCCAGCGGTGTGGTCGACGTCGGCATCCGCCGTGGAGATCGCGGACTTGTGTTCACGTCAATGAGTGTGGTGCTCGACGCCGAGGATTCGATTCCGTTCGCCGAATACAGCGCCAAGAACTCGGCCGTCGCCGGCGCGTGAGCACACCATTCGATGGCGGCGTCGCCGTCATCACCGGTGCCGGTGCCGGCATCGGCGCCGGCCTGGCCCGACATGCCAGCGCGCTTGGCATGACGGTCGTACTGGCCGACATCGACGGCGCCGCAGTCGCCGCGCTCCGCGACGAGTTGACCGCCGCCGGTGGCGCGGCGGTAGACGTCGTGTGCGACGTGCGCGACCCCGATGCTGTCGAGCAACTCGCCGAGCGTACGTACCGCGATATCGGACCGGTGCGGCTGTCTGGTCAACAACGCAGGCGTCGAGCAGTTCGGCTACCTCTGGGACACGCCGGTGGACAACTGGAATCGCGTCGTCGAAATCAACATCAGCGGTGTCTTCCACGGCGATCAGGGCGTTCGTACCGAGGATGATCGACGCGGGCACCCCGGCGTGGGTGTGGAATCTGTCGTCGATCGGCGGCGTGGCGGCGGTGCCGCTTCAGGCGCCCTACATCATGAGCAAGCACGCCGTGCTCGCGCTCACCGAATGCCTGCGTCTCGAGATCGCAGCAGGCCGGCCACAACCACATCCACGTTCAGGCCGTCCTTCCAGGTGCGGTGGCGTCCAATATCTTCGAGTCCGCGGGCGGTGTCAGCGCGGGCGATGTCGCCGCCGCAGAGTCACAGCGCGGCGCCATGCTCGACATCAAAGCCGACGCGATGGATCCCCTCGCGGCCGCCGAAGCAGTATTCGAGCAAGCCGCCGAAGGGCGGTTCTACCTGCTCACCCAACCTGACTATGTCGGCTCGGCGATGGCCGAACGCGCAGAAGTCCTTGTCTCCCAGAAGCCGCCGGCGTTGCGGTCAGGCCGTCGTTTCGACCCGGAGAGCCAGTGAGCACTCGACCCTGACGCCGCCGCGCGAGTCGCCTCGTTCGGTGCGATGTCACCGATGCGAGTGCGTGGCCTGGCGGCCGTGCGGGACGCGATCGAGTCCGCACCGCATCCCGACGACATGCCGTCCATGGCGAATATCGAGGATTGCGCAATCCCCGGATCCGCCAGTCAGATTCCCGTCCGGATCTACCGCCCGTCGACCGCATCGGTCGCGCCCGTGCTGGTCTACTTCCACGGCGGCGGCATGGTGATGGGGTCCAACCATTCGTTCGAGCCGCTGGCGAGAACGCTTGCCGCCCAGTCGAACGCCACTGTGGTGTCGGTGGACTACCGGCTCGCTCCAGAGTTCCCCGCACCTGCCCAGTTCGACGACGCATACGCGGCCACCGAATGGGTTGCGGGGCACGCAGAGCAGATGGGTGTTGACGTCACACGACTGGCGGTCGTCGGCGACAGCGCGGGTGGCTCGCTGGCTGCGGCGGTGGCGCTGGCGGCACGGGATCGCGGCGGTCCCACCATCTGCTGTCAGGTGCTGCTCTACCCAGGCCTCGACCGCGATATGACGGTGGAGTCGATGGTCGCACTTCGCGACGCGCCGATGCTCAGCCACGACGACATCGTCTACATGCACGAGCTCGCCGACGTCGGCAGCGGCGCGCCGCACGACCAGTACCGGGTGCCTGCCTATGCGACGGACTTGAGCGCACTGCCGCCCGCCATAGTCGTTACCGCGGAATGCGATCCGATCCGAAGCTGGGGTGAGCGCTACGCGTCGCGGCTGCGAGACGCGGGGGTGCAAACCACCGTCACGCGCTATCCCGGCGCCGATCACGGATTCCTGATGCGATCAGATGCCACCGCCCGCGGAAGGTTGGCGATCGCGGAGGTGTGCGCCCTGTTGCGGGCGAAGTTCGACAACCCGGTGAACTTCCCGATCAACGGACACCTTGGCCCGGCCGCAGACCGGTGCGGCCCACAATCAAGCCAACAAAGTCAGTAAGGAGACCATGACATGCTCACTGACGAGCGACGAATGGAGCTTTCCGATGTGCTGCGTCCCGCCGCGCCGCCACGGGAAATCGACAATGTCTACACGGCCGACCAGAAGGAGCGGCTACTCGACGTCGTCCGCACCGAGGGGCCGTGGAAGCTGATCATCGCCCAGCACTTCGCCTCCGCGGAAGAGCTGATGGCAACGATGAGCGGCATGTTCCCCGAGGGCTTCGAGCCGTCGCTCGACCTCTTCCTCACCCCCACTTTCCGTGGGTACCTGGCCAACTACGGCGCGGTGCTCTATCCCGAATTGCACGACTGCTTCTACAACGAGCAGTTCCTGACCATGGCGAAGAGCTATTGGGGCGCCGCAGTACGCGAAGCCGGAGTTGATGCTGTTCAACATCAACGGCCCGTGCGCGAACCGCGACCCCGGTCACCTCGACTCCCCCAGCTTTCGCGGCGTCCGCCATGAGAATGCGCCGACATGGCTGTGCAGTGTGATGGGCAAGTCTGGGCTGTTTACCGATTACCTGATCAAGATGGCACAGGTGATCACCTGGTTCTCCTTGGACGAAGGTAGCGGATTCACGTATTGGCCGAATGGTCCGTTGAAGGCTCCGCAGCGCCTGCTGCCGCCGGTTTACAACCGCGGTGTGGTGGTGCAGAACGAAATGATGGTCCACCGCGGCGAAGCCAACGGCCCGCTCGACTTGCAGAGTCCCCGCTGCGCTGGCGTTCGAGACGGAGTTCACCGGCGACCCGACCGATCGCAACCAGTGGCTGCTCAAGAATGGCGAGGACGTGATCGCCCGGCACCACACCGACGAGTTGCGGTTCCTGGTGCACTGGTCGGCCGAGGTGTTCTCCGACTTCGACGAGCTGAAGAAGAACATGGACGGCTCCGATGACCTCACCGCCGAGAAGGCCATCGACATGATGGTCGATGACCTCAGTCGCAAGGGCATCAAACTCGACGTTCCTGGCGAACCGATGCACGATCCGGCCTTCATCGGCGCGCTCAACGCGGCCTACGATCTCGGTGGCCCGGCGGCTTATCCAGAGGACGCTCCGATCAGCGCGTTCCAGCTGGCGTAAAAGCAAGAGCTGATGACCTGCGAATGCAGTGAGCGCCAAGCGATCGTCGATGTGCTCAACGCTTATGCGACCTGTCTCGACGCCCGAGACTGGTCGGGCCTGAATGACGTATTTCATCCGGACGCCGTGGGCGTCTACGGCGCCACACTCACCGGGCGGGCGGCGATCATCGAGTCCATCCGTAGCTTCCTGGACGGGTGCGGGCCATCGCAGCATCTCCTTGGCAATTATCAGATTGCGATCGATGGCGATGAAGCGCAGTCCTCGACCAAGGCGCGCGTGCTTCACGTCGGAGCCGGGGAGCATGCACATCTAACCCCGTACGAGGCGATCGGCGTCTACCGCGATCGACACTTCCGAACGGCCGACGGATGGCGAATCATCCATCGTCACTTCGACGTCCAGATCGCAATCGGTGACATCAACGTTCTCCAGCCGGCTTGACTCTCAGCGCACAATCACTGAGCTCGGCTCCCGAGGCGCGCCCATCATGTCGCGGTGCGACGGCGGCTGCCTGCCGTCCTCGTCGGTGATGCCGTAGCGCTGCGCGATTTCCGCGCCGATCACCGTGTGGCCGGAGAGCTTGCCGAGGTCCGGATCGTGATACAGCGCGTTGATCAAATGGCCGGTGAACTCCGGGGTTTCGGCGTGCTTGGCAGTCTCGGCGAGCGCGTGTGGATGCCCGTCGAACGCGCTGCGGAAGCGTTCGGTGAGCAGGATGCCCATCCAGATCGATACCGTGGCCACCCCGGTCTCGCGAAAGTCGACTGCCATGTCGGCGGCCAGCTTGTCCACACCCGCCTTCTGGGCACCGTACGCCGGGCCGTGCATGTAGCAGACCGATCCCGGCGACGACGTGAACGCGATGAGGCCTCGACGCCGACGCACCAACAGCGGCGCGGCGTGCCATGACGCCACATACGCCGACCGCAGTCCGACGTCGAGAACGTCGGCCAACTCGAGCGGCTTCTCCCAGAACGGCTTCGGGCTGACCAAGTCGTCGTGAATGGCCGCGGCGTTGTTCACCAAGAGGTCCAAACCACCGTGTTCATGGTCGACTCGCTCGAACAACGCGGCAACCGCAACGTCGTCACGGTGGTCGACGGGTACGGCGATGCCACCATCACCTGGGTCGCTCACGGTTCTGCCGGTCAGGTACACCCGCCACCCATCGGCAACAAGTGCGGCGGCGATACCGCGCCCCGCGCCGCGACTGGCCCCTGTCACAACCGCCACCGGCGGTTCAGTTTCTGTCACAGGATTGAAGTTACGTCGTCACCCGCGCCGATTCATCGACCACCGGCAGATCACCGGTGCGGACCGCGTCGACGATCGAGTCAGTCAGCGCTGAGCAGCCCAGGAAGAAGCCGCGCTCCGAGTGCGCGGCCAGGTGCTGCGCGTCGCGTCGCTCCAGGCAACAGGCCTGTGCCTCGGCAGTCCACTGCACACTGGTCTGATTCCAGCTGCTCTTGCGCGCCGATACGCAGGCTCCGCAGCGGCGACAGGCGACCGGCACCATCGGGGAGTCGGCAAGGCGGTTGTCGGGCCGGACGGCCATCAGGCGGTTCCGGACCTCGCCGCTTGCGCGCTTATGTTCTCTTCGACGACCTTCATCCACTCCTCGTGCGGGCTGGTGGTGTCGAGCTCGTATTCGAACCGGTCCACCATGTCCGGCTCGACGTTGGCGACGTCGACGTAAAACTGCTCGTACCACCGGCGCAGCTGGTAGACCGGTCCGTCCTCCTCACACAGCAGTGGATTGTCGATGCGCGCCTTGTTCTTCCAGATCTCGACATCCTGCTCGAAACCCATCTTCACGAAATCGCCCAGCCCGATAGCGGTTTGCATCGCCTGCTCGGCCGGCAACTTGTCTGACTTCTTGACGATGATTCCGTACTGCAGCACAAAGGAATTCGCGTCGATCGGGTAGTGGCTGTTGATGAGGATCGTGTGGTGGTCGATGTCGGTGTAGTGGTAGATCAGTTCGTCGATCATGAACGACGGGCCGTAATACGAGGCCACCGAAGTGGTGCCCAGCATCTGGGTCTCCCCCGGTTCGCCGATGTCGGGTCTTCCCGAACTGTTCATGTACTGCGTGGCGACATGGCCTTCGAAGATATTCTTGAAGTGCGTTGGCAGCGATCCGTGGATGTAGAAGAAGTGCGCCATATCGACGACGTTGTCGATGATTTCGCGGCAGTTGGTGTTCACGACGGTGGTGTACCAATGCCAGTCGGTCCAGTCGTCATTCGTCGCTCCCTCGATTCGAGGGATGGCGACCTCAGGCGGCGGGGGGTTGCGCTCGGGGTCGTTCCATACGAACAGCATTCCGTCCTGTTCGAGGGTGGTCCACGTCGCGGTGCGGGCCAGCCGAGGTGTCCGCTTGCTGTAGGGCACCTTCTTGCATCGGCCGTCGCCGCCCCACCGCCAGTCGTGGAACGGACAGGCGATCTCGTCGCCCTTCACCTGACCCTGGCTGAGGTCCCCGCCCATGTGTCGGCAGTAGCCGTCGAGCACGTTGATCTTGCCGTCACCGCTGCGGAACACCACCAGTTTCTCGCCGAAGGCATGCACCGCGTGCGGTTCACCGTCGCCGAAGTCCCTAGTCAGCCCGAGGCAGTGCCAGCCGCGGGCGAATCTGGTCGGCGCTGCTGCTGCTTCGATCTGCCGAATCGCGTCGGTTTCTGAGGTCTCTGACTGCAACGTCATGATCTCGTTTTACTCCCGCGACACGGCTTGTAGAGCCGATCGTCCCGCTGGGAGGGAGAACTCCCCGCAACCACGGTCCGCCCGACTTACTGTCGAAGCCGTGACGACTGCTCAACAGGCCACCATCCCCGCCGGCCTGCCGCTGGCTGATACCACCGTCGATCTGCTCGTCGTGGGTTCGGGCACGGGTATGGCCGCCGCGCTGGCGGCCGCGGAGCGCGGATTGACCGTGCTGATCGTCGAGAAATCGCAGTACGTTGGCGGCTCGACCGCGAGGTCCGGCGGAGCGCTCTGGTTCCCTGCGAGCCCTGTGCTCGAGGAGAACGGCGCCGGGGACACCGCGACGAAGGCGCGTGACTACCTGGACTCAGTCGTGGCAGCCACTGCCGCCCCTCAACGGTCAACGGAGTTCCTTGGCCACCTGTCAGAGACGGTTCAGATGCTGCGACGCACCACACCGATGCGGTTCACGTGGGCACGGGACTACTCCGATTACCACCCGGAGCATCCGGGAGGAAGTGCCGCCGGGCGGACGTGCGAGTGCAAGCCGTTCAACACTTCGGTGCTCGGCCCATACCGGTCGCGGCTGCGTCCAGGGTTGATGGAGCCGACGGTCCCGATGCCGACCACCAGTGCGGACTATCGCTGGATGAACTTGATGGCGCGGGTACCGCGAAAAGGGCTACCACTCATCGTCAAACGACTCGCCCAGGGCGTCGGCGGACTGATGCTCGGCCGGCGCTACACCGCAGGCGGGCAGGCTTTGGCCGCCGGCCTGTTCGCCGGTGTGCTGCGCGCCGGCATCGGCGTGTGGACGCAGACCGCACTGGTGCGGCTGATCACCGAAGAGGGCAGGGTCACCGGGGCCGTCGTCGCCCACGACGGACGCGAGGTGACTATCGGCGCGCGACGCGGAGTTGTGTTGGCGGCCGGCGGGTTCGACCACAACATGGACATGCGGTGGAAGTTTCAATCCGAGTCGCTCGACGAGAACGCAAGCCTGGGCGCCGAAACCAACACCGGCGACGCGATCCGGATTGCCCAAGATGCCGGCGCGGGAATCGACCTCATGGACCAGGCGTGGTGGTTCCCGGCGGTAGCACCGCTGCCGGGGGCTGATCCGCTGGTCATGCTCGCCGAGCGATCGCTGCCGGGCTCGCTGATCGTCGACCAGACGGGTCAGCGTTTCATCAACGAGGCAGCGATTACATGTCATTCGGCCAGTCTGTGCTCGCGCGGGAGCGGAACGGGAACCCGATCGAATCAATGTGGATCGTGTTCGATCAGCAGTACCGAAACGGTTATGTCTTTGCCGCGGATCGCTTTCCGCGCATGACACTGCCGCAGGCGTGGTACGACGCAGGCATCGCCCACCGATCGGGAGATCTGGCCGAACTCGCCCGAATGATGAAGGTGCCCGAGGAGCAGTTCATGGCCACGGTGTCGCGATTCAATGACATGGCCCGCGCCGGAGACGATTCCGACTTCGGTCGCGGGAAAAGCGCGTACGACCGCTACTACGGCGATCCCACCATCACGCCTAACCCGAATCTGCGCCCGCTCGACAAGGGTCCGTTTTACGCCGTGCGGATGACGCTCAGTGACCTCGGTACGTGCGGCGGTCTGCGTGCCGACGAGCGCGCCCGGGTGCTGCGCGAAGACGGCACTGCCATCGCGGGGCTGTATGCGATCGGCAACTCAGCCGCGAACGCGTTCGGAGCCACCTATCCCGGTGCGGGCGCGACAATCGCGCAGGGTCTGGTGTACGGATACATTGCCGCCAGCGACGCGGCCGCGACCTAGTCAGACGTCGTCGGCGTCGGCCTTCTTCTCGATCTCGTACCAGTACTCCGGTGCCGGCCAAGGAACTTTCGTCCGCTCGCCGTCGCCGACGCGCGGGAACTCGGCTTCCGCCTCGTCGAGCTCCTTGATCATCTTCAGAGTCAGCTCGCGTTCATTGGCGTAATACCGCTCGGCCCACTTCAGCGCGACGCGCGCATATGCCCAAGCCGGGTCGGCGCCCGCCCATTTGGCGTCTTTGGCCGCGCTGCGGTGCATCTCGTCGGCGTAGGCCAGATGCTCGTGCAGAATCTCTTTGAGCCGGGCGGGATTGGTGAGGTGCCCAAACGTCACCCGCAGCAGTGGACTGTGCTTGAGCACGGGAGGGTCGAGCGGCGCTTCGTTCGCCCACCGCGTGACAGCGTCCAAACCGGTTTCGGTGATCTTGTACAACCTGCGATTGCGCGTGCCGGCACCGTTCTCGACGCGCGACGTCACGAAGCCGAGTTGCTCGAGCTTCTTGAGTTCTGAGTAGATCTGGCTGTAGGCCGGGCTCCCGTAGAAGAACCTCATGCTCCACTCGATCCACTTGCGGATGTCGTAGCCCGAAAGTTCGTACTCGTACGAGAGCATGCCCATAAGCGCCCAGCTGGTCGCCGCAAGATTCGGCTTGCCCTGCTGATCGCTGCCTTTCACCATTTCAGACTAACAACACAGGTCACAGCGGTGGACACGCTCACCACTGAGCGGGAGACCGTGTTGCGGCGCACCGGCAGCAGCGGCGAGAGTTACGTGCACCGCGACTAAAGGCAGGCGATGACCAGCGCTCACGAATGGCTGACCGGCTCTGTGCGCCGTCTGATCGACGCCACCATCCGGACCGAGGTGGATGCGGCGGCCATTGCCGCGGCGACAGAAAAGATCGATTCGGCGACAGCGCAATTGAGCGATTCGCTGGTGCCGGGATCATTCGGTGTGCAGACCGGATCGGACGGTCAGTCGACTCGCGTGGGGCAACGTCGTCATCGGGCTTCGCAATCCCGTCGCACCTCCCCTGACCATTCACCACGGCGCGGACGGCGCGGTGCATACGGACTTCGTTCTGGGCGCCGCCTACGAGGGACCGCCAGGTCATGTCCACGGCGGGGTATGCGCGATGATCCTCGACCACGTCCTCGGCGCCACCGCGCACCAGCCGGGCAAGCCTGCCTATACCGGCACTCTGACACTGCGCTACCTCCGCGGCACACCCCTCGGACAGCCGCTGCGCGCGCGGGCCCATGTTGAGCGCATCGAGGGTGCGAAGACGTTCGCCGTCGGCCACATCGCCGGTTCTGATGGCGTCACCGTCGAGGCCGAGGGCATATTCATTCATCCGAAGGGAGCTCAGTCAGATGGCTGACAATTCTGGTCCGACCCAGCAGTATCTGCCTATGGCACCTCTTCAGCGATACACCGACCGTCGAGTCCTGATCACCGGCGGCGGCTCGGGCATCGGGCAGGCAACCGTCCTGCGGATCCTGGACGAAGGCGGCCGGGTGGTTGCGGCCGACATCAGCGAGTCCGGGTTGAAGGACACCGTCGCCAAAGCCGAGCCGCACCGAGACCGGCTCACGACACTGGTCCTCGACATCGCCAGCGAGGAGTCCGTCAAGCAGGGCGTGGCCCGCGCCGTCGAGGCTCTGGGCGGTCTCGATGCCCTCGTCAACGCCGCGGGGATCTTGCGGTCGGTGCATTTCCTCGAGACCACGCTCGCCGACTTCGAGCAGGTGCTGCGGATCAATCTCGTCGGTACGTTCCTGATGACGCGAGAGGCCATCCCGGCGTTGCGCAACGGCACCGACCCCGCAGTGGTCAACTTCAGCTCCACGTCCGCGGCCTTCGCCCACCCCTATATGTCCGCCTATGCGGCGTCCAAGGGTGGGGTCCAGGCGATGACCCACGCGCTCGCGCTGGAGTTCGCCAAGGAAAGGATCCGGTTCAACTCGGTTCAGCCCGGCTCCATCTCGTCTGGAATGACCGATGGCACCGGCGAATCCAAACAGAGCATCGGTCCCGGACTGCCTGCCGATGCCGACTACTCGCTGTTCGGCAAGATCATGCCGAGCCTGCCGGTGGACGGCGGCGGCATGTTCGCCAAGCCGGACGCCGTCGCCGCCGTGGTGGCGATGCTCGCCTCCTCGGATGCCTATTTCGTCACTGGCACAGAGGTGCGAGTCGACGGCGGCACGCACATGTAAGTTGCTTCCATGACGACCCTCGAGCGGCCCCTTCGCGTCATCCAGTGGACCACCGGCAACATCGGCCGACGGTCACTGCACGCGATCATCGGCCGCGACGACATGGAACTGGTCGGCGTGTACGCCCACGGCGAGGACAAGGTGGGAGTCGACGCCGCGGAGCTATCGGGCTGGCCCGAACCCACCGGAGTCAAGGCCACCAGTGACATCGCGGAACTCATCGCCCTGAAGCCGGATGCGTGCTGCTACAACCCGTTGTGGCCCAGCATCGATGAACTGGTCCAGCTGCTCGAAGCCGGCGTGAACGTGTGCTCGAGCGCCGCCTGGATCACTGGCGGCAAGCAGTCGCCCGAGGATCAGGCACGCATTCGGAAGGCCTGCGAGAAGGGCAATTCCACCATCTTCGGCAACGGTGCTCATCCCGGGATGACCAACATGGTGGGAATGGTGCTCAGCGGCTCCTGCGAGCGGGTCGACGAGATCCGCATCACCGAGTCGGTGGACTGCTCGACGTACGAATCGGCGGGAACACAGACGGCGATGGGCTTCTCGCAGGATCCCGAGACTCCCGGTCTGGCCGAGAGCGTGCGGCGCGAAAGCGAGGTGTTCGCAGAATCCGCGGCGATGATGGCGGACGCAATCGGCGCCAAGCTCGACAAGTTGACGTTCGACGTGACGTTCACACCCGCCACCGGCGACAGCGACCTGGGCTTCATGCAGATCCCCGAGGGCACCGTCGCCGGAGTCATGGGCTATCACCGCGGCTGGGCGGGCGAGAAGAACGTCGTCAGCGTGGGATTCAACTGGATCATGGGAAGCCACGTCACCCCGCCCAAGCCCCTCGAACACGGTCACGTCATCCAGGTGTTCGGCCTGCCCAATATGCGCACGGTGCTGCACTGCCTGCCGCCGAAGGACTGGACCGAACCCGGGTTCATGGGCCTCGGCATGATCTACACCGCAATGCCGGTGACCAACGCCGTGCCTGCCGTCGTCGCGGCACAACCGGGCATCGTCACACTGGCGGATCTGCCGCCGGTCACCGGTCGCGTGGCGCGCTAGTCCGCATCGACTGCACGGTTCTTGTACACAAACTGCGAGTGGACCCGCAAACAACCGTGCGCTCGGCGAGGCTGATTACTCGGCGGTCTGGACGACCACACCGATGGCGCCTGCGCCCAGGTGAATCGACAGCACCGGGCCCATGTCGGCCACGGTGAGCGATTCGATCTGCGGCAATCGGGTCGTCAGCGCGGCGCCCATTTCGTCGGCGCCATCATGGTTGTCGACGTGGTGTACGGCGACGCTCGCGCTGCGCTCACCGACGATCTCGGCGACCCGGTCGACCATCGCCGCGTGGGCCTTGGTGAGCGTGCGAACCCGCTGATCGAGCACCAGCCGGCCGTCTTGGTCCAGACAGAGCAACGGCTTGAGCGACAACGCCGTGCCCAGCCACGAGGCGGCCGTGCCGATTCGGCCGCTGCGCCGCAGGTTGTCGAGGCGGTGGACGACGATGAACGCGTGGGTACGCGGCACCGCCGAACGGGCCGCAGTTTCAACGGTTTCCAGATCCGCTCCCGTCGACGCCGCCTCGGCGGCTGCGCATGCGACGAACCCGACACCCATCGCGGCCGAACGCGAATTGACGACGCGGACCGAAGGGCCGAACTCCCTGGCGGCCTGTACCGCCGTACTGAACGTGCTCGACAACGCGGCCGAGATGTGGACTGCGACGACACCGTCGCCATCGCTGTCGGCCAGTGCCTGCCGATAGGTCTCGATCAAAGTGGCCGGTGCCGCGCCCGAGGTCGTCGCGCGCGGACGGTCGTGAATGTCATTGGGCACCTCGTCGATACCGTCGCGCAGATCGATACCGTCGACGAGGACATGCAGCGGGACCTGGCGGATGTTCCACCGCTTCAGCTCATCTGAATGCAGGCAGGACGACGAATCCGTAACGACAACTACGGACATGTCACGCCGGCCTCCGCGAGCGCCTTGAGCATCAGGTCGGCCACAGCCTGGTGGGCTTCGAAATTCCAGTGGATTCCGTCCGGATTGCCGCGGCCGCTCATGACCTCTTCGCCGACGGCGGCCTTCAGATCGACCAGCGGGATGCCGTGTTCCGCCGCCCATGCCGTGATCGCCTTCACCGTGCCCTCGCGGCCGCGGTGCGCCTTACCGTAGGTTTCCGCGATGTGCACAGACGGCAACGAAGCCACTACCGGGATGCCAGGTCGGTTGAAATCGATGGCACCACGGGTCATCTCGAGGTATTCCACCGACACGTGTGGCGGCAGCGCCGCGCGCGACACCGGTGAGAGCCGCGGTTGCAGCCACCCGTATCCGTCACGCGCCCAGCGCCGAAGCCAGGCCGGACGGACATAGCGAATCAACTCGCGCAACGCCGTAGGTAACGGCGACGGCAGCGAATCCATCCCGCCTGTCGCGAACACCACCGCACCCGCTCGTGGCAGCGCCGCCCACGCCCGCGGATCCTGGGTCGCGGCCCACCAGACGTCGCGGCATGTCCAGCCGATCCGCCCGATGATTTCGACATCCCAACCGAGTTGGGCGGCAACGATATTGGGCCAGATACGCGGATCGTCCGATGGCAGCCCGCCCGTTGGGCCGTAGTACGACAGGGAGTCGCAGAACAGCAACAGGGTCCGACGGGGCGAATCAGAGGACATCGTTGGCAACCTGCGCCGAGGCGTTCCAGACGTCGAGGCGCCAGCGGAGATCCGCTGGTGCGGCGTCGATTTCGCTGTGCGCGGACAATTGCACCCAACTGCAGTTGCCCATTCCGCCGAGGATCGGCCAGTTGTCGACAGGGAGCCCAAGCAATGCCGCGGTCAGCGCGGCGATCAGCCCGCCATGTGCAACCAGCACCGCCGGCCGGTCCGGTTCGTCGACGCCCCAATCCGTCCGCCCGGCGAGAAGCTCATTCACAAGCGGCATGCTGCGCGCGGCGACGTCGACCCGGCTCTCTCCGCCGTGTGGTGCCCAACGGGCGTTGTCGCGCCACGCGAGCCGGGCGCCTGGCGCTTGGGTATCGACCTCGAGATGCGTCAGCCCCTGCCAGTCTCCGAGATGTGTCTCCCGCAGTCGGGTGTCCACCTGCACCGGCATTCCTGCGCGCTCGCCAAGGCTGACGGCGGTGTCCAGCGCCCGCCGAAGGTCAGAGGACACGATCAGCAATGGCTGACGCTTGGCCAGCACCTCGGCCGCGGCAACAGCCTGTTCCCGGCCGAGGTCGGACAGGTCGGTGTCCAGTTGGCCCTGCATGCGGCTTCCCGCGTTGAACTCGGTCTGCCCGTGACGCAGCATGACCAGGTGACGGACCCTCACGACTCGGTATCCAGGTCCACCGCGATGACCGGGCAGTCGCGCCACAGCCGATCCAGCGCATAGAAGTCACGCTCGTCCTGATGCTGAATGTGCACGACGATGTCGACGAAATCGAGCAGCGTCCACCGTCCCTCACGCGCGCCTTCGCGGCGGGCCGGTTTGTGCCCCGCGAGTCGCATCTTCTCCTCGACCTCGTCGACGATCGCATTGACCTGTCGCTCGTTGGCCGCTGACGCGATGACGAAACAGTCGGTGATGACCAGCTGTCCCGACACATCGATCACGACGACGTCTTCGGCGAGCTTGGCCGACGCCGCTCGCGCGGCCACCGTGGCCATGCCGATCGCCTCTTCGGATGCGCTCATCGTTCGGGCTCCTCGTGCGACAGCGAATTGGCTTCGTACAGCCTGCGTTTGGTCACGTACTGAACGACACCGTCGGGCACCAGATACCAGATGGGCCTGCCCTTTTCGGCGCGTTTACGGCAGTCGGTCGATGAGATCGCCAGCGCGGGCACCTCCACGAGACTGAGCGCCTCGGGAGGCAACTCGGCCATTGCCGCCTTGATGTGCTGACCGTCGAGTTCGTAGCCCGGCCGGCTGACTCCGACGAATTTGGCGATGGAGAACATCTCCTCCCAGTTCTGCCAGGACAGGATCGACGCCAGTGCGTCGGCTCCGGTGATGAAGTACAGGTCGGCATCTTGATTGAGCGCACGCAGATCGCGCAACGTGTCCTTGGTGTAGGTCGGACCGCCGCGATCGATGTCGACACGGCTGACCGAGAACCTCGGGTTGGACGCGGTGGCGATCACGGTCATCAGATAGCGGTCCTCGGCGGCGGTGACGTGGCGATGATGCTTCTGCCACGGTTGGCCGGTCGGGACGAACACCACCTCGTCGAGTTCGAACAAGTCGGCAACCTCGCTGGCCGCGACCAGGTGGCCGTTGTGGATGGGATCGAACGTCCCACCCATTACGCCCACTCTGCGTCGAGAAACCACGATTGACCAGCTTACGGGAGAGGTATGGGCAGCTCAGACCGGCAGCGCACGGCTCCAAGAGCTCCAACGAAATCCACGTTTTGCAGACCCCTACTCGCACTTCCTCTGCAGAACGTCGATTTCGTTGCCATCGGGCAGCTCAGACCGGCAGCAGCGCATCGATGACCGAGGCCAGCTGCTTGGCGGACCGACATTCGTGCATGGTGATGACGTCCTGATAGCGCGGCACCGCCGAGTCGCCGCTGCCCCACAGGTGCCTGGGCTCGGGGTTGAGCCAGTGGGCGTGCCTGCTGGAGTTGACCATGTGGGCCAGCAGCTCCAGCTCGGGATTGCGGTAGTTGTTGCGCCCGTCGCCGAGCACAAGCAGCGAACTGCGTGGCGACAGCACATTCGGCCAGGTGTTCATGAACGAGGCGAACGCGTGCCCGTAGTCGGAATGGCCGTCGCGGGTGTACACCCCGGCCTCACGGGTGATCCGCTGCACGGCGACGGCAAGGTCGGCGTCGGGCCCGAACAACTCGGTGACCTCGTCGGTGGTGTCGATGAAGGCGAAGACCCGAACTCGGGAGAACTGCTGGCGCAGCGCGTGCACGAGCATCAACGTGAAGTGGCTGAAACCGGCTACCGAGCCGGACACGTCGCACAGCACCACCAGCTCGGGCCGGGCCGGGTGCGGCTTCTTGAGCACCACGTCGATCGGCACGCCACCGGTGGACATCGATTTGCGCAGCGTCTTGCGCAAGTCGATCTCACCTCGCCGAGACCGGCGCCGCCGTGCGGCCAGCCGGGTCGCCAAGGTGCGCGCCAGCGGCTTCACCACCCGTTGCATCTGCCGCAACTGCTCGCCGGAGGCGCGTAGGAACTCGACGTTCTCGGCGAGCTGCGGCACGCCGTACATCTGCACATGGTCGCGGCCCAGCTGTTCGGCGGTGCGGCGCTTGGTCTCCGCCTCTACCATGCGACGCAGTTGGTTGATGCGTTGCGCTGCCATCGCTTTCGCGATCTGTTCCTGTGTCGGCGTCGGTTCGTCGCCATAGGGGGCAAGCAGACCGGCCAGCAGCCGGCCCTCGAGGTCGTCGAGATTCATCGCCTTGAGCGCCTGATAAGACGAATACGACGGGCCGCGGCTGGAGTTGTACCGCCCGTGCGCCTCGACAATCTGGGCGATCATCCGCTGGAGCCGCTCGTCCAGATTGGCCAGATCTTCGTTGTTTTCCAACAGGTCCAGCAGGGCTTGACGCATGGCGTCGACGTCCTCAGGCGGCAAACCCTCGGGCGGATCTTCGGCATCCTCGTCGTCATCGAGAACCGTCTTCGCGCCCAGCGCGGCGGGGAACCACAGGTCGAACATCGCGTCGTAGGTTTCGCGGTGGTCGGGACGGCGCAGCACCGCGCATGCGATGCCCTCGCGCAACTGTTCCCGGTTCACGAGGCCGAGCACCGACATGACCCGCCCAGCGTCGACGGTTTCCGACGGTCCTACCGAGATCCCTTGCCCGCGGAGCGCTTCGACGAACTCGACCAGGTGGCCGGGTATTCCGTGCGGCGCCAGCGGCTGCGGCGGGCGGGTTCGGCGGAATGCCATCAGTTCAGCCTTAACTCTCCGGAGGCCTTGATCTGATCGGACTGGTGTTTGAGCACCACGCCGAGGGTCGCCGCGATGGTCGCGTCGCTGATGGTGTCCAGCCCCAGCGCCAGCAGCGTGCGCGCCCAGTCGATGGTCTCCGCCACCGAAGGCAGCTTCTTGAGCTGCATGCGCGCGCAGCACTCCGATGATGCGAACGAGTTCGTCGGCGAGGTGCTCGGGCAACTCAGGCACGCGCGATAACAGGATGCGCCGCTCCAGCTCGGCATCGGGAAAGTCGATGTGCAGGAACAGACACCGGCGCTTGAGCGCCTCTGACAGTTCGCGAGTCGCATTGGAGGTCAGCACGACGAACGGCTTACGCTCAGCGGTGATGGTGCCCAGTTCCGGCACCGTCACCGCGAAGTCGCTGAGCACCTCCAGCAGCAGGCCCTCGATCTCGATGTCCGCCTTGTCCGTCTCGTCGATCAGCAGCACCGTCGGCTCGGTGCGGCGGATCGCGGTCAGCAGCGGACGCGTCAGCAGAAACTCTTCGCTGAACACGTCGGTTTTCGTCTGGTCCCAGTCGCCGGAGCCGGCCTGGATGCGCAAAATCTGCTTGGCGTGGTTCCACTCGTAGAGGGCGCGGGCCTCGTCGACGCCCTCGTAGCACTGCAGCCGCACCAGGCCTGAGCCGGTCGCCTGCGCGACCGCACGGGCCAGTTCGGTCTTGCCAACCCCCGCGGGACCTTCGACCAACAACGGCTTGCCCAGCCGGTCGGCAAGGAATACCGCTGTGGCGGTTGCGGTGTCGGGAAGGTAGCCGGTCTCGGCAAGTCGCTTGCCGACATCGTCGATGTCGGCGAACAACGGTGCTGGGCGTGCGGGGACGCTCACTGGGCTTCTCCTAGGTTCATGGTCATGCGGGACGGGTCTGGCCGTCGCCCCACACAATCCACTTTGTCGATGTGAGTTCCGGTAGGCCCATCGGGCCCCTGGCGTGCAGCTTCTGGGTCGAGATACCGATTTCGGCGCCGAACCCGAATTGCTCGCCGTCGGTGAACGCGGTCGATGCGTTCACCATCACCGCCGCGGCGTCCACCCGCTCGGTGAACCGCTGTGCAGCAGCAAGATTCGTCGTGACGATGGCCTCCGTGTGCCCGGTGCCGTATTCGTTGACGTGGTCGATCGCGGCGTCGAGATCGTCGACCACCGCAATAGCGATGTCCATCGACAGGAACTCTGCGCGCAGTTCGTCGTCGGACGGGTTCTCGTGCAACGTCACGCCCGCGTTCTGCAGCGCCTTGGTCAGCCGGGGAAGGGCGGTATCGGCGATCGCAGCGTCGATCAACAATGACTCGGCGGCGTTGCACACGCTGGGCCGGCGGGTCTTGGCGTTGAGCAGAATGCGTTCGGCGACATCGAGATCGGCCGCTTCGTGAACGTAGACGTGACAATTGCCGACACCGGTCTCGATGGTGGGGACGATCGCGTCGCGCACCACCGCGTCGATCAGGCCTGCACCCCCGCGCGGGATCACGACGTCGACGAGTCCGCGGGCCTGGATCAGATGCGTGACGCTGGCGCGGTCCGCGCTGGGAAGCAACTGCACGACGTCGGGTTCGAGTCCCTCACCGGCCATCGCTCCGCGCAGTGCGGTGACGAGCGCATCGTTGGAGTGGGCCGCCGACGAGCTTCCGCGCAGCAGCACCGAGTTGCCGGACTTCAGCGTCAACCCGAAGGCGTCGACCGTGACGTTGGGCCGGCCCTCGTAGACGATGCCGACGACACCGAGTGGGACACGCTGCTGACGGAGTTGAAGGCCGTTGGGCAGCGTGCGCCCGCGCAGCACCTCGCCGATCGGGTCGGGAAGGCCGGCGACCTGACGCAGTCCGGCGGCGATGCCGTCGACGCGCTGGGGATTCAGCGCCAGCCTGTCGAGCATGGCGTCAGGCGTGCCCGAAGCCCGGGCGGCGTCGAGATCTCGTTCGTTGGCGGCCAGGATCTGGTGCACCTGCGCAAGCACCGTGTCGGCGGCGGCATGCAGCGCGCGGTTCTTGGTTTCAGTGGGCAGCGTGGCCAGTGTGCGTGCCGCGACGCGGGCCCGCCTGGCGGCGTCGTGGACCTGTGAGCGCAAGTCGGGAAGCACGGGGGCCGGCACACTCATTAAGCCAGCGTATCGAACCTGTCTGATCCGTTCGACACATGTCAGGTAGCAGGGCTCGACTAGCTTGGCAGTTATGACCGCGCGGGTCTGCAGCCGGGTATGTGTAGTGGGCAGTGTCAACGCCGATCTCACGTTCACCGTGAACGCTTTACCGCGGCCCGGCCAAACCGTTCTGGCGTCCTCGCTGCTGTCGTCGCCCGGCGGAAAAGGCGGCAATCAGGCGGTGGCCGCAGCCCGCGCAGGGGCATCCGTGCAGCTGGTCGCGGCGCTGGGCAGCGACTCCGCGGCCGAGCAGCTGCGCGCGCACCTACGCGCCAACGACGTCGGGCTGGACGGGGTGGTGACGCTGTCCGGGCCCAGCGGCACGGCGGTCATCGTCGTGGACGCCGCCGCGGAGAACAACATCGTGGTCGCGCCGGGCGCGAACGCGCAATTGACCGTCGACTCCTCCGATATCCATGCCGTCATCGCCGACAGCGACGTCGTACTGCTGCAACTGGAGATCCCGATCGCCACCGCGATCGCCGCAGCACGCGTCGCCCGTGCGGCGGGCGCGACCGTCATCGTCAACGCCTCCCCCGCCGGTGCGCGACCGCACGACCTGCTCGCGCTATCGGAACTGGCCGACGTCGTCGTGGTCAACGAGGCCGAAGCGCGCGAATGGCACTGGCCCGTACCCCATCTCGTGATCACCCGGGGCAAGCGCGGCGCCAGTTACCTCGGTGAGGACGAGCGTTTCGACATGCCTGCGCCACGGGTCACGCCGGTCGACACCACGGGTGCGGGCGACGTCTTCGCCGGCGTGCTGGCCGCCGGATGGCGAGACGGCCACGAAGTCGCGCTGCGCCGGGCGTGCGCGGCGGGCGCCCTGGCGACACTGGTGTCCGGCGCAGGCGACTGCGCACCGTATGCCGAAGCCATCGACGATGCTGTGTCCAACCGAAAGGCGAGCGAGGGACATCTATGACGAAAACGGGGCCGACTACGACCGAGACCACGAACACACCGCGCCCACCCGAAGGCGACTGGCTGGGCACCCAGTACCTGCGGTTCACCCGGGAAGGCGCGTTCGGGGTCTGCACGCTGGACCGGCCCGAGGCGCGCAACGCGATGACACCCGCCATGTACTTCGGAATCCGGTACGCGGTCCGGCACGTCGACGCCGACCCCGATCTGGCGGGTCTGCTGATCACCGGCACGGGTGACGTGTTCGCGCCCGGTGGCGACATGGGCGGCGGCGACGGCAGCGACAACTGGCTGACGTTCGGTTCGGCGCTGGGAATGGACGTGACGCCGTTCGAGACGCTGCGCCAGTCCGTGAAGCCGGTGGTGTCGGCGGTCAATGGGTTGTGCCAGGGCGGTGGGTTGCAGATCGCGCTGTGCAGCGACATGACGGTGGTCAGCGACCGGGCGACGTTCCGCGTGCCCGAGTTGCTGCGCGGTATCGCCGACACCTACTACAGCCAGATGCTGGCGCGTCTGATCGGCCCGGTCCGCACCCGCGATCTGATGTTCACCGGCCGCACGTTGACCGCGCAGGAGGCGCACGACTGGGGCATGGTCGCGCGCGTCGTCCCGCACGAGGAGTTGCTCGATGCGGCGCGCGAGGTGCTGGGCCAGTGCTGCCGAACCGCGCCCGCGGCCAGGAGCGTCGTTAAGTCCAGCCTGGACAACTACCTGGGCCTTTTCGACCGCATCGGCATGCAGGCCAGCTACTCCTCACCCGAGGCTCTGGAGGGCTTCCGATCGTTCAAGGAGCGACGCTCGCCGGATTGGGTGCACCCCGATCTGCGCACCGAGGGCCGCCTCTAGGTTGCGATTTCGGTGCACCTGGCCGCGGTGAGCGCGGGTTTCTGCACCCAATCGCGGCGGGATAGTTCAGTATTTTCTGAATACAGAATCTGATGTACTGTCTGGCGCTATGCAGACGGTCATCCACAGCGATGCGCTCTCGCGGTTCGGATACGCGCTGTCCGACCCGACCCGTGCCGAAATCCTGTTGACGCTGCGCGATGGGCCCGGCTATCCGTCCGACTTGGCCGACAAGATCGGGGTGTCGCGCCAGATCCTGTCCAATCACCTCGCATGCCTGCGTGGCTGCGGTTTGGTGGTCGCCCAGCCCGAGGGGCGCCGCAGCCGCTACGAACTGGCCGACGAGCGGATCGCCCACGCCCTCGACGACCTGATCGGCCTGGTGCTCGACGGTCGACCCGACATGCTGCCCCGCCGCCGAAACCGACGACTGCTGCTGATGACCGCGATCACTGAGGCGCGGCGAGCGGTTCTGACCCGCCGCATCCGCCTGCTGGTGGCCGCGACCATCGCCTACAACGTCGTCGAGGCGGTGGTCGCGCTTGCCGAAGGCACCAGGGTGTCGTCGTCGGCGCTCATCGGCTTCGGCCTCGATTCCGTGGTCGAGATCTCGTCGGCGGCCGCGGTCGCCTGGCAGTTCTCGGCCGACGACCCCGAGACCCGGGAGAAGACGGCGCTTCGCTTCATCGCGTTCTCGTTCTTCGCTCTCGCCGCCTACGTCACCGTCGACGCGGTGCGCGCGTTGGCGGGCGTCGGCGAGGCACGCCCGTCGACCGTCGGCATCGTGCTCGCCGCGCTCAGCCTCGCGATCATGCCGGTGCTGTCGTTGGCTCAACGCCGCGCCGGCCGAGAACTCGGATCGCTCTCAGCCGTCGCGGATTCCAAGCAGACGCTGCTGTGCACGTACCTGTCCGCGATCCTGCTTGCCGGCCTGGTGCTCAACAGCGTGCTCGGCTGGTCGTGGGCCGACCCGCTCGCGGCGCTCGGCATCGCCGCGATCGCTGTGCGCGAAGGCGTCAACGCATGGCGTGGCGACCCGTGCTGCTCATGAAGCGACTGAAAGGATAGATATGCCCATCGTCGCGCTCGTGCTCTTCGCGGTGTTCGCCCTACTCGGATTCGGTTGGCGCAGCTGGGAACAGCGGCGCCGCACCGGATCCACCGGGTTCCGCGGCATCACCGGTCGTCCGGGTTCGCTCGAATGGTTCGCCGGAGCGGGATTCATCGTCGCCGAGGGTGTGGCGGTGTTCGGGCCGATTCTGCAGCTGCTCGGCGTGGTGTCGCCGCTGGGCTTCCTGCACATGCCGTGGATCCAGATCACCGGCGCCGTCATCGCGGTGCTCGGCATCGCCGCCACCGTCTACGCCCAACTGGACATGGGCGACTCGTGGCGGATCGGGGTCGACAAGAGCGAGACGACCACGCTGGTACGAACAGGCGTCTTCGGATGGGTACGCAACCCGATCTTCACCGCGATGATGACGTTCGGCCTCGGAATCGCCTTGATGACACCGAACCTCGTGGCCGTCGCCGGTTTCGTGCTCGCTCGTCGTCACGATCGAACTTCAGGTCCGCGCCGTCGAGGAGCCCTACCTGCTGGCCAAGCACGGCGACGCGTATCGCGACTATCTCGCGAAGCGTTGGCCGCTTCGTACCCGGAGTCGGACGCCTCGCGAACCAGCCCTAGTCTTCGGGGATTTCGCGTTCGATCTCGTCCAGCCAGATGCGCGCCGACATGTCCGACGGCGCCCGCCAGTCACCGCGCGGCGACAACGATCCGCCGTGCGACACCTTCGGGCCGTTGGGCATCGCCGACCGCTTGAACTGGGCGAACGAGTAGTACCGCTGCGCGAACACCTGCAACCAGTGGCGAATCTCCTTGAGCGAGTAGGCCGGCCGCTTGTCCTCCGGGAAACCGGCCGGCCAGTCGCCGCGCTCGGGGTCGCTCCAGGCATGCCACGCCATGAACGCGATCTTCGATGGCCTGAACCCGTACCGCAGCACGCTGAACAGCGAGAAGTCCTGGAGCACATACGGCCCCACCTTCGCCTCGCTGCTCTGGATCTCCTCGTCCTCACCGGTGGGCACCAGTTCGGGCGTGATCTCGGTGTCGAGCACCGACTGCAGCACCTCGTTGACGGTGTCATCGAATTGATGTGACGAGATGACCCAGCGGATCAGGTGCTGGATCAACGTCTTGGGCACCCCACCGTTGACGTTGTAGTGCGACATCTGATCGCCGACACCGTATGTGGACCAGCCGAGCGCCAGCTCGGAGAGATCGCCTGTGCCGAGCACGATTCCACCGCGCTGGTTGGCCAGCCGGAACAGGTAGTCGGTGCGAAGACCCGCCTGCACGTTCTCGAAGGTGACGTCATAGACCTTCTCGCCGCGCGCGAACGGGTGGTCCATCTCCTTGAGCATCAGCTCCGCCGTGGACTTGATGTCGATCTCTTCGAACGTGACTCCCAGTGCGTCCGCCAGCCGGGTGGCGTTGGCCTTGGTGCGTTCGCCGGTCGCGAAGCCAGGCAGCGTGAACGCGAGAATGTCGCTGCGCGGTCGGCCTTCTCGATCCATGGCGTGGGCGGCGACGATCAGCGCGTGCGTCGAGTCCAGTCCGCCGGAGAGCCCGAGCACCACCTTCGGATAGTCCAGCGCGCGCAGCCGCTGCTCCAGCCCGGCGACCTGAATGCTGTAGGCCTCATAGCAATCCTGTTGCAGCCGTGCCGGATCCGCGGGCACGAAGGGGAAGCGCTCCACCTCGCGGAGCAGTCCGATGTCACCGGCAGGCGGATCGAGCGCGAACTCCACCCGCCGGAACGATTCGGGGGTGATGCCGTGATGGATGCGGTTGTCGTCGAAGGTGCCCATCCGCAGCCGCTCGGAGCGCAACAGTTCGAGGTCGACGTCGGCGGTCGAGCGTCGCTCCCCCTTCGGGAACCGCTCGGACTGCGCGAGGCATACGCCGTTCTCCCACACCATGGTCTGGCCGTCCCAGGCCAAATCCGTGGTGGATTCGCCTTCACCGGCCGCCGCGTAGACATAGGCGGCGAGGCAGCGCGACGACGCGGAGCGGGCCAGCAGGCAGCGGTCATCGGCACGGCCGATCGTGATGGGGCTGCCGGACAGGTTGGCCAGCACCGTCGCACCCGCAAGCGCGGCCTCCGCGCTCGGCGGCACGGGCACGAACATGTCCTCGCAGATCTCGACGTGCAGCACGAAGCCGGGCACATCGGTCGCGGTGAACAACAGATCGGGACCGAACGGCACGTCCGCATCGCCCATCCGGATCGCGCCGCGCACCAGATCACCCGCCGCCATCTGGCGCCGCTCATAGAACTCGCGGTAGGTCGGCAGGTACGACTTGGGCACGACGCCGAGCACCCGGCCGCGGTGGATGACCACCGCGGTGTTGTAGATCCGATGCGCGTACCGCAGTGGTGCGCCGATGACCAGTACCGGCATCAGCTCGCTCGGAGGCCACCACGACGTCCAGCAGCGCGTCCTCGACCGCGTCGAGCAGCGTGTCCTGCAGCAGGATGTCCTCGATCGAATACCCCGACAGCGTCAGTTCGGGGAACACCGCCAAGGCGACGCTGTCGTCATGGCACTCCCGCGCGATCCGCAGCACCGACTCCGCGTTGGCCGCGGGGTCGGCGAGGGTCGTGTGATGGGTACAGGCGGCCACGCGGACGAAGCCCTGCCCGTACGCCGAGTAAAAGTCCATGACTCATTGTTGCCCGAAAACAGATCGGGGTATGCAACTCCCCATGACTAAGGTCGCGGTGCTGGTCATCGACATGCTGAACACCTATCAACATGAGGACGCCGAGTTGCTGGTGCCCAACGTCGAGAAAATCGTCGATCCTCTGGCGGACCTCATTTCGCGGGCCCGCGACCGCGAGGACGTCGACGTGATCTACGTCAACGACAACTACGGCGACTTCACCGCGGACTTCGACGGAATCCTCAAGGCGGCGCTGGACGGTGAGCGGTCGGACCTGGTGTCTCCGATCGCACCCCGAAGAGGGCTGCCTGCGGGTGCTCAAGGTGCGTCACAGCGCGTTCTACGCCAGCTCGCTCGCCTATCTGCTCCGCCGGCTGGAGACCCAGCGCCTGATCATCACCGGCCAGGTCACCGAACAGTGCATCCTCTACAGCGCGCTCGACGCCTACGTGCGGCACTTCTCGTTCGTCGTCCCGCCGGATTGCGTTGCGCAGCATCGATCCCGAACTCGGCGATGCCGCGCTGACCATGATGAACAAGAACATGCACGCCGAGCTCGTGCCCGCGGAGAAGTGCCTGCGCTGACGCCGTCGTCGACCTTGTGTTGGCTTGCAGTTCGCCCACATGCACCACAGCGGATTCGGCGATTTTCCCTGCGTCGCGCATCGTGGGTCGGCGACCGTTCGTCCGTATCCATCACCGCGCGCCATCCTGGAGGAATCGTGAATAAGCTTGCCGTGCAACGTCAGTCACGCCCCTTGCTCCCCGAGCTGTCTGAGCTTTTCAACAACTTTTCGACTGGCTTTCCGACGTTCGCCAACCTGCCGTCGATCGCCGGTCTGCGTCCGTTCTTCGACAACAATCTGCTGCGCATGGAGGACGAGACCCGCGAAGGCCTCTACCAGGTCCGCGCCGAACTTCCCGGAGTCGACCCGATCGAGGACATCGAGGTCACCGTCCGCGATGGGCAGCTGACGATCAAGGCCGAGCGGACCCAGACGGACGACACGAACGGCCGCTCGGAGTTCTCGTACGGGTCATTCTCGCGCACGATCGTGCTGCCCGTCGGCGCCGACGAGGACGAGATCAACGCCACCTACGACCGCGGCATCCTCACCATCTCCGTGCCGCTATCGGATGACGCGTGCACCGAGAAGCACGTCGAGGTCATCGAGACGATCCTCGTCGACGAGGACGAGGACGACGACGAGCAGACGATGAAGGCGATCAGGACGAAGGCGCGCCGGCACGAGCTCCCGCAGGACGATGACGATCAGGAGCAGCCCGCCAGCTGAACTACCCTGGACGGGGTGGACGCACCTGAGCTCGTCGCCCTGCTGAGGGGTCGTCGGGTTGCAGTGTTGACGGGCGCGGGGATGTCCACGGATTCCGGGATTCCCGACTACCGCGGGCCCGATTCGCCGCCGAGCAACCCGATGACCATTCGGCAGTTCACCTCCGACCGGGAGTTTCGGCAGCGGTACTGGGCGCGCAATCACGTCGGCTGGCGGCATATGCACGAGACGCTGCCCAACGCCGGGCATCGTGCACTGGCGGCACTGGAACGCGCAGGCGTGGTGTCCGGGCTGATCACCCAGAACGTCGACCTTCTGCACACCAAGGCGGGCAGCACCGACGGTGGTCAACCTGCACGGGACGTACGCAGAGGTGATCTGCCTGGACTGCGGATTCACCATGCCCCGCGCCGCGCTTGCCGACCTTCTGGAAGCCGCGAATCCGGGCTTTCTCGAGCGCGCGGAGGCGGTCGGCGGCATCGCCGTGGCCCCGGATGCCGATGCGGTCGTCGACGACACAGCGACGTTCACGATCATCGACTGTCCGAGTTGCGGCGGCATGCTCAAGCCCGACATCGTCTACTTCGGCGAGAATGTGCCCAAAGAGCGTGTCCAACAAGCATATTCACTCGTTGATGATGCGGATGCCCTGCTGGTGGCCGGCTCGTCGCTGACGGTCTATTCGGGTTTCCGGTTCGTCCGTCACGCAGCCGCGCTCGGCATCCCGGTCGCGATCATCAACCGCGGACGCACCCGCGGCGACGACTATGCGACGGTCAAGATCGACACCGGATGCTCGGAGATGCTTGCGCTGCTGGCCGATGAACTGCCCGCCGTCGCAAGTTCGGCTTAGATGAGTTGGTGTCCAAAGACACGCGAGACACCGACGACGCCTCCTGGCTGCAGTCCCTTCTGGAGAGCCACCGGCCCGATCCCGGACCCGTCTCGGGCCGATGGGCGCTTGGCGTCGGCGACATGATCGCGAATCACTCGCTGACGCCACGCAAGCTGCGCGGATTGGTCCGAAAGCTCAATTATTTCGGTGGCGTCGCGATCAGCGAGGATGCGGTCGAATTCGACGGCGACAAGGTCGAGTGGGCCGATATCGAAGAGGTCCGCACCCGCAGCCTGATCGAGTACATGTTCACCGGCGGCCTGGACAGCCAGATCGACAAGCTGCCGGTGCCGTGGTTCCCGTTCCGCAGAAAGGTGCTTGGCGCCATCTCTCGAGCGGCGCTGACGCTGCTGCTGGCCGCCGCGAAGCAGCAGCTCGAGGGCGGTGCCATGGACATCCGCATACCTGCCGAGGTGCACTACCGCGGCATGTTGCGCTCCCGCGAGCTCACACCGGGCATGCTCGCGGCGGTGATACTGGCCGACCCCGCCGTGCGCGCGTGCTTCGAGGCGACCGCGCAGGCGCACGGCGTCACGCGTGCTTCCCGCCGAGGACGACGTGATGGAGGACGCCGACGAGCGTGCCGAACAGATCAAGTCGATGCTGGCGAAGCTTCAAGCCCGCCTTCACTAGTGATTCGTGCACGTCGCGTGAGCGCCGATTCGCAAAGCTAGACGGCGACCAGATCGTCGGCGTGCACTGCGGGACGACGCATCTCGGCGGGCAGGTCCGACGTCGACCGGCCCAACATGGTGGCCAGTTCTGCGTGGTCGTAAGCCACGACGCCGCGCGCCACCATCGTCGCGTCCTGCGATCGCAATTCGACGACATCACCGCCGTAGAAGCGGCCCGATACTGCGGTGATGCCGGCGGGCAGCAGCGACCGCCGCTGGCGGACGACAGCCCGCACCGCGCCATCGTCGAGCGTGATCGCCCCGGATGCCTCAGCGGCGTAACGGACCCAGAACCTGCGCGCTGACATGCGTTCGGGCCGCGGCGCGAATACGGTGCCCACCGATGCGTCGACGAGCGCGGTGGCGGCGTCGCTCGCCGCGGCCAGCAGAACCGGCACGCCGGCGTCCGCCGCCAGCAGCGCCGACGACAGTTTCGACGCCATCCCACCGGTACCCAGGTGACTGCCCCGCCCTGCGACGACCCCGTCGAGGTCGGCGGGCCCGGATACTTCGGAAATCAAGCGCGCGTTGCCCTTTCGCGGGTCGGAGTCGTAGAGACCGTCGACGTCCGACAGCAGCACCAGCGCATCGGCCCCGACAAGATGGGCGACCAGGGCGGAGAGCCGGTCATTGTCGCCGAAGCGGATCTCATTGGTGGCGACGGTGTCGTTCTCGTTGACGATCGCGACCGCATGGAGCACCCTCAGCCGGTCCAGCGTGCGCTGAGCGTTGGTGTGCTGCGCCCGCATCGAGATGTCGTGTGCGGTCAGCAGCACCTGGCCGACGGTGCGCTCGTAGCGGGCGAACGCGGTATTCCACGCATTGACCAGCGCCACCTGTCCGACGCTGGCCGCAGCCTGTTTGGTGGCCAGATCGGCGGGCCGCTTGGACAGCTTGAGCGGTTCGATGCCCGCGGCGATCGCGCCCGATGACACGATCACCACGTCCGAACCCGCCTTCATGCGGGCCTCGATCGCGTCGGCCAGCGTCGCCAGCCTGCCGACGTCGAACACGCCGGACGGTGTGGTCAGCGCGGTGGTGCCCACCTTGACGACGATGCTGCGCGCGGTCCGGATGGCTTCCCGATGGGTCATGACTCACCGCCGGGGCGACGTCGCTCGCGACGGGCGGCCTTTCGCTCGGGGGCCCGGGGCCGATCCGTCTGCTCGAGACGCACGTCGGTCCCGCGGCCGGACAACGGCAGGTCGACGCCTGCCGGGGTCTGCGGTTCCCAATCGAACGTCATGTCGCCGATGGTGACCGCGCAGCCGGGTTTCGCGCCGAGCTGCAGCAATTCGTCCTCGACTCCGAGCCGTGCCAGCCGGTCGCCGAGGTAGCCGACGGCCTCGTCGTTGGTGAAATCCGTTTGAGCGATCCAGCGTTCGGGTCGCGCGCCGCGCACGACGAAGCCGCCGTCGCCGTCTGATTCGACGGTGAATCCGCTTTCGTTCACCGGGATGGGCCGGATCACCGGCCTGCGGGGCACGACGTCCGGTTGCGACTCGCGATACGCAGACACCATGTCCCACAGCGCAAACGTCAACGGCCGCAAACCCTCTCGCGACACCGTCGACACCTCGAACACCGGCCAACCGAAGCGACGGCTGACCTCCTCGCGAACGAAGTCGGCGAGCTCCCGCGCTTCCGGTACGTCGATCTTGTTGAGCACGACCGCCCGTGGCCGCGACGCCAGGTCGCCCAACGTCGTATCGCCCTGCAGCGTCGGGGTGTACGCGGCCAGCTCAGCCTCAAGCGCTTCGATGTCGGAAACCGGATCGCGGCCGGGTTCCAGCGTCGCGCAATCGACGACGTGCACCAGCACCGCGCATCGCTCGATATGTCTCAGGAATTCCAGTCCGAGGCCACGTCCTTCGGAGGCGCCCGGGATCAGACCGGGGACATCGGCGACGGTGAAGGTGTGCTCCCCCGCCGACACCACACCCAGATTGGGCGTCAGTGTGGTGAAGGGATAGTCGGCGATCTTCGGTTTCGCCGCCGAAATGGACGAGACCAGCGAAGACTTGCCGGCGGACGGGAAGCCGACGAGGCCGATGTCGGCGACCGTCTTCAGCTCAAGGGTGAGGTCGCGAATCTGCCCCTTCTCGCCGAGCAGCGCGAACCCCGGCGCCTTGCGTGCGCGTGACGCCAGCGCGGCATTGCCGAGCCCACCGCGGCCGCCCGCGGCCGCGTCGAAGCGGGTACCCGCACCGACCAGGTCGGCGAGCAGTCGGCCCTTCTCGTCGAGGACGACGGTGCCGTCGGGCACCCTGACCTCCAGGTCGGCGCCTGCGGCGCCGTCACGGTTGCCACCCATGCCCTGCTTGCCCGATGGGGCGTCGACATGGGGATGAAAGTGGAAATCGAGCAGGGTGTGCACCTGCGGATCGACGACCAACACGACACTGCCGCCGCGCCCGCCATTGCCGCCGTCGGGTCCCCCGAGTGGTTTGAACTTCTCGCGGTGGACCGAGGCGCAGCCGTGACCGCCGTTACCCGCCTTCGCGTGGATCACGACGCGGTCGACGAACCGGGGCATTGAAAGTCCTTCCCGAGTGTGAAGCTGTTGCGAGATTTACCGAAAGAACTCGCAGCAGCTTCACGTTCGCGGAAAGTCCTCGGGGAGCTAGGCCTCCGAAGCCGACGGTCGCAGGACGCTGATGGTCTTGCGGCCGCGCTTGGTGCCGAACGTCACGGCGCCGGGCGCCGTCGCGAACAGCGTGTCATCGCCGCCGCGCCCGACATTCACGCCGGGGTGGAAGTGGGTGCCGCGCTGGCGAACGATGATCTCGCCTGCCTTGACGATCTGGCCGCCGAAACGCTTGACGCCGAGCCGCTGAGAATTCGAATCGCGACCGTTGCGTGAGCTGGAAGCGCCCTTCTTGTGTGCCATCTGTCGCCTCCTACTACTTGATTCCGGTGACCTTGAGGACCGTCAGCTGCTGACGGTGACCCTGCCGCTTGTGATAGCCGGTCTTGTTCTTGAACTTGTGAATGCGGATCTTGGGACCCTTGGTGTGCTCGAGCACCTCGCCGGTGACGGCGACCTTCTCCAGCTCCTTGGCGGCACTGGTGACCTTCGCGCCGTCCACCACGAGGGCAACGGGCAGCGACACCTTCGCGCCGGCCTCGACCTCGAGCTTCTCGACCTTGACCACGTCACCAACCGCGACCTTGTACTGCTTGCCGCCGGTCTTGACGATCGCGTACGTGGCTTTCTCGGCTGCCATCGGGGTCCTTCTTCTCGTCTCTGGGCGCGCGCTACTGGTGGCTGCGCATGTCTGGGTTTCCGGGTCTTCGCCTGTCGCCGGCCGCAGCCTGGCGACAACTGCTCAAGATTACTTGAGTCGCGCGCCGAGGGTCAAATCACCGCAGGTCACGCCTTATGCACTGTGCGTCTGGCCGGATACCACTGCTCGCCGGCGGGCTCACCTGCCAGATTCCAGCTCCACGAAACTCGCGGGGTGATCCGGCTGTAGAGGCCCGGACCCATCATCCCGACCCGTTCGACCGGCGGTTCGGCGATCCCATATACGCGCACTGACCTGGCGATGAACGGCTGAATCGACACCACGTCGTCGACCACCAGGGAGACCTCGGCGCGGCCGGCGCCGATATTGCGGAACTTGCGGGTCTTCAGGACCTGCGCACCGATTCCGCCGACCCAGATGGCCGAATCGTCGACCTCGAAGGCGACGGGGACGACGTCCGGTCCGCCATCGGCGTTGACGGTGGCCAGTCGCGCTACAGGCTGCGTTCGGAGGTAAGCCATTTCGTCGTCGGAGAACGCCAACGGTCAGTCCTCGTTGATCGGCGGTCCCGCTGGCCTGGCGGCGGCACGCCGTCGATGCCGACCGGCCGGATTGACCGCCTGAGCAGGTTCAGGTTCCTCGAAGTCGTCATCGTCGGAATCGTCGTCTTCGTCGTCTTCGTCGGAATCGTCGTCATCGTCGTCATCGTCCGAGTCGTCGTCATCCTCGTCATCGTCCGAGTCGTCCGAGTCGTCGTCAGAGCCGATGACCTCGATGTCGTCATCGTCGTCATCGTCGTCGTCATCGTCGTCCAGGTCGATGTCGTCCTCATCGGACTCGTCTTCGTCGTCCGAGTCGTCGAAATCCTCGTCGGCGGTCTCAGCGACGGCTTCGCGAATGGTGTCCGTGTCGACTTCGGCGACTTCCTCGGCGGGGGTGCCTGCGTCGTCCTCGTCCTGGTCGTCGTCCTCGTGACGGCCGTTCGCCGCCGCCATGGCCTTGAACATCGGATGCTCGCCGGCAGGATGCGAAGGCACCTTGGCGAGGGCGACGTCCTCGGACTCGGCCTTGCCACGCTTGCCGCGCTTGCCGCGGCGGCCGCCCGACTCCGACTTGCGCCCGCCGCGGTCGCCGTGGAGTCGACGGGATCACCGTGCAGCAGGATTCCCCTGCCACCGCAATCCGGACAGGTCGTCGAGAAGGCCTCGATCAGCCCGGTACCCAACTTCTTTCGCGTCAGCTGCACGAGACCCAGCGATGTCACCTCGGAGACCTGATGACGGGTGCGGTCGCGCGCCAGCGCTTCGGTCAGTCGCCGCAGCACCAGATCGCGGTTGGACTCGAGGACCATGTCGATGAAGTCGATGACGATGATGCCGCCGATATCGCGCAACCTCAGCTGGCGAACGATCTCCTCCGCGGCCTCGAGGTTGTTACGGGTGACCGTCTGCTCCAGGTTTCCGCCCGAACCGGTGAACTTGCCGGTGTTCACGTCGACCACCGTCATCGCCTCGGTGCGATCGATGACCAACGTTCCACCGGACGGCAGCCATACCTTGCGATCCATCGCTTTGGTCAGCTGCTCGTCGATGCGGTGCACCGCGAACACGTCAGGACTCTGCGCTGCGGCGGGCTCGTATTTGGTCATGCGCGGAACAAGCTCGGGCGCAACCGAATTCACATATTCGTCGATGGTGTTCCAGGCCTCGTCACCGGACACGATGAGACCGGTGAAGTCCTCGTTGAACAGGTCACGGATGACCTTCACCAGCACGTCGGGCTCTTCGTAGAGCGCGATGGCGGCGCCGGCAGCCTTCTTCTTGGTCTCGACGGCCTTGGACTCGATCTGTGTCCAGCGTTCCTGCAGCCGGTTGACGTCGGTGCGGATGTCTTCTTCCTTGACGCCTTCCGACGCGGTGCGGATGATCACGCCCGCCTCGGCCGGCACGACCTCGCGGAGGATCTCCTTGAGGCGCTGCCGTTCGGTGTCGGGCAGCTTGCGGCTGATCCCCGTCGATGACGCGCCCGGCACGTAGACGAGGTACCGACCGGCCAGCGAGACCTGTGTGGTCAGCCGGGCGCCCTTGTGGCCGACCGGATCCTTGCTGACCTGGACGACGACGTAGTCGCCGGGCTTGAGGGCTTGTTCGATCTTGCGGGCCGCTCCGCCGAGACCGGCTGCCTCCCAGTTCACTTCGCCCGCGTAGAGCACGCCGTTGCGGCCGCGGCCGATGTCGACGAAGGCCGCCTCCATCGATGGCAGCACGTTCTGCACGATTCCCAGATAGATGTTGCCGACCAGCGACGCCGACGCCGCCGATGTCACGAAATGCTCTACCACGACGCCGTCTTCGAGCACGGCGATCTGCGTGTAGCGCGCGCCCTCGTGCGGCGGTTCGGTGCGGACTTTGTCGCGCACCACCATCATCCGCTCGACGGCCTCGCGCCGGGCGAGGAACTCGGCCTCACTCAGGATCGGCGGACGGCGACGGCCGGCGTCACGGCCGTCACGACGGCGCTGCCGCTTGGCCTCCAACCGGGTCGATCCGTTGATGCCCTGGATTTCGCCGTCACCGGACTTGGAAGATTTGTCGCCCCGACCGGACTTACGCGGCTCGCGCTCGTGGACGACGGTGTTCGGCGGATCATCCGGGGATTCGCTCTCGCCGGCGTCGCCGGAGCCCGACTTGCGGCGTCGCCGGCGCCGGCGGCGACGCGTAGTGCCGTCACCGCCCGCACCGTCGTCGTCACCGTTGTCGTCGTCGGAGTCATCGGAATCGTCGGAGTCATCGGAGTCGTCCGAATCGTCACCGGAATCGCTGTCGTCGGAGTCGTCGCCGTTCTGCTCGCCGCGACCTCGCCCACGTCCACGGCGTCCACGACGCCGACGTCGGGCGGACGGCTTGTCGGGTTGCTCATCTTCGGAATCCGACCCGGCGTCATCGCTGTCGTCGTCGTCGTCGTCGTCGTCATCGTCATCGTCGTCCGAGTCGTACTGGACCCGAATCGGCTGAGGCGCCATGAACAGCGGCTGGTAGTCGGCCCGCTCGGGGGCGTCCTCGGGCGGTCTCGAGCATCAGCCGCGACTCGGGCTCATCCCCATCGACGTCGGCCGACGATGGCTCCGCCTCGACTTCAGCGGACACAGCCTGCGCGCCGATGCCGGATCGGGCTCATCGGGCTGCTCAGCCGGCGCCTGGACGTTCAGCGTCTCGGGCTGACCGTCCTCCGCGGGCTGTGTCTCTTCTGATTGGGCTTCTGTATGGGCATCGTCGGCCACGTAGTCTCCTTTAGCCCCCGGGCGCGTCTTGTTTGACGCGGCCACGCGAGGGCTTCCGCTATTGACCCGGGTCCACTTCTCCCGAGCTTGTTATGGTCTCGCCCCGAGCAATCCCGTGGTTGGGACCTCTCGGTGCCGGTCTGAATGATGGCCGGACGGTCTGCGCCGCACCGCGCGTGGCGATGGTCGCGCACGTCTAAGTCTTCATTCGGGTATCCGCCCCCCTGGTTAAGGAGCCGGTTACCCGCGCCTAGTATCCCACATCACGCCGCTTCACCTGACCAAGCTGGCCGAGCTGGTCATTTGCGGTGCCTACGCGCCGGGGAACCAGAGCTCGATCTCGCGGGCGGCGGACTCCGGCGAATCCGAGCCGTGCACCAGGTTGTCCTGGGTGATCAGCGCGAAATCACCGCGGATCGTGCCGGGCACAGCCTTCTCGACAGGGTCGGTTCCGCCGGCGATCTGACGAAACGCCGCGATGGCCCGCGGACCTTCCACGATGGCCGCGACGACGGGCCCGGAGGTGATGAACTCCAGCAGCGACCCGAAAAAGGGCTTGCCGTCGTGTTCCGCGTAGTGCTTGCGGGCCAGTTCGTCGCTGACGTCCTGCAACTGCAGCGCCGCGACGGTCAGGCCTTTGCGTTCGATCCGGCTGAGAATCTCGCCGATCAGGCGCCGCTGGACGCCGTCGGGCTTGATCAATACGAGGGTCCGCTCGGTCGGCTCAGTCACGCGCGACAGCCTACTGGCTCTGGTCCGGTGGACCCTGCTGGCCGGGCAGGAGCCCGCGCTTCTGGCGCCGCAACACCTCGAATCGCAGGTAGGCGATCAACAGCCATACCCCGAGGAACACCACACCGATGAAGCCGATCGCGCCGTGGACGACGACGCCGGCGATCACCACCACCTGCAGCGCCAGGTTGGCCCAGATGGCCCACGACCGGCCCTGGATTCCGGCGAACAGCACCAGCACCAGGGCAAGCCCGACCAGATATCCGCCGCTGGCCGCCGTCAGCCCGCCGCCGATCCGCGCCACCACCGGCAGCGCGAGCAGCACGACGATCGCCTCCAGGATCAGCGTGCCTGCCATCACGCCGCGAAAGCTCTTCCACGGGTCGGGCTGGCCTTGGGGTTGCTCGGTCATTCGGGTTCCCTGCCGAAGAGCGTCCGCGCCGCGCCGGCGGTGACGACCGAACCGGTGATCACCATGCCCACCCCGCCGAAGCCCCCGAGGCCCTCGCCTTCGGTTCCGGCTTCCTCGACGAGCGCGGTAGCGGTCTCGATCGCGTCGGGCAGCGTCTGCGCGGTGATCACCCGTTCCTGGCCGAAACGCTCCTCAGCGCGAATCGCCAGCGCCTCGACGTCCAACGCTCGAGGCGAACCGTTGTGGGTCACCACGATCTGGTCGAACACCGGTTCCAGCGCGGCGAGGATCCCGTCGATGTCCTTGTCGGCCATCACCGAGACGACGCCGACCAGAAACCGGAAGTCGAATTCGGATCCCAGCGCCTGCGCCAATGCCGCAGCCCCGGCGGGATTGTGTGCGGCGTCGATGAAAACCGTTGGGGCACTGCGCAGCCGCTCCAACCGGCCGGGACTGGTGACAGCGGCGAAACCTGCCCGCACCGTGTCGATATCCAACTGCCGCTGCGCGCCCGCGCCGAAGAACGCCTCGACCGCGGCCAGCGCCACCACCGCGTTGTGCGCCTGATGTTCGCCGTGCAGAGGCAAGAAGATATCGCTATAGGTCCCGCCGAGGCCCTGCAATTCGAGCAGCTGTCCTCCGACGGCGGTCTGCCTGCCGAGCACGGCGAATTCCGAATCCTCGCGGGCTACCGCGGCGTCGGCGCGCACCGCCTGGGCCAGGAGCACTTCCATCGCTTCTGGCAGCTGACGGCGCGATCACCGCAACGGTGCTCAGATCTGCGCCCGACGGCACGGGCTCGTCCGTCCTGCTTCTTGATGACGCCGGCCTTTTCGCCGGCGATCTCGGCGATGGTGTCGCCCAGGTAGTCGGCGTGGTCCACCCCGATCGGCGTGATGACCGCGACGGGTGCGTCGACGATGTTGGTGGCGTCCCAACGTCCGCCGAGACCGACCTCGACGACGGCCACATCGATCGGTGCGTCGGCGAACGCGGCGAACGCCATCCCGGTGACGACCTCGAACTTGCTCATCGCCGGACCGCCCGCCGCTTCGGACTGCTGGTCGACGAGATGCACGAACGGTTCGATCTCGCGGTAGGTCTCCACGTACTTCGCCGGACTGATCGGCAGTCCGTCGATCGAGATGCGCTCAACCGCGGACTGCAGATGCGGGCTGGTGGTGCGGCCGGTGCGACGGCTGAACGCGGTCAACAGCGCATCCACCATGCGGGCCACCGACGTCTTGCCGTTCGTTCCCGCGATGTGGATCGACGGGTAGCTCCGCTGCGGTGAGCCGAGCAATTCCATCAGCGCAGAGATGCGGGTCGTGCTGGGTTCGAGCTTTGTTTCCGGCCAACGCTGATCGAGCAGATGCTCAACCTGGAGCAGCGACGCGATCTCGTCGGGGGTGGGATCGGTCATGTCAGCCCGGCAAGGCGGGCCGTGATCCGGTCGACCTCTTCTCGGGCCACCTGCTGGCGATTGCGGATCTTGTCGACCACGTCGGCGGGCGCCTTGGCCAGGAACGCATCGTTGCCGAGCTTGCCCTCCGTACCCGACAGTTCCTTTTGCGCGGCGGCCAGATCCTTTTCGAGTCTGCGCCGTTCAGCAGCGACGTCGACGGTGGACGACGTGTCCAACTCCACCACGACCGTGGCTTGCGACAGCCTCACCTCGACCGCGGCCGACGGGGTGAAGCCGTCCTCCGCCGCAGTCAACCAGGCCAGCGCGGTGACGGCGGGAAGCTGCGCCTCGAGGCCTGCCTTCGCCACGTCGGACAGCCGCGCGGGCACCCGCTGCCGGTCGTTCAGGCCCTGATCGCTGCGGAACCGGCGGATCTCGGTGATCAGCTTCTGCATATCGGTGATCCGCTGTGTCGCAACCGAATCGACGGCGAATCCGGACGGCTGCGGCCAGTCGGCGATGACCAGCGACTCGCCGCCGGTCAACGTCTTCCACAGCACCTCGGTGACGAACGGCATGACCGGGTGCAGCAGTTTGAGCAGCGAGTCGAGCACCGAGGCAAGCACCGCGGTCGTGTGTGCGGTGTGCCTCCTGCCGGCCAGCTGCACCTTGGCCAGCTCGACGTACCAGTCGCAGAACTCGTCCCAGGCGAAGTGGTACAGCGACTCGCACGCCCGGCTGAACTCGTAGCTGTCCAACGCCGAATCCACCTCGGCGCGAACCTCTTCCAGCCGCCCGAGGATCCACCGATCGGCGTCGGTCAGCTGGCCGGTATCGGGCAACGCCGCGGGTGCGGCGCCGTTCATCAACGCGAAACGGGTTGCGTTGAACAGCTTGGTGGCGAAGTTGCGCGACGCCCGAGCGTGGTCCTCACCGATGGACAGGTCGCCGCCGGGGCTCGCGCCGCGGGCAAGGGTGAACCGCAGCGCGTCGGCGCCGAACTTGTCGACCCAGTCGAGGGGATCGATGCCGTTGCCGCGCGACTTGCTCATCTTGCGGCCGAACTCGTCGCGGATCAGCCCGTGCAGGAAGACGTTCTCGAAAGGCACCTGCGGCCCGCGCCGCCCCTCGCTCGTGATGGCCGGATCGTCGGCGACGAAGGTGCCGAACATCATCATCCGCGCCACCCAGAAGAACAGGATGTCGTAGCCGGTGACCAGAACTGTTGTGGGGTAGAACTTCTCCAGCTCTTGCGTGTGCTCGGGCCAGCCCATGGTGGAGAACGGCCACAACGCCGAGGAGAACCAGGTGTCCAGGACGTCGGGGTCCTGCTCCCAGCCCGCCGGCGGGGTTTCGTCGGGGCCGACGCACATCATGTCGCCGTCGGGGCCGTGCCATATCGGGATCCGATGGCCCCACCACAGCTGACGTGAAATGCACCAGTCGTGCATGTTGTCGACCCAGGCGAACCAGCGCGGCTCAAGGCTCGGCGGGTGAATCACGGTCCGGTGCTCGCGCACGGCGTCGCCCGCAGCCGCCGCCAGCGATTCGACCTTGACCCACCACTGCAACGACAGCCGCGGTTCGATCGGGCTCGCCGCTGCGCTCGGAGTGTCCGACGCTGTGCAGGTACGGCCGTTTCTCGGCGACAACGCGTCCTTGTTCGGCCAGCGCCTCGCGGACCTTGACGCGCGCATCGAAGCGGTCCAGACCGTCGAATTCGGTTCCGGTGTCGGCGATCCGGCCCTTGGTATCCATGATCGTCGGCATCGGCAACTGATGACGCATGCCGATCTCGAAGTCGTTCGGATCGTGGGCCGGAGTGACTTTGACTGCGCCCGTGCCGAACTCGGGGTCGACGTGTTCGTCGGCGACGATGATCATCTCGCGGTCGACGAACGGGTGCGGCAGAGTTTTGCCGACCAGATCGCGATAGCGCTCGTCGTCGGGGTGCACCGCGATCGCCGTGTCGCCCAGCATCGTCTCGACCCGGGTGGTGGCCACCACGATGTGCGGCTCGTCATCGCGCAGCGAGCCGTAACGGAACGACACCAGCTCGCCTTCGACGTCCTCGTACTTGACCTCCAGGTCCGACACCGCGGTCTCCAGGACGGGCGACCAGTTCACCAGCCGCTCAGCGCGGTAGATCAACCCGGCGTCGAACAGCCTCTTGAAGATGGTGCGCACCGCACGAGACAGGCCGTCGTCCATGGTGAAGCGGTCGCGGCTCCAGTCGACGCCGTCGCCGAGCCGCCGCATCTGGCCTGCGATGGTGCCGCCGGAGTCGTGCTTCCAGTCCCACACCTTGTCGATGAACAGCTCGCGACCGAATTCTTCCTTGGTCTTGCCGTCGACCGCGAGCTGCTTTTCGACGACGCTCTGGGTGGCGATGCCGGCGTGGTCCATGCCAGGAAGCCACAACACCTCGAAGCCCTGCATGCGCTTGCGCCGCGTCAGCGCGTCCATCAACGTGTGATCGAGCGCGTGGCCCATGTGCAGGCTGCCGGTCACATTCGGAGGCGGCAGGACGATCGAGTACGGGGGCTTCTCGACTGGAAGCGTCGGCCTTGAAGTAACCGGCATCGACCCAGCCCTCGTAGAGGTCGCTCTCGACCGCGCCGGGATCCCAGGATTTGGGCAGGGCGTCAAGGCCGGGGCGGGAGCTGTCGGTCACCGAGCCATTCTATGAAGTACAGCGTGGCGGCCGTTCAGGTGGATTGCCGGCTGCGCCGCGCGGCGCCGGGCAAGCGGCTACTTCTTGCCGCCGAGCAGGCCGCCGAGGATCTCGCCGATCGGGTTGCTCTGGCCGCCGCCGCCACCGCCAGCACGCTGCCCAGGATGCTGCCGAGTGGGTTGTTGCCACCGCCACCGCCGCCACCACCGGCACCGCCCAGGATGCTGCCGAGGATGTCACCGAGGCCCCCGCCGCCGGCCGGCGCCGCCTGGGTCTCGGCCGGCGCCGAGCCTTTGGTCAGTTGCTTGCCGATGTAGGCCAGCACAATGGGCGCCAGAATCGGCAACAGTTGCTTGATCAGGTCGCCGCCGCCGGCGCCCTTGCCGGCCAGCGCTGAGGCCACGGCCCCGCTGTCGTTGCCGCCGAAGATCTTCGCGACGAATTGGTCGCCCTGCTTCTCGTCGACCTGATCGACGCTGACGCCGCCGTCGAGCAGACCGCTCGCGCCCTGCTGGGCAACGGCGGATTCGAGGTCGCTCGAGTCGATCTGGTCGGCCTGGACATTTTCGGCCAAACCACCGACCAATGCGGGCACCAGAGTGCGAATTGCGTTGTTCACTTCGCCTTCATCGGCGCCGATCCTCGTCGCAATGTCCTGTACCGGAATTTGTGCGTAGAGATCGTCGAGACCAGCCATTACCTGCCCACCTTCGTCGCTGGGATATGCACCTTGGCGTAGACGTACCGAGTCCAAACTAGTCCAAAAGATCTTGGTGCACAGGCGTTCAGGATTGCGCGGATCAGAAAAGAATCAGCCTAGTCGCGTTGTCTCCAATGACACTTCGGCCGCAGGCAATCGGTCCAGCAACACATCGCCCATCGCCGCCGCGGGTGTGAGGACACCATGCAGATCCGAGAGCCGGTCCCGGTCGAGCGCCAGCGCCAGACCGCACTCGCCGAGCAATACCGACGTGGCCTTATACCCGTAGTCGCCACGCTGAGACAGCCGTGCCCGGTATCGGATGCCCGTCGTGGTGGTGGTGAACGTCTCGACCGTGTAGTGCCCGTTCTCACGCACTCGTTCACTGGGACCGGTGCCGGGTTTCGGCGCGACACGGTCGACGAGGCGGCGGGGAATGCGGTGGAAGAAGCGGCTTCCCAGCGCCATGGCCGCGGTATTTGCGCCGGTGGCCAACGCCGCCGCAATCGGTGCCATTAACGGAGCGGCCCATGCTCGTCAGCTCGCCGTACTGCGAGCCGCCTGCCATACGCATAATCCAGTAAAGCATTGCTACGCCTGACAATTCGTGAGTTCGGGCCCGCCATCACGAACGGCCCAAGCCAATATCCGTCGAGTGCCTCGGCAACGTCGCTGCCGCGGCGCCACCGAATATCGGGCTGTCCGCCGAGTTCGGGCTCCGCGTGCGCGGTCGGGCGTCAACGTGTAGGGATCGTTCATCGCCCGCCTGGCCTCGGCATCACGCGAGACAGTGCTGAAGACGTCGATACCCGACGCAATGGTGCCTCCCGACAGTCCTCCGGACATCGCGCGCACGACCAGGTTGGTGTCGGTCAGCTCGCCCGCCTGATCCTCCTGAGCACGCCGATAGAGCGCGAACACGGTGAGATCCGAAGGGACCGAATCGAATCCGCAAGAGTGCACGATGCGCGCACCCGTCTCGACGGCCTGCTTGTGGTACAGCTCGATGCTTTCGCGAATGAACAACGTCTCACCGGTCAGATCGGCGTAGTCGGTGCCCGCGGCGGCGCAGGCCGCCACCAAAGGAAGGCCGTATCGGGCATACGGCCCGACCGTGGTCACCACCACCTGCGTCCGGGCTGCCATCGCGTCTGAGCGTCGACGGCTGCGACGCATCCGCCGCGATGATCGGCCAGGACTGCGCCTTCTCCCCCAGCGACTCCCGCACTGCGAGCAACTTGTCCTGCGATCGGCCCGCCAGTGCGATGCGGGCGTCACCGCCAGCTTTCGCCAGGTATTCGGCCGTCAGCTTCCCGACGAAGCCGGTTGCCCCGTACAGGACGATGTCGAACTCGCGCTCGGTGCTCATGGGCACGACGCTACCCGAGCGCCTCCGGCAGTTCGACGTCCTCACCGAGGACGTGGCGGCTCAGAAACGCGGTCACTACCTGGTACCAGACCTTCGCGTGCTGCGGGCTCAGGACCCAATGATTTTCCGATGGGAAGTAGAGGAACTGGTGCGGACTGGTGCCGTCGTCGGCGGCAGGCAATCGCGATTCGGTCAGCAGGCCGAACCAGAGGCGCAGAGCTTCTCCGATCGGTACGCGATAGTCCTTGTCGCCGTGGATGACCAGCATCGGGGTGCACTATCTCACCGACATGATTGTGAGGTGAGTTTACTGCGGCCATCTCCGGCGTCATCTCACGCATCCAGTAGTACGACGCATCGGTGGTGGCGCCGAACTGGTCGAGCGCCCACAGGCTCGCGTGGGTGACGATGGCGTCGAACCGATCCGTGTGTCCGGCAACCCAATTGGCCATGTAGCCGCCGAACGATCCGCCCATCGCCGCGGTCCGGTCGGCGTCCACGCGGGGGTGCGCGCACGCGGCGTCCGTGGCAGCCATCAGATCGTCGTATGGGGCGCCGCCCCACGCGCCCCACCCCCGCTGGATGAAGTCCTGTCCGTAGCCGGTGGACAGACCCGGGATCAGGAAGCAACACCGCATATCCTCGCGCGGCCAGCAGCCACGGATTCCATCGCCACGACCAGACGTTCCAGCTGCCGAGTGGGCCGCCGTGAATCCACAACAGAAGCGGTGCAGGCGTGTCGCCTTCCGGCAACACCAGCCACGAGCGCACCCGGGTGCCGTCGGTGGCCGTCGCCTCGACCTCGGTGAGCGCGCCGGGCAGGAGTGGCGGATCCACGCAGGGCAACTCGGTGACGGCCCCATCAGGATCGATGCGCACCGGATGGGGTGGCGCAGCGTAGGAACTGCGCAGCGCGTACAGCACACCGCCGGGCGCGGCGCAGACATTCGGTGTATGCGTAGTCGTCATACGTCAGCTGCGTGACAGATCCGCCATCCGGATCGATCGAGAAGATCGGACCTCGACCGTCCTGGTCGGCGGTGACGATCAGCGCCGAACCGTCGCGCGACCACGTCACCGACGTCGGCCAGCGATCCCAGTCCAGTGCCACGTCGACCGGCGCCTGCCCGAAGCGCAAGCAGCACAGTGTGATTCGTGGCGCCACCTCGGGCGTCGAGTACGACTCGCGAGCGTAGGCGACCGCGGAGCCGTCTGGTGCGATCGCCGGGCTCCACAGGTCGGCGCCGGGATCGTCGGCGATCACGGTCCGTTCGCCGCTTTCGGTGTCGATGCGCACCAGCACGACGTGCTTGGAAGCGCCGGCGGCCGGCTGCTGCCAGCTGGTGACCACGAACCGGCCGTCGGGACTGACGTCGAAGTCCGCGTCCCACAACGCACTTCCCGGCGACTCGGTGAGGTTCCGCGGTGCGCCGCCGTCGAGACCAGTGCCGAACAGATGAGGCTCGCCGGGTCCGAGATCCTTGTCCCAGTGCCGAATCGGGTAACCGGTGTGCAGGATCGCGTTGACCTTCGTGTCCTTACGCAGATCCCGCACGCGGCGATCGTCGTCGATGCTGCGGGCCGACGGCATCATCGGCCCACTCACCACGACGAGGTCGGCGTCGCTTGCGGTGCGCACCGTCTCGACTCCACCGGGCAGTGCGAGCGCCTCGAAAGCCTCGCCGCCTGCCGCGGGCAATCGCCACAGCGCCGCGGGCGCCTTGTCGTCGTCTTCGTTCGGCCGGCTCGCGACGAACAGGACATCCCCGCCCGCGGTGAACACCGGTGACGACTCGCCCTTGGCGCCTCGGGTCAACCGCCGCGCCGGCTGCGAGCCTGCGGGGTCGACCTCCCACACAGCGCTGACGAACTCGGTGCGCTTGTCATTCAGTTCGGCGACGGTGGTCACCACGCGCGTCCCGTCCGGCGACACCGCAAGCCCCGAAACACGTGGCAAGCGCGAGATAGGCATCGAGGTCGCCGAAAGGCGTCGGCTCGGTCATGTCCATGTTGGTAGCACACGCCAGGCGTACCAACCGCCGCCGAGAATCGGTAGCCTCCCGGCCATGGCAGTCAGTTTGATTTTCAAACTTACTCGTGGCAGGCTGACCGTATGACTTCGGCGCCGTCAGTGCCATTGGCCGAGCTCCCGGGTCGGCCGTGCCCGATCGCGGCGGCGCTGGAACTCGTCGGCGAGCGCTGGGCGCTGCTCGTCGTCCGCGAGATCGCGCTTGGAGCCACCCACTTCACCGACATCGTGCGGGGCACGGGCGCACCCCGCGACCGCATCGCGGCCAGGTTGAAGGCCCTGGAGAACGCCGGCGCCGTCGCCCGGTCGCAATACCAAAGTGCTCCCGCGCGTTACGAGTACCGACTGACCGAATCCGGCGAGGCACTGATTCCCGTCCTGGATGCCTTGCTCGACTGGGGCAAGGTGCACGCCGTCGCCCTCGATGACCCAGATCGCCAACGCCACTACCCGTCAATGACCAAATTGAAGGACAACCGATGACCGCAGAACTGACCGATACCCGGGCCGACTGGGGGCCGCAGCGCTCGAAGACCATCACGTGGCACGAGCCGGGGCCAAGCACCGCCAAGGGACTGACGATGGCGGGCCTCGACTACCTGCAGGCGATGGCCGACGGCCGTCTACCGCAGCCGCCGATCGGTGGGCTGATGGAGTTCGGGATCGTCGAGGCCGAAAACGGTCGGGTCGTATTCACCTGCCGGCCAGACGAATCCGCCTACAACCCGATCGGTGCGATTCACGGCGGGCTGATCTGCACGCTGCTGGACTCGGTGACTGGCTGCGCCGTCCACAGCACCCTGCCCGCGGGCAAGGGTTACACCACGATCGAGATCAAGGTGAACTACCTCAAGGCGGTCCGTCTGACCAGCGGCGTCCTGACCGCCACCGGCACGGTGGTGAAGTCCGGATCGCGCGTCGGATTCTCCGAAGGCGTCGTGACGGACGAGTCGGGCGCGATTGTCGCCACGGCGTCCAGCACACTTCTCGTCTTCGACCTGTAGGGCCACACGCTACGTTCGACGGATGCCGAAGCGGATCCTGGTGATCGGCGCGGGCATCGCCGGGCTGGCGACCGCCAACGCGCTACAACAGCACGGGCACGACGTCACCGTCCTCGAGGAGCGCACCGACACCTCATCCGGCGCAGGCATCAGCATCTGGCCCAACGCACTGGCCGCACTCGACGAAATCGGCTTGGGCGATGCCGTCCGCGCCGCCGGAGGCCGCATCACCGCGGGGGCGATGCGCTGGCGCGACGGCACCTGGCTGCGTCACCCGTCGCCGCAACGACTGGTCAAGGCGTTGGGTGAACCGCTGGTGGTCATTCACCGGAATGTGCTGACGTCGGTGCTGGCCGGTGCACTTGCCGAGGGAACCCTGCGATACGGCGTATCGGCCCACTCACTGGTGGCGACGGCCGACGGCGTGCAGGTCAGTTTGTCGGACGCGACGACGACCGAGGCCGATGCGGTCGTCGGCGCGGACGGCACGCATTCGATGGTGGCGCGTCACCTCAACGGCCCGCTGGGCAACCGCTACGTCGGCTACACGGCTTGGCGCGGGGTGGCTGACTGCAGCATCGACCCCGACCTCGCCGGCGAGGTCCTCGGCCCGTCCATCGAATTCGGCCATGTGCCCCTGGGAGGGGACACCACCTATTGGTTCGCCACCGAACGCGCCCCCGAAGGACGCAGCGCGCCGCAGGGCGAGCTGAACTATCTCAAGGACAAGTTCGGCACCTGGGCCGAGCCCATTCCCACGGTGCTGGCCGCGACGGACCCCGCCCGCGTGTTGCACAACGACCTCTACGACCGCGATCGCGCGCGGCAATGGTCCCGGGGGCCCATCGTCGCGGTGGGCGACGCCGCTCACCCGATGCGGCCGCATCTGGGGCAGGGCGGCTGTCAGGGGATCGAGGACGCGGCCATCCTGGCGTCCTTCGTCGACAGGACAGACGACCTTGCTACGGCGTTCGGCCGGTTCGCGGCGTTCCGCGGCCCGCGGGTGCGATCGCTGGTGCGCGAGTCGAAGACGATCGGCCAGATCGTGAACCTGCCGCCGTTACTCAGCGCCGCGGCGACCCGCGCGACCGTCCTGGGACCCGAAGCACTGGTCACCAGGCATTTGGCGACGATCGCGGCCCGGTCGGCGTTCGCGCTCCCGACCGACCGCGACGTCCAGCCGGTGTGAGGGTCAGCCTCGAGTTCAGACGGCACCCAACGGGTTGAGCAGGGCGGTGCACATCTGGCGGGGGTTGATGAAGCCGAGGAATGCGCTCGAGGGCATTGCCGAGCAGCCGCCCGCAGCGGTGGGCACAGCCGGCATCGACGGCGCGCCCGGGTTTTTCCAGACGGCCGGCGATGCGCCACGGGGGCCGCACTTCGGCCAGGCCTTGATGCCCTGGGTGCGCAGGACGTTCTCGGCGACGCGGATCTGCTCGGCGCGCGAGGCGGTCGCGGGGTTGCCCGCTCCGCCGTTGGAGTTCCACGTCGCCTGCTTGAACTGCAGCCCGCCGTAGTGGCCGTTGCCGCTGTTGATGGACCAGTTGCCGCCGGACTCGCACTCGGCGATGGCGTCCCAGTTGACCGAATCGGCGCTCGCGGTGGCGGTGGACATGGCCATCGGCACGAGGGCGAGTGCCCCGGAGATGGCGGCGGTCAACAGGCCTTTGGTGACAAGCTTGCGAATCTTCATTTCTGCGGTCCTTCCCCGACCGTTTGAACTCAAGGCCCGCGTGAAGCGCTGTGCTTGCTTCGATGCGGCTATCCGGTGTTTCGGGTGAGGAAGGTCACGTGTTACGGAAGCGTCAAAAGTTTTAGTCGTTACTTAACTGGCGTAAGAGGCCTCTGAGAAAGAAGAGGCGGCGCCCAGGCATATCGCCTAGACACCGCCTCAACAGGTCTTGCTTGTTACTAGCCGCGACCGCCGCAGGTCGGCCATGCGCCGATGCCCTGGCTCTGCAGCACGTTCTCCGCGACGCGGATCTGCTCTTCACGGCTGGCGTTGTGGGGCGAGCCGCTGCCACCGTTGGACTGCCAGGTGCCCATGGTGAACTGCAGACCGCCGTAGTAGCCGTTACCGGTCGCGGTTCCCCAGTTGCCGCCGGACTCACAGGCCGCGACCGCATCCCAGTCAACGCTGTCCGCATTGGCGGTGCCCGCCAGCGCCATCGGCGTCACGGCGAGCGCGCCGGCGAAAGTCGCCAGACCAATCGTCTTGCGGATGTTCTTCAACTTCGATCCTTTCGACGAGCGCGCGCCACCCTCACCCGTGCGCGGACGCACGGGTACATGCCTGGTCACAGGCGGGGTAATGGGCCGCACCATCTCGGTCAGGTGCGGCAGCGGGAGGCGAGAGTCGCCTCGCCGGGCGGTCAGACCCGGTGGCCGTCGGCGGCGTATGCCGGCCAGGCCCCACTCACACGCAGGTTCGTGGTTTTTTGAATTATTTGCTCCCTTAGAAGCCGATTAGGACCGTACAAACCGATTCGACGAAAGTCATTTCGGTGACGGACGTGTCGCGCTCAGATCACGGACTGATCACGGTCGCCGAGAACAATCGTCTACGCAGGTCATCCGCGCGTTTGGCGGAGCTGAGGATTTCACAGCTTCGGCGTGTCACCGTGAGCCATCTCACTACTATTTTGTGACCCAGCGCACTGCGCTGACACCTTCCGTACGCGCAGGTATGCAGCGAAATATTCAGTGCAAGTGGGTAAGTCGCTGGTAGAGCCAGTTTTTGGCAGATTGGTTCGCTGTCGGCGGTGATGACATCCGGCACGAAGCAGATACTCGATAATCCTCTGTATCACTTGATATTTCACCCACTGAGCCGTCACCCAGCCCTCGCATCTGGGCACCGAGACAGTCGACCGCCGATAATCGCCTGGGCGCACTGAAAATTGCTGTGTGACAACATATTTCAATCGCACATCGTCAGCGCAAGGGAGCTGGCCGGCGCACCCGGGTAGCTCGTGCAGCTCGAGGAGTTCGAACCCAAGTAGACAATGACGGTCAATCCAGGGCGCGATGCCCACTTCAGCGCTGCGCACAGAACGAAATTCGCGCGCGATCAGTGACCGAATTGGTGCGCTATGCCGGCCGCTACAGCCGAAACATCTGGTGCACAGGAGCGTTCACGACCACAATCCTGGAGTCAGGTCCGTAATGGCGAGCGAGCTTCGCCAGCTCACTTGCGTATATCACCGTGAAATCTCGGCATAATTCGGTGCACCGAATTCAGCCCGGCTTTCACCGAATTATGGGTAACTAATTTGCTGAATTTGCTACGCGATTCGCGTAGACGCCGCGTCCCTCAGCTCGGCAACGGTGTTGACGTTCGTCAGCGAGGCCTGTTCGGGCATGACAACCCGCTGGGTGTCGACGGTTTCGACCAGCGCCCGCATGCTGCGCTCCCCCGCCTCGACGAGTTCGGCAACACGTTCGTGCAGGCCAGTGCGGTAGATCCCGGCAAGGTAGTGGGACCGGCCGTCCCAGGGCAGCACCACGTCGGCTCCGAGACGGACGGCGGGACCTGCGAGTTCGTCGATCAGGTCGGCCGAGAGCAGGGGCATGTCGACGGCACAGACGAAGGCGAGTTCGAGACCGGCCTGCGCGGCCGCACGCAGCCCGCGGCCGGTCGCCAGCAGCGGACCGACCCCGCGGATATCGTCGCGCAGGATCTCGGCCTGCAGGTTCGGCAGCGCCTGACCCGGTGCGGCGACGACGAAGACCGGTGCGCACCGTGGGCTCACCGCGGACACCGTCCGCTCGACGAGGGTCTTGCCGTCGTAGACGGCGGTGGCCTTGTCGCGGCCCATCCTGCGGGATGCCCCGCCTGCCAGAATGACCGCTGCGAGCGGCACGGGGGACGTCACGTCAGTGAGATTAGTCGACGGTCCAGGTGTCTTTGCCGCGGAGCAGCGACTGCAGCGCGGCCGTGTCGTGCGGCTTGGCGTCTCGCGCCGCCGCGATCTGCTGGCCGGGCGGCGTCGTCGTAGGTCGGCTTGCTGACCTGGCGGAAGATGCCCATCACCATGTGATCGAGGTTCTGCTCGGACAGCCGCGACAGCGCGAACGCGTACGCCGGGTCCTCCAGCTGCGCATCGTGGATGACGATCTCGTCGGCCGACACATCGGCGGTCTTGGCGACCTCGAGGCCGAATCCCGACTTGACCACGCAGTATTCGCCGTCGGCGCCGAAGGTGATCGGTTCGCCGTGGCTCAGGTTGATCAGCCGCTCCTCGGCGCCTTCCTTGCGCAGCGCGTCGAACGAACCGTCGTTGAAGATCGGGCAGTCCTGCATGATCTCGACGAGCGCGGCACCGCGGTGTGCAGCGGCGCCACGAAGCACCTCGCTCAGGCCCTTGCGGTCGGAGTCCAGCGCGCGACCGACGAAGGTGGCCTCGGCGCCCAGCGCCAGCGACACCGGGTTGAACGGGTAGTCCAGCGAGCCCATCGGGGTGGACTTGGTGACCTTGCCGGTCTCCGACGTCGGCGAGTACTGCCCCTTGGTGAGGCCGTAGATCCGGTTGTTGAACAGCAGGATCGTCAGGTTGATGTTGCGTCGCAGCGCGTGGATCAGGTGGTTGCCGCCGATCGACAGCGCGTCGCCGTCGCCGGTGACGACCCAGACCGACAGGTCTTCGCGGGCCAGCGCCAGCCCGGTCGCGATCGTCGGCGCCCTGCCGTGGATCGAGTGGAAACCATAGGTCTGCAGGTAGTACGGGAAGCGGCTCGAGCAGCCGATGCCGCTGACGAACGCGATGTTCTCGCGACGCAGCCCGAGTTCGGGCAGGAAGTTGCGGATCGTGTTGAGGATGACGTAGTCACCGCAGCCGGGGCACCAGCGGACTTCCTGGTCGCTGGTGAAGTCCTTGCGACTTCTGCGGTTCGTCGGTCGTCGGAACCAAACCGGTCCCAGCGCGTCAGCCCGAGATCTGCACCAATCAGGTCGGTCATGCGATCGCTCCCACGCCAGTCTCCACGGTGGCTGCCGCCAGCCGCGCAAACTTGGCCTTGTCAATTTCCTTGTCGCTCAACGTTCCGTCGAGCGCGGAGTCGATGATGCCTTCGACCTCTTCGGCCAGGAACGCCATGCCTTCCACCTTCGTCACCGACTGAACGTCGACCAGGTACTTGCCGCGCAGCAGCAGTGCCAGCTGGCCGAGGTTCATCTCCGGCAACACCACGTTGGGGTAGCGCCGCAGCACCTCACCCAGGTTGGCCGGGAAGGGGTTCAGGTTGCGCAGGTGCGCCTGGGCCACCTTGATGCCCTTACGCCGCGCGCGACGGCACGCCTCGCCGATGGGGCCGTAGCTGCTGCCCCAGCCGAGCATCAGTAGTTCGGCGTCGCCGGTCGGGTCGTCGACCTCGAGGTCCGGCACTGTGATGCCGTCGATCTTGGCCTGGCGCAGCCGCACCATCAGGTCGTGGTTCTTCGGCTCGTAGGAGATGTTGCCCGAACCGTTGGCCGCTTCGAGGCCACCGATGCGGTGCTCGAGGCCGGGGGTGCCCGGGACCGCGAACTGGCGCGCCAGGGTCTCGGGGTCACGGGCGTACGGCTGGAACGGCTCGCCGGACTTCGCGAAGGTGTGCTCGATCGGCGCGTAGCGTGCTGACATCCGGAATCCGCCACGGCTCAGAGCCATTCGCGATCGCGCCGTCGGACAGGATGACCACCGGAGTGTGGTAGGTGACGGCGATGCGCGCGGCCTCGACGGCCACGTCGAAGCAGTCCGACGGTGTACCGCGGTGCGATCACCGCGACCGGCGACTCGCCGTTGCGTCCGTACAGCACCTGCAGCAGGTCGGCCTGCTCGGTCTTGGTCGGCAGGCCGGTCGACGGACCGCCGCGCTGCACGTCGATGACGATCAGCGGAAGCTCGGTCATCACGGCCAGGCCGATGGCCTCGGATTTCAGCGAGATGCCGGGGCCGGAGGTGCTGGTGATGCCCAGCGCACCGCCGTACGACGCGCCGATCGCCGCGCCGATGCCGGCGATCTCGTCCTCGGCCTGGAAGGTCAGCACGTTGAAGTTCTTGTGCTTGGACAGCTCGTGCAGGATGTCCGACGCCGGGGTGATCGGGTAGGTGCCGAGCACGATCTGAAGATTGCCGAGCTGACCGGCCGTCACCAGCCCGTAGGCCAGCGCCGTGTTGCCCGAAATCTGGCGGTACTCGCCGTCTCTTCAGCTTGGCCGGCGCGATCTCGTAGATGCTGCCCGCGAAGGCCTCGGTGGTCTCGCCGTAATTCCAGCCGGCCTTGAGCGCCAGCACGTTCGCCTCGGCGATATCGGGCTTGCGGGCGAACTTCTCGCGGATGAACGCCTCGCTGTGCTCGAGCTCGCGGCCGTACATCCACGACAGCAGGCCGAGCGCGAACATGTTCTTGGCGCGCTGACCGTCCTTCTTCGTCGCGCCGATCTCCTCGACCGCGCCGAGGGTGAGCGTGGTCATCGGGACGGCCTGCACGACGTAGTCGGACAGGTCGTCGTTCTCCAGCGGGTTGCCTTCGTAGCCGACCTTCGCCAGGTTCCGCTTGGTGAACTCGTCGGAGTTGGCGATGATCAGGCCGCCGCGGGGCAGGTCGGACACGTTGGCCATCAGCGCGGCGGGGTTCATCGCGACGAGGACGTCGGGGCGGTCACCCGCGGTCAGGATGTCGTAGTCGGCGATCTGAATCTGGAACGACGACACACCGGGCAGCGTGCCCTGTGGCGCGCGGATCTCGGCGGGGTAATTCGGTTGCGTCGCAAGGTCATTGCCGAACAGTGCGGCCTCGGTGGTGAAGCGGTCGCCAGTGAGCTGCATACCGTCGCCGGAGTCGCCTGCGAAGCGGATGACGACCTTTTCGAGCTTCTGCCTGCGTGACACCGGGTTGGCCCCGTTGCCGTTGGCCCCCACTACCGACCGCCTTCCGTCCTAATTCAAGCTATCCCGGCGAACGTCCTCCGAGTCGCAGTCGAGGCGACGCGCCATGGGCTGGACGTCCACAGAAATTTGATGTCACTGGCAGTACCGATTATTGCACTTCTCTTAGGCGGGCCTTCACACGACTCGCGGGGTACGCGCAGGTGACCACCAGTCGAACCCGCAGCTCAGCGCCTGTGCCGACGCCCGCCGTGAGACAAAATTGTGTTTTGCGTCACGTGGCACTGAGTGTCATTAATAAGGAAATTGCTACCGCTCAGTAGCCCGCCGCTAGCACTCGTCCGGCGTTTACGGCGGCAGGTTGTACGGAGTGATGACCTGGATGGGCACCGGCCGGGCCGGCTCGACCGGCAACGCACCCTGCTGCTGAAGAATCAACCGCATCGCCAGGCGCGCGTCGGCCCGTAGGTCGTTGTGCAGGACGACCGAGATACGGCCGTCACGCAGCAACTTTCTGTTGTCGACGTCCAGGTCGTGGGCGATGAACACCTGGCAGGGCCGCCCGAGCCGCTCGAACGCCGCGATCGTGGCGGTGTTGCCTCCCCCGACCGAATAAACGGCCCCGACGTCTGGATGCTGCTCGAGCGCCTCGAGTACCAGCCGCTCGTTGGTCGCATCGATGCCGTCGCTGTCGCTGACTTCCACGATCGTTCGGCCGGTGCCGCGCATCGCCGAGCGGAATCCGACCTCACGCTCGCCCTCGCCGCGGAACACCGCGCGGCTCAGCGTGATGAGGACGTCCGACGGCGCCGACCCCAGCCACTCCCGCATCAGATAGGCGGCGGTCACGCCTGCGCCGTGGTTGTCGATGCCCACGTAGGCGCAGCGCGCGCTCGCGGGGATGTCGGTCGCATACGTCACCACCGGCACCCCGCTTTCGACCAGGCGATCGACGGCCTCGGCCACCGCGGGTTCGTCCTGCGCCTTGAGCACCACGCCGTGGCTGCCGCGGATGCGGCTCAACGCCTCGACCATCTGCTCGGTCGACCCCGACTCCCACAGGTGGAACCGGGCCCGCAGCATGGCCGGTGCGAAGGCGGGCAGTTCGGCCTCGATCGCGGCCCGGAACGCGTCGGAGAACCGCTCCGGCGTCTGCATCACGACGTCGATGAGGTAGCGACGGCCGTTCAGGCGCAGCTGGGCCCGCTGTTTGTCGAGATCCGCGATCGCCTGCTCGACCTCGGCCCTGGTGTTCGCGCGGACGCCGGGACGTTCGTTCAGGACGCGGTCGACCGTTGCCTCGCTCAGCCCGGACTGCTGGGCGATCTCGCGGACCTTGTAGCGGTGCGGCATCGAAGCTTCCTGAGGTGTTTTTGATGGGTTTATGGCGTTGATTGCGGCGACTATCACAGCAAGACTAGCTGCCATGGCCGCACCAGTGAGGACGACATACACGCCGTGGATCGACGAGTCGGAATGCCGGCTCGACGACTTCCGCGCGCAGGTGCTTCGCGACACCGATCGTGCCGACTATCCGAACGCCAGCGACGTGCGAAGCAACGTGCTGGTGTATTCGGCGGCCGACGGTGGCCGGCGCCGACCGGCGGGACTTGCAGTCCGAGCTGATTCGGGCGCTCGCCGACGGCCCAGGCGTGGTGGTGTTCGAGGACGCCTTCTCCCCCGAGATCGTCGACCGCGCCAGCGAGGGCTTCTTCTCGATCATCGCCGCCCAGCGCGACGCGGGCACGGCGGCGGGCGATCACTTCGGTAAGCCCGGCGCCAACGACCGGATCTGGAACGCCGCGCAGAAACTCGCGCTGCACGCACCGGACGTGTTCGCCGAGTACTACGCCAACGACACCCTCGCCATCGTCTGCCAGGCCTGGCTGGGTCCGCGCTACCAGGTCACCTCGCAGGTCAACGTCGTCAACCCCGGTGGCATACAGCAGGTTCCGCATCGCGACTATCACCTGGGTTTCGTCCCCGACGAGCATCTCGCGCAGTATCCGGCGCATCTGCACCGCACCTCACCGGTGCTGACGCTGCAGGGCGCGGTCGCCCACTGCGATATGCCGGTGGAGAGCGGCCCCACGATGCTGCTGCCCGGTTCGCAGCGGTTCGCAGGCGGCTACATCGCCTTCAATCGGCCCGAGTTCGTGGACTTCTTCGCCGAGCATCACGTCCAGCTTCCCCTGAACAAGGGCGACGCGGTGTTCTTCAACCCGGCGCTGTATCACGGTGCGGGGTCGAACATTTCGGGTGACATCCGCCGGATCGCCAACCTGCTGCAGATCTCTTCGCCGTTCGGCCGGGCGATGGAGGCGCTGGATCGCACGGCCATGGTCCGCGCGATCTATCCCTCGCTGCTGGCGATGAAGGCGGCAGGATGCCCGCCGCGCGACCTCTACAACGCGGTGGTCGCCACCGCGGAGGGTTACGCCTTTCCCACCAACCTCGACAGCGATCAGCCCATCGGCAGCCTCGCCCCACCCAGTCAGGTCGACTCGGTGCTGGCGGCGCTCGCCGAAGACCTCAGCGCGGACGAACTCGACGTCGTTCTGCGCGCCCAACAAGAACGGAGAATGCCATGACCACCCTCGGCGTAATCGGATTGGGCCGGATCGGCGCCTTCCACACCGACACCCTCTCGGGGTTGGACAGCATCGACGGGCTTGTCGTCACCGACGAGCGGCCCGAGGTCGTCGCGGCCGTCGCGGCCAAACACGGTGCGAAGCCGGTTGATTCGGTCGAGGCGCTGTTGGCCTCAGGCGTGGACGGGGTCGTCGTCTCGGCCGCGACTCCTGCGCATGCGGAGCTGACGCTGGCCGCGGTCGAGCGGGGTCTGCCGACGTTCTGCGAGAAGCCGATCGCCTCTACGGCGGCGGAGAGCGCACGGGTCGCCGAGGTGATCGCGCGCTCGGGAGTGCCGGTTCAGGTGGGTTACCAGCGGCGGTTCGACGCCGCATTCGCCGCCGCCAAGCGCGCGGTCGAGGACGGCTCACTCGGCGCCCTGCACACCGTGCGCAGCACGACGATGGACCCGGCTCCCCCGCCGATGGAATACATCGCGGGTTCCGGTGGGATCTTCCGTGACTGTGCGGTACACGATTTCGACGTGATCCGCTGGATCACCGGGCAGCAGGCCGTCGAGGTGTACGCCACGGGCAGCGTTCAGGGCGATCCGAAGTTCGCCGAGTTCGGCGACGTCGACACGGCCGCCGTCGTGGTCACCTTCGAGGGCGGCACGCTCGGTGTGGTGTCGGCGGCGCGCTACAACGCACACGGATACGACTGCCGCCTCGAGGTACACGGATTCCACGACACGGTGGTCGCCGGCTGGGATCAGGGTGTGCCCGTGCGGAACGTCGACCCCGACAACAGCTTTCCCGAGGGGCCGGCGCACCACTTCTTCATGGACCGCTTCACCGAGGCGTTCCGCGCAGAGCTCAGTGCGTTCGTCGATGTCGTCAAGGGAGACGCCACCCCGGCATGCACGGTGGCCGACGCGGTCGAGGTCGCGTGGCTGGCCGAAGCGGCGACCGAGTCGTTGCAGCGCCGCGTGCCGGTGAGCATCAAGGAAGTGAGGTCAAGGTGACGAAGATCGCAGGCGCACCAATCTCCTGGGGAGTGTGCGAGGTCCCCGGCTGGGGACATCAACTGCGACGCCGATCGAGTGCTCGCCGAGATGCGCGAAGTCGGGTTGTCCGCCACCGAGTTGGGTCCCGAGGGCTTCCTGCCGTCCGAACCCGACGAGCTGACCGCGTTGCTCGCGTCGAACGGTCTGAGCTGCGTCGGCATCTTCGTGCCCGTGCTACTTCACGACGCCGACCATGACCCGCTGGCCGACATCGCCGGTCCGCTCGACGCGCTGATCGCATGTGGCGCAGACGTGCTCGTGCTGGCGGCCGCGACAGGCGCGGATGGATACGACTCGCGGCCCACACTCGAACGACAGCCAATGGGCCACGCTGCTGGCCAATCTCGACCGGCTCGCCGATGCGGCCGCCGACCGCGGTGTGCTCGCCGTGCTGCACCCGCACGTCGGAACCATGGTCGAGACCCGCAGCGATGTGGACCGGGTACTGCAGGGCGCGAGCATCAAGCTGTGCCTGGACACCGGCCATCTGCTCATCGGCGGGACGGATCCGCTTGCGCTGACCCTGCAGGTGCCGGGCCGAATCGCCCACGCACACCTCAAGGATGTCGACGCGGCGCTTGCCGCTCGCGTGCAGGCCGGGGAACTCACGTACACCGAGGCGGTGCGCAAGGGCATGTACACGCCGCTCGGCGCAGGGCGATGTCGATATCGCGGGCATCGTGACCGCGCTGCGCGCCAACGGATTCGACGGTTGGTTCGTGATGGAGCAGGACACCATCCTCGACGGCGAGCCTGCCGACGAGGGACCGGTGCGCGACGTGCGGACCAGCGTGGCGTACATGCACGACGTGTGCGGTCGCGTGGCGGTATGACGCCATGAGCTTGCGCATCGGGGTGCTCGGGGCCTCCCGCATTGCGGAGGCCGCGATCATCGGGCCCGCTCACGATCTGGGCCACCGACTGGTCGCCGTGGCGGCGCGCGATCCCCGACGCGCGCAGGCATTCGCCGAGAAGTACGGTGTGGAACGCGCGCTGGCCTCGTATGAGGATGTGATCAACGACCCCGAGGTCGACGTCGTCTACAACCCGCTGGCGAACTCACTGCACGCACCGTGGAATCTCGCGGCGGTGGCGGCGGGCAAGCCGGTGCTCACCGAAAAGCCGTTCGCCTGCAACCGGACTGAGGCGATGCGTGTCGCAGAGGCCGCCGACAAGGCGGGAGTCCCTGTGGTGGAAGGCTTTCACTACCTGTTCCACCCGGTGACGCGCCGGGCCCTGGAGCTGGCCGGTGACGGCACGTTGGGTGACATCACCCATGTCGAGGTGCGCATGGCCATGCCCGAGCCGAGCGACAGCGATCCGAGGTGGTCGCTCGAGCTGGGCGGCGGTGCACTGATGGACCTGGGCTGCTACGGACTACACGTCATGCGACAGCTGGGTCATCCGTCGGTCGTGCGAGCGCACGCCAAGGAGCACAGCCCGGGCGTCGACGCATGGTGCGATGTCGAGCTTGCCTTCCCCAGCGGCGCAACAGGCTTGAGCGCCAACTCCATGGTCGCCGATGACCGCACCCACACGATTCGGATCGTCGGCACCAAGGGAGATGTCTTGGTGCACGACTTCATCAAGCCCAGCGGCGACGACCGAGTCACCATCCGCTACGCCGGCGGGCAGCACCGTCGAACATCTGGGCACGCGCACTTCGTACAGCTACCAGCTGGAGGCGTTCGCCGACCACGTCCTGCACGGCGCTCCGCTGCCGTTGAACAACACCGATGCGGTGGAGAACATGGCCTACATCGACGCCGCATACCGCGCGGCCGGGATGGATCCCGCGCTACCGCCGGCGCCGGGATAGCTCGCCAGCCGCACAGTACGCCGAGGCCGCCTCGGCGCGGTTGGTCGCGTGCAGCTTCCGCAGCACCCGCTTGACGTGAGATTTCACCGTGCCCGCCGAGATCACGAGCTCGTCGGCGATCTGTTGATTGGTGCGGCCGGCCGCCATCAGGCGAAGAACCTCGATCTCGCGGCGGGTCAGAATCGCCATGACGCGGGTCTGCACCTCGGCCAGCGACTGCGCCGCCGGACTGCGTTCGACCGGTTCGATCTTGGCAAGGTCCAGATCCGCGTCCTGTAGCGCGCGGGCGGCCTCGTCCGCAGAAGCCAACGCGCGGCGGACTTCTGCGCGCTGGCGGCGCATGCGCTCGAGCAGAACAGTGCGTTCGTAGGCGTACCCGAAGCCCTCCGCGAACGCCCACACGGTGTCGCGATCGATTTCGTCGACGAGCCGGCCCGAGTAGAGCCGGTCGGCGTGCAGGAATCCGATCACCTTGCCGGTCGGCATCACCGGCGCCGCCACATATGAGTGCGTCAGGGAGAAGTCGAGATCGGCCGGTTGACCCGCGGATCGTTGCGGGCGTCGCGCACGATCGCCGGCGCGCGGCGGCGGATCATCTGGGTTTCGAGCAGCATGTGGTTCAGCGGCGGCGCCACCGATTGCGCGAAGGCGACCATCTTCTCCGCGCCTTCTCGGTCGTCGCCGAAATAGGCTGCCTCCATGACCATCCGGCCTTCGTGGACGCGGAAGAGCACCGCGCGATCGAAGCCACACGACTCGACCAGTTCGCGCGGCGCACGATCGACGATCGTCGCGACATCGTCGACGACCCGCAGCTTGCTCAGGCGCTTCCTGCACAGCCAGCAGCGCGAAGGTGCGCCGCCTGGCACCGTCCTCGATCAGCTCGCGTTCCAGCGACGCGAGGTCGAGCAGGGAATCGAGTGCGTTGAGCGCGTTCTCGTCGCCCAGTCCTTCCAGCGCGTTGCGCACGACGGTCGCCTTGGCATCGACCGCCTCGGCCACCACCGCCATCGGGTCGTCGGAGGGGTCGATCTCGCAGCCCTGAAATGCCTCCCGGTAGCGCCGCGCGGCGTCGGTGTCCTTGGCCGGGCGCGACGCCCAGCCTGGGTGGTCACCGTCGGTCAGAGCGCCGACCGCGGGCGTATCGGACGTCTTCGCTGACAACACTCACCACCAAGACTGTCCTCCGATAGCTGGGCAGAGGAGCGGTCGGAACCGCCAATTCACCTCGTAAGGGGGTACGAGTCCTCCCCAACGGGGGATCGATTTGCTCGGGTGGCTGGCAGAGGCTATTTGCCATGTCATCCACGACCGTTTCGGCCCTCGATCTGCTGACCACCCCCCAGGGCATCGCCAATCCGTATCCGCTGTATGACCAGCTCCGGGCGCTCTCGCCGGTTGCGGGATACCGTGACTGGCCGCCGGGAACCATTCCCGGTGCCGATGAACCCGTCACCGCGTGGGCGCTGTTCCGCTATGACCAGATCTTCGAGGCGGCACGTGACAGCGCGACATTCTCGTCGCGAGATCCGCTGCAGGAGGCGTCGTCGGCGCCGAGCCTGATGCTGGTCAACACCGACCCGCCCAAGCACGAAGTCGAACGAAAACTGGTCAGCCAGGCGTTCTCACCGCGCCGGGTCAAGCGTCTCGAGGGCTGGCTGGACGAACTGGTGCCCCGCCTGCTCGATGACCTCGGCGGCGGCGATGTCGAGGTGATGGAATTCGCCGCCGAGATTCCCACCCGCGCGATGGTGCGGCTGCTGGGCTTGCCCGACGGCGATCATGTCCGATTCAAGAAGTGGGCCAACGCGTTCATGCTCTCGTCATCGCTCACCCCCGAGGAGCGCATCGCGAGCAACGAGGAAATGGTGATGACATTCGCCACCCGGCTCGCCGAGCACACGGCCCGGTTGGCGGAGCGCACACCCACCGACGACGTCGAGGACGCCGAGGACCTCATCTCGGCACTGCTGCGCGCCGCGGTCGATGGGCAGCGGCTCACCCCCGAGGAGATCGTCCGATTCTGTGTGACGCTGGTGGTGGCGGGCAGCGAGACCACCACGTTCCTGATCGGCAATCTGCTGCAGGCGATGGCGCGCGAACCCGGGATCACCGCGCGGATGCGCGCCGATCGCACGCTGGTGAATGTCTTTGTCGAAGAGGCGATGCGGGTCGACGGACCGCCGCAGCGCCTGTTCCGCATCGCCACCCGTGATGTCGAGATCGGCGGCAAGTTGATCCGCAAAGGCGATTGGGTGGCACTGTTTTTCGGCTCGGCCAATCGAGATCCGGAGGTGTTCGAAGATCCCGACAGGTTCGACATCGACCGGCCCAACATCCGCCAGCAGCTGTCGATGGGACACGGCCTGCACTTCTGCCTGGGCGCATCATTGGCGCGCCTGGAAGTCGTGGCCGTGGTCAACGCGGTGCTCGATCGGTATCAGACGATCGCGCTTACCGACGACCCCGGCACCAAGCAGACCGCCAGCCTGCTGACCCACGCCTATGTCCGTCTCCCCCTTCACCTGTCATGACCCCCAACGAGGCAGCCAACATCGCGGCGACGAAGGCCATCTACGCCGCGGTGCCTGCCGGCGACCTCCAAACCGCGCTGGATCTCCTGGATCCCGATGTGCGCATCACCTACTACGGGACCGAGGGGATTCCCTACGCGGGCGACTACCGGGGTTTCGACGAGGCCGTGACGTTCTTCACCAAAGTGGGGACGACGATCGCCATCACCGAGATGGAGGCATGGCAGTTCATCGCACAGGGCGACGAGCTGGCGGCATGGGGCCGCCAACGATTCCGGCGCCTCGACACAGGCTACGAATGGGAATCGGAGTTCGCGCACATCATCACGCTGCGGGACGGCCGGTGGCTCTACTTCCGCGACTTCATGAACTCGGCGCTGACCCTGCAGGCGTTCACCCGATGAGAATCGCGGGTGACCGTGAAATCTGCATGGGCGCAGGGGTATGCGTGATGACCGCCGACGGAACGTTCGACCAGGACGACGACGGCATCGTGGTGCTCGCGTCCGATCGCGTGTCGGCCGGCGAGGAGAAGGTCGTCCGCAACGCGGTCAGGATGTGCCCATCGGGCGCGCTTCGCATCGTGACCGACTGATCAGTTCCCCGTTGGTGGCAGCAGCATCGTCTGCCACGTCTTGTTCTCCTGTGCCCCATGGGCGAGATCCGATTGGGTGTACTGGCGGCCGTCGGGTCCGATGTAGCTGCCGGTCGCCGGGTCGTATTCGGCCGCGGCTATCGGCGGCGCCGCAGCGGGCGGCGCAGCCTGGGCGGGCGGCAGCTGCGGGATGGGCTGGCCCGACAGCGTGGCGTTCGGATCGCCCTTCCAGTTGAATCCGTCGTTGAGCGGTACGAAGGCCTCGTCGCTTTCGCACAACTTGACCGTGGGCGCACGTTTCCCCGGCACGGTTTCGCACGGAATGTTGCGCGCACCACGCACATTGAACGGCGACTCCTGCGGGACGCGGCAGTACAGGTCACCGGGCGGCCGCTGCGGATAGTCCTCGAGGGCGGCAACGCGCTGTTGCTGGGCCGGCAGAAACCCCGTGGTGCAGGGTGGCGGCAGATTGAGGTTCAGGTTGAAGCTCAGGTATTGGCCTTTGTAGTCCTGTTTGGTGTTGAGGTTGCCGAGGATGCCGGCCTGGTTGGCGGCGATGGCTTGGGGGAACACCACGAGCAGCTGTTCGATGTCATTCTGGTAGGTGAGCGCGACTTGCCCGACGCTGACGAGGTTGGCCATCAGAATCGGCAAGGTGGGCTGCAGCCGCTCGACCAGTTGGCGCACCTCTGCGGCCGCTGGGCCGCCCTTGTCTATGACGCCGGCGACCGCCTCGTCGTGGGTCTGCAATTCGGCGGTCACCGTGGCCATTTGCGATGCCCACGCCTGAATCGCATCGGAGGTGTTGGTCTGCGAATCCAACACCGGCTGAACTTTGTCGATCAGCGTGGTCAGCGGGTCGAGATTCTCGCGAGCGTCGATGGCCAGATCGGATGCGCCCTGGATCACGCGGGACAGCTCCGGGCCGAGTCCGCCGACAGCGGTGTAGGACTCGTCGATCACGGTCTTGAGGTTGTCGCGCGGTATCGCCAGCAGGCCGGTGTTCGCAGCGGCGAGCAGAGCGTTGACGTCCGGCGGCACCGAGGTGTCGGCCATGGCGATCACGTCGCCGTTCTTCAGTGGCGGCGAGGAGCCGTCGCGGGGTAACAGCATGACGTAGGACTCACCGACAGCGGATTGGCTGTGCACCTCGGCGGTGAGATCCGAGGGGATCTTGATGCCGGATGTCAGCGACAGCACGGCCTCGACGCCGGTATCGGTCAGGCGCACCGATTCCACCCGGCCGACTTTGGTACCGCGATAGGTGACGTTGCCGGATTCATACAGCCCACCGGATTTCGGCAGTTCCATCGTCACCGTGTACCGGCCGACGCCGAACAGCATGGCGGGCAGTTGGATGAAGTGCAGCACCATCACTGCAACCGTGGACAGCGCGACGACCGTGAAGATGGCCAGCTGAATTCTTATCCGTCGGCTCAAATGCATACTAGGGCCCCTGATCCCACCGGTAAGGGATGGCCAACGGATTGCCGGGGCCGTTCGGGCCGCCAGACATGCAGGGGCTGGGGAACTGGCCGATGGTTCGGCCCCACTGCAGCTCGAGCTCGGTCAGTTCGCACTCGAATCGGGTGCCGGTGAAGATTCCTTGGTCGATGCGGCTGAGCGTGAGGTCGACGATGGCGGTCAAGTTGGCGTAGTCACCGCGTTGAAAGTTTTCGAAGGTTTCGTTCGGAAAGGGGAAGGTGGCAAGCAGGCTCAGGGATCGCGTCAGGCTGGGACCGGCGTTGGCCAGCGACTCCAACACCGGTCCGACTTGCGTCAATTCCTTCACCAGGTTGTCCTTGGTCTGATTGACCGTGTCGACGGTCAGGGCGCTGAACTTGCCGAGCTGATCGGCCGCCTGCACCAAGTTGTCCCGTTCGGAGTTGAGCACTGCCAGCGCGTCGGGGACGGTGGCCAGCGCGCGGTCCAGGACGGGTTGCTGTGCGGCGAACTTTCCGACCAGCCGGTTGAGGCTTTCGGTGGCCGCGATGATGTCGTCGGTCTGGCCGTTGAGGTGGGTGGTGAATTCGCCCAGCTGTGTGATCAGGCTTCGGACGTCTTGCTCGCGGCCCCGAAACGCGGTGGAGAACGCCTCGGTGATGTCCTGCACCTGGCCAAGTCCGCCGCCGTTGAGCACCATCGACAGCGCCGCCAGTGTCTGCTCGGTGCTCGGGTAGGCACCGCCTTGCGGCAGCGGAATGAGCGAGCCGTTGTCGCAGCTTTCCTTGTGGCGGTTCGTTTGTCGGCGGCGCAAGCTCGATGTGCAAGGAACCCAGCAGGCTGGTTGTGCCGATCTTGGCGGTCGCATTGGCGGGCAGGTTGACGTCACCGTTCAGGCGCATGCTCAGCAGCGCATGCCAGCCTTGGCGCTCGATTTTGGTGACATGGCCGACGGTGACGTCTGCGACACGCACCCGCGAGTTCGGCTCAATGTTGTTGACGTCAGGCAATTGTGCCTGGATCAGGAACGAGCCCGAGCCGGTGCCCTGCGTGCCGGGCAGGGGTAGTGAATTCACCCCGCGCCAGCCGCAGCCGGGCATCGCCGCCACGACCAGGACCATCATCAGGTTGGCCGCCACGCACTGCCAGCGTCGCCGTGTCACGGGCCACCTCCGGGAGGCACCATCATGCCGGGCAGACCCTCGGTGGGGTCGGTGGCCGTCGCCGCGGTGAACGCCGCGTCAGGAGCCGACGCTTCGGCGGTCAAGGGGACGCCCGGCGGCGGATCGGCGGCCGGCGGAACGTGGTCGGGCCGCATCCAGGGCTCGCTGTAGGTGACTTCGTTGGGCCGGGTCTGCGCGCCGACGAAGAGGTTCTCTCCCAACGGCGGGAAGTTGAATTGGCGGTTCTTCATGATGGGCGCCAAATACTGCGCGCACAGTTTCGCCGACTGCTCGGCACCCAGACGTGATGCGGACTGAATTGCACCGCACATGAAGGAGACCGGGTTCGCGAAGTTGTTGATCGCCAGCGCGCCGGTCAGTGAACCGTTCGCGGGCTCGTAGATGTTGTTGTAGTTCTGCAACACCGTCGGGGCGATGTGCAGCGTCTGCTTGATGTCGTCGAGACTTTCAACCAGCGCGCTGGTGATCGAGGCCATCGTGTCCGACGCGGTGCCGATCGCATCGGCATTGTCGGCGGCGAAATCTTGCACGTCGACGACGACCGCATTGAGGTCCTCGACCGCCTGGCCGACCTTGTTCGGGTCGTCGGCCAGCAGCGAGGTGACGGCGGCCAGGTTGTGGTTGAGCGCTTCGAGCAGATCGGCACTATCGCTCAGCGCGGACACCAGCGTCGAGAGGTTTTTGAACGTGGCGAAGATGTCGTTGCTGTGGTCGCCGAGGATCGAAACCGCCTGCGACAGTTTGATGATGGTGTCGCGGATCGATGGGACCTTGCCCGCGCAGGTTGTCCGCGGAGGTGTTGATGAGCGCACCCAGCGTGCTCACGCCGCCGGGCTTGGACGGCTTGAGCAGGTCCGTCAGCCGCTCGAGTTGGTCGCGTAGGTCGTCCCATTCGACAGGCACCGCGGTGCGGTCGTCGGGGATCACCGCGCCGTCGGCCATCGTCGGCCCGCCGGTGTAGGGAGGCGTGAGCTGGATTGTCCGGCCGGTTACCAGCTGCGGTGCCAGGATCACGGCCTTGGCATCGGCAGGGACTTTGTACTTGCTGTCGAACCAGATCGTGATCTTGGCCCGCTCGGGCTGCGGTTCGATCGCTTCGATCGTGCCGACCGGCACGCCGCGAATGAGCACGTGGTCGCCGGCAAACACCCCGGTGCTGTTCTCGAAGTAGGCCACTACCGTCGTCCGGGCGACCTGTGCCGGCATGCGTACCGCGACGAACAGGCCCGCACACAACACCAGCACGAGTGCCGTCGCCAGGACGGCGCGGGCGGTTCGCGGCCACTTCAGTCACGGTATGCGTCCTCCGGGTTGCTGGACGGGCGGCGCCTCGCCTGGCGCCGGCACGTAGACCGGCGATGGAATCGGCTCGGGCGTGGAGGCCAACTCGGGTGGCGGCAGCGCAGGCGGCCCGGGCGGTGGGCCGCCAGGCGGTGGGGGCGGGGGCGGTTGGCGGTAGGGGTAGCGCGGATCGCCGGGCTTGCCGGTGATCGCGTCGGGCAGATTCAGTCTCGGTTCTCCACCCTGGCCGGTCCGCGGGTAGGGCATCGGCAACGCCGGGGTCCCCGGCTGGCCGATCGGCGGGTCGGTCAGCTGTGAGGGCAGCAATGTGGCTGGATCCACTCCCAGATCCGAAAATGCCGCGTCGATGAACGGTTGCACGAACTGACCCGGAAAAAGGTTGACCACATAGGCTTTGAAGAACGGGCCGGAGGACAGCGATTCGCCAAGCGACATGACGTAGGTGTTGATCAGTTTGATGGCCTGCTGCACGCGCTCCTTGCGGTCATTGACGATCGCCAGTGCTCCGTTGAGCTTGTCCAGCGCCGGCCGCAGCTGCTGACGGTTCTCTGCGATGAACCCGTGCAGCTGCCGCGATACCGCCGAGATGTTCGCCCAGATCTGGTCCAATGCCGCGCTTTGTGTTCGCAGCGCCGCCAGCAGCGCATTGGTGTCTTTCACCAGGCTCACGATGTGGTCGGTGCGTTTGGCCAGCACCCCCGTCGCTTGGGCCGCGTTGTCCAGCAGCTTGCGCAGTTGGGCGTCGCGAGTGTCGAGGGTTTGTGCAAACCGCGCCACGCCCGCCACCGCATCCTTCAGATCTGTTGGGGTGGCGGAAAATGTCTGGGCCAAGGTGGCCAACGAGTCGGACAGCTGGTCGGTGTTCAGACCGCTGATCGTGGTGGCCAGGTCGCCGAGGGCATCGGGCAACTGGTAGGGCGAAACCGTGCGGTCGAGCGGAATTGCGCCGTCGAGCTGCCCGCCCCCGCGCGGTGTCACGTCGACGATCTTGGCGCCCAGCAGGCTCTTGGTTTTGATCGCGGCCTCGGTGCGGTCGCCCAGTCGCACATCGGTGCCGATCTTGAACGTGACGAGCACGCCCGTCTCGTCGAGCTCGATGGCCGAGACGTTGCCGACCACAAAGCCCGAGACTTCAACGCCGGCACCGGTGTTCAGCCCGCCGGCGTCGGCGAAATAGGCCGAGTACTCCCTGTCCGAGTTGAGAAAGGGCAGGTTCTGGTACTGCAGCGCGGCCACCACCATCACGGTGACCGTCACGATGCCGACGACGCCGATAACCAAGGGGCTGCGTTCGGAGAATGACTTCACTTGGGCGCGCACCGCCCCGTGCTCTGACCGGCCACCTTGACGTACACCGGCTGGCCCCCTTTTCCGTTGAGCTTGAGCACCACATCGCACAGGTAGAAGCTGAAGTAGTCGCCGTACATCCCCTGCCGGACAAGGGCCCGGTACCTGTCCGGCAGCGTGTTGAGCAGATTGTCGAGGTATTCGTGGTCGGCCACGGCGATCCCGGCCACCCGGTCGGTCTCCGCGACCACCTTTTGGAACGGTGCGCGGGCCTGCGCCAACAAGTCGGCGAGCGAACCTGTGGCAGCGTTGGTGTAGGCCACCGCGTTGGAGATATCCGTCCTGCGTTCGGCCAGCCCGCCGACCAGCTCGGAAAGCGATGTCACGGCTTTGTCCAACCGATCGCTTTGTCCGCCAAGCGATCCCAGCACCACATTGAGGTTGTCGATGACCTGCCCGATAAGCAGGTCACGATCAGCCAGAGTGTTGGTCACCACCGCGGCCTGCTGCAGGAAGGACCCGATCGCGGGGCCCTGCCCCTCGAACGCCTCGATCAGCTGTTGGGTCAGGTCGTTGACCTGCTGCGGGTCCAGCGCGCGGAACAGAGGCTTGAATCCGCCGATCACCGCATCCAGATCCAGCGCCGGCTCGGTTTGAGCCAGCGGGATGGTTTGCCCCGGACTCAGTGTCTTGAGTCCGCCGGTGCCTTCTTCCAGGGCCAGGTAGCGGTCACCGAACAGGTTGTCGTACCGGATCACCGCCCGGCTGCCCTGCGTGAGCACGACTGACTTGTCGGTGAAAAACCCCACCTGCACAGTCGCATCGGGGTTGATGGAGATGTTTTCGACCTTGCCGACCTCTACCCCGGCGATCCGAACTATCGTGCCCTTCCTCAGATTGGAGACGTTGCTGAACTCGGCGTAGTAGCTGTTGCCCTCGCCGAAGCGGAACTGCCCGAAGATCGCCAGCGTCAGGAACGCGACGAACCCGCATACAGCCAGGAAGATGCCCAGGCGCCAGATGGTGCCCCTGAGGTTAGCCACGGCTTTTCTCCTGCTCGTGCGGATCGTCGGCGGTCACAGCGACGATGGGGGGGGACGACGGGGACGACGGGGACGATCACGGTGGGACCTGCCCGTTCTGGTCGAGCGGCGCCGGGCCCGGTCCCGGGGCGGCCGGGGGGAACCCCGGCCATAACGGCACTCCGCCCGGCCCGTACAGCGGTGCGCCATACGGCGGCGCCCCGGGGTAGGGAACCGGTCCGATCGCCGGGCCCGGAAGGCACTGGCGAATGCTGGGCGGCTCCGGGACGGCGCGGGTCACCGGGAAGTAATTCGCCCAGCAGGGATGCCCGATGCCGGGGTTGGGCCGGATGTCCAGGCCGGTCCCCCAGCCGGTGTTGGTGATCAGCTGGCGCACCGGGAAGTTCTTGGGAGCCTCCGGTAGCGATCCGCACCCCGGTGCTCCGCCGGGTCCGCCCTTGGCGGCAACGATCGGCAGATTGTTCGGGTACGCGTAGGGGTCGTTACCCAGCAACAAGGCGACATCGAGCTGAAGAGTGCGGCCATCGCCGCCCCACGCCGCGTAGCCGCCGTTGTCGAGATACCAGGTGGTGCCCTTCAGGAAGCACGTGTACACGGGGCTGTGCTGCAGCAGCAGGTTCGTCGTCGGCTCGAGGGTGTTGACCGCTTCGACGAGATCGTCCTTGCTCGTGGCGAGCAGGTTCGTGCCGGCCGTCGACAACCCGATGGCGTTCAGCAGCAACCCATCCAGTGCGGTCGCGTGGTCGGTGACGGTTGTGCTGGTGGTGCTGACGGCGTCCAGGATGGACACGATGTCGTGGGCGGCGACGTCATAGGTGTCGGTGAAGTTCTTCAGCGAACGCCAGTTCGCTCCCATGGTTTCGGCGCGCGCGTTCAGCGCCAGCAAGACCTCATTGAGATCTGTGGTGGCTTGGCCCATCCGCTGGCCCTGTCCGCGCACGCCCTCGGCCACTGCGGTCAGCACCGCATTCAGCTTCAGCGGATCAACGAGCTTGAGCAGCTCGACAACGTTTTCGAACACCGTGTTGATCTCTGTGCTGACATTCGTCGAATGCAGCACGGCGCCGGCGGCCAGTCGCTTAGGACTCGGGTTCGGCGGATTCACGAGCTCGACGAACTTGGTGCCGAACGCGGTCGTGGCACTGATCTGGGCATGCACGTTGGCGGGGATGTAGCGGATCTGGTCCGGGTCGATCTCCAGGCTCAGACTGGCCCTGTCCTTTCCGCCGCCGATCTGGCTGACCCGGCCGACCTGGACACCACGCAGCATGACATCGGCGTTGGTCTCCATCACCAGCCCCGCTCGATCCGATGTCAGCGTCACGGGCACATACGACCTGAACGTGCCCTTGAACGACGCCGCGGTCACGAACAAGAAGGCGACGATCGCCGTCAGCAAGATCAGCGTCCACCAGGCGCTGGCGATGCGGTGTGTTCCTGCCCTGCGTTTCATGCCGTTAGCCAGCCAAGTGGAAGTCGCCGGACTGTCCATAAATGGCCAGCGTCATGATCACGATCAAGATGGACGCGATGACCATCGAGGCACGCACGGCCCGACCCACGGCCTCACCCACGCCCGCGGGCCCGCCACGCGCCGTGTAGCCGTAATAGGTGCACAACAGCATGATCATCAGGGCAACAGCGGCCACCTCGGCCAACGACCACAACACGTCGGTTGGACTCAGATAGGTATAGAAGTAGTGGTCGTAGACACCCGACCCCTGGCCGTAAACGGCGGTGGTGCCGATCCGGGCGGCCCAATATGCCGTCATCAGCCCGATGCAGAACAACGGGATCGCCACGATCACCCCGGCCACCACCCGGGTGGACGCCAGGTAGCTCACAGTGCGGATACCGATGGCCTCGAGCGCATCGATCTCCTCACTGATCCGCATCGCCCCCAACTGTGCGGTGCTACCGGCACCGACGGTGGCCGCCAACGCGACCATCACCGTTCCCGGCTGGATTTCGCGGGTATTGAAGAACGCCGACGCGAACCCCGTTAGGGCCTCCACACCCACCGACGCCAACTGGTTGTAGCCCTGCACCGCCACAATCGCGCCGGTGGTCATCGTCAGGAACGCCACGATCACGACCGTTCCGCCGATGACCGCCAGAGCCCCGCTGCCCAATCCCATCTGTGCGACCACTCGCAACAACTCGCTGCGGTAGTTGACGACGGCATCGGGAATCCCAGCCAACGTGCTGGCGTAAAACCTTGTCTGCGAGCCGATCTGATTCCACCCGCCCACCAAGGCATTCCTGGTCCGGCGTAGCCGCGGATGACGCCGGCTCGGCACATTCAACGTCACGAGTTCACCTCACGACACCATGAACGGAACACCGACGGCGGTGACGATGATGTTGGTCAAAAACAACACGATGAAGGCGAACACCACGGTTTCGTTCACCGCCCTGCCCACACCGGCCGGACCTCCACCCACCGAGATGCCCTGGTAGCAGGCGATCAATCCCGCGGTCAAACCGAACAGCGTCGCCTTGATCATCGAGATGACGACATCGGCGATGTGCGTCAGCGTGGTCAGACCCGCCACCCACGCACCCGCCGAAACGTCCATGAGAAATACCGAGCAAAGAAACGCGCCGACCAGACCCGTCATGATGACCACCGAACTCAGTGCCAGCGACACCGTGGTGGCCGCCAGCACGCGCGGAACCACCAGCGCCTGAATCGGGTTGATGCCCATCACCCGCAGCGCATCGAGTTCCTCACGGATGGTTCGCGCGCCCAGGTCGGCACACATCGCCGTGGCACCCGCGCCTGCCACCACCAATACCGTCACGATCGGCCCACTCTGGGACACCGTGAAGATCGCAGCGCCGGTGCCGGAAAAATCCGCGGCGCCGATATCGGCCAACAAGACATTGAAGAGAAACCCCGAAATCACCGCCCACGGGATCGTCATCAATATGGCGGGCAGCGTCGACACCCGCGCCACGAACCAGCACTGAGCCAAGTACTCACGCCAGGCGAACGGCGGCTTGAACATCAACGCAAACGTGTCCAGCGACATGGCGAAAAAGCCACCGACCGCCCGTACGGGCCGGGTCGCCGTTTGCGCCGACATCAGCATGTTGAGTCCAGCCGCGCGATTGCCATGAGTCCGTGACGTTGCGAACAGATCGAGGGGTCGGCGACCCCTGCCCTGCGCGTTGGCGGGTTGTCGTCATCGATGCAGGGCATAGGCGGAACGCAATCGAGCCCTGCGGCCCCGCTGCTGCTTCCAAAGAGGTATAAGCTCCGCGGGAAGGTCTCGAAGCCCGGCCCTGCGACGACGAATGACAGCCCCTGCGTGGGGTCGTCGCCGCGGCGACGAAAGCAGCTGCTCATATTGGCCATCCGGACAGGTCGAAGTGGGCGGTGACATCCGAGAGGGTACGCGTGCCGAGTGAGATATGTCCATAGTCGATACGCAATATCGATAACCATGAATCGGACAAAATACGATGACAACTGCTACTTGTGCGTCCATAATGTATCTTGATAGTACTGATTAGCACGCGCCTAAGGTGGACGACGGATCCGCCTCGCGACGTGATACCCGAGGGAGAATCGCCGATGACCGACACCAAACAGGCCAGCGAGAAGCTCGTCCGCGACTTTCTCGACTCCTGGGAGGGCGGCGACCTCGAGACCATCTGCGGACCGTTCGCCGAGGACGCGATCTACCACAACACGCCGGTCGCGCCGATCGAGGGCATCGCCGGCATCCGCGCGATCTTTCAGGCGTTCCTCGACGCGTTCGCAGAAGCCAAGCTCGACATCGTCACCCTGGCGGCCGAACCGGGCCTGGTGCTCGCCGAGCGCGTCGACTACTTCACCATGCACGACGGCACAAAGGTCGTGCTCCCCGTCACCGGCGTCTTCGTCGTCAGGAACGGCGAAATCGCGCGCTTCACCGACTATTTCGACCTCGCGGACTTCGAACGCCAGAGCGGGTTGAAGCTCTAGTCCCGTCAGAATCCGACATGGCCCGCAAATCCGCCGCACCGCCACTGCACGTCGCCTCCGCCGCAGCGCCGAGTCGTCTGGCAGGATTTGGTGGTTCGAGCAAGCAGGAAGGGGGGCCTCGCGCGGTGGAGCCCGCCGTCCCAGCAGTCAAACGCAGGCCGAAGGACCGCAAGAATCAGATCCTCGAGCAGGCAGTTCGACTGTTCACCGAGCGCGGCTTTCATTCGGTGAAGCTGGAGGACATCGCCGAGGCGGCCGGAGTCACCGCGCGGGCGCTGTATCGCCACTACGACAACAAGCAGGCTTTGCTCGCGGCGGCCATCCGCACCGGCCAGGAGCAGTACCAGAGCGCCCGGCTGCTCTCCGGCGGAGAGGCGGCATCGACGCCCAAGCCTTTGAGCGCCGAGCTGCCTGACCTGATCGCCGCGGCGATCGTTTCTCGGTCGTTGACCGTGCTGTGGCAGCGCGAGGCCCGCTACCTCGACGACGTCGAGCGCGCGGAGGTGCGCAGGCGCATCAACGCGATCGTCGCGGGCATGCACGAGGGTGTCCGTCTGGAGATGCCGGATCTCAGCCCTGCGCACACCGAGCTGCGTGCCTGGGCGGCGTCCAGCACCATCACCAGCCTTGGCAGGCACAACCTGACCCTGCCGAGGGACGAACTCGAGGAGCTCCTGTACCGGGCGTGCATGGCGGCCGCGCGGACCCCGCCCGTTCGTGCCTTGGAGCCGCTCGACGCGAAGCCCCCCAAGGGGAGTGCGCTGTTCTCGCGCCAGGAGACCTTGCTGGCCACCGGCGCACACTTGTTCCGCGCTCAGGGCTACCCGGCCGTCAGCACAGCAGAGATCGGAAGAGGGGCGGGGATCGCGGGTCCCGGTCTGTATCGCACGTTCTCGTCCAAACAGGCGATCCTCGATGCGCTCATCCGCCGCCTCGACGAGTGGTGGAGCCTCGGGACCATTCGCGCAATGCGGGCCGATCTGAGTCCCGCGGAATGCCTGCGTGAACTCGTCCAGGGCCGGATCCGGATCAGCCTTGACGACCCGGATCTCGTATCCGTCTCGATCACCGAACTGTCGCACGCCTCCAGCGAGGTTCGAGACAGCTACACGAGAAACGAGAGCGACCGCGAGGGGGTGTGGATCGACGTGATCCGCAAGCTGGTCCCGCAGACCACCCCGGCCGAGGGGCGACTGCTCGTCGCCGCGGCGATCAGCTTCATCGACGATGCCGTGCGGACATGGCACCTGATCCGCTACGCCGGAGTGGCGGACGAGATGACGGCAATCGTGCTGTCGATTCTGACCAGCCGGAACTCACCACAGCGCTGAACCGGTTCCGCCGTCGGCCATCTGAGCTGTTCCGTTGACCATCGACGCGTCGTCCGACAGCAGGAACGCCACGACGCCTGCGATCTCCTCGGGCCCTGCCATGCGGCCCTGCAGGCGGTCGATCATCGTGGTCGCTCCCCCGACGCCCAGCGCCTCGTCGAACATCGTCATCGCGGTCTGCTGCATCGGGGTATCGACGAACGCGGGCAGCACCGCGTTGGAACGCACATTGCCCGAACGCAATTCGGCGGCGGTGACGCGGCTGAGATGGATGATCCCCGCCTTGGACATGCCGTAGGCGGACGAACCAGCCGCAGCGATCTGGCCCGCCAGCGATGACATGTTGACGATGGCGCCGCCGCCTCGGTCGACCATCGTCGGGGCCGCATGTTTGGTGCACAGCCACGCGCCGCGCAGGTTGACCCGGATGACGCGATCGAAGTCCTCGACGGTCGTCTCGGTGACCGGGGCGAAATGAACGATGCCTGCGTTGGCGACGAGCTTGTCGACGCCACCGAACTCGGCGACGCAGGCCTCGACCATGCCGATCACCTGTTCTTCCTCGCCGACATCGACCTGGTGGCCGATCGCGCCACGGCCCACCTTCTGCGCGGCGGCGTTGGCGGCATCGCCGTCGATATCCGCGCACAGCACACGGCAGCCCTCGTCTGCGAGTCGCACTGCGATCGCGAGGCCGATCCCGGCGCCGGCGCCCGTCACAATGGCGGCCTTGCCGGCCAGGTCTGGATGCGTCATGAGTCCCCTCGCCAATATATATTGCGCCATAGCGTCTTCTCACCCTGCAACCGCCAGCGCCGGGACTCGCACCCGCGACGTGACAGGCCGTGTTCGCGAATCGCCCCGAACATCACGAGGCCGAATCCCGGCGCGTCGTCGGCAAGCCTGACCGTGTGCACGCCGAGATCACGCAGGATCCACGCCACGGTCTGCGACACGGGCTTCGCGGCCGGGATGTCGTGGTCGGACAGGCCGCAGGCGCGCACCGGTCCGGAGGGCCGCAGGTACACGATCATGCCGCTGCCCCGCGCCCTCATCGTCGTCTGCGCGCGGTTCAGTTCGGCGCCGCACCGGCACGCCGTCGAGCCGAAAACGTCCCCGGTGACGCACTCGACGTGGACGTGCAGGAGCATGGGCATGGTCGGCACCGGCTGTACCGATGATCATGACCAGATGCTCGCCGCCGTCATGGACATCGCGGAAGCCGATGACGCGTGATGCGCCCATATCTGTGGGAATCGTCGTCTCGGCCGAGCGGACGGCCTGCGGCTCGGTACGCCGTCGGTACGCCACGAGGTCGTCGATCGAGACCAGGCTCAGACGGTGTTCCTTTGCGAACTCGACCAACTCGGGGCCGCGGGCCATCGCATCCGGTCGCTCACGAGATACGATCTCGCACAAGGTCGCTGCCGGTCGCCTGCCGGCAAGCCGGGCAAGATCCACCGCCGCCTCGGCCGGTCCCGGATATCCAAGCACTCCGTCGTCGCCTGCCCGCACCGGGACGACGTGACCCGGACGCCGGAAGTCGGATGCCTCGGATGTCGCCGTCGCGAGCGCCGCGATGGTCTTGGCGCGGTCGGTCGCCGAGATTCCGGTACCGACGCCGCACCAGTCCACCGCCACCCGGTCACCGACTGCCAGACCATCACCCGCGCGATGACACATGGGTGGCAGGTTCAGCCGGTCGCACTCCGCACCCGTGCAGCGCGACGCGGACGTACCCGGAGGTATGCCGGACGGTGAAGGCGAGCAGGCCGGGGGTCGCCGCCTCGGCCGCGAGCATCACGTACCCCTGTCCGCTCCGGGCCGTGTCGTCGGTGACGACGACGGGACGGCCCGCCGCGATCGCGGTGATCGCACGCCGCACGCGCACATCGGTGGTTCTCATCTCGGCGCCATTTCGACCGGGGCGCTAACGAAGCCCGTGCAGGAAATCGAGCAGCAGCCGGTTGATCTCCTTCGGCTCTTCCTGCTGGATCCAGTGCCCGACGTCGTCGATCATGTGCGTGCCGGTGTAGTTCGGCATCACCTCGTCGGCGCGTTCGATGGCTTCGAGGCCCCATGTGGTTCCGACGTCGTACTGCCCGCCGATGAACACCGCGGGCGGGATCAGCGGCGTGCCCGCCTGGTCCGCCAGGTCATGCCAGTCGTTGTCGAGGTTGTGATAGAAGCTCAGAGGCCCGCCGAAGCCGGACCGTTCGAATTCGGCGGTGTAGAAGTCGACATCCTCCTCGGTGAACCAGTCCGGCAACTTCTCCGGATAGGTGAAGGCGTCCTTGAGCCGTGCACCTTCGTCCATGCATAGCGGGCCCGCACGGATCACGTCGAGCGGGTCCATGGCCGCCAGGTCGACCCCCGCCGCCTCGGCTGCCCTGGTGGCGGCGGCCACGCCAGCCCCGGACACCGTGTAGGTGAGCCCCACCAGCCAGCCGCGCAGATCCTCTTCGATCTCGGCGATGATGCCATCCTGTGCCGAGAAGTAATCCTGGTACCAGACCTTGCCCGGCCCGGCGATCTCGATGTGATAGTCGTTGGGACGCCGCTCCCCGAAGGGACTGCCGGGCAACGCGATCACACCCTGCCCGGCAAAGGGACAGCTGAGTCCGGCCACGCCCGCGCATCTATCGGGGTGCAGCCAGGCAAACGTCCAGGCGACCGGCGCGCCCCAGTCGTGTCCGACCACGATCGCCTGCTTCTCGCCGTAGGCGTCGATGACGCCGAGGATGTCGCCAACCAATTCCTTTATACGATAGGCCGATTGCACGCGATATTTCGACGAGCTCCCGTAGCCCCGCTGGTCGATGGCGACCGCTCGGTACCCTGCCTCGGCGAGCGCGGGAAGCTGGTGCCGCCAGGAGTACCACGACTCGGGGAACCCGTGGATCAATACCACCAACGGGCCCTTCACCCTCTTCCACGGCGTGGATCCGGGTGCCCCGGCAGTCGAGCATCCGATGAATCTGGCCCATCTTGGTCGCCTCTCTGCTTGCTGTTCAGTGTGTGGGAGTGCCCGCCAAACCGACTGCCATTTCGTCGGTTCGGATCATGTGATCGGCGGCGGGCACGGTGCGGTCCTGGTAGTTGCGTGCGATCAGTGTCTTTTGTCCCGACAATCTCGTGCGCGCCCACTTGCCGAGCACGCGGCCGGCGACCTTCGGCATCATCAGTGCCGCAGGCGGCTTGACCAGATGAACGACCGCGAGGAACTCGCGATAGGTGTCGAGATCGTCGTGAACCAGTTCCAGTACCCGGTCCATGTACCAGGTGAGCGCACCGAAATAGAACGGGCGCTTGTCGGCCACACCCTTGATCCAGTCGAAGCGCAGGTTCTGCTCGCGGATCACGAACCAGGCCGTATCGGCCATCCGGCTGATCTTGCGGTAGTAGCGCCGCGGCAGCTCTTGGTGTCCGGCACCGTATTTGGCCAGCAGCAGCTGCATCTCGCGTACTTCTTTGAGCGCCAGGCTCATACCGAGCCCGGATACGGGGTCGGCGCTGGTGTAGGCGTCGCCGACCACCAGCAATGCGCGCGGAAGGTTGCGCTTCTTCTCGTAGCGGAGCCGAAGCATGTTGGGATAGCGGAAATTGTAGATCGGCGACGCCGGCTCCAGTCCGTCGATGTTCTCACCCACGACTGGCGATGGCATGCGGTCGGCGAACTGGCGGAACTCCTGTGCGGTGCGCGGGGGTGAGTAACAGTTATAGGCGACAAGCGAAGTGGACAGGATGGTGCGCGAGCTGTCGGTGTAGTACTGCGCGGCGTACGTGTCCTCGTAGGGTCGGTACGCGTAGCAGATCACCATCACCTTGTCCTGCCACTGGCGCTCCGGTGGCACATGGTGCTGCATGGTGGAGTAGAAGCAGTTGATGATGTCCTGTTCGACTTCGGGGGCGCCGATCCCGACGCGTTCCAGGAACTCCGGGATGCGGGTGTTCTTACCCGAGGCGTCCACCACGAACTCGGCGGGTACCACGTCCAATTCGCCGTCGCGGTCGACCGCGACGCCGATGACGGTGTTGCTGCCGCGGTCGTAGACGACGTCGCCCACCTCCGACTCATAGCGGAATTCGATGCGTGGTTCGCCGTCCAACCGGCGCCGCACACACCACTCGAGCAGCGGACGTCCGGCACAGACGATCTGAATATCACTGGTGCCGGGCTTCTTCCAGGTGCCGCCCAACCGAATGCGGTATTGATCGGCCATGTCGACCTTGAACGCGCCTTCGCGCACCATGTCGTCGACGATGCCGGGGAAGATGCGTTCGAGCTCGATCTGTCCCGCGGTCAGCAGGTGGTGAAGATGCCAGCCCTGTGCCGCGCCGGGCCTGCCCTCCCGTCGAGAGTGACGGCCGTCCTTCTCGAGGACGATCACCTTTTCGAACGAGTCACTCAGCACCTTGGCCGCGGCGATCCCCGCAATGCTGCCGCCGATGACAACGGCGGTGCCACGGCCACGTCGTCGCACATCCGGCAGATCGAGCTGGGTGTAGTCCAGGTGCGGTGGGGTCCTCCGGCGCGTCGAACCACTGGGCACGAACTTCTCGTAGTACAGGCCGATGCGGTGGATTCCGTTATTGTCCAGCCAATTTCGAGTCGATTCGACCATGGCCGCCGGACCGCAGAGGTAGATGTCGGCGTCGCCATCGTCCAGCATTCGCGCATCCAGCAGGTCGGTGACGAGCCCGACCGGACCATCCCAGTCCGCTGCCGGTTGCGACACGATGATCTGCGACGTCAAGCCGGGGAGGCGTTGTGTGAGCGCGTCGAGTTCGTCGAGCTTGCACAAGTCATCGGAGGAGGTCACGCCGTAGAGCAGGTGGACGGGCTGTCCGATGTCGGCGTCGAGGCTCTGGGCCATCGCCAGGATCGCCGACAGTCCGGTGCCGCCCGCGACCAGTATCACGGGTCGCACCACGGGACGCAGGTAGAAGCCGCCCTTGCTGCACCGCAACGCGATACGGTCACCCGGTTGCGCCCGGTCGCGAAGATAGTCCGACATCACACCGTCGGGCAGCAACCGGATGATGAACTCCAGCTCGTCGCGGCCGTCGGAGGGATGCGCGTAGGAGTAGTTGCGCCACGCGTCGGTGCCGGGAACCTGTAGCTGGGCGAACTGGCCGGCCTTGTATACGATCGCGTCGGCCATGCCCGAGACATCCACGCGCAGAATGGCGGTCGTAGCTGACAGCTGATTCACGGTGGTCACCACGCCATGTCCGGTGACCAGCCGTGCCGCGTTGTCGTCGACCGGATACTGCAGGTCGATCTGGCAATCCGTCTCCGCGTACGTCTGGCACGTCAATATCTTTCGCGCCGCCCGCTCCACGTCGGACAGTCCTTCGGTACGCCCCATGTCATAGTCGCCAGAGGCGCAGGTCGCCACGCAAGTGCCGCAGATCCCGCTTTGGCATTCATTGACAATGGCGACGCCGTGCTCCTCCGCCGCATCCAGGATCGACTGATCCGGCTGCACCGGCATGGTCTTCTGCGTGCCATCGGAATATCGGACGGTGATCTGATGAGCCTCCACGCCAGCTGCCCCTTCCTACGCTCAGACGATCGCGGATGCCGGCTTTTTCGCGATTCGCGCGTTGAGCCTGGGCATGACCTCCTCGGCCAATAACCGCATCGATTCCTTCCATGGACCGGGGTTCTCGCTGTAGTCGAATCCGAGGACCAGCAGATGGCCGAAGCCGCCGACCTGGTCGTAGGTGGCCTCCAGCTTGTCCACCACCGTCTCGACCGATCCGACCACGAACGTGTTCTCCGCGAGGTATTCCGGCGTGACGTCGGAATCGGGCACGGCGGGATCGTGCTTGTAGAACTTCGTCATGCCCATGGTCTTGAAGGTCGGCAACACGTACTCGCGCATGTTTCGCCCGAGCATGCCGTCGACGGCGTAGCGGAACGCCTTCTCGTCCGTCTCCGCGACGACGACTTCGCGCACGAGTCGCCAGTCGCGGCGATCGGGGGTGCGGCCGCTGCGTTCGGCGCCTTCGAGCACCGCGTCCCAGTGCGTCGCGACGTAGTCGGTGTTGAGGTCGAGGCTCATCGGTATGTAGCCGCGTTCGCCCGCGAGTTTGAGAGTTTCGGAGCCCGCGCTGAAGCCGGTGACGCCGATGGGTGGGTGTGGCGATTGGAACGGCTTGATGTGGCGGCGCATCAGGCCGTCATACATCGGCGCGATCCCGTTGGCGTTCCAGTACTTTCCGCGGTGTTCCCACGGCCCGTCCTCGGTCCAGACGCGCAACATGATCTCGAGTGCTTCGCGGGTCATCTCGCGGTGCTCACCGTTCTGGCCGTCCACATCGAACAACGCCCAGTCGCCGGGGATACCGCTGGCACCGACGCCGAGCATGAAGCGGCCCTGGGCGAGGTGGTCGAAATATGCGACGCGGTGCGCCAATTCGACGGGGTGGTGGTAGGGCAACAAGTGCGCGCCGGGCGCGACCTTGATCGACTTCGTGCGGAGCAGCGCCTGTGCCAACAACAGGTCGGGCGCGCAGATCGGCTCCCACGGCACGGTGAAGTGCTCGCCCACCCACGCTTCGACGTAGCCCAGTTGGTCGGCGAGCTCGATGATGTCGAGGTCCCACTGGGTGGCGTCGTACAAGCTCCGCTCCGGCGGGTGCGCCGGCATGAGGAAAATTCCGATCTCCATCTCAACCCTTCTCAAGTCGTGGCCGCGCTTGATCACATCCGTGGGGACGAGCCCGCCCCGGGCACTCCGTGATATCACCGACTGCGATGTACAACACAGTACTAGCAAGATACATCATTGAGCGCAAGATGCAGTTTTCTTCGTTGTTTGCCTGCTCAGAGTTTTGGACTTCGCGTATTGCTTATGGACATAATGGTCTTCTGCCGCGTAATCTCGCGAAGATCATCCACCCGCGATCAAGCGCCGTGCGGCCTAGTTCACTCCTGGAAGGGAGCCATCCGTGCCGGATTTCGACTACATCGGCTACGAGGTGATCGACGAGGGCCGGATCGCCGTCATCACGCTCGATCGCCCCAAGCAGCGCAACGCGCAGAACCGCGGGATGCTCGTCGAGCTGGGCTCGGCCTTCGAATTCGCCGAGGCGGACGATGGTGTCCGGGTGGTGCTGTTGCGCGCAGCGGGTCCGTCCTTCTCCGCAGGCCACGACCTCGGCTCCCCCACCGACGTCCTCGAACGATCACCCGGGCCCGACCAGCACCCCACGTATCAGTGCAACGGCGGGTCGTACGGCGGAGTGGAGTCACGCAACCGGCAGGAGTGGCACTACTTCTTCGAAAACACGAAGCGATGGCGCAATCTCCGCAAGATCACCGTCGCCGAGGTGCACGGCATGGTGCTTTCCGCCGGGCTGATGCTGGCGTGGTGCTGCGACCTCATCGTCGCGGGCGAGGACACCGTCTTCGCCGACGTCGTCGGAACCCGGCTCGGCATGTGCGGCGTGGAGTACTTCGGTCATCCATGGGAGTTCGGACCGCGAAAGGCAAAGGAACTTCTGCTCACCGGCGACTCGATCGGCGCCGACGAAGCCCACGCCATCGGGATGGTGAGCAAGGTCTTCCCCAACGACGAACTGGCGGATCACACCCTCGAATTCGCGCGCCGCATCGCCAAGTTGCCGACGGTGGCAGCGCTGCTCATCAAGGAATCGGTGAATCAGACCGTCGATTCGATGGGTTTCTCGACGGCGCTGGACGCCTGCTTCAAAATCCATCAGCTCAATCACGCGCACTGGGGAGAGGTGACCGGCGGAGCACTTTCGTACGGCACGGTCGACTACGGGCTCGACGACTGGCGCGGCTCACCGGAGATCCTGCCCGCGACCAAAGGGCGGCCGTGACGCGATGGACGTCGAGTACCCAGCCGAAGCGGAAACGTTCCGGACCCGCATCCGCACGTTTCTGGCAGAACACCTCCCGGCGGGCTGGTCCGGGCGGCGGAGCGCTTCCGCCCGACGAGCGCCACGCGTTCGCCCACGAGTGGCGCCGCACCCTTGCGGACCGACGGACTGATCGCCGTGTCGTGGCCGAAGGAGTACGGCGGGGCCGGCCTCTCGGTCCTCGAACAGGTGGTACTCGCCGAGGAATTCGCTTGCGCGCGTGCGCCCGAGCCGCCGGAGAACGATCGGTTCGGCATCGAACTGCTGGGCAACACGCTGATCGCGCTCGGCTCGCAGGAGCAGAAGAGGCATTTTCTCCCGCGCATTCTGTCCGGCGAGGATCGCTGGTGTCAGGGCTTCTCCGAACCCGAGGCGGGCTCCGACCTGGCCTCGGTGCGGACCAGGGCCGTGCGCGACGGCGACGAGTGGGTGGTCAACGGGCAGAAGATCTGGACATCCGCAGGTCCGACCGCGAACTGGATATTCGTCCTTGCCCGGACGGACCCGGACGCCCCCAAGCACAAGGGCCTCTCGCTGCTGCTTGTGCCGATGGACCAAGCGGGCGTCGAGGTCCGTCCGATCGTCAACGCGGCCGGGCACGCCTCGTTCAGCGAGGTCTTCCTGACCGATGCGCGTGCTCCGGCCGACAACGTGCTCGGCGGAGTCGGTGGCGGGTGGTCGACCGCGATGACCCTGCTCGGCTTCGAACGCGGAGCGCAGGTGACCACGGCGGCCATCGATTTCGGACAGGGATCTGGCTCGCCTGCACGAACTCGCCACGGACCGGGGATTGCACACCGATCCGCAGATCCGCGACGAGCTGGCGTGGTGCTATTCGCGGGTCCAGATCATGCGGTACCAGGGCTACCGCGGTTTGACGCTGCTGCTCGACGGGCAGCGGCCTGGCCCCGACGCAGCGATCAGCAAGGTCATCTGGAGCGAGTACTTCAGGCGTCACACGGAGCTCGCCGTCGAGATCCTCGGGCTCGAAGCGCTCGCCCCCGAAGGCCCGGGAAACGGCGAAGCGCTCATGGTCCCCGAGCCGGGTACGCCGAACTCGGCCGCGCGCTGGATGGACGAGCTGCTCTACGCGCGCGCCGCCACGATCTACGCGGGCAGTTCGCAGATCCAGCGCAATGTCATCGGAGAGCGGCTGTTGGGGCTGCCCAAAGAACCGATCGAAGCGGGGCAGAGTGAAATGGACTGCTGATGGACTTCCGTTACAGCACAGAACAGGACGCCTTTCGTGCCTCATTGAGCGGCTTTCTCTCAGATGCCGCCCCGCTCGCGCAGGTACGCAGAGCCGCTGGCCACGACGCCGCGCTGTGGCAGCGCCTGTGCAACGAGCTGGAAGCTGCCGGGCCTGCACGTCCCGCCCGAGTACGGCGGAGCGGGTGCCACTTTGGTCGAGACCGCCATCGTGTTCTCCGAACTCGGCCGGGCGCTGACACCGGTTCCGTTGGCGGCCACGGCATTCGCGATCGAGGCGGTATTGCGTACCGGTGACCAAGAGCAGCGGACGAGACTGCTCAAGGGATTGCTCAGCGGAGATCAGATCGGCGCGTTCGCGGTCGCCGGCCCTCGCGACTGCGATCCGTCGGCGGCGTCGGTGCGGGCAGACCGCGCACGGCGGCGCCACCCTACTCACCGGCGTGTGCACGCCCGTTCTGCACGGCCAGTTCGCCGACCTGTTCATCGTGCCTGCGGTGGCCGACGGCGCGGTTTCTCTTCACGTTGTCGAGGCCAACGATCCCGGGGTCACCGTCGTGAGCCTGCCGTCGTTCGACATCACGCGGCCCGTCGCCAGATTGGAGCTGGCGCAGGCTTCCGCCGAAGAACTGAGTGCGGGTTCGGCCGACGAGATCGAACGTGTGCTGGACGTCGCGCGGGTGCTGCTGGCCGCCGAGATGCTCGGCGGAGCCGAGCAGTGTCTCGCCCTGGCCGTGGAATACGCCTGCACCCGAAAGCAATTCGGCCGGGCCATCGGATCGTTTCAGGCGGTAAAGCACGCCTGCGCCGAGATGATGATCGAGATCGACGCGACGCGCGCGGCGGTGATGTACGCCGCGATGAGTGCCGCAGACGACCAGGAACTACAGATCACCGGTCCGCTGGCGAAGGCACAGGCCGCCGACACCTACGTGATGTGCGCCGGCTCCGCCATCCAGGTCCACGGTGGAATCGCCTTCACATGGGAGCACGACCTGCACCTGTACTTCCGGCGGGCCACCGCAACCCAGGCGCTCTTCGGTGGAAGCACACACCACCGCGGACTGCTCGCCGATCGCGCGGGCCTTTGAACCGTCACTCGTGAAGGAGCCAACGATGACGACCGAGTCGTATGCGGCGGGCCCCACCGACACTCCCCTTCTGGACGAGACGATCGGCGCGAACTTCGAGCGCACCGCATCGACATATCCCGATGCGGAAGCGCTCGTCGATGTCGCCGGCGGCCGACGCTGGACCTACGCCGAGCTGAACGCGAGATCGACTGCGTGGCACGAGGCCTTGATGGCCAGCGACATCCAGCGCGGGGATCGCGTCGGTATCTGGGCACCCAACTGCCCGGAATGGACCATTCTCCAGTACGCGACCGCCAAGATCGGCGCGATCCTGGTGGCGATCAATCCCGCCTACCGCACCCACGAGTTGGCCTATGTGCTGCGTCAGTCGGGCACGCGGCTGCTGGTGTCGGCGACGTCGTTCAAGAGCCTCCGACTACCGCGGCATGGTCGAGCGAGGTACGTTCCGAGACTCCCGATGTCACCGAGGTCGTCTTCCTGGGGACCGACGATTGGGAACGCCTACGGGCTCGCGGCGACGAGGTTTCCGCGGCCGCCCTGCGCTCCCGGATGGACAGCCTGGCGCCCGGCGATCCGATCAACATCCAATACACGTCGGGCACAACGGGTTCCCCCAAGGGCGCCACTCTGTCTCACCGCAACATCCTCAACAACGGCTTCTTCGTCACCGAGCTCATCAAGCTCGGTCCCGGCGAACGACTATGCATACCGGTGCCGTTCTATCACTGCTTCGGCATGGTGATGGGCAACCTGGGCTGCACCACCCACGGCGCCACGATGGTGATTCCAGCGGCCGGCTTCGACCCCGCGGCGACGTTGGAAGCGATCGAAAAGGAGCGCTGCACCGCCCTTTACGGCGTGCCGACGATGTTCATCGCGATGCTCGGACACCCCGACCTCGGCGACCGCGATCTGTCCTCGCTGCGCACCGGGATCATGGCGGGGGCCACCTGCCCGATGGAGCTCATGAAGCGTTGCGTCAACGAGCTGAACATGTCCGAGTTGGCGATCGCCTACGGCATGACCGAAACCTCACCGGTGTCCTGCCAGACGCTCATCGACGACGATCTGGACCGTCGCACCGCCACGGTGGGACGGGCCCATCCGCACGTCGAGATCAGGATCGTCGACCCCGACACCGGCAAGATCGTGAAACGTGGTGAGCCGGGCGAGTTCTGCACACGGGGATACTCGGTGATGCTGGGCTATTGGAACGACGACGACCGCACACACGAGGCCGTCGACGACGACGGCTGGATGCACACCGGCGATCTGGCGGTGATGCGGGACGACGGGTACTGCATGGTCATCGGGCGCATCAAGGACATGGTGATCCGCGGCGGTGAGAACGTGTATCCGCGTGAGGTCGAGGAGTTCCTGCACACCCACCCCGACATCGACGACGCACAGGTGATCGGCGTTCCCGACGAGAAGTACGGCGAAGAGATCTGCGCGTGGATCAGGATGCGGGCGGGCCGCACCCCGCTGGATGCCGACGCCCTGCGGGCGTTCGCATCGGGAAAGCTCGCGCACTACAAGATTCCCCGTTATGTACGCGTCGTCGACGAGTTCCCGATGACGGTGACCGGGAAGGTGCGCAAGGTCGACATGCGGACCGAGACGGTGCGGCTGTTGGGGTTGTGAACGTCGCGCTAGGCGCGTTCGTCGCTCGCGGGCTCGGTGCGCCGCTCGTGCCAACGAAGCCGCAGCATCAGCAGGCCTCGGTGCGCACGCCACCCCGCTGACAGCGGGTCACGCCAGACGGGCGCGTGGCGGTTCGGTTCGGGCTCGGTATGCACGATTCCATTGTGCCGTCTCTGCGCAATGACGGCTTCCTGGCACACTGCAGCCCAGGTGAACGGCTGTCGAACGTTAGTTGCCCGGAATCTGCCCGTTATCAGCTAGGCGCCTTTACCGCGCAATTCGTGCGAAAGCGCCTCGAGCTCGTCGCCACCTGCCATCTCCTGGGTCAGGTGCTCCAGCGTGATGTCGTCATACGTGCAGTCCAGCTTCTGCCGACCGCGGTTCAGCAGCACGAAGTGATCGCCGACCATGTGCGCGTGATGCGGATTATGCGTGATGAACACCACACCGAAACCGGCCTCTTTCGCGGCGGTGATGTACTTCAGCACCACGCCCGACTGCTTGACGCCCAATGCGGCCGTCGGCTCGTCGAGGATCAGCACCCGGGCGCCGAAGAACACCGCCCGCGCGATCGCCACACACTGGCGCTGTCCGCCCGACAGCGAGCCGATCGCCACGTCGACGTCGGGCAGTTCGATGCCCATCTTCGCAAGTTCGGACAACGTGGTGGCGCGCATCGCGTTGGAGTCCAACGAGAACGGAAAGGACTTCTTCCGAAGCTCCTGGCCGAGGAAGAAGTTGCGCCACACCGGCATCAGCGGCACGACGGCGAGATTCTGGTACACCGTCGCGATGCCCTTGCCCAGCGCGTCTTTGGGTGAGGCCAGGCGGGCGGGCTCACCGTCGACGAGCAGTTCGCCCTCGCTCGGCGGGTGATACCCGGCGATGATCTTGATCAGTGTCGACTTGCCCGCGCCGTTGTCGCCGAGGATGCCCGTCACCTCACCGGCGTGCACGCGCAGCGAGATGTCTTTCAGCGCAGTGATGTTGCCGTACATCTTGCCGATGCTCTTCAGCTCGACCAGCGGCACCTTGCCCCCGGACGGGGCTTCTTCGACGGGTTGATCAACAGTTGCGGTCATGGGTCACCTCTTTGCGGCGTAGTTGCGGAATGCGTTGTTGGCGATGACCGCGAACAGCAGCATCACGCCCATGAAGAACTTGAACCAGTCCGGCTCCCAGCCCGCATAGACGATGCCCTGCTGCACCATGCCGAAGATGAACGCGCCGATCGCGGCACCGATGGCCGTGCCGTATCCGCCGGTCAGCAGACACCCGCCGATGACGGCGGCGATGATGTAGATGAACTCCTGGCCCACGCCCTGGCCGGACTGAACCGTGTTGTACGAGAACAGAAGGTGCATGCCGGAGAACCATGCTGCGAATCCGACGAACATGAAGAGCCCGATCTTCACGGCGGTGACCGGCACGCCGACAGCGCGAGCACTTTCGGCGTCTCCGCCGACGGCGAAGATCCAGTTGCCGATCCGGGTCTTGAACAACACATACGTCGCGATCAAGGTGAACAGCAGCCACCAGAGCACGGTGACGCGCACCCCCACACCGAAGATCGTTATCGTCGAGGCGAATACGGCACGGGCGGAATCCCATCCCTGCATATCGTTCACGCTGGGCGTGGCGACAGCCCCCGACACCCATTTGGTCACCGCGATGTTCGCCCCGGTCAACATCAGCAGGGTTCCGAGCGTGATCAGGAAGCTCGGGATCTTCGTCCTCATCACCATATAGCCGTTGAAGAATCCGACGGCCAGCGACAGGATGAGCGCCAATCCCGCACCGGCCCAAAGATTCAGATGAAAGTTCCAGGCCAGCATGGACGCGGCGAGTGAACCCGTGGTGACCGCGACACCCGCCGACAGGTCGAACTCACCGCCGATCATCAGCAGGGCGACGGCGCAGGCCATGATGCCGATGGTCGAGCTGCCGTACAGCACGGTGGCCAGCGATTCGGCCGACCGGAACGGCGGTGCCATCACGAAGAAGAAGATGAAGATGACGACGGCGCCGATCAGGGCGCCCATCTCGGGGCGAATCAGCATCCGCTGTATGCGGTTTCGCTCCTTGACGCGTTCGTCGTGGACAACTTTGCGTTCGGCGAGGTTCGACTTCGGTGCTCGTACTCATCAGCGGGTTCCACCCTTCGCGTACTCGGCCACGGCTTCGACGTTCGACTTGTCGATGAACGCCGGCCCGGTCAGCGTCTCCTTGCCGCCACCGATCACGTTGCCGTTGTTCAGGTACAGCCACAACGAGTCGATCGACAGGTAGCCCTGCAGGAACGGTTGCTGGTCGACGGCCCATTGCACGCTGCCGTCCTGGATCGCGCCGACGAGCGCGGCGTTGGTGTCGAAGGTGCCGATCTTGGCTTCGCTGCCCGCGTTCTTCGCCGATTGCACAGCGGTCAACGCAAACGGTGCGCCCAGCGTCACCACATAGTCGATGCTCGGATCCTGCTGCAGCTTGGCCGTGATCGTCGATTCGACCGACGGCATGTCCTTGCCGTTGACGTTGAGGTTCTCGGTCGCGGGGAAGGTGCTCTTCACACCGGCGCAGCGGGATTCGAGTCCGACGTGCCCCTGCTCCTGAATGACGCAGAGCACCTTCTTCGCGCCGTCCTGCTTGAGCCGGTCGCCTGCGGCCTGGCCCGCGATGAACTCGTCCTGACCGAAGAACTCCTTGACGCCCATCTCCTGCCAGGCGTCGCCACCGGCGTTGAACGCGACGACGGGAATGCCCTTGGCCTCGGCGGCCGCGACGGCGGCGCGCATCGCGTCGGGCTTGGCAAGGGTCAGCGCAATGCCGTCAACGCCGCTGTCGATCGCGGTCTGCACGAGGTTGGCCTGGTTGGGAGCCTCGGGATCGTTCGAATAGCGCAGCTCGATGTTGTCCTTCTTCGCCGCGGTCTCCGCGCCCTTGCGGATCAGGTCCCAGAACGAGTCGCCCGGTACTTCGTGGGTGATCATCGCGATCGTCGCGCGGGGCGTGTCGACGGTGCCGCCGCCCATTCCGCCGCCGCTCTCGCGCGGCTTTCCGCCGGTTGACGAACAGGACGCGATCGCGACTACGAGCACGCTTGCTCCGGCCATTGCCGCGAGCCGACTGATCCTCATTATCTGCTCTTTGCGCAAGCGCTCATCGCTGCTTCCTCCGTTGTCGAGTGCGACGCAGCACTCCTCTTGGTCGATGTAATACGGCTCACACCAGAAAGTCAATAGTTTGTCCTGACATTAGGACTGCACATCAAATGTTAGGGTTCGGGTCGTAGCGCCACAGCGAAGGAAGCGATCTTGATATGACGGACTTTGAGCTGGCCGTGTCCTCGGAGATGGTGTTCACCGAGCTACCGATCATCGAGCGGGTGCGCCGCATCCACGACATGGGCTTCGCCGTCGAGATCTGGAGCTGGCACGACAAGGATCTGGACGCGCTCGCCGCCACCGGTGCGACGGTTCACCTCGATGACGGGGTACCTGCACGGCGACCTGATCGATCCGGCCACCTGCGACGAGGTGGTCCGCACCGCCGAGCTGTCCATCAAAGCCGCTGAAACACTGGGCGTTTCGCGGCTCAACCTGCATACCGTCGAGCTCGTCGACGGCAATGCCGCACGGCCGCGGCAACGGGCGACGGGCGAGATGTGGCTGACCGCGCTGCGCACCCTGGAGCGCATCGGCGACCTCGGCGCCGACGCCGGTGTGCAGTTCTGCGTCGAGAACCTCAACACGATCGTCGACCATCCCGGCGTCCCGCTGGCCCGCGCGAAGGACACCCTGGCGCTCGTCGAGGGCGTGGCGCATCCCAACGTGAAGATGATGCTCGACCTGTACCACGCGCAGATCGGCGAGGGGAATCTCATCGAGCTGGTCCGTCGCTGCGGCGACGCGATCGGCGAGATCCAGGTCGCCGACGTGCCCGGACGATGCGAGCCAGGAACCGGCGAGATCAACTACCCCGCCATCGCAAAGGCGCTGCGCGACATCGGATTCACCGGCACTGTCGGCATGGAGGCGTGGGCGTCCGGCGACAGCGACGCCGCGCTGGAAGCCTTCCGGAGCGCGTTCAGTTGATCCGCGCTGGGCGAACTAGCGGTCCACCAGGGTGGTGTCGAAGTAGTAGCGCGATGCGCGGTAGCAGTGGGTACCGAACTCGACCGCAGTGCCCGAATCGTCGAAGGCGGTGCGGGCCATGGTCAGCAGCGGCGCGCCGGCCTTTTCGTCGAGCAGGCGCGCCTCCTGCCGTGTCGCGCCGCGGGCGCCGATTCGCTGGCGCGCCAGCCGGATGTGCACGCCGCGCGCCCGCAGCGCCTGGTACAGGCCGATGCGTCTCGAGCTCTCCGGCATCCGGTGCGATCTCGACGGGCAGGTGGTTGATCATCACCGCGAGCGGTTCGCCGTTGGCGCACCGCAGCCGCTGAATGGTGACCACCTCGCGATCCTCGGCAAGGCTGAGCTCGCGCGCGACCTCCTCGTCGGGTCGACCGACCGCGGTAGTCGAGCAGCTGAGTGGTCGGCTCCTGGCCGGCGCGGGCGAGGTCGTCGAAAAGGCTTGTCAGCTCGACGCGCCGGTGCACCGGATTCTGCACGACCTGCGTGCCGACGCCGCGCTTGCGGACCAGCAGACCCTTGTCGACGAGCTCCTGTATCGCACGCCTCGTCGTCGGCCGCGACAAGCGTCAGCCGCTTCGCCAAAGCCAGCTCATTCTCGAAGCGGTCACCGGGCGCGAGTTCGCCATCGCGGATCGCCGCCTCGATCGCCTGGGCGAGCTGATAGTAGAGGGGAACAGGGCTTGACCTGTCGAGCTCCACCGTCAAGGGCACGTCGTCTCCGATCTCGTCATGGACCAGACAAAGAGTAGCTGAATACTAACACCCTATGATCGAAAGATAGAATGTCAGGACAAACTATTGACATGGTGGAGTGACGACGAGGCACAGTCTTATACAGCCGTCCCCTACTCGCGGAGAGCCGACTCTTGACGACTACACAGCCACATGACGTACTCGCCATCGGGCGCTGCGGCGTCGACGTCTACCCCCTGCAGATCGGCGTGGGCCTGGAGGATGTCGAGACCTTCGGCAAGTTCCTCGGCGGCAGCGCCGCCAACGTCGCGGTTGCCGCTGCGCGGCTCGGCAACCGCTCCGCACTGATCTCCGGCGTGGGCGCCGACCCGTTCGGCAAGTACGTCCGCGACGAACTCGCACGGCTCGGTGTCGACAACCGATACGTGGTGACCAACGACGAGTACCCGACGCCCGTCACCTTCTGCGAGATCTTCCCGCCGGACGACTTTCCGCTGTACTTCTACCGTCGCCCCAGCGCACCCGATCTTCAGATCAGCGCTGCCGATATCGATGCCGACGCCGTGCGCTCGGCCCGGCTCTACTGGTCGACCGTCACCGGACTCTCCGAAGAGCCAAGCCGCAGCGCGCATTTCGCCGCGTGGGAAGTGCGCGACAGGGCACCGCTGACCGTCCTGGACCTCGACTACCGCCCGATGTTCTGGGACTCCCCCGCCGCAGCCACCGAACAGGTGCAGCGCGCGCTGGCGCACGTCACCGTCGCGGTGGGCAATCGCGAAGAGTGCGAGATCGCCGTCGGAGAATCCAACCCGCACAAGGCGGCCGAGGCGCTCTTGGACCTCGGAGTCGAGCTGGCGATCGTGAAGCAGGGGCCACGCGGTGTCCTCGGCAAGACCAAGCACAGCTCGGTGACGGTTCCACCCAACGAGGTCGACGTCGTCAACGGGCTCGGCGCCGGAGATGCGTTCGGCGGCAGCCTGTGCCACGGCCTCCTGCATGGCTGGTCGCTGGAGAAGACGCTGCGCTACGCCAACGCCGCGGGCGCCATCGTCGCGTCCCGGCTGGAGTGCTCGACCGCGATGCCGACCGCCGCCGAGGTGGCCGAGCTCGCCGAACGAACCGCTCTGGGGGCTGTCAATGTCTGAAGCACTCTGCACCGACTACGCGGCGATCACCGAGCTGCGCGCCAGCGATCCCGGAGCGATCGCCCGCGCCTGGCAGGACCGCGTCACACGGCCGACCATCCGGGGCAACGGTCGCCTGATGATCGTCGCCGCCGACCATCCCGCACGCGGCGCCCTCGCCGTCGGCTCTCGTCCCACCGCGATGAACAGCCGGACCGACCTGCTCGACCGGTTGCGTGCGGCCCTTGCCGACCCCGGCGTCGACGGCGTGCTGGCCACCTCGGACATTCTCGACGATCTGGTGGTGCTCGGCGCGCTCGAGGACAAGGTCGTGTTCTCGTCGTTCAACCGCGGCGGACTGGCCGGCGCGTCGTTCGAACTCGACGACAGGATGACGGCCGCTACCGCGGCATCCACCGCCGCGGCGAAGATGAACGGCGGAAAGATGTTGTGCCGCATCGACCTCGACGATGCGGGAACCGTCGCGACCATGGCCGCGTGCGCACAGGCGGTGGACGAACTGGCCGCCCACGGTCTCATCGCGATGCTCGAGCCGTTCATGTCCTCCCGGGTCGACGGGAAGGTCCGCAACGACCTGTCACCCGATGCGGTGATCAAGTCGATTCACATCGGCCAGGGCATCGGCTCGACCTCGGCGTACACCTGGATGAAGCTGCCGGTGGTCGACGAGATGGACCGCGTGATGGAGGCGACGACGCTGCCCACGCTGCTGCTCGGCGGCGACCCCACCGATCCCGACGAGGCGTTCGCCAGTTGGGAGAAGGCGCTCGGGCTGCCGTCGGTGCGCGGGCTCATCGTCGGACGCACGCTGCTCTATCCCCCCGATGACGACGTCGCCTCCGCCGTCGCCACCGCCGTATCGATGGTGAGGTGACGATGCACAGCAAGCTCTACATCCCCGCCCGCAGCGCCACGCTGCCGTACACGGTCGACATCACGCCGGAATCCGCCGGATGGACCGAATCCTCGCTGCAGGTAATCGAACTCGACGACAGCCGGCGGGCCGAACTCACCACCGGCGGCACCGAGGTGATGATTCTGCCGCTGGCCGGCGGCGGCACCGTCGAATGCGACGGCGAGACGTTCGAACTGGCGCCGCGGGCGTCGGTGTTCGACGGCCCGTCCGACATGGTCTACATCGGCATCGACCAGACGTACGTCATCGCGGGCGAGGGCCGGTTCGCGATCTGCGGCGCACGCGCCAAGAACTCGTTCCCGAACCGCCGCGTCGCCGCCGCCGACGTCTCCGTCGAACTGCGCGGCACCGGCAACTGCAGCCGCCAGGTGCACAACTTCGGCACCGCAGGCGTTTTCGAGGCCGACTCGCTGATCGCCTGTGAGGTCATCACGCCCGGCGGCAACTGGTCGAGCTATCCCGCCCACAAGCACGACGAGAACACGCCCACCGAAACGGAACTCGAGGAGATCTACTACTTCGAGATCGCCGGTGGCCCCGACGGATCACGCGGCTTCGGGTACCACCGCGTGTACGGGACGCCGGACCGTCCGATCGAAGTGCTCGAGGAGGTGCGCACCGGCGACGTCGTGCTGGTGCCGCACGGATATCACGGCCCGTCGGTCGCGGCGCCGGGCTATCACATGTACTACCTCAACGTCATGGCCGGACCGGGCGCCGAACGCGCCTGGAAGATCGTCGACGACCCGGAACACGCCTGGCTGCGCGGCACCTGGGACGACCAGGCCGTCGACCCCCGCCTGCCCCTTCATGCGACGACAGGAGCCTGACCGTGGTTTCCACCGCACCGAAGCGGGCCGAGAAGACCGCCGACACCGAGTCCACCGTCCGACTCACCGTGGCGCAGGCGACGATTCGGTTCCTGGCCAACCAGTACGTCGAACGCGACGGCGAGCGCACCAAGTTCTTCGCGGGCGCCTTCGGCATCTTCGGGCACGGCAACGTCGCGGGCCTCGGCCAGGCGCTGCTGCAGGACGAGGTCGAAGCCGCCGAAGCCGGCACAGAGCCGGGCCTCAAGTACGTGCTGGGCCGCAACGAGCAGGCCATGGTGCACAGCGCCGTCGCCTACGCCCGCCAGAAGGATCGGCTGCAGACCTGGGCCGTCACCGCCAGCGTCGGACCCGGCTCGACGAACATGCTCACGGGCGCGGCGCTCGCGACGATCAACCGGCTGCCCGTTCTGCTGCTGCCTGCCGACACCTTCGCCACCCGCGTCAGCGCGCCGGTGCTTGCAGGAGCTGGAGCTGCCGTCCTCCGGCGACGTCACGGTCAACGACGCGTTCAAGCCGCTGTCGCGTTACTTCGACCGGGTGTGGCGGCCCGAACAGCTGCCCGCAGCGCTGCTCGGCGCGATGCGGGTGCTCACCGATCCCGTCGAGACCGGTGCGGCCACGGTGTCCATCCCCCAGGACGTGCAGGCCGAAGCGCATTCGACTGGCCGGAATCGCTGTTCGCCGAACGCACCTGGCATGTCGCACGACCGCTGCCCGAGCGATCGGTCATCGCACGCGCCGCCGAGATCGTCCGCAGCGCACGCAAGCCGATGATCGTCGCCGGCGGCGGTGTCGTCTACTCCGGCGCCACTGAAGCGCTCGCCGCGTTCTGCGCGCAGACCGGTATCCCGGTCGGGATGAGCCAGGCCGGCAAGGGCGCGCTCCCCTACGACCATCCACAGTGCATGGGCGCCATCGGATCGACCGGCACCACCGCCGCCAACGCGCTGGCCACCGAGGCTGACGTGGTGATCGGGATCGGCACGCGCTACAGCGATTTCACCTCCGCGTCGCGGACCGCGTTCAACAACCCCGACGTCAGGTTCGTCAACATCAACGTGGCGTCGCTGGACTCGGTCAAACAGGGCGGACTGTCAGCGTGGTGGCCGATGCCCGCGAGGCGATCGAGGCACTGGGCGCGGCGCTCGGCGGGTACTCGGTAGCACGACGAATACCTCGCCCGCACCGCGGCTCTGGCCAAGGAGTGGGACGACACCGTCTCGGGCGTATATGCGGTCGAGGACGGCGTGGCGCTGAACCAGAACCAGGTGATCGGCCTGGCCAACACCCTCAGCGATCCGCGCGACGTCGTGGTCTGCGCCGCCGGCTCGATGCCGGGCGACCTGCACAAGCTCTGGCGGACAAGGGATCCCAAGGGTTATCACGTCGAGTACGGCTACTCCTGCATGGGCTACGAGGTGGCGGGCGGTCTCGGGGTCAGGATGGCCGACGAGACCCGCGACGTGTTCGTCATGGTCGGCGACGGCTCCTACCTGATGATGGCCACCGAACTGGTGACCGCCGTCCAGGAGGGCGTCAAGGTCATCGTGGTGCTGGTGCAGAACCACGGCTTCGCGTCGATCGGATCGCTTGTCGGAAGCCCTTGGCTCGCAGCGGTTCGGCACCTCATACCGCTACCGCAGCGACGACGGCCGTCTCGACGGCGCCAAGTTGCCGGTGGACCTCGCCGCCAACGCGGCCAGCCTCGGCGCCGACGTCATCAAGGTCGGCACCGCCGCAGAGTTCACCGATGCCGTGAAGGTGGCCAAGGCCAGCGATCGCACCACGGTGATCCATGTCGAGACCGATCCGCTGATTCCAGCGCCGGACAGCGAGTCCTGGTGGGACGTGCCGGTGTCCGAGGTCTCCACGCTGACTTCCACCCAGGAGGCGTACGAGAAGTACGCCGAATGGAAGAAGATCCAACGCCCCCTGATCAAACCGACTGACTGACAGGACGAGATACGTTGAGCACCATACTTGTTGGATCCGCACCCGACTCATGGGGCGTATGGTTTCCCGATGATCCCGGCCAGACGCCGTACACACGTTTCCTCGACGAGGTCGCCGCGTCGGGTTACGAGTGGATCGAGCTCGGACCGTTCGGCTATCTGCCGACGGATCCGCAGAAGCTGTCCGACGAACTCGCCTCGCGCGATCTCAAGCTGTCCGCGGGCACGGTCTTCGAGCACCTGCATCAGGACAACTCGTGGGATGCCGTGTGGACGCAGATCGAGGACGTCGGCACGGCTGACCGCGGCCGTCGGCGGCAAGCACGTGGTCGTCATCCCCGAGATGTGGCGCGACCCGTCCACCGGCGCCGTGCTCGAGGACCGCAACCTCACGACCGAGCAGTGGCGCAAGAAGACCGAGGGCATGAACGAACTCGGCAAGGCGATGTTCGAGAAGTACGGCGTCCGTGCGCAATACCATCCACATGCCGACAGCCACGTCGACACCGAGGAGAACGTCTACCGCTTCCTCGACGGCACCGACGGCGAGTTCGTCAACCTCTGCCTGGACACCGGCCACATCAGCTACTGCGGCGGCGACAACATCGCGATCATCCGCCGCGCACCGGAGCGCATCGGTTACCTGCACCTCAAGCAGGTCGATCCCGAGGTTCGGGCGAAGGTGGAAGCCGAGGACCTGCCGTTCGGTGAGGCGGTCAAGCTCGGCGCGATGATCGAACCGCCGCTGGGCATTCCGGAGATGCCGCCGCTGCTGGCCGAGATCGAGCAAGCTCGGCATCGACGTGTTCGCGATCGTCGAGCAGGACATGTATCCCTGCGAGGTCGACGCACCGCTGCCGATCGCCCAGCGCACCCGGTCCTACCTGGGTTCGTGCGGCGTACCATCCGTGCGTTTCAACTAGGAGAAGTCAGTGTCCGACTTGCGTGTAGCCGTTCTGGGTGTCGGCGTGATGGGCGCCGATCACGTCGCCCGACTGAGCACCAGAATCTCCGGCGCCCGGGTGGTTGTCGTCAACGACTACGTCACCGAGAAGGCCGAGCAGATCGCCGCCGCCATCCCCGGCTGCCGCGCCGTCGTCGACCCGCTCGACGCCATCGCCGATCCGGATGTCGATGCGGTCGTGCTCGCCACCCCGGGACCGACCCACGAGAAGCAACTGCTCGCCTGCCTTGAGCACGGCAAGCCCGTGCTGTGCGAGAAGCCGTTGACCACCGACATCGAGACGTCATTGGCAGGTCGTCAAACGCGAGGCAGAACTCGGCAAGCGGTTGATCCAGGTGGGCTTCATGCGCAGGTTCGACCACGAGTACGCGCGGTTGAAGGCGCTGCTCGACGGCGGCGAACTCGGACGCCCGCTGGTGCTGCACTGCGCACACCGCAATCCGGCCGTGCCGCCGACCTTCGACAGCGCAATGATCGTGCGCGACTCGCTGGTGCACGAGGTGGACGTCACCCGCTTCCTGTTCGACGAGGAGATCACCTCGATCCAGATCGTCAAGCCGGCAGCCAATCCCGGTGCGCCGCAAGGTCTCGCCGACCCGCAGATCGCGATCATGCGCACCGCGTCGGGTAAGCACGTCGACGTCGAACTGTTCGTCACCACCGGAGTCGCCTACGAGGTCCGCACCGAGGTGGTGGCCGAGAAGGGCAGCGCGATGATCGGTCTGGACGTCGGCCTGGTCCGCAAGAGTGCCCCGGGTCACCTGGGGTGGCCAGATCACCCCGGGCTTCCGGGAGCGCTTCGGGCAGGCCTACGACACCGAGTTCCAGCGCTGGGTCGACGCGGTGCAAGCGGGCGTCAACCGAATTAATCGACGGTCCTGGCGCTTGGGACGGCTACGCCGCCGCCGCGGTCTGCGAGGCCGGCGTCGAGTCGCTCAACAGCGGTCTGCCCGTCGAGGTCAAGATGGTCGACCGCGCATCGATTTCGGGAGCCTGACATGAAGATCGCACTCGACCCGACGCCGTTTCACCACGACTACGACCTACTCGACTTCCCGAAGCTGGTGGCGGAGTTGGGCTATGAGCACCTGCAGCTGACACCGCACCGGGACTTCATCCCGTTCTTCAACCATCCGCGCGCCGACGACGACCTCGTCGCGAAGTTCCGCAAGGCGTGCGCGGATGCGGGCGTCGGCATCGCGTCGGTGCTGCCGGTGCTGAGGTGGTCGGGCCCCGACGAGGATGCCCGAGAAGCCGCGGTACGCAACTGGAAGCGGGTCATTCAGATCACCGTCGACCTCGGCGTCAACGTGATCAACACCGAGTTCTCCGGCCGACCCGAAAAGCCCGAGGAATCCGAGCGGGCGTTCTTCCGGTCGATGGAGGAACTCGTGCCGATCTTCGAGCGGGAGGGCATCGACGTCCGGATCGACCCGCACCCAGACGATTTCGTCGAGGACGGAATGGAGGCGCTGCGCATCATCCGCGGCGTGAACTCACCCAACATCGGCATGGTGTACGTCGCATGCCACACCTACCACATGGGCGGCAACATGACCGAGATCATGCGCGCCGCCGGTGACCGCCTGCGGCTGGTCCACGTCGCCGACACGATGGACCATCACCGCAGCCACGGCCTGCGCTACATCACCAATCCGCCGGGCAACCCGGTCCGGGTGCACCAGCACCTGAAGATCGGCGACGGCGACGTCGACTGGGACGAGTTCTTCGGCGGTCTGGCCGAAATCGGCTTCTACGACCGGCCCGACACCGTGATGGTGTCGTCGGTGTTCGCCGAGGACGAGACCGCCCACGACGTCTCGCGCTACCAACTGAAGACCATGACCGAATACGTCTCGAAGTACGGAAAGTAGAAACATGAGCAAGACAATTCAGCACTGGATCGACAACAAGGTCTTCGCCGGCGCGAGCAGCGCGACCGCCCCGGTGACCAACCCCGCGACCGGCGAGGTGACCGGGGAGGTCGCTCTGGCCAGCGTGGAGGACGCCCGCACGGTGATCGACTCCGCGGCCGCCGCGTTCCCCGCATGGCGCGACACGTCGCTGGCCAAGCGCACGCAGGTGCTGTTCCGATTCAGGGAGCTGCTCAACGAGCGCAAGGGCGAGCTGGCCGAGATCATCACCAGCGAGCACGGCAAGGTCGTCTCCGACGCGCTCGGCGAGGTGAGCCGCGGCCAGGAGGTCGTCGAGTTCGCCTGCGGCATACCGCATCTGCTCAAGGGCGGCTTCACCGAGAACGCCTCGACCAAGGTCGACGTCTACTCGATCCGGCAGCCCCTCGGTGTCGTCGGCGTGATCAGCCCGTTCAACTTCCCCGCCATGGTGCCGATGTGGTTCTTCCCCATCGCGATCGCGACCGGCAACACCGTCGTGCTCAAGCCGTCGGAGAAGGATCCGAGCGCGTCACTGTGGATCGCCGAACTGTGGGCCGAAGCCGGCCTGCCGCCGGGTGTGTTCAATGTGCTGCAGGGCGACAAGACCGCCGTCGACGAACTGCTGACCAATCCCAAGGTCAAGTCGGTGTCCTTCGTCGGGCTCCACCCCGATCGCGAAGTACGTGTACGCCACCGGCACCGCTCACGACAAGCGCGTGCAGGCGCTCGGCGGCGCGAAGAACCACGCGGTGATCCTGCCGGACGCCGACCTCGACCTGGCCGCCGACGCGATGGTCAACGCCGGCTTCGGTTCCGCAGGCGAGCGCTGCATGGCGATCTCCGCGTGTGTGGCCGTCGGCCCGATCGCCGACGACCTGGTCGCCAAGATCGCCGAGCGCACCACGCCATTGAAGATCGGCGACGGCACCAAGGATTCCGATATGGGCCCGTTGGTCACCAAGGCCCACCGCGACAAGGTGGCGTCCTACATCGACGCCGGCGAGGCCGACGGCGCCAAGATCGTCGTCGACGGCCGCAACGTCAAGGCCGACGGCGGGCAGGACGGCTTCTGGCTCGGCCCCACCCTGATCGATCAGGTGACGCCCGAGATGAGCATCTACACCGACGAGATCTTCGGTCCGGTGTTGTCGGTCATCCGCGTCGAGAGCTATGACGATGCAATGGAGCTTGGTGAACTCCAATCCCTATGGCAACGGCACCGCGATCTTCACCAACGACGGCGGTGCCGCGCGGCGCTTCCAGAACGAGGTCCAGGTCGGCATGGTCGGCATCAACGTGCCGATCCCGGTTCCGATGGCGTACTACAGCTTCGGCGGTTGGAAGGCCTCGCTGTTCGGCGACAGCCATGCCCACGGCATGGACGGTGTGCAGTTCTTCACCCGGCAGAAGGCCATCACCAGTCGCTGGCTCGACCCGAGCCACGGCGGCATCGAACTGGGCTTCCCGCAGAACGCCTGACCAGTAGCCGTCGAAAGTACGGTTGTTGTACGCATCGCCCGAGTAAGGCGCGTCGAATCAAGCGTACTTTCGACGCACAGGTTGTCTCAGACGTCGGGCTAGGCTTCCCGCATCATCGGCATACGGCACAGATAGGCACAGCAATGGCAGGCTCCACCGGTCGGAACCGCTACCCAACGGGCAGGATCTCGCGGCAGCGATGGCCGAGGGCGTGCGCGCACACGAACTCGACCGCGCCCACGTCTTCCACTCGTGGTCGGCGCAGGCAGCGCTGAAACCGATGACCGTGCTCGCCGCCCAGGGCTCCTACGTCTGGGACGGTGACGGCAACAAGCTGCTGGACTTCTCGTCGCAGATGGTCAACACCAACATCGGCCATCAGCACCCGAAAGTCGTTGCCGCCATTGCCGAACAGGCCGCCAAGCTGTGTACCGTCGCGCCCGCACACGTCAACCCCGCCCGCTCGGAGGCCGCACGGCTGATCGCTGAACGGACGCCCGGTGATCTCAACCGGGTGTTCTTCACCAACGGTGGCGCCGACGCCGTCGAGCACGCCGTGCGCATGGCCCGGCTGCACACCGGCCGGTACAAGGTGCTGGCGCGCTACCGGTCCTACCACGGTGGCACCGACACCGCGGTAAACCTGACCGGCGACCCACGCCGCTGGCCCAACGACTACGGCAACAGCGGTGTCGTGCACTTCAACGGGCCTTTCCTGTACCGCTCCTCGTTCCATGCGGAGACCGAGGAGCAGGAGACGCAGCGGGCCCTCGAACACCTCGAGCGGCTGATCCAGATGGAGAACCCGCTGTCGTTCGCGGCGCTGATCCTCGAGTCGGTGCCAGGCACCGCGGGCATCATGGTGCCGCCACCCGGCTACATGAAGGGTGTCCGCGAGATCTGCGACCGCTACGGCATCGTCTTCATCGCGGACGAGGTGATGGCGGGCTTCGGGCGCACCGGAAAGTGGTTCGCCATCCAGCATTTCGACGTCGTGCCCGATCTGATCACGTTCGCCAAGGGAGTCACCTCCGGCTACGTGCCGCTGGGCGGTGTGGCGATCAACGAGTCGATCGCCAAGACGTTCGCCGATCGGCCGTACCCGGGCGGCCTCACGTATTCGGGTCATCCACTGGCGACGGGCTGCGCGGTCGCCACCATCAACGCGATGGAGGACGAGGGCATGGTCGGCAACGCCGCGCGCATCGGCAGCGACGTGCTCGGCCCCGGCCTGCGCGAGCTGGCGGCAAAACACCCGTCCGTCGGCGAGGTGCGCGGCCTTGGTGTGTTCTGGGCAATCGAGCTGGTCACCAGCCAGCAGACCCGCGAACCACTGGCGCCGTACGGCGGAACCAGTCCGGCGATGGGCGAAACGCTCGCGGCGTGCAAGGCCAATGGCCTGCTTCCGTTCGCGAACTTCAACCGCATTCACGCGGTGCCGCCGTGCAATGTCAGCGACGCCGAGGTGGCAGACGGGCTGCGCATGCTCGACGCGGCACTGACGGTCGCCGACGGCCACACCACCTGACTTGAATCGCCGAGTGTGGGGGTGCGGTTACCAGTGCCCGAGTGGCTCGGACTGGACCCCCACACTCGGCGAAGTCTCAGAGGATGTACAGCATCTCCTGGTAGGTCGGCAGCGGCCAGAGATCATCGGCCACAACGCCTTCCAACGTGTCGGCGGCGGCACGAACCGCGTCCATCTTCGGCAACAGGCTCTGCGCGTGGGCGGCTTCTTCGGCGGCTGAATCTCCGCCGTGTTCGGCCAGTCCCGCCTTCAACGCTGCCAGCGCCGCCGTCAGCTCCGAGATCGGGGTGCTGACGGCCTCCAGCAGGGTCATGTCCGGCTCCATACCCGCCGCCTTGAGCGCAGCGACGTTCTGCGCCAACTCGGTCTGGTAGCGGACAGCCGCGGGCAGGATCACCGTCGATCCCAGTTCCAGCGCGAGTTTGGCCTCGACACCGATGGTCAGCGCGTACATCTCGAGGCGGACCTCGTAGCGGCTGTGCAGTTCGCGCTCACTGAACACCGAGTACTTCTCGAACAGCTCGATGGACTCGGGCTTGATCAGCTCAGGCAGCGCATCCAGCGTCGTCTTCAGATTCGGCAGCCCACGTTCGGCGGCCTCGATCTGCCAGTTCTCCGAGTAGCCGTCACCGTTGAACACCACCGCGCCGTGCTCGGTGATGATGTCGGTCAGCAGCTTCTGGACGGCCTCGTCGAAGTCCTCGCCGTCCTCGACGGCCTTCTCCAGCACGGTCGCCATGTAGTCGAGCGAATCGGCCATGATCGTGTTCAGCATCATCATCGGCACCGCCACCGTCTGACCCGAGCCCGGCGCGCGGAACTCGAACCGGTTGCCGGTGAACGCGAACGGGCTGGTGCGGTTGCGGTCGCCGGGGTCGGTCGGCAGCACCGGCAGGGTGTCGACACCGATGATCATGCTGCCCTTGCCCTTTGACGACGTCGCCGCGCCCTTGGCGATCTGCTCGAACACATCGGCCAGCTGGTCGCCGAGGAAGATCGAGATGATCGCGGGCGGTGCCTCGTTGGCGCCGAGGCGGTGGTCGTTGGTGGCCGACGCCACCGAAACCCGCAGCAGGCCTGCGTACTTGTGGACGGCACGGATCACCGCCGCGCAGAACACCAGGAACTGCGCATTCTCGTGTGGCGTGTCACCGGGCACCAGCAGGGAACCCAGATCGGCGTTGCCCAGCGAGAAGTTGACGTGCTTACCCGACCCGTTGACGCCGGCGAACGGCTTCTCGTGGAACAGGCACTCCATGCCGTGCTTCTTGGCGATCGTCTTGAAGACGGTCATCAGCAGCTGCTGGTGGTCGGAGGCGATGTTGCCGCGCTCGAACATCGGGGCGATCTCGAACTGCCCTGGGGCGACCTCGTTGTGGCGCGTCTTGGCGGGGATGCCGAGCTTGAACAGCTCACGCTCGGTGTCCATCATGAAGCCCAGCACCCGCTCGGGCACCGCGCCGAAGTAGTGGTCGTCGAACTCCTGGCCCTTCGGCGGCTTCGCGCCGAACAGCGTGCGACCCGCGTTGACCAGGTCGGGACGGGCCAGGAAGAAGTGGCGGTCGACCAGGAAGTACTCCTGCTCCGGCCCGCAGAACGCGACGATCTTCGCCACGTTGTCGTGGCCGAACAGCTTCAGGATCCGCTCGGCGTGGGTGCCCATCGCCTGCTGGCTGCGCAGCAGCGGAGTCTTGTAGTCCAGCGCCTCACCGGTCATCGACACGAACACCGTGGGGATACACAAGGTGTTGCCGTTCGGGTTCTCCAGGATGTAGGCCGGGCTGGTGACGTCCCAACCCGTGTAGCCGCGGGCCTCGAAGGTGCTGCGCAGGCCGCCCGACGGGAAGCTCGATGCGTCCGGCTCACCCTGGATCAGCGTCTTGCCCGCGAACTCGGCGAGCGTCTGGCCGTCGGAGACCGGCTCGAGGAAGCTGTCGTGCTTCTCCGCGGTCAGCCCGGTCATCGGATAGAAGACGTGCGCGTAGTGGGTGGCGCCCTTCGACAGTGCCCAGTCCTTCATCGCCGAGGCGACCGAGTCGGCGACGGCCGGATCCAGCTTCGCGCCCTTCTCGATGGTGGCGACCACGGATTTGTACACCGACTTCGGCAGCCGAAGCCGCATCTCGGCCATGGTGAAGACGTTGGCGCCGAAGATCTCGCCCGGCGCCTCGGTGGGGTCGAAGCTGATGGCTGGAGGCACGTACGCCTCGACGTTGTTGATCGCCTGCAGACGTACTGCATTTCCGCTCAATGGACTTCCTATCGCTGCGATCGCCCGCAACCTTTGCGGACGGTGACCGGCCAACACTAGGAAGGTCGCGTTCCGGGATTGTTACGCCGCCGTCAACGACAGAATGCGTTTGCTCCGGGCGTAACCGGCCACGACGGAGCCGCAGTTCACTCAAAACCGTTGTGTCACTTTGGTTTCAGTTGTCACAAACCGTGGAAAGCTGTCGGTGGTCGAATGTATGTTCGAATCATGTTGGCGACTCCGGTTCAGGTGGCGATGGCCGCGCTGCGGGCCGCGCACGAATCGCTGGCCGCCTGTGACCTGGACATGCTGACCCACCGCGAACTGCTCACCGTCCTCGACGAACTGGAAACCCTGACCTGCCAACTGCCCGCGCAGTGGCACCGCGCGCTGGCCCGGCTGCAGGCCGAGACCACCCCCAAAGAGTTGGGCGCCAAAAACTGGAAAGACGTCCTGCGGATCCGGTGGCGCATCACCGCCACCGAGGCCAACCGCCGCCTGGCCGAAGCCGAGGTGTTGGGGCCGCGGCGCACCCTGACCGGTCAACCGTTGGCCCCGGTGCTCGCGGCCACCGCGGCCGCCCAAGCCGCCGGGCTGATCAACGGCGAGCATGTCGACAAGATCCGCGACGCCATGGCCCGACCTGCCCGGCTGCGTCGACACCGCGACCCGCGAGCAGATCGAAACCGACCTGGTGCGCAAGGCCACCGGTGTCGGGCCTGCCGAACTGAAGAAAGCCGCCGACAGGATGCTGTTCCTGCTCGACCAGGACGGCCCCGAACCCGACGACACCGAACGCGCCAGAAAACGCGGCCTGACCTTCGGCCCCCAACAACGCGACGGCATGGTGCCCGTCAAGGGCTACCTCACCCCCGAAGCGTGGGCGATCTATGAAGCCATCTTCGCCAAAACCGCCGCACCCGGCATGTGCAACCCCGACGACGAGCACCCCTGCCTCAGTGGCACACCGTCACAAGAACAGATCGACACCGACCACCGCACCCTGGCCCAACGCCAGCACGATGCGCTGGTCGCGGTCGGGCGCAACGCCCTGCAATCCGGTGCAACTGGGCCAACACAACGGACTACCCACCTCGATCATCATCCGCACCACCCTGCAAGACCTCGAATCCCGCGCCGGGGTCGGCACCACCGGCGGCGGCACCCTGATGCCCATCAACGACGTCATCCGCCTGGCCGGCCACGCCCACCACTGGCTGGCGATCTTCGACAAAGCCACCGGACAAGCCTTGGACCTCTTCCGCACCCGACGCACCGCCTCCCCCGCCCAGCGGATCATGCTCATCGCCCGCGACGGCGGCTGCACCAAACCCAGCTGCCCCGTCCCGGCCTACGGCGCCCAGGTCCATCACGCGCTGCGCGACTGGGCTGACGGCGGCAACACCAACGTCAACGAGCTCACCCTGGCCTGCGGACCCGACAACCGCCTCGTCGACACAACGGCGGCTGGACCACCACCATCAACGACCGCGGCGACGTCGAATGGACCCCACCACCAAACCTCGACACCGGCCAAACCCGCATCAACTACTACCACCGCCCCGAACTCCTCCTCCGCCCACCAGAGGAGCCCGACGAAAACCCAGAACGCGGACCATAGCGGCCGATACGGGGGTTCAGTGGTCGTGACCGGATCCGAGAAACGGTCCCTGGGACGCGAGAGTCGATTCGGTGGTGCGCCGACCCGCGTACCCAGGTCGAAGCTCGACTATGGTCGCGGCTGGTCTTTCGCGGCTCCCTAGCGGATCCTCGACTTTGCGAGAGAGGAGGTGACGCCGTGGTCCCCCCAACTCCGCCCGCCGACATTGCCGGGCTGCCGATCGCGCCGAGGAATCCGCTGACGTTGCGGCAGCAGGTCCGAGCGCGTCAAGGCGTTTCACACCGGCCAGGAGGTGCTGCGCGACGCGGGCGGGCATGTGACCCGCTTGAAAAATCGGCCCGACATGGTTGATTCCGGAGGCGGTGGTCGCGACCTCACCGCAGGCGGCCCGCGACATTCTCGGCGGGAACGACGGCGCGCGCCGAGCGAGACGTCCGGCCACGACGAGGTGCGTTCCCTGTTCGGGGCGAGCCTCATCACGTTCAAGCACGACGCTTGGCTGCCCCGCCGACGCGCGCTGCAGCCGGTATTCACCAAACACAACGTGCGCGTCTTCGGCGGGCACATGGCTGAGGCCGCCGACATCGTCGCCGCCGGCTGGGGCGCCGCAGCAGTGGTCGACCTCGACACGGAATGCCGCCGACTCACTCTGCGGGCGCTCGGCCGCTCGGTACTCGGGATCGATCTGGGCGAGCGCGCCGACGCGATAGCCGAACCCTTGAGGACAAGCCTCGGCTATGTCACAGCGCGGGTGACCAGTCCCGTCAGAGCACCCCGCTGGCTGCCCACTCCCGCGCGCCGGCGAGCCCGCGCCGCGGCCGCTACCTTGCGCCGGCTAGCCGCAGAGATCCTGCAGGCCTGCCGCGACGACCCGACCCGCGACGCCCCTCTGGTGCGGGCGATGATCGCCGCGACCGACCCGGCAACCGGCCGCTCACTGACCGACGACGAGATATGCAACGAACTCGTCGTGTTCATGTCGGCCGGACACGACACCACCGCCACGACCCTGACCTACGCGCTGTGGGCGCTCGGCCGCCACCCCGACATGCAGGGCAAGGTCCGCGCCGAAACCGATGCCATCGGTGACCGGGAGCTCACCGCCGACGACGTTCCCCGACTGCGCTTACACAGTCCAGGTGCTGCACGAGGCGCTGCGCCTATGCCCGCCGGCCCCCTCGATTCCCCGGCTGATCACCCGTGACATCGAGGTCGACGGTTATCTAGTGAAGGCAGGCACGGTGTGCACGGTGGGGGTTTACGCGATGCACCGCGACCCCGACCTGTGGGAAGACCCGCTGCGGTTCGACCCAGAACGGTTCACCCCGGAAAACTCCACCGGCCGCGACCGCTGGCAATACCTTCCCTTCAGCGCAGGCCCCCGCACCTGCATCGGCGACCACTTCGCCATGCTCGAGGCCACCCTCGCACTGGCCACCATCATCCGGCGCAGCGAAATTCGCTCCCTCAACGACGATTTCCCGCTCGCTCTGCTCTTCACGTTGGTCGCTGGAGCACCGATCCGCGCGCAGGTGAACGCACGCACGGGCTCTTGACGAGAAACCGCCCGCTGCGGGTTTAGCCGCTCTGCCGACGACCTAGGCTGGGAATATGCGGTTAGGCAGACGACGCGACGTCACCCGCGACTTCGACGCGGATTACGACGAGCACGCGGTCGTCAGCCACCGGCCCGGAGCACGAGGCGGCCGGGGTCAAGGCCGTCATGGTGTCGCTGCAGCGCGGGCTGAAATCCGATGGGTGCGTGGCGGACCGCGTGCATCGCTGGCCCGGCTCAATCAGCGCCACGGCTTCGACTGCCCCGGCTGCGCATGGCCCGAAGAGCACGGCGGCCGCAAGTTCGCCGAGTTCTGCGAGAACGGCGCCAAGGCCGTCGCCGAGGAGGCGACCAAGCGCGTCGTCACCGCCGGAGTTCTTCGCCCGGCACTCGATCGCCGACCTGGACGCGCAGCCCGAGTACTGGCTGTCCCAGCAGGGCCGGCTCACCCACCCGATGGTGCTGCGCCCCGGCGACGACCACTACCGGCCCGATCGACTGGGACGACGCCTACCGGCTGATCGCCGACGAGCTGCGCGCGCTCGACGGCCCCGACGAAGCGGTCTTCTACACCTCCGGCCGCACCAGCAACGAGGCGGCGTTCCTCTACCAGTTGATGGTCCGCAGCTTCGGCACCAACAACCTGCCCGACTGCTCGCAACATGTGCCACGAATCGTCGGGCGCGGCGCTGGTCGAGTCGATCGGCATCGGCAAGGGATCGGTCACCGTCGAGGACGTCGCCAACGCCGACCTGATCGTCATCGCCGGCCAGAATCCCGGCACCAACCATCCCCGAATGCTGTCGGTGCTGGAGAAGGCGAAGGACAACGGCGCCAAGATCATTGCGGTCAACCCGCTGCCCGAGGCGGGGCTGATCCGGTTCAAGGATCCGCAGAAGGTGCACGGCGTGGTCGGGCACGGCATCCCGATCGCCGACGAGTTCGTGCAGATCCGCCTCGGCGGCGACATGGCGCTGTTCGCCGGGCTGGGCCGGCTGCTGCTGGAGGCCGACGACCGCGCACCCGGCACCGTCGTCGACCGCGACTTCATCGACGAGCACTGCGCCGGACTTCGACGAGTACGAGGCGCAGACCCGCGCCGTCGACCTCGACACGGTGCTGGAGGCCACGGGCATCGAGCGCGCGCAGCTGGAGACGGGTCGCCGCAGATGATGATCGACTCCGAGCGCACGATCGCGTGCTGGGCGATGGGCCTGACCCAGCACACAGCACGCGGTGCCGATGATCGCCGAGATCACCAACGTGCTGCTGATGCGCGGCATGATCGGCAAGCCCGGCGCCGGGTTGTGCCCGGTGCGTGGACATTCCAACGTCCAGGGCGACCGCACGATGGGCATCTGGGAGAAGATGCCCGAGGAGTTCCTGGCCGCCCTCGACGACCGAGTTCGGCATCGTCAGCCCGCGCAAGCACGGCGTGGACACCGTCGACGCGATCCGCGCCATGCGCGACGGCCGGGCCAAGGTGTTCATGGGCATGGGCGGCAACTTCGCGACGGCCACGCCGGACACCGCGGTCACCGAGGCCGCGCTGCGCAACTGCTCGCTGACCGTGCAGGTGTCGACCAAACTCAACCGCAGCCACGTCGTGCACGGCCGCACCGCGCTCATCCTGCCGTCGCTCGGCCGCACCGACCGCGACGTCCAGGACGGCGTCAAACAGCAGGTCTCCGTTGAGGATTCGATGTCGATGGTGCACCTGTCGCGCGGCAGCCTGCACCCGCCCAGCGACGAGGTGCGCAGCGAGGTCGCGATCGTCTGCCAGCTGGCCCGCGACCTGCTCGGGCCGCGACCACCCGGTGCCGTGGGAGACGTTCAACGGCGACTACGACCCGATCCGCGACGCGATCGCCGCCGTGGTGCCCGGCTGCGACGACTACAACCGCAAGGTGCGCCAGCCCGACGGCTTCCAGCTGCCGCACCCGCCGCGTGATTCACGCGAATTCCCCACCAGCACAGGCAAAGCCAACTTCGCGGTGAACCCGCTGCAGTGGGTGCCCATCCCGCAGGGCCGGCTGGTGCTGCAGACGCTGCGCAGCCACGACCAGTACAACACCACGATCTACGGCCTCGACGACCGCTACCGCGGCGTGAAGGGCGGCCGCCGGGTCGTGTTCGTCAACCCCGCCGACATCGACCGCGTTCGGACTGCACCGACGGCGACCGGGTCGATCTCGTGTCGGAGTTCGCCGGCGGCGACGGCGAACTGCAGGAGCGGCGCGCCAAGGACTTCATGGTGGTGGCGTACGCGACCCCGGTCGGCAACGCCGCGGCCTACTATCCGGAGACCAACGCGCTGGTTCCCCTGGATCACGTTGCCGACAAGTCGAATACGCCGGTGTCGAAGGCTGTGGTGATCCGGCTGGAACGCTCCGCGGGTGTGCGGGCCGAAGATCGGGTGGTCACCTGATGGGTCGGGTAACCGCGCGGCGCCGGGTGCAGCACGTCACCGCGGACGACGCCGTCGCGCGGCCCGACACACTGGTCGTCGAGGAGCCGCTGGAGATCCGGGTCAACGGGAAACCGGTGACCGTCACGATGCGCACCCCGGGATCGGATGTCGAACTCGCCCAAGGGTTCCTGCTCACCGAGGGCGTCATCGCCCACCGCGACGATGTGCTCACCGTGCGCTACTGCAAGGGCGCGGGCCCCGATCAGGTCAACACCTACAACGTGCTCGACGTGACCCTCGCACCAGACGTCCCGACGCCCGACGTCGACGTCACACGCAACTTCTACACGACGTCGTCGTGCGGGGTGTGCGGCAAGGCGTCCCTGGACGCGGTGCGCACGATCAGCAAGCACGGCCCCGGCGACGATCCCTCCACCGTCGCCGCCGAAACGCTGTCGGCCCTGCCCGACCGACTGCGCGACGAACAGAAGGTGTTCGCCAGCACCGGCGGCCTGCACGGCGCCGCGCTGTTCGACGTCGACGGCACCATGCTGGTCGTGCGCGAGGACATCGGCCGTCACAACGCCGTCGACAAGGTCATCGGCTGGGCACTGGAGAACGACCGGATACCGCTGAGCGCAACTGTTCTCCTGGTCAGCGGACGCGCGTCGTTCGAGCTCACCCAGAAGGCCGTGATGGCCGGCATCCCGGTGCTCGCCGCGGTGTCCGCGCCGTCGTCGCTGGCCGTCGACCTCGCCAGCCAGTCGGGCCTGACCCTGGTGGCGTTCCTGCGCGGCGAGTCGATGAACATCTACACCCGACCCGACCGCGTCACCCACTAATACCGCGTCTACCTGCGATCTCCACCCGATCTCCACGAAACCTCCAAGCTTGGGAACCCGCGGATCGAGAGCATCGATCCATGCCAGAAATCCTCATTGCCTCGCTGTCCCCCACCGGCCACATCGGGCCCCTGCTGAATGTCGCGCAAGGCCTCGTCGACCGCGGAGACCGGGTCACCGTCCTGACCGCGGCCGCTCACGCCGACAAGATCCGAGCGATCGGCGCCATTCCCGCCGCGATTCCCGCCGACGGCTGACTTCGACATGACCCGCCTCGATCTCGACCTGCCCGGGCGCGTCGAGACGTCGGGCATCAAGAGAGTCAACTTCGACATCGTGCAGAATCTTCTTGCGCCGATGCCGCTCCAGACGCGTGCATTGGCGGAGTTGATGGCGCAGACGCGGTTCGACGCGATCCTCACCGACGCCGGCTTCTTCGGGATCCTGCCGTTCCTGCTCGGCGATCCCGCGGCTCGTCCGCCGGTGCTGACCTACACCACGACGCCGCTGATGGTGAGCAGCCGCGACACCGCGCCCATCGGCCTGGGAATGCCGCCGTCGTCATCTGCCCCTGGGGCGGCTGCGCAACCGCGCGTTGACCCTGCTGTCGCAGAAGGTGTTGTTGCGTGAGTGCCAGAACGCGGCCAATCACCTCCTCGATCGCCTGAACAGTCGACAACTGCCCACTTTCATCCTCGATTCCGGCGTGCTGGCGGACCGCTACATCGCTCCGACGGTGCCCGAATTCGACTACCCCCGAAGCGATCTCCCCTCGCACGTCCGTCACGTCGGCGCCGTGCACCCACGCCCATCGCGCGGATTCCGCCGTCCACCGTGGTGGTCGGAACTCGACGGCGATCGCCCGGTCGTGCACGTCACGCAGGGCACCATCGACAACGCCGACCTCGGCCGGCTGCTCGAACCCACCATCGATGCGCTCGGCGGTGAGGACGTCATCGTGGTGGCCACCACCGGCGGTCGCGATGTATCCCAGCTGAAGACGCCGTTGCCGATCGAATACCTATGTCGCCGAATACATCCCGCATGAGGTCCTGCTGCCCAAGGTCGATGTCATGGTCACCAACGGCGGGTTCGGCGCGGTGCAGCGAGCGTTGTCGATGGGCGTTCCGCTGGTGGTGGCGGGCAACACCGAGGACAAGCCCGAAGTCGCTGCGCGCGTGGCGTGGACCGGTGCGGGCGTCAACCTCAAGACCGGTACGCCGAGTGCGGGTGCCGTCCGCGCCGCGGTGCGCAAGGTGCTCAGCGACGGTCGCTATCTGCGCTCCGCGCGGGAACTCGAGGTGGCTTTCGCCCGGCGCAACGGGGTGGCCGAGATCGCCGCTCTGGTCGACGAGGTCATCGCAGAGCGTGCGGCGGTGAAGCGATGAGCTCATGCGCCGACCCGTTCGGCCGGCCGCCGATGCCTGCGCCACAGGTCCGAACGCATCCGATGGCGTAGTCGGCTACGCGTGCCTCTGTCGAACATCCGGACCACGGTGGAGCCATGGTTGAACAGCTGCAGTACGTCGCGATAGTCGGCTATCTGGCGTGGGGCTTGATCAGGTCGCTGATCAGTACGAGCCCGGCGAGAAGAACTAGGCGCTCTTTTCGCGACGCTCGTTGCGCGGGGGCTTGCGCGGAACGATCGTCGGCAGCACGTTGTCTTCGACGGTCTCCTTGGTGACGACCACCTTGGCGACGTCGTCGCGGCTGGGGATGTCGTACATCACCGGCAGCAGGACCTCTTCCATGATGGCGCGCAGCCCACGGGCGCCGGTGCCGCGATGGATGGCCTGATCGGCGATGGACTCCAGCGCGGCCTCGTCGAACTCCAGCTCGACGCCGTCCATCTCGAACAGCCGCATGTACTGCTTGACCAGAGCGTTCTTCGGCTCGGACAGGATCGTGACGAGCGATTCCTTGTCGAGGTTCGTCACCGAGGCGACGACGGGCAACCGGCCGATGAACTCCGGGATCAGACCCGAACTTGATCAGGTCCTCCGGCATGACCTCGGCGAAGTGGTCCTGGGTGTCGATCTCGGCCTTCGAGTGCACCTCGGCGCCGAAGCCCAGACCGCGCTTGCCGACGCGGTCGGAGACGATCTTCTCCAGCCCGGCGAACGCACCCGCCACGATGAACAGCACGTTGGTGGTGTCGATCTGGATGAACTCCTGGTGCGGATGCTTGCGGCCGCCCTGCGGGGGCACCGACGCCTGGGTGCCCTCGAGGATCTTCAGCAGCGCCTGCTGCACACCCTCACCGGAGACGTCGCGAGTGATCGACGGGTTCTCGCTCTTGCGGGCGATCTTGTCGACCTCGTCGATGTAGATGATGCCGGTCTCGGCGCGCTTGACGTCATAGTCGGCGGCCTGGATCAGCTTGAGCAGAATGTTCTCGACGTCCTCGCCGACGTAGCCGGCCTCCGTCAGCGCGGTGGCGTCGGCGATGGCGAACGGCACGTTCAGCATCTTCGCCAGCGTCTGCGCGAGGTAGGTCTTGCCGCAGCCGGTGGGGCCGAGCATCAGGATGTTGGACTTGGACAGCTCGACCGGCTCGGCGCGCGAATCGCGCATCTTCTCGCCGGCCTGGATGCGCTTGTAGTGGTTGTAGACGGCGACGGCCAGCGTGCGCTTGGCGGTGTCCTGGCCGATGACATATCCCTCGAGAAACTCGCGGATCTCCGCCGGCTTTGGCAGCTCGTCGAGTTTTACGTCGTCGGCGTCGGCGAGTTCCTCTTCGATGATCTCGTTGCAAAGGTCAATGCATTCATCGCAGATATATACGCCCGGGCCCGCAATGAGTTTCTTGACCTGCTTTTGACTCTTTCCGCAGAACGAGCACTTCAGCAGGTCACCGCCATCTCCAATGCGCGCCATGTGGTGAGGTCCTACTTTCCTGTTCGCAAAAGGTTTTGAGTCGGTTCGCTCGAGATCCCACTGGGTGTTGGACCCGACGCTACCCGCTTGTTCCGGCGCGAGGCGACCGATAAAGCCGAATCGCGTAGTTGGTATTCGTTTGTGTGCGCAGAACATATCGCCTTCAAACCCCCATAGCCCCCCGGAACGCGCTGCCGCGTCTCTGGCGTGTCGCCCCCGTTACCGCTTCGGGAGCCGTCCGCAACCAAAGTACCCGCCGCTGGGCAAACATGCGCAACCGCAACGTTCACATTGCGGCGGCCGGACGGGTACTATCGACGGCCCGGTCCGACCGGCCCCGGACCTACGGGACCCGGACCCACGGGGCCGGGCCCGACGGGACCCACCCCCACCGGTCCGACGACCCCACCGACGCCGACAGGGCCGACGGGTCCGACAACCGGGTTCGGGGGGTTCACATAGACCGTCGTGTCGACGGGCACGCACACAAGGGTGTAGACGTCCCAGTACATCCCGTAGGGGCACGGCGGTGGCGGAGGCGGTGGTGGTTGGGCACTGCTGACTGCGGACGTTCCGAACTGCACCAATACACCGGAACCAGCCAACGCCAGCGCCGCGACGCCGAGCCGTCATGCCTCCCACGATGGCCGCCCTCCCCTATTGCCGTGCCCGTCCAATGTCGACAGCTTGCCACGCGCGACGGTCCTGGCGACGCGGTTCGGCGGCATTGCCAGACCCGGGGTCTACGGCAACGGGTGAGGTCAGGCGGTCTGCGCGGAGAGCTTGCGGTACTCGAGGACGGTGTCGATCACGCCGTACTCCTTGGCCTCCGCGGCCGTCAGGATCTTGTCGCGGTCGGTGTCCTTGCGGATCTGTGCGGCGTCCTTGCCGGTGTGATGGGCCAGCGTGGTCTCCATCAGCGTGCGCATCCGCTCGATCTCCTTGGCCTGGATCTCCAGGTCGGAGAACTGGCCCTGGATGACGCCGGACAGCGCGGGCTGGTGGATCAGGATGCGGGCGTTGGGCAGCGCGAGCCGCTTGCCGGGGCTGCCCGCGGCGAGCAGCACAGCGGCGGCCGACGCGGCCTGGCCGAGGCAGACGGTCTGGATGTCGGCGCGCACGTACTGCATGGTGTCGTAGATCGCCATCAGCGACGTGAACGAGCCACCCGGCGAGTTGATGTACATGGTGATGTCGCGGTCGGGATCAAGCGACTCGAGCACCAGCAGCTGGGCCATGATGTCGTTCGCCGACGCGTCGTCGACCTGCACGCCGAGGAAGATGATGCGCTCCTCGAACAGCTTGTTGTACGGGTTGGACTCCTTGACGCCGAAGCTCGAATGCTCGATGAACGACGGCAGGATGTAGCGGGCCTGCGGCTGGAGACGGGGGTCAGCCTGAGGATGCGGTGTGGTCGGTCATTTGTCTAGTCCTGCGCTCGGGCCAGTGCCGTTGAGATTGGCGCTGGTGATGATGTGGTCGACGAAGCCGTATTCGAGGGCCTCCGGGGCGGTGAACCAGCGGTCGCGGTCGGAGTCCGCCTCGATGCGCTCGAGGGTCTGCCCGGTGAACTCGGCGTTCAACCGGAACATCTCCTTCTTGATGACCGCGAACTGCTCGGCCTGGATCGCGATGTCCGCAGCGCCACCGGTGATACCGCCGAGTGGCTGGTGCATCAGGATGCGGGCGTGCGGGAGCGCGTAGCGCTTGCCCTTGGTGCCCGCGGCGAGCAGGAACTCACCCATCGATGCGGCCATGCCCATCGCGTAGGTGGCGACATCGCACGGTGCGAGCACCATGGTGTCGTAGATCGCCATGCCCGCGCTGATCGATCCGCCGGGCGAGTTGATGTAGAGGTGGATGTCCTTGGTGGGATCTTCGGCGGACAGCAGCAGAATCTGCGCGCACAGCCTGTTGGCGATGTCGTCGTCGACCTGTGATCCCAGGAAGATGATGCGCTCGGCCAGCAACCGCTCGTAGACGGAGTCGACGAGGTTGAGACCGGGCGATGCACCACGCATGTCAGTCACGACTGGATACCTGCTTTCTTTCAAGTCCTAACACTCACCGACACTAACCAACCTGCAGCAGCGCGCAGTCCCTAGACAGGCCCGCGTTCGCTCACAGCGTCACTTCGCGTCGGCAGTTTCCTCATCTTAGAGGTATCGGCTGGAGCTTCATCTGCTTCGGCTGGAGCTTCGTCCGCTTCGGGTGCTTCGCGACCTCTGCGCACCGTCCGCGAGAAGAACTCCGTGGTGTCCACCACCTCGCCGTTCGAATCGGTGACGGTGGCACCCTCCACGACCTGCGCCACGGCCAGCCCGCGGCGCACGTCGGCGAACAGCGCAGCCAACTGGTTGTTCTCCTGCAGTGCGGCCAGCAGCTGTTGCGGCTCCATGCCGTACTGCTGCGACATCAATGATCAGCCGCTGGGTGATGTCGTCCTGACCGACCTGGACGTCGAGCTTGTCGGCGATCGCGTCCACCAGCAGCTGGGTCCTGACCGCCTTTTCCGCGTTGGTGCGGTTCTCGGTGTCGAACTGCTCGCGGCTGCTGCCCTGAGCTTCGAGCGCCTCGGCGAACCGCGCCTCGTCGTGATCCAGGCTGTGGATCGCGTTGTGCAACGCCTCATCCACCTGCCCCTGCACGACGTTCTCGGGCAGCGGCACGTCGACCTGCTCGAGCAGCGTCTCGAGCACCTTGTCCCGGATCAGCTCGGCCTGCTGGACGCGCTTGCGCTGCTTCACCTGCTCGGCGAGGCTGTTCTTGAGCTCGTCGATGGTGTCGAATTCGCTTGCCAGTTGGGCGAATTCGTCGTCGGGCTCGGGTAGCTCGCGCTCCTTCACCGATTGCACGGTGACGGTGACCTGAGCGTCCTCGCCGGCGTGCTCGCCGGCGGCGAGCTTGGTGGTGAAGACGCGGGTCTCGCCCTCCTTGAGCCCGATGATCGCCTCGTCGAGGCCCTCGATCAGCTGGCCCGAGCCGATCTCGTGCGACAGTCCCTCGGTCTTGGCCTCGGGCAGATCCTCACCGTCGACGGTGGCCGACAGGTCGATGGAGACGAAGTCGCCGTCCTGGGCGGCGCGGTCCACACCGGTCAGCGTGCCGAAGCGCGCGCGCAGGTTCTGCAGCTCGGTGTCGACCTCGTCGTCGCCCACCTCGATGGCGTCGACGGTGAGCTTCAGCGCATCGAGGTCCGGGAGCTCGATCTCGGGGCGGATGTCGACCTCGGCGGTGAACTCGAGGTCCTCGCCGTACTCCTTCTTGGTGACCTCGATCTCGGGCTGCCCGATCGGACGCAGGTCCGAGGTCGTCACCGCCTCGCTGTAGCGGCCGGGCACGGCGTCGCTGACGACCTGGTCCATCATGGCCTCGCGGCCGAAGCGGGCCTCGAGCAGCTTGCGCGGCGCCTTGCCGGGCCGGAAGCCGGGCAGCCGCACCTGGCTGGCCAACGCTTTGAAGGCCTTGTCGAACTCGGGCTCGAGTTCAGTGAAGGGCACCTCCACGTTGATGCGAACCCTGGTCGGGCTCAACTTCTCGACGGTGCTCTTCACGCTCGTGCTCCTCATAACTCTGGGTGGTTCTGGTCTCGGTGCGGGTGCAGTCGGGGTGACAGGATTTGAACCTGCGGCCTTCCGCTCCCAAAGCGGATGCGCTACCAAGCTGCGCTACACCCCGCGCCGTTGTGGCCGTCTCCAAAACGCAGAACGACCACGCGAGATACTACGGCCTGGACGCGCGATGCCTTTAATTGGATTTGATTCCGTTGGCGCCGGTACAGTCTGCTGGTGCAACACACGCGGGCGTAGCTCAATGGTAGAGCCCTAGTCTTCCAAACTAGCTACGCGGGTTCGATTCCCGTCGCCCGCTCCAACAGGATCAGCGCAGCGGTCGCCGAACTCAATTTCGACGGCCTGCGCGGTACCCCGAACGGCGCACACCGGCCCGCGATGATCTGTGGTTTCTATTACCTGTGCGACTCCTGTGAAAGATCGGCCAAGGCCCTTAACTGCCGTAGCGCCGCATTGGTGCCCGGGTTCGATTCCCGTCGCTCGCTCCACCAGCAACAGCTGTGGGGTGTACTCGACTAATTAGTCGCCGGACTGCCTACAGGAAGTGTTGCTGTCCGATACGCTTTTCGACGTGGGCGCCGAGATGCCGCCCGAGGCATCCAACGCGACAGAGGATGCGAGCTCGCGGTCGGACAGTGATCCGCAGCTGCCCCTGTTGCCACCTACCCGAGCCCGCAAGCGGCACTACGCGGCGAGGGCTCGGCGCGAGCAGCGGGTGATCAACATCATCGCTGTGCTCGCGTCGATGGTCTGCGTGACCGTGTCGGTGCCACAGCTCTTCACCGTGCGCGAGTACGACATCGCGATCGTGATGCTCCTCGCCGCTGCCATCTTCGCCGTTGTCCCGTTGCTGCACCGTTTCGGCAAGCTGGTCGCCACGCTAACCCTGACGTTCACGTCGTTCGTCGCACTCTCCCTCGTCACCTGGAGTGTCGGCACCGATGCGGGGCTGCATCTGTTCTTCCTGGTGGCCGCCACGATCATCGTCATGGTGTTGGGCATCGAACACCTTGTGCTCGCATCGACCTTGGTGGCCTTGGGTACGGCACTGGTGATCGCGTTGGACTTCGTGGTGCCCGACATCACCGGAAAGCAGCCACTATGGGCCATCAATACCGGATTCGTGATCGCGGCCATCGCCACCAGCGTGATGGTCGTCGCAGCAGTCGCCTTCGCACTGCGCGAGATCGAACGGGCCGAGGATGCGATGGAGGAGGAGTTCGATCGGTCTGAGTCGCTGCTCACCAATATGCTGCCGAAACCGATTGCGGCTCGCCTGAAGAAACCTTCCACCCAATTCATCGCCGACAAGTTCGACGATGCCTCGGTGCTGTTCGCTGACATTGCTGGCTACACCGAGCGCGCCAGCCAGACCACGCCGGTTGACCTGGTCGAGTTCCTCAACCGGTTCTACACCGAGATCGACCGAATCGTCGAACGACACGAACTCGAAAAGATCAAGACCATCGGCGACTGCTACATGGTGGTCAGCGGTGTCCCGCAGCCGCGCGCCGATCATCTCGAGGCGCTGGCGCGCCTCGCACTGGAGCTGAGGGACACGGTTGGCGGCATGACCGACAACGCCGGCCGGACGGTCTCGCTTCGCGTCGGGCTGTCGGTGGGACCAATGGTCGCCGGCGTGGTTGGCACTCGGCGGTTCTTCTACGACGTGTGGGGCGACACGGTCAACGTGGCGTCGCGGATGGAGTCGACCGGTGTTCCGGGACAAATCCAGCTGCCGCAGGAGGCATACGAGCGCCTCAAGGACGAATTCGTGTTCGCCGAGCGTGGCGAAGTCGCGATCAAAGGCAAGGGCGTAATGCGCACCTGGTTGTTGATCGGCCCGCGGCCAGATACCCAACTAGCAGCGCCTGCTGACCCGCCTGCGTCGTCGTTGTCAGCTGAGGGCCTGCATTTGCCAGTGAGCAACTTTTGCTCGCAGGTGCAGCCGGTCAGATACGAAACCAGCTAGCCCGGTACCGAGTCAGGGCGGACGGGCCGCCTTGGCGCATGCCTGCGGGCGAGCCGGCACGCTATTTGGCGTAGGGGTTCTTGTTGTTGTTGGCGTCCACGTCGTTCAGCTTCACTTCGGTCACGATGCCGCCGGAGAACGTCGCTCGGCGGCGCTTCGACTGGGAGTCGCCATCGGAGGTGCCAGGGGTGGACCCCTCGGCCGTCGGACCCACGGTCGTGGTCCCGGGGTCCGCCGATGCAACCGCGCCGCCGGTGACGATGGCGGTGCCTAAGCCCGCCACTATGACGAAGCCCGAAATCCAGCGGGCAGGGGTTGAGGTGTTGGTGGTCTGAAAAGTCATAAGGGACAGCATCGCGATCCAGCGGGCGGTTCGGTAATCGCCGCGAAGCCAGAATCCGCTCACTGCGGGGAACGGTTTTCTATCCGTCAGGCAAGGTCGCGGCGGTTTGCTGTGACGCGGGTTGTCGCGACTGACACACGCAGGGCTTCGCAACGATGCGCAACGGAAGTCCCTCACGCGAGGACGCCTCTCCCAGCAGTCCAAATCTGTACCCCCCAGTCGGATTCGAACCGACACTTCGCGGATTTCAAGGATGGCCGTGCCTATGGAACGAGACAAAACCCCTGGTGCCACACTTGCGCTTGACTGCCGGCAACGTCAGTAGTCGGGCGGAATAGTTATGCCGTTGCACCGCGCCGTCGGAGCGAGCCCGATAGCGAGTCCGGCGGCCACTACCGCTGCAGTAATCAGCTTCTTGTTCATTTTTCCATCCCCTCGGGCTCGGACTGTGGCGGAGTGATTCTGCTCAGCGCTACCTGCCGCCCTACGACCGAAGTGCGCCCGTTAGATGCGAAGCATCGCTTTACAACCACTGCGATACACCGCCATGGCCGGAGCAAGTGCCAGACCGGTGGGTGCTGTACGTGTATGAGCCGTCGCCGTACCGCGCCGCCCCTGTCCGTACAAGAGCCGCTGGTTGCACCGCCTTTTCGCGGGCCGACTCCAGCTCTCTACCAGCACCGTTTCGAACCAATGTTTGGTAGAGCCCTAGTCTTCCAAACTAGTTACGCGGGTTCGATTCCCGTCGCCCGCTCCACAGCTACCCGAGGCAGCCGCCCGGTAGTAGACGTGTTGTCGCGCTTTGTACGGCGATGTGCTGTTGCCCCAGCGAATTTGGTCGATCCGTCAACGGGCGACCGCGATCGGCGGATGATCGGCGCATACCGGCCCGTTTAGCAAAGGCACGACCATGATGATTCGCATTCTCCCGGCCGTCGTTACCTTGGCCGCAGCCAGCGCAATACCGGCGCCTGTCGCACATGCCGACGAGGTCCTCGACTACGAGTTCGGGGACCCGTCGAAGAACATTTCCTGTTCACTGAAGTACTGGCCCATCGGGACCCGGGGTTCCGACCACGTCCTCAACACCGCCCAGTGCAGCATCGCCGCACACACCTGGGCAGGCCCGCAGGTGAGCGGAGGTACCTTGCCCTGCGCCCCGGCGGGTTACTCGTTCGTGCTCCGCGAGACCGGCGTACCGACGGTGCACTGCTTCACCGACGGACAGGTGATTGGAACGGTCTACAGCGTCCTTGACTACGGGCAGTCGAAGACGGCGGGGTGGATCACATGCACCAACGCGCCCGCTCCGGCGGGCATCACATGCACCAACGCCAACAGCGGGAATATGTTCAGCGTCTCCTCGGACGCCTTCAACGTTGCGTAACCCCGATCTCTGGACGGCCGACATACGCGCTGGTTAAGGTGCGGCGGTGTCGACCTGGATCGCGCCGCTCATCATCGGAGCTGTCGTCGCGGTCGCAATCGCCGAACTTCACGTCGCGACGCAACAGTCTCGGCAGACTCACGTAATCAGCGGGGTCGGCCGGTGTGCGATTGTCGATGACGGCGTGTGTAAGCACCTGCCGCACAACGAAGTACGCGTTACGCACGGTGCTCGGCTTCTTACCCGCCGCCTGTATGCAGCCTACCCAATCCGAAATCTGTTCGCGGGTAATGGCATTGATTGGGTAGCCGCCGAAAAACTCGACGTTTGGTCGACTGTTGGTCCGCGCCCCTACACGCGCGACCGAGTAGCCAAGCAGTCATGAGGGCTTTTGAACAGATTGCACCAATCGCAATTAAGATTGGTTGCTTGAGCAAAGTAATGCGCCAGCGGAATTGTTGAGGATGCAGCTAAGTTCCAGACAAAAACCAGTAAACCGAGAGCCGCTTCAGGTATTTCACGTTCTAACCGCGACGCGGGCGATCGGACAAAGGGCGTGCTGGTGGTCTAGGGCAGTTCAGTAGTGGGTGCTGGCCTGTTAACCAGCAGTTTTGGCGCGCGTCCGCTCTACGCGGAAGGTCTGCAGAAGGCAGTGCACTCAGCCCGGCATTGGTCCGTAAATTTGCGCAATGGCCACAGAATTAATTTTCATACACAAGGGTCGCACAGGTTGGTTTGCGTCGAATTGTAGAAATTTTGCGGAAGCGTCAGTTTTGTCCCCGTTGTTGGAGGTACGGTCTCGGAAGTCCGTTACAAGATCAGTCTGATCGAACTGTCAGCGGGCACCACCCGGGCTGGGGGACTGCAATGTATCTGCAAAGACTCATCGCAGGTCGTTACGACGCCGCCATGGCCTTCGTTCCACATCACCGCACAACCAGATCGCAGTCTGGCAAGGCAGAAGGATTCATCATGGGTAATGCAAATTACATCGGGCGCGTCGGGGCGTTAGCGGTCGCGCTGGGCATCGGAGTCGGGCTCGTCTCAACGCCGTGGGTGGCCGCAGCCAAGCCGGACACAGAGACCAACTCCTCGACCGAGGCTTCAGCCGCGAAGGCGCCCAAGCCGCCGAAGAACGTGGCCGTGTCGAAGAACGGTGTGGTGACGAGGCAAAGCGGCACCGCATCCGCCACCACCCCAATGGGCAGCACCCATACCAAGTCCAGGGCCAAAGGCGATGGCGCCACCGCCGACGTAACGAGCGGAAACAACAGCAGCGCCACCGCCAACGGCACCGGTGCCACCGCCACCGCGGGCGGCAGCACCAAGAACCGCGCCAAGGCCAACGGTGATGGCAGCACCGCCCGAGCCGGGTTTGACGGCACCGACAACAGCAACAACAACGCCCGGGCGACCGGCGAAAACAGTACGGCCGAGGCGGGCTACAACGGCACAGGCAACCACAACAACACCGCCACCGTTGATGGCAACAACAGCACCGCCTATGCGGGCTCCAACGGGAATGACAACACCGACAACCGCGCCACTGTCACCGGCGACTCCACCACCGGCGTTCCCGGGGACAACAGTGTGGCCGGCGCTGGCTCGTTCGGTGACAACAACACCAACAACCGCGCGAGCGCCATCGGCCAGGATGCCCAAGCCTGGGCCGGCGGCGGCAGCGGACCGGAGGTCGTAGGCGGCGGCCCCGGCAGCAACAGCTCCGGCAACGTGGCCACCGCCACAAACACCGGCACCGATAGCTCCGTACTCGTCGCGGCCGGCGTCTTCGGCGACAACAACGACAACAACACCGGCCACCGCCACAAACACCGGCAGCGGAAGCAACATGACGGTCGTCGCCGGCGTCAACGGCATCAACAACGCGGGCAACACCGCAACGGGGACCAACAGCGGAGACATGAGCGTCCTGCAGGCATTTGCCGGCGGCGTTGGCAGCGGAAACTCCGGCAACACCGCCACCGCCACAAACAGCGGGGACACCAGCGCGACTGTGGGCGCGGCGGGCTTCATAGGCGACGACAACACCGACAACACCGCTACCGCCACAAACACTGTCAACGGTGCGGAAACCACAGCCGGCGCCGGCGTCGAGAGCAGTGGCAATGTTGACCTCGACGTCACCGCAAGCGATGGCGAAGACAACACCGAGCCGTAACCGCAAAATCCGACCGCCGACCGACGTCTGTTTCCAGGGAAAATATTCGCGGTCGGCGCGTCCAACGGTTCGGTCTTTGATGCACCCCACACGTTTTCGTGATGTGCAGCCGTTGTCGGCCTAACCCAATTTTGCACCGGCTCCGGCGATCTGGAACGCTGCCCGACGCCACATTGGCCGGGTCTGGCGCGGCACTCGTGGCGTCTTGCCTGTTGGTCGTCTTCGCTGTCGACCATCCCTATGCGAATTGGAACGGCAGAATCAAAGGTAACCGAGATGGAGCGCTCGCTCGCACCATCGACAATGGCCACCCGATACCTTGTGACAAGCTGGCGACCCCGCCTCCTGACATGTGGTTGAGAATTCATGGATCGCGGACTCCCCTCGCGACGCAACAGGCCGGAAGGTGACATGGCAGCGGAGGAACCGGTCCGCACGGCGGTAGTGGTCGTCCATGGGATGGGCGAGAAACGTCCGATGGAAACGTTCGACGGTTTCGTGAGGACGGCACTACATCCACACGACGGGCAATGGGACTACCACCCGCGGCCGGCTGAGATCACCGACACCTACGAGGCACGCCGCTTCAGCCGCTCCGCAGGCTGAATTCTTCGAGTACCACTGGCCGTTCCTGATGACCGCAGGCAAGTACGCAGGGCGTTGCGCCAACGGCGCTGCGGCTCTTTCTGCGTCGGCCCTCCAACGTCCCCGACGCCCTCCTCGGGGTCTGGCGCCTCGTGTGGAGCGCGATCCTGGCGGTCCTGCTGGTGATTCCCGTACTGTTCGTCGCCGGATACGCACTCAATTCGGATGTGCCGGCGTGGATTATCGGGTTGACCATCAGCGCGGTCGTCCTGATCTTCTGGTTCGGCCTCTACCGCATGCTGGCGCGGGCGTTGGTGAACAAGAAGACGGCTTCATTGGTCGACTCCGTTCGCTACTTGGATCCGTCGCCACCCTCGTACGCCGCGCGACGAGCCATCCGCGCGGGTCTGGTTGACCTGCTGGACGACCTGCACGGCGGCGAGTACACGCGGATCGTCGTGGTGGCCCACGGCGTTGGTGCATACATCGCCTATGACGCGCTGATCATGTTCTGGGCACAGAAGCACCGTAAACAGGGAAAGCCCTGGTGCATAACCGATTTCGTCACCGTCGGGGCACCGTTGGCGCTCGCGGACTTCGTGCTGACGCGGCCGTCGTTGTCCAGCGGATTCAAGACGTCCGACGGTGCGCTCCGGCGCGAGTTGTTCGAAGGGCTGCTGCGTCGCGGTGTGCTCGTCGAGTGTCCGCCCGCGAACGACAAGCCCGAATCTCCGTTCGCCGCCACGCGGTGGACGAACCTCTGGTTTCCGGTGACTCGCGGCAGTCGGCGCGGCGATTGGTTCGGCGGCGAGCTCGGCGCCGCTATTCGGCCCTGGCATCCGTGATGTCGCGGTAACCGGCAACGAGCCCGAACGGTTGAAGCGGGGATCGGCGCACACCGAATACTTCAGCCATCCCGACAAGGGTGAGGAGGGCGACATCGCCTGGCACCTCCGAAGGACATCTGGCGCTGTAGATCTCCGCTGTGGGCGTAATTCGCTGCGTGTTCGCGCCCCGATCTTGAACCGTTTCCTGTCGGTACGCTGGACGCCATGAACGGCGTTCTGCTCGTCCTCGTTGTCCTGGTAGTCGTCGCTCTCGGCGTGGTCGTGTACGGAGCGATGAGGGCCTCCGATCGGCGCAACGCCGCCTCACTGGAGGACGCGAAGGCCGACGCACGTCGCGCGATCGAACGTCTCGGCGGCCAGGTGATCAACCTGACCGGCACCGATGACGCCTCCAAGCAGGCCCTTGCCGACGCTTCGGAGCGCTACACCGCCGCGGGTTCGCAGATCGAGCAGGCCACCACCGCCAAACAGGCGCTGCTCGCCAAGGAGAGCGCGCTCGAAGGCCTGTACTACACGCGGGCAGCCCGCGTGGCGATGGGCATGGACCCGGGACCGGAGCTGGAGACGCTGGCCGGTCAACGCTCGGCGGGCAACGTGACCGAAGACCGCCGGGTGAACTTCGAGGGCCGCGAGATCGAGGCGTCACCCTCGCCCTCGGAGCGCACCCCGAACTACTATCCCGGCGGCCGCGTCGCCGGTCGTCCCGTCCCTGCGGGCTGGTATTCGGAGCCATGGTGGAAGCCGGCGCTGGTCGCCGGCGCGTGGGGCCTGGGGTCGGTGCTGCTGTTCGACGCGATGTTCTCGGGCATGCACGGCAGCGGATACGAGCAGGGCTTCGCGCAGGGCTACGACCAAGGCGCGACAGGGCGGCGGCCAAGACGGCGGCGGCGACTACGGCGGCGACGGCGGCGGGGGCGACTTCGGCGGCGGCGATGGCGGCTGGGGTGGCGGCGATTGGGGCGGCGGCGGCGATTTCGGAGGCGACTTCGGCGGCTTCTGAGCCGCAGTGTCGACTCTGCGTCTAGGCCGCGATTTCTGGCTGAATATCGCGGCCTGCGCGCAGTCGATGTCAAGCTCACGTTCTGGCAGGTTGGGCACCAGAACAGGTTGCGGCCCTCGAGCACCGCGGTGCGGACCTCGGTGCCGCACACCCGGCACGGCTCCCCCGCACGCCGATACACATAGGTTCGCGGACGGCTCGGCCCATACGACGGCAGGCCGTGATCGTCCTCGGGGCGGATCGCGATGATCTTGCCGCGGCGGAACGCCGACCTTCATCAACTCGCACGAGATCGGTCCACATCGCGGTGAATTCGCCCTCATCGATGTGGGTGCCCGGCCGGTAAGGGTCGATGAGATGTCGATACAGCAGCTCGCTGCGGTACACATTGCCCACCCCGGCGATCACCGATCTGGTCCATCAATAGTGCACCAATAGGCCTGCGAGACTTGCGAATTCGTGCCCACGCCAGTGTCCCGTCGGCGTCGCGGCGCAACGGGTCTGGGCCGAGACGGGCGACGATGTCGGCGATCTCGGGCTCCTAGATCACTTCACACACCGTCGGCCCGCGCAGGTCGGTGCCGTATTCGGCGCCGATCATCCGCATCCGCACCTGACCGACGGGCAAGGGCATGGGAATCGGGACTTCGGTGAACGTGCCGTACAACCCGAGGTGCACGTGCACGACGCGTCCGCCGTCGTAGTGGTGGAACAGATGTTTACCCCAGGCGCTGGCCTTCTTGAAGATGCGACCGTTGACGGCCGTCGCCCCGTCGGCGAAACGGCCCTGCGGGCTGGACACCATAACCGGCGCACGGCCGAAGCGGCGCTGATGCAGCCGCGCCAGCCGGTGCAGGGTGTGGCCTTCGGGCATCCCCTAGCTCGGCGCGCCGGGCACGGGCGGCGCAACGTGCGTGCGCTCGTACTCGGAAAGGATGTCGATACGACGTTGGTGCCGTTCGGCTTTCGACCATCGGCGTGGTGAGGAACGCATCGACGATCGCGAGCATCTCTTCTTCGGTGTGCATGCGCCCACCGATGCCGATCACCTGCGCGTTGTTGTGCTCGCGCGCCAGTTTGCGCCGTCTCGACGCTCCACCCCAGCGCACACCGCACACCGGGCACCTTGTTCGCGGCGATCTGCTCGCCGTTGCCCGATCCGCCGAGCACGATGCCGAGGCTGTCCGGGTCGGCGACCGTCTTCTCCGCCGCGGCGATGCAGAACGCGGGGTAGTCGTCGTCGGCGTCGTACGTGTACGCCCCGCAGTCGACGGGCTCGTGCCCGTTGGCAGTGAGGTGCTCGATGATCCGCTGCTTGAACTCGAAGCCCGCATGGTCGGCTCCCAGGTAGACGCGCATGGCGGTCATTCTGCTTAGCCTAACCGCCACTGCGAGTCTGCGCGGTCAGTCGAAGGTCGGCGGCTCCGTGCGGCTGCGCTTGAGCTCCCAGAAGTGCGGATACGACGCGAACGTCACCGAGGCGTCCCACAGCTTGCCGGCCTCTTCGCCGCGCGGGATCTTCGACAGCACCGGGCCGAAGAACGCGACACCGTTGACGTGGATCGTCGGGGTGCCGACGTCGTCGCCGACGGCGTCCATGCCCTCGTGGTGGCTCTTGCGCAGCGCCTCGTCGTACTTGTCGGTGTTGGCCGCCTCGGCCAGCTCGGCCGGCAGGCCGACCTCCTCCAGCGACTCCTTGATGACGACGTCGAAGTCCTTGTTGTCCTGGTTGTGGATGCGTGTGCCCATCGCGGTGTACAGCGGCGCCAGGATCTCGTTGCCCTTCGCCTGCTCGGCGGCGATCGCGACCCGCACCGGCTTCCACGCCTGCTTGAGGCCTTCGCGGTACTGCTCGGGCAGGTCTTCCTTGTTCTCGTTGAGCACCGCCAGGCTCATCACGTGGAAGTTGCACCTCGATGTCGCGCACCTTCTCGACCTCGAGGATCCAGCGCGACGTGATCCAGCACCACGGGCACAGCGGGTCGAACCAGAAACCGGCGACAGACTTCTCGGGCATGAGCATCCTCTCGGGCGGGTGTGGTCAAACGTCTCTTCACACAACCGTGTACCCCGCGAGGCGTGTTCCCGCTGCCACGTAGTCCGAGGTACCGGCGCACAGGACACGCATAGTGTGCAAACAGTTATATAACCGTGTTGTCGATGTGACTGTTGTCAATCAGTGTTGCACCTGTGATTAAAGCGAAACGCACGATCGCCATGACAGTGGTCGGCGTCGCGACGGCATTCAGCCTCGCGGCACCGGCGTCCGCCGACCCCATCGACACCAAGTTCCTCGTCCGCGCTGAACACGCAGGCATCGGCTACGGCGATGCGGCGAGCACCGAAAAACTCGGACAGTCGATCTGCCCGATGCTCGTCGAACCGGGCAAGAACATGGCGAGCGTCTACTCGCAGCGTCTCCAACAACGGCATCAGCCCCGACATGGCGGCGTTCTTCACCGGCATCGCCATATCGATGTACTGCCCGTAGGTGATGACGTCGATTGGCAACGGCACCATCCTGGACAGCTTGGGTGGGCTCAACGGACTGAACGGACTCAATGGCCTCGGCGGGCTCAACGGACTGGGGATACCTGGGCTGTAGCGGGCGCTCACCGCGGGCCGGGCCACTAGGTTGGACTCGTGGCACTTCCCAACCTCACCCGCGACCAGGCCGTCGAACGCGCCGCGCTGGTCACCGTCGACAACTACCGCATCGAACTCGATCTGACCGACGGCGACGGCAAGCCCGGCGACCACACGTTCCGATCGGTGACGACCGTCGAGTTCGAAGCGCTGGCCGGTGCCGATACCTACATCGACATCGCCGCCGACCGCATCCGCAGCGCCGTCCTCAACGGCCGCGATATCGACGTGTCGGGATACGACGAGTCCACCGGCATTCCGCTGACGGGCTTGGCCGAGCGCAACGTCCTCGTCGTCGACGCCGATTGCCTCTACTCCAACACCGGCGAAGGGCTGCACCGGTTCGTCGACCCGGTCGACGACGAGGTGTACCTGTACTCACAATTCGAAACCGCCGACGCGAAGCGGATGTTCGCGTGCTTCGACCAGCCCGACCTCAAGGCGACCTTCGAGGTGACCGTCACCGCGCCGTCGCACTGGGAGGTCATCTCCAACGGCGCCACCTCAGGCGTCGAGGACGCGGGCGCGGCCAAGCGGCACACCTTCGTCGATCACGCCGAAGATGAGCACCTACCTGGTGGCGCTGATCGCGGGCCCGTACGCCCGGTGGGACGACTCCTACAGCGATGAGCACGGCGACATTCCGCTGGGTCTGTTCTGCCGCAATTCGCTGTCGGAGTTCATGGACGCCGACCGGCTGTTCACCGAGACGAAGCAGGGATTCGGCTTCTACCACAAGAACTTCGGCGTGCCGTACGCGTTCGGCAAGTACGACCAGCTGTTCGTCCCGGAGTTCAACGCGGGTGCGATGGAGAACGCCGGCGCCGTGACGTTCCTGGAGGACTACGTCTTTCGCAGCAAGGTGACGCGGGCGTCCTACGAGCGGCGCGCGGAGACCGTGCTGCACGAGATGGCCCACATGTGGTTCGGCGACCTCGTCACGATGCAGTGGTGGGACGACCTGTGGCTCAACGAGTCCTTCGCCACGTTCGCCTCTGTGCTGTGCCAGGCCGAAGCCACCGAATACACCCAGGCTTGGACGACGTTCGCGAACGTCGAGAAGTCGTGGGCGTACCGGCAGGACCAGCTGCCGTCGACTCATCCGGTGGCCGCCGACATCCCGGACCTGCATGCCGTCGAGGTGAACTTCGACGGCATCACCTACGCCAAGGGCGCCAGTGTGCTCAAGCAGCTCGTCGCCTACGTCGGGCTGGAAGAGTTCCTGTCCGGCCTGCGGGATTACTTCCGCGACCACGCTTTCGGGAATGCGACGTTCGGCGATCTGCTTGGCGCGCTGGAGAAGGCGTCCGGGCGAGATCTGTCGGGATGGGGCAGGCAGTGGCTCAAGACCACCGGACTCAACACGCTGCGCCCCGAATTCGACCTCGATGACGAGGGCCGGTTCACCCGGTTCACGATCACCCAGAGCGGAGCGCAGCCGGGCGCCGGGGAGACCCGTGTGCACCGGCTCGCGGTCGGAATCTACGACGACGACGGCAGCGGCAAGCTGGTGCGCACGCACCGCGAGGAGCTCGACATCGAAGGTGATGCCACCGAAGTTCCTGCACTGCAGGGAGTTTCGCGCGGCAAGCTCATCCTGGTCAACGACGACGACCTGACGTACTGCTCGCTGCGCCTTGACCCGCAATCACTGCAGACCGCGCTGACCCGGATCGCCGACATCGCCGATCCGCTCCCCCGCACCCTGGCGTGGTCGGCGGCCTGGGAGATGACTCGCGACGCCGAACTCAAGGCCCGCGACTTCGTCGCGCTGGTCATCAGTGGTGTGCATGCCGAATCCGAAGTGGGTGTGGCACAGCGTCTGCTGTTGCAGGCGCAGACCGCGCTCGGCTCCTACGCCGACCCCGTCTGGGCGGCCGAGAACGGCTGGCCGGCATTCGGAGATGCACTGCTGGACCTGGCACGCGAGTCGGCGCCGGGCTCGGACCACCAACTGGCGTTCGTCAACGCGCTGTGCGCGTCGGTGCTGTCCCCGAACCACATCGCCGTGCTGTCGACGCTGCTGGACAACGAACCCGCAGCGGTGAACATGCCCGGCCTGGTGATCGATACCGACCTGCGCTGGCGCATCGTCACCGCACTGGCCACCGCGGGCGTCATCGACGCGGATAGCCCAGAGACACCGTTCATCGACGCTGAGGCCGAACACGATCCGACTGCCGCGGGTGGGCGGCACGCCGCACAGGCCGCGGCGGCGCGCCCGCAGTTGGCGGTCAAGCAGGCGGACTGGCAGGAGGTCATCGAGGACGACACCCTGGCCAACGTCACCGCACGGTCGATCATCGTCGGTTTCGTGCGCCCGGGCCAGGACGAACTGTTGAAGCCGTTCCGGGACAAGTACTTCGGCGCCATTTCCGGTGTCTGGCAACGACGGTCGAGTGAGGTCGCACAGACCGTCGTCATCGGGCTGTATCCGTCGTGGGACATCAGCCAGGCGGGCCTGGACGCGGCCGACGCGTTCTTGGCAGACCCGGAGGTGCCGCCGTCGCTGCGCCGGCTGGTGCTCGAAGGACGCGCCGGGGTGGAGCGTGCCCTGCGCGCAAGGGGATTCGACGCCTGAGCTTCCCCTTCGTAGCGACCGTGCGTGGGCTGACAGGCGACACGCCGCACTTCTGCAGGAGTTTGCGCACGGTCGCGCGGCATCCTTCAACGGTGGCGGTCAATCGCAGTCGACGAGCACGCGCTGCTCGCAAGCGGAAGCGGCGGATGGACGCCGTCGACCATGACCTGACTGCCGAGCAGTGGGCAGCACTCAAGGACGCCTGGGAAGGCTGCGCCTACTGCGGCGCGACCGACGGTGCGCTGCAGCGCGACTGCGTGATGGCGATCTCGCGGGGCGGGCGGTACACCGTCGACAACGTCGTGCCCGCATGCGCGAAGTGCAACACCAGCAAGTGCAACGACGAGGTCACCGGTTGGATGCGGCGTAAGCGCCTCGACGAACGCAGGTTCCTACAGCGCTACGTCGAGATCCGTGCGGCGCTGCTGCAGACGCAGGAAGCCTCAGCGGGGCGAAACGCCCGGCGCTCATCACCTCACGGCCTTGATCAAGCCCGGGCACGAGCTTGCCGTCCTTGAACAACTCGGCGGCGGCCGCAACGCCCTTGGGTGCGGACTCTTCGATGCCGCGGCCGCTGACGTCGCTGCCGTAGACCACCTCGATCGCACGCTGGTCCGGCGAAACCGCCAGCAGCACCGCGTTGTCTGGGGTCGGCACCTTCGCCAGGATCTGGCGCGCGGTCGCGGCGGTGTCGGCCCCGAGGTCGCCGAGGAACACCGCGAAGCGTGCCTTGGCTGCGCGCGAGCCGAACTTCAGCGCGTCGTCGAGGTGCGATGGAGGGGATGATGGCGGGTGAGTGGGTGGGGATGTGATGTGTGGTGGTGAGGATGTGGTGTATGGAAGGGGGGTGTTGCGTCGGATTGATGATGGTGGTGGCGGGGCGGAGCGGGGGTACGGATCCGTACGCGTATACGTCCACGACGGAGGAAGCCGAGGCGTTGACGGCGATCGGGGAGTGTTGGGTTCGGTGTATCGCGGTGAGTTGGCGGGGGGGGGGGGGGCGCTTGGACGGCAAGGGGCAGGCGAGGTGGCGTGCGAGAGCGTAAGAAGGCCTGACGACGGTGTCGTCGTCGCGGTGGGCGGGGCGATGACGCGCGCGGTGGAGGATCGGTATCAGTTGGGGATGCGAGAGCTTGGTCGCTCAGGTCGCGGATCTGCGCGCCGCGGTGGAGGTGCTCGAGCACGGTGTGTGCTGCGGCCAGCGAGCCGAGCCGGCCGCGACGACCGAGGACACGCGACGGTAGAGCGTGGACGTCGGCGTCGAGGGTATCGCAGCGCGGCTGAGCGGTTCGACAAGACCCGACGCCTGGCGAGGCTGCAGTAGCGACTGGACGCAGTGGAGAAGGCGTGGGCGGCGGGTCGGCGTCGATCACGTGGGCGGGAAGCGGTGGTGGCGCAACCGTAACCGCCTCGAGGCAGGCCGAGATGACGGAGCAGCGTGGCGAGACGGCTGGGATGCGTCGCGGATGTTCTGACGTGGACGGGGAATCGGGCAAGACCGGCGGCAATGAGACCGACGCGTCGACGTGACGGGACGGCTGCGCATCAGATGCGGGTGCTGTAGAGCGGTTGGGCAGCATGTGGTATCGGGGCGCCGTCAGTTTCGCCCACCGCGGCGACGAGTGGGCGGCCGAGTGAGAGGCGAGGCGTGCGGTGCGCTACGACATCAGCTACGACCCGGACAGGGGGCGCTGGTATCTGGACGCGTCCTGGAAAACGCCGAACCGAGCGTCGGCTCGACGAGCTTCGCGAGGGGCGGGTACTGGGGTGGACCTCGACGCCGATCACCTAGCAGTCGTGTGCTGGACGCTCGGGTAACCCGATCGGCGAACCGGTCACGATCGACGTGGACACGGCGGGGCTGGGGCGTCGCGCCGCGATGCGCGGATACGCGCGGCGATCAGCGCCTGCGAGACCTGGCTGACCAACACCACTGCACGCGCGATCGTGGTGGAGAACCTCGACTTCGCGGAGGCGAGAGCCACCGGCCGCGAAACGCTGGGCCGCGGGGAGACGCGGGAACGGTGCGCCGCACCATCGCGGGTATCCCGACCGCGCAGTTCCGTACCGGCTGACCCCATGGCCGCCCGAGAGAGATCGCGGTCATCGGGGTGGACCCGGCCTACACCAGCCGCTGGGGTGACCAGCATTGGCGCATACCGCTACAACAACAGACTTCCGATCCGGCCGCCGCGTCATCACGGTGCGGCGGCCGCGATCGGCAGACGTGGTCTGGGCTTGGCGATCAGGCGTCGGCCGGCAGGACCCCGCACTCGACAGCGGACAGGTGTGGGCACTTCACCGGCCAGGCCTGATCAACATTCGAGCACCACACATGACGGTGCGCGGTCCCGGCCACCGACACGCCCACCACGAGGAGCGTGGGTCCACCGGAGAACACCCACCGCCAGCGGCCAACACCGTTCGGGCCGCACGAGGAGACTCAAACCTGCTAACCAATCAGGAACGGTGAGACGCCGGCGCTCATCACCTGCACGGCCTTGATCAGCCCGTCGATCAGCTTGCCTTCCTTGAACGAGCGGCGGCAGCAGCCACGCCGAGCGGTGCGGCCTCCTCGATGCCACGGCCCTTGACGTCGGTGCCGTAGACCACCTCGATCGCGTGCTGATTGGGCGAAACCGCCAGCAGCACCGCGTTGTCGGGCGTCGGCACCTTCGCCAGGATCTCGCGCGCGGTCGCCGCGGTGTCCGCGCCGAGGTCGCCGATGTACACCGCGAAGCGGGCCTTGGCTGCGCGCGAGCCGTACTTCAGCGCGTCGTCGAGGAAGACCAGGTCCTTGACCGGGAACGGATAGTGCACCGACAGCTCGCCGGGCTCGGTGACCCCGGAGATCCGGCCACTGGTGGTGACGGCGTAGCCGCGCGGCAGTTCGGCGAGTCGCCGAGACGCGACGGTCGCGACTTCACCACTTGCCACTTGCGCCGCCTCCTACCGTCACGGTGTGAATCGTGGCCGCCGTGGCCGTGGTCGGCGGGTTCGTCGGCCGCCCACAGGATCGGTTCGTGCGTCCACTGGTCGGACATCTTGTACGTCTCCGGATGCGGGCCCTTGCGTTGGGGCCGACGACGTAGATCAACGCGACCAACACCAGCAGCACGGCCAGCGGAACCCCACCGAGGAGGGAATGAGTAAGTGCTGTGCTCACGCGCAAACCGTATCAGCCACGCGGATCACGGCCGCGCCCTCACCCAGATATCGCACCCACGCCGGGTCGAGTTCCTTCACGCTCGACAGCAGCCGCCAATGCTGGCCCTTCGGCGGCACCGGCACCGAACGCAGCGTCCAGCCCAGTTCGGCGAGCAAACGGTCGGCCTTGCGGTGATTGCATGTCGAGCAGGCCGCCACACAGTTCTCCCACGAATGGTCGCCGCCGCGGCTGCGCGGCACCACGTGGTCGACGGTGTCGGCCTTGCCTCCGCAGTAGGCGCAGCGAAACCGGTCGCGGTGCATCAGCGCGGCCCTGGTCATCGGGATGCGCGCGCGGTACGGCACCCGCACGAAGGACCGCAGCCGGATCACCGACGGCACCACGATGGAGCGGGTCGCGGAGTGGATGACCGGGCCGCCGGGGTCGTCGTGCACGACGTCGGCTTTGCCGCACATCAGCATGATGACCGCCCGCCGCATGGGCAGAGCGGTCAACGGTTCGTAGGTGGAGTTCAGCAGCAGCACCCGCCGCCGGCCCCACAGCGAGCCTTCGTGTCGTACTGGGCGGATGGGTTTCGACGCTGTGCAGGACGCGCGACTGCGCATGCGGTACCGCGGGCCCGGATAAGCCCGCCGCGGCATCATGAAGCCGGTGGCCAGCCCGTCTGGACGGGCCTTTCTTGCGATGCGCCATACGTCCTCCGAGGAGACAGTCCACCATGGATTCCTGGCAGAACGCACGACAATTCTGCCCGTGTTCGCTGGTCAGTCCCGTGAACATCGGGTGACGCGACCGGCTGGGCGGCCGTGCCGCGGCGCACAGGACACAATGGTGGCGTGACACAGCCGCAGCGGTCGTTCTACGACGAAGTCGGTGGCCACGAGACGTTCCACGCCATCGTGTCGCGGTTCTACCAGCTGGTGCGCGAGGACGAGATCCTGCGTCCGCTGTACCCCGAGGACGACCTCGACGGCGCCGAGGAGCGGCTGCGGATGTTCCTCGAGCAGTACTGGGGCGGGCCGCGGACCTACTCCGATCAGCGTGGCCATCCGCGGCTGCGGATGCGGCACGCGCCGTTCCGGATCGGCTACATCGAACGCGACGCGTGGCTGCGCTGCATGCACACCGCCGTCGCGGAGATCGACTCGCAGACGCTCGACGACGAGCACCGCGCGGAGCTGCTGGCCTACCTGGAGATGGCCGCAGCACTCGATGGTCGAACTCGCCGTTTCTGATGACGATCGACACCGACCGGCCCTGGTGGTCGCGCGCGGTCTTCTATCAGGTCTATCCGCGCTCGTTCCGCGACAGCAACGGCGACGGCGTCGGTGACCTCGACGGGGTGACCGCCAAGCTCGACTACCTCGGCGTCGCTCGGCGTCGACGCGATCTGGCTCAACCCGGTGATGGTGTCGCCGATGGCCGACCACGGCTACGACGTGGCCGATCCGCGCGACGTCGACCCGCTGTTCGGCGGGATCGACGCGCTGGACCGGCTGATCGACGCGGCTCACGACCGCGGCATCAAGGTCACGATGGACCTGGTGCCCAACCACACCAGCTCCGCGCACCCGTGGTTTCAGGCGGCGCTGGCCCGAGCCCCGGCAGCGAGCAGCGCGAGCGCTACATCTTCCGCGACGGCACCGGTCCCGGCGGCATGCATCCGCCCAACAACTGGGTGTCGGTGTTCGGCGGTCCGGCGTGGACGCGGGTCGTCGAGGCCGACGGCAATCCCGGGCAGTGGTATCTGCACCTGTTCGACGCCGAACAGCCCGACCTGAACTGGGACAACCCCGAGGTCTTCGACGATCTCGAGAAGACCCTGCGGTTCTGGCTGGAGCGCGGCATCGACGGCTTCCGCATCGACGTCGCGCACGGCATGGCGAAACCGCCCGGCCTGCCGGACATGGAGGTCATCGAGGCCGAGGTGCTGCTCGCCGACATCGACGACGATCCCGCGGTTCAACAACGACGGCGTGCACGACATCCACCGGCACATCCGCACGGTGCTCAACGACTACCCGGACGCCGTCGCGATCGGTGAGGTGTGGGTGTACGACAACGAGCAGTTCGCCCAGTACCTGCGGCCCGACGAACTGCACCTCGGCTTCAATTTCCGTCTGGTGCGCGCGGATTTCGACGCCGCCGACATCCGCGGCGCGATCGAGAACTCGATGGCCGCCGCCGCGCTCGCGGATGCCACGCCGACATGGACGCTGTCCAATCACGACGTGGACCGTGAGGTCACCCGCTACGGCGGCGGCGCCGTCGGCCTGCCCGCGCGCGAGGGCGATGGCGCTGGTGATGCTGGCCCTGCCCGGTGCGGTATTCATCTACAACGGTGAGGAACTCGGCCTGCCGAACGTCGATCTGCCCGACGAGGTCCTGCATGATCCGGTGTGGGAACGCTCCGGGCACACCGGACGCGGGCGCGACGGCTGCCGGGTGCCGATGCCGTGGTCCGGCGACGCACCGCCGTTCGGCTTCTCCGACCAACCCGACACCTGGCTGCCGATGCCCGCCGGAATGGGCGACGTTGACCGTCGAGCAGCAGCTCGACGATCCAGACTCCACGCTGCGTTCTATCGCCGGGCGATCGAATTGCGCCGCGAGCCGAGCAGAATTCGACGGGGAGAGCGATCGAGTGGCTCGACTGCGCCGCCGAGGACGCTGGGTTTCGGCGCACGGCGGACTGGTGGTGCGCTCAACGCGGTGCCCGCCCGATGCCACTGCCCGCCGGGGAGCTGCCTGGCCAGCGCCGAGTTCGGACCGACGGCCAACTCCCACCGCCCGGCGCGGCCGCTGGCTCGTGAGCTGCACTCCGCCCGCGAGCGTGCGGGAACTGGGAAGTGCCAGCGAGGTAATGTTAGTCGTGGCTGCAGGCAAAATAAAATCAACGACACGGATCGGCTGCCAGCGTGATCTCGATACGTGATCGTCGGTGTAGTCGCTCGAGATCCGGATACACCTAGCCGGACGCACATTCTTTGGATGCTCGAACGCTGGTGGTTCGCGAAGCGCCGATGCATGCTGCGCGACGCGTGGCTGCCGATGCCGGCGGACTGGGTCGACTGTCCGAGCTTCAGCTCGACCGCGGACTCCGACCCTGCGAGTTCTACCGGCGGGCGATCGAATTACGCCTGCAGCCGTGCGCGAATTCGCCGGATCCGAGCAATCGAGTGGCTCGACGGCCTGAGCGTTCCGGCTGCCCGCAGCGGCCTGGTGTGCGCGCTCAACACCGGCACCGATCCCGTGCCGCTGCCGCGTCGGTGAGGTGCTGCTCGCCAGCGGACCCGCTCGTCAACGGCATGCTGTCGCCGAGACACCGCGCGTCTGGCTGGTCTAGTTCGTTCGCTCACGGCTGCTAGCTCAAGACCAACGCCGGGTCGCCGCGACGGCGGTAGACCGAGCCGAAGCGCGCGTCGATGCGCAGCCAGGCCGGCATGCGCCCGCACCCGCACGATCTCGTCGGCGGCGACGTCGGGCACCTGCCCTCCGCCGACCGACTGCGGCAGGAAACCCATTGCGGTCAAGGCGAACACACAGCGCATCGGGATCCCGACACTGCGTCGCCCGCGCTGACCGCGACCACCTCCTGATCCAGCAGCGATGCGGGCGGGCCATGCGCAGCTGGAGTGCTCCTTGGCCAGCGCGACGCCGCGCTGCGCCAGGTCGAGCACCACCCGGGCGGGGACGTCGTCGAGGTGGACGAAGCCGGTCTCCGGCGGCAGCGCGCCCCGCCACGCCGAGTCCATCGCGAACCCGGGCTCGACGTATCCGCCGGGGTCCATCGCACGTCAGGCCCGCCGGCGAGCGCGTCGGCACCCGCGGACAGGTCGGCGGGCCGGACCCGCCCAGCCGACCACCCGGCTGGCCAGCACGTCGAAACCCGTTGCCACCCAGGCGACGACCAGGCCATCCGCCGCGCTCGCGCAACCGGATCACCGCGGCGTCGTCGAGCCGCAGGGCCCGTCGACGAACGTCGCGAGATCCTCGCGGTGTGTGGCGTCGTCGAGCCAGAGGCCGCGCTCCGGGTTCGGTCATCGCAGACCAGCGCTGCAGGTACTCCCGTTGCTCGCGGCGAGAGCCGTTCCAGCCGTTGTTCCTTGATGTGCACGGCGGCCAGCTGCGTCTCGGCGATCACCGACGGCTTCGAGTCGGGTGCGGCGTTCACCGGCCGCACCTCGTAGCCGATGGTGAAGTCGACCGCCCGCACCCGCTTCGACCACATCGTCACCTGCAGCGGCGAATCCACCAGCCGCAGCTGGCCCTTGTAGGCGATGTTGCACCTCGGCGATCAGCAGCCCGATGGTGGTGATGTCGGCGCCGAACGGCTCACGCAGAAACGGGATCCGCGCCTCTTCGAGGATGGTGACCATCGTGGCGTGGTTGATGTGCTGGTACATGTCGATGTCCGACCAGCGCACGTGCACCGGCGCCACGAAACCCGTTGTCACCCAGATGTTCCCGTTCCACTCGTTCGCGTCATGCTGCGGATCTGGCGCGCCGCCACCGACAGCGTGGCCAGGTCCTGTCGCTCGCCCTCGTAGATCTCGGTCGAGCGTGCGACGGGCCCGCGCCACCCGGGAGCTGTTGGTCATCTCCCACTCGGCGATCTTCTCCTCGCCGGTCTCGTCGGGCTCACCGACCGCGAGCACGTCGAAGCACAGCGCGCGCAGCGAACCGTAGATGTCGTCGCGAATCGCCAACCGCGCCAACGAATGCCAGCGGTCGTCGCGCCCGAGCCGCGACACCGCGGTGAGCAGTCCGTCGGTGCCGAGATGATCCATCAGCGCGAAGTAGGTGTCGGCGACCTCGGCCGGTTCGCGGTCGACGATGTCGGCGATGTCGATGACGTCGAGCAGGCTGTACTGGTACAGCCCGGTGGCCACCATGTAGGCCAGGTCCTCGGACACGCCGTGCGCACGAACTCGCGCGGCTTCCTTGTCGACGATCGCCTTGTCGTCGCCGCGCAGCCACTCCGACATCCGCGGCGTCAGCGTCGGCCACTTTGTCGGCGAACCGGTTGATCTCGGCGCCGACCGCCAGCGGCTGCGGCCGGTAGTTGAGCAGCCAGCGGCCGGCCCGGTCGATCGAGCCGGCGCAGATCCAGCGTCATCCGGTCGGATGACCGCGACCGACACGGTTCGCCGGCGCGGATCTGCCGCCACACCTCGCCGACCCGGAAGATCGCGTCGGTCGGCGACATAGCTGCGCACCGCGTCGACCGGCCCGACGCCGACGTCCTCGGTGATCCGGTAGGCGTAGGTGATGCCGCTGGTGTCGACGAGATCGTTGACCAGCATGGTGGTGACGATCTCCCGGCGCAGCTGGTGGATGCGGATCTCGGCGCGTGAACTGCGTCCCGCAGCTTGGCCGGGAAGTACGCCGGCAGCCGCGGCGGCGAACACCTCCTGGTCGGGCAGGTCGCTGGCGAGCAGGTCGTCCTTGAGCGCCAGCTTCACGTGCGCCATCAGCGTCGCGAGTTCCGGTGAGGTCAGCCCGATCCCGGCCTCGGTGCGCCGCCGGATCTCCTTCTCCGACGGCAGCGCCTCCAGTTCACGGTTGAGCCCGCGGTCGGTGACGAAGTCCTTGATCATCCGGGCGTGCACCGGCAGCAGGCTGGCCGCGTTGGCGCGGCTGGTGCCCATCAGGTCGTTCTGGTCCTCGTTGTCGGCCAGCACCAGCCGGCCGACCTCGTCGGTCATCGACAGCAGCAGCTCGGTGCGCTCGTCGGGCGCTGACCTTGCCCGCGGTGACCAGCGAGTCGATCAGGATCTTGATGTTGACCTCGTGGTCGGAGCAGTCGACACCCGCGGAGTTGTCCATCGCGTCGGTGTTGATCCGGCCGCCGGCCAGGTCGAACTCGATGCGGCCCAGCGAGGTCACCCCGAGGTTGCCGCCCTCGCCGATCACCTTGGCGCGCACCTGGTTTCCGTTGACCCGCACCGGGTCGTTGGCGCGGTCGCCGACGTCGGCGTCGGACTCGGTCTCGGCCTTGATGTAGGTGCCGATGCCGCCGTTCCACAGCAGGTCCGACCGGCGCCCTCAGGATCGCCTTCATCAGCTCGGGCGGCGTCATCTCCTCGACGTCGTCGTCGATGCCGAGCGCGGCGCGCACCTGCGGGCTGATCGGGATCGACTTCTGCTCGCGGCTGTACACGCCGCCGCCCTCGCTGATCAGCGAGCGTGTCGTAGTCCTCCCAGCTGGACCGCGGCAGCTCGAACAGCCGCTTGCGCTCGTCCCACGACGTCGCCGCGTCCGGGTCGGGGTCGAGGAAGATGTGCCGGTGGTCGAACGCGGCGAGCAGCCGGATGTGCTTGGACAGCAGCATGCCGTTGCCGAACACGTCGCCGCTCATGTCGCCGACGCCGACGACGGTGAAGTCCTCGGTCTGGGTGTCGACGCCCATCTCGCGGAAGTGCCGTTTGACCGACTCCCACGCGCCCTTGGCGGTGATGCCCATCGCCTTGTGGTCGTAGCCGACCGACCCGCCGGACGCGAACGCGTCGCCCAGCCAGAAGCCGTAGGACTTGGCGACCTCGTTGGCGATGTCGGAGAACGTGGCGGTGCCCTTGTCGGCGGCCACCACCAGGTAGGCGTCGTCGCCGTCGCGGCGCACCACGTCGGGCGGGGTGACCACCGCGCCGGTGGCCTTGTCGACGTTGTCGGTGACGTCGAGCAGCCCGGAGATGAACAGCCGGTAGCAGGCGACGCCTTCGGTGCGCGTGGCGTCGCGGTCGGCGGCGGCGTCGCCGGTGGGCGCGGCGGTTGCTTGACGACGAATCCGCCCTTGGCGCCGACCGGCACGATGACCGCGTTCTTCACCGCCTGCGCCTTGACCAGGCCGAGGATCTCGGTGCGGAAGTCCTCCCGGCGGTCCGACCAGCGCAGCCCGCCGCGGGCGACGATGCCGAACCGCAGGTGCACGCCCTCGACCCGCGGCGAGTACACGAAGATCTCGAATTTCGGCCGCGGCAGCGGCAGTTCGTCGATCAGGCCGGGATTCAGCTTGAGCGACAGCACGTTCTGCGCGCGCGCCGAATCCTGCCGCGGTGACGAAGTAGTTGGTGCGCAGCGTCGCCTGGATCATCGAGGCGAACGCGCGCAGGACGCGGTCGGTGTCCAGGCTGACCAGCGCGTCGATGTCGGCGGCGACGGCCGCCGCGGCCGCCTGGGCGTCGCGCGGCTCGGCTCGTCGCAGTCGGCGCGCGGATCGAACAGCGCCTCGAACAGCTCGACGAGCGAGCGTGCGGTGGCGGGTTGTCGTTGATCACCGACTCGATGTGGGACTGGCTGTACGGGAAACCGGCCTGCCGCAGGTATTTCGCGTAGGCGCGCAGGATCACCACCTGCTGCCAGGTCAGGCCGGCGCGCAGCACCAGCTCGTTGAACCGGTCGATCTCGGCGCGGCCGTGCCAGATCGCGGTGACGGCGTCGGCGAAACGCGCCTGCGGTGGCTTCGCGTTCGGCGGCCCGGCGGCACCTCGGGAATGGACTGTGGTGCGGTGAGATCTTGAACTGGTAGATCCACACCGGCAACCCGTCGGGCCGGGTCACGGTGAACGGCCGCTCCTCGAGCACCACCACGCCCATGCGACTGCAGCATCGGCAGCAGCTGGCTCAGCGACGCGGACCGGCCGCCGAGATACCAGGTGAGCTGGCGCGATGCCGGTCCTCGATCGCTGTCGGCGAACACCAGCTTGACCGAATCATCCTGCAGCTCTTCGATGATCGCGATGTCGTCGATCGCGTCCAGCGGGTCGAACGGCCTGCTTGTAGACCTCGGGGAACGCCGTCGCGTAGTGCTCGGCGTTGGCCTGATCGATCGAGCCGGTCTTGACCGCGCCGATCAGCCGGTCGCCCCAGGTGCGCGCCGCCTCGGTCAGCAGGTTCTGGATCCGGCGTCTCGTTCTCGGGCGACGTGTCGACGTCCGCGCGGACGCGAGCCGTCGGGCAGCCGGACCGTGAAATGCACGACCGCCCAGGGCGATTCGCTGACCCGCGCGGTGTAGTCGATGCTGACCCCGCCGAGTTCGCGGACCAGGATGTCCTGCATCTCCAGCCGGACCGCCGTGGTGTAGCGGTCGCGCGGCAGGTAGACCAGGCACGACACGAAGTGGGCGAGCTGATCGGCGCGCAGGAACAGCAGCGTGCGGCGCCGCGAACCGAGATCGACGACGGCCTTGGCCATGTCGAGCAGTTCCTGGGCGCTCAGCGCGAACAGCTCGGAGCGCGGGATGGTCTGGATGATGTCGAGCAGCAGCTGGCCGGGATGGCTCGGGTCGCGCTGCGCCAGCGCCAGCGCCTCGTCGACCCGCCGCGAGATCAGCGGGATCTCCAGCACATTGGCGTTCATGCGCGGCGACGGTGAACAGGCCGACGAACCGATGCTCGATGCGCGCGTCGCCGCCGGATTTTCGCGGACCACGACGATGTAGGGGTAGGCGCCGTAGCGCAGGTAGCTGGGGATGGTGGCCTGGGCCAGCACCAGCAGGTCGTCGTCGTGGGTCGAGCTGCGGCAGCACGTCCTGGCGCAGCCGCAGCACGCCGAGCCGGCTCGCCGGGTCGACCGAGACGCGGCCGTCGCTGCACCGGGCAACGCTGGTAGCCCAGCAGGACGAAGTGCCCGTCGGCCAGCCAACGCAGCAGCGCCGCGACGTCCTTGCGGTCCGCGCCGGGAAATCGGCCGTCGGGGTCGCTGTCGAGTTCGTGCGGCCAGCCCGCGCAGCGTCGCCGCCATCGCGCCGGAGTCGAGCGCGACCTGACGCGCGTCGGCGAGGACGTCGGGCAGCAGCCTGCGCGACCTCGGCGAGCGCCTTGCTGTCGGCCGACCGGCGCGAGCTGGACGTGGATCCAGCGACTCGTCGAGCCTTCGCGGGACGCGCCGTCGTCGGCGGCGCGGCCGCACGTCGCAGCAGCTCGCCCGTCGGGCCGCGGCGCACCCGGAACACCGGGTTCATGATCGCCGTGTAGCGACACACCGAGCCGGTGCAGCAGCACGGTCACCGAATCCATCAGCATCGGGCGTGTAGTCGGTGACGATCTGCAGCGCCGGGCCGAACCCGCCGGGTCGTCGGCTCGCGTAGACCGCGACGCGGGTCTCGCCGACCGGCCGGTGCCGGCCCAGCCGGTGATGCGCGGTCACCAGCGCCGGACGCCATCATCTGGCCGCGACGTCATGTCGACCGGCAGAGTCACCGACGCGTCGGCGGCGGGTGCGTCGTGCGGTCCGCGGTACGTAGCCAGATAGGCATGCGCGAGCCGCTGCGATGTGCTCCGGGCTCAGCGCCTGGATCGCTCGGCTGCCCGTCGCCACCGGAACCAGGGTCAGCTGGTCATCCCGACGCTCCCGGATTCACCGACATGCCACGCTCCTCGCCTGTACCCGCGGACCGTCCGACGTTGGATGTCGCCGCCGGCTCGATGCGCCGGCGACGCCGTGGTCCGCACGATCGACATTAGTCGCGCGTGAGCCGGCGGTGGGTAACCCGGTGCGGACGCGCCGCGTCGACACCGAGCCGCTCGACCTTGTTCTCCTCGTAGCCGGCGAAGTTGCCCTCGAACCAGAACCATTTGGCCTCGTTGTCGTCGTCGCCCTCCCACGCCAGGATGTGCGTGCAGGTGCGGTCGAGGAACCAGCGGTCGTGGGAAATCACCACCGCGCAGCCGGGGAAGTTCTCCAGCGCGTTCTCCAGCGAACTCAGCGTCTCGACGTCGAGGTCGTTGGTCGGCTCGTCGAGCAGGATCAGGTTGCCGCCCTCCTTGAGGGTGAGCGCCAGGTTGAGCCGGTTGCGTTCACCGCCGGACAGCACGCCCGCCGGCTTCTGCTGGTCGGGGCCCTTGAACCCGAACGCCGAGACGTAGGCCCGCGACGGCATCTCGTTCTGGCCGACCTCGATGTAGTCGAGCCCGTCGGAGACGACCTGCCACACGTTCTTCTTCGGGTCGATGCCCGCGCGGCTCTGGTCGACGTAGCTCAGCTTGACCGTCTCGCCGACCTTCACGATGCCGCTGTCGGGCTCCTCGAGACCGACGATGGTCTTGAACAGCGTGGTCTTGCCGACACCGTTGGGGCCGATGACGCCGACGATGCCGTTGCGCGGCAGGGTGAACGACAGGTCCTTGATCAGGGTGCGGCCGTCGAAGCCCTTGTCGAGGTGCTCGACCTCGACCACGACGCTGCCCAGCCGCGGCCCGGTCGGGATCTGGATCTCCTCGAAGTCGAGCTTGCGCGTCTTCTCGGCCTCGGCGGCCATCTCCTCGTAGCGCCCCAGCCGGGCCTTGCTCTTGGCCTGCCGTGCCTTGGCGCCCGACCGGACCCAGGCGAGTTCCTCCTGCAGCCGCTTCTGCAGCTTGGCGTCCTTGCGGCCCTGCACGGCGACGCGCTCGGCCTTCTTCTCCAGGTAGGTGGAGTAGTTGCCCTCGTACGGGTAGGCGCGCCCGCGGTCGAGCTCGAGAATCCACTCCGCGACGTTGTCCAGGAAGTACCGGTCGTGGGTGACGGCCAGGATGGCGCCCTTGTAGTCGGCGAGGTGCTGCTCGAGCCACAGCACGCTCTCGGCGTCGAGGTGGTTGGTCGGCTCGTCGAGCAGCAGCAGGTCGGGCTTGGACAGCAGCAGCTTGCACAGCGCGACGCGGCGGCGCTCGCCACCCGAGAGGTGGGTGACGGGCTCGTCGGGCGGCGGGCAGCGCAGCGCGTCCATCGCCTGCTCGAGCTGGGAGTCGATGTCCCACGCGTCGGCGGCGTCGAGCTCCTCCTGGAGCTTGCCCATCTCCTCCATCAGCTCGTCGGTGTAGTCGGTGGCCATCAGCTCGGCGACCTCGTTGTAGCGGTTGAGCTTGCCCTTGATCGCCACGCCGTCCTCGACGTTCTCGCGGACGGTCTTGTCTCGTCGAGCTGGGGCTCCTGCTGGAGGATGCCGACCGTCGCACCGGGCTGCAGCAGCGCGTCGCCGTTGTTGGCGGTGTCCAGCCCGGCCATGATCCGCAAGACGCTCGACTTGCCGGCCCCGTTCGGGCCGACGACGCCGATCTTCGCGCCTGGAAGGAAGTTCAGGCTGACGTCGTCAAGGATGACCTTGTCGCCGTGCGCCTTGCGGACCTTCCGCATCGAATAGATGAATTCGGCCATGCCGTGGTGTTGCCTTTCGGAGATGGTCTGAGTCGTTGATCGCCGCCGACCATCCTAGGCGTGGCCACGTCGGCGCGAGCCGACCGTGTGCCTGTGGCTAGGCCGTCAGCGGCAGCGCCTCGCCGGACTGGTCCGCGTCGTCGTCGTCGGCGGCGGCAGCGGTTTCGTCGCCGAGGCTGGCGACCTGCTCGTCGGCCGGTTGTCTGACTCGGTCGATGCGCGCATTGCAGCGAGCCAGATCAGGCCCGACCGATGTCGCCCGGACCTCGACCGATGAGCGCCGGTTGCCGTCGCGGTCGTCGTACTCGCTGGTGTAGATATGCCCGACCACGATCACGGGGTCGCCCTTGACGAGGGCGGCGCTGGCACCGGCCACCACCCGCCCCCAGCAGGTCACCGTGACGAACAACGAGTTGCCCGGCTCCCATGTTCCTTCGGCGGTACGGCGACGTGAATTGCTGGCCACGCGGAACCTGACCATCTCCTGTTCGCCGACCTGGCGATGGATCGGATCGGTGACGATGTTGCCGACGATGGTAAACGGGGTCTCGAACATGATGCTTCCTTCCATTCGTTACTGCGACGGCCGGCATTCCGGCGCGTCGGTGACACCGCCATTGACCGTCGGGACGCCGACATCGGAGCCGATGCACGCCGGCCGCTCGCCGAGGCCGGCTGTGGATGAATCCGCCGATTGTGGATAGCGCGCGGCTCAGCCGCGGATGAAGCCCTTGTTGCGCATCAGGAAGTCGGCCAGGAATCCGTCGTGCGGAATGTGCGGCGCGCTGTACCACGTCGGGTACACGGCCGCTGTAGACGTTGGCGACCGTCGGGTCGTCGACAAGCTCGTCGATCAGGCGCTCGTCGTCGGTGATGGCGTTGACCACCAGGGAGCGGCGACAGCGGTTCGAGGCCGTCCTCACGCGACCACGGTGACACCCAGACGCACGGAAACGCCAGTTCGGTGTTCAGCCTGGTCGGGTCCGGGGCGGCGAGTAGGTGAACCGCCGGACGCAGCGCGGCGGTCCCGTCACCGAAGTCGGCGACCACCTGATCGGCGCCGAGGAGCGCCGTTGTCCCGACGGCCCGGGCGCCGAGGAACTCCGCGATGGACTGCGCGGCGGCGCGTGGACATGACGGGCAGCAGCGCACGCTCGTCGGTGATCGGCAGCGGGGCAAGCGCCGAGAGTCGGTCGGCGATCGCCTCCGCCAGCGGAGCGGCATCGCCCTCGTAACAGCACCGCGGTCGTGTTGACGCAGGCCGTCCCGCCGAAGGTGCAGATCGACTCGACGATCAGGTCGAGATGGTCACGCCAGTCCTGTTCGGCGGTGATCAGGATCTTCGCGCGCCCTGGACCGTTGACCCAGACCGTCGGATCGGTGGCGTACTTGTCGACGACGTCCTGGCCGCCGTAGACCATGGCGAGGTCCGCCGCGCGGATGATCTCGTCGGCACCGGTGTAATCGGTGGGCAGATAGCACACGTCTTCGGCGCGAAATCCGCTCTCGCGCAACGCCGCAATCAATCGCTGCCCGGTGAACGGCTCGCGTCGCGACGGGCGCACTGCCACCCGGTAGCCCAACGCGAGCGCCTGCGGCCAAAGACCGTGCACCCCAGGCGCGTTTCCCGACGCGTGCACGGCGAACACCTCGCCGCGTCGCGCCCACACCGCGCCGCCGTTGCGGATGTCACGCCAATCGCGTGCTGCGCCAGCTCGGCTGGGCCGGCCGCACCGATTCGCACACGGCGGCCACCTGTTCTGCCACGCTGCGCGCGCCTGCCCGCGCCACCGCGATCGGCAGGCCCGATACCCGGCTGGTGATCGCGACGTAGCGGTCGAAGTCGAGGCCGGCGATCTCCTTCGACAGGAAAATCTCCACGGCGCGACGTCAGCGCGGCCTCGCGCTCCGCGGCGGGCAGGGGCCGCGTCTTGCGTTGCGCGTTGACGGTGCGGGCCACATAGAGCGGAGGCACGACAGTCATCTCGGCGACCGGGGCACCGGAGACGTCGGTGATCAATTCGCGCTTGCGGGTTCGGTATTCGCCGCCGGACCCCATGGCATCGAGGACGGTCACGGTCAGTACACGCCCTCGATGACGGCCTCGCCTTCGAACGTCGCCACCGGCGCGACCTCGCTGACCGAATCCCCGATCTGGCCGGGCAATCCGGGCATGCGAATCGCACTGTCGCGTTCGAGGTTGTTCGGGATGAACATGCCCTTGCTGATGTGGTTCATCACCACCTGGCCGCGCTCACCGTGCGCGACACGCTCGCCGGTGTCCGGGTCGACGACCCAGAACACGACGTACGGAGAGCGGGGATGGAACACGAACTCGCCCTCCTGCGTCGTGCGGGTCATCGCCTGCGACAGGATCATCGTGCTGCCGAACGCCATCGTGATCGTGGTCTGCGGGAAGATCTCTCGCAACAACTCCAGCGTATCGATGTCGACATGCGCTCCGCTGAGCAGCACGTAGCGGATGTTCTGGTTGACCAGATCGACGAGACGGTCGTCGCGCGCGATGGCGTCGAACAGCGGAGGCGAGGTGTGCAGATTGGCGACGTTCTGGGTCTGCAGGATGAACTGCGCCTGTTCGAGGACGTGGTCGACGTACATCGACACCTCGGCCGCGGCCCCTCGCGCGGTGAGCTTCTTCACCCAGCGCGGGTCCAGGTCGACGCCGTGAAACGCCGACCCCAGTCGTCGCGAAACCTCACGTGAGAAGTAGCCGACACCATGCGGGCCGCTCGGCATGAGGCACATCAGCCCGCCTCCGCGCACGAAGCCGCCCGTCGCGAAATCCTCGACCTGCCAACGGGTCACCTGCTCGACCCAGTCGGGCAGCTGAGCGGTTCGCTTCGGCGCCCCGGTGGTTCCGCCCGACTCGAAGATCAGCGGGATCGGGGCCGGGGTTCCATAGCCCCGTGGGATCAGGTCCTCGACCGGTGCGTTGCGAAGCTCGCTCAGCAGGTTCGGGAACCTGCGGAGGTCGTCGAAGGTCTCGATGTCGGTCAGCGGGTCGAAGTCCAGGTTCTTCGCCGCCCGCAACCAGAACGCGCATCCGGTGTCCTCGCCGAAGTGCCATGCGATCGCGGAGCGCAGGAATGCGACCGGATCGTCGACCGGTTGTTCGCGCGGAACGTCCAGCAACGAGAAGTCGACACCGGCCACGGCACCAATCCTGTCACCGTCCAGTGGCCAGTCATGGCACGCATCTCGCGAAAATGCGTGCGTTAACTTCCCATTCGGCGGCGTTACGCTTCACCCCGTAAGTTGAACGCCATGAGCGAGGACCTGGAGTTGGTGGTGTTCGGCGCGCACCTGCGAGGCGGACCACTAGCTCACCAACTCACAGATCTGGATGCGCAGTGGGCGGGCGAGATCACCACGGCGCCGCGGTACCGGATGTCGGTGCTGCCGACCGAACCGCCCAAACCGGCGGTCACCCGCGTGCCAGAGGACGCTCCAGGCGCCTCGCTCATGGGCCACCGGTGGCTGCTCTCTCCGAGGGCGCTTGGCCTCTTCCTTGCCGCGCTACCCGCTCCCATGCTGCTCGGCAAGGTCGAATTCGACGATGGCACATGGCGAACCGGATTCAGTTGCGATGCCTCGGCCGCAACCGGCCCCGATATCAGCAAGTACGGAAGCTGGCCCGCAGCCATCGCGGCGGGGGCGGTCGAGCAGTAGCCGGCTACCGCTCCTCTCGGCGGGCGAGTTCGGCGAGCATCGCGTTGTAGGCGGCGAGGTCGGCCTCGTCGTCGCGGTCGGCGGCGCGATCGAGCCGTTTGGCGGTGCGCTCGTCGCTGCGTCGCCACTGGATCAGCAGCGCGATCATCACGATGACGAGCGGTAACTCCCCTGCCGCCCAAGCGATTCCACCGCCAAGGCGCTGATCGCCGAGCAGGTCGGTATGCCAGTAGAGCTGCAGCGATTTGTAGAACGGCTGCCCCAGGACCGTGTTGGTGCTCATCAACACGACACCGAAGAACGCGTGGAACGGCAGCGAGGCGAACACCATTGCGACCTTGCCCAGCGGCGGGATCGGACGCGGCGTCGGGTCGACACCGATCACGACCCAATAGAACAGATAGCCGGTCAGCAGGAAGTGCAGATTCATGGCGAGGTGGGCGGGGTGGCTGTCCACCGCCGCGTCGAAGATCCCGCCGAAGTACAGCCCGTAGAACCCGGCGACGAACAGGATGGTCGCCACGAACGGATTGGTGAGCACGCGCGACACCCGGGAGTGCAGGGCGGCGAGTAGCCACTCCCGCGGGCCGGGAGGATCGTTGCGGCCCGCAGCGGGCAATGCCCTCAGCGCGAGCGTGACCGGAGCACCGAGCACGAGCAGGATGGGCGCGAGCATCGACAGCAGCATGTGCGCAGCCATGTGCATGCTGAACATGGCCGGCATGTAGCGACCGACACCCGACGATGTGGCGAACAGCAGAACCAGACATCCCAGCAGCCACGCCACGGTCCGGCCGACCGGCCATGCGTCGCCGCGGCGCCGAAGCCTGACCACGGCAACCACATACACGACTGCGAACACGATTGCGGCCGTGCCGAATACCAAGTCGAAGCGCCAGTCGAACAGGATGCGGGCCAGCGTGGGGGGCCCTGCGAGGTCGTAGCCGATCTCGATCGCCGGGATCGAGGGATTGAAGATCGGGCGGCGCGGGTGGCGGTGTCCGGCCCAAAGCGACAGCGACACCGAACGTCAGCCCGAATACCACGGCTTCGACAAGCGCCAACCTGATCAGCGGGCCACGCGCGGCCGGATCCGACTTCAGGGCGGCGATGCCGCGGCCTCGTTGCAGCCAGCCGATCGCGCCGAGCACGCACAACGCGGTCGTCTTGGCCAGGATCAGCCAGCCGTAGGTGGTGTCGAACAAGTCCGCGGGCCGCACGCGGACCAGGGCGTTGACGACACCACTGAGGGCCATGGCCACGAAGCACCACAGGGCGACCAGCTGAGAACCGACGCGCGGCCAGATAGGCATGCTCGCCGCCGCGCAGGGCGTGGACCAGCAGCGCCAGCAGGCCGCCGGCCCATAGCGCGCCGGCCACCAAGTGGATGAGCAGGCTGTTGGTGGCCAGATCGTGCGAACCGCCCGACGACGAATGACCGGTCAGTGCGAGCGGCAGCAGGGTGGCCAATGATCCGGCGAAGAGCAGCGGCGTGGGCGACCAGCGCAGCACCGGGATGCTGGCGATCGTCACGGCAGCGGCGATAAACGCAGTCCAACGCCACGCGCCCGCGATCTCGACCAGGCTCGCCACTGACCAGATCGCGGACGGGTCGAGGCGCGCGGCCAGCGGCTGGCCGGTCACGTCGGAGACGGTGAGCGGCACGAGCAGCATTGCGCAGACGGTCCACAGTCCCGAGGCGACGGTGCCGAGCCGCAGCGCGCGGTAGCCGCCGGCGTCGAGAACTCCGTTGGCCTGCGGCGGCACCAGGAATGCGGCGAGCAGAAACGACCCGACCGCGACAACCGCCGCAATCTCCCCGCAGCCCGCACAAACGGCAGACCATAGGTGGTCACCGGGCCGGGATCGGGCAGCCCGGTAGCCGTCAACGCATCCGTGAGCGACAGCGCGCCCAGTCCCGCGGCGACCGCACCCGCGAGTACTGCGACCCCGACGAGCACCGGCCACACCGTGCTGCTGCGCACGCTGGAAGCGACCGTCGTCATCCGTTCAGCGTATGGCGTGGGAATGAGCGCCGATCACCACGGTGAGGGTGTCAGCAAGGCGCGCCAGGAACGCCCGGTAGTGGGTCACCCCGTTCGCTGGGGGCGGCTGGCAACCAGCGCGGTCGCGCCCCGGGGTCGGCTGCGAAACTCGACGGTGATTGCCGGGTCGGCATACTCGGCGAGGGCACGCAGCGCCGACGGACTATAAGCGCGTAGCGAGCTGATCACCGCGTCGTGTAACGGTGGGACGATCCCAGTAAATGGCAGTGTGAACGTCAACAAACCCAACTGGAGAGGCGCCCGCCACCTGCGGAGGTCGATGATCAACAACTTCTTCGCTGCCCGGGTCCCTTCGGCGAACACTTGCGCGGCCCGTTCAGGGGGCAGGTGATGCAACGACAACGCAAACACCGCGAGGTCGTAATACCCGTCGGGGGCGTCGATTGCAGTGGCGTCCATTTCCCGCACCGTGGCGCGCGGGTCGCTGCCGAGGTCACTCGCGGCGACGGCGGCTACAAACGCGGGATCGATGTCGGTGACCGTCACCTGGGCAGTGGGGTGATACTCCAAGAGCTTTCGCGATAGCCCGCCTAGACCGGATCCGAGTTCGAGGATCTTCGGCGAGTCGATATCGGTCACCTCATCCAGTGCCGCGCGGGCACACAACTCATAGCCACCCAAAACACGTCGCCGCCCACTGCGGTCGAGCGATTCGATGACCTTGCGCTTCAGATCGTCGACGTCGTCGCGGTCCAGGTATTCCATCCTGTCGGTGCGAAGCCGCCGATCCAGCCAGGACGCGTCCGGCCCGCCCCGGGGCATGCTCACAATGTCGTGGGCTTCCCTGTCCATGGGGACCATCATGAATGACGGCAGCCGTTGTTCGGCATGAAACAGTCACATAGGCAATGCAATTGCACCACTCAGGTTAGGCCGCGCCGGACGCCCATGGTCTCGCGCTCGGTCAATTCATCGGCCACCAGTCGGAGGGACCGCAAAGGTGCGATCACGCTTTGCCGCTGTTGTCACGTGGTACAGCGGCCACCACCACATGAGCTCTCGGGCCCCGGCAGCCCGACGAGGTGAGACCGGGTGCGGTTGCGAGTGCAACTGACCGACGTGGCCGATGGCCTGGCGGTGGGCTACGCGATTGCTGACCCCGGGCCGGCTCGCTGTTTATAGGTATGGCACAGCCGTAGTTTGCGCAGCGCCGTGGGATCCCCTTATTTGCTGGCGGCCGTGCCGAGTTTCCGACCGACCGCTCAATTGAAACCGCGTGGCTGCGAATCGTTGAGCCCAATTCGTGCCCAACAAGCTCATTTTCGTTCGAGAACTTCCGGACGGAGCAGGGTGAACGCGCGTTCCCCGATTTGTCGCATCGTTGGCTATTCGTTGAGCCCGGTCACCATTAATGACGGGTGCGTCAACAATTGCACACCGAAGATAACGTCGCGACGAGGTCGCCGCTCAGCGACGATGAGTTCGGGCCGCCTCGGCCTGGCCGTCAGCGAGCAGAGCGCGCGATTTGGCCTGGCCGGGACATGCTGCGGCGGCGTCTCCTATCTGGGTGCGGCGAGAAGCTCCGCAAGCAGTCAGGCGAAAACTTTGCCAAACCCTCGCGTACGTCGCCCTTCGGCGAGAAGGGTTGCGCCGTGCGCAATTCGGCGGTTCCGACCAGTAAAGACAGCAACCAATAGTTGCCGCGGGTTCGCGTGTACCCGCTGCGGGCCAATGCTTCGGGATGAGTTCGAGCATCCGCTTCTCGACCGGAACCGCCTGTTTGAGAGGCTGGTAGATGCGCGCTAGCGCTGGTGCGATGCCGAGCGCCCCTTCCCAGGTAGACCCCCGACGTGGTCGGGTGGCCAGCCAACCGCACGTCCGTCAAATGGCACCAGCTACCTGCCCGGGCCAAAGTTTGGTGGCGGGTGCTCATCGGCCGCCAAAGGCGAACCAAGGCATCGGCGATCGCGCCCCGGGATCTGCGTTAAACGTGCAGATCCATGATGTAACAATCTTTGCTGCCCTAGTCTCTGAGTGTTAGCCTGACCCAGTTGGAAGGATGCGGAACATTGTGGTTCGAGCCTTCCTATATCGGCGAAGCGACCTCCACAGCCCTTGGACGCTTCGGTCGAACCACAGGCACGCCGCGGCCAACGGAGGTTTACCGCAGTGAACCCTTCTCACACTCCAATCGTGTCTGAATCATGGGATCTGACGACATGAATGACAGGAAGGTCCGCTCCTTTTCGGATATAGAGGCATTGTGTCACCGCGATGACACCATCGTGACGTTGTGCGGGGGCGGATTGGACAGTGCGTACCTTTTGGCGCAACTGACGAAACTCGACGTGGATGTTGTTGCGCTCTCCGTTGATCTCGGGGACGACTTCGATGCGGAACATTTCTCGGGCATCGCGGATAAGTTCGATGTAGATGTCATCCGACTCGACTGCAGAAAAGAATTTGCCGAAGAGTTCGTGTACGCGTCGATTCTGGCCGGCGGCAAATATCTTGGTCAGCATCCCATTAGCGCATCGTTGTCACGGCCGCTGATTGCTCGAGTCGGTGTCGAGTTCGCGCAATCAGTCGGTGCCAAGTTTTTGCTCCATACAGCCAATCAGTCGCAAAATAGCTTGAGGAGGCTCAACGGAGCTATTTCCGACCTGGGCTTTGAAGGCTACTTCGGATCGCCCTACGAGTTCGATGCCCTGTCCCGCGACTTCAAGCGCTTAGAGCTCCAAGAGACATTTGGAATCTCTGGATTCGCGAACCGGATCTCGAGCACCGACACCAATTTGTGGTGCAGAGAGTTCGAAAGTGGAAATCTAGACGATCCCGAAAGATTCGAAATCGATCAGGATCTATATCAATGGTCTGTTGCCTCCGAAACGGCGAGTCGCGTCATAGAACTGAGCTTCGATAGAGGGCGTCTGGTATCGGTGGACGCGGAACCCGCCACTGACCTGGCCGATCTGATTTCCAGCCTGAACGCCAGGGTCGGTCGGTACGGCATCGGGCGGTTCTCCAGCCTGGAGCACCTCGAAGGTGGCGAGAAGGTACTCGAGGTCCGCGAGGCTCCTGCAGCGTCACTCATCCTTGAAGGTTTCGCTCAGCTAGCGTCAGCGACGGTCGAGGTGGAAACCCTGCGTTGGATGCGCATTCTCGGCGAGGCTTTGATTTTGGAAGCCGTCGAGGGGCGATGGTTCCGTAGTCTCCGAAAGGCATTGCAGTCCTTCCTCGAAGTAGGCGCTGAGAGCGTCAGTGGCGACGTCAGATTTACGCTTCGAAACGGCGGGTTTGAACTCGAAAGATTAAAGGCCGTATCGCCGCTTTACATTCGCGACCGGGAGCAGTGGGAGTACCGAAAAGCTGCTAGCGCCAGATCAGTTACCGCGAGCCGGTTCGATAGTTTCCCCACGTCGAATGGGCAAGCGCTCGGCGTTGGTCAACGCCGCCGTGTCGAATTTCCCGACGCCGGTTCGGAGCATCTCTCGAACGGCGAGACGCCGGTGCAGGTTCACGAATGGCTCCCCCGTGAGGCTGCTGCACACCGCCTTTCGCGTGAAAACCGGTTACCTGCCCCGCCGGACGATTCGGCCTCGACGACTTCGCTCGACTAATCGGCCGAGCACGCCGCTGGCCACTGCGCGCTCGGCGTGATCGTTGCCCGGCCGCGGTACGTGCTTGCGTCGATTCGCTTGAGGCTCTGTGGCATTCCACTATGTGGTCGGTCACGGGGCCGACGGGGCTGGGAGCATCGTTGTGCGGGTGCATTTCCTGGCCGTAGTCTCGACGTATGAGCGGGTCCGGCCATGCCTTTCGGTAACGACGGGAGTCATCCCGGCGAGATCGGTGAGATGGATCTGCGGGTGAGGGCGCTGGAAAGCGTGCTCATCGAAAAGGGATATGTGGACCCGGCGGCACTCGACGAGCTTATTGACACTTATGAGAACCGCGTTGGTCCTCGCAATGGTGCGCATGTCGTCGCTCGCGCGTGGGTCGATCCGAACTACCGGGACTGGCTGCTGAGCGACGCCACCGCCGCGATCGCGTGGCTGGGCTACATCGGCCGGCAGAGCGAGCACATGATCGCGGTGGAAAACACGCCTGCGCGGCACAATCTGGTGGTCTGCACGCTGTGCAGCTGTTACCCATGGGCGGTGTTGGGTCTGCCCCCCGCGTGGTACAAGAGCGCGCCGTACCGGTCGCGTGCGGTGCGTGACCCGCGTGGTGTCCTAGCCGAGTTCGGCGTGACCCTGCTGCCACAGCAAGATATCCGTGTCTGGGATTCGACGGCCGAAGTACGCTATCTCGTGGTGCCCATGCGACCAGCCGGAAGCGATGACCTCAGCGAAGAGGAGCTCGTCGCCTTGGTGACACGCGATTCGATGATCGGTACCGGTTTACCCTGCAAGCCAACACCATCGGCACATGAGTAGCGACGACTACGTCACGCACGCCGATGTGGGCGGCCAACTGCGACACGGCCCGATCCAGCTCGAGTCCGACGGCAAGGTGTGGCGGGCGGCGTGGGAGCCGCGTGTATTCGCCCTTCATTTGTCGATGGGCGCGGCTGGGGCCTGGAACCTCGACATGTCACGCGCGGCGCGCGAGACGCTGCCGGACTACGACCAACGCAGCTACTACGAAATCTGGTTCGCCGCACTCCTCAAGCAACTCGAGGAGCGCGGGTTGGTCTGCGCCGAAGAAGTGGCCGCCGGCCGGTCGTTGCACGCGCCGCTTATGTTGCCCCGCTTCGTGCACGCGCGCGATGTGCCAACGATGCAAGCCCGCGGAGCGCCCACCGCGCGGCTCGCAACCAGGGGGCCGCGCTTTGCCGTTGGTCTGCCCGTCCGCACGATTGCCGGACCCACCTCGCATCACACGCGCCTACCCAAGTACGCGCAGGGCAAGCCGGCGGTGATTGAACGAGTGCATGGGATGCACGTGTTCCCGGATACGAATGCCAGCGGCCACGGCGAACAGCCGGAATGGCTCTATACGGTGGTCTTCCGCGGCACCGAGCTGTGGCCGGACGCTGAGCCGGGCCTGACGGTGTCGATCGACGCATTCGAACCGTACTTGGAAGCGGCATGAATCCGCCCGCCTGGTCTCCCGGAGCCGCCGGTCGCAGTGAGGTCGTCTTCGCAGAACCCTGGGAGGCAAGGGCTTTCGCGATCACCGTTTCTTTGCACGAGCGCGGGTTGTACAGCTGGGTCGAGTGGACCGATGCATTGGCCACCCGTATCAAGGCGGCGCAGGACGCAGGCGACTCCGACACCGGTGACGCCTACTACCACCACTGGCTTGGCGCACTAGAAGATCTGCTGGCGTACAAAGGCATCGGCTCGGCCGAGACCGCTCGCTGGCGTGATGCGTGGCAACACGCAGCGAACCGCACACCGCATGGCAAGCCGATCGAACTACAAGCCAACGACTTTGACCCAGCACCTAACAACGATGCCTATCCGCATTAATCCAAGACTTCACGTGTCCAAGGGCTTGCGCGCCGACGCGATCACATAGTCCGTCAAGCCGGTGCCGCGTTCCCAGATTTCTACGCCGCGGCACTGGGCGCGATCGTCTTCCGAGATTTCGACGACCACTTCATCCATCTTTTTGTTTCCCACAATGCGCTGCCGACTGTAATTGGCCATCCCGGGGAACACGTCTTGCCGGATCGATTCCACGAGGACGTCGTCGAACCCCACCGCAGACAGGCGCCGTGAGTATTCCTCGCGGTCATACAGATTGGCTTCGGGAATGTGGCCGTACCTCCGGGCGAAAGCGGTCGCTCGGCTGGATTTCTTGCCTGGAACCGGAAGCATGTCCGCGATCGATATGGATCCTCCGGGTTTGAGGACTCGATATGCTTCACGCACAAATTGATCACGTGTGTCGAAGTGGAACGCGCATTCCAGGGCCAGGACTCTGTCGAACGACGCATCGGGAAAGTCAATCGCCGTCGCCGAACCGAGCCGAATGTCGATTTGCTGCTCCAGTCCGCGTTTGGCGACTCGTTCCCGGCCCTTGTCGACATGAACCGGGGTGATGTCGAGGCCGGTGATGCGAGACACCTTGAAGCGATCGAGAAGAACAAAGTCCTGCTCCGCGAAACCCACACCAACGTCGAGGACTTCGTCGCCCGGTTGCAGCCCGCCACGGGTTCCCAGCAGCTCGACCATCGCGACGCAAGCGTCGGGATAGGTGCGAGCCTCTTTCCAGTAACCGAGGTTGAGCCACAGTGGCTTGGAGTCGTCTACGTACCCCTCGTTCATGAAGTCGATGACGTCGTCTCCGAGGGACGTGTAATAAGCCGCGGCATCTTTCTGTCGCACGAGGCTGAAGGAACGGACAACCGTCAAGAGGCCCCAGTAGATCGAAAGGGCGATTCGGCGCATATTGTTCCTCCAGGATCGTCGGTGTACGGAGTGAAGCTCCTCAAGCGGTTAGAGCAGTCCGAGCAGCTTCAAGTCGGTTACGTATTTGATGATGATCGGCGCCGAAACGTGCGGAATGTCCGGGATGTCCTTGTCGGGGCCGATTTTCGCCTCCTGCACCGCCGCACGGAATCGGTCTGTCGGCGCGAAGGACCCGAAGCTCGGCTCGGGGAGCTGAAACGGCTCGGATGGACGCAACAGCAACATCTGCAGCACGGAGTGCTCGCGCTGCCGATCCGGCAGCGCAGCCAGGGCGGTCTCGAACCGTTGCAACCACTCCCCGAAGTCACCGATGCGCTGGATCGGGTAACCGGCCTCGATCAGCCAGTCGACATACTCGTCGGGGCCGATGCCGTCGTCGTGCGGGTTCATCACGTGATAGGTCTCGAACCCGTCGACCACCGCCGGCACCCAGCGTGGCGATCGCCTCGGCGATGAAATCGACGGGCAGCCCGTCAAAGTGCGCGCGTTGCCGGTTACCCTCGGCGTCGAGCTCGAAGAACGAGCTGGGCGCGAGGCCGGTGGCCACCAGGCTCAGCACCATCCGAGTGACGGTGTCCGACACGTTGAGCTGACCGCGTAGGTGGGGTCGGCCATGATCACATCACAGCGGAACACTGCGACCGGCAGCCCGCACAGGTCGTGAGCCTCGCGCAGCAGCACCTCGCCGGCCCACTTGCTGTTGGCGTAGCCGTTGCCGAAGCTGTCGTCGTTCTTGCGGGTGGGACTGATGACTCGGATGTCGGCATCCTCAGTGAACGCGGACGGATCGATCTGGTTTCTCACGTCGCCACTCGACACGTAGCTGTAGGGCTTAAGTTTCGTGGTGAGCGCGAACCGGATCAGCTCAGCGGTGCCCACCACGTTGGGCCCGAACAGCTCGCTGTAGGGAAAGACGCCGTTGACCAGGGCAGCGGGATCGACGATCAGATCGACGGTGTCGGCCAGCCGCTGCCAAGTCTGCTGGTCCAGCCCCATATTGGCTTCGCCCTTGTCGCCGGCGACGACCTCGAGATGATCGGCGGCTAGGTCCTGGAAGTGCCGCAGCAAATCGGGGTCACCGCTGTCGAAGGTCTTGTACAGACGAGCCCGCGCATCGGCGTCGGACTCGGCCCGCACCAGACAGATCAGCGTGCCGTCAACCCGTTCCATCTCGTTCCAGCCATTCGAGGGCCAGATAACGCCCGAGGAAGCCGGTCGCCCCGGTCAACAGAACCGTCCGCACCTCGGCGCTGGGGCCTGGCACCGTCGGGGCGGCAGTCAGCGTCGCGGCATCGATGAACTTATCCAGCTTCAGGTCGCTGGCGTGCACCTCGGTGGCGTCGCGGCCGTGCACCGACGCGAAGCGCGGACCCTTGGCCTCGGCAGTTTTGCTCAGCCTTATGTCTGTCCAACTGCACGCTCAAGCCGCTCACAGTCGGCGCGTCGAACAATGTGCGCACCGAAAGGTCGATATCGAAGGTCGTGTTGATCTTCGAAATCACGCCGCATCGCGGAAAGCGAATCCCCGCCCAAATTGAAGAACGAGCTGTCGGCCCCGACGCGCACTCCACCCAGCACCTGGGCGAAGATGTCGGCCAGGGTCTCCTCGACCTTGCCGGCCGGGGCGCGATAGGGATCGAAATCCTGATACTCGGGTGCCGGTAGGGCGCGCGCATCGAGCTTGCCGTTGACCGCCAACGGAAACTCGTCCAACGCGACCACCGCGGCCGGAACCATGTACTGCGGGAGCCGCTCGGCCAGCGCGGCTCGCGCAGCGGTTGGATCCGCGGACCCGGTGATATAGCCCACCAGGCGTTTGTCGCCGGGGCGGTCCTCGCGCGCGATCACCACCGCCTGATCCACCCCATCGAGCCGAGTCAGGGCGGCCTGGATCTCACCGAGTTCGATGCGATAGCCGCGGATCTTGACCTGCTCGTCGACGCGCCCCACAAACTGAAGCTGCCCATCGGCGCGCCAGCGCACCAGATCGCCGGTGCGGTACATCCGTCGTCCTGGCACCCCGAACGGGGACGCCACAAACCGCGACCCGGTCAACCCGGCGCGGCGCCAATACCCGACATCCCACCCCGGCACCGGCCACATACAACTCACCGACCACCCCGACCGGCACCGGGCGTAACCATCCATCCAGCACGAAGAAGGCCGCTCCCGCCACCGGCGAGCCGATCGGCGGCACCCCCGACCCCACCGCCAACCCCGCGCTCATGGACGTGTACACCGTGGTCTCGGTCGGGCCGTAGGAGTGGACCATCACCCGACCCGGTGCCCAGCGGTCCACCACCTCGGCCGGGCAGACCTCACTTGCCGCCACCAGCGTCATCGAATCCAGGCCCTGCGGCGACAGCATTGCCACCGCCGACGGAGTCTGAATGAGCATGCGTGACCTGATCGCGGACCAACAGGGCGTGAAGGTCCTTCGGTGAGCGGCCCACCGATTCGGGCACCACCACCAGCCGCCCACCGCGCAATAGCGCACCCCACATCTCCCACGCCGAGACGTCGAAGGCTAGCGAATGCCACTGCGCCCAAACCTGTTCCGGTGCCAGCCACACGTCCAGCGACGCGAGCAGCTGGGTCAGATTGTGGTGGGTGATCGCCACTCCCTTCGGGACGCCGGTGGTGCCCGAGGTGTAGATGAGGAAGACGACGTTCTCGGCGCTCGGAACCGGAAGCGCGGTGCTGGGTTGGGCGCCGACAGTGGGGTCGTCGACGTCGATGACCCGCACGTCGAACCCGTCCAGCCGCGGGCGCATCCCGGCGGTGGTGATCGCGGCGATCGGCGTGGCATCGGCGAGCATGAACTCGATCCGGGCCGCCGGCAGCGCCGGATCGATCGGCAGATACGCCGCCCCGGTCTTGAGCACCGCCAAGATCGCAACGACCGCATCGGCCGAACGCTCGAATAAGCAGCGCCACATATTCACCCGGGCCGGCGCCGTGGCCAGCCAGCAAGTGCGCCAACCGATTCGCCGCCTCATCGAGTTCGCGGTAGGTCAGTGAGTCGGCCCTCGAAAGTCACCGCGACTGCCTCCGGCGTGCGGGCGACCTGTTCGGCGAACAACGCGGGAACCGACGTCGCGGGCGGTGTGGGCCGGGTCAACACCGCACGGTTGCCGAGCTCATCCAGGCGGGCATGCTCATCGGCATCGAGGACATCCACCGATGACAGCCGACGGGTCGGGTCGGCGGTCATCGCCACCAACACCCGCTGCAACCGTCCGATGAGCGCCGCGATGCCGGCCGCGTCGAAAACGTCGGTGTCGAATTCGACACGAAGGCCCAGTTCGGGGCCCGGCGTGGCTTGCACTGTCAGCGGGTAGTGGTTGTATTCGCTGATGGTGAACTCGGTGACGTCCAGCTCGCGGTCGCCCGACAACGCTGCGGTGTCGATCGGGTAGTTCTCGTACACGAACAGGGTGTCGAACAGCTGATCGTGGCCGGTGATGCGGTGGATCTCGGGTAGCGCCAGGTGCTGGTGCTCGAGGGTGTCGTTGTGGGCGCCCTGCAGCTGTTCGAGCAGCTCGACGGCGGTGGTTGCCGCGGTGATGGTCGCGCGCACCGGCACCGTGTTGATCAACAGACCCACCATCGACTCCGCGCCGACCACCTCGGCCGGCCTACCCGAGACCGCCGTGCCGAAGGCGACATCATGCTGGCCGGTCAACCACATCAGCAGCTGCGCCAAGGCACCCTGCAGCACGGTGTTGACGGTGGTGTGACATGAGCGCGCCAGCTCGCCGAGCGCCCGCGTGGTCTGTTCGGGCACCCGAAATGTCTCCACGCCTCGGCCGCCCAGCCCCAACTTCTGCGCCGGGCCGACCAAGGTGGGGGTGTCAAAGCCGGCCAACACCTCGCGCCAGGCCGCTTCGGCGGCGTCGACGATCCCGATCGGCCAGCCAGGTGACGAAGCCTGCGATACGGGGCGGGCGCGGGTAGGCGCTGCCCGTAGTAGCTGGCGAATATCTCGCTCAGCAGGATCGGCAGCGACCACCCATCCATCACGATGTGGTGATTGGTCAGCACAAGCCGGTGCCGGTTTTCTGCGGTGCGGATCAACGCCACCCGGAAGGCCGGCTCGTCGGCCAGGTCGCAGACCGCGGCGCGTTCCTCGGCGCAGATCCGCTCGATCTGCTCGTCGACATCGACACTCCGGCGTCGCAGCTCGACATACCGCCAGGGCGCCACCGGATCAGCCGGGATGACCTGCACCGGCTCGTCGAACTGTCGAGCAGAAGCGGGCGGCCAGATTGGGATGCCGGCTCGACGACGGTGTGCACCGCATCGCGCAGCCGGTGCGGGTCGAGCGGGCCGGTCACGGTGAACGCGAGCTGCACCGCATACACATCGTCGTCGCCGCCTCGGCGCGGTGCTGGCGTGGAAGAGCAGTCCCTGCTGCAGCGGGGTCAGCGGCAGCACGTCGGCGATCTCGTATTGCTGGTGCAGCTCGTCGATCTGCGTGCTGGCTCAGCCGGGCCGGGGCGATATCCGACGGAGTCAGCCCGCCTCCGCCGCCTCGCACGTGCGCGCAGATGCCGGCCAAGGGCGTCAAACCACAACTGGCTGAGCCGACTGACCTGCGCGTGATTCAGTGCCGAGGATGCCCACGTCCAGTTGGCGTGCAGCTGCGGGCCGGCGTCGGTGTCGACGGTGCCGGCGTTGAGCGCCACGGTGTGCGCCAGTGGCATGGGCACCGCCGTGGCGGCGGCGGTCAGCGACATGCCGTCTTGACTGATCCGCCACAGATCATCGGAAAGTCTCGGCCGCGCCCGCGCCCAGCCGCCCGAGATAGTTGAACCCGATCGGCGGGTCGGACCCGGCCAGATCGACATCGGCGTTCAGATAGCGCAGCAGACCGTAGGTCAGGCGGTCGGGCAGGGCGCGAAGCTGCTCTTTGGCGTCCTTGATGACGGGGCCCAGCGCCGCGTCGCCGGCGATCACCTGCGCCCAGTCCAGCCCACCGACGGTCAACGACACCGGATACTTGGTGGTGAACCACCCCACCGTGCGCGACAGGTCGACATCGGCGGCCAGCTCCTCGTAGCGCCCGTGGCCCTCCACGTCGATGCCGATCGGCGCGCCGCCGGTGCCCAGGAACTCCGCCACCGCCAACCCGAACGCGATCAACAGAATGTCTTGTATCCCGGCATGAAACGCCGCGGGCACCTCACCCAGCAGCACGCCGCGTGGTCTCGGCATCCAGCGACACCGACAACTGCCCGGCGGTGGCATAGGTATCGACCTCCGGGCGCACCGCCGGCAACATGGCCGGGGCCGCCGCCACCTGCCGCCACGCCTCGCGCCTGGTTCACCACCGTCCGGCGTGGCGCGTGCTCGTTCAGCAGTGACGCCCATCGCGCAAACGACGTCCCCGTCGCCGGCAGCGCTATCGGCTGCCCGCCGCGATGCTGAGCCCAGGCGATGTTGATGTCCTCCAACACAATTCGCCACGACACCCCGTCGATAGCCAGATGGTGAATGATCACCGCCAGTTGGCTGGTGTCGGCCACCCACAGCGCGCTGAGCATCACCCCCGCGGCCGGGTTCAACCGCGACCGCGCCTCCACCAGCGCCTCATCGGAAACACGTCCACCGATTGCAGGCAAGCACCGGCATCCACCGCCCGGGCTCGGGCACCGTCAACGACCACCCACCGTCGCCATCGTCATCGACGCGCAGCCGCAACATGGCGTGCCGATCCAGCAGCGCCTGCAACACCACGACCACATCGGCTTCGGTCACCCCCGCCGGAGCCGACACCACCACCGACTGGTTGAACTGATCCACCGGGCCATCCACGCCGGCCAACCAGCCGCATGATCGGGGTCGCGATCACCGGCCCGATGCCCTCATCAACCGGGCCACCCGCCCGCCGGCCACCCCGGCCACCCGGGCCAGCCGGGCCACGGTCTGCTCGACGAAAACGTCACGCGGCCTGCACAACACCCCGGCGGCCCGGGCGCGAGCCACCACCTGCATCGACAAGATGCTGTCGCCGCCCAGATCGAAGAACGAGTCATCGACCCCGACCCGCTCCAACCCGAGCACCTGCGGCGTAGATACCGGCCAGGATCTCCTCGACCGCGTTGGCCGGGGCCCGATAATCATCGCCGTCGTGGTACTCCGGTGCCGGCAGCGCGCGGGTGTCGAGCTTGCCGTTGACCGTCAGCGGGAATGTCGCATGACCACGACCGCGGCCGGCACCATGTAGCCCGGCAGCCGCTCGGCCAGCGCTGCGCGAACTTGAACGGGATCGACTGTGCCGGTGA
>CAVRFN010000028.1:0-122919 GCA_963720345.1 uncultured Actinomycetota bacterium
CCGAGCGCGCCGTGATCGTCTTCGATCAACAGGGCCACGGTCGAACCGCGGACACGTCGCGGAAGATGTCCTACGAGCAGTTCGGCGATGACGCCGCGGCGTTGCTGCGGGCCCTGAAGGTGGAGCGCGCGGATGTGATGGGCTACTCGCAAGGCGGAGGGGTGGCGCTGCAGCTGGCGGTGCGTCACCCCACGCTCGTCAACAAGCTGGTCTCGCTGTCGGCCACCTATCGCAAGGACGGTTGGTACCCCGCGGTGCCCAAGGCGATCGAGGGCCTGAACGCCAAGGTGTTTGCCGGGACGCCCGTCGAAGCGGCGTTCAAGAAGCACACGCCGGATCCCAAGGCGTTCGAGGCCTACGTCGAGAAGATGAAGGCGTTGAACGCCAACGACCAGAACATCACCGACGCTCAGATGCGCGCCATTTCAGCCAAGACGATGGTCATCGTGGGTGATGCGGATGGCGTGACGCTGGAGCACGCGGTGGCGATGTTCAAGCTGCGAGGCGGAGGCGATGAGGAGGCGGCCGCGACCGGGATGCTCACGAAGGTTCCTGCCGCGCGGCTGGTGATCCTCCCGGCGACGTCTCACATCGGTCCTGTCGGGGGAGTCGGAGTTGTTGGTCCCCTTGGTGAGTCGGTTCCTCGATGACGTGCCACCGACAATCCCGGAGCTGTTTTAGGCGGCGACCCGCACAGGCGCCGGCGGTTAGGGTGGATCGTCATGCGGGTGTTGGCGGCTGTCGCGGGCATCGGGCAGTCGGACTGCGAGCGTGTCGTGGGCGGCGCATTGGCCCAGCCGTCCTTGCGATCACCAGCCTGGCCTATGTCGTTGTCGGCTTGGCCGTGTTGTGCTGGTCGGTGCGGGTAGGGGAGTGTTGGCCGCGGCTGCCGGCATCGCGCTCATCGCCGTCGGTGTAGGCAGCTTCGTCTTCCACGGGCCCCAGCCGTCGTGGGCGGGGCTCGTGCACGACTGGCCCATCGTGGCTCTTGTAGCGGTGTGCGCCGTGGGTCTGGCACGGACCGCCCGATGGAGGCCGCGGGTGTGGATAGCGGCAGGCGCAATCTTGGTGATCGCTCTAATCACCTACACCGCAGGTCGTTCCGGGTCGACTCTGTGTCGGCCGGACAGCCTGTGGCAGTACCACGGCGCATGGCATGTTCTTACTGCGGCCGCGGCCGGATGCGCCGCCCTGGCGATGGGGCGCCGACGTGAGGGCGCTGTAGCCACTCACGTTCGGCGCTGATCCAACGAGTGTCAGTAATCCCACACCGCGGGCACCATGCGGAAGCCGTCGCCGGTGACCGCCACGTGGCAGACCGACGGGAACGGCAGGTGGGTGGCCACCAGCGCCTCGCCGCTCGCCGCCAACTCCTGCAGCAGTGCGATCCGGACGCGTGTCGCCTCCTCGGGGTCGTGTTCGAATCCGTTCTGCCAGTCGGGGTTGTCGAATCCGGGCTGGAACACCGCGTCACCGGCGAATGTGAGTGCTTCGCCCCGTGATTCGAGGCGGACGATGCTGTGTCCCGGGGTGTGGCCGCCGGTGCGGCGGAGCAGCACGCCGGGTGCGACCTCGTATTCGGTCTCGAACGGCCGCAGCCGGCCGCGGTAGAGGTCGAGGAACTGCGCGGCGGTCCGTCGCAGTACGTCCGGGATCGGAGCGGGCATGACGGTGCGGGAGAAGTCGGGCGCCTCCCAGAACTCGGCTTCGGCCGCGGCGAGGTGGACTCGCAGATCGGGCCGCAGCTGATTCCGTAGCCCGTCGACGAGCAGCCCGCCGATGTGATCCATGTGCAGATGGGTGAGCACCACGTCGGTCACGGAGGCGGGATCGATTCCGGCGGCGACGAGTCGCATGGCCAACTGTCCGGCCCGCGGGAAGTCGGGGAACTCCGTTCCCAGGCCTGAGTCGATGAGGATGGTCTTGCCGCCGCTGCGGACCACGGCAACGTTCAACGGCCAGTCGAGCACCTCGGGCGGCAGGTACATGTCCTCGAGCCACGCCGACAGGTCGGCAGGAGCGGCGTTGGTGGCCATCGTCACGGCGGTGATCGGCAGCACCCCGTCGCTGATCACCAGAACGTCGATGTCGCCGACCTTCAGCGCATACCGCGAAGGAACCAACTCGTCGTACCCCGTCCCGGCGGGGTGTGAAATGTCGACCAAGCTCATGTTCTTCTCCTCCTGAGGGCTGCCGCAAATGACCTGTCATTTCCGGAGAACGCCCGCCCGCGCCGGGATTCATCCATCCGATCGAGCTCGAATGGACGGAGAGTCAGCGGGGTGCTCTAACAGAGCAGATGCCTCGGGTCGGGCAACGCACTACGATGCGGCAATGCCGATTGTATAGAGCTTTAATAGCAAGAAAAGGAATGTGAGTGTCCATTCCACATCGATACGAGACTCGCCGGGGGTGAGGGATGACCCGACAGGCTGAGCGATGGTGGAAGCAACCGGATCAATATGACTGGCTCAGCGCCTACCTGAACGCGCGCGGACTACAGATGATCTGGCGACGCGCAACGTTCGGCTTCACCGTGATATCGGCGACGCTGCCCATCGTGATGCTCTGGAGTCCGTTCGGACCGGACACACCCGCGACGGTCGCGCTCGCCGTCGCCGCCGCAGGGCTCGCTATCGCCGGTGGGTTCCTCTGGTTGCTTCGTTGGCCCACACGGCGGCAGTCCCTCATTTTTTCGGCGACGGCAACGGTGGCAATTGCGGCAACGAGCTTCTCCTTTTCAAATCCGTACTCGGGCTTGGGTGCGTGTGCGACCTTCGCCGTCATCGGTGGATTCGCCGCGTATTTCCACACGATCGGCCATGTGATCGCCAACCTCGCCGTGGCTATGGTGTGCTCGGCGATCCTGGCGTACCGCCTCATCGCCACCACCGGTGACGTCGCGCTGACAATCGCAGCGTTGGTCACGGTGGCGTCGCTCAATGTCGGCGTGCCGTTTGGCATCCAGTCGTTGGTACATACGTTGCGAACCGATTTGCGGGGTTCTGACCACGATTCCCTCACCGGCCTTCTGAATCGGCGCTCGTTCCACAGTTCGTCTACGAACTCATGATGCTTCATCAGAGCCCCGCGGGCATCTATCTGGTGATGGCGATGATCGATCTCGACAACTTCAAGCACCTCAACGACACCCAAGGCCACGCCGTGGGGGATCAGGCATTGGTCAGCGTCAGCGCGGCGCTTCGCGAGAACTGCGGCTCGGCAGCCGTCATCGGCAGGGTAGGAGGGGAAGAGTTTGTGGTCGCAGACATCGATACCGCTCGCAACCCTGCCAAGATGGCCGAACGACTACGCCAAGCAATCGACAAAATCCCGTTACCGGTGACAGCGAGCATCGGTACCGCGGGCGCACCACTCGAAACCGACTCGGCCAGAGCCAATCTCCAACTCATCGACGATCTGATCCGCACGTCAGACACGGCAATGTATGAGGCGAAACGCGCGGGTGGAAATCGGGTCTGCCATTATCCGACGCTGGTACCGCCCACAACGAGTTGAGCCCGGAGTCAGAGCGTTGAACCGTAGTAGGTTGCGTCTCGTATCTATGTCGGCCCCGCGGAGTCACCGCGCGCGATCAGGAGGAGTCGACCTTGTCGTATCCAAATCAATCCGGCATCCCGCCGGCCGCCCCGCCGCCGGTCTATGTGTCCGTGCCGGCGACCAACGGTATGGCGATCGCGGCTCTGATCCTGGTGTTCGTGTTCTTTCCGTTGGGGATCGTCCTCGGGCACGTGGCGCGCGGGCAGATCAAACGGACTCGAGAGGGCGGAAAGGGCTGGCGACCGCCGCCCTGATCATCGGCTACCTCCAGGTCGCCGTGATGGTGGCGGTCATTGGCATTGCGGTCGTCCTCGTCGCGCTCGGCGCCAAGTAGGACGAGAGCAGACTAGGCGCCGTTACGGTGCTCGATCACAAACTCACGGATACAGGCATTCACTTCGTCTGCAAGCTCGGCAGGCAAGGCGTGGGTGGCGTCGGGCCACAGGTGATATCGCCAATGCGGGCACCACCGACCGGATCCTTTGAACTGCCTTCTGTGAATCGTGAACAGTGTTGCCCGCCAGGAGAACTTGCACCGGAACATGCACTGAACGCAGCAGGCGACTACTGAGGAAGACCACTGGCGGCGTGCGCACGGGTGCCGCGAAGGCAGCGAATCCGGCCACAAACAGCCCGGCAAGCAAATCGACGGAACTGCCCGGTTCGGGGTGACCCGTAATCCACGCCGCGGCGCGTCCAGCCCGCACGGAACGTGGGCGCGACAACAGGAGCGCAAGACTTCGCCAGAACTTCGCAGAGGTTCGAGCCACCGTGCTGGCCGGATCAACCAGTGTCACCGTCGCCAACCGATGGGGCGCCCGCGCCGCCATATGGGTGGCAAGCCAACCACCATACGAATGCCCAACCAGATGCACATCGCGCAGCCCTAGCCCCTCCAGCACCGCGTCAATACAGCGAGCGGAATCTGCGGGGGAGAACATCGCTTTCGTCTGAATGCTCGCTCCGGGCTGGCCCAACATGTCCATCGCATAGACAGTGAAATCGCCTGTCAAGCCGGCGACTTGGTCCCACCACATGGCCGAGGTCAGGAAAAATCCGTGTATCAGCACACGGGCACGCCGCCGTCCGGTCCGTGCTGATACACCCGAACGGTGCCGAACTTCGTTGGCACATCGTGCACGACATCCGGCCGCGGGCTCAGTGTCTGCAACTCGTCGTAGTGCGTCAGATAGCGCAGCCGTGCGTCCGCGTTCTTGAACCCGCCGTCAGCCAAGCTCAAGAAGTAACCCTCCGGTCAACGCGACAATCCATCGCCGAGGTCACGGTAGGGAGGTGTCGGGGGTCAGTCAATCGCTGCGCATCTTGCCGCGCGGATAGGAAACCCTTCCCTTTCGGGCGTGGAATCTGGCTTCGCCGCGATTACGGAAGGCATGCCGCCCGTCGGACACTTGCGTCCACCACCTAGAAAGCGGCTTCCGCCGGACGCCGCGACGCAACATAAGGAGACACCACCATGAATACTTCCGACCGCCCCGTCACGGTTTCCGTGCCTGCACGTTGGATCGTGCGCGCCACGCTGACCGCAGGTGTACTTGCCTTCGCGGCCAGCCCGTTCGGCGCTCTCGCCGTCGCGAATGCCACCTACAAGGAATCCGACTTCTCATCGTGCCTGGAGCGCGACATGCCGACCGACTACTGCTGCGAACACGCCGGCGGCGTTATGCGCAACGGCGCCTGCATCAATCCGGATGACCTCTTGCTCCCGAGCGGAGGAGGAGTACTCGAGGTTCAGCCGACTCCGCCAACGAACGTTCCGCCGTACGTGATCAACGATCTGAACTCAGGCGCAGTCCTGGAGGTTCAGCCGACTCCGCAGCCGAAGGTTCCGCCGCGCGTAGTCACCAAGGCGCCCGTGTTGATCGCCACTCGGTAAAGCTAGCCTCTCGAGCGCGCTGATCTCGAGCCCATTCCCGTCACGCGTGTAGCTGTGCTGTCGCGTTGCCGCCGTCGCGTTTCGCATTGAACATCGAATGGTCAGCTCGCTCGATAAGGGTGTCGAGCAACGCGACAGGGTCAACATTCGGCGCTGCGAAGCTGGCGACGGCAACGCTGACGACCCCGACACTTGCGGTAATCGCGTAGTCCGTCGGTGCGGCGATAGCGCGCCTGACGCGATCGAAGTCCCGGTCGGGACGACTGCCTGGCTCGGCAAAGTCGACGATGACGAATTCCTCACCGCCGAGCCGCGCCACCAATGCACTGCCCCGAACCGCGGACTTGATCCGCCATGCGCTGCGAACCAAAACCGTGTCGCCGACTGTGTGACCGAATCTGTCATTGATGTCTTTGAAGCGATCCAGATCAACGACCATCACGATCACCTCGCTGTTCGTAGTGGCGGCATCGCGTACGAGGGCTCCGACCTGCATGTGCAGGCCACGCCGGTTAAGCAGACCGGTCAGCGGATCGGTGACAGACTCGTTGGCGTCATTGCGCAAACGCCCAGATCGCTGCTTGGATCCCTAGCGGCGTCCCGACGACCAGTGCCACCGACGCGAGTGTCTTCGCGGTGAAATCAACGACGTCGAGCTGCGCTGTGGCAGCAACTTGTGCGGCGAAGGCCGCCGTCGTCACCAGGATCCACACGATATGGCCCGCAAGCGCTTTCGGACCATCGAAGAAGATCAAGAACACCGACAGCATGGTGAAGAAACTGAACCCGAACGAGCCGAGCACCCAACTCGGATCCAGCAGGACCATCACGGTGATTGCGATGTCGGCGGAGATGACGAATGCAAGCGACATCCGCCGCGAGGGCCACGACCGAAAACACCACACCCACGCCCAGAAGACTTGTAGCGCGACGAACACCGCCACGGCGATCCGCGACGCGAGGGTGCTCGCGGACGGCAGCAGGATCACGGCGCAGATCACCGCGTCTAGCCCGGTACCCAGGCCGATCATGACTTTGACCGCTCCGGACATCGCCCGCTTGGTGAAGTACTGCACTTGCGCGTCGTAATCGACTGGCTCACTCCACCACTCGTGGACGAGGCGGCCGAACACGACGGCACTCTTCGAATACGCTACCAACCCGAACTCCCACTAGCCGCACAACAGCCGACCTTCCTGGCCGGCGGTTGAGCGAACCCCCGCCGCCTGGCGCAGCAAACCAACTATAGGGGAGGTATTAATCTCAGGTGAGGCGGCAAATTCCAGTCGAGTACGCGCACGCGAGCGGGGAGGGCCGTGACCGCCGACGTTGCCGTTTCGACAGAGTTTCGACAGTGTGGAGGTATGAGCGACAACGCAAAGGTCACTGTTGAACGAACCATCGCGGCGCCCGTCGATTCGGTTTTCGACGTCCTCTCCAATCCGGAGCGACACCAGGAGCTCGATGGCTCTGGGTTTATCCGCAGCGTGGACCACGCCGATCGGATACAGGAAGTGGGTGAGGTGTTCACGATGAACATGCAAGGCCCACACATGGGCGGTGAGTACAAGACCGATAACCACGTATCCGGCTACGCGAAGGACAAGCTTTTGGCTTGGAAGACCGCGCCTGCTGGCACTGAGCCTCCCGGGTGGGAGTGGCTGTGGGAGCTGGAGTCTCAGGGGCCTAATGAGACGCTGGTTCGCCACACCTACGACTGGTCGAAGGTCACCGACACCAAACTGCTCGAAAAGGTGAAGTTCCCCCTAGTTACCAAAGATCAGCTTGACGACACTCTCGCTCGACTTGCTGCCGCGACGTCATCCTGATCTAAGCCGTCTAGCATTGTCAGATCGTCACGGTCCTACGGTCGGGTGGCGGTGCGGTGAAAGCGTCTCCTCGCAGTCCATTGTGATGACATGAAGCTCCGGGCTGTTTCCGGCGGTAGCATCATTGCGTCCGCGGTAGCGCAGGCCCGACCGCCGCGCGACAGGCGTGTCACTATCCTCGCGGATATTGGCATTGTCGCCACTGGAGTGTGCGGATCGTGCGCGCGACACTGAGAGAGAGCCGCCCGTCCCGGCGCGTCGCGCACCCAGAACCACGATGAGGAACACCGATATGACTGATCCGATGAAGGCCGTTGTGCTCGCCCGTTTCGGAGGGGCCGATGCTTTCGAGCTGCGCGACGTCCCCGTACCGCACGTCGAACCCCGCCAGGTACGGGTGCGCGTCCATGCGACCGCCGTCAACCCGCTCGACTATCAGATCCGTCGCGGAGACTACGCGGATCATCGTGCCGCTCCCGGCGATCATCGGGCACGACATCTCCGGCGTGATCGAGGAAGTCGGATCCCACGTGACCGAGTTCCGCGCCGGCGATGCGGTGTACTACACGCCCCGGATCTTCGGCGGCCCCGGCTCCTACGCCGAGCAGCACGTCGCCGACGTCGACCTCGTCGGCCGGAAGCCGGAGAACCTCAGTCACCTGGAGGCGGCGAGCCTGACTCTCGTCGGCGGAACGGTCTGGGAGGCCCTGGTGACGCGAGCTCAGCTCACCGTGGGGGAGACGATCCTCATCCATGGCGGCGCGGGCGGTGTCGGCACGATCGCGATCCAGATCGCGAAGGCGATCGGCGCACGGGTGATCACCACCGCGAAAGCCGGCGACCATGAGTTCGTGCGCTCTCTCGGAGCGGATGCGGCGATCGACTTCACGTCGACGGACTACGTCGATGCCGTGGCCGAGATGACGCGAGGCAAGGGGGTCGACGTCGTCTTCGACACGATCGGTGGCGACGCGCTCACACGAAGCCCGCTGACGCTCGCCGACTTCGGACGCGTCGTCAGCATCGTCGACATCGCGCAGCCGCAGAACCTCATCGAGGCGTGGGGCAAGAACGCCGCCTATCACTTCGTCTTCACACGACAGAACCGAGGAAAGCTGGACGCGCTCACCACGCTGGTCGAGCGCGGTCTCGTGAAGCCGGTCATCGGCGCGACTCTTCCGCTCGCTCGAATGGGCGAGGCTCACGAGCTCCTGGAGAACAGGCGGTCGTATGCACTCCGCGGCAAGGTCGCGATCGACGTGGCGGGCGAAACCGTTGCGCTTCCCCCTCGCATCTCGTAGGTTGTCAGCTCCGCCCGGAGAAGGTGGCGCGGTACTCCGAGGGACATCTCGCGCGAGCAACCAACTTACAATTGGTAACCCGCCATATTCGATTCCGCCATATTCCCAGACAGGAATAACGTGATGCGGAAGCGTGCGAGACTCACGCGTTCGCACCCGGGACGGAACGCTGTGACGTGACGGACAGCGAGCAGATAGCTCGTCGCGTGTGGGCTGACCGTCTACTCAAACGGGAATCACCTGCCGAGGCGGCGCAGCGCCGGACCGGTTCGCGTCACGTGCATCAGGTCGAATCGTGTTATGTGGCAACAAGACATAGCAACTTCGACCTCCGTAGTTGAGCATTACCGGCTGTGTGGGCTGAAGAATTCCGCTGGTGTAGAAGTCTGGATGGGCCGAAATGCTCACGGCTGATGAATGTTATGAAGGCTCGTCTTCGGCGGGGGAGTCGTCGTTCGTGGCCAGGTGGTGCAGGACTCGTTCGTTGAGGGTGGCGAGCATGTCGAGCTCAGCCGGGGTGAACAGGTCGATGAAGTTCCGGCGGACGTCCTCCACGTGCCCGGGCGCCGCCTTCTCGATGGCGGCGCGGCCGGCCGGCAGCAGGCAGACCATGGTGCTGCGGGCGTCGTCGGGGTTGGGCTCGCGGCTGATCAGCCCGTCCTTCTCCATGCGCCGCAGCTGGTGGGAGAGACGGCTCTTCTCCCAGCCCAGTGCGTTGCACAGGGCGTGGGCGGGCATGCGGTCCCCGTCGAGAGCCGAGAGCACCGCCAGGACCTCGTAGTCGGCCCCGGACAGGCCCGATTCCTGCAGGCGACGGTTCAGGTGGGCCTCGATCTGATGATGCGCGTGGATGAAGGCCCGCCAGGCGCGGTCTTCACGAGCGTTCAGCCAGTTCGGTTCCATCGGCCTCCATGCTACCTCCCATTGGTTGACGCATCACCAATTCTGCATATGGTTGAGGAGTCAACCTTTCGATCGTCAATCAAGACGGGATACGTCATGAGCAGCATCAGCATCATCGGCCTGGGGAACATGGCCAGCGCCCTGGCCGACCGGGCGCTCGCTGGCGGCAACGCAGTCGAGATCATCGGCCGCGACCCGGCCAAGGCCAAGGAATTGGCCGCCGCGCTCGGCGGCGCCACTGTCGGGACGGCCGGCACCGCCCCGGCCGGGGACATCGTCATCCTCGCCGTGCCGTACGCCAGCGCGGCGGCGGTGGTCAGCGAGTACGGGGACGCGCTGGACGGCAAGGTCATCGTCGACATCACCAACCCCATCACCCCCGATTTCACGGGCTTCGTCACCCCCGAGGGCAGTTCCGGCGCGCAGGAGATCGCCAAGGCCGCCCCCGCCGGCGCGCATGTCGTCAAGGCGTTCAACACCCTGTTCTGCCGACGTTCTGGCGGCCGGCTCAGCCGAGGGTCGCCCATTGGACGTGTTCATCGCCGGCGACGACGCGCAGGCGAAGGCACGCGTGTCGGCGTTCATCGAGAGCCTGGGACTGCGCCCGATGGACGCCGGGCAGCTGCCGATGGCGCGGGCACTGGAGAACGCCGGCCTGCTGCAGCTGGGCCTCGTCGCCCACTCCGTCAAGCACACCAACTTCTTCCTCGGCGTCAGCATTCTCAGCTGAGCACCCGCCACCACCTACCCTCAAAAGGACAGTCACATGCGCGTTTTCGTCACTGGCGGGACCGGCCATGCCGGTTCGTACATCATCCCCGAGCTCATCGCCGCCGGGCACGAGGTCACCGGCCTGGCCCGGTCGGACACGTCCGCGGCGGCCCTGTCCGCGCTCGGCGCGACGGTGCGTCGCGGCAACCTCGAGGATCTCGACGGGCTCAAGGAGGCGGCCGCGGACTCCGACGGCGTCATCCACGTCGCGCACCGGCAAGACCTGCTTCCGTCCGGCGGGATGGACGCCGTGGCCGCCGCGGAGCTCCCGATCATGCTCGCCTACGGCGAGGCACTCGCGGGAACCGGAAAGCCGCTGGTCGCGGCGGGCAGCATCGGCTCGCCCGGAAACCTGGGCCGGCCGGCCACCGAGGAGGACCCGGCCCTTCCCAGCGGCGAGAGCACAAGGGCACCCTGCGTGTTCGCAACGTCGTGGAACGCGCCGTCATCGGCCTCGCCGAGCGGGGAGTGCGGTCGTCGATCGTGCGGCTTCCGCTCATCGCGCACAGCACGACCGATAGTGCCGGCTTCCTGCCGGGGCTGATCGCGCTCGCGAAGGAGAAGGGCTTCGCCGGCTACCCCGGAGACGGCGAGAACCTGTGGGCGCCGTGCACATCCGCGATGTCGCCTCCCTGTTCCGCCTGGCGTTGGAGAAGGGTCCGGCCGGCAGATATTGGCACGCGGTTCAGGACGGGGGCATCCCGTTCCGCGAGATCGCCGAGGCCATCGGCAGCCGTCTGGGCCTGCCCGCCGTGAGCGTTCCCGTGGATGTCCTGATGCTGCCGGGATACTTCGGGCAGTTCACGAATCTGGTCACGATGGACCTCCCGGCGTCCAACCTCATCACGCGCCAGACCCTCGGCTGGGAACCCACTCAGCCCGGCCTGCTCGCCGATCTGGACAACGGCCATTACTTCCCGGCCGGCTGACGGCCTAGGCGCACCGACCAATCCACCACTACGAGGAGTACCATGACCACATTCGCCCCGCACCGCGACACCTTGGAGTCCTTCGTCGACTGCATCAACGGCGGCGCAGACAAAGACATCCTCACCCGTTTGCTCGCCGAGGACGTGGTGCTGTACGGCCCGTTCGGCGATGAGCCAGTCACCGGCCGCGAGACCGCCGTGGAAACCATCAAGACCGTCAACGGACTGTCGTCCGACGACACCTATATGGAGGTCCTCAGCGGCGAGACCCACCACGCCGCACACTTCCGGCTGCAAGTCGGAGACGCCGCGGTCAACGGAATCTTCTTCGTCCTGCTCGACGCGGACGGCAAGATCGCCGAGGTGAGCATCTTCTACCGCACGCTGCCGGCCGGCGTCGCGCTGCAGCGCAACCTCGCGGAGGCAATCGGCATGCCGCCCTGGGAACTGCGCACGAACGGGGAGTGAGGCGATGTGCTGGGCGTGATAACTTGACATAATGTGGCTTATCGGCACTTTATCGAACAGGGCCGGAAGGAGTGAAGTGCATGAACTCATTGAACGTACGAGTTCTCGCCCGCACTCTCCGCGCACGCAATGACGACGTACTGCTGCATCGGCGCGCGTTTGGTTGATCGCCAGGGATCAAGCAAGTCGACAAACGATGATTCGGGCTGAGGTGAAACGATGAGCGTGCCTCTGTCGGCCGGCCATGCCGTCGGCAGTTGGCCCCTCTTCCTCTCTGCCGTACCCCCTCAATACGTCACAGTGACGAATTGCTCTGAGGCGCATGGCTATTGGAGGTTCCCGTCGTGCACAATGATCACGTCGGCGCAGCCCGATGTTCACCAGGCTGCCACCGATGTTCTGGAACTCGGGACAACCTCCGATGATGCGGTCGGTCAGCTTAGGGTGAACGTGGCGCTAGAGTGCACAAATCCTAGATAGCGTGGATCACATGATCGCCACGTGTGAAGTCACCTACGACGTCGACGGACTGACGATGGTCGCCCACTTGGCACGGCCAGACGGCAAGGGTCCCTGGCCGGCAGTGCTCATCGGACATGACGGAATCGGTCTCGATGACTATCAACGCGGCCGCGCCGACGACCTTGCCAAGCACGGCTACATCGCCCTCGCGATGGATTACCACGCTGGCCGGACATTCTTCGGCGACCCGCAAGCGATGCTGGCGCGGGTTATGCCTCTGATGGCTGACCCCACCCGCATGCACGCCATCGGCCGTGCTGCGCTCGACGTTCTACTTGCTGTGCCCGGCGCTGACCACGACCGGCTCGCGGCGCTCGGATACGGTGCCGGTGGCCGAATCGTGCTGGAACTTGCCAGGGCGAGAGTGCCATTCAAGGCACTCGCCGCGATCCATCCGGGCTTGCCAGCCACCCGCGCCGAAGATTGGAATAACGTGGGCGGAGCCTACTTACTATGCACAGGCTCCGAAGACCCACTCTGCACTCCCGATCAACTGTTCGCGTTCACCGGCGCGCTTCAGGATGCCGGAGTTGATTGGCGCGTAAATGTTTACGGTGGAGCCAAGCACGCTTTTTGGGCCGCTCCGATGCATCCTGACGGCTCATTGACCGGTGGCGCCACACACGTCGTCGCCACCGTGCCCGGCGTGGGCCATCACGCTTTACACGCGACACGGGCGTGGCAAGCGGTGCTAGACCTGTTCGATGAGACAGTTGGAGCTTCGTCGGTTTCGATTCAGCAGCCGTGACGACGGGCTTACTGCTCCGCGGCGGAACAAGCCTCGGCGGTCTTAGCTGATCGTCGTGCTCGCTCGCGGTAACGCGCGCCGCTCCGAGCCAACCACGTCAGTCAGTGAATAGCCTTCCCGCTCCCCTGTCGACGGGATCCCCTCCGCCAATACGTCACGGTGACGAATCATGTTGTGGCCGAGGGGATTTAGGCCCACCCTATGTGAGTGACAATGCCTACCAGCTCAGGATGATGCCGCTTCGACCTCGGTTTGACGGCCACCCTTGGCCGGCTTGGGGGGCCCGTGTGGTCGGCACCGCCTTGATCGACACGCTGCCATTGGTCTCACACCGGACGAAACTGCCGGCATCGTGACAGGTCTGCCGCGCCTCCGCGATAGGAGCCGAAATCAGTGACGCCACCATCACACCCACCAGCAGCACCGAACTCTTTCCGCGCTTGGCCATGTGCTCGACCCCTCTCATCGGGACTCGGTCTGTCATTGGAACCGGGCTCGTCACGGGCACGCCGATGCGAGAGTCCGGGCGCCGGGATCCAGCGGCGCATTGGCCTCTTGTGCATGCCGGAACGCATCATCGCGGGCTGTCTCCACCGTCGGACCGGAACCGCCGGCCACGACTCCGCTGCCGTCACTGGCGCCGACGGAGACAATGCACAAGTTGTCGTTGGTCACCTCGTCGCGGCTGCAATCCAGGGCGCCGGCTTGCTGGCACGCCGCGATCACGGCCGCCGAAGCCGCCTCGTTGGTGGGGCCGGTCGCGGTGAATCCGACCAGTGTCACGTCGAGCACGCCGGAGCCGACGGCTACAGAGATGTCACCGTCAGGCTCGACCACACCGCCCGGCCCGTCAGCCCAAGCCGAGCCGGCCCAAACCGTGGCGGCGAGAATGCCGGTAGCGAAAACCGCGGTATACCTGGGGAAAGCAACCATTCCGATCCTCTCGTAGACCCGATGTGCGGGACGTTCGAAAGCGTAGACCCTGCTCGTTGTCGCGGCGGCGTAGACCAGGAATTCGTTGCGATACAACCGATTAGCTACCGCGCTAGGACGCCTCGTCGGGTCCGTCATCGGCGGGTTGAACAGGTTCGGGTGCGTCATTGCGGGCCACCTGATCGGCCAACTCCAAGCCCGCGCCCGCATAGACATTGAACGCGATGTCGACACCGTGATCTTTGGCCCACTGCACCTCGTCGTCGTATCTGGCGACCGCGGCGACCTCACCGCTGAATCCGGACTCGCGTAGACATGCGAGTGCGGTGACGTTCGCGCCGTGCCGCGGCATCGCGAGCACGGCGATGCGCACCGACTCGGAGTGTCGCAGTTGGTGCCAGAAGTCCAAGTCGGTGGCATCACCTTCGATGACCCGCAGCCCGTCGTCCGCAAGTCGCTCGACGCGTGGTCCGTCGTAGTCGACACCGACAACCCGTAATCCATAGTGATCGGTCATTCGCTGGTAAGCGGCGAAGCCGACCCGGCCCATACCGATGACCACGACCTCGGCGTCGCCGGCGTCGGCGGGCCGTTCCTCCGGGACAAGAGCGCTTTCGTCCTGAGCGGGTAGCCGCGTCGCGATCTTCTCCACCATCAGGTGTCCGCGACCGTTGACCAATGCCGCGAGTACGAAGCTCAGCGCCACCGCTATCGACATCTCCACGAGCCAGGCTTGTGCCAGCAGTCCGGCTGAGACGCCGACCGACACCACGATCAAGCCGAATTCCGAGTAGTTCATCAGGCCAAGACCGGCGAGCAATGCGGTGCGATACCGCAGCTTCATGCGCGACAGCAACAGCACGTACCAGGCAGCCTTGAACGGCAGGAGCAGCACCATCAACAGTGCGACGCCAATCGTGGGTCAGGTCGGGTAGCCCGGTCAGGCCGATGGATACGAAGAAGCCGACGAGCAGCAGTTCCTTGATGTGGAACAGCGAGCGTGACAGCTCGGAGGAAGCGGAGTGCGACGCCAGCAGCACACCGATGATCAGAGCACCGAGGTCACCCTTAAGCCCGACCGCGGAAAACAACGCATACCCGGGAACCAACGCCATCACGATCCCGAACAGCGACTGCATCTCGCCGTGGCCCAAGCGACTCCAGATCTTGCGCGCGAATCGGGTCAGCGGCCACAGGGCCACCAACGTCAGCGCCCAAGGGCTGGGCATATGACCGCTGGTGGCGGTCAGGAAAACCACGGCGACGATGTCCTGCATGACCAGGATGCCGATGGCGACGCGGCCATACAGCGCGTGCGATTCGCCCCGTTCCTCGAGAACCTTGACCACGAATACTGTGCTGGAGAACGACAGCGCGAAGGCGAGCAAGGCGATCGTTTGCACGCTCTGCCCGGACAGCATTGCCACTCCGGCCACCGCAGCCAGCCACAAGGCGATGCTTCCGAGGACAACGCTGACCAGCATGTGCACGGATGTGGTCAACCACACCTCGCGGCGCAGCAGGATGCGGGCGTTGAGCTTGAGGCCGATCGCGAAAAGTAGCAGCGTGACGCCCAAATCGGCCAGCACTTCCAGTTGCGGCACGTCCTCGACATCGAGGGCGTTGATGACGAACCCCGCCGCCAGGAACCCGACCAGAGGCGGCAGGCGCAGCGCCATGGCAAGGCCGCCGAGACCGAAAGTGATGACGAGATAGATGGCGACTACTGTCACGCGCGGCCCCTTGCCTTGGCGTCGGAGGTGCTGAAGTTCTCCAAGTATCCCGGCAAACCCCGGATTCTTCTGCGCACTGCCTACACAGGTTGCCTCGGGTACGAACGGCGTCGAAGGCGCCTCGGTTTCACTCCCCCTCAATGATATTGCACCGCAATGGGATACGTCACAGTGACGGTTTCCGGCCCTCCGACGGGCCATTGGCCGTATGCCCCGCGCATCCGATGTTGTGTTGAGCCGATCGACCAAAGCGCAGACAGTCCCATTGACGTGTTGCACAGTTGTCAGATGGCGAGCAAGGTTCCCACACCGAAAGAGATCATGGCTGCCGCGCAGGCGGCGGCGGAATCTGCACAGGCCGCTGCGCAGGCGGCGGCGGAGACTGCGCAGTCCGCCGCAGGCGCGGCGTTGCGCATCCCGCCCGCCTCGATTCAGCTCGCGACTCAGTTGCCCGATCTGATCGAGAATCTGGCGATAGCGACGGAGCGACTCAACCAGGCGATCGACCGTGCCGAGCGCTACCTCGCGCTCGCCGACCCGATGATCCGGACGATGGACGCGGTACTGCCGCAACTCGAAGCACTCGTCGCGACGGGCAACGAGGTCTACGGCGCCGTATCGTCGCTACCCGGTGTCTCCACCCTGGGACGACTGGCCAATCGTGGGGCGGCTCCTGCCGCCGAGAAGCCGCCGAGAGGCCGCTCGACGTCGAAGAAGACCTGACGCGCTCACGTCTGGTGATGCCAGTCTCGTGACCGGATTCTCCACGTCGCCTTCGCGTAGTCCAGTTCTGAATGCGGCCACTGGGTGACGATCCGCCCGGTGGGCGATCGGTAGTAGCTGTCGCATTGTGTCCAGATAGTCCGCTCCAGATCGGTGGAAATCTGCTCATTGAACCGGGATTCGACCTCCGGCCGCAGGTCGAGGTAGCCGCCTCGCCCGGCCAACCGGCTTACCGCACTGGCGACCATGCGCGCGCCGGCCTCCAGCACGTAGATGATCGAGTTCGCGCCCTGGTTGGTGTTGGGTCCATACAGCATGAAGAAGTTCGGAAAGCCGCTCACGGCGACGCCGAGATAGGCCTGCGGATCCAGACCCCAACGGTTGTGCAAGCTTTCGCCACCAAGCCCGACGATATCGAGACCCGACAGGTAGTTACTGGTCTCGAATCCCGTCGCCAGCACTAACGTGTCGACGTCGACCACCCGACCGCCAGCGGTGACCACGGCTGTCGCGGTGACCCGCTCGATCGGATCCGTCACGAGTTCGACGTGCGGACGTTGCAGTGCCACATAGTATTTTTCGCCGAGCAGGACGCGCTTGCACCGGAACGGATACCGAGGGGTCAGCGCGTCGCGCATGGCCTCGTCCTCGACGTGGCGTCGAAGAAAGTTCTCCGACAACTCCTGAACCACCGCCATCCTCGGGTGGTCGGGCGTCAACGCGGTGTTGTCGTGCTGCATCTTCCACAGCCGCCACCGCTCGCGCAGCGCGGCCCAAGGGATCCGACGGAATCGGGTGCGCTCGTCAGCGCTGTACGGCCGATCCTCTTTGGGCACCATCCACGGTGGCGTGCGCTGGAAAACCGTCAGCTGCGCTACGGTGGCTGCAAGTTCGGGGATGACCTGCACCCCGCTGGCCCCGGTACCGACGACCGCCACCCGCTTGCCGGTCAGGTCGATGCCCGCGTCCCACTGCGAGGTGTGCATCAGGTCGCCGGTGAACTCGGTGATGCCCTCGATATCGGGATACCTTGCCGCGCCGAACAATCCCACCGCACTGACGATGACGTCCGCAACCAGGGTCCGACCAGAACCAAGGTCGACGTCCCAGTGCGCCTCCCGTTCGTTCCAGACGAGCCGCTGCACGCTGGTGCCCAGCATCAGGTGGCGGCGCAGGTCGAAGTCATCGGCCACCGACTCGAGGTACGACAGGATCTCGGGCTGATTGGCGTAGGTACGGGTCCAGTTGCGGTTCGGCGCGAACGAGAAGGAGTACAGGTGGCTCTGGATGTCGCAGGCCGCGCCCGGGTAGGTGTTCTGCCGCCAGGTGCCACCGACACCGTCGGAGCGTTCGATGATCGACAGATCGTCGATACCCTTGCGGCGTAACGCGACCGCTGCGGCAAGACCTCCAAAGCCGGCGCCGATGATCACCACGCGCGGTGACCTACCGCGCCGAGCCAGAGCCCGAACACGACCTGTGAGGTATCGGCCGCGCCTCGTCATCGAGGGATACCCGTGCGGATCTCGAACCCTTCCGGTGTGCCGTTGGCGCGGGACGCTTCAATGATGTCGGCGTATTCGGTCGGGGTGCCGTAGAAGAAGCTGCCCTGACGCGTCTTCGCGTTCGCCTGTCCTTCGCGGTTGTAGTAGCCCGGCGTGCAGGATTTGGCCCGTTCGGCGCTGGCCCCAGTGCGTGCGACGATGGTGTCGACCCACGACGATTCGGCGTCGACCGTCGCCTCTAGCTGCGTGACGTCATGGCTCAGCGCCCACGCGATCACCTCTGCGCTGTGACGCGCCTGCACGTCAAGGAGGTACGGGAAATTCACAGTGAACCCGGACTGCGCGATGGACAGGATGAAGCAGTTCGGAAAACCGTTGACGGCGAGGCCGTGAAGCGTTTGTACTCCGTCTCTCCACTTGTCGGTGAGCGTCGCCCCGTCTCGCCCGATGATCTCGAAGCCGGTCCGCCGCGAGTAGTCGGTGCCGACCTCGAAACCGGTCGCGAAGATCAGACAGTCGATGTTGTGCTCCGTACCGTCGACAACCACGCCGTCGCGCGTGATGCGCTCGACGCCCTTGCCCTTGGTGTCGACGAGTGTCACGTTGTCCAGGTTGAACGTCTGTAGATAGTCGTCGTGGAAGCAGGGGCGCTTGCAGAAGTAGCCGTACCAGGGTTTGAGCGCTTCGGCCGTCGCGGGATCGTTCACGATCGAATCGACGCGGGCCCGAATCTCCTCCATCTTGGCGAAGTCGGCCATTTCCACTGCGCGCAAACGCTCTTCGTCGGACATCCCCTCGACGGCGGTTTGCCGCATCAGGAAGAGCTTCTTGACGATGCTCGTCCACGCATCATCGACGAGATCCTCATCGGCTTCGCCGCCCGCTGTGAGCAGCTGGAAATTCTCTATGCGGCGGCGCTGCCATCCGTCCTGTAGCGACTCCGACCATGCTGGATCGGTCGGTCGGTTCCCACGCACATCGACCGTCGACGGTGTGCGCTGAAAGACGAGCAGTTGCTTGACGGCTTTGGCGATGTGCGGCACGCACTGGATCGCGGTGGCGCCCGTTCCGATGATTCCGACCCGCTTGTCCGCCAGCTTCGCCAGATCGGGTCCCGTGTAGTCGTAGTCCCATCGGCTGGTGTGAAACGTATGCCCCTCGAAGGCCATGATTCCTTCGATACCGGGCAGTTTCGGCTTCTGCAGATAGCCGTTGGCCATCGCGACGAAGCGGGCGCGAATGGAGTCGCCGTGATTTGTGGCGATGATCCAGCGCTGAAGTTCGGGCTCCCAGCGAATCTCGTGGACCTCGGTCTGCAGGCAGATGTCGCGATACAGGTCGTAATGTTGGGCGATGTTCTTGCAGTGCGCGAAGATTTCGGGGCCCTTTGCGTACTTCTCGGTCGGGACGTAGCCCAACTCTTCGAGCAGCGGCATGTAGACGTACGACTCGACATCGCAGGCGATACCCGGATACCGATTCCAGTACCAGGTGCCGCCGACATCGGCAGCCTTGTCGATCAGCCGGATACTCTGCACACCCAGTTCCCGGAGTCGGGCGCCGGTGAGAAGCCCTCCGAACCCGGCGCCGATGATCGCGACGTCGATGTCATCGGTCAACGGGCCGCGGGTGAACTCCTGGTCACTCCAGGGGTCGTTCGCAAAGTCAGCAAACACACCTGAGATCTCGACGTACTGCGCGATGCCGTCGGGACGCAGCCGACGGTCCCGTTCCTGGGCGTATTTCTGCCGCAGAGCATCTACGTCGAATTCCACGCCCGGCATCTTGCCGCGAAACTGTATTCCAGCAGGTCGTTTCTCGCACTTTCGCTGCTGGAATATCCCCGACTTCGTGTGGGCCCAGTTTCGGCGGAACGAGGGTCCAAGTCAGGCGTCGACGTAATCCGCGAGATGTTCGCCGGTCAGGGTGGATCGCTTGGCGACGAGGTCGGCAGGTGTCCCTTCGAAGACGACCCGGCCGCCGTCGTGGCCTGCACCCGGACCGAGGTCGATGATCCAGTCCGCGTGCGCCATGACCGCTTGGTGGTGCTCGATCACGAGGACTGACTTGCCCCCGTCGACCAGGCGATCAAGCAGGCCGAGCAGCTGCTCGACGTCGGCGAGGTGCAGACCCGAGGTCGGCTCATCGAGCACATAGATGTCGCCCTTGTCGCCCATCTGGGACGCGAGCTTGAGCCGTTGCCGCTCACCACCGGACAGCGTGGTGAGGGGCTGACCGAGTGATAGGTAGCCGAGGCCGACATCGGCGAGGCGCTCCAAGATCTTGTGCGCGGCCGGGGTGGCCGCGTCGCCCTTGCCGAAGAATTCGAGCGCGTCGGCCACCGACATCGCCAGCACTTCGGCGATGTTGTGACCGCCGAACGTGTACTCCAGCACCGAGGCTTGAAATCGCCTGCCCTCGCACTCCTCGCAAGGCGATTCGACGGTGGCCATGACACCCAATTCGGTGAAGATCACGCCTGCGCCGTTGCACGTCGGGCAAGCGCCCTCGGAATTGGCGCTGAACAGCGCCGGCTTCACCCCGTTGGCCTTCGCGAACGCCTTGCGGATCGGGTCCAGCAGTCCGGTATAGGTCGCCGGATTGCTGCGTCGTGAACCGCGGATCGGCGCCTGGTCGATCACCACGACGCCGTCGCGGCCGGCAACCGACCCGCTGATCAATGAGCTCTTGCCCGAGCCCGCCACGCCGGTGATGACACAGAGCACGCCGAGCGGAATGTCGACTTTCACGTTCTGAAGGTTGTGTGTCGATGCGCCGCGGACCTGTAACGCTCCGGACGATGAACGCACCGACTCCTTGAGGGCCGCGCGGTCGTCGAGGTGGCGTCCGGTGATGGTGTCGCTTTTCCGCAACCCCTCGATCGTGCCTTCGTAGACGACCTGGCCGCCGTCGGCGCCGGCACCGGGACCGAGGTCGACGACGTGATCAGCGATGGCGATCACCTCAGGTTTGTGCTCAACGACCAGCACGGTGTTGCCCTTGTCGCGCAGTTGCAGCAGAAGGTCGTTCATGCGCGCGATGTCGTGGGGATGCAAACCGACCGTCGGCTCGTCGAAGACGTATGTCACGTCGGTGAGCGCCGATCCGAGATGCCGAATCATCTTGACGCGCTGGGCTTCACCACCCGACAACGTTCCCGCCGGGCGGGCGAGCGAGAGGTAGCCCAGCCCGATCTCGACGAACGAGTCGAGGGTGTGCTGCAACGACTCCACCAATGGTGCCACCGACTTGTCGGTGATACCGACGATCCATTCGGCAACATCGCTGATCTGCATCGCATAGACATCGGCGATGCTGTGGCCCTTGATCTTCGACGATCGGGCCGTGTCGGACAGCCGGGTTCCGTCGCAGTCTGGGCACGTCGTGAACGTCACCGCCCGCTCCACGAAGGCGCGGATGTGCGGCTGCATCGCCTCGACATCCTTGGCCAGGAAGGATTTCTTGATCTGCGGGATCAGCCCCAGATAGGTCAGGTTCACCCCGTCGATCTTGAGTTTGGTGGCTTCCTTGTGGAGCAGCGCATCAAGTTCCTTCTTGGTGAACTTACTGATCGGCTTGTCGGGGTCAAAGAAGCCGCAGCCGTTGAAGATTCGCCCGTACCAGCCCTCCATGCTGAAACCGGGAATGGTGAGCGCGCCCTCATTGAGCGACTTGCTGTCGTCGTACAGCGCGGTCAGGTCGATGTCGTTGATCGAGCCGCGACCCTCGCAGCGCGGGCACATACCGCCGACGATGTTGAAGTCACGGCGCTCCTTGACGGTCCGCCCGCCCTTCTCCATTGTGACGGCACCGGCTCCGCTGATCGAGGCGACGTTGAACGAAAACGCTTGCGGCGATCCGATATGCGGCTTGCCGAGCCGGCTGAACAGGATCCGCAACATCGCGCCGGTGTCGGTCGCGGTGCCAACCGTGGAGCGGGGGTCGGCACCCATGCGCTGCTGATCCACGATGATCGCCGTCGTCAGGCCCTCGAGAACGTCGACCTCAGGCCGTGCCAGCGTCGGCATGAAACCCTGGACGAAGGCGCTGTAGGTCTCGTTGATCAGCCGTTGCGACTCGGCGGCGATCGTGTCGAACACCAACGAGCTCTTGCCGGAACCCGATACTCCGGTGAACACGGTCAGCCGGCGCTTGGGCAGCTCGACGTCGACGTCCTTGAGGTTGTTCTCGCGCGCGCCGTGCACGCGAATCAGATCATGGCTGTCGGCGACCTGTTGGTTGGGCGTGGATTTCGTCCTCAAGGTTCAGGGCACCTCCTGGATGCGGACCGTGTTGCCTGCGGGGTCGCGGAAGGCGCAGTCGCGCGCGCCCCACGGTTGGTCGGTGGGCTCCTGCATGACATCGGCACCGCTGGCCTGCACCCGGTCGAAGAGGGCATCGAGGTCGTTGGTGGCCAGCATGATGCTGGCGTAGGTGCCTTTGGCCATCATCTCGGCGATGATGCGCCGCTCGTCTTCGGTGATTCCTGGGTCGGCGGCCGGGGGTGTCAAAACGATGTTCATGTCTGGCCGGCCAGCGGGACCGATGGTGATCCAGCGCATATCCTCGTATCCGACGTCCTTGCGGACTTCGAAACCGAGTGCGTCGCGATAAAAGGCCAGGGACTCTTCCGGGTCGGTGTGCGGAAGGAAGCTCGCGTTGATCGTGATGTCCATGGCCGTCACGCTAGCTGCGGCGAGGAACCCGACGCTTCTCGATTCCTGATCGGTCTGGTGACCTGCTTGGCGACACACGACGGCATTCCCGCCGTCTCATCACCCGCTTCGCGCCGATAGGTGCTGGGCGGTACGCCGACCAACTCGGTGAACCGGGTGCTGAATGTGCCCAACGACGAGCATCCGACGGCGAAGCAGACCTCGGTGACGGACATGTCGCCGCGGCGCAGGAGGGCCATCGCCCGCTCGATGCGCCTGGTCATGAGATAGGAGTACGGCGACTCCCCATAGGCGCTCTTGAACTGGCGCGATAGGTGTCCCGCCGACATGTTGACCCCGCGCGCGAGCGCCTCGACGTCCAGTGGCTGGGCGTATTCGCGGTCCATCCGGTCACGGACCTTACGCAGAAGTTTGAGGTCGCGCAGGCGCTGTTCTTCCACCGGCCCGCTCGTCATGCACGCGATCGTACAAACCCGTGACACCCACCTCGGCGGAGGTCGGTCATCACCGCGACAAAAGTGGCTGGTGAGTCGGCTATTCGTAGTTGACGCCTGTCGGCGGAAACGGCCTGCTCGCGAAGTCGATCTGCGCCGCCGGGTTGGCGACTGCAGTGGTCATCCCCGATCCGAACGCGCCCTCGTGGTCGAACAGAGTTGCCGTGCCGACGGCGATTCCGTCTGACGCCCAGTGCGAGTCGCCCTGAATGCAGATCCAATCGTCAACCGGCAGACGGGATAACGCGACGGTCAGGTCGCCGTTGATGTATCCGACACCCTTGGTGCCCAGATTCGTCACGAGGCTGGTCGCCTCAGCGACAATTGCGGCCCGCGCGAACGGCGAGACCTTCTCCCCCGCAACGACATTGATGCCTCCGTAATAGAAGCTCTTGCGTGAGTCGTTCTGATGCGCTGCCGGCGTACGAGTCCAGCCGGCATCGCTACCGATGAAGGGCATCGTCTGATCGTCCGGCGGCGGCGGCGACGGGCTCGGGATCGGTGCGGACCACAGCGCGCCCGGAGGTGGCGACGAGCGTCGGTACTGGAGCAATGTCGCCCGCGCGACCGTACGGCCGTCCTGCACCACATCACATTCCGCACTGCGCACACGGCGGCCGTCTCGCACCACGCGCGCATCCACCGTCGTGGCCACCGAACGGGCCGCCCGCAGCAGATCGACCGTAAGGCGAGTCGGCATGAAGTCCGGCGACCCACAGAGGCTTTCGAGCACCTGCGCTGACAGTCCCACGACAGCGGGTCCGTTGAGATGGTCATCGCCCCAATGACTCAGCGCAAAACGGGTCGGCATGAACCTGCCGTCCTCGGTTTTCGTGAAATGCGCAGGTTCCGTTGCCATTCGCGCATCCTCGCACAAACGCGGCGACGCCCCTCAGCCAGAAGCGGCTTCCTCTTCGTCGCGCGCGTCATCTTCGGACGGGTCGCTGTCGTTGCGTCGGCGTTCGCGCAACACGTAGGCCGACACCGCCAGCACCAGCACGGCCACGGCCAGCACTGCGACCTCAACGATCGCACGCGAGAACTGTGGCCCGTCCTTGAGCAGCGTGGCCGCCTCAACGGAGAGCACCACGATCTCCTTGATACAGGCCAGGATTCCGACGATGAGGAACGGCTCTGCGACGATCTCACGCGACCGAAGACATGAGCGGACCGCGTACAACAGCTCCACGAAGATGAAGATCAGCAGGAGGCCGTCGAGCACCTCCAGCATGACGGCCTTGGCCGGTGCGCTTCGGAGGCCCAGCATTGTGTTGAACTGCGCGACGAGCAAGGCGATGGACCCGACGACGAGCACGACGGCGATCGCCCAGTACACGACGTCTTCGAGAAATCCGAGCGCGCGGTCGGCAAACCGCTGGCGTTCTTCCTCGTCGTCATCGCCGTTCGTCGCCTTGCCCATGTGCTGCCTCCGGCTCGATACCGCGGTTTACGTACCCGTCAATAGAGATACCCCGAGGTCGATCGCACCAATCTCTCACGGTCGAGTGGCACGCACCGTCCATACTGCGCGACGGCCGTGACCGTGTTGACCGACCGTCACGTCGACAAAGCCCGCGGTGCGGCATTGGGCGGCAAATGATTCCGCCTGTTGTTGAGTCCACCCGTGGCTGGCCAGCCCCGTCGCACCCGGTTGTGTCCGGCGTTCGACGGCGAGCAAGCGCCCGCTCGGCCTCAGTAACCGGCGCGCCTCGCCGAGCCCCGCGCCGACGTCCTGCCAGTGGTGCACCGTGGCCAACGACCACAGGACCGTCGCCGATCCATCCGGCAGCGGCACGCTTTCGGCGGTGCCCTCGACCCAGTCGACGCCGGTATCACGGGTGAAGGTGCGGGCCAGCCGCAGCATCACCGGCGCAGGGTCGACGCCAGTCACCCGGGCACCACGACGCGCGGCTTCCCTCACCGCGCCTCCGGGGCCGGATCCGACGTCGACGACCCGGTCGCCGGTCGAGACATTGGTCAGCCCGCAAGCCAGTCGCGCGTTGGCCCGTCCCATCCATAGCAGCATCAAACCGACGATCACCCCGGTCACGCCCGAAAAGCCCGGGTGGTCGGCGTGATGATTGACGGGCAATGCCCTTGGAGCAGTCATGCATCGAGCTTGCAGGTTCAAGTCGGGTTGAAGTCAAATGAAACGCAATGGACTTGATTCCGATCGGCGAGGCCGCGGCCCGGCTGGGGTTATCCGCGTCCGCGCTGCGCTATTACGACGAACGCGGGTTGGTCCGACCGCAGCAGCGACGGGCCGGCCGGAGAATGTATGGCTCCGATGACCTCCGCCGCTTGGCGTTCATCAAGATCTTTCACCAGCTCGGCGTCTCGCTCGACACGGCCGCCGCGGTCCTCGATGCGCCCGCTCCCCAATGGCGAGAAATCGTCCGCGAACAAATCGATCAACTCGATGAGGTGATCAGGCAGGCCCAAGGTGCACAACAGTTCCTCACGCACGCCCTCCACTGTCCGACGGAACATCCCGCGCGCGAATGCCCCACGATGACGGGTGCGCTGGACCGCTTGGTCGACGGCATGAGTATGGCTCAGTTGGCCGAAGAGCATTCCGACGACCCGGAAGTCTGACCTCCGCGCCCTCGTTCCCACGGCCAGGTCATGGCCGCCCACACTCCCGCCACGAGCACGGCTCCGACCAGCACGTACCACGGCCACGGCCCCATCACGTCCAGCAATGAGGGAGTGCCGGGTTTTGCGTTGAGGAAGCCGTAGTTGCTTTCGGCGACGCTGTTGAACGTCATCGTGACCACCACCCACGTCAGCGTCACAGCCACGACGAATCGATAGCTGCGCCACCCGGGTCGCATGCCCCGGCCCCAGGTGAGATAGATGGCGGCCCAGACGACCAGCAGATGAATCGCCCAGAACCCCAGGAACTGGTAGTTCGGAAAGTCTGGACCGGTCAGCACGGGTGAGATCAATGCCTGCACGCTGAGCACCAGGCCCCAGTAGTAGGTCAGCACGTAGGCCCACTGCCGCTGCGACCACATGGCGTAAGCGGTCACCATGGTCGCCAGATCGGTCAGGTGCAGGGGCACCGACCACCGCAGATCGGGCGGGAACAGCGCGTTGACGAACGCGGCCGCGTAGATCGCCGCAGTGATAGCGCCGACGACCCGACCGAAGATGCGCGCCTGCTGCTCGGTCTGTCTGCGGCCGAGCCACACCACGGCCACGGCTCCCGCCGCGAAGACCGCCAACGCGACCCAATGTGATGGGCCATACACCGAGAACTCGCCTTGTGTGCCGATGTCACAATTCTGACCGCTGCATACGTCTGGTGTGTATCCACCGACAATCCACGGCGAAAGGCAGCACGATGAACGAGATTCTGATTTTGGGTGCTGGATACACCGGCATGGCCGCGACCCTGAACCTGGCAAGCCGTCTAAAGCACCGTGGCGACACCCACATCTCCTTGGTCAATCCACAGACCCGATTCACCGAGCGGCTTCGACTGCACCAGACCGCGTCCGGCCAGACATTGGCCGACCTGCAAATTCCCGATCTGCTCGCCGGTACCGCCGTCGACTTCGTCCAGGGCTGGGTCACCGGTATCGATGCCGATTCGCACACGGTGCGGATCGATGACGCATACACGCTGCGCTACGACACCCTGATCTATGCGCTGGGCAGCGTGGCAGACACCTCGGCCGTCGCAGGTGTAGACGAATTCGCCTACACGCTGAACAGCGCCCAGGATGCTTTGCTGCTGGCCGAGCACCTTGACCGACTGGCCCACGGCACCGTCGTGGTGGCCGGCGGCGGGCTGACGGGCATCGAGTCGGCGGCCGAGATCGCCGAACAGCATCCCGACCTCGACGTGCTCCTGCTCAGCCAGCAGGTACCCGGGTCGATGATGGGCGACAGGGCCCGGGCCAGGCTGCACAAGGGTCTAGACCGACTTGGTGTGCAGGTCCGCTCCGGTGTCGAAATCGTCAAGGTGATGCCCGACGGTGTGACCCTCGATAACGGCGAGGTCATCCTGTCGCAGGCCGTTCTGTGGACGGCCGGCGTGCGGGTGTCTCCGATTGCGGCTGCCGCCGGACTGGAGGTCGACGACCGCGGCAGGATCGTCACCGACGAGTCTCTGCGGTCGAAATCGCACACGAATGTGTACGCGGTCGGTGATGCGGCCGCGGTCCATCAGGGATACGGCGTCATGCACGGCACCTGTCAGAGTGGCATCCCGACCGCGGTGCACGCCGCGATATCCATAGTTCGCGAGGTGAAAGGCAAGCAACCCAAGAAGTTCCGGTTCGGCTACGTACACCAGCCGGTGAGTCTGGGCCGCCGTGACGCCGTCATTCAGTTCACCCACGCAGACGACAGCCCGGGACGGTTCCACCTGGCCGGCCCGATCGCAGCCGGGTACAAAGAGACGGTGAGCTCCAGCCCGTGGCCCACGTACCGCCTGCTCAAGGTGATCCCCGTGCTCGCGGCGGCGACGTGGCGACGTGGTGGCCGGTTAACACGATGACCGCAGTCCAGACGACGTTCGAGAACCACCGGAACCTGTGGTTCTCGATCGCCTACCGCATTCTCGGCTCGGCGGCGGACGCAGAGGACGTCGTCCAGGACGCCTGGCTCAAGTGGTCGGCGGACGATCGGTCGCAGGTCTCCGACCCCAAGGCCTACCTCGCCCGCATCGTGTCCAACCTGTCGGTGGAGCGACTGCGGTCGACGCGACGGCAGCGCGAAACCTATGTGGGACCGTGGCTTCCGGAACCGATTCTCACCGAGGCCGACGCCGCCGACGACGTCGCGGCCGCGGAATCGGTCTCGATGGCGATGCTCGTCGTGCTGGAGACACTCAGCCCCATCGAACGCGCGGTATTCGTGCTCAAGGAGGTGTTCGACTTCAGCTACGCCGAAATCGGCAAAGCTGTCGAGCGTTCCGAGTCGGCCGTGCGTCAGGCGGGACATCGCGCACGCGGCCACGTACGGGCGCGGCGGCCCCGGTTCGAAGCCGACCGCACCAAGAAGCGCGAAGCCACCGAGCGGTTCTTCGCCGCGACCACCGGCGGCGACATCAACGCACTCATGGAATTGCTCGCGCCGGAGGTCACGCTCTGGACCGACGGCGGCGGCAAGGTGCGACAGGCGATGCGCCCCGTCATCGGCGCGGCGAACGTGGCCCGCTGGATCGCCGGAAACATCAGGCGACCCTACGAGGGTGTCGAAATCTCTGACATGACAGCAGAAGTCGTCGAGATCAATGGTGGTCCGGGCATCGTTCTGAGTGGCGCAGGCAGAACCATCGCGACCATCACCGTCGACTTGGACGCCGACGGGCGCATCGCAGTCGTGCACAACGTGGCCAACCCCGACAAGCTGCGCGCCATCGCAGATGGGGTGAGGCGGATCTGAGCTAGCGTGGACCGATGGTCACGCAATGGCGTGTTCTCCCGGCAGGTCTGGCTGAATTGCACCTCGTCGAACCGCTGTGGGTGGCGGTGCATCACCGCCACGCGGAATCGATGCCGCAACTCGGTCCGTACGTTCGTGACGCGCAGACGTGGTCGGTTCGTCGCGCAATGTACGAGGAACTTCTGGATAGACCTGACACCCTGTTGTTGATCGCGTTCCAGGGCGAGACCGCCGTCGGATACGGGTTGGCACATGTGCTGGCCGTGGACGACACATGGATCCCTGACACCTGGGAGATCGGATCACGCGTCGGCGAAATCGAATCGCTCAGTGTCGTGCCTCAGTTGCGCGGCAGCGGACTCGGCTCTGAGTTACTCACCCGACTCGAGGAGCATCTGGTCCGCCTCGGCGTCGACGATGTGATCCTCGGCGCATTACCGGGCAATAGTGATGCGATCCGGCTGTACGAACGGCGGGGTTATCAGGCGACCTGGCTTTACCTGTCCCGGTTTCGGGGTAGATAGTGACTGGACACCATTAGGGGGCCGTTTCAGGTGAGTGAGATGAAGTATCTCGAGCTGCATGGGGACCGGGTGGCCTACCAGGACGTTGGCACCGGTCCGGAGACGTTGGTCCTGATTCACGGAATGGCCGGCAGTTCCGGGACGTGGCGGGCGGTGATCCCCCAGCTGTCTCGGAAATACCGCGTTGTCGCACCCGATCTGCTCGGTCACGGGCAATCCGCGAAGCCGCGCGGCGATTACTCGCTGGGCGCGTTTGCGGTGTGGCTGCGGGACCTACTCGACGAATTGGAGGTGTCGCGGGCGACGATCGTCGGCCAGTCGTTGGGTGGCGGCGTGGCCATGCAGTTCGTCTACCAACATCCCGACTTCTGCGAGCGGCTGATCCTCATCAGCAGCGGCGGCCTCGGACCGGATGTGGGCTGGACGCTTCGCATGCTGTCCGCCCCCGGAGCCGAGCTGATCCTGCCGGTCATCGCGCCGCGCCCGGTGCTGACCGCAGGCAACAAACTGCGCTCGTGGTTCTCCACCGCCGGGATTCAGTCACCCCGCGGGGCCGAGATGTGGAGCGCCTACTCCTCGCTGGCCGATGGCGAGACGCGACAGGCCTTCCTCCGGACGCTGCGCTCGGTCGTCGACCACAGGGGCCAGGCGGTGAGTGCGTTGAACCGGCTCCATCTGACGTCCGATCTACCCACGATGGTGATCTGGGGCGACCAGGACCGCATCATTCCCGTCGAGCACGGCCACGCCGTGCACGAGGCACGCCCGGGAAGCCGGCTGGAGGTGCTCGCCGGCGTCGGTCACTTCCCCCACGTCGAACGGCCGGGCGACGTTGTAGATCTGATCGATGATTTCATCAACACCACGGGTCAGCCGACTGACGCTCGGCGTCTTCCCACCAATCGGTAACCGCCGTAAAGTGCGGCGGCGACCAACAGATTGACGAAGTAGGCGACGTCGGCGCCATGCCATGCGACGGCGACCGGCCCCTGGAATATCGACGTGTGCATGAACGGGACCGCCGCCGCGTATGCGACCACGAACACGATCAGCGCCACGGCGGCATCGCGTCGTTCGGTCGGTTCCAGGGCCGGGTTGATGCTTGCCCTGCCACGGATACGCAACGCCCAGTCGATGACGACGACCGCGACGAACGCGGGAATCCAGTAACTCACGAGCAGTAGCACGTCGGTGAACCGAGTCGCGGTGTTGGCCGCGTGCAACCAGAGGATCAGCGCAAACGCCAGCGCCGTGACGATCACCGCCGACACCGGTCGACGCACCCTGACCCCGATGGTTTGCAGTGCCAACGATCCGCTGTAGTCGTTCATCACCCCGGATCCGACCGACGCAACTGCGATTATCAGCAATGTCAGCGCGCCCAACACCCCGCCGCCCATCACCGAGCGCAAACCCTCCGCGGTGTGGTCTCCGATCGCGCCGGCCGCCGCGATCCCGATCGCCTGCACAAAGATGTAGGCCGAAACGATCCCTGCGAATGTGAAGCCGAAAACTCGGGCACGCGACGAATTCGCGGGCAGATAACGACTGAAGTCGGCGGCGTAGCTGGCCCATGACACCGCCAGACTGAAGGCGACGGTGACCTCGAGCACGAACGCGCCGAGGAGGTCAGGCCCGGACACCACGGCTGGCGTGATGATGTCATGTCCGCCAACGAGTTTCACTGCGAACACCACAAAGGTAATGAACAAGACGACGGTCAGGACCGCCTGCAGCCGATGAATGAGCTCATAGCCGAAGAAGCCGACCGCGCCTTGCACCCCGAGGACGATCAGCACAGCGATCCAGAACGGGATATCGAGCAACACGGCCAGGGCTTCCCCACCGAACAATCCGACAAGTGCATCCCACGCGATCGACGACAGCCACTGCAACGCGGCGGGCAACACGACGCCTCCGCCGAACGCCATCCGCGAGTTCGGCAGCTGACCAGTGCCGGTCCTCGGACCCCACGTCGACAGGTAGCCCACGACAAGCGAACCCAGGACGGTTCCGATCACCATCGCCAGCAGACCCAACCAGAATCCGAGGCCGAAAACTATTGCCAGCGTTCCGGTGAAGACGCCGGTCATGTTGACCTGCGGAGCGAACCACACCGTGAACAACCTGCCGGGGGTGCCGTAACGCTGATCTTCGGCGACGGGCGTGATGCCGTGCGTCTCGACCGACATGTCACCGGCGCCCGTGGGACGGTGCCCGCTGAACGTCGATTCCGTGAGCGGACTCGAAATGCCCTGTTGTGACATGGGCCTATTCGATCATGTGTGGGCACCCGCCAGCCCGCTCCGGGGCTAGGCACATAATCGAGAGCGAAACCAAAGATGAGCTAACGATCGGAGTGGTACGTGGTCGAGGCCGATGCGAGCCGGTCGACCATGTCGGGCGATCCGAGCAGGCGGTCGAGCCTGCTGGTGGCGGGTTTGAGCATCGTGGTTCTGACGGTCGCCATCTTGCAGACCGCAGTGGTCCCGGTGTTGGGAATCATCGCCGATCAACTTCACGCGTCCGATGTCGGCGTCAGCTGGGCAGTCACTGCCAACCTGCTCGCCGCAATCGCCGCGACGCCGTTGATCGGCCGCCTCGCCGATCTGTACAGCAAGAAACCGGTACTGCTGATCGTCCTTGTTGTCGTCCTCCTCGGTTCACTGCTCGCTGCCACCACGACGTCGCTGCCGCTGCTCATCGTCGCCCGCGTTCTCCAGGCCGCCTCCTACGCCCTGTATCCGGTCGGCATCGCGATCCTGCGTGAGGAGCTGCCCGAGGACCGGCTGATGTCGGCGATGGCGGTGATGTCGGGGACGCTGGGTTTCGGTGGCGGCAGCGGACTCGTGGTGGTGGGACTGTTGATGAGCGGCGACGCGGGCTACCACCGGGTGTTCTGGCTGACCGCCGCATTCACCGCCGTCGTGATCGTGATCGCGGTGTTCGTGATCCCCCGGCGGCCGCGCAGCGTCACCGGGACGATCGACTGGCTCGGCGCCGTCGGGCTCGCGATCGGCCTATCGGCGGTCCTGCTGTCGCTCACCCAGGGGCAGTCGTGGGGCTGGATGTCGCCGGCGACGATCGGCTGCGCGGTGGGCGGTGTGTTCGTCCTTGTCGGATGGTGGATGTGGGAACGGCGCGCCAAACAACCGCTGGTCTCGACCGAGATGTTGAAGCGGCGCCCGATTCTGCTGACCAACCTCGCGACCGTCTTCGTCGGAGTCGGCCTGTACTTCGCCTTCCTCGGTTTGACCCAGTTTGTCCAAATACCAAGGGAGGCAGCCGGGTACGGCTTCGGGGCGACGGTACTTGAGGCCAGCGTGGTCTTCCTGTTGCCCGGGGTGGTCGCGGGTTTCCTCATCGCCTTGTTCAGCGGCCGGTTCATCGACCGCTTCGGCGCTCGCCCCGTTCTCATGGTCGCGGCCGTGGCGGGGATTGCCGGTTTCCTGTTCATCGCGTTCGCCCACTCGCAGGCGTGGCAGGTCATCATCGCGGGCGTGCTGGCCAACGCGTACATCAGCCTGGGCTACGGGGCGCTGCCCGCGCTCGTGGTCAGCGAGGTCGACGCCAGCGAGACGGGTGTCGCCACGAGCATGAACGCAATCGCCCGGACGATCGGGAGCTCGACCGCCGCAGCCCTGGTTGCGGTGCTGCTCAGCCGGGTGGTGGCCGGTACGGATGTGCCGATGGAGAGCAGCTTCTTCATCATCTTCATCGGCGGTGCGGTGACAGCCACGCTGGCCATGGCGCTCATCGCGTTTTCGCATCTGGGCACACCTGAACCGGAATCCGTCGAGGCGCGCTACGAATCCCGTGCCATGAACCACGAATGGGGCTGAGTGAGTCCTAGCGCAGGGCGGCCAGATTCGTCACAGATCTGCGGACGTCGGACTCGAGGACCTTGGCGACCAGACTGCCGACGCGGGTGTTGAGCAGGCCGCCGGTGAGATCGGCGATCACTTGGAATTCGGAGCCGGAGGCGACGTCGGAACCAGGACCTGGTCGAATTTCCTTCACGCATAGGCGCAGTGCGATGCAGACCGCCGGTTTTCCGCGGCCGACCAACTCGATCGCCTTGGGCTCGTCGTAGCGGGTGACACGCCAGTGGATGGTGTTGCGGAAGCCCTTGACCTTGATCGCGGACGACACTGTGGTGCCGACCTCGACCTCCGTAGGGACCGGGCTTTTCCACCCGCCGAAGATGGTCAGCCATTCGTCGAACCGGCTCAGATCCGACGCGAGTTCCCACGCCTTCTCCGGACTGAGATCAGACGACACCGAGACATCCACCGTGGCCATGTCCACATCACTACCCGGGCAGGCCGTTGCGATAAACGAGTGATCAGATTTCGCCGACCCGGCAGGCGACGGTGCGAAACTGATCAAGCGCGCTTCGTCGCCGCCCCCACGGCCGGCTGCCGGGACAGCCCGGCCGCGGGTGCGCGCGCTCTTAAGCGGATTCATTCGGTTTTCGGCGTAGGCGACGAAGGATTCCATTGTCGATATGTAAATTCATTGCGGAATCGCTTGCGAAGGTCAGCATGATCAACGATTGTTTTATCCACAGCTTCGGGGGCTCTTGAGGAGGATCCGCTCTGACCGGCTCACACACCACCGCCGTAGACCACTCGACCGGACACCATGCGGCCGACCGCGCCAAGGGCGGCCCGGTCATCGAGATCGACCATGTCACCAAGCGCTTCTCGGACTACGTAGCGGTCTCCGAGGCGGACTTCTCCATCGCCTCGGGCGAGTTCTTCTCGCTGCTCGGCCCGTCCGGCTGCGGAAAGACGACCACCTTAAGGATGATCGCGGGTTTCGAGAGTCCGACCGAAGGGGCCATCCGCCTCGAGGGGGTCGACGTCTCGCGGGTGCCACCGCACAAGCGCAACGTCAACACCGTGTTCCAGCACTACGCGCTTTTCCCGCACATGTCGGTGTGGGACAACGTCGCGTACGGACCACGGAGCCGCAAGCTAGAGAAGGCCGGCGTCCGCAAGCGGGTCGACGAACTGCTGGAGGTCGTCCGGCTGACCGACTTCACGCAGCGCAGGCCCGCCCAACTGTCGGGCGGCCAACAGCAGCGTGTCGCATTGGCCCGAGCCCTCGTGAACTATCCGAGCGCGCTGCTTCTTGACGAACCGCTCGGCGCGCTGGACCTCAAACTGCGCCATGCGATGCAGTTCGAGCTGAAGCGCATTCAGCGCGAGGTCGGGATCACGTTCGTCTACGTGACCCACGACCAGGAAGAAGCGCTGACGATGAGTGACCGCATCGCGGTCATGAACGCCGGCAATGTTGACCAGATCGGCTCGCCGACCGAGATCTACGACCGCCCCGCGACGGTGTTCGTCGCCAGCTTCATCGGGCAGGCCAACCTGTGGGCGGGTCGGCAGACGGGCCGCACCAATCGCAATTTCGTCGAAGTCGACGTTCTTGGAACGACGTTGAAGGCCCGCCCCGGTGACACCACGATCGAGCCGGGCGGCCATGCGACGCTGATGGTGCGACCGGAACGCGTCCGCGTGTCGGTCGACGCACCGACCGGAGATGTCGCGACCGTCGGCGCGACGGTCAAGGATCTGACGTTCCAGGGTCCGGTGGTACGGCTGATGCTGGCGGCACCCGATGATTCGACGATCATTGCCCATGTCGGCCCCGAGCAGGACCTGCCGATGCTGCGCCCCGGCGACCATGTGCACGTGTCCTGGGCACCCGAGGCCTCGCTGGTCCTGCCTGCCGCGGACATTCCCACCGCCGAAGACCTCGAAGAGATGCTCGACGACTCCTGATCAACCGGCCCCGACCGCCTGTCCCCTCTTTCACATCGACGAAAGGCACAGTCGCCATGCCCTCCAAGAACATCGACCTCGAACTGGCCGCCCGCCTCGCCGCCAACCGAACCTCACGCCGCCGGTTCATCGGCGGCGGTGCCGCCGCGGCCGCTGCGCTGGCCCTCGGCCCGTCCTTCCTCGCCGCATGTAGTTCGGATGGTGGCGGGTCCGGCGAAACGTCGGCGCAGAGCGGCGGTCCGGCCAGCGGCACGCTGCGGATCTCGAACTGGCCGCTGTACATGGCCGACGGTTTCGTCGCCGCCTTCCAGACCGCGTCCGGCATCACGGTGGACTACAAGGAAGACTTCAACGACAACGAGCAGTGGTTCGCCAAGAACAAGGAACCGTTGTCGCGCAAGCAGGACATCGGAGCCGACCTGGCAGTGCCGACCACCTTCATGGCGGTGCGGCTGCACCAACTCGGCTGGCTCAACGACATCAGCGATGCCGGCTGGTCCAACAAGAAGAATCTGAGGCCCGATCTGCTGGAAGCCAGCGTCGACCCCGAGCGCAAATTCAGCGCCCCCTACATGTCCGGCCTCGTCGGTCTGGCCTACAACCGCGCGGCGACGGGCCGAGACATCAAGACGATCGACGATCTGTGGGATCCGGCGTTCAAGGGCCGTGTCAGCCTGTTCTCCGACGCGCAGGACGGGCTCGGAATGCTCATGCTCTCGCAGGGCAATTCACCCGAGGATCCCAGCACCGAGACGGTTCAGAAGGCGGTCGACCTGGTCCGCGAGCAGAACGACAAGGGCCAGATCAGGCGTTTCACGGGCAACGACTACGCCGATGACCTCGCAGCGGGCAACATCGCTGTCGCGCAAGCCTATTCGGGTGACGTCGTACAGCTTCAGGCGGACAACCCGGACCTGCAATTCGTGGTGCCCGAGTCGGGTGCGACGACGTTCGTCGACACCATGGTCATCCCCTACACCACGAAGAACCAGAGTGCCGCCGAGGCATGGATCAACTACGTCTACGACCGCGCGAACTACGCCAAGCTGGTCGCCTTCGTGCAGTACGTTCCTGTGCTCTCCGATATGACCGAGGAACTCGAGAAGGTCGACCCCGCCGCGGCGAGCAACCCGCTCATCAACCCGTCGAAGGAAACCCTGGACAAGTCGAAGGGCTGGGCGCCGCTGTCCGACGAGCAGACTCTGGAATACAACACCTTGTACGCAGCAGTCACCGGCGGCTGACCGGATGGCAGGTGTAGCCAGCAGCAGTCGGCAGCGGAGCAAGATCGCTCCGTATCTGATGGTCCTGCCGGCGCTCGTGTACCTCGGAATCTTCTTCGTGGTGCCGTTCTTCACGCTGGCGCGGACGTCGCTGTCGTCGTCGGGCGGTTCGGTGTACATGCCGGAGCTGACGTTTGGCTGGAACTTCCACAACTACGCCGACGCGTTCAGCTTGTACCGCGAGCAGATCCTGCGCTCGCTCGGCTACGCGTTCGTGGCCACCATCTTGTGTCTGCTGCTGGCGTTTCCGTTGGCTTACGTCATCGCGTTCAAGGCGGGCCGGTACAAGAACCTGATCCTCGGTCTGGTGATTCTTCCGTTCTTCGTCACGTTCTTGATCCGCACCATCGCGTGGAAGACGATCCTGGCCGACGAGGGTTGGGTGGTCAGCGCATTGGGAGCGATCGGAATGCTGCCCGAGGAGGGCAGGCTGCTTTCGACGAGTTGGGCGGTGATCGGGGGCCTCACCTACAACTGGATCATCTTCATGATCCTGCCGCTGTACGTGAGCCTCGAGAAGATCGACCCGCGGTTGATCGAGGCGTCCAAGGATCTCTACTCGTCGAACGTGCGCAGCTTCACGAAAGTCATTCTGCCGCTGTCGATGCCCGGTGTACTGGCAGGAAGCCTGCTGACGTTCATCCCCGCGGTCGGCGACTTCATCAACGCCGACTATTTGGGGAGTACGCAGACCACGATGATCGGAAACGTCATCCAAAAGCAGTTCCTCGTGGTCAAGGATTACCCCGCCGCGGCGGCTCTGAGCCTCATGCTGATGCTCATCATCCTGAACGGGGTGCTGCTGTACACCCGGGCACTCGGCACGGAGGATCTGGTATGACCATCGCCGCCATCGGAGTCCGCCACCAGTCCGAAACCGGCCAAAAGGGTCAAAGGCTTTCCGCGGTGGGGCGATCTCCTGTTGCGCGCTGCCGCCGGGTTGGTGCTGCTCTACCTGTTCGTGCCGATATTCGTCATCGTTCTGTTCTCGTTCAACAAGCCCGCGGGCAAGTTCAACTACACGTGGCAGGGTTTCACGCTGGAGAACTGGGCGGACCCGTTCAAGTACCCGCCGCTGACCGAGGCGCTGAAGCTGAGCCTCAACGTCGCCGCCGTCTCCACGGCGATCGCGCTGGTGCTCGGCACCCTGGTGGCGATCGCCCTTGTGCGGCAACGCTGGCGGGGTAAGAGCGCCGTCGACACCTTCCTCATCATTCCGCTCACCGCTCCGGAAGTCGTGATGGGTGCGGCGCTGCTGACGCTGTTTCTCGACTTCGGTTGGGCCGCGGGCTATACGACCATCCTGATCGCCCACATCGCCTTCGAGGTCAGCTTCATCGCGATGACCGTGCGGGCCCGGGTGCGAGGGTTCGACTGGACGCTGGAGGACGCGTCGCTGGACCTCGGCGCCAGTCCGATGCGCACGTTCTTCAAAGTGACGCTGCCGCTGATCATTCCGGGCATCGTCGCGGCCGCGATGCTGTCGTTCGCCCTGTCGCTGGACGACTTCATCATCACCTATTTCGTCAGCGGGTCGGCGGTGACCTACCCGCTCTACGTGAACGCCGCCGTCAAGGCCGCGGTGCCGCCCCAGATCAATGTGCTGGCGACCGCGATCCTGGTGATCAGCCTGATGCTGCTCGCGGCGGGAACGTTGCTGCGGCGCAAGAGGTTCGAGGGCTAGAGTACAGCGTGACGTCACCGACACGCGGCCTGCGGCGTCGCGGTTGGCGACGGCGTGGCCGGTGCGGTCACGACCGTCGAACTTCAGCAGGGTGATCGGGCCGCCGTCGCCGAGGAAGTTGCGCCACCATGTCTTGTTGTCGGGCGACATGACGTTGATGACGATCTTGTCGCCGGAGCGCCGGTAGCCGATCGGGGTCTGGATCGTCTTGCCCGAGCGGCGCCCGACATAGCGGATGTTGATCATGGCTTTGCGGACCACGGCCTCCGACGACCGGTGCATCGATGAGAGCGACGAACAGTTTGTTCATGAGTCCGACGAGATCGGTGCGACCCGAAGAATCCGCGTTTGCCATGCAGCTGCCGAGCCTTGAGCTACGAGTTCGACTTCGGCGGGCAGCCGGGCGGCTGGCGGTGCGTCGCACCGGCTGCTACGTGCCGGCCGCCGATCCCCGCCGGCCACCACCGAGACAGATCCCGATGACATCCATACGCCGCCCGGGCACCTGGTGCAGCACGATGAGGCCGACGATCATCGCGAACGCGGGCTCCAGCGCCATCAGCGTGCCGAACGCAGCAGTGGTCAAGCGCCGCAACGCCAGCAGCTCCAGCGCGAACGGCACCACCGGCAGCAGGATCGCCAGGCCGATGCCGATCAGCAGGATCTCGGGAGTCATCCGGTCGAACACCGCGGGGCCGACCGTGATGGTGGCCACCAGACCGGCGACGGGCATCGACACCGCGAGGCCGTTGATGCCCGCGACCTGATCGCCGACGCGCTGGGTGAGCAGGATGTAGGTGGCCCAGCACACGGCGGCGCCCAGCGCGAACATGACGCCGACCGGATCGATGACGCCGGCCCACGGCTGGGTGAGCAGTACGACACCGACCGCGGCCAGCGCCCGGCCAGACGAACCGCTGTCTGCCCTTGCCGTGCGCCACCGCGACGCAGAGCGGCCCGAGGAACTCCAGCGCGCTGGCGGTGCCCAGCGGAATCCGGTCCAGCGCCGCCATGAACAGCAGCGTGATCGCCGCGGTGACGACGCCGAGCACGACGCACATCGCGAAGCTGGACCGCGTGAACGCCGATCGCTTCGGTCGCACGATGAGCAGCAGCAGAATCCCGGCCCACGCCAGTCGCAGCCACGCCGCGCCTTCGACACCGATTCGGTCGATCAACGTCACCGCGATCGCGAGGCCGACCTGAACGCAGAGCATCGAGCCCATCGCCATGAAGGCTCCGGTGCGCGCCTGGTTCGTGGTCACTCCTGCATTGAACGGGACCGACACCGTTCACGTCCACGTGATTTTCTTGGACATACCGTTCATGAATCATGAACAATTGCCGGATGGACACCCGGCGGCTCCAGCTTCTGCTTTCGCTCTCGCGCCTGGGCTCGATGCGGGCGGTGGCCGACGCCCACCACCTCACGACATCGACGGTGTCGCAGCAGATCGCCGCGCTCGCAAAGGAGGCCGGCGCGCAATTGATCGAACCCGACGGTCGCCGCGTCCGGCTCACCCCGGCAGGCACGCGCCTGGCCGACCACGCGGTCACGATTCTCGCCGCCATCGACAGCGCGCGTCTGGATCTCGATCCCGACGCCGAGCCGTCAGGGACGGTGCGCGTCGGCGGATTCGCCACCGGCATCCGGGTGTCGCTGCTGCCGATCGTCGCCGATCTCGCCGAACAGTATCCCGATGTCCGCTTGGTGATCAGCGAGTACGAGCCCATCGAGGCCTTCGCGCTCTTGACCGACGACGACCTCGACTTGGCGCTCACCTACGACTACAACCTGGCGCCCGCCTCGCCCAACCAAGTGCTTCAGACCGAGGCGCTCTGGTCGATCACGTGGGGGCTGGGCGTCCCGTCGAGCTTTCCCGATGGGCCGGCCGACATCGCCGCGTATGCGGAACAGACGTGGATTGTCAACTCCCGCAATACAGCTGACGAAACCGCCGTTCGTACATTGGCGTCGCTCGCCGGATTCGCACCCCGCATCGCGCACGAGATCGACAGCCTGGACCTCGTCGAGGACCTGATCGTCGCCGGCTTCGGCGTCGGCCTGTTGCCCATCGGCCGGCCGACCAGCAGGGGCGTCAAGGTGCTCCCACTGTCGACGCCCGAAGCCGTGCTGACCGCGTACGCGGTGACCCGCCGCGGTCGGGCCGAGTGGCCGCCGCTGCGGGCGGTTCTGGACCGGATGCGACCTCCGCCGGGAGCCGCGCTGCCGCGTCCGCAATGGCCGCGCCCGGAGGCGGACGACTAGCGGTCAGGCCGCGCGGCGCTGTCGCCGCGCGCGTCGCCGCGTGTCGGTCGACCACAGATAACCGCAGTCGGAGCACTGCAGATGGACCACCATGCCCTTGTTGCTCAGCAGGTACTGCCAGTGCGTGGCGCAGTTCTTGCGTTGGTGGCAGTCGTCGCACTTGGCGGCGTGGTCGCAACACGGGCACGGCAGCCAGCGCGCGTCGCGACCGGTCGGCGGTGGGATCAATCGGCAGCACGATCCACCGCCCGATCGGGCAGGACGCCCGCGTGCACGAGTTCGTCGTAGATCCGTTGCTGTTCGTCGTCGAGGTCGGAATACAGCATCTCGTACGGCCTTCTGTTCCTCGGCGAGGACAGCGATCGGGTCCCAGTCGTCACCGAGCGCCTCGAGCACGGCGCTGCGTCGTCGCGCCTCGTCGAGGGTCAGGTCATAGGCGAAGTCGAGGTCGGCCCTCATGGCATCTCCAGCCGTTCGTAAGCAAAGCGAACGGTAAGGGTGACCTAATTAGGCGCTGGTCAAGCAATGACCTACGTCACAGTTGCGGGTTGGACTTCGTCACACCTCTCGCGAGCCACTGCTGCTGCCGACGCACGAAACCGGCGTCGACCGTCGCGCCGTGGCCGGGCACGTAAATGGCGTTCTCGCCCCCGGTCTTCGAGCAGTCGATCGAGAGTGGCCGGCCATGCCGCCACATCGGAGTCGGTGTCGATGTCAGGGGTCGTCGGACTCCTCGACGAGATCACCGCAGAAGACCACGGTCGGTCGGCGCCTGCGACGGCGGCGATGAGGTCGTGGTCGGTGTGGCCGCGGCCGGGATGGCTGACGGAGACCACCCGATCGCCGAGATCGATGACGGCCGAGGTCACCTGGTGTTCCGGTGTCCGCAGCGCGGCGACGGCGTCGTCGACCTCGCGCGGATTCGCGCCGTACTGCACAGCGTCTGCCCGCAGGCGTTCGGCGTGATCGGCCATCGTCGCGGCGACGGCAGGCGCGCAGTACACCGCGGCGCCGTCGAACGCCGAGGCGCCAAGAACATGGTCGAAGTGGTTGTGGGTCAGCACGATATGGCTCACCTCGCGGCCCGCCAGCGCCTCGGCGTCTGCGCGGATCGCCTCCGCTTCCGTCAGCGTGGTGCCGGTGTCGATCAGCAGCGCTCCTGCGCTGCTCCACACCAGCCCGACCGTGACATCCAGAAACGGAAGGCGGCAGCGAGAAACACCATCCGCCAGACGGTTCCCACGCGAAGTTCATTGCCCCAGCGTCAGCGGCTGCGCGGCGCGGTACTGGTCGAGCACATGCGGTGTGGGGTCCGCGGTGTACGTCGTGCGTGATTCCAAACGACCACGCCGGCGGCGAATCATTCTGTGAGAGCGTCCATGCAGCCTGCCGGGCGGCGCCCAGTGCGACGTACTCCGCGGGCGTCGGCACATGCACGGGAGCGCCCCAGAGCGCGGGCGCGATATGCCGCACGGCCTCCGACCGCGCTCCCCCGCCCACCAGGATGATGCGATTCACGTCGACGCCATGCGCGGTGATCCTGTCGATGCAGTAGGCCATCGAACTGAGCAGGCCCTCGACGGCCGCGCGAGCGACATTGGCGGCATTGAGGTTTCGAGTGGTCATACCATGCAGCGCGCCCGCGGCCTCCGGGAGGTTCGGCGAGCGTTCACCCTCGAAGTACGGCACCAGCGTGAGTCCCCCGGCACCGGCCTGCGCCGACATCGCCAACCGGTCCAGTTCGTCGAAGTCCACACCGAGCATCGTGGCGACGGCGGCAAGCACCGGGGCGCCGTTGAGCGTGCACACAAGCGGCAACTGCCGTCCGGTGGCGTCCGCGAAACCGGCCACGATGCCCTCGGGGTCGTGCGGCGCGACGTCACCGACCGCGCTCACGACGCCCGACGTGCCGAGCGAGACGACGCAGTCACCCGGGCCTGCGCCCAGCCCGAGGGCCGCGCCCGCGTTGTCCCCGGCGCCCGGGCCGAGAACCGCACCCGTCGACGTGCGACCCCGCCGCTTGCGAAGGACCCAGCACGGCGGGAACTTCGGGCCGCCGGCCCCGCATCGCCAATTCGAGCAGGTCGAGTTGATAGCCGCCGGACTCCGCGAGAAGTACCCGGTTCCGCTCGCGTCGCTTCGGTCGGTGCGCAGATCGGCGATATCGGCCGAACCGCTCAGCCGCCAGGTCAGCCAGTCGTGCGGCAGGCACACCGCCGCCGTCGCATCGGCGTGCGCGGGTTCGTGATCGGCGAGCCAACGCAGTTTGGCCGCCGTGATCGCCGCGACGGGCACCACGCCGATGCGCTTCGCCCACTCGCTGCGCACCCAACTCGGCGACGAGCGCATCGGCCGCTGCGCTCGATCGAGTGTCGTTCCACAGCAACGCATCTCGCACGACTGCGCCCGCGCTGTCAAGACACACCATGCCGTGCTGCTGCGCGCCGACGGATACCGCCGCCACGTCGTCGAGGCCGCCCGCGGCGGTGATGGTCGCCTGCAACGCCGACCACCACTGCTGCGGATCGATCTCGGTGCCGTCGGGGTGCGGCGAGCTCGCCGCGCGTACGACCGCGCCGGTGTCCGCGTCGCAGATGACGACCTTGCAGGACTGGGTGGATGAGTCGATGCCCGCGACGAGAGCCACGCAGCCGACGCTACGCCGATGAGTTCTTCGCGCGCATCGGGTCTACCACTATATGCGAAAGCTCGTGATCACCCAGAACATCACCGTGGACGGTGCCGTCGAGATGCTCGGCGACTGGTTCGACCCGCAGGTCGCGGACGAGGATCTGGTCGCGGAATCACACCGACAGGACGCCGAGGCCGATGCGTTGCTCGTCGGCCGTCGAACATTCGAGGACTTCCGCAGCTACTGGCCCAAGCAGACCGAGGACCCACGGGCATCACCGCCTATCTGAACGAGGTGGCCAAGTATGTGGTGTCCTCGACGATGTCCGATCCCGGATGGGAGAACTCGACCGTGCTCACCGGCGATCCCGTCGAGCAGACCAAGAAGCTGAAGTCGCGGCCCGGCAAGGACATCGTGCTGACGGGAAGCATCAGCCTGGCCCACGCGCTCATCGCCGCGCGGCTGGTCGACGAGTACCGGTTGTTCGTCTACCCGACGGTGCAGGGCGGCGGACGGCGGCTGTTCCCCGACGGCGCCGCGTTTCCGAAACTGGCGTTGGTCGAACCGCCCAAGGCCTTCACGTCGGGCGTCACGCTGCTGCGCTACGGCGCCGCATAACCGCCAATCAGGCGCAGCCCGCCGAATGCGGTGGGACAATGCGATGTGGACATCGAGCATCCGGACGCCGAAGAGCGTTGGGACGACGACCGCGACGAGACGGAAGCCCAACGGCTGGACCGTAACTGGTCGAGCCTGCTGCAGGAGTTGCGCGTCGCCCAGACCGGAGTCCAGCTGCTGACCGGCTTCCTTCTCATCCTGCCTTTCCAGCCACGCTTCGCCGATCTCGACGCCGTGATGCGCATGGTCTATCTCATCACCGTCGGCTGCTCGATCGGCGCGACGGTGTTGCTGGTCGCGCCGGTCAGCATGCACCGGGTGCTGTTTCGGCGGCACCGGCTGAAGACGTTGGTGGCCGTCTCCCACAAGTACGCCATCGTCGGGACCATGTTGCTGGGCACCGCCCTCGCCGGGGTCGCCGTGGTCATCTTCGACAGCGTGGTGGGCAGAACCGGCGCCTGGATCGCCGGCGGATGCACCCTGGTGGCACTCATCGCGTTCTGGTACGCGCTGCCGCTGCGGGATCGGGACATGCGCGACACCTCGTACTGACGTTTGCGACCACTCTGGCCGGGGAACACCTGGTCCATGTTGATCCGACGTGTCGCCCGCCCGATGTTGTCAGCGGCCTTCATCGCCCGCGGCGTCGATGCCCTCCGCAGCCCCAAACCCGCCGCCGATGCGGCCCGCCCCACACTCGAGGGGCTCAGCAAACTGCCCGACCCCGTCGGCACCAATGTTCCGTCCAACGCCGAGACCGTGGCGCGCGTCAACGCCGCCGTGCAGATCGGCGGCGGCCTGCTACTCGCCAGCGGGAAGCTGCCGCGGTTGGCTTCGGCGGCGCTCGCGCTCAGCGTGGTTCCGGGCAGCCTTGGCGGACATACTTTCTGGAACGAGACGGATCCGCAGCGCAAGGCCGACGAACGTCGCGCTTTCCTCACCGACATCAGCCTCATCGGCGGCCTGATCATCGCCGCCGTCGACACCGAGGGCAAACCGTCCCTGGGATGGCGCGGACGTCGCGCCGCCCACAAGGTGTCCGACGCGGTCACCGCCGCGCTGCCGGTCGGCGCCGCGACCGGCGGGGCCCTCGCCGACAGCCAGCTCGCCGAGAAGGTCGGTCACGGCCTGCAGGTCGGCGCCGAACGCGGCCGTGAATTCGCGCATGTGCGCCCGCGAACGGGCTCCCGAGTTCGCGGAGCTGGCGCGCAAGCGCGGCGCCGAGATCGCCGACGTCGCCCGCGAACGGGGACCCGAGTTCGCGGAGCTGGCGCGCAAGCGCAGCGCCGAGATCGCCGACGTCGCCCGCGAACGGGGACCCGAGTTCGCGGAGCTGGCCCGCAAGCGCAGCGCCGAAATCGCCGATGTCGCCCGCGATCGCGGTTGGGAATGGGCCGATGTCGCGCGTGAGCGCGGACCTGAATTGGCCGAGACCGCACGTGACCGCGCGACAGATCTCGCCGATACGGCGCGCACGCAGGTCAAGCAGGGACGTAAGCAGGTCAAGCAGGCGCGCAAGCAGATCAAGCAGGAGCGCAAACGCCTGAGTTCATGATCATCGTGCGCTGAACAGGCGCGTTCCGTCAGATTCGGTTGTACATTGACTCCACCATCCCCGCGGTTGGATTCGCCTGCCGCGCAGCGGACGCGAGGAGTGCGACGATGACAACCCCCGACTACAACCCCCAGCCGGGCCAATACGGTGAGCAAGGCGGCTATCCCGCCTGCCGGAGGTCAGCAGCCCGGTGGATTGCTGTGGCGCTGGCTCGCCCGCGTCATCGACGGCATCCTCGTCGCGATTGTCAGCTATGCCCTGATCTTCTTGACGGACACGCTGTCCAATATCTGGGCGACGGGCCTGTTCACCGGCGTGCTGACCTTCGTCTACTTCGTGGCCTTCGAGGTCTCCATCGGATCGACACCCGGCAAGAAGCTGCTGGGCCTGAGCGTCCACGGTCCGGCGGGTGCACCCAAGCCGACGCCTGCGCAATCGGCGATCCGCAACTCGTGGACGCTGCTGCCGATCATCCCGTTCGTCGGCGGGCTGCTTGGAGTCGTCGCGATCATCATCATCGCGGTGACCATCAACGGCAGCCCGACCAAGCAGGGCAAGCACGACGAACTCGCCGGCGGAACTCAGGTCGTCAAGGGCTGACGCCGCTCGGACGGAACTGCCTGCGCGCCTGGGGAATAGAGCCGGCGCCGGTGCGAGACATGGCTGCGTCAGGTTACGACCCACAGGGCCAGGGCAATCACGAATGCGGTGAGGCCCAGCGTCGTCTCCATCACGGTCCACGTCTTCAGCGTCGTCTTCACGTCCATCCCGAAGAAGCGACTCACCAGCCAGAAGCCCGAGTCGTTGACGTGCGAGAGCACGGTCGCGCCCGCAGCGATGGCGACCACCAAGAGCGTGAGATGAAAACTGCTCAGGCTCGCTTCGGCGGCCGCCGCGCCGAGCAGGCCGGCAGTGGTCGTTATCGCGACGGTCGCCGAGCCCTGTGCGACGCGAAGCAATGTGGCGATGATGAAAGCCTGGAGTATCAGGGACATCCCAAGGTTCGAGAGCGAGCTGCTCAGCGCGTCTCCGATACCGCTCAACCGCAGCACGCCGCCGAACATGCCTCCGGCGCCGGTGATCAGAATGACCGTGCAGATCGGGCCAAGGGCATTGTCGAAGATGTCGCTGACGTCGGCCATCGACCGGCCCCGCAATCCCAGTACCAGCGTGGCCACGAGCACCGTGATGAGCAATGCGACAGACGTGTTCCCGAGCAGCATCAGGTACTCAGCCCAGGCCGCACCCTCCTCGATCACGCCTGCGGTCGTCAGGGTCTTGAGCACGGTGTTGAACGAGATCAAGAAGAACGGCAGCAGCAATATGCCGAGCACGGTGGCGAAGGCCGGAGCCGTGCGGGTCGGTGCCTGCGTCGCGGTGTGTCCGTCTCCGTCGCCGGCAGGTGCGACGCCGCCGGCGCCGACGCCGTCGCGATCGGTGACCTCGTCGCGGCCACCGTTCATCGGACCGAACAATGCCTCGGGGATGTCGACATGTACTCGGCGTCCGATGAACTGGGAGACGAGATAGGCGCCGATGTACCAAGAGACGACGGCGATGGGCGCGCCGACAAGCAGCGTGAGCCCGATGTTGGCTTCGAGCGCCTCGGCGGCCGCGACCGGTCCGGGGTGCGGTGGCACTATCGCGTGCATGGCGGCGAAGGCGCCGGCGGCTGGGAACGCGTACAACAGGAGCGAGCCGCCGAAGCGCCGCGCGACCGTCATGATGATCGGCAGGAAGACCACAAGACCGGCATCGAAGAAGATCGGGAAGCCGAAGATCAGCGCGGCGACACCAAGTGCGAACGGAGCCCGCTTCTCACCGAACCTGCCGATCAGCGTGTCGGCGAGAACCTGCGCGCCGCCGGTCACCTCGAGGAGTCGGCCAATCATGACGCCGAAGCCGACCAATAGCGCCACCGAGCCGATCGTGTTCGAGAAGCCGAAGGACGAGCGCATCGGGCACGTCGCCGACCGGGATTCCGGCGGCCAGCGCCGTCAGCACACTCACGAGCACGAGCGCCACGAAGGCATGCAGCTTCACCTTCATGATCAAGAACAGCAGGACGGCGACTGCCACCGCCGCGATCAGCAGCAGGGTGGCGGCGCCGTATGCCGGTTCGATTGCTTCCACTAGGACTCCTGTTCGGTTGAGGCGACATAGGTTTCGACGATGGAATCGATGTTCTGATCGACATCGATGGCGATGCCGCGCTCGTCATCGCCGAGCGGCTCGAGCGTCTCGAACTGGGAAGCCAGCAGCGATGCGGGCATGAAATGTCCCGGGCCGGCTGGCCTGGCGTTTGCCGATGACCTCGGGCGTGCCACTGAGATGGAGGAACTCGACATCGGGGCAGTGGCGCCGAAGCTGGTCGCGGTACTTGCGTTTGAGGGCTGAGCAACTCATCACGCCGCCGGTGCCGCAGCGCTCGGCCAGCCACTCCCCGATCGCTTCCAGCCATGGAAACCGGTCGTCGTCGTTCAGCGCTTCGCCTGCGGTCATCTTGGCGATGTTGGCCGGCGGATGAAAGTCGTCGGCGTCGGCGAACGGCACCCGCAGGCGCTGCGCCAGCGCCGCGCCGACGGTCGATTTGCCCGAACCCGAGACGCCCATGCGACGATTGGTGACGCCATCTCCTCCACCTACCCTGTTGTGCTTGACGTCACACAGCATGCCTCAATGATCATACGATTGCAAGTAGATGTCGAAATCATATGTTTTTAATAACGCTCAGCAAAGCTATGACAGGATGTATAGGTGGTCTCCCAACCAATCGTCGGTGCTCTGCACGGCGGTTTGCTGGCGGCGCTGGGCGCCGCAATCGTGTCCGGGGAGTACTCCGCCGGGCCAGGTGATCACGCTCGACGGCGTCAGTGCCCAGCATGGTGTGTCGCGCAGCGTCGTCCGCGAAGCCGTCCGGGTGCTCGAATCGATGGGCATGGTCGAGTCCCGCCGCCGGGTGGGCATCACCATCCAGCCCGCGGAGAAATGGAACGTGTTCGACCCCATCGCTGATTCGCTGGCGGCTCGAATCAGGTGACCGGGCCGCACAGCTGCTCTCGCTCTCGGAGCTGCGGCGGGGCTTCGAACCCGCCGCCGCGGCACTTGCGGCGCGGCGAGCCGATCCCCACCAGTGCAGGATCATGGCGGCCGCCGTATCGGACATGGTGGTGCACGGGCGGTCCGGGCGACCTCGACGCCTATCTTGTTGGCCGACAAGATCTTCCACCAGACCATGCTCGAGGCCAGCGGCAACGAGATGTTCCGCGCGCTTGAACGGCGTGGTCGCCGAGGTGCTCACCGGCCGCACCCACCACGGCATGATGCCCGAGATACCCAACCCGGCCGCCATCGACGTTGCACGACGAGGTGGCGCGTGCGATCAGGCTGCGCGACGAGGCGGCCGCCGAACGCGCGATGCGGGCGATCATCGACGAGGCGGCATCCGCTGTGACCGAAGAGTTTTCGCCGTCAGATCAGCCGGAGGTCTAGTGGTTAACTGCGGAGAGTGGATAGGCAACCCGGACTCGCGCGGCGCTTCTTCGATCGATTCGAACCGGTACATGCCGTGACGTATTTCGCGCCCGAGGCCCGCGCCGCCCTCGACGGGCTCGGATATCGGGGCTTCTGGATGGGTTACTTCGCCGCCCGCTCGGCGCCGTTCGGTGTGGTGCCGACGGAAGTGGTGGCCGCGACGTTCTACAACTTCGCCCCCCACCGCGTCGCGAAGGCGTTGCCGGCGGCGTGGGAGATCGCGTCGCCGGCCGACGCCCTGCGAGCTCGCGAGCAATCGGCGGTGGCAGCGCTGCGCCGCTACGGCGTCGGCGATGACGACGATCTGGCGCCGGCCGCGGATCTCGCCGCCAAAGCCGCCCGAAGCGCTGCGCTGGACGGGCGGCCGTTGTTCGCCGCAAACCTGGCGCTGGACTGGCCGGAAGAGCCGGTGGCCAAGCTGTGGCATGCCGTCACGCTGCTGCGCGAACACCGCGGCGACGGACATGTGGCCGTGCTGTCGAGTCTGGGAGTCTCCGGCCGCGAATGCAACGTCCTGCATGCGGCGGCGGGCCGGGTGCCCAAGGAGTTCATCATGCGCAGCCGCGACTACGACGACGAGCAATGGGGCATCTACCGCGACCGATTGATCCGGCGGGGTCTGCTCGACGAGCAGGAAGAACTCACCGACGGCGGGGCGTGAGCTCAAGCAGCGAATCGAGGACACCACCGACGCGCTGGCCCTCGGTGCGCTGGACGCGCTCGACGATGACGAGGTGGAGACGCTCTTCCGCAGCTTGACGCCGATCACCCGCAAGGTGGTGGCCGCCGGTGATGTTCCCGCGGCGACCCCGATGGGCCTGAGCCGAGACGACCTCGACGACGACAGCGCCCACCTCGGCCTGACGCACTGCGCTTCGCACGTGCCAGTGAGGCTGGTGCTGAAATCGATCGCGTTGTTCGTCCTCGCGGCGCTGTTGGAGATCGGCGGGGCGTGGCTGGTCTGGCAAGGCGTCCGCGAGCACCGCGGACTGGCGTGGATCGGTGCAGGCGTCATCGCATTGGGCGCTTACGGTTTCGTCGCGGCGTTTCAACCCGATCCGCACTTCGGGCGGGTGCTCGCGGCATACGGCGGCGTCTTCATTGCCGGCTCACTGTTGTGGGGCATGGTCGCCGACGGCTTCCGTCCCGATCGCTGGGACGTGACAGGTGCTGTCATCGCCCTCGTCGGAGTCGGATCGTCATGTACGCGCCGCGCTGAGTGGCCGACTGCGAGTCGCGATGCACGCAGCCGACGGCGTGCGCGTCACACAGCCTCGCGGAGTCGCGAGCTGGGCGATCAGGGTTGGTTGCGGTTCCATTCCACCCAGCCGACACCGGTGCGGCCGTCGGCGGTGGTGACCGTTGCCCACGCGCGAGGGAAGTGACTGATCCGCCCGTCGGGTGATGTCAGCAGAACCGGTGCATGCCCACGGATGTCGATGGTTGCGACGAGTTCACCCGGGTTGTAGGTGATCGTGGTCGAGGCAGGCAGATCGTCGTCGGCGAACGTGGCTTGAGCCGTCACGCTCTGCAGTTCGACCAGTGCCTCGCCGCCCGTTGCGTGTAGCCGATGCCGATGGGCGGGGCGCCGGGTATCCGGAGGTCGACGCCGTGGGCGTGGGTGCCGTCGTCGAGATGCAGCGCGCTCCACACCCAGTCCATCGACCACCAGTCGCGTACGCCCCAGGAGTGATCGCGCTGACCCGGGCACGCCGTCCACCGTGTACTCGCGGCCGTCGACGGTGACGGTGCCCGACACCGTGCACGGGATCTCGTATCGAGGCGTGATCCGGTACTGGTACGGGACACCGGTCGTCGTCCAGACCAACTCCATCGTCGCCTCGACCGGCCTGCCCGGTTGTCCGTGCAGCAGTGCCGCCGGATCGTCGTACGCCTGACCGCTCCCCCGCACCGTCACCGCGTAGGTCTGCAACGGTTCGGTCGCGTCGAGGGTGAGTTCGATCGCACCGGTGCCGTCGAAATCCAGCAGCGCGATCGTCGGCATGTCGGGTCCGCACAGCAGTGCGTTGACCCAGGTGGTGTTCTCGTTGGGCATCAGACCCAGCCGCACCCAGCCGCCGATGCCCTGCTGCGGGTCGGCGAAGTCGAAATACCAGCTCTCGCTCCACAGCGGCTCGTCACCTGCGGTGTGCGCTTCCTCGTCGGCGGGGTCGGCTGTGAGCGGTTCAGCGACAACAGGTTCCGGGCAGGACGTGTCGAGCGCGCCGGTGTCGAGCACGTGATCGCCGTGCCGTGCCAGCATCGTCATGAACATCTCGTCGCCGCGGTCGGTGCGCTCGACGAGCATCGAGCTCACGATCGCCATCATCACCCCGAAGAAGCTCTGCCGCCGCACCCCGTCGCGGACCTCGTCGAGGCTGATGCCGGCGTCGGGGCCGAGCGCGTCGTGGTACGCCCGCAGCAGGGCGTCGTAGTTCTCGCGACGAAGCTCGCTGGGCAGCGCGCAGCCGAGGAAGTAGGCGACGTCGGTCATGGCCGGACCCCAGGTGACGGTCTGCCAGTCCACCACCGTCAACGGCCGGTCTGCGCCCGGCTGGCCGAAGAGCATGTTGTCCAGCCGGTAGTCGCCGTGGACGAGGCCCATGATCCGGTCGCCGGCACCCTCGGCTGCCAGGTATGCATCGAAGCCGCCGACGAGGCGCTCGCACACCGCGCGATGCTCGGGCGCGATCTGATCGCTGTACCGGTCGACGAATCCGGCGTACAGCGCCGCGATCAGCGCCTGGTTCATAGGTGCCTCGCGGTTGAGCCAGTCCGCCTGCGCCATCGACTGCGTCGCCGAACGCGGGCGCATGCAACCGGGCCAGCTCGGCCAGCGCCAGCATGGCCTGTTCGATTGTCGCGCCACGGAGTTCGTCGCCGACGACGGCGGGCGCGGCGTCACCGAGCAAGAGGTGGAACGCGCCGGTATCGGGATCGAAGCCGGCGCGAATAGCACGGCGGCGACCGGGCCGCCGCCGAGGTTCGGCGCGATGTCGGTGTAGAAGCGCACCTCGCGCTCGTAGAGTCCGAGCGCCAGCCCGGTCTGCCTGCTCACCGGATCGGTCGCCGCCACCTTGAGCACGACCGACGACGGCCCGGCGTCGCCGGCGGCGTAGGTCAGCTCGACGCGATAGCACTCGCTCATCTGCCCGGTACCGATGCGTTCGAACGCGAAATCCGTGACGGGCGTGCCGAGTGCGGAGGTCAACCACTCGGCGGTCAGATCCGACGGCCGCTCGACGACGTCAGTGGTGCGCACTGGTCGACGTGGTGTGGCACATGTCGGGCGGCGTACCGACGACGTCCAGCGACGGGTTGCGGTCGAAGAATCCGAACGGCTTGAGCCAGAACGACACGATGTCGACGGGCATCACCGGCCAGTCCTCCGGCCGGGTGATGTGGTGGATGCCGAACACGTACCACATCACCACGTCGGTGTTGTCGATGGACCGGTTGGCCAGCGTCCATTTCGCCAGACCGGTGTCCGTCGCCGACTGGTTGACGAATTCGCCAGCAGGCCAACGCTCGTCGGGATGGTTCGGGGTCACCCACAGAGTATGGCCGATGACGCTGGCCCGCTCGATCACCGGTGAGTCGGGATCGAACATGGGTGGAATCGCCCCGCTCGGCACCAGCTTGTACGACGGGTGGGTACCCAGCCCGTTGACGACGTTGGGGTTGACGATCTTCCAGGCGCGTTGGGTCGCGTAGTTGACGTCCTGCTTGCCCTGGCTCTCGGTGCGCAACGGATGGTTGCGCGTCACGAGCGACAGGCCGTACGGGTTGTCCGGTCCCATCGGCTCGGCGTGCGATTCGGTCATGTAGACGGTGTTGTCGGTGCCGTCGATGTCCATGTCGAGCCGGGCGACCAGGAAGTGCTGGTGGTACGGCGCGTAGGTGCGCTCGTCGACCAGCGTGCCGTTCGGGTGCGGCTGCCCGGGGGCCACCGGAGTGGTCACCATGATTCCGGTGGCCCGGATCTCGCACTCGATGTTGCCGTCCTGGTAGAGCCGCCAGTAGATCAGGTACTCGTAGTTGGCGACGGTCACGTGCGACGACACCGTGAGCCTGCGCATCCGGCGCACCTCGGCGCCGATGTCGTGGTCGACGTGCTTCCACAGCACGGCGTTGTCTTCCTCGTGGATGCAGACGGCATTGGTGATCGTGTACGGCTCGCCCTTGCTGTTGTGCAGCACCGCATCGAGGTAGCGGATCTCGCCAAGACAGTCGCAGCCCAACTCCAGCGACGTGGTCATGAACCCCAGACCCCATTCGCCGATGTCGAAGGCGGTGCGCCGGTAGTGGTCCTCGGACGAGTCGCGGTAGGGCACGATCATCTCGGCGAGCGATATCCGGTGTGCCACAGAGCGTTCCCGGTCACCGTCGCGGTAGCTGATGGTGTGAAGCGTCATCCCCTCGCGGTGGTTGAAGCCGATCCGCAGCGACCAGTTCTGCCATCGCAGCAGGTTGCCGTCGAGGGTGAACGACGGCCCCTCGGGCTGCTCGATGTGCAGCGGCTTGAGCGGCTCCCTGCGCGACGCCGACCGGATGGCTTCCGGGATCATGCTCGGCACGTATTCGCCCATCACCGTCGGGCTTTCGACGCCAGCCCCAGAAAACGGGCCACTGTCTTCGACCGCAGCAGTTCCATGGCGTTGAGGTCGATGACGCAGTGCAGTCCGCTGACGGAGATGGGCATACGGGTTGCCGCCGGGCCGTCCTTCATCCAGGTGTCCGACCAGCCGATCCGCCGGTCGCGGTACTCCGGTGGCGCGACCGCGTTGCCGTAGGTCCAGGTGTCCAAGAACACGAGGTCGATGTCGGTGATGCCGCGCTTGCCAGTGCGGCCGCGACGTCTGGGTGCGACCGCAGCAGCTGGTCACACTCGGCGAACTCGTCGACGGTGAAGTTGGCCTGCACGCCGGGAATGTGCTCGAACGACTCCACCCGGTCGTCGGTCAGCGACACCGTGCTCTTGTAGGTCGCGTTGGTGGCCCGCTGCAGGCACGTCACCCTCGGCGCGCCGCGGCGGCGGCGCTCCCCCGCCGTCGAACGCCCGCAGTTCGGCCTTGCTCGGTTCGATCAATTCGATGGACGCGTACCGCCAGCCGTCGCCGACACCATGCTCACGTTGCAGGATCGACGCGACCGCCGTGAACTCGTCGCCGCTGAGCGGATCCAGAGGGTAAGCCACGGGAATCACGCAACCACATCCGCGGCACGACGCGCAGCGATTTCCGGCACGGCGACGGATTCAGCGGCCGGCCAGGGAGAAGCCCTCCCACGCCTGCGCGGCGGTCGGCGTGCGGGTCGTATTCGACGCGCGGCCGTGCGGTCGAAGACGCTGCACCGCCCGGTCGGGGCTCGTGTAGGCGGGCCAGTCCTCACCGGGCACGCCGGTCGCGGGCGAATGCGCGCCAGCGCGACTGCACGTCATCGCTGACCCGCAGCGCCGATCGCCGATCCGCGGCGGCGGTGAGCAGCCTGCCGAAAGTCGTTCGGTAGACGTCGAACACCGCCAGCAACTCGGTGGCATGCGTGGCGCCCAGACCCGACCACCGCAACGTGCGCGGCGCGTAGTCGTAGCGGTACAGGTAGGTCGGGGCATGCCGGCTGTGCGCCTCGGCGATCTGCCACGCCGCCGATCCGAACGCGAAGTCGCCGCCGAACTGGATGCACGCCGCCGGGTCGGGATAGCCCGGGTATGCGGAGGTGATGCGTTCGCGCTCAGCGGGTTCCGTTCCAGACAGCAGCCGCTCGATCATCGGCTCGGTCATCGGCAGCAGCTTGAGGAACCGGCCGAAGAGCCTGGCTTCCTCGGCGTTGGTGCCGACGATGAGCGGTACCCGGTGGGCTTGCCCGTCGCGCATCGCCTCGACCGGGTCCAGCGGCAGATACTCGGTTCCGCCGGTGGGGCCTGCCGCGAAGGCGCCGAGCATCTCGCGCTGGCCCGCGACGATCAGCCGTTCGAACGCGGTCACCAGCTCTGTCGGGCCGGGCCGCCATCACCGCGTGCCGCACCGTCCGTCCTGGCCGGCGCCGAGCAGCTCGGCGAACTTGGTGGCGTACTCGGCCGCGATCTCCGGCGTGCGCACCATGCCCGCGGCGGGGCTCTCCGAAATCGCCTGGGCGAACAAGCCCTTTGGCGGCAGGAACGGCCAGCAGCGTGGCGACGGCGTGCGCGCCGGCACTCTCGCCGAAGATCGTCACGTTGTCCGGGTCGCCGCCGAAGACCGCGATGTTGTCGCGCACCCAGCGCAGCGCCATCACCAGGTCGCGCAGGTACAGGTTGTCGTCGAAGGTGTGGTCCGTTGTCGGACAGCGACGACAGGTCCAGACATCCCAGGGCGCCCGAGCCGGTAGTTCACCGAGACGTACACACAGCCCTGCCGCGCCAGCGCGGCGCCGTCGTAGATCGGCGTCGCCGAACTGCCCATGAAGTAGCCGCCGCCGTGGATGAAGACCATGACCGGCAGCGGCGTCATCGGGCGGCGAGCGTGGGGGTGACGACGTTGAGCGTCAGGCAGTCCTCGCTCATCGGCTGGTACTTGCCGGGGGCGAGGATCGTGTACATGCGCTGCTGCGGCGCGCAGTAGCCGACTCCGTGGCAGTACCGCACACCTGGCCACGGCTGGACGGGTTGCGGCGCGCGCAACCGCAGCGGCCCCACCGGCGGACGGGCGTACGGAATCGCGCGCCAACGGTTCACCCCGTCGCGGGTGAACCCCTCGACGGTGCCGGAGGCGATGGTTGCGCGGACGGTGTGTTCGTGCATCACTCGACGGTAGCGAATAACCACTCGCCGCCGCGCCTCGACGGGATCGGCGTGTCGGCCCGCTAGCCTGGCCGGTATGCGAATGGCTGTGCTGATCGCCGATCTTGTTGCTGGTGGCAGGGTGTTCACAGTCGACGGGCGGCGAGGCCGAACGGATCACGCCGATACCGCCCAACACCAGCCGAAGTGCCGTCGCCGACCCCGACCGCCGCCGACCACGACGACCGCCGACCACGCCGCCCGCCCCGGGCGCGCCGGTCGCCGACGTCATCACCTGGATCGAGGCGGGCGAGCACCGGTCGATTCCGCGGAGTATCACGTCGCGACGCGCGACGGGGCGACGACACGAACTCGGCGACGACGTCGCGTTCACCACACCGTCGGGCAAGACGAACTGCATGACCGACTCGAAGTACAGCGGCGGCGCGCTGGCGTGCCTGGTGGATCTCGCCGACCCGCCGCCGCGGCCGGCGGACGCGTACGGCGAGTGGAAGGGCGGCTGGGTCGACTTCGACGGGACGAGCGTCGCCGTCGGGTCCGTGCACGGCGACCCGGGCCGGTTCACCGCGGGCACGGGCCCCGAACTGCCGTACGGTCCGGTCCTGGCCTTCGGCGACTACCGTGCCGCGCCGACCCCGCCGGCCTGTTCTGCGCCAACTACGCCCACCAGTACGGCGGTCCGGTTCAGCGACGCGGGCATCGAACCGTTCGGCTGCCTGCAACCGATCACCGCCCCGCCGCAGATCGGCGAGATGTTCAGCTGCTGATCGCTGATGGCCGGGGTGGGTCAGCGCTGTGGGTCGTCGGCCTGCTGTCGTCGCGCCCGCATCCGGGATAGATCTGCGTCATGCCGATCGCACCGACGATCACCACGGCCGGGATCACCGCCTTGGTCCAGCCACGGTGGACGGCGCCGTGACCGCGACGTAGCCAAGGACCGCGATGAGCGCGAACACCAGCGCCCACATCAGGGTGAGGACTTGGTTGGTGCGCCGGAACGCCGCCTTCTCCCACTCCTGCCGCGGCGCCGACTGCGGCGCGTACTGCTGGGTGAACGGGATGAACGCCAGCGAGCCGAGCGCCATCACGGCCAGGACGCCGCCCGACAGCGTCGTCGCGTAGGTGTCCATCCAGTCCCGATCCGCGGCGCCGACGATCATGCCGGCGACCGTCACCCCGACGAAGAAGACGATCGTCACCACCTCGAGCAGCCTCGGCCCGCCCCGGCCCGCCGATATGCCGAGGATCAACGCCGCGATCACCGCGCAGATAGCGCCGAACATCCACGTGCTGGGGCCGTCGGCGACGACCCAGTACACGATCCACGGCGCGAAACCCGACGAACGGGCTGCGCTCAAACCATTCGTCCACGACTCAGGTTTACCTAACTAACGAGCAGAGGCAAAAGGACGGTCGGCGGTATTCCTATAGCGACGCCTTTCTGCTTCAACAGCGGCAGCACACCCTCGGCGAACCAGTACGCCTCCTCCAGATGCGGGATAGCCGGAGAGGATGAACTCGTCGAAGCCGAGCGAGTGGTACTCGTAGATCAGGTTGGCGACCTCCTCGTGGCTGCCGACCAGCGCCGTGCCCGCGCCGCCACGAACCAGCCCGACGCCTGCCCACAGGTTGGGGTAGATCTCCAGGCTGTCGAACCGGCCGCCGTGCAGCGCGGTCATCCGCCGCTGGCCTTCGGATTCCGACTTGGCGTGCAGCTCAGTCGGTTTGGCGATCTGCTCGGGGCTCAGTTCGGCGAGCAGTTCGTCGGCGACCGCCCACGCCGCCGCCGACGTGTCCCGGCTGATGGTGTGCAGCCGGATGCCGAAGCGCACCTTGCGGCCGCGCTCCTCGGCGAGCTTGCGGACCCGCTCGATCTTGGCCGCCGCGGCCTGTGGCGGCTCACCCCATGTCAGGTAGACGTCGACGTACTCGGCGGCGATCGGCAGCGCCGCCGCCGACGACCCGCCAAAGTAGATCTGCGGCAGTGGATCTGGCGCAGCCGACACCCGCGCGTCCTTGACCGTGTAGTGCTTGCCCTCGAAATCGAGTGACTCCTGACGCCACAGCGTGTTGACGATGTGCAGGAACTCCCCAGTGCGGGCGTAGCGCTCGTCGTGGCCGAGCCAGTCACCGAACCGGCGCTGCTCGACGTCGTCGCCGCCGCTGACGATGTTGAGCAGCACCCGGCCCTCGGAGAACCGCTGAAGTGTCGCGGCCTGTTGCGCGGCCAGCGTCGGCGGAACCAGCCCGGGCCGGAATGCGACGAGGAACTTCAGACGTTCGGTTTCGGCGAGCAGCGCCGACGCCGTCAGCCACGCGTCCTCACACCAGGTTCCGGTCGGGGTCAGCACGCCTTCGTATCCCAGTCGGTCAGCGGCACGGGCCACCTCGGCGAGGTACCTGCGCGCTCGGTGCGCGGTAGTTGGCGGGCACGGTGTGGTGAGACGACGCGTGCGATGCGCCGACGATGGATCTGCTGTCGCCGTTGGTGGGCAGGAACCAGAAGAACTTCGCTGCGCGAAGACGGCGGTTCGGCTTTGGCCGCGAGGACGGCAGCTCGGCTTGCGTTGTGCCTGAGAATAATTCGGACTGTGCGGACATGGTTTCTCCTAGTCGCGGTTGAGGTAGAGGGGCGCGAGCACGTCGCTGTAGCGTCGGTCGACCCAGCGGGAGAACTCCGGCGCCGAGCTGATCTGGTCCGATTTCGCGAACAGGTCGGCCAGCTCCTGTTCGGATGCGACGAGCTGGTCGGACAGATCGGTGGGCAACCGTAGGCTGCGGCCCTGGGCCAGCGTGGCGACTTCAGGGTCCAGGCCGACCTCCTGCGGCGTAGGCCTTGCGCCCATTGCTCGCGGTTGTCGTGGGCCCAACGGACGGCCTTGGCGTAGCGCACCAGCAGGTCGCTCAGCGCCGTGTTGCGTTTCGGATCGGCCAGCGCGGCATCGGAGGCCACACCGAAGCCGGCGCCGTTGGTGACGCCGGTGGCGCGGCGATGCTGCGCACGGGGAAATCGGTTTCGGCCTGGGCGGTGTACGGGTCCCAGACCGCCCAGACGTCGACGCGGCGTTGAGTGAACGCGGACAGCGCATCGGCGGGCTGCAGGAACACCAACTCGACGTCTGACGGCGTCAGCCCTGCCCGTTCAGCTGAGCCAGGATGTGTGGCCGTGCGCGGAGCTGCCCTTGGCGACGGCGATCTTCTTACCCCGCAGGTCGCCGAACCGTCTGGATCGGCGAGTCGGCGTGGACCAGTATCTGTCGCCGAATCCTCCGCCGTCGTAGGCGGATACGATCTTCACCTTCGCGTTGGATGCGGCGCCGAATATCGGCGGCGTGTTCCCGGTGATCGCGAAGTCGATCTTGCCCGCGGTGGCCGCCTCGATCTGCGGCGGCCCGGATGTGAACGTCGAGAACGCGATCTTGTACGGCAGGTCGTCCAGCGCGCCCGCCGCCCGCAGCAGCGCCTCGGTGCCGCCCTTCTGATCGCCGACGTTGAGCGTCAGGTCGGACAACTCCGAAAGTGCCACCGTGGCAGGCGCTTCGGATGTGACCGGAGCTGTCCTGACGAGAAACGCATCCCGCGAGCAGCAGGGCGACTAGCGCAGTGACAGCAGCGAGTTTCCGCATGAATCGTAAATCCTTGTCGTCGGAGGTCAGATCCGCACACCGAGCTGATCGAGCAGCTCGGCGCGATAGTGTTCGGCGTTCGTGGATTGCCGCGGGTCGTCGATGTCCGAGCGTGTGGATGACTTCGCCGTCCTCGAGCACCACGACCCGGTCGGCGAGCGCGACGGCTTCATCGACGTCGTGGGTCACGAGCAGCACGCCGAAGCCGTGCTCGCGCCAGAGGTCGAGCAGCAGCGCCCGCATACTCAGCCGGGTCAAGGCGTCCAGCGCACCGAACGGCTCATCGAGCAGCAGCAGCCTCGGGCTCGGCCACCAGCGCCCGCGCCAACGAAACGCGTTGCGCCTGACCGCCGGACAAGCGTCAGCGGCCACACGTCGGCGCGGTCGGTGAGTCCGACGTCGGCCAGCGCCCGATCGGCGCGCGCCTGCGCCTGCTGCCTTGGGCAGCCGACTGCGGGTGAGGCCGTAGACGACGTTGGTGCGCACATCGCGCCACGGGAACAGCCGCGGTTCCTGGAATGCCAGCGCGGGCGCCCCGACGACCTCACGATGGCCGGTGTGGTCGGTCGACAGCCCGGCCAGTACCCGCAGCACCGTCGACTTGCCGGAGCCGCTTCGCCCGATCAGCGCGACGATCTCACCCCTGTCCACCTGCACCGAGACGTCGTTGAGGACATGGTGATCGCCGTACCACTTGTTGACGTCTCGCAGTTCACCTGCGATGTGTGTCGTGCGCGATGCCGTCAGTGTCATGTGCGATACCTCAATGCTCGTCGTTCCAGTGCGCGGACGATGGCGTCGGTGCCGATCCCCAGCAGTGCGTAGACGATCAAGTCCGAAGATGATGATGTCGATCCTCAGAAAGTCGCGGGCGTTGTTGATGAGAAAGCCGATTCCCTTGTCGGCGTTGATCTGTTCAGCCACGATCAGCGTCAACCAAGCGATCGCCAGCGACTGCCGCAGTCCGACCAGCACCTGTGGCGCGGCACTGGGCACGATGATGGTGCGGAACCGTCTGCCAGAACGAGAAGCCGAGCACCTGAGCCGTCTCGAACAGCTTCGGATCTACCTGGCGGATCGCCGAGAAGGTGTTCAGATACAGCGGAAAACTGACGCCGAGCGCCACCAGAAGCACTTTGGGAAGCTCGCCGATGCCGAACCACAGGATGAACAGCGGAATCAGTCCGAGGTGCGGCAGTGCCCGAACCATCTGCATCGGCGGGTCGACCGTCGCCTCGAACCAACGGGACAGTCCGACCGCGGTGCCCAGCGCGACGCCGAGAATCCCGCCGAGCAGCAGTCCTTCGACCACTCGAATTCCCGACACCCGCAGCGCATCGGCCAGCTGTCCGTTCTCCACCACCTCGATGCCCGCCTCGGCGATCAACGACGGTGCGGGCAGCACATCCTGAGAAATGAGACCCAGCGCGCTGCCCAACTGCCACAAAGCGACGAGCACGATCGGCGACGCCAGCCGGATCAGCCCCCATTTGCGCTGCCGCCATCCGGCATTCGCGGCGGGGACGGGCGCTATCGGCGCCGCCAGTTCGGCAGGACTAGTCACGGTGCGTCGACGCTACGCACGCACGCTGTGGCGCCAGAAGGTTTTGATTCTGCGATGATGCAAAGACACGGCCCTGCCGATGTGACGTAGCACACCGGCAGGGCCGTTGGGTGGCAACGGTTTTCAGTTGTCAGCCGAGGCGGAAACTTCCGTTGACCAGCGTCGGCGTCACATCCCTGCCGTTGATCTTGGAGCTCATCCTGCCGTTGGGCAGGCGCTCGATCTGCTGTGCCTGCTGAAGTTGCCGCTTGTTGCGCACCTCGGCGCGGAACTGCGCGTCGTTGAGCTGCTGAACACGTTGATGTCGTCGAGGTCGCCGTTGTTGGTGAACTGCACGCCAACAGCCGAGCCGTTCTCGCGGACCACCCAGGACGCGCGTATACCGTCCAGCGTCAGCGGTGTACATCCCCGCCTCGCCGGTCACCGGCTTCGCAGTGAACTGATACGCCACACCGTTCATGTTCAGGTCGCCGTCGACGTTCCCGCCGTCGAACTCCGCTTGCAGGGTGTCGCGGAATCGCGACTTGATGTCGATCGAACCGTCGGTCTGGTTGCCGAAGAACCATGCTTCGTCGTCGGTCCCGTTGCAGGCGTATGCGGCAACCTCGTCTCCGTCGACGGAGATTCCGATCGTCATGGTCTTGCCGTCGGCCGCCGTCATGTCGGCGATGTAGCGAGCCGACTGCGGGAAGGCGGTGGCGGTGCGGCGGCGGTTGTGGTCGGCGACCTCCGATGAGGAGGTCGCTTGTTCGATGATCCGCCAGAGCAGGCGGACAGGGTGCCAAGCGCGACGAACGCGCTGAGACCCACGAGCAGGGTGCGGGTGAGTTTCTTCATGTGACCAGCATGAATGGCTCGCGACCGGCGTTACATGAAGAACGTATGGAGATTGCGTGGAGATATCTGCGATGCGGCGGGCAAGCCTGATTCAGACCGCCAGAAATGCGTCGATCTCGGCCCGAAACACCTGCCACGCCGGCTCGGATGCGGTCAGCAGATGGTTGTTACTGGAGAGCGCCACCAGGCGGGAGTCCGGGATCAGCGAAGCCAATTCCTCGCCGAAGCGCAGCGGGACCCGGTGATCGTCACGCGAGTGCATGATCAGTGTCGGGCACGACGACGTCTCGCGCCAGATCACGCACATCGATGCGGCCGAACTCCTCGAGGAAACGCACCGCGTTCTCCGGCGAGGTGGTGCGCCGCTGCAGCTGATCGAACGCGGCCCAGTCGGCGCGGGTGCCGTCGGGCAGGAACTGCGCGGCGAAAACCTGCCGGAACGCCGGATCGTCGCGGCCCCAACCGACTCGGGCGAGTTCGAGATCCAGCGCCGCGGCCCGCTTTTCGTCCTCGCCCGACGCACGCACGGCCCGTCCGCGCGCATACGCACTGCACAGCACCAGGCGGCTGACCCGCTCGGGATGACGGGCCGCATAGGCCACCGCGACGGCGCCGCCCTGCGACACGCCAAGCAGCGGAAAGCGTTCCAGGCCAAGCGCCTCGACCACCGACTCCAGGTCGGCGACCCAGTCTTCGAAGGTGAAATCTGTTGCATCCCAATCGGATAACCCACAGCCACGCTCGTCGTAGCGAATGAACTGGCGGTTCTCCGACAGGTCGCGCACCCAGTGCTTCCACACCGGGCTTTCGATGTCGTATCCGAGGTGGGTCATCCAATTCGCCGCCCGCACGAGCGGCGGGCCCTCCCCTGCCACTGCGTAGGCAAGCCGCACACCGTCGGCGGCCCTGCAGAACGCGATGTGCTGGCGCGGCGGCGGTGGCTCGTCGGGCACCGCGGCCTCCGGGCGGCGGCGGGCGGTGGCCGGCGTCCGCGGTGAGGGTGGCCACGAACTGGTAGCCGCGGCCGCGGACGGTCCTGATGAACCGCTGCGATTCGCCGTCGTCGCCGAGCGCGCGGCGGGCGGCCTTGATGCGGCTCGTCAACGCGGCCTCGGTGACGAAGCGCCCGCCCCACACCGAGTCGAACAGTTCCTCTTTCGACACGAATCGGTGGGCGTTGCTCACCAGCTGGGTCAGCACGTCGAACACCTGGGGCTCGACTCGGATCACCTCGCCGCCAGCGCGCAGTTCGTAGCGTTGGGTGTCGAGCACGAAGTCCTCGAACCGCCACACGCCGGTCGAGGTGGGCAGAGGTCAGACTCAGGTGTTGACAAGGTCACGGCGGGTCCCATCGGGAGGGTTGCAGGTCATCGTAACGACGAGCAGACCCCACTCCAGGGTTCGATCGCTAGCGCCAGCCGTCGGCCGCCTTGGCCGCGCGCATCAGCGCATCGCACAGTTGCCGCAACTCGGTGCCGTCCGCGCCCTCGTCGACGGCGGTGGCAACGTCCTCAGCGGCACATCTGACCTGGTAGACGCGGTCGCACAGTTCTGCGGCCTCGTCGGCGGTCAGCACCACGGCATCGGGTGCCAGCGAGGTGCCCTTGACGATGGCACGCTGTTCGTAGGCGCGTTGGCGGCAGGACTGCCTGCAGTACTGCCTGCGCCTGCCCAGCCCGGCATCAGCGACTTCACGACCGCACCAGCGACAGGGTTGAGAACGTCGGCGATTCGATGACACGGTACCACGGACCAGACTGTAAACCGGCGGACCGCGAGAATCCCGGTATCATCAATGGTCGAGTCGGGAACTGCGTGTCGCGCCGCTGCGTTGATTCTCCGGACAACTTGCATTGATTGAGGAGTGTTGACGATGGCTGATCGCGTCTTGAGAGGCAGTCGCCTCGGAGCTGTGAGCTACGAGACCGACCGCAACCACGATCTGGCGCCGCGTCAGGTCGCGCGCTACCGCACCGACAACGGCGAGGAGTTCGACGTCCCGTTCGCCGACGACGCCGAGATCCCCCACACCTGGCTGTGCCGCAACGGCATGGAGGGCACCCTGATCGAGGGTGACGCGCCGGAGCCGAAGAAGATCAAGCCGCCGCGCACCCACTGGGACATGCTGCTGGAGCGCCGCTCGGTCGAGGAGCTCGAGGAACTGCTCAAGGAGCGCCTCGACATCATCAAGGCGCGCCGCCGAGGCTGATCGGCGGCTCCGCGGATCTGACCGACGTGCTTAGCGGGTGACACCGACGCCGCGGGCGCGATCGAGGCGCCCGCGGAAACCCCACTCCGCGACCTTGAACAGCGCCTCGCGGATGTTGGACCCGCTCATCTTGGACTGGCCGAACTCGCGCTCGGTGAAGGTGATCGGTACCTCGACGACGACGAACCCGTTGTTGATGGTGCGCCAGGTCAGGTCGATCTGGAAGCAGTAGCCCTTCGAGTCGACCGCGGACAGGTCGATCTTCTCCAGCACCTCGCGCCGGTAGGCGCGGTATCCGGCGGTGATGTCGTGGATGTCGACGCCGAGCAGAATGCGCGAATAGCCGTTGGCGGTGCGGGACAGCACCAATCGCCGCCGCGGCCAGTTGCGGACCTCGCCGCCCTTGACGTAGCGCGAGCCGATCACCAGGTCCGCGCCGTGCGTCGATGCTGTCGAGCAGCCGGTGCAGCTGTTCGGGCGGATGGCTGCCGTCGGCGTCCATCTCGACCAGGACCGAGTACTCGCGGCCCAGGCCCCACGCGAACCCGGCCAGGTATGCCGCGCCGAGGCCGGCCTTGGTGGCGCGGTGCATCACGTGCACCCGGTCGGGATCGGCGAGTGCCAGCTCGTCGGCCAACTCGCCGGTGCCGTCCGGGCTGCCGTCGTCGACGATCAGGATGTGCACGTCTGGACACGCGGTCTGCACGCGCCCGACGATCAACGGCAGGTTCTCCCGCTCGTTGTAGGTGGGGATGATGACCAGCGTGCGCTGACTTGGGCGTTCCCCGGGGCCCGGGCCCGTCGTCATGTGGCTCCTCTATCTTTCGTCGCCGTTCCTAGCCGACGACACGAAGCTCCCATTGTGCAGTATCGCGGCGATCAGAGCCCCAACGCCGACGGCGACCAGCAGCACCCTCGACCAGCGGCGCCCACCGCGTCGCGGCTGTGAGCTGGGTCTTCAGCCGCACCTGGGTGTCCAGGTAGGCGGGTTCGAAGAACTCGGTGCGGGCAAGCTCACGTCCGTCCGGGGCGATGACCGCGCTGATACCGGTGGTTCCCGCGACGACCACGTAGCGGTCGTGCTCGACGGCCCGCAGCCTGGCGAAGGCGAGCTGCTGCTCGCTCATCGCCTCGTCGAACGTGGCGTTGTTGGTCGGGACCGCCAGCAGCTGCGCGCCGTTGCGCACCGACTCGCGGGCGGCCCGGTCGAAGATCACCTCCCAGCAGGTGGTGACCCCGACGGGCACGCCGGCGGCGTGCACCACCCCGTTACCGCTGCCCGGGACGAAGTAGCCGGCCCGGTCGGCGTACGGCGACAGGAGGCGGAAGAAGCTGCGCCACGGCAGGTACTCGCCGAACGGCTGCACGATCTGCTTGTCGTGCCGATCGGCCGGACCGGTCTCGGGGTTCCACACGATCACCGAGTTGGTCGCGACCGGGTTGTCGGGGCTGTAGCCCGGCGCCGCAACCACGCTGCCGACCAGGATCGGCGCGTCGATCGCCGCCGCCGCCGCCGAGATCTCGGCCTGCGGCGTCCGGATTGGCCAGCGGATCGATGTCGGAGGAGTTCTCCGGCCAGATGACGAACATCGGCTGCGGCGCCCGGCCGGCGCGCACGTCCTCGGCGAGCCGGAGCGTCTCGCGGACGTGGTTGTCGAGCACCGCGCGGCGCTGCGCGTTGAACTCCAGTCCGAGCCGCGGCACGTTGCCCTGGACAGCGGCCACCGTGATCGGCTGTTCGTCGTCGGCGCCCACGCCGGAGTGCCGGACCTGTGGCCACGTGAGCGCGGTCGAGCAGCAGGACGACGGTGATGCACGCGCCGGGCAGCACGACCGCCGGCGGGCCGCGCGGTCCGCGTGGTGCCGCGGCGCCACCACTGCACGATCTCCAGAGTGATCGCGGCCAGGCTGAATCCGACCAGCACCACCGCGAACGACAGCAGCGGCGCGCCGCCGACCTGCGCGATCGACAGCAGCGGCCCGTCGGTCTGGCTGAATGCCACGACACCCCACGGGAATCCGCCGAACGGCACGGTCGACTTGAGCCACTCCTGCGCCGCCCACAGCCCGGCGAACCAGAGCGGCCAGCCCGGCAGCCGCCGGACCGCGACCGCCAGAGCGCCGAACAGCGCGGGGAACAGCGCCTCCAGCACGCAGAGCGCGATCCACGGAATGGGGCCGACAAATCCGCTGATCCAGGGCAGCAGCGGCAGGTAGAACGCCAGTCCGAACAGGAATCCGTACCCGAATCCGCCTGCGAGAGTGGTGGTTTCGCGGGTCAGCACCCACGCCAGCAGCGCGAACGCGAGGAACGCCAGATACCACCAGCCGAATGGCGGGAAGCTCAGGCACAGCGCCAGACCGGCGACGATCGCGACGCTCAGCTGCGGCAGACGGTCGAGCACCGCACGGCCGAATCGCTTTGTCCGCGACTGACTGCCGGAGGCCTCGACCGTCGGCGCGTCGGCTACGCCGTCGGCGTCGTCGTCGAGCACGGGGGGACGCACGTCGTCAGCCATGGATGACGACACCCCGGTGCACCGTCTGGCGGCAGCGCGGCAATGCGCCGTCGAGTCGCGGCAGCGCGGGCACCCGCGAGCGCGGATCGGTCGACCAGCGCTGCACCGCGTCGGCCGGCGCACTGACCTCGAGCTCGTCGGCGTCCCAGACGGCGTAGCTCGCCGGGGCCCCGGGAACCAGGGTGCCGGTGACACCGTCGCGCACGCCGGCGGCGCGCCAGGCTCCGCGGGTGGCCGCCGCGAACGCCGCGCGCGCGGACACCGCGCTGCCCGGGGTCTGATGCTGGGTCGCCGCGCGCACCGTCGCCCAGGGATTCATGCCGGTGACGGGGCTGTCGGAGCCGAAAGCGAGGGGCACGCCTTGGGATGCTAACAGCGCGAACGGGTTCAACGATCCGGCTCGGTCGGCGCCGAGACGCTGGGCGTACATGCCGTGTTCGCCGCCCCACAGCGCGTCGAAATTGGGCTGCATGCTGGCGATCACACCCCACGCGCCGAGCCGGTGCGCCTGCTCCTCGGTGACCATCTCGAGGTGCTCGAGGCGGTGTCCGCAGCGGGCGACCGCGGGTGCGCCGAACTCCTCGACGACGCGCTCCAGCGCGTCGACCACGGCGGCGACGGCGGCGTCGCCGATGACGTGGAAACCCGCCGGTGATTCCCGCCTCGGTGCAGGCCCGCAGGTGTGCGGCGATCGCGTCGGTGTCGAGATAGCGTTGCCGCAACGAGTCCGCGGCGTCGGCGTAGGGCCGGTGCAGCCACGCGGTGCGCGAGCCGAGCGCGCCGTCGACGAACAGGTCGCCGGCCAGCCCGCGCGCGCCGGTGCGCGCGATCAAGTCGCGCGCCTCGGCGGCGCTGCTCACCGCTTCACCCCAGTAGCCGACGACCTCGACGCCGTGCTCGATGCCACGCAGCTCGTCCCAGTCGTCGAGGCCGCCGATATCCGGGCCCGCGCACTCGTGCACCGCGACGATGCCGAGGGCGGCCGCGGCGTCCAGGGCGGCCAGCTGGGCGTGTCGCCGCTGTTCGGGCGTCGAGCCCGTCACGGGCGGCCGCCCGCACCAGGTGGTGCGCATCGCCGGTCAGCGGCTGCTGGGCGGCGAAGCCGTGCGCCGTCGGCCAGGCCGGGTGCCAGCCGGCGCAGCGCGGTCGAGGCGGCTGCCGAGTGGACGTCGACCCGGGCCAGGTAGGCGGGCCGTCCCCGACGGCGTCGTCGAGGTCGGCGGTGCTCGGGCGGCGTCCGTTCGGGCCAGCCGGATTCGTCCCAGCCGTGTCCCCAGATCGGCGCCGTCGGGATGGGCGCGGGCGTAGTCGCCGAGCAGCTGCAGGCAGTGCCGTCAGCGAGGTGGCCTGCCGCAGATCCAGTCCGATCAGGGTCAGCCCGGTCGCGGTGAGGTGGACGTGGCTGTCGACGAAGGCCGGTGCGACGAAGCCGCCGTCGAGGTCGACGATCTGCGGCGTCGGGGAACTGTGCGCGGCCGACGTCGTCGCTGCCCAGCCACGCCACGACACCGTCGCGCACCGCCATCGCGGTCGCGTCGGGCATGGCCGGGCTGTGCACCCGGCCGTTGAGCAGGAGGGTCGTCACTTAGTCGGGTTTGCGCTCCACGGCCGGCAGGCTCGACGTCGGTGACGTCGATGACCTCGCCGTCAATGTAGTCACCGCGGCCGGCGCGGTATAGCCCGCGTACCGGTAGCGCCCGCGACGGTGATCAGCGGCATGCCGGCGCGCGGCCATCGCCGTCACCAGCGGACGCGCGGCCGCGCGGGTCGGCGGCAGCAGCAGCAGAGCGCCGACGACGGAGCTGGCCAGGCCGGGGATGACGACCAGCACGGTGCCCAGCGCGACGAGCACGCTGTCGGCCGCCGCGCCCTGCACCGAGCGCCGGGTTCAGGCCGGAGCGCAGCCGGCGGATGTGGCGCTTGACCTGCGAACCGGCCAACGCGATGCCGACCACGAAGGTGCCGAGCAGCAGCAACACCGTCCAGCCGAAGCCGATCGTCGACACCAGCGCCACGATGACCGCCAGCTCGACGACCGCGTAGACGAGGAACAGCCGCATCGCCATGTCGTGACAACGTCGCGGAGGCGGCCGGGTTCCTAGACCGACTGCGACGCCGGTCAGGCCGCGCTCGACCTCGATCGCGCTGTGCACCTTGTCGATGCCGCCGCGCAGATCGCCTGCGGAATCCACCACCACGCGTGCCACCAGTACTGCTTGGTGACCATGTCGAAGACCCGCCGATTGTCTGACTTGGGCAGATTCCGGGCCACCGCCTCGACCGGTTCGCCCTTCGGCTTGCCGAGCGCGCCGGACCGCTGGATGGTCACGCGCGGCGTGTTGTTGATGCGCTTGGTCTTCCACGACCCGTCGTCGGTGAAGATCAGCAGCTTGTCGCCGTCCGGCACGCCCCACACGGTCGTCGGCTTCGGCCTGCCGTCCTTGGTGAACGTGGTCAGCAGCAGGTACTTCGACCGTGCACGTCTTCGAAGGTGTCAGTCATGGGTCCCGATTCTTGTTTCGATGCGCAAACGATGCAAATCAGGGATACCCGCTAACGAGTTTGCTAAACCGGCTCTTCAATTCGATGGTCACGTTGTTCTTCATGCCGCCGCGCAGCTTGGAGAAGAGGTTGAACGTCTTGCCGAGCAGCCCGTAGCGCTTGCCGATCGCGTCGTAGGTGGCGCCGTTGGCCGACTTGTCCAGGATCGCGGCGATGGCCTCGACCGCCTCGCCCTTCGGGTTGCCGCTGCGGTCGCACTTCGCGATCGTGACGCGCGGGGTGTTGCGGATGCGCTTGACCTTCCACGACTTCTCCTGGGTGATGACGAGGAGGCGATCGCCGTCCGGGGCCGCCCAGATCGCGGTCGGCTTGGGCCTGCCGTCCTTGGTGAACGTGGTCAGCAGGATGTATTCGGACTTGGCGACGTCGGCAAAGGTGGCGGGCATCACCCCAAACCTATGCGGCTCAGCCCTCCAGTTCGCCTTCGGTCTCCAGCAGCACCTGCCGCAGGCCGTCGAGCGTGGCCTGATCGGGCTGCGCCCACATGCCGCGGCCGGCCGCCTCCAGCAGCCGCTCGGCCATGCCGTGCAGCGCCCACGGGTTGGACTCCGCCATGAACTTGCGGTTCTCGTCGTCGAGTACGTACTCCGCCGACAGCCGCTCGTACATCCAGTCGGCCATCACACCCGCGGTGGCGTCGTAGCCGAACAGGTAGTCGACGGTGGCGGCCATCTCGAAGGCGCCCTTGTAGCCGTGCCTGCGCATCGCGTTGATCCAGCGCGGGTTGACCACCCGGGCGCGGAACACGCGGGTGGTCTCCTCGGACAGGGTGCGGGTGCGCACCGCGTCGGGCCGGGTGTTGTCGCCGATATAGGCGGCAGGCGCCTTTCCGGTCAACGCCCGCACCGTGGCGACCATGCCGCCGTGGTACTGGAAGTAGTCGTCGGAGTCGGCGATGTCGTGCTCGCGGGTGTCGGTGTTCTTGGCCGCGACCGCGATGCGGCGGTAGTTCTGGTTCATGTCGTCGGACGCCGGCCTGCCGTCCAGGCCGCGGCCGTAGGCGAAACCGCCCCACGCGGTGTAGACCTCTGCGAGGTCGGCGTCGTCGCGCCAGTTGCGGCTGTCGATCAGCTGCAGCAGCCCCGCGCCGTAGGTGCCCGGCTTGGAGCCGAATATTCTTGTGGTGGAACGTCTTTGGTCGCCGTGCTCGGCGAGGTCGGCCTGCGCGTGGGCGCGGACGTAGTTGTCCTCGGCGGGCTCGTCGAGGCCCGCGACGAGCTGCACCGCGTCGTCGAGCATCGTGACCACGTGCGGGAAGGCGTCGCGGAAGAAACCCGAGATGCGCACGGTGACGTCGATGCGCGGGCGGCCGAGTTCGGTCGAGCGCGATCGGCTCCAGGTCGACCACCCGCCGCGATGCGTCGTCCCATACCGGCCGGACCCCGAGCAGCGCAAGCACTTCGGCGATGTCGTCGCCCGAGGTGCGCATGGCCGACGTGCCCCACACCGACAATCCGACCGACCGCGGCCAGTCGCCGTGGTCCTCGCGGTAGCGCGTCCAGCAGCGAATCCGCCATCGCCACACCGGTTTCCCAGGCCAGCCGCGACGGCACCGCCTTGGGGTCGACGGAGTAGAAGTTGCGGCCGGTGGGCAGCACGTTGACCAGGCCGCGCAGCGGCGAACCCGACGGGCCCGCCGCGATGAAGCGGCCGTCGAGCGCGCGCAGGATCTGCGGGATCTCGGCGGCCGTGCCCGCCAGCCGCGGCACCACCTCGGTGGCGGCGAAACGCAGGATCGCCGCCACCTCGGCGTTGTCGGTGATCGCGTCGACGGCCGCGGGGTCCCACCCCGAGGCCGCAAGGGCGGCAACCAGTTCGCGGGCCTGCGCCTCGGCCGCGTCGACGGCGGCGCGCTCGTCGTGGCCGTCCTCGGCGAGACCGAGCGCCTGCCGAAGGCCGGGCACGCTCTGCTCGCCGCCGAACAGCTGGCGGGCGCGCAGGATGGCGAGCACCAGGTCGATTTCCGGCTCGCCCGTGGGCTTTTCGCCCAGGATGTGCAGCCCGTCGCGGATCTGGACGTCCTTGATCTCGCACAGCCAGCCGTCGACGTGCAGCAGCATGTCGTCGAACGAGTCCTCGTCGGGCCGGTCCTCGAGCCCGAGGTCGTGATCCATCTTCGCGGCCCGCATGAGCGTCCAGATCTGCTGGCGGATGGCGGGCAGCTTGCCGGGGTCGAGCGCGGCGATGTTGGCGTGCTCGTCGAGCAGCTGTTCCAGACGCGCGATGTCGCCGTAGCTTTCGGCCCGGGCCATCGGCGGGATGAGGTGGTCGACGAGGGTGGCGTGGGCGCGGCGCTTGGCCTGGGTGCCCTCCCCCGGGTCGTTGACCAGGAACGGGTAGATCAGCGGCAGGTCGCCGAGCGCGGCGTCGGTGCCGCAGGCCGCCGACATGCCCAGCGTCTTGCCCGGCAGCCATTCCAGGTTGCCGTGCTTGCCCAGGTGCACGACGGCGTCCGCGCCGAAGACGGCGTCGAGCCAGCGGTAGGCGGCCAGATAGTGATGGCTGGGCGGCAGATCGGGGTCGTGGTAGATCGCGACCGGGTTCTCGCCGAAACCGCGCGGCGGCTGAACCATCAGCACGACGTTGCCCGCCTGCATTGCGGCGATGACGATCTCGCCGTCGGGGTCGGGGCTGCGGTCGACGAACAACTCGCCGGGCGGCGGACCCCAGTGCTCGACCATGGCGTCGGTGAGCTCGGCAGGCAGCGTGGCGAACCAGTCGCGATAGTCCTTGGCCGGCACCCGGATCGGGTTGCCCGCGAGCTGGCCGTCGGTCAGCCAGTCGGCATCCTGGCCGCCGCGCTCGATCAGCGCGTGGATCAGCGCGTCGCCGTCGCCGGCGTCGAAGCCGGGAATGTCGTCGATGCTGGTAACCGTGGTCGCGCATCGCGCGCAGCAGCGCGATCGCGCTGGCGGGGGTGTCGAGCCCGACGGCGTTGCCGATGCGGGCGTGCTTGGTCGGATACGCCGAGAACACCAGCGCCACCCGCTTCTGCGGGGCCGCGATGGCGCGCAGCCGCGCGTGCCGCACCGCGAGGCCCGCGACCCGCGCGCAGCGCTCCGGGTCGGCGACGTAGGAGATCAGGCCCTCGTCGTCAATCTCCTTGAACGAGAACGGGACCGTGATGATGCGGCCGTCGAACTCCGGGACGGCGACCTGGGTTGCGACGTCGAGCGGCGACATCCCGTCGTCGTTGTCGCTGCCACTGCGACCGTGAACTGGTCAGGCACAGACCCTGCAGGATCGGGATGTCGAGCGCGGCCAGATGCGCGACGTTCCAGGTGTCGTCGCTGCCGCCCGCCGACGCGGTGGCAGGGGTGGACCCGCCGGCGGCGAGCACCGTGGTCACCAACGCGTCGGCGGTGCCGAGCAACTCCAGCAGCTCGGCGTCCGCGGTGCGCAACGACGCGCAGAACACGGGCAGCGCGCGTACCGCCGGCGTCCTCGATGGCCCGGCACAGCGCCTCGACGTAGCCGGTGTTCCCGGCGAGGTGCTGCGCGCGGTAGTACAGCACCGCGATGGTCGGTCCCGTCGATCTGTCGGCCGACGGCGCCGCTCGAGGACACCCCAGTTCGGGGTCGTCGCCGGCGGCGCGAAGCCGAAGCCGGTCATCAGCAGCGTGTCGCAGAGGAACGCGTGCAGCTGCCGCAGGTTCTCGACCCCGCCCTGGGCCAGGTAGACGTGGGACTGCAGCGCGACACCCGCCGGCGTCGTGGAATGGCCCATCAGCTCGGCGTCCGGGGACTGTTCGCCGCTGACCACGACGGTCGGCACGCCGCCGGCCACCAGCGCGTCGATGCCGTCCTGCCAGGCGCGGTAGCCGCCGAGGATGCGGACCACGACGATGTCGGCGCCGCCGACCAGTTCGTCGAGCTCGCCGTCGACGAGCCGCGACGGATTCGCCCACCGATAGCCGGCGCCGCTGGCACGGGCGGTGATCAGGTCGGTATCGGATGTCGACAGCAGCAGGACCGTCGGCGATGGAGTCGGCTGAGTCACCCACCATTACTACCCCACGCCCTTTCCGGGTTGCGGACTAGCGTGGATGGAGGTGAGCGCGATGTTCGCGGCCGGCACACCTCATCCGTCGCTGCGCGGCGTGGTGTTGCGCTACGAGGGCTACGCGGAACGAGCTGCCGGTCCCGTCACATTCCGCGAACTGCCGTGCACGTTCGTGCCGATCATCATCGACCTCGACGCGGGATGGACGGTCGCCCACCGGGAGCACACCTCGGACCGCGCCGCTGCGGCTCGATTCGTTCGTCGCGGGCATCACCGACGGTCCGGTCCTGGTCGGCCACGGCGGGTCGGCGCGTTGTCTGCAGGTCGACCTGACGCCGCTGGGCGCCCGCCGGCTGATCGGTATGCCGATGAGCGAGTTGGCCAACCGGACGGTGCCCATCGACGACGTGTTCGGCCGGTTCGGGCGGCAGCTCGTGCAGCGCGTCGGAGAGGCGCCCGGACTGGCCTGCGCGATTCGCGTTGATCGACGCCGCGATCCGGGCCCGCCTTGCCGACGCCGCGCCTGTCGACGCTGGGGTGGAGTGGTCGCTGCGCCGCATCACCGACAGCGGCGGCACGGCGACGATCTCAGGCCTGGCCGGCGAATTGGGCTGGAGTCACCGGCGGCTGATCGCGCGCTACCGCGACGCCGTCGGGCTGCCGCCGAAGCTCGTCGCGCGGATCGTGCGATTCGAGCGACTCGCAGCACTGCTGGCCAGCGACCCGGCGACCGACTGGGCCGAGCGCGGCGCTCGCATGTGGCTACTTCGACCAGGCCCATCTGGCCCGCGAGGTACGGGAGCTGGCCGACATCACGCCGACCGAGCTGCGCGCGCAGACCGTAAATTCCGTCCAAGACGTGGCGCCCGCGGCCGGCCTAGCGTCGGCGCTATGACCGAAACACTGACCACCAACGGGGCCGTGCCGATCGTCCCCTTCACCGATCCGCGTGCCGGGATCAGTTGGCTCGAGCGGACGTTCGGCGCTGTCGCGACCCTGGTGGTTCCTCCCGAGGCCGACCAACCGCTCAAGCACGCCGAGGTGAAGGTCGGCAATGGGCTGGTGATGATCGACGACGCGGACCGCACCGACAGCCCGTTCGCGCTGCCGGGGCCGGTGGTGCTCTACGTGGTGGTCGACGACCCCGACGCGCTGCACGACCGGGCGGTTGCGGGTGGCGCCGAGATCGTCATGGGGCTGACCGACCAGGATTACGGCTCACGCGAGTTCGCCGCACGCGACCCGCACGGCAACGTGTGGTGCTTCGGGACCTACCGGCCGGGGCAGGGTTAGCGCCGGTTCCAGCGGTCGTAGGTGCTCTGCGAATACGGCAGCAGCCCGAGGGCGCCGATGAGGACGACCAACACAGCGCCGAAAACGATGAATTCGAACATCGTTGTTCCTTCCTGACATCGCTTACTACACACGCGTGCAGTTATCTGGAACGTACGACTACACGGGCCCGAAGTGAGCAACATGTGTGGCACGGATCACTAGAACCAATAGTGTGCCGGCCGTCACATTCAGGCGGTTCGGACGTCGAAATGACGAGACTCCGGAGTGGCCAGAAGCTCGCGGTGGCGAACCGGCCGCCACGGGAAGAGCTCCGGCAAGCCGTCCTTGCCCAGGTACCAGCTCTTGCATCCGGTCATCCAAATCGTCTGCGGCATGGCAGCTTTCATCTGCTCGTTGTAGTCCTTGGTTGCCGCGTCGGTGGGTGACGCCGCGATGATGTCGGCCGTTGCGGATCTTGTTGATCCACCACATCGCGTAGTCGGCCTGGTTCTCGGCGATGAGGACCAGCGACTGATTGCCGATCGGCGAGTGCGGACCCATCAGCATGAACAGGTTCGGGAAAGCCCGGGACCGCGATCGAACGGTAAGCGTGCGGGCCGTCCTCCCAGACTTCGTCGAGCGTCACGCCGTTGTCGTTGACGATCCCCATCGGGCGCACGTAGGCGCGGGCGTCGAAGCCCGTGGCCAACACCAGACAGATCAAGTTCATGGAGCGCGCCGTCGGAGGTCACGACACCCGCGGTTCGACGTGGTCGATCGCCTCGGTGACGAGATGCACACCCGGCTTCTGGATGGACCGGTAGTAGTGGCCGGCCAGGATAAGCCGCTTGCACATCGCGTGATAGTCGGGCGTGAGCTTGCGGCGCAACGCGGGGTCGCGCACCGACAGTTGCAGATTGAGCCGGCACATGCCGAGCCATCACCCGGCGCTGTTCAAGCCCGGCCTCGACAGCCGCACGACCCAGGGTGCTTCTCGATATAGGTCTGCCAGAAGCGGTACCCCAGTTTGTTGAGGACCGGCCAACGCGCGAGCGCCGCCTTGGTCATCGCTCGGTAGCGAAGGTTGGGCGTTGGGTAAACCCACTGGGCTGAGCGCTGGAAGATCGTCAGTCCGCGCACGTTACCGCCGAGTTCAGCGGTGATCTGTACGCCCGTCGAACCTGTGCCTATCAATCCGATCCGCTTGTTGTGCAACGAAATCGAATGATCCCAGCGAGATGAGTGGAACGATCGGCCCAGCGAACGTGTCGAGCCCCTCGATCTCCGGATAGCGCGGGCACGCGCAGCACCCCGGTCGCGGTGATCAGCACGTCGAAGGCCTCCTCACCATCTGCGGTGCTGACCCACCACTGCTTGTCCTCGAATCGCGCTGCGGTGACTTCGGTGCCGAACCGGATGTGCGGGCGGACGCCGCGCTCGGTCGGCAACCTGCCGGAAGTACGATGGATCTCCGGGCCTGGCGACATGCAAACGCGACCATTCGGGGTTCGAGCCGGAACGAGTACGAGTAGAAGCGCGACGGAACGTCGCAGTCAAGCCAGGATAGGTGTTGTCGCGCCAGGTGCCGCCGACATCGTCGGCCGACTCGAAGATGGTGAAGTCGTCGATGCCTGCGTCCTGCAGTTTGGCCGCCATGCAGATGCCGGACATGCCCGCACCGATGATGGCAACGTTGAGGGTACGTTCTCTCGACATGGTCAGCCCCTCCCGACGCACGAAACGGTACGCCGGGCGAGCGCGGAAATTCGCGTAATCGCCGCTCAGCGTTCGGTGACGAAGCCTTCGGCGAGCATCCAGTCGCGGGCGACGACGGCGGGGTCACGGCCCTCGACGTCGACCTGCTTGTTCATTTCGATGATCGCGTCGTTGGTGAGCGCAGCGGTCACCGGGGCGGTCACCTCCGCGATCTCCGGATGCGCCTCGAAGAAGTCACGCTTCATGGTCACCGATGGGTTGTAGTGCGCGAAGAACTGCTTGTCGTCGGTGAGCACCACCAGATCGAGTGCCGCGATCCGGCCGTCGGTGGTGAACACCTCCCCGAAGTCGCACTGGTCGCCATCGGCGGTCGCCTGGTAGATGATGCCGACCTGGAGCACCGGCGTCTGCGCCTGCGCCGGATCGAACCCGTAGGCCGCGGCCATGCCGGGATAGCCGTCCTGGCGAGCGCGAAACTCGGTGTCCACACAGGTTTTCGCGGCTGCGGGGTTGCGTCTTGACCAGGTCGGCGTACTGCGACAGCGTCCGCACGCCGGTGCGCTCGACGACCTTCTTGCTGGCCGCCAGCGCGTATGTGTCGTCCATCGGCCCCGGCGGCAGCCACACCATGTCGTTGCGCTCTAGGTCTTCGTCGCGGACGGCCTCGTATTGTTCGCGGCTGTCCGGTATCGGCTTCTCGTGGCCGAGGTAGTTGATCCAGGCGTTGCCGGTGAACTCGTAGGCGACGTCGACCTGGTCGCGCAGCTGGGCCTCTCTCGTGCTGCGCGAGCCGACGATGCCGGTCAGGTCCCGGACGTCGGCGCCTGCGGCGGCCAGGGTGTATTCGAGGATGTAGCCCATGATCACCTGCTCGGTGTACTCCTTGGAGCCGACCGTGATCTTGACGCCCTCCAACGCCGGGGTTGGGTTTGATGGAACCTGGGCCCACCATGAAGGGCACCGTGCCGCCCGAGCCGAGTCCGCAGGCCGACGCGGTCAGCGCGCACATCGTGGCAATGACCACCGCCAGCAGGCGCCGCATCAGCGAAGTCCCTTGGGGTCAGGAAGAATTCCGCCAGCCCGCCGAACCAGTCGACCAGCAGTGCCAGGCACACTGCCAGCACACTGCCCAGTATCAGCGTCACGTTGTCCTGCAGCTTGTAGCCCGTGTCGATGAGGATGCCGAGGCCGCCGGCATTGACCAGGAACGACAGCGTCGCCGTCCCCACCGCTATCACCAGAGACGTCCGCAGACCGGCGAGGATGTACGGAACGGCCAGTGGCAGTTCGACTCTGAACAGCAGGGCGCTGCGCGACATGCCCTGGCCGCGCCCCGCGTCGATCAGTGACCGGTCTACCTGATCGAGGCCGAGGATTGTGCTGGCAAGCACGGGCAGCAGGGAGTAGAGCGCGATCGGCAGGACGCCGATCCAGAAGCCCGTCTTCGCCGTCCACAGAAACAGCAGGACCAGCAGGCCGATCGCCGGCGCCGCCTGACCGATGTTGGCGATACCGATGATGAACGGCCGCAGCACTTTTGCGCCCGGCCGGGTGACCAGCACACCGAGCGGGATGCCGACCGCGCAGCACGATCGCAGTGACCGCGAAGGTGATCAGCAGGTGCTGCCAGATCAGCGTGGAGACGTTTGCCGACGTTGATGTTCTCCTTCTGCGTGGCCGTCAGATCACGGTTGAACGCCCAGAAGATCACCGCGGCTGCCGACGACGAGGACCAGCGCAGGCTGGATGAACAGCCGAAGGCGCTCGGCCCGGTCGCCTTCGGTGCGGCCCTGTCGACGGCGGTGGTCACGACTCGTCACCGTCCGGCGACTTCGGCTTCAGACCGCAGGCGGGTGATGGTGTCGATCAGCGTGTCCAACGTGACGACGCCGGCGTACTTGCTGCCGGGTCCGGACACCACCGCCGAGGCATGTTGCTCCGCAAGGATCGCCTCCAGTGCGTCCTCGAGCGTCGACTGGGTGCTGACCACGTCGAGCGGTTCGAAGGCATCGGCCAGCGTCTGTGCGTGCCGCAGGCGGCGTCTCGCGCACCCAGTTCACCGGCCGGTCTCGGTCGTCGAGGACGACGACCCAGTCGAAATCACTGTTGGCCAGCACAGTTCGGACGCTTTCGAGCGAGTCGTCCGGTGCACGGCAGGGTGAGCCCGCAGTTCGACGTCCTTGACCCGCAGCAGGCTGAGCTGACGCAGCGAGGCTCCGGATCCGACGAACCCGGCGACGGTGTCGTCGGCGGGGCTGGCCAAAATCGTCTGCGGCGTGTCGTACTGCAGCACCTTGGACTGCTGGCCCAGCACCGCGATGCGGTCGCCGAGCTTCACGGCCTCGCCGAAGTCGTGGGTCACGAAGACGATGGTCTTGCGCAATTCGGACTGCAGCCGCAGAAGTTCGTCCTGCAGCGTGCTTCTGGTGATCGGGTCGACGGCGCCGAACGGCTCGTCCATCAGGAGCACCGGCGGGTCTGCGGCCAACGCCCGTGCCACACCGACCCGCTGCTGCTGGCCGCCGGAAAGCTGTCGCGGATACCGGTCTGCGTACTGTCCCGGCTCGAGCCCGACCATATCGAGCAGTTCATCGACCCGGTCGGCGATCTTCTTGCGGTCCCACCGCAGCAGGCCGGGTACCAGGCCGACGTTCTGCCGAATCGTCATGTGCGGGAACAGGCCGGCCTGTTGGATCGCATAGCCGATCGACCGCCTCAGCTCCGTCGGCTTGATGGACAACGCATCCTTGTCGCCGATCAGGATGCGGCCCGATGTCGGCTCGCTGAGCCTGTTGATCATCCGCATCATGGTGGTTTTCCCGCATCCCGACGGACCGACGAAAATCACGATCTCGCCCGCGGGGATATCCAGCGAGTGTCGTCGACTGCGGGTTGGTTGGAGCCCGGGTATACCTTCGAAACATGGTCGAGGACGATTCGGCCCCGCTGGAAGGCTGTGGGCCGTCTGACTCGGATTGTTCTGTCACCGAATACCTTTCGATGTGGTGAAGCGCCCGAGCAGTACCAGGATCCCATCGAGCAACAGCGCCAGGATGACGATGAGCAGGGTGCCGGTGAGCGCCATCGGGATGGCGGTCGGGCTGCCGACTCTGGCCAGCCCCGCGAAAATGATGTTGCCGAGACCTGGGCCCTTCACGTAGGCGGCGATCGCCAGCACGCCCATCGACATCTGGGTGCTGATCCGCATGGCCGACAGGATCGACGGCCACGCCAGTCGTAATCTCGACGCGACTGAGGGTGCCGAGCCGGCTCAACCCGATACCGCGCGCGGCGTCGGTCAATGCGGGATCGACGGCGGTCAGGCCCGACGATCGTGTTGCGGATGATCGGCAGCAGCGAGTACAGCACCAGCGCTGCGACGCTGGGCACCACGCCGAGCCCGAACAGCGGGATGAGCAGGCCGAGCAGGGCGAAGGCGGGCACGGTCAGGATGACGCTCGACGTCGCCGTCGCGAGGTTGGCGGCCAGCGAGTTGCGGTAGGTGAGCACGCCGACGGCGACCCCGATGACGTGGCGATGAGCACGCTCTGCACCACCGCGCTGACGTGCTGGTAGGAGTCGAACAACAGCTGTGAATGGTGGGCGGCCATGTAGTCCCACAGTGCCCTCACAGCCCGACGGTACCCGCCCTCGCAGTAAATCCAAACGAGAAGTGAATTCGATTCGTGCTGAGGAAAAGACTTGTCCGCAAGCCACCGAAAGGCCAGCGTGTGCAGGGTTCGTTCAAAGGTTTGGCGGTAGCCCGATGACCTCAGCGTTGCGGGTGGTGAAGCTCGGCGCGAATATCGGCGCGCGCATCGAAGGAATCGATCTGAGCGCGGATGTCGATCCGGTGAGCGCCTCAAAGATCAACGCCGCCTTGCTCGAGCACAAGGTGATCTTCTTCCGCGATCAGCACGACTCGACGACGACGGTCAACTGGCCTTGGCGGCCAGGCTGGGCACGCCGACGACCGCGCATCCGACGGTGACCTCCCGTGGCACGAAGGTGCTGCCGATCGATTCCCGCTATGACAAGGCCAACAGCCTGGCACACCGACGTCACATTCGTCGACCGGGTTCCGAAAGCCTCGCTGCTGCGCGCGATTTCATTGCCCGAATACGGCGGCACCACCACGTGGGCCGACCGGAGGCCGCGTACGAGAACTTGCCGGACCCGCTGCGGGCACTGGCCGAGAATCTGTGGGCGGTGCACACCAACGACTACGACTACACCGCCGAGGTCGACGAGCAGGAGGCGGTGGCCGACACGGTGCGCGAGTATCGCCAGGAGTTTGTGTCCGACTACTACGAGACCGAACATCCGGTGGTGCGGGTGCACCCGGAGACCGGAAAGCGCGTGCTGTTGCTCGGCCAGTTCGTCAAACACTTCGTCGGGGTGGGCTCGGCGGAGTCCGCAGCCCTGTTCGGGCTGCTCCAGGCCCGGATCACCAAGCTGGAGAACACCATCCGCTGGAGCTGGCAGCCCGGTGACCTGGCGATCTGGGACAACCGGGCCACCCAGCACTACGCCGTCTCGGACTACGACGACCAGTACCGGCGGCTCAACCGGGTCACCCTGGCCGGTGACATCCCGGTCGACGTCTACGGCCAGCGCAGCCGGGCAGTCGTCGGCGACGCGTCGGCGTACTCCGAGGTGGTCAGCCCGGTGCGGTTGGCCAGCTGATCAGAGCCGGTCCATCTCCCGCGACATCAGAGCGTTCTCCAGGTAGACGTACCGCCTGGCCCGGTAGCGCTGTGCCGGCGGTCGGGAGTCGGTGAACAGTGTGCTCATCGCGCTGGACACCGACTTGATCGCCATGGCCCAGCGACTGGGCTCCACGCGTGGCAGTGCGACTGCCGCCGCAGTGCTGAACAGCACCTGCTGCTCGGTGATCAGCGTCGTTCCCCCGGTCGCGGGCACGACTGCAACCGGCGACGGCTCGGCAGTCGGTCTGCGAATGTCGGACGAACGGTCGTCGTCAGATCGATCATGGCTCTCTCCCACCGTGTGCGCCCGGGCTGCCCGAGCTCCTACCAGGGAAAAGTACGAGGCGATTGCGCGAGACTAAGTTAACATGCAGTCAGGCTGACTACCTCAATCCGTGGTTAATCGGCCAGCAACTCGGGCGTACCGTGAACTGATGGCCAGGACCCGCGACCAGGACGCCTGCCCCGGGGCGCTGCAGGTTCACCAGGCCGCCGACGGGGCGCTGGCCCGGGTGCGGCTTCCCGGCGGGATGATCTCCGCGCAGCAGCTCGAGGCCTTGGCACTCGCGGCGACGCGTTGGGCCTCCCCGGCAATGGAACTGACGTCGCGCGGCAACATCCAGATCCGCGCCGTGACCGACACTGCCGCGGTCGCTGACGCATTGGCGGCCGTCGGGCCTGCTGCCTTCGGACTCGCATGAGCGGGTGCGCAACATCGTCGCCTCGCCGCTGTCGGGCCGCGTGGGTTCGGCTGCCGATATCCGCGGACTGGTCACGGAACTGGACCACGCGATCCAGGCGCAGCCCGCGCTGGCCGGGCTGCCGGGCAGATTCCTGTTCGGCCTCGACGACGGGCGGGGCGATGTCAGCGGGCTGGCGCCCGATGCCGGGATCCAGATCGTCGGCGATTCGGCGGCGCTACTGCTGGCGGGCCGGGATACCGGCGTCCGGCTGTCGATACCGGACGCGGTTGGCTCGCTGGTGACGGTGGCAGACCGGTTCGCCGCTAGCCGCGGAACATGCTGGCGCATCAGCGAGCTCGACGACACCGAGCAGCTCCTGACGGGCTTCGCGGTGACGGCGCAGCCCGGTCGCGACGTGGCCGCCGGTCACCCGGGGCCCGGTCGGGTGGATCGAGCAGAACGACGGCCGCGTCGCCCTGGGCGCGGCGGTTCCGTTGGGCGTGCTGAACGCCCGCGTCGCCGAATACCTCGCGGCGATCAACGCACCGATGGTCATCACGCCGTGGCGCTCGGTGCTCGTCTTCGACCTCGACGAAGGGGTCGCCGATGTCGCGCTGCGGGTGCTGGCGCCGATGGGTCTGGTGTTCGACGAGAACTCGCCCTGGCTGTCGATCAGCGCGTGCACCGGTAGCCCCGGTTGTGAACACTCCGCCGCCGACGTCCGGTCCGACGCCGCAGCGGCCATCGACGAGCCCGCAGCGGGTCATCGGCACTTCGTCGGCTGCGAGCGCGCATGCGGTAGTCCCCCGGCCGGTGACGTGCTGGTGGCGACCGGAGACGGATACCGGCCGCGAGACGCCCACCCGTAGGGTGAGCGGGTGCTCGACTACATCCGCGACGCCGCCGAGATCTACCGGCAGTCGTTCGCGACGATCCGCGCCGAAGCGGACCTGTCGCGGTTTCCCGATGACGTCGCGCGCGTGGTGGTCCGGCTGATCCACACCTGCGGGCAGGTCGACGTCGCCGACCACGTCGCCTACAGCGACGACGTCGTCGCGAAGACCCACGCCGCGCTTGTCGCCGGCGCCCCGGTGCTGTGCGACTCGTCGATGGTGGCCGCGGGCATCACCCAAGTCTCGGCTGCCTGCGGGCAACGAGGTCGTTTCACTCGTCGCCGACGAGCGGGCGCCCGAGTTGGCCGACCGACTCGGCACCACGCGGTCGGCGGCCGGGGTCGAGCTGTGGGCCGACCGGCTCGGCGGCGCGGTGGTCGCCATCGGCAATGCGCCGACCGCGCTGTTCCGGCTTGCTGGAACTCGTCGACGAAGGGGCCCCCACCCCCGCCGCCGTGCTGGGTGGGCCGGTGGGGTTCGTCGGCTCCGCGCAGTCCAAGCAGGAGCTGATCGAGCGGCCCCGCGGAATGTCGTATCTGGTGGTGAAGGGCCGCCGCGGCGGGAGCGCGATGGCTGCTGCCGCCGTGAATTCGATTGCGCAAGAACGCGAATGACAGCGAAGAGGGGAACGCTTTGGGGCGTCGGCCTCGGGCCGGGCGACCCGGAGCTGGTGACGGTCAAGGCGGCCCGGGTCATCGGCGCGGCCGATGTCGTGGCCTACCACAGCGCCCGGCACGGTAAGAGCATCGCGCGCGGCATCGCCGAGCCGTACCTGCGCACGGGCCAGATCGAGGAACATCTGGTCTATCCGGTGACCGTCGAGACCACCGACCATCCCGGTGGCTACGCCGGCGCGATGGAGGACTTCTACCGCGAATCCGCCGACCGGATCGCCGTTCACCTGGACGCGGGCCGCGACGTCGCCCTTCTCGCGGAGGGCGATCCGCTGTTCTACAGCTCCTACATGCACATGCACACCCGGCTCACCGAGCGGTTCGACGCGGTGATCGTTCCCGGCGTCACGTCGGTGAGTGCCGCATCGGCGGCGACCGGCACTCCCCTCGTCCAGGGTGACGAGGTGCTCACGATCCTGCCCGGAACCCTACCGGCCGACGAACTCAAGCGCAGGCTGGCCGACACCGACGCCGCCGTCATCCTCAAGCTCGGACGCTCGTATCCCGCGGTGCGCGAAGCGCTTTCGGCGACCGGCCGTCTCGACGAGGCCTTCTACGTGGAGCGCGCGAGCACGCAGGCGCAGCGGGTGCTGGCCGCCGGCGACGTCGACGAGACATCGGTGCCGTACTTCTCGCTGGCGATGCTGCCGGGAACACCACGGCGCGAGACGGAGAACGGCAGCGTCGCAGTGGTCGGACTGGGCCCGGGTAACACCGACTGGATGACACCGCAGAGCCGCCGCGAGCTGGCGTCGGCCACCGACCTCATCGGCTACGGCCCCTACCTCGACCGCGTCGGCACCCGGGATGGCCAGCGGCGCCATCCCAGCGACAACACCGACGAGCCCGCCCGCGCGCGCTTGGCGTGCACGCTGGCCGAGCAGGGTCGCGCCGTCGCGGTGGTGTCCTCCGGCGACCCGGGAGTTTTCGCGATGGCGACGGCGGTGCTCGAGGAGGCCAAGCAGTGGCCAGGGGTGGCGGTGCGCGTCATTCCGGCGATGACCGCCGCGCAGGCGGTCGCCAGCCGGGTCGGCGCACCGTTGGGCCACGACTACGCCGTCATCTCGCTGTCCGACCGGCTCAAGCCGTGGGAGGTGATCGCGGCGCGATTGACCGCCGCCGCGACGGCCGACCTGGTGCTGGCCATCTACAACCCCGCCTCCAAGAGCCGAACCTGGCAGGTCGGGGCGATGCGAGACCTGCTGCTCGAACATCGCGACCCCGGCACGCCCGTGGTGATCGGCCGCGACGTCTCGGGTCCGGCCGAACACGTGAGGGTGGTGCGGTTGGCCGACCTCGATCCAGGCCGACGTCGACATGCGCACCCTGCTGATCGTCGGTTCGTCCCAGACCCAGTGGTACTTGAGCGACACCGGGGACACCGTCTTCACGCCACGCCGCTACCCCACCTAGGATCTGACGACCATGGCCATTCCACGCGGACCCGAAGATGTAACGGCGGCCTGGCTGGGGTCGGTGCTGAACGCCGACGTGAGCGAGGTCGACGTCACCGCGATCGGTACCGGCCAGACCGGCGCGACGTATCGGGTGTCGGCGACGTACTCGACTCCGCAACCCGAGCTGCCGGCTTCGTTCGCGGTGAAGCTGTCCGCAGCAGGACGACGCGGTCCGCGAACGCGTCGCGCTCGGCTACCGGTCGGAGGTCGAGTTCTACTCGCGGATCGCCGACAGGATGCGCATCCCGGTCCCCCAGAGCTTCCACAGCGACATCTCCGATGACGGTGCCGATGTCGTGCTGCTGCTTGGCGATATGGCGCCGGCGGTGCAGGGCGATCAGATCGCCGGCTGCACCGAACAGGAGGCCACGCTCGCGGTGGAAGCGCTCGCGGGTCTGCACGGCCCCAGCTGGTGCGATCCGGAATGGATGGATCTGGCGGCCATCGTCGATGCCGAAACCCGGTGACGACGACGCCGCCAAGGGCCTCGGCGATATCTCGAAGATGGCCGCCGACATCGTGATCGACAGGCTCGGAGAGCGCATCAGCGGTGAGGATCAGGAAACCCTGGTCGCCGCAATGTCTTCGGTGACGCCGTGGCTGAGGGCCGAGCCGCAAGCGGTTCGCACTGATGCACGGCGACTACCGGCTCGACAACATGTTGTTCGACCCCGACCGCACGCGCATCACCGTCGTCGATTGGCAGACCGTGGGAATCGGTCTGCCCGGGCGAGACCTCGCCTACTTCACCGGGACCAGCCTCGAACCGGAGTTGCGGTCAGACGGTCGAGCGCGGCCTCGTCGAGCGCTATCACCAGGCGCTGATGGCTTACGGCATCACGGATTACGACTCCGAGACCTGCTGGCGCGACTACCGCCTCGGCGCGGTGCAGGTGCCGCTGCTCGTCGCGCTTGGGAACCGCTTTCGCGTCGACGACCGAGCGCGGCGACGACATGATGCTGGCCATGCTCAGCCGCGGCTGCCAGGCCATCCGCGAACTGGACACCCTCGAACTGATCAACTCCTACCAGTAGACCTGACCCACGCGACAGCATCGTCGACCGTGGCCACGGTCTGCACATCGTCAGGCAGCGGCGGTCGGTCGACCATGATCACCGGAATGCCAAGTGCGGCCGCGGCGTCGAGCTTGGGACGGGTCATCGCTCCCCCGCTGTTCTTGGTCACCAGCGCGTCGATTCGGTGTTCACGCAACACGGCCAGCTCGTTCGTCGTAGTGGTACGGGCCACGCGACAACAGGATCTCGTGCTGCGGAGGTAGGTCGTGCGGATCGGGTGCCGTCACCGCGCGGATCAGGAACCAGGCATCGGCGTCCTTGAAGGCCGCGGTTCCCGAGCGCCCGGTGGTCAGAAATACTCGCGAGAATCCTTTATCGGCAACTACTTTCGCGGCCTGGATGTCGGAGTCCACCACGATGGCGTCACCGGGTGGCCAGGCGGGCCGGACCAGCACCAGATGTGGCACCTCGAGCTCGCGGCACACCGTGGCGGCGTTCGCCGTGATCGTCGCCGCGAACGGGTGGGTGGCGTCGACGACCGCGTCGACGTCCGCTTCGAGCAACCAGTCCCGCAGTCCATCGGCCCCGCCGAACCCGCCGATCCGCACCTGACCCACCGGCAGCGCGGGATCGGGCACCCGGCCGGCCAGCGAACTGATCACCTCGACGTCGCGGATGCAGCTGTGCGGCCAAGGCACGTGCCTCAGAAGTGCCGCCCAGCAACAGGATCCGCATCAGTGTCGTTCCCGGCGGGTTCGCCCGGCGGAATAGAGATAGCTGTCCGTGAAGCCCTCGGCGGCGAGCACGTCGCCGACGAAGATGACCGCCGTGCGGGTGATGTCGGCGGCGTGCATCTGCTCAGCGAGATCGGCGAGCGTACACCGGAGCACCTGCTGTTGCGGCCAGGTCGCGAACGCCACCACGGCACAAGGTGTTTCGGGCCGATACCCACCAGTCAGCAGCTGCGGCACAATCGTGTCGATCTGCGCGGCGGCGAGGTGCAGCACCAAGGTGCCGCCTGTGGCCGACAGCGTGGCCAGATCCTCGCCGGGCGGCATCGCGGTCGAGAGCGTCGCCACCCGGCGTCAGGGTGACGGTCTGCGCCACCCCGGGGACGGTGAGCTCGCGGCCCAGCACCGCTGCGGCCGCGGCGAAAGCCGGCACACCGGGCACTATTTCGTAGTCGATGCCGAGCACGTCGAGGCGCCGGCACTGTTCGGCGACCGCGCTGTAGATCGACGGGTCCCCCGAATGTAGCCGCGCAACATCATGACCTGCGGCATGCGCGTCGGCGATCTCGGTGACGATCGCGTCCAATGTCAAGGGGCCGGTGTCGATGATCCGTGCGTCGGGCGGGCACAACGCGAGCAGATCCTCGGGCATGATCGAGCCGGCGTACAGGCAGACCGGACACCGACTCAGGAGTCGATGGCCGCGCACGGTGATCAGGTCGGCCGCGCCCGGGCCCGCACCAATGAAATAGACCGTCATCGCTTGGTCACCGACCACTGCGTCACTGGCATGGCAGGTCGCCAACCGGTGAACCCGCCCAGTGGCTCGCCCCGTTGATACTCGAAGCGCCGTAGCTCACCGCCGTATCGTGAATACCACGCAGCAACAACGGCTTCCGATTCGACCGTCACGGTATTGGCGACCAAGCGTCCGCCCACCGTGAGCTTGTCGTAGCACGCCTCGAGCAGGCCCGGCTGCGTCAGCCCGCCGCCGACGAAGATCGCGTGCGGGCGGCGGTACGAAGTCGAACGCCTCGGGTGCGTCGAAGTGCACCTCGACGCGTGCACCGAAGGCAACCGCGTTCTGCGTGATGCGCTTGCGTCGTCCTTCGTCACGCTCGAACGCCACGGCATGACATCCGGGTCCGCTGCGGCACCACTCGATCGCGATGCTGCCTGACCCCGCCCCGACGTCCCACAGCAGCTCGCCCGGTCTAGGCGCCAGCGCGGCGAGCGTGAGCGCCCGCACCGGCTGTTTGGTGATCTGCCCGTCGTGGGCGAATGCCTCGTCGGGCAGGATCGAGAACCGGCGCTCATCTGGCAGGTACCGCACGGCGATCACGTTCAGATCGTCAACATCGCCGGGCGGCCGAGCCGCCCACTCGCGCGCGCGTGGCCGAACGGCGCCGCTCTGCCGGACCGCCGAGCTGCTCGAGCACCGTGATCTCCGAATCGCCGCGTCCGGTGTCGGTGAGCATGCGCGCCAACGCTGCCGGGCTGGTGGCGTCGCGAGACATCACGACTGCCTGCCCGCCCCGCCGCACGGCGGTGTGCGGTTCGTTCGTGACGAGGCTGATGATCTCGGTGTCCTGCACGGCCCAGCCGACGCGTGAACACGCCAGCGTCACCGATGACACGTGAGGCAGTACGACGACGTCCTTCGCGCCGTACAGCCGGATCAGGGAGCTGCCGACGCCGTGGCAAAGCGGATCGCCGCTGGCCACGACATGCACATCGCCGTCGGTCCCGTCCAGCAGCGTACGCAGGGCGGGCAGCATCGGCGTCGGCCATGCGCGCCTCGCAGCGGTGACACTGCTCGTCGAGCAGATCCAATTGGCGCCGCGATCCGTAAATGACTGTGGCTTTCGCCAATTCGGCGCGTGATGCCTGCGCTAGCCCGGACATGCCGTCGGCGCCGATCCCGACGACGATGATCACCTCGGCATCCTTCGCCAGGCATCACGCGGCAACTGCGGCAGCAACCTTCATCATCGCGAACACCGGCCCCAACACCTTCGGCACCCACACGGTCCGTCGGCCCTTCGACAGCGCCCGCACCGTCGCGGTGGCCACCTGCGACGGTGTGCTGGAGAACGGCGCGGGCGACATGCCTTCGGTCATCCGTCCGATGACGAACCCCGGGCCGCACCAGCAGCAGACGCACGCCCGATCCGTGCAGCGCGTCGGCCAGTCCGCAGCAGAACCCCTCGAGGCCCGCCTTGGCCGAACCGTAGACGTAGTTGGCCCGCCGCACCCTGGCGCCTGCGACCGATGAGAACACGACGATGCGACCCGATCCGACGGCGCGCATCGCGGTGGTCAGCACCGTCAGCAGGCTGGCCTGCGCGACGAAGTCGGTGTGCAGGATGGCCGCGGTATGCGCGGGGTCCTTCTCGGCGCGGGCCTGGTCGCCGAGAATTCCGAAGGCGAGCACCGCGGTGCCGATCGGGCCGAAGTCGGCGACGATGGAGTCGACGAGTGCGGCGATGTGAGTCCACCGCGTCGGCGTCGAATTCACGCACGGCCACCGCGGCGGCGCCGGCCGCCCGCACAGCCGCGACCTGTGAATCGAGATCGCCGCAGCGGCGGGCCGCCAGCAGCACGGTCGCGCCGGGCGCCAGCCGCTTCGCCACCTCGAGCCCGATCTCGCTGCGTCCACCGAAGATCACGACCAACTCCGTGTCCGCCGTGTCTTTCATGGCAGCGATTATCGCCTGCGCTAAGTTGGGGCTGATGGCGAAGGCAACAACCCGACTCACCAACGACGCGATCGCGTTTCTCACCGAACGGCATCTGGCCATGCTGACCACGCTGCGGTCGGACAATTCGCCGCATGTGGTGGCCGTGGGTTTCACCTTCGATCCCAAGACACACATCGCCCGGGTGATCACCTCGGGCGGCTCTCAGAAGGCCGTCAACGCCGAGAACCAGGGCGTCGCGGTCCTCAGCCAGGTCGACGGCGCGCGGTGGCTGTCCCTGGAAGGCAAGACGCAGGTCAACCCGACGCGGACGCGGTGCGTGATGCCGAACTGCGGTACGCGCAGCGGTACCGCACGCCGCGGCCGAATCCCAAGCGCGTGGTGATCGAGGTCCGCGTCGAGCGCGTGCTCGGATCCTCGGACCTGCTGGACCGCGCCGGCCGACTAACCCGCGGCTGCTGGGCCGGCAGGCACCACGATCAGTTCGTGTGGGCGGTTGTTGACCGGCGAGTGCGCCGTCGGCGGTCACGATCACGATGTCCTCGATCCGCGCACCCCACTGGCCAGGGAAGTAGATTCCGGGCTCGACGGAGAACGCCATGCCCTCCTCGAGTGTCAGATCGTTGCCCGCGACGATGTAGGGCTCTTCGTGCACCGACAGCCCGATGCCGTGACCGGTGCGATGCACGAAGGCCTCGGCCAGCCCTTCGGCGGCCAGCATGTCGCGGGCGGCGGCGTCGATCTGTTCGCGCCGTGACTGCCGGGCCGCACCGCGTCGACCGCCGCCTTCTGCGCGCGCTGCAGCACCGCGTAGCGCCGCGCGACCTCGGGGTCGGGCTCGCCGATGCTGTACGTACGGGTGGAGTCGGAGTTGTAACCGGGTTCGTAGGGGCCGCCGATGTCGACGACGACGATGTCGCCGGCGCGCAATTCACGGTCGGAGCACTCGTGGTGCGGGTCGGCGCCATGCGGCCCCGAGCCGACGATGATGAACGCGACCTCCGAATGTCCTTCGGCGACAATGGCTTGCGCGATGTCGGCGGCCACGTCGGCCTCGGTACGGCCGGGCACCAGGAACTCCGGCACCCGCGCATGGACGCGATCGATCGCCGCGCCGGCCTTGCGCAGTGCGTCGATCTCGGCGGGGTCCTTGATCATTCGCAGCCGGCGCAGCACATCGGTGGCGAGCACCGGAACGACCCCGAGCACCTCGGCCAGCGGGAGAAGGTGCAGCGCGGGCATGGCATCGGTGACTGCGGTTGCGATGGCGAGCCGTCCAGACGATCCGCGGGAGCGCCGCCGAGCGCGTCGGCCACCAACCGGTACGGATCGTCGCCGTCGACCCAGTCCCGCACCGCCAGAGGCAGTTCGGTCACCGCCGACTCCTTCAGTGACGCCAGTTCCAGCCGCGGCACCACCACGGTCCCCTCGCCGGAAGCGGGCAGCACCAGAGCGGTCAACCGTTCGAATGTCTGCGCGCGCGAGCCGACCAGGTAGCGCAGGTCGTAACCCGGTGTGATGACCAGGCCCGCCAGGCCGGCATCGGCTGCCGCAGTGGCGGCCGCCCGCAAGCGTTGCGCGTAAACGTCGGTGTCGAATCTGCTTGCGGTCATGATTTCCAGGCTAGTCAGGCGTCCGATAGCTGGCGACCTCGATCAGGTTGCCGTCGGGATCTCGGCAGTAGTGCGACGTCATCGAGCCCTGCGCACCGGTCTTGGCGACAGGGCCCTCGGTGATCGGCACACCACACGCACGCAGATGCGCGCCGACGTCCTCCGGACTCATTTCGGCGATGAAGCACAGATCCAGCGCCCCGGGCGCGTCGACAGCACCTGTCGCCCAGTTCTGCGCGCCACTTGGCCGCACGTTGATCTTCTGCCTACCGAACACCAACGCAATACGGTCCTCGCCGAACACCTCGCGCCTCATGCCGAGCACCCGCACGTACCAGTCGACGGTCTGCTCGACGTCGCGGCAGTTGAGCACCACATGGTCGATTCGGTCGACGGCGAAAGTCACACCTCAGGCTACTGTCAGAGACCGTGTCCGCTCCTCTGTTACTGCTCGACGGTGCCAGCATGTGGTTTCGCTCGTACTTCGGTGTGCCCTCGTCGATCACGGCGCCTGACGGGCGGCCGGTCAACGCGCTGCGCGGCTTCCTGGACGCCGTCGCGACGGTGATCACCCGTGAGCGACCGGGCCGCCTCGTGGTGTGCCGCGACGACGACTGGCGTCCCCAGTGGCGGGTTGATCTGATCCCGTCCTACAAGGCGCACCGGGTGGTCGAGGAGAACCCCGGTGAAGAGCCCGACGTCGAGGAAGTGCCCGACGAGCTGACACCGCAGGTCGACATGATCATGGAGATCCTTGACGCGTTCGGTATCGCGACTCGGCAGGTGCGCCGGAATGCGAGGCCGACGACATCCTTGGCGCGCTGGCCAACCAGCGAGCGGCGCGACCCGGTTGTGGTGGTCAGCGGTGACCGGGACCTGTTGCAGCTGGTGCGCGACGAGCCGGTCTCGGTCCGGGTGCTCTACCTGGGCCGCGGTCTGGCGAAGGCGACCAAGTGGGGCCCGCAAGAGGTGGCCGAGACGTACGGAGTGCCGGTCGACCGCGCGGGTCCCGCGTATGCCGAACTCGCGCTGCTGCGCGGCGATCCGTCCGACGGGCTGCCCGGCGTACCAGGGGTCGGAGAGAAGACCGCAGCGACACTGTTGGCGCAGCACGGGTCGCTGGAGAATATTCTGGCTGCGGCTCACGATCCGAAATCCAAGATGTCCAAGGCGTATCGGACCAAACTCCTGGCCGCCACCGACTACATCGAGAAGGCAGGACCGGTGGTGCGGGTGGCGAGCAACCTGACCTCCGACGCCGAACTCGACTGGTCGACGGCATCGGACATCCTGCCGCTGGCCGCCGAACACCCACGCAAGGTCGCCAAACTCGCCGAACAGTACGGTGTGACGTCGTCGATCGGCCGCCTACAGAAGGCCTTGGACGACCTGCCGAACCGCGTAGTTACTTGGGGCGGCCAACCTCGTAGGTGCCGCTGTCGTCCTGGAATGTCACTGTCACCTGACGCTTGGTGCCGTCGATGCTGACCTCACAGTCGAAGGTGCCGCCCTTCTCGACCGTGGGGTTCTGACCGTCATTGCACTTCACGTTCTGAACGTTCTTGGCGCCGTAGCCGTTGGCCTCATCGGTCAGCACCCGCTGCACACCGGTCTGCGCCGCATCGATATCGAGCTTGGTGGTGACGAAGAAGCCGGGCTTCCAGAAGCCCATGACGAGCACGACGGCGACGATGACCGCCGCCAGCAGGCCGATCACACCGCCGATCACCGCGAGTGAGCGCTTCGACCCCTCCTCGGCGCCCGGGGCGGCGCCGTACTGGCCCGGCTGACCGAATTGCCCTGGCTGCTGAGGGTATTGACCCGGCTGGCCGTATTGGCCCGGCTGCTGACCGTACTGGCCGGGCTGGCCGTACTGCGTTGCGTACTGGCTGGACTGGGTCGTAGCCGGGCTGCGCGTACTGACCCTGCTGCGGGTACGCCTGCGGGTTGTACTCGGTGGGCTGCTGGTACTGCTCTGCGGGCTGTTGATACTCCTGGGGCGGCGGCTGATAGGCCGGCTGTTGCGGGTACTGGGGGTATTGCTGCTGCTGCGTTGGGTCGTACGCCGGTGGCTGCCACTGCGGCGCGGCGGTGGTGGGCTCGCTGCCCGCAGGCTGTGACTGCCACGGCTGATTGGCCGACGGATCGCTCGACGGCTGCTCCGCCGGCTGGTCCGGCTGCTGGCCGCCGGTCCACTGCTGCGTCGGGTCAGATCCCTGCGGTCCGCTCATCTCACTCCTTGATCACCGCGGCGAGCCGCGAATTCAATCAACCGCGGCCGAGCCGCGAATACATCGGTGTTGTGCTGCCACACACTACCCCGCATCAACAGCTACGACGCCGCGCCGAACATCGTTGATCGCGCGTTTCGCGGTAGCTCGCAGCCCGGGGTCGGGTGCTGCGTTTCGCACTTGGTCGAGCAGGTCAAGAACTTGTCGGCACCAGCGTACGAAATCGCCTGCCGACAACGGAGACCCGGTGCCGGCGGCATCCGAGGCGGCAAGTGCCGTCGTGAGGTCGCCGGTGGCGGCCCAGCGATAGATGGCCGGAACGAAGCCTTCGTCGGGCTCGCGGCTGTGGCTGATTCGATGACGCTGTTCGTCGGCCCGAAGTTCGCTCCACAGCCTGCGTGTCTGATTCAGCGCACGTCGCAACTTGCCTGTCGGGATGTCGACACCGCCCGGGGCGGTCGGAGTGTCGCCGCGCGTCTCGTACAGCACCGCCGACAGCACCGCGGCCAACTCCGGGGCGTCCAGGCCCTCCCAAATGCCGCTGCGCAGGGACTCGGCGACCAGCAGGTCGCTCTCGCTGTATATCCGCGCCAGCAGGCGACCGTCGTCGGTGACCTTCGGGTCGCCGTCACCGTCGCCTGCATCGATGAATCCGCGTTCGGTCAGCAACGACCACGATTCGGTCGAACGTGCGCGCCAGCGAGTTGGTCGCCGCAGCGACCTTCTGCCGGATCTGTTCGTTGTCACGTTCGACGCGCAGATACCGCTCGGCAAGCCGCGCCTTCTCCTCGCGGTCGGGCAAATTGTGTGCCGGGTGCCGGCGAACCTGCTCACGCAGCGATGCCAACTCGGGATCGACGTCACGTTCGGTGGGTTCTCCGCTGCGCTTGCGCTTCGACGATCCGACGTCGAGGCCGGCGGCCGCCGACAGCAGCGCCGAGGCGAGGTCGCGACGCGCGCGCGGGTTGCGGTGTTCGACCCGCTTGGGCAGGGACATGGACCCGAGCGGCGCGGACGCCCCCGAGTAGTCCGCGGACGAAATCCGGCCCGCCCATCGGTGTTCGGTCAATACCAGCGGCCGCGGATCGTCGCTGTCGCGCGCCGGTTCCAGGACCACGGCCAGCCCACCGCGCCTGCCCTGGGTGATGGTGATGATGTCGCCGCGGCGCAGCGACTCGAGCGCATCGTTGGCGGCCTTGCGCCGTTGCAGCCGTGACGCTCGAGACTGAGCTCGCTCGCGTTCGGAGATCTGCAGCCGCAGCCGCACGTAATCCAATATCGGAGCCTCGCCGTCGTCTTGAATTGACGGCTCGGCGCCGTCGACAAGTTCGGCGGCGATCTCCTCGAGCATCTTCTCGCCGCGCTCGATGCCGCGCACCAAACCCACCACCGATCGGTCCGCCTGGTACTGCGCGAACGAACTCTCCAACAGCTTGTGCGCCTGCGCAGGCCCCATCTGGTGCACGAGGTTGATGGTCATGTTGTACGACGGCGCAAAGGAACTGCGCAGCGGGAAGGTACGGGTGGACGCGAGACCGGCAACTTCGGCCGGGTCGACGTCGGGAGTCCACAACACCACCGCGTGGCCCTCCACGTCGATGCCCCTTCGTCCCGCGCGGCCGGTCAGCTGCGTGTACTCCCCCGGTGTCAACGGCATGTGCTGCTCGCCGTTGAACTTCACCAGGCGCTCGAGCACCACCGTCCTTGCTGGCATGTTGATCCCCAAAGCCAGTGTCTCCGTGGCGAAGACGGCCTTCACCAGCCCAGCGACAAACAACTCCTCGACGGTGTGGCGGAACACCGGCAACATGCCGGCATGGTGGGCCGCCAGTCCGCGCAGAAGCCCTTCGCGCCATTCGTGGTAGTCGAGGATGATCAGGTCGGCTTCGGGCAGGTCGGCACATCGGCGATCGATCACCTCGGCGATGCGGGCGCGTTCGGAGTTGGTGGTGAGGCGCAGCGACGACCGCAGACACTGCTTCACCGCGGCGTCGCAGCCGACCCGCGAGAAGATGAAGGTGATCGCGGGCAGCAGCTCCTCACGCTCCAGAGTGCCGATCACGTCGGGCCGGGTCGGACCCCGGTAGATGCTCGGGCGGCCCCGGTTGCGGCCGCGGCCACGCGGCTGCCAGTCGGCGAGCCGATCCGCCTCGAGGCGGTGTGAGATGTGGCGCAACAACTCTGGATCGACAAGCAGTTCGCGTCCCGATTTCCGCGCGCGCGCGTCGCGCGGTAATCGAACAGGTCGAACACCCGCTTGCCCACCATGACGTGCTGCCACAACGGCACGGGACGGTGTTCGTCGACCACCACCGTGGTGTCGCCGCGCACCGTCTGGATCCAGCCGCCGAACTCTTCGGCGTTGCTCACCGTCGCCGAAAGGCTCACCAGCAGCACGTCGTCGGGCAGGTGCAGGATCACCTCTTCCCACACCGCGCCGCGCATCCGGTCGGCCAGGAAATGGACCTCGTCCATCACGACATGCGAAAGACCTTGCAGCGTAGGAGAATTCGCATAGAGCATGTTTCGCAGCACTTCGGTGGTCATCACCACGATGTCGGCGTTGCCGTTGATCGACTGGTCGCCGGTGAGCAGGCCGATCTTCTCCGGGCCGTATCGGCGTGCCAGGTCGTTGTGCTTCTGGTTACTCAGCGCCTTGATTGGTGTGGTGTAGAAGCACTTCCGGCCCGCTGCCAGTGCCAGGTGCACGGCGAACTCGCCCACCACCGTCTTGCCCGCGCCGGTCGGTGCGCAGACCAGGACGCCGTGTCCGTTCTCCAGCGCCTCGCACGCGGTCCGCTGGAAGGGATCGAGACTGAAACGGCAGCTGCTCGGTGAAGCCCGCCAGGAGCGGACCGCTAGGTGGCGTCGTCATCGACCACGAGCCGCCCCGACGTCGGCACGGCGGTAGGCGCGTCGATCTGCTCGACACCGCCGATGGGTGCCGCCTCTTCGTCGGGAACCTCTTCGAGGGCCTCACGACGCGCCTTGCGCTTGTCGTGAATGCGAGCGATCTGGATCGCGAACTCGAGCAGCACCGTCAGGGCCATCGCCAGTGCGAGCATCGAGAACGGATCCGAGCCGGGCGTGAAGAACGCGGCGAACACGAACAGCCCGAAGATCATGCCGCGGCGCCATGCCTTGAGCCGCTCATAGGGCAGGATCCCGACGAAGTTCAGCATGACGATGAGCAGCGGGAATTCGAAGCTGAAGCCGAACACCAGCAGCAGGTTGATCAGGAACCCGAAGTACTGGTCGCCGGACAACGCGGTGACCTGCACATCGTTGCCGACGGTCAGCAGGAACCCGAGCGCCGTCGACAGCACCACGTACGCCAGAACCGCGCCGGTGATGAAGAGCACTGCGCCGACGACGACGAACGCGACGGCGAATCGCCGTTCCTTCTTGTACAGGCCCGGGGTGATGAACGCCCACAGGTGATACAGCCAGACCGGGCAGGCCATCACGATTCCCGCGGTCAGGGAGACCTTCAGGCGCAGCATGAACTGGTCGAACGGCGCGGTGGCGAGCAGCCGGCAGGCCCCGTCGGGCGCGATGGTGGCGCGGTCAGACGCGGGCAGCGCACAGTAGGGCCCGCGCAGCCAGTCACCCAGGCTGGGCAGCCCGAAGACACCGTGGCTGTACCAGAAGAAGCCGAGGATCGTCGTCACCACGATCGCGCCGGCCGCGAGCAGCAGCCGTGTCCGCAGCTCGTGCAGATGCTCGACCAGCGACATGGTGCCGTCGGGGTTGACCTGCGAGCGACGCCGACGAGGATCGAGCTTCTTGAAGATTCCGGGGGTCTGCACGGCGATGCCTATGACGCGGCGTTACGCCGCGGTCGGTTGGTCTGCGTCGGTCAGGCCGGCCGCTGGTCCGGCGGCGCGGTCTCCGGAGCCGGCGCTGCGGCGGAGTCGGCGCGTTCCGAGGCGATCGGGGTGGGCGACGGAGCCGCCCGACCGGCGACATCCGATGACGGCGTGTCCGGCTTGGAGTCGGACTGCATCTCCTTGATCTCGGACTTGAAGATGCGCATCGACTTGCCGAGCGAACGCGCCGCGTCCGGGAGCTTCTTGGCACCGAAGAGCAGGACGAACACGGCGATGACGATCAGCCAATGCCAGGGTTGTAGACCGCCCAATTTGGTCACCTCCAGACGACGTGGCTCAGTCTACCCGGCGTCGCACTGCGTATGCGCTCAGCGCCGCGGCGGCGGATTCTCGAACCCGCACGGGCCAGCGACTCGGGTGTGAGCACCCGCACCGCCGAACCGAAGCCGAGCACGAACCGGGTCATCCAGTCCTCGGAGGCATAGGTCATCGCCGCCTCACAGGCGCCGTCGGGCAGTTCCCGGATCTCCCTCAGCGGGTAGTAATCGAACATCCACGACGCCGACCGCTCGATGAGCAGCGTGGCCGACGGCAACGACGGGTCGGCGTCGAACAGCGACGTGTCCGGGCCGGCCTGCACCGCAGGTGGTGGCGGCGCCGACGGTTCGTCGAGGACGCGGGCGTCGACGATGCGGTCGAAGCGGAACAGCCGGACCCCCTCGGCCGAACGGCACCACGCCTCCAGGTAGCTGTGGTCGGCGACCAGGACGATCCGAATCGGGTCGACGATGCGGCTGGACAACATGTCGTGGGACGCCGAGTAGTACTCGATCGCCAGCGCACGTCCGTCGCGGGCCGCTGCCCGCACCGCGGCGGCGGCCTCACTTTCGATGGGGGCAGGTTCGTCGACCGCCGCCACCGGCATGCCAGTCGCCGTGCCCGACGAGTCCCGCGGCCGATTCGATCTTCGCGATCGCGCTGCGGGCGGCTTCCGGGTCGACCATGCCGGGCACGTCGGCGAGCGCCCGCAACGCCACCAGGACGCCGGTCGCCTCCGGCGATGTCAGCCGCAGCGGGTGGTCGATACCGGCGCTGAACGTGACTTCGATTGTGTCGCCGGAGAATTCGAAGTCGATCAGGTCACCGGGGCCGTAGCCGGGCAAACCGCACATCCACAGCTGGTTGAGGTCGTCGCGCAGCTGCTTGACGCTGACGCCGAGGTCGGATGCCGCTTCGGCGTAGGTGATCCTCGGGTTGGCCTGGAAGTACGGGACCATGTTCAGCAGCCGCACCAGCCGCGTCGATATCGGCGGTCATGCGCGTACCTCGTCTGTCTGTTCTGCCTGTGCACGAAGCCGGTCCAACACATCGGCGCGAAGGGCGTCGGGCTCCAGGGCGACCGCGTCGGGACCGTAGCTCGCGACCTCGCGGGCGAGCCTGTCGATCATCCCGATGTCCAGCTCGATCTCCTCGCCGGCTCGGCCGGCGAGCGTCCGCGGGCCCAAGACCGTCGCTCGGCGCCGCAACGCGGTGGCGCGGCCGTCGGCGACCCACACCTTCGCCTGCCCGCTGGTCGGGAACTCGCCCACCGCGCGGTCGACGATTTCTCGCAGATCGGTCCCCGCGGGCCGCTGCACCGCCCCGGGTGGGCCGATCGCCTCCACCTCGGCTCCGATGCGGGACAGCCTGAAGGTGCGGACGGCGTCGCGGTCGCGATCGTGGCCGACTAGATACCAGCGCCCCTTGTTGGTGACCACTCCCCACGGCTCGACGGTTCGCGTGGCAAAGGGATCGCTGCGCGACGAGCGATGAGAAAACTGGACCGCATGCCCGGAGTCGATGGCGGACAACAGAATTCCCAGCACCTCCTCCGATCCGCGCAGGCTCGGCAGCGTCGCGGTCGAGGTGATCGCGATGGCTGCATCGACAGCCTCGATGTCGGTACCGGCGGCCCTCAACTTGAGCAGCGCGCCCTGAGTTGCGGTGATGAGCTCCGGGGATTCCCACAGCTGCGTTGCCACGGCGACGGCCGCGGCCTCGTCCCCGGTCAGCTCGACGGCAGGCAGCGCATAGGTCTCGCGATTGATGCGATAGCCCTCGGTCGGGTCGGACTGCGAGACGCGGCCGGTCTCCAGCGGGATGCCGAGGTCGCGCAGCTCGTTCTTGTCGCGTTCGAACATGCGGGAAAACGCCTCGTCGCTGGCGCTGTCGGCGTAGCCGGACACCGTCTCGCGGATCCGCTCGGCGGTGATGAAGGTACGGGTCGACAGCAAGGCGATGACAAGGTTCATCAACCGTTCGACTTTGGAAATCGCCACTCCTATGAGCTTAGGGTGAGTCGTGGGCAGTCGTTGGCAGGACACCAGTGCGCCCCGCGGCGATGCCTACGACGAACGCTGGCGCAAACTCGCCGCCGCAGGTCAAGGCATCCACGGTGAGGCCGATCTGATCGAATCCCTGCTGCGCGAGACGGGCGGGAGCCGCGTACTCGATGCGGGATGCGGCACCGGCCGGGTGGCGACCGAGCTCGCGGCCCGCGGATTCTCGGTGGTCGGCATGGACCTCGACGAGCAGATGCTGGACACCGCCCGTGCCAAGGCACCGCAGCTGACGTGGATCCTGGCCGATCTGAGCGAGGCGAGCGCGCACCTGAACACCGCGTTCGACGTCGTGGTGATGGCGGGCAACGTGATGATCTTCGTCGAACGCGGGACCGAGGCCACGGTGATCGAGCAGCTCTCGGGGCCCCTGGTGCCCGGCGGACTGTTGGTCGCGGGGTTCCAGCTCACGACTGGACGGCTCACGCTGGAGCGCTACGACGACTACGCGGCGGCTGCGGGCCTGGAATTGGTCGATCGCTGGGCCAGCTGGGATCGCGAGCCATTCCACGGCGGCGACTATGCGGTCTCAGTGCACCGACTTACATCGACGCGATCAACCGCTTGACTCGTTCGTCGACCGACCGGAACGGGTCCTTGCACAGCACGGTGCGTTGCGCCTGATCGTTGAGCTTGAGGTGGACCCAGTCGACGGTGAAGTCGCGGCCGGCTTCCTGTGCGGCGCTGATGAACTCGCCGCGCAGCTTGGCCCGGGTGGTCTGCGGCGGGGTGTTGACAGCGGCCTCGATGTCCTCATCGGTGGTGATCCGCGCGGCCAGCCCCTTGCGCTGCAGCAGGTCGAACACGCCCCTGCCGCGCTTGATGTCGTGGTAGGCCAGGTCGAGCTGGCTGATCTTCGGGTCGGACAACTCCATGTTGTAGCGGTCCTGGTAGCGCTGGAACAGCTTGCGCTTGATGACCCAGTCGATCTCGGTGTCGACCTTGGCGAAGTCCTGGCTCTCGACGGCATCGAGCTGGCGGCCCCAGAGCTCGACCACCTGCTGGATCTGCGTGTTGGGCTCGCGATTCTGCAGATACTCCACCGCGCGGGCGTAGTACTCACGCTGGATGTCGAGCGCGCTGGCCTGCCTCCCGCCCGCCAGCCGCACCGGCCGCCGGCCGGTCAGGTCGTGGCTGACCTCGCGGATCGCCCGGATCGGGTTGTCCAGCGAGAAGTCGCGGAACGCGACACCTGCTTCGATCATCTCCAGCACCAGCGACGCAGTGCCCACCTTGAGCATCGTGGTCGACTCGCTCATGTTCGAGTCGCCGACGATCACGTGCAGCCGGCGGTATTTCTCGGCGTCGGCGTGCGGCTCGTCGCGGGTGTTGATGATCGGACGCGACCGCGTCGTCGCGGACGAGACGCCTTCCCAGATGTGCTCGGCACGCTGGGACAGGCAGAACGTCGCCGCCTTCGGCGTCTGCAGCACCTTGCCCGCGCCGCAGATCAGCTGGCGGGTCACCAGGAACGGCAACAGCACATCGGAAATGCGCGAGAACTCGCCCGCTCGCACGATCAGGTAGTTCTCGTGGCAGCCGTAGGAGTTGCCGGCCGAGTCCGTGTTGTTCTTGAACAGGTAGATATCGCCGCCGATGCCCTCGTCGGCGAGCCGCTGCTCGGCGTCGATCAGCAGGTCTTCCAGCACCCGCTCACCGGCCCGGTCGTGGGTTACCAGCTGGACGAGGCTGTCGCATTCGGCGGTGGCGTACTCGGGATGGCTACCCACATCGAGATACAGCCGCGCGCCGTTGCGCAGGAACACGTTCGAACTGCGCCCCCACGACACCACGCGCCGGAACAGGTACCGGGCGACCTCGTCGGGGCTCAGCCGACGGTGACCGTGAAAGGTGCAGGTGACACCGAACTCAGTCTCGATGCCCATGATTCGTCGCTGCACCTGTTCGAGACTACTGGTTGCTGGCCAGCAGCGGAGCGCAGCCGCGCCGATTAGCGCGGTGGACAGCACCGGTGTCCCCGGGCGCGCGCAGCGTGCCACCGCCCCTGTGGATAACTCGAGCGCGACTGCCAGCTGATCTGTCAGCATGAGGCATGGGGGGCGTGACGCGTCCGACGGTGTCCGATGCACAAGCGTGGCAACCGGATTCGCTGCGGGAGGCGGCAGTCAGCTGGCAGGCCGCAGCGACGGATGTCCATGCGGATATCGAGCTCGCGGTGCAGGGAGTGGCCGCCACGCGCAAGGTCTGGATCGGTTCGGCGGCCGAGGCCGCCCGCGCCGAAGTGCTGCAATGTCGGCCGGGCGTCCGATGCGCTGTCTCGCGCCATGGTGCTGGCCGCCGTCGCGGCCGGCGACGCCGCCGATCAGATCACCATCGCCCGGGCCGCGGTGCTGGATCTGGTGGCGGCCGCGGAGTCCGAGGGCTTTGTGGTCGCCGACGAGGGCACCGTATCCGTTCACGACGCACCGACGTCTTTGCTGATCGCACTGTCCGGTGGCGATGCGGGGGTGGCCCGCGACCTGCTGACGATGCGGGCCGACGAACTGACCCGGCAGATAGTCGACGCACTCGACCGGCTCGGCGCCGCGGACGCCGATGCCGCCTACGACATCGAGGAGGCGTTCGCCACGCCGGATCTGCAGCCGGCCGCGACAGTTCCTGCCGGGGCCCGGGCTGCGCTGCCCGGCGACCTGGTGGCCGGGTGGCCGGTGATGAGCCAGGACCGCATCGCGGCCCAGATCGCGGCGCTCACTCCGGAACAGCGCGAAGCGCTCATCGCCGACTTCCCTCGTCAGGTCGGGAACACCGACGGTGTGCCATGGGAGATGCGAATCGCCGCGAACCGGACCAATATCGCCCAGGCGATCCTGGATGAGCCCGATCCGTACCGCGGGGCCTTCTACCGGACGCTGCTCGGCGAGGTCGACGATCCGACAGGTGGCGACCGCCGCGTCGACCGCCAGATCGTGGCGTTCGACCCGGCGCGATCTTCCCTCGTCGAGCTCAACGGGGATCTGGCCACCGCCAAGAGCGTCGCCGTGCTGGTCCCCGGAATGAACACCACGATCGAGGGGTCGGCCGCCAACACCGCGACCGCCCGCCGGTTCGTCGCCGCCGGCCGCGGCGACGTCGCAGTCCTGACATACCTGGGCGGACCGTTCCCCCGCGGCAACCTCGTCTCGGGCGTCGTCGACGCCGCCAGCCCGCGGTATGCGCTGGACATGGCGCCGCGGCTGGTCGCGTTCAGCGAGGACGTCGACCGCACCGTCGACACTCAAGCCGAGGCCCCCGCACGGAGCGCCCGTAGCGGGTCACCTACATCGGCCATTCCTACGGCGGTTCGATCCTCGGCACCGCCGAAGCCATGGGTCTGACCGCGGATCAGACGATGTACGTCGCGGCAGCGGGCGCCGGCGTCGGCGTCGACGATCCGGGTGACTGGCACAACCGCAATCCCCACGTGCTTCGCTACTCCATGACCGCGCCCGGCGACCTGATCCAGGCGGTGCAGGGAATTCCAGGCGGCCCGCACGGGGCCGATCCAGATGAGATGGCGGGCGTAATCCATTTGGCGACAGGCCATTACGACGATGGCCGGGTGATGGGCGGCTGGCGGCGCACACTCCGACGTCCTGAATTCGCCGTCCGACTCCTGGCGCAACATCCTGGCGGTGATCACCGGCGACCGTGAGCGAATCCGGCCGGCCGGGTGAAGGCGGCAAAACCAGCCATTACTCGCCGAGGGACGGCCAGAATGGGCCGATGTGGTCGCGCAGCGCCCCGGTCGACGGGTTCCGGCTGGCATTTGACCGATTCGGCACCAAAGGCGCGCCCCCGGTGGTGTTGCTGCACGGCTGGCCAGGCAACCGCCACGACTATCGCCGTGTCGTTCCGCTGCTCAGCGGCGCCGCCGACGTCATCGTTCCCGACCTCCGAGGATTCGGCGGATCCGACAAGCACGCCGTCGCCGTGCGCCACTTCTACAGCGCCACCGCGCAGGCGGGCAGCGTCATCGGGCTCATCAAGGAACTCGGTCTGTCCCAGGTCGTGCTCGCGGGCTACGACGTCGGCAGCCGGGTCGCTCAGAGCGTCGCGCGGATGGAGCCCGACCTGGTGTCGGCTTTGGTGCTTTCTCCCCCACTGCCCGGTGCCGGCGACCGGGTGCTGACCGCTCGGGCGCAGAGCGAATTCTGGTACCAAGCCTTCCATCAACTCCCGCTGGCCCCGCAGCTGATCGACGGCAATCCCGACGCCGTCCGGGAATACCTGCGGCACTTCTGGGAGCACTGGTCCGCACCGAATTTTACTGTCCCCGAGGATGATCTGGACAGGCTGGTGGCGGATTATGCGCTGCCGGGGGCATTCACCGCGTCGATCGCGTGGTATCGCGCCGGCGCGGGAATGATCGCCCAATCACTGACCGAACTGCCGCCGGATCGCGCGATCAAGATTCACGTGCCCACCGATGTGCTGTGGCCGCAACATGATCCGTTGTTCCCGCGCGAGTGGTCCGACCGCCTCGATTCCTACTTCACCGACGCGACGCTGCACTTCGCCTTCGACGCCGGACATTTCACGCCGTTGGAATGCCCCGACCAGTTCGCGGAACTCGTCCTGATCCGGGCTCGCCCAACCGACACCGGATGAGAGGCGACCTATTCGTCCGACGACTTTTCCTCGGCGGCCGAATCCTCTTCGGGCAGCAGCGCTTCCAGCGCTGAGCCGGTGATCCGCCGGAATGCGCGGCGCGGCCGGTTCACGTCCAGGATGGCGACCTCCAGCGTCGACGCGTCCAGCGCGCGTGGCTCGCCGTTGCCGCCGGCCTTCAATGCGTCGATCGCGATCTTCGCGGCCGCCGACAGGCCGGCGTTCTCGGTGTAGGACTCGTTGAGCTTCTCGGCGATCGGTTCGGTGGTGCCGCCCATCACGACGAAATGCGGCTCGTCGGCGATCGACCCGTCGTAGGTGATCCGGTACAGCTCAGGCGCTTTCGATCTCGCCGTAGTGCGCGACCTCGGCCACGCAGAGCTCGACCTCGTACGGCTTGGCCTGCTCGGTGAAGATCGTGCCGAGCGTCTGGGCGTACACGTTGGCCAGCTGGCGGCCGGTGACGTCACGCCGCGCGTAGGCGTAGCCCCGGGTGTCGGCGTACTGGATGCCGCCGCGACGCAGATTGTCGAATTCGTTGAACCGTCCGACGGCCGCGAACCCGACCCGGTCGTACAGCTCGCTGACCTTCTGCAGTGAGCGCGAAGGGTTCTCGGCGACGAACAGCACTCCGTCGGCATATGCGAGCACCACAACGCTTCGGCCGCGGGAAATACCTTTGCGCGCGAGCTCCGAACGCTCGCGCATCGCCTGCTCGGGCGAGATGAAATATGGAAAGCTCACGAGTCTCCCCGCGCGTCCGTGGATCGATGCGCCGCATCCGGGCCGAACGTGTCTGCCCGGGAACGGCTTTCGATGACCTGCCGGGCGAACTGCGCGATGCGCTCCTCCGGCAATCTCCTCGGCGCCCTCAGCGCTGATGACCACCGCAGTCGGGTAGATGCCGCGCACCAGATCCGGCCCGCCCGTCGCGGAATCGTCGTCGGCGGCGTCGTAGAGCGCCTCGACGGCGACCCGCAGTGCGGAGTCGGCGTCCGCCACTTGCGAATACAGCTTCTTCATCGAGGACTTGGCGAAGATCGAACCCGAGCCCACCGACTGGTAACCCTCGTCCTCGAAGTTCCAGCCGCCCGCCGCGTCGAACGACACGATGCGGCCCGCGGCTACCGGATTGGGGTCATCGAGGTCGTAGCCGGCGAGCAGCGGCAGGGCGACGAAGCCCTGCAGTGCGGCGCCGAGGTTGCCCCGGACCATCGTCGCGAGCCGGTTGACCTTGCCCGCGAACGTCAGCGCGACGCCCTCGAGCTTCTCGTAGTGCTCGAGCTCGACCGCGTACAGCCGCGCGAACTCGACCGCGATCGCCGCGGTGCCGGCGATACCCGTCGCGGTGTAGTCGTCGGTGATGTAGACCTTCTGCACGTCGCGGCCGGCGATCATGTTGCCCTGCGTGGAGCGGCGGTCCCCCGCCATCACCACACCGCCCGGATACTTCAGCGCCACGATCGTGGTGCCGTGCGGAACCGCATCCGTCGGCAGGGCGGCGTACTTGTTCACGGGGAGAAGTTCGGGCGCCTGGCGGAGCAGCAGTTCAGAAAACGACGACAGGTTCACAGGGACGGGCGGAACTGTCGGGGCGCCGGTAGGCGCAAAACTCTGAAAGGGATGCTGTTCGCGGTTCGGCCAGGTCACTGGCCACCCTTCTGGACATATGCGCGCACGAAGTCCTCGGCATTCTCTTCCAGCACGTCGTCGATCTCGTCGAGCAGGTCATCGGTCTCTTCGGCAAGCTTCTCGCGACGCTCCTGGCCGGCCCCCGCGTTGCCGGTGGGGTCGTCGTCTTCACCGCCGCCGCCACCACGCTTGGTCTGCTCCTGCGCCATCGCCGCCTCCTGCGTATGTCTGTGCCCCTGACGGATGGGCGCACTGCCTGCCCGCCGTGACTCCACCCTACCGTTCAACGCACAGAATGCCGTGGATAGCGCGCCTCAGGTAGTGAGCTGTTCCACCAGTTCGACGGCACTGTCCACGGAGTCCAGCAGGGCGCCGACGTGGGCCTTGCTGCCGCGCAACGGCTCCAGCGTTGGAATCCGGACGAGCGAATCGCCCCCGAGGTCGAAGATCACCGAGTCCCAGCTGGCCGCGGCAATGTCCGCCCCGAACCGCCGTAGGCATTCGCCACGGAAGTACGCCCGGGTGTCGGTCGGCGGGCTGTCCACGGCGTCGATCACCTGCTGTTCGGTGACCAGTCGCTTCATCGATCCCCTGGCGACCAGCCTGTTGTACAGGCCCTTGTCCAGCCGGACATCGGAGTACTGCAGGTCGACCAGGTGCAGCCGCGGCGCCGACCAGCTGAGGTTCTCCCGCTGGCGGAATCCCTCCAGCAGGCGCAGCTTCGCCGGCCAGTCCAGGATCTCCGCGCACTGCATCGGGTCGCGCTCGAGCATGTCGAGGACGTTCGGCCCAGGTTTCGACGACATTCGCGGCGCGCGGATCGGGGTCGCGGCTGTCCACGAGCTTGGCGACCCGGTCCAGGTAAATGCGTTGCAGCGCAAGGGCGGTCAGCTCCCTGCCGTCGGCCAGTGCGACGGTGGCGCGCAGCGTCGGATCGCGGCTGATGACGTGCACCGCGTGCACCGGCCGGGCCAGCGCCAGATCGGTGAGGTCCATCCCCTCTTCGATCAGATCGAGCACCAGCGCGGTGGCACCGACCTTGAGGTATGTCGACGTCTCCGCGAGGTTCGCGTCTCCGATGATGACGTGCAGCCGCCGGTACTTGTCGGCGTCGGCATGCGGCTCGTCGCGGGTGTTGATGATGCCGCGCTTGAGCGTCGTCTCGAGGCCGACCTCGACCTCTATGTAGTCGGAGCGCTGCGACAGCTGGAACCCCGGCTCATCGCCCGACGGGCCGATACCGACCCGGCCGGATCCGGTGATGACCTGGCGCGACACCAGATGAGGCGTCAGACCTGCGATCACCGCCGAGAACGGGGTCTGACGCGACATCAGATAGTTCTCGTGCGAGCCGTACGACGCGCCCTTGCCGTCGACGTTGTTCTTGTAAAGCTGCAGCTTGGCGGCTCCCGGCACGCTCGCGACATGCCGCGCCGCGGCCTCCATCACCCGCTCACCGGCCTTGTCCCAGATCACCGCGTCAAGCGGGTCCGTGCACTCGGGCGCCGAGTACTCGGGGTGGGCGTGGTCGACATACAGCCGAGCGCCGTTGGTGAGGATCATGTTGGCCGCACCGACCTCGTCGGCGTCCACCACCGGCGGCGGGCCCGCTGACCGGCTCAGATCGAACCCGCGGGCGTCGCGAAGGGGCGATTCCACCTCGTAATCCCAGCGGGTGCGCTTGGCGCGCTGGATCCCCGCGGCCGCCGCGTACGCCAGCACCGCCTGGGTGGAGGTCAGTATCGGATTCGCGGTGGGATCGGACGGCGAGGAGATGCCGTACTCGACCTCTGTTCCGATAATCCGCTGCATGTGGCCAGCCTAGGCGACGACCCGCAGTAGCCTGCGACCGTGCCGTCTGAGAGAGACGACCCAGCTGCCGACCGCGACGCCGCCGCGAGCCGGTTCGTTGCCGTGCTCGGTGCCACGGGCCTGCTGTTGTGGCGGGCAGCGATCCAGCTGACCGACACCCCTGTGCGGCGGGCGCTCCATGATTGACGTTGCACAGCGACGGGCGGCCGACGCCTGGTTCCTCGAGCACGGGCTGCCCGCGGTGCTGCGCCCCGGTCGGCTGGTCCGTCGACTCTGGCCGCGGTCGGCGCCTGCGCTGGCGGCGTTCGCGGTGTTCATGATCAATTCCGCCGTGGTCGTCCAAATCACCGGGAAATACACCATCAACATCGAGGGCGAGCCGACCCGCACCGAATGGTTCGTTCTGGGTTTGCTTGTACTGGTGCTGCCCGCCGCAACGCTGGTCGGTTGGCTGGTGTCCAGAATATCCACCGTGCGGGGCCGCACCGTGGCAGCGATCGTTGCAGTCTTGGCGGCGATCGTCGGTGGCATCATCGGCGGCCCGAGTCCCCGGGTGCTGGTCGATCTGATCTTCGAGGCGGTAGTGATCGCAACCATTCTGGCGATGACTGCGTCCGGCCTTGGCTCAATTCTGGCGTGGACCGCGCGGACGACTTCCTCTCATCTCGCTGCGATGGGGACGCTGATGATCCGAGCACTGCCGGTTCTGCTTCTGACGTTCCTGGTGTTCTTCAATTCGCCGGTGTGGCTCATGGCGTCCACCATCTCGCGCAGCCGGATGTGGCTCGCGCTGATCTTCCTTTCGTTGATCGCCGCGGCGTTTGTGGTCGCGGTCACCATCGAACGTTTCCGGCCGGTGATCGACGCACCGGATGCCGCCGTTGGTCGTAGTACGGAACTGGCAGACACTCCGTTTTCGGCGATGCCCGACCCGTCGGAGACGCAGACCCTCAATCGCACCGAGCGGCTCAATGTGATGTTCGTGCTTGCGGCTTCTCAACTCGCCCATATCTTTGCGATCGCCATTGTCACGGCGTTGATCTTTTTAATACTCGGCCTGATCCTGCTCTCTCCGGAAGTGCTGTCGGCGTGGACACGTGGCGAGGGGTCGAGCGACGGAACATTCCTCGGGATGACGATCCCGGTACCGCAGGCGTTGATTCAGGTCACGATGTTCCTCGCCGCGCTGACGTTCATGTACGTCAGCGCAAAGTCCGCAGGCGACGGCGAGTACCGAAAGCAGTTTCTCGACCCGCTGAGCGATGACCTTCAGCTCACATTGGTCGCCCGAAACCGCTATCGGGCCGCCGTTCCGGCGCGCTGACCCATACCGAGTCCCGGTTTCACGCACAATATGCGCGTGTCCGACATGCGGGGCGTCCACGAATGGTTTCTCCATCGCGGGCTGCCGCTGGTCCTGACCCGTAGGGTCCGGTCTCGCGCGCTGATCGACCGGTCGGCACCGATGGTCAGCGGCATCGGAGCGCTGATCGCGCTGACGATGACGCTGGCCGAGCTGACCGGCGGCGACCCGGACTACGGCTACGCGATCCGGCTAGGCGTGCTCACCATGGCGCTGATCGCTGCGCCATTTGCGCTCTACCTGCTGCACCGCTCCGGCACGACGCGCGGCGAGGCCGGCCGAAGGTCGGCAGCCCTGGTCGTGATGGCGCTGTTCGTGTTCGGGCTGCCGTTCGCCGATAGCGGCTTCTCCGGAATCGCCGCGGCCGAGATCGTCGGATTCGCGTTTGTCGCAGTCCTGGCGATATGGCTGACATATATCGGTATCGGTTCAATTGTGCTGTGGGCGTTCAGATTCGCATGGCTTCAGGTAGGGGCGCTCGGCACTTTGATGAGCCGTGCGCTGCCACTGCTGATGCTCACCGTGGTGGTGTTCTTCACCGGCGAGCTGTGGCAGCTGGCGGCCCGGATGACCCGTGAAAGGCTCTGGCAGACCATCGGATTCCTCGCCCTCGTGGCGATCCTCTTCATGGTGACCACCATCCGTGACGAGGTGAAGGCGCTGCGCGAGGATCGAGCCGGACAGACGGACCCAGCCAAGCTGCTCGAAGGTACGCCGCTCGCGACCGGGAGTCACCCGGCGGCGCGCTCTCCACTGTCGTTCGCCGAACAGGTCAACGTCGTAGCGGTGATGGTGGTCGCGCAGGCTATCCAGGTGGTGCTCTTCACCGCGGGCTTGTTCGCGTTCTTCGTAGCGCTCGGAATCGTTGCGGTTCCCGACGATGTGGCGGTGCTGTGGTCGTCCGAGCAGACCTGTCCAGTCGGAGAACCGCCGTGCGCGGGAACTTGGTTCGGCATTCACGTACCGGTCGCGCAGACCATCGTGCACGTCTCGTTGTTTGTGGCGGTGCTGTCGGGCCTGTACTTCACCGTCAGCACCAGCGTCGATCCGATCTACCGGGAGCGGTTCTTCGACCCGCTGATCTCCGACGTGGCGGTTAGCCTGGCCGGCCGCGACGCCTATCTCGAGATGGACAGGGGTTAAGGGTCCGCCTGAAGCGAATAGCTGTTGGCCAGGTCGTCCTGCGTCACGCTGGCGTCGGAGTTGGTGGTGTCGATGCGCAGCGTCGAAGTCGGTGTCCGCGCTTCGTAGCGCCAACCGGCGGGCAGCGAAAGGCGGTTTGCGAGTCCCGGCAGATCGGCCAGTGACAATGCGGGATCGACGGTCTGACTCCAGGTCTGCATGACCCAGCGTCGGCCATCCTGATCGATGAGTTCATAGAGCTCGCGGCCGGCGTCAAAGGTGAAGAGGGCCTTACGGTTTACTCGGTTGGGTTGGTATGGCGCCGGGTTCATCGAGGCCAACTTCACCGTCGCTTGTCGGATCATCTCGAGATCGCCGAAAGTCTTGTGCTCCAGGTTCTCTCGGTCGCGCTTACCGATGCCGCTCATCAGCCAATAGCGTGGCCCGTTGAGCAACGCGGCCACGGCGTCGTTCTCCGCGGCGATGGCTGGTGCATCCAGTTTGTCCCATAATTCTGCCGGGCAATCGTTGAGCGGAAATGTGTTGTAAACCGTCGCCTCGGGTCCCGATTCGGTATTTCGGACCAGAAGCACTTCGCCGTAGCGCTTCCCGAATACATCGCCGATCACGGTGAAATCTCGGTCGCTATACATATGGCGAAATTACGTTCCGCAGAGCGCGAGCGTGCGCAAAGGATCTGTTTTTTGCGGAGTTTTGGGTGCAGACCCGCACGCTCGCGGATGAGGGAAGGTCGTTGGCGCAGGTCAACCACACCACGCGCCGTTAATTGACGACAACGTCCATTCCGGTCGCGAGCACGAATTACATAACCTAAACTGCGCCAATGCAACGTGCCGAGTGGTCACGATGGCCACACCAAGGCTCGGATAACGATGCGGAGCATCAGGGTGAAGGGAATTCAACCATGAAGAAGCTTTTGGTAGGCACGATCGGGGCGCTGGCACTCGGCCTGGCGCTCGCGGCGCCGGCCTATGCGGACGACGCGGCGTTCTACGAGGCCGTCCAGGCGGGTGGCATCGAGCCCAACGAAGCGGCGCTCAGCATGGGCCAGGCGGTATGCAACGAGATCGCCGAGGGCATCCCCGAGGGCACCACGGTGGTGTCCATCTACACGAACACCAGCAATGACATCACCGCGGAGCACGCACAGGTGCTCTACGACGCGGCCGCAGCGAACCTCTGCGGATAAGCTGACGACGAGCGATCTGGGTCGGTACTGCTACAGGTACTGGCCCAGATTCGACTCGGTATCGATCGCGCGTGAAGCGCTCGACGACTTGCCGGTGACCAGCGTGCGGATGTAGACGATCCGTTCGCCCTTCTTGCCCGAAATCCGAGCCCAGTCATCGGGATTGGTGGTGTTGGGCAGATCTTCGTTCTCGGCGAACTCGTCGACGATCGAGTCGAGCAGGTGCTGGATGCGGAGACCAGGCTGCCCCGTCTCCAGCACCGCTTTGATCGCGTTCTTCTTCGCGCGGTCGACCACGTTCTGGATCATGGCGCCGGAGTTGAAGTCCTTGAAGTACATGACTTCCTTATCGCCGTTGGCGTAAGTGACTTCAAGGAACCGGTTGTCGTCGATCTCGGCGTACATCCGGTCGACGACCTTCTCGATCATCGCCTTCAGGCAGGCCGCCCGGTCGCCGCCGAACTCGGCGAGATCCTCGGCGTGCACGGGTAGCGCCTCGACCAGGTACTTGGAGAAGATGTCCTGCGCCGCTTCGGCATCCGGGCGTTCGATCTTGATCTTGACGTCCAAACGGCCGGGCCGCAGGATCGCCGGGTCGATCATGTCCTCGCGGTTGGAGGCACCGATGACGATCACGTTCTCCAGCCCCTCGACGCCGTCGATCTCCGAAAGCAGCTGCGGAACAACAGTCGTCTCCACGTCCGAGCTGACACCCGTGCCGCGGGTACGGAAGATCGAGTCCATCTCGTCGAAGAACACGATCACCGGAGTGCCCTCGGAAGCCTTCTCCCGGGCGCGCTGGAAGATCAGCCGGATGTGGCGTTCGGTCTCGCCGACGAACTTGTTCAGCAGCTCGGGGCCCTTGATGTTGAGGAAGTACGACTTCGCCTCGCGGGCGTCGTCACCACGGACCTCGGCCATCTTCTTGGCCAGCGAGTTGGCGACCGCCTTGGCGATCAACGTCTTACCGCAGCCGGGAGGGCCGTAGAGCAGCACACCCTTGGGCGGCCGCAGCGAGTACTCCCGGTAGAGCTCCTTGTGCAGGAACGGCAACTCGACCGCATCGCGGATCTGCTCGATCTGCCTGCCCGAGCCGCCGATGTCGTTGTAGCTCACATCAGGGACCTCTTCGAGGACCAAATCCTCGACCTCGGCCTTGGGGATGCGCTCGAACGCATATCCGGCCTTGGTGTCGACCAGAAGTGAGTCGCCCGGCCGCAGCTTGCGCGGACGGTTGTCGTCATCGTCGTCGTACTCGCTCGGGGTCCTCGGGCAGGAATTCGGCAGCCACCAGGGGCTCGGCCAGCCAGACGATGCGCTCCTCGTCGGCGTGGCCGACCACGAGTGCGCGATGCCCGTCGGAAAGGATCTCGCGCAGCGTGCTGATCTCGCCGACGGCCTCGAAGTGGCCCGCCTCGACTACCGTCAGCGCCTCGTTGAGGCGGACGGTCTGGCCCTGCTTGAGCGTCTTGGTGTCGATGTTCGGAGAGCACGTCAGCCGCATCTTGCGGCCGGAGGTGAACACATCGACGGTCTCGTCGTCCTGGACCGAAAGCAGCACGCCGTATCCGCTCGGCGGCTGACCCAGCCGGTCGACCTCCTCACGCAGCGCCAGCAATTGCTGCCGCGCCTCCTTGAGGGTCTCCATCAGCTTGGCGTTTCGGGCCGCGAGCGAGTCGATCCTGGCCTCGAGTTGGTGCACATCTCGCGCGCTGCGCAAACCGCTTTGCGGTCCTACGGCGCTCTCGAGCTGCTCGCGCAAGAGGGCCGCCTCGCGACGCAGCTCTTCGAGTTCGGCGGCCTCGTCGCTGGACATAGCCGGACTCGTGGGGTGTTCCAAATCCTTCAGAACGCTCGGACTCGCTCATGTTGCGCCCCTCCCCGCACCGGATGTTGGTGCAGTAACAACTTCAAAGCTACCGGCGATTCAGCCTTTGTGTGCGCTCTAGGAATTCGACACACCAGCAACACTTGTTAACCTCATTCGTGAGTTGGGCCCATCGAAAGGACAATTGTGACCCTGAAAGCCCTCGTTAGCGGCGCGGCAGCAGCCGTCGTCATCGCCGGTGCCGCGGCAGGTGTGACTTCCATTGCATCCCAGATGCGATGAACACCACCGCGCGTGGCGCCGGTCGTGTGGGACATCCCGATGCCGGAGGCGCCCGCACCCGACCTGCAGGGACCGCTGCTGCAGACGCTTCAGGCGCTCGGCGGGCCGGGCTCGTCTGCCTCAAGGCGCCCTACATCCAGGGTGGCATCGGCCGGATCGAAGGCCGGGTCGCCGACTCGAAGTTGCGCGAAGCGCAGGCCGAAGGCAAGTTTCCGCTGTCGTTCAGCCTGAGCAACATCGACCAGAACGGCCCGGTGGTGACCGCCGACGTCACCGCGACAGCTGCGAACGGCGGGGTCGCGAGCCAGAACATCGCGTTCGTTCCCGGTCCCAGCCCCACGGGCTGGCAGATGTCCAAGCAGTCGCTCATGGCGTTGATGTCGGCTGTCGGCTAGAGCAGTCGGTGCACCGCACCACCGGTGCCGTAATCCTGAGCGCCGTCGCAATTGCGGCGGCGCTCGGGCTTGGCGCATGTGGTGCGGAAAGCGAGCGAAGCAGCCGGCCGGAAGTCGGCGACCGGACACGGCTCCGCCGACGGTCGCCGACCAGGTGACGGCGGCCCGCCCGTCGCTCCGCTGCCGCCACCGACCGCGCTGGCCGATGTGATGAATCGGATCGCCGATTCCAACGTCCCCGGCGCGGACAAGACCGCACTGATCGAATCCGCGACGCCCGGCGATGCCGCCGCGATGGACAAGTTCGGCCGGGCGCTGCCCAGAACGGCTATACCCCGCTGAACTTCGAGGCCCGGGATCTGCGGTGGGTTCAAGGGACGCCCGACGCGGTGTCGGCCCTGGTGTCGCTCAAATCCGCCAACCCGCAGGCCGGCGACTTCTCGTACCCGATGGAGTTCAACCTCACCGATAACACCTGGCAGCTGGCGCGCGCGCACGCCGACGAATTGCTGCAGCCGGATGCGGATGCGCCGCAGACACCGAGCGCTACCGCGCCTCTGACGCCACCGACCGCCGCGCTAGGCGGGGATTTCGGATGTGGATCGGCTGGCTCGAATTCGACTCTGCTGCTCGGGGACGTGCACTCGCTCAAGCAGAAGCGATCCGTCATTCGGCCTGTCGTCGCCGAATTGCACCGCCGATTCGCGGTGTCGGCCGCCGAGACCGGCTCCAGGAGCTGCACCGACGTGCAGGCGTTGGCATCGCGGTGGTGTCGGCTGACCGCGGCCACGTCGTCGACGTGCTCGACGCCGCCGAGCGACTGGTGGCTGCGCGGCCCGAGATCGAGCTGTTGTCCGCCCGGCGGGGTCTGCGGCGCAGCACCGACGACTAAACACGTCAGCGGTGCTGACAATCAGACACTGCCGCCGAGTTGGCGCTTGCGCCGCAGCGGCATGGGCGCGATCGCACCCGGTGCCAATTTGCGCACGTTGATCAGAAACGCCGTGTGCCCGCGCATCGTGTGTTGCGGGCGCACGGCCAGGCCGACGACATGCCACCCGCGCTGCATGCTCTCCCAGGCCCGCGGCTCGGTCCAGCACTGCTGTTCGCGCAATGCCTCGACCGTTCGTGAGAGTTGGGTCACAGTCGCGACGTAGATCATCAGCACGCCGCCGGCAACGAGCGCATTGGCCACGGACTCGAGCACTTCCCACGGCGCCAGCATGTCGAGCACGACCCGATCCACTTCTGGACCCGCATAGTCGCCGACGTCCGCGATCACCAGCTCCCAGTTGGCCGGGCGCTCGCCGAAGAACGTGGTGACGTTGCGCACCGCGTGCTCGCCGTGGTCCTCGCGCACGTCGTAGGAGGTGACCTGCCCCTCGGATCCGACGGCGCGCAACAGCGAGCACGTCAGCGCGCCCGAGCCTGCGCCGGCCTCCAGAACGCGTGCGCCGGGGAAGATGTCTCCCTCGTGCACGATCTGGGCGGCGTCCTTCGGGTAGACGACCTGTGCGCCGCGCGGCATCGACATCACGTAGTCGACAAGCAGCGGCCGCAGCACGAGGAATTGATCGCCGTTGGTGGACTTGACCACGCTGCCCTCGGGCAGTCCGATCACGGCGTCGAGATCGATGATGCCGCGATGGGTGTGGAACTCGCCGCCGGGAGTCAGCAGCATCGTGTAGTGCCTGCCCTTCGCGTCGGTGAGCTGCACTCGATCACCGACGGCGAATGGCCCGGTCCTGTTCACAGCAGTTCAGCCTGCCAGTCAACGCGCCGCGACGGGTGCGCGGGGTTGTCGGAGTGTCGCCATACGCTGGTCTCATGACAGACGCGCCGGAGCCGACCGCCGTTCGGCGTCCGGCGCTGTCGCCGTCGCGGGCCGCGGACTTCAAGCAGTGCCCGCTGCTCTATCGGTTCCGCGCCATCGACCGGCTGCCCGAACCGTCTTCGACGGCGCAGGTGCGCGGTTCGGTGGTGCACGCCGCCCTGGAACAGCTCTACGCCTTGCCCGCCGCCGAGCGCGGTCCCCGACACCGCGATGACGCTCGTCGACCCGGCGTGGGAGCGCCTGGTGGCCGAAGCGCCCGAACCTTGCCGACGAGTTCGAGCCCGCGCTGCGGGCCGAACTCCTCGATGAGGCGCGCGCACTGCTGTCCGGCTACTACCGACTGGAGGACCCAACCCGGTTCGATCCGCAGAGCTGCGAGCAGCGCGTCGAGGTCGAACTCGAGGACGGCACCTTGCTGCGCGGCTTCGTCGACCGCATCGATGTCGCGCCCACCGGGGAGCTGCGGGTCGTCGACTACAAGACCGGCAAGGCTCCGCCCGAGGCGCGGGCACTGGCCGAATTCAAGGCCATGTTCCAGATGAAGTTCTATGCCGTGGCGCTGCTGCGCTCCCGTGGACGTGCTGCCCGCGCGACTGCGGCTGCTCTATCTGGCCGACGGCCAGGTCCTCGACTACACCCCCGACCTCGACGAACTGCTGCGCTTCGAGAAGACATTGATGGCGATCTGGCGGGCTATCCAATCTGCCGGTGCCACAGGTGATTTCCGTCCGCACCCGTCACGGATGTGTGACTGGTGCGCTCACCATGCACACTGCCCCGTATTCGGTGGCACGCCACCGCCGTACCCGGGCTGGCCCAAGGCTCCCGACGAGGGCACGGCGATGACGACGGTGCTGCACACCGCGGAGTCGGCTGCGTGATCGACTGCTACTACCGGCGGCTCGACGCCGACGGCGAACTTTCTGGTGTTCGACTCAACCGACGGCACCCGCAGCAACTGGGATCCCGAAATCCAGCATGGCTCACCGCCTCTCGCGTTGATGACCAAATCTGATCGAGGAGTTGGCCGGCGGTTCGGGTCTGCGTGTCGGACGGCTGACGCTCGACATCCTCGGCGCAATTCCCGTCGCGCCGGTGAAGGTGCGGGCGTGGGTCGAACGTCCGGGTAAGCGGATCTCGCTGATGATGGCCGAGATGTCGGCGGCAAGGTCCGGCGGCGCCGACCGTCCGGTCGCGCGGGTCACCGCCTGGCTGCTGGCCCCCGGCGACACCGCCGACGTGGCCACCGACCGCTATCCCCCGCTGGTCGAAGGTGAGGCGATCGCGGTGCCGCACAGCTGGGTTGGCGCGAAGGGCTATCTGGAGACGGTGACCTGGCGGCGTCAACCCGAGACGGGCGAGACCGGCAACGTGGTGTGGCTCAGCCCCCTTGTGCCGCTGGTCGATTCGGAGCCGACGACGGCTCTGCAGCGGCTCGCGATGGTGGTCGACTCCGCCAACGGTGCGGGTGCGGCGCTGGATCCCGAGCAGTTCATGTTCATGAACACCGACACCGCGGTGCACCTGCACCGGCTGCCCGTCGGCGAGGATTTCGCGCTGCGGGCCCGCGGCTCGATCGGTCCCGACGCGATCGGTGTCACCACCGCCGAGTTGTTCGACCGGCAAGGGTTCATCGGCACCTCCGCACAGACGCTGCTGGTGCAGCGGCAGCCGTGAACGCCGAAGTGTTATCGCAGTTCGATCGCACCTGGGCGCTCGCGGATATGCACCTGTCCGCCCTCCGGCGCGCCGCTGGTGCCGAAGAAGAATTATATTTGTTTGCGTCTATATAGATACTTTGCAATACTGGCGACATGGACGTTTTCGAAGCGGTCGCCGAGCCGAGTCGACGGGCGCTGCTGGACGCACTGGCCGACGGCGAGCGCACCGCGGGTGAACTCGTCGCGACTCTGCCCGAGCTGACCCAGCCGACGGTGTCGCGGCATCTGCGGGTGCTGCGCGAGGTCGGCCTCGTCGAAGTCCGCCCCGACGCGCAGCGCCGCATCTATGCGCTGCGTGCCGACGGGCTGGTCGCGATCGACGACTGGATCGACCGCTATCGCCGCTACTGGACCGATCACCTCGACGCCCTGGAGCGGCACCTCCAGGCACAGCATCGGGAGGCGGAATGACTGGGTCGCGAAGGAAAACTCACCATCGAAGGCGAGCGGGCCGTGCTCACGTTCGAGCGCCGGCTGTCCTTCCCTATCGAAGCGGTGTGGGCCGCGATCACCGATCCGGATGAACGCGCGAAGTGGTTCGGCGTGACGACGATCGACGGTCGCGAAGGCGGGACCATCGACATGGTTGCCGACGGGCCGCCGCTGCCGCCCGAACGCAAGCGGATGACGGGCCGCATCCTGGTATGGGATCCGCCCCATGTCCTCGAACACGAATGGAAGCAACCGATCGTCGAGGACGGCGTCGTGCGATACGAGCTCACCACCGACGGCGACGGCACCCTGCTGCGCTTCTCGCATCGCGGTCTCGGTGTGCGCAACGCCAGCGGATTCCGCGGCGGCACGCACGCATTTCTGGATCGCTTGGAAGCCCATCTGTCCGGCGACGGACCTGCCCGACTGGACGGTACGCCGTCTCGAGGTCATCGATTCAACTAACACAGGAGGCGAACACGCATGAAACACAACGGTTCTGACATCGCCGCGCCTACGTTGGCGATCGCCTACCACTCCGGCTTCGGGCACACCGCCACGCTCGCTCAAGCGGTGGCCGCAGGCGCATCGGAGGCCGGCGCGGATGTCGCCGTGATCGCCGTCGACCAGATGGGCGATACGGATTGGGACACGCTCGATGCCGCCGACGGCATCCTGTTCGGCTCCGCGACCTACATGGGCAACGTGTCGGCGGCGTTTCAGTCGTTCGCCGAACAGACCGGGCGCCGCTGCGTCGACGGCACCTGGCGAGACAAGGTCGCGGCCGGATTCACCAACTCCGGAGGAAAGAGCGGCGACAAACTGAACACCTTGGTGTCGTTGTCCGTGTTCGCCGCGCAGCACCACATGCATTGGGTAAACCTGGGTTTGGGCCCGGGCTGGAACAGTTCGGCCGGCAGCGAGCACGACCTCAACCGCCTGGGTTTCTTTCTCGGCGCGGGCGCTCAGACCGATGTCGATGCGAACTCCGAGGAGGTCCATCCCTCGGATGTCCGCACGTGTCGCCATCTCGGGTGGCGGGTCGCGCACGTCACGCGGCAGCTCAACGTCGGTCGCGCCGCTAGTCCAGCGGCTTCAAATCCTGGAGCATCGTCGGCACCAGCTCACTGACAGTGGGGTGGATGTGCATGGTGCGTGAGATCGCCGTGTAGGGCCTCTTCGCCGTCATGATGTCGAGGATCGAGTGGATGACTTCATCGCCGCCGACCCCGAAGATCGCGGCGCCGAGGATCAGCTCGGTCTCGGCATCGACGACGACCTTCATGAAACCCTGGGTCTCACCCTTTTCGACAGCACGCCCGACACGAGTCATGGGTCGCTTACCCACCAACGCTTTTCGTCCCGACTTGCGGACCTCGTCGACCGTCATGCCCGCGCGACCCAGCGGCGGATCGATGTAGAGCGCGTAGGTCGTCACCCGATCGGTGACTCGACGCGGGTCGTCGTCGAGCAGGTTGGCCGCGACGATCTCGAAGTCGTTGTACGAGGTGTGGGTGAAGGCGCCGCGCCCGTTGCAATCCCCCATCGCCCAGATGTGCTCGACATTGGTGCGCAGCTGGTCGTCGACGACGATGTAGCCGCGGCGGTCGGTTTCGACGCCCGCGGCCTCGAGTCCGAGGTCATCGGTATTGGGCTGTCGCCCGACCGCCATCAGCAGGTGGGTCCCCGCGATGGGATCCGCACCCTCGCGCGGGGTGACTTCGAAACCGTTGTCGCGCTTGGTGAACCGAATGTCGCTGGCGTCAACGACCACGTCGATGCCCTCGGCCTCGAGGATCTCCTTGATGGTCGCCGAGACGTCCTCGTCCTCGCGGGACGTGAGGCGCGGGCCCTTCTCGATCACCGTCACGCGGGCACCGAAGCGGCGGTACATCTGCGCGAATTCCAGGGCGATGTAGCTACCGCCGATGACGACCAGATGCTCTGGCACTTCGTCGAGTTCGAGGATTCCGACGTTCGTCATGTAGTCGATGTCGGAGAGTCCGGGCATATCGGGTGCCACCGCCCGGCCGCCCACGTTGAGGAAGATCTTGTCCGCCTCGAGTACCCGGTCGTCCACCCGAATGGTGTGCGGACCTTCGAATCGCGCGTGGCCGCGGATGAAGGTGGCGCCATTCATGCCGGTGAGCCAGGACTCCACGCCCTCGCGGTCGCCGCCGACGATCTTGTCCTTGCGCGCCTTGACAGCGGACATCTCGACACTGATATCGCCTGTGCCGATGCCGTATTCGGCGCCGCGGCGAGCAAGGTGGGCGGCATACGCGCTGGCGACCAATGTCTTGGTCGGAATGCAGCCGGAGTTGACGCAGGTGCCGCCGACGAGCTTGCGCTCGATCACAGCTACCGTCTGGCCGGCCTCGGTGAGCCTGCCTGCCAGCGGCGGTCCGGCTTGGCCGGCGCCGACGATGATCGCGTCGAACTTCTCTGCCATGGAACGCGGTTAGACGAGGCTGACCAGGAAGGCGATCAGGAATCCGCCACCGACCGCCACCACGTCTTCGATGAATGCGCCCGGCCGGTCCTTACCGTTGTTGGCGTCATAGAGCTTCTGCCTGACCGCGGCTCCGCCCATCGTGCCGAGCACCGCTCCGACGACGCCCGCGCCGATGGAACTGAAGGTATGGAAGAACGCGCTGCCGATCACCGCGCCGGCGAAAGCGCCCATGATGAGCCGGGTGGCGAACTGCGGTGCCGTCTTGCGACTCGGCGTCTTCGGAAGCTGATCGGTGACCAATTCCACCAGCAGGAAGATCGTGAGGACGGTGACGGTGATCGGATGGGCGACCCACTCCGACCACTTGCCGTCGACGTCGATCCAGCCCAGCATGGCCCCCCAGGCGACCACCGCCGGGGCGGTCATCGCCCGCAATCCGGCGATCACGCCGATCAGCAGAGCGAGCACGATAACGAGGACCTGCGTCATGCCAACCTCCGTACCGGTGAAAACGACACCCGGACGCTAACACGCGTCCTTCGCCATGACCCGTTGAATCAGAAGCGGCAGAACCGGATGTCGGACGCCAGGATCGCCTTGGCGCCGATCGCCGCGAGTTTGTCCATGATCGCATTGACCTCGCGCCGCGGCACCAGGGCGCGCACAGCCACCCACGCCGGATCGGCGAGCGGGGCGATGGTGGGCGATTCCAGCCCAGGGGTGACCGCAGTCGCCTCGTCGAGCACGGTGCGCGGGCAGTCATAGTCGAGCATCAGGTACTGCTGTCCGAACACCACACCCTGTACGCGCGCGGCCAGTTGGTCACGGGCTGCGGAGTTCCCGGCTTCGGCGCCTTCGATCAGATACGGCTTCGGAGTCGCACAGCGGGTCACCGAACGCCACCAGATCGTGTAGCGCGAGCGTCCGGCCCGATCCGACGACGTCGGCGATGACGTCGGCCACGCCCAGCTGCACAGAAATCTCGACAGCGCCATCGAGGCGTATCACCGTCGCATCGATTCCCTTGGCCGCGAGGTCTTTTCGCACCAGGTTCGGAAACGATGTGGCGATCCGCTTGCCCGTCAGGTCGGCGGTGCGTCCAGTCCCGGCCGATCGGGCCCGCATAGCGAAATGTCGAATTGCCGAAACCGAGCGCCAGCCGCTCCCGAACCGGTGCGTCGGAATCGGCGGCCAGGTCCCGACCGGTGATCCCGAAGTCCAGCTGGCCCGATCCGACATAGATGGCGATGTCCTTGGGGCGCAAGAAGAAGAACTCGACGTTATTCGCCCGGTCGAGGACGGTCAGGTCCTTCTGGTCCCGGCGCCTGCGATAGCCCGCCTCGGACAGGATCTCGGCGGCGGACTCGCTCAGTGCACCCTTGTTGGGCACGGCGACGCGCAACATGTCGGTCATAGCTTCGAGTAGACGTCGTCGAGGGTCAGCCCGCGGGAGATCATCAGCACCTGTGTCCAATACAGCAGCTGGCTGATCTCGTCGGCCAGCGCCTCGTCGCCCTCGTGTTCGGCGGCCAGCCATACCTCGCCGGCTTCTTCCAGGATCTTTTTGCCGAGCCCGTGCACGCCGCCGTCCAGCGCGGCGACCGTGCCGCTACCCGCCGGCCGGGTGCGCGCACGCTCGCTCAGTTCGGCGAACAGGGCGTCGAAGGTCTTCACGGGACGCGATTGTGTCACGCCGCCGCGCGCAAAGTCACGGCGGTTTCGCCGCGCTCCCCGCGCTCAGGCGGAGGCCTTGGGCGACTCCTGATGCAGGATCTCGCCGTGCATGTCCTCCAGTGACACGCCCTTGGTCTCCATCACCCACCGCCACACGAAGAGGCCCGACAACACGGCGCAGAGGCCATAGAACCCGTACGCCAACCCAAGATGCTCGCGCAACCCCGGGAAGGTGACCGTGATGGCCCAGTTGGCCGCCCATTGACCTGCCGCGGCAATTCCAAGCGCTGCGGCGCGGATCCGGTTGGGGAACATCTCGCCGAGCAAGACCCAGACGACGGGCCCCCACGACATGCCGAACGCCACCACGAATAGGTTCGCCGCCACCAATGCGATTACCCCGGAGGCTCCTGGAAGGCTCGGCTTCCCGTCGACCAGTGTCGCGTTGGCGAAGATGACGGACATCGTGATGAGCGTGATCGCCATGCCGGAGGAGCCGATGAGCAGCAGCGGCTTACGCCCGATCTTGTCGATCAGCGCGATGGCGATCAGTGTCGTCAGCACGTTGATGACCGAGGTGATCACGGTGTAGACCGCCGATTCGTCAGCGCTGAACCCGACTGCCTGCCACAGCACGTTCGAGTAGTAGAAGATCACGTTGATGCCGACGAACTGCTGGAAGATCGACAGCCCGAGGCCCACCCAGACGATGCCGTAGATGCCGCCCGTCGGCTTCTTCAGATCGCGCAACGACGGCTTGTCCTCCCGCTCCAGCGTCTCCCTGATGCGATCGATCGTGATTTCCAGGTTCTTCTCGCCAAGGAGCATGCTGAGCACCCTGCGGGCTTCCGGAATCTTGTGGCTGGCAACGAGATAGCGCGGCGACTCGGGGATGGTGAACGCCAGCGTCCCGTACAGGAGTGCGGGGACTGCCATCGCGAGGAACATCCAGCGCCAAGCGTCGAGCCCGAACCACAGCACCTCGTTCGGGCCGCCCGCCGCCCACTGCAGGAGCCAGTTGACGGCGAATGACGCGAAGATGCCCAACACGATGGCCAGCTGCTGCAAGGACCCGAGTCGGCCACGGATGCGCGGCGGCGAAGTCTCGGCGATGTAGGCGGGCGCGATGACCGAGGCCACGCCGACCCCGATGCCGCCGACGATGCGGAACAGCACCACCGTCCACACGTCATGCGCGAAACCCGTCCCGATCGCACTGACGAGGAAGAGCACCGCAGCGATCTTCATGACCGAGATGCGGCCGATCTTGTCTGCGATCCAACCTGCCGTCATCGCGCCCAGCGCCGCACCCAAGAGCGCTGAGGCGACGGCGAAACCTAGCTGCGGCGTTGCCAATGCCGAAATCCTCTTGGATCGAGTCGACCGCACCGTTGATCACCGCACTGTCGTAGCCGAACAGCAAGCCGCCGAGCGCGGCGACGGACGCGATTCGGACTGCAGTGCCGCCCGATGAGAAGTCATCGTCGGCGATCGGTAACGAGGATTCGTCTCCGACGGGGGCATTGGAGCCTGCCATGGGCGTCCCTTTCGCAGCGTTGCGTGATCCGGGTCACTTGAGTACCCCCGTCTTACCATTGGCAAGCGTGCTGCGGGTGGACTTACGCCGAGCGTTCTCCGATGCCACGGCTGAGGTATGTCATAGACTTGGCGAAGATCGTCGACGCCGACCCCGGTCAGCGAACTCAGATGTGCCCGCCGTCGACCGGTGGGCACCTCGACGTCATTGGGTACCACCAGCACCGGGCATCCCGCGCTTTCGGCCGCCGCGGTGCCGGTGACTGAATCCTCGATCGCCAGGCACGCCGATGGCTCCAGCCCGAGCAACGCGGCCGCCCGCTGATAGGCGTCGGGCGCCGGCTTGCCCTGTGGCACTTCGTCGCCGCACACCGACGCCGAAAAATAGTGCTTACCAATGCTGTTCAGGGCACGCTCGGTCAGCGCACGCTGAGTGTTGGTGACCAGCGCCATCGGAGTTCGTTCGGCGGCAAGGGCTTCCAACAACTCTCGCGCTCCGGGGCACCACGGCAGCCCGCCGTCGAACAACTCCGCGGTGTATTCGTGCAGCCAACGGTCGGACTCCGCCATTGCGGCCGGATCGGGTTCGAGACCCAGATCGGTGTAGACGGTGCGGATGGTGTCCTCGGCCGACCCGCCCACCATCGACGCCCGCACCTGCGGGGGTCAGGCGGCCGCCGTGGTGCTCGTACAGTGCGGTCAGCGAGATGTCCCAGAGCTTTTCGGAGTC
>CAVRFN010000029.1:0-15394 GCA_963720345.1 uncultured Actinomycetota bacterium
GGAAGACCAGGTCGTTGACCGGGAACGGATAGTGCACCGACAGCTCACCGGGTTCGGTGACCCCGGAAATCCGGCCACTGTTGGTGACGACGTAGCCGCGCGGCAGCTCGGCGACTTCCGAAGAAGTCGTCGCGAGCTCACCACTTGCCACTTGCGCCGCCTCCTACCGTCACGGGATGTGAGCCGTGGCCGCCGTGGCCGTGGTCGGCAGGTTCGTCGGCCGCCCACAGGATCGGGTCGTGCGTCCACTGGTCGGACAGCGTGTACGTCTCTGGATGCGGGTCCTTGCGCTTGGGGCCGACGACGTAGATCAAGAAAATCAACACCAGCAGCACGGCCAGCGGAACCCCACCGAGGAGGGAATGAGTAAGTGCTGTGCTCACGCGCAAACCGTATCAGCCACGGGTCAGGCCGCACCCTCACCCAGATACCTCACCCACGCCGGGTCGAGTTCCTTCACGCTCGAGAGCAGTCGCCAATGCTGGCCCTTCGGCGGGACCGGCACCGATCGCAGCGCCCAGCCCAGTTCGGCGAGCAAACGGTCGGCCTTGCGGTGATTGCATGTCGAGCAGGCCGCCACACAGTTCTCCCACGAATGGTCACCGCCGCGACTGCGCGGCACGACATGGTCGACGGTGTCGGCCTTGCCCCCGCAATAGGCGCAGCGAAACCGGTCGCGGTGCATCAGCGCGGCCCTGGTCATCGGGATGCGCGCGCGGTAGGGCACCCGCACGAAGGACCGCAGCCGGATCACCGACGGCACCACGATCGAGCGGGTCGCGGAGTGGATCACGGGGCCGCCGGGTCGTCGTGGACCACGTCGGCTTTGCCGCACATCAGCATGATGACCGCCCGCCGCATGGGCAGAGCGGTCAACGGTTCGTACGTGGAGTTCAGCAGGAGTACTCGCCGACGGCCCCACAGCGAGCCTTCGTTAGTACTGGGCGGGTGGGTTTCGACGCTGTGCAGGACGCGCGACTGTGCATGGGGTACTGCGGGCCCGGACAAGCCCGCCGCGGCGTCTTGAAGCCGCTGGCCAGCCCTTCTGGACGGGCCTTTCTTGCGATGCGCCATACGTCCTCCGACGGATAGTCCACCACGGATTCCTGTCAAACGCACGACAATTCTGACCGTGTTCGCTGGTCAGTCCCGTGAACATCGGGTGACACGACCGGCTGGGCGGCCTGCTGCGGCGACAAGACACAATGGTGGAGTGACACAGCCGCAGCGGTCGTTCTACGACGAAGTCGGTGGCCACGAGACGTTCCATGCCATCGTGTCGCGCTTCTACCAGTTGGTGCGCGAGGACGAGATCCTGCTTCCGCTCTACCCCGAGGAGGACCTCGACGGCGCCGAGGTGCGGCTGCGGATGTTCCTCGAGCAGTACTGGGGCGGGCCGCGGACCTACTCCGATCAGCGTGGCCATCCGCGGTTGCGCATGCGGCACGCCCCGTTTGTGATCGGCTACATCGAGCGCGACGCGTGGCTGCGCTGTATGCACACCGCCGTCGCGGAGATCGACTCACAGACGCTCGACGACGAGCATCGCGCCGAACTGCTGGCCTACCTCGAGATGGCCGCGCACTCGATGGTGAACTCACCCTTCTGACGCGCGGGCCACGCCACGGTGAACGCGCCGTTTCCTCGGCTGTGGCGAGGGGCCGCTGACAGTACATTGGCGGCGATGAGTGAAAACACACCCTGGTGGTCGCGGGCGCTCTTCTATCAGGTCTATCCGCGGTCCTTCTACGACAGCAACGGCGACGGCCTCGGTGACCTCGACGGCGTGACCGCCAAGCTGGACTACCTCAAGGCGCTCGGCGTCGACGCGATCTGGCTCAACCCGGTCATGGTGTCGCCGATGGCCGACAACGGCTACGACGTGGCGGACCCCCGCGACGTCGATCCGCTGTTCGGCGGCATCGACGCGCTGGACCGGCTGACGGAAGCCGCCCACGCCGCAGGCATCAAGGTGACGATGGACCTGGTGCCCAACCACACCAGTTCGGCGCACCCTGGTTTCAGGCCGCGTTGGCCGCAAGCCCCGGCAGCGATCAGCGCGAGCGCTACATCTTCCGCGACGGCACCGGCCCGGGCGGTGTGCATCCGCCGAACAACTGGGTGTCGATCTTCGGCGGCCCCGCGTGGACGCGCGTCGTCGAAGCCCGACGGCAATCCCGGGCAGTGGTATCTGCACATCTTCGATGCCGAACAGCCGGACCTGAACTGGGACAACCCCGAGGTCTTCGAGGATCTCGAGAAGACGCTGCGGTTCTGGCTGGAACGTGGCATCGACGGGTTCCGCATCGACGTCGCACACGGCATGGCGAAGCCGCCGGGGCTGCCCGACATGGAGGTCATCGAGGCCGAGGTGCTGCTGGCCGACATGGACGACGACCCGCGCTTCAACAACGACGGCGTGCACGACATCCACCGCCAGATCCGCACGGTGTTCAACGACTACGCCGACGCCGTCGCGATCGGTGAGGTGTGGGTGTACGACAACGAACAGTTCTCCCAGTACGTGCGGCCCGACGAATTGCATCTCGCCTTCAATTTCCGGCTGCTGCGTGCCGATTTCGATGCCGCCGACATCCGCGGCGCGATCGAGAACTCCATGGCCGCAGCGGCACTCGCGGATGCGACACCGAGCTGGACGCTGGCCAATCACGACGTCGACCGTGAGCCAACCCGCTACGGCGGCGGGGCCGTCGGCCTGGTCAGCGCGCCAAGGCGATGACGTTGGCGATGCTCGCGCTGCCCGGCGCGGTATTCATCTACAACGGTGAAGAGCTCGGCCTGCCGAACGTCGATCTGCCGGACGAAGCACTGCGCGATCCGGTGTGGGAGCGCTCAGGGCATACGCGGCGCGGCCGTGACGCCAGCCGGGTGCCCGTCCCGTGGGAGGGCGAGGCGCCGCCGTTCGGCTTCTCGGACAATCCCGATACCTGGTTGCCGCTGCCTGCGGACTGGGCGGCGTTGACGGTGGAGAGGCAGCTCGGACGATCCGGCGTCCACCCTCGAGTTTTATCGACAGGCGATCGAATTGCGGCGTGACCGAAGCGAATTCGACGGCGCGGCCATCGAATGGCTCGACTCCCCCGCCGAGACGTTGGCGTTTCCGGCGCAGCGGCGGGTTGGTGTGCGTGCTCAATGCGGGCGCCGACGCCGATGGCGCTGCCCGACGGCGAGGTACTGCTGGCCACCGCCGAACTGGTCGAGGGCAAGCTGCCGCCAGACGCCGCCGCCTGGCTGGTCTAGCTTTCCGGCGGCCTCAATAGTGCACCTAGGGCTGTGGTTTCACACTCATCCACAACCTTGCACGCAATAACCGGGTCTGGGCCGTAGTTTGTCGGCGTCGAACGCAAACATCATGGCATGCGCGAGGTGTTCATCGGCAGTGAGTCCCTGGCAAGCGGTGAGCTGACCCGGGGCAGGCTGAGGTGGAACTACCGCTCGATATTTCCCGACGTGTATGCAGAGAAGGGGCTCGCACCATCGCTTCACCTCAACACAATCGGCGCCTGGGCTTGGTCGCGCGGCGCAACAGTGATCACGGGCCGGGCGGCCGCTGCGCTCCACGGTGCACTCTGGGTCGCTGCGGACGCACCGATCGAGATGATCGGGCGCAGGCCTCGCGCACCGAGAGGCATCGTCGTGCGCCGAGAGCGGATCGAAGTCGACGAAGTCGTCGAACGTGACGGACTGCTTGTGACGACGCCACAGCGGACGGCCTTTGACCTCGCCAGGCACTTGCCTCGCGATGCGGCGATCATGCACCTGGATGCGCTCGCGCGGGCCGCTGATGTGAAAGCCGCAGATGTCCTGTTGCTGGCCGAGCGATATCCGAGGGCTCGTGGACTGCCTCGTTTCAGGATCGCTGTCGACTTGATGGACGGTGGCGGACACTCACCCAAGGAAACCTGGTTACGCCTACTGCTGATCGACGCCGGATTCCCCAGACCACGAACGCAGATTCGGGTCACCGACGGCATGCGCGAGGCGTTCATCGATATGGGCTACGACGAGCCAATGGTCGGACTCGACTACGACGGCTGGCATCACCTCACCGACCGCAAGCAATACGTGCATGACATCGGGCGCGCTGACCTCATCGACCGCCAAGGCTGGATCGACATCCACGTGGTCGCCGAGCACAGCAGGCGATACGTCATCCACCGAGTCACAGAGGCGTTCGCGCGTCGCGGCTATCGCCCAAGATTGCGCAGAGGGTCGCGGCAATGCTGAAATCACAGCCCTACAGGCAATATTGCGACTACGAAAGGGTCTACCGAAGCACCAAAGCGGGGTCGCCACGCCGCCGGTATACCGAGCCGAAGCGGGCGTCGATACGCAGCCACGCCGGAAGAGCACGCACGCGGACGATCTCGTCGGCACCGACGGCATCACCGGACTGCGGCAGGAAACCCATTGCGGTCAAGGCGAACACACATCGCATCGGTATCCCGACACTGGCGTCTCCCGCACTGACCGCCACCACCTCCTGGTCCAGCAGCGACGCAGGCGGACCGTGCGAGCTCGAATGTTCCTTGGCGAGCGCGATTCCGCGCTGAGCCAGATCGAGCATGACGCCCGCCGGCACATCGTCGAGGTGCTCGAATCCCGACTCGGGCGGCAGAGCGCCTCGCCACGCCGAGTCCATCGCGAAGCCGGTCTCGACATATCCGCTGGGGTCCATCGCGGTCAGCCCGGCGGCGAGCGAGTCGGCGCCCGCCGACAGATCGACGGGCTTGACCCGCCCGGCCACCACACGGCTGGCCAACACGTCGAACCCGGTGGACACCCATGCCGTGAGCTGGCCTTCCCCGCGCTCGCGCAACCGGATCACCGCGGCGTCGTCCAACCGCAACGCCCGCTCGACGAACGTTGCGAGATCTTCTCGATTTGTGGAGTCGTTCAGCCAGATACCGCGTTCGCTATGAGTCATCTCATCCACTGCTGCAAGTACGCACGTTGGCTCTCCGAAAGCCGTTGCAGTCGTTGCTCCTTGATGTGCACAGCGGCCAGTTGCGAGTCGGCGATCACGGCCGGCTTCGACTCGGGTGGCGCGCCAACCGGCCGCACTTCGTATCCGATGGTGAAATCGACGGCCCGCACCCGCTTGGACCACATCGTCACCTGCAGCGGCGAATCGATGAGACGCAGTTGCGCCTTGTATGAGATGTTCACGTCCGCGATCAGCAACCCGATGGTCTCGATCTCGGGGCCGAACGGCTCTCGCAGAAAAGGGATCCGGGCTTCTTCGAGAAGGGTGACCATCGTGGCATGGTTGATGTGCTGATACATGTCGATGTCAGACCAGCGGACGTGCACCGGCGCCACAAAACCTGCGCTGTCTGTCCCCCTGCTCTCCGGGCGGGTGGGCCCACCGTCCCCTGTCCCCTGCTTACGCGGGGGCCCGTGCGCGTGGGCCCATGCGAGGGGAGTACTCCCACTTCGCGCAAGCTGCTCATCGCCCGTCACCCAGAGGTCCCCGTTCCGCTCGTTCGCGTCACGCTGCGAATCTGGCGGGCGGCCACCGACAGAGTGGCCAGATCGAGGTCGCCGCCCTCGTAGATCTCGGCGAGCGTCCGTCGCGCACGGGTAACGCGGGAGCTGTTGGTCAGCTCCCATTCGGCGATCTTCTCGACGCCGTTCTCGTCGGGCTCACCGACCGCGAGGACATCGAAGCACAGCGCCCGCAACGATCCATAGATGTCATCGCGGATCGCCAGGCGCGCCAACGAATGCCAGCGGTCGTCGCGCTCCAGCCGCGACACCGCGGTAAGCAGGCTGTCGGTGTTGAAGTGATCCATCAGCGCGAAGTAGGTGTCGGCAACCTCGGCCGGTTCGCGGTCCACGATGTCGGCGATGTCGATGACGTCCAGCAGGCTGTACTGGTACAGCCCGGTCGCGACCATGTACGCCAAGTCATGCGACACGCCGTGGGAAGCGAACTCGCGGGCCTCCTTGTCGACGATCGCCTGGTCATCGCCACGCAGCCACTCCGACATGCGGGGCGTCAGCGCGGCGACTTTGGCTGCGAACCGGTTGATCTCCGCGCCGACCGCAAGCGGTTGAGGCCGGTAGTTGAGCAGCCAGCGCCCGGCACGATCGATGAGCCGTCGCAGATCCAGCGTCATCCGATCGGATACCGCGACCGACACGTCAGCCGCACGGATCTGGCGCAACACCTCGCCGATCCGGAAGATGGCGTCGGTCGCCGCATAGCTGCGGACCGCGTCCACCGGCCCCACACCGACGTCTTCCATAACCCGGTAGGCGTAGCTGATGCCACTAGTGTCGACGAGGTCGTTGACCAGCATCGTGGTGACGATTTCCCGGCGCAGTTGGTGTGAGCGGATGTCGGCGCTGAACTCGTCGCGGAGCCTGACCGGGAAGTACACCGGCAGCCGAGCCGCGAACGCCTCCTGGTCGGGCAGGTCGCTGGCCAGCACGTCGTCCTTCAGAGCCAGCTTGACGTGAGCCATCAGCGTCGCGAGTTCCGGTGAGGACAAACCGATTCCGATCTCGGCGCGGCGCCCGATCTCCTTTTCGGACGGCAGCGCCTCGAGCTCGCGGTTGAGCCCGCGATCCTGGACGAAATCCTTGATCATCCGCGCGTGTACGGGCAGCAGGCTTGCTGCGTTCGCGCGACTGGTACCCAGCAGGTCGTTCTGGTCGACGTTGTCCTTGAGCACCAGGTGGCCGACCTCGTCGGTCATCGACAACAGCAGTTCGGTGCGGTCCTCGGGCCTGACCTTGCCCGCGGTGACGAGCGAATCAATCAGGATCTTGATGTTGACCTCGTGGTCGGAGCAGTCGACGCCCGCCGAGTTGTCCAGCGCGTCGGTGTTGATCCGGCCACCGGCGAGATCGAATTCGACGCGCCCCAGAGAGGTCACGCCGAGGTTTCCGCCTTCGCCGATCACCCTGGCGCGCACCTGATTACCGTTGACGCGCACCGGATCGTTGGCGCGATCACCGACGTCGGCGTCGGACTCACTCTCGGCCTTGATATAGGTGCCGATGCCGCCGTTGAACAGCAGATCCGCCGGGGCCTTCAGGATTGCCTTCATCAGGGCCGGTGGCGTGAGTTCCTCGACGCCGTCCTCGATACCCAACGCGGTGCGCGCCTGCTCGCTGATCCGGATCGCCTTCTGCTCCCTGCTGTAGACGCCGCCGCCCTCGCTGATCAACGAAGTGTTGTAGTCCTCCCAGCTGGACCGCGGCAGTTCGAAGAGTCGCTTGCGCTCGTCCCACGACGTCGCCGCGTCGGGATCGGGATCGATGAAGATGTGCCGGTGGTCGAACGCGGCGAGCAGCCGAATGTGCTTGGACAGCAACATCCCGTTGCCGAACACGTCGCCGCTCATATCCCCGACACCGACGACGGTGAAGTCCTCGGACTGGGTATCGACGCCCATCTCCTTGAAGTGGCGTTTGACGGATTCCCACGCACCTTTGGCGGTGATGCCCATGGCCTTGTGGTCGTAGCCCACCGATCCACCCGAAGCGAAGGCGTCGCCGAGCCAGAACCCGTAGGACAGGGCCACCTCGTTGGCGATGTCGGAGAACGTCGCGGTCCCCTTGTCCGCCGCGACCACCAGATAGGCGTCGTCACCGTCGCGCCGGACCACGTCGGGCGGAGTCACCACAGCGCCGGTGGCCTTGTCGACGTTGTCGGTGACGTCGAGCAGCCCCGAGATGAATAGCCGGTAGCAAGCCACGCCCTCGGTGCGCTGTGCGTCGCGGTCGGTTGCGGCATCGCCGGTTGGCGATGGTGGGTTCTTGACCACGAACCCGCCCTTCGCACCAACTGGCACGATGACGGCGTTCTTCACCGCCTGCGCCTTGACGAGACCCAGGACCTCGGTGCGGAAATCCTCCTTGCGGTCCGACCAGCGCAGTCCGCCGCGGGCCACATGCCCGAACCGCAGATGTACACCCTCGACCCGTGGCGAGTACACGAAGATCTCGAATCGGGGCCTCGGCAGCGGAAGTTCGTCGATCAGACCGGGATTGAGCTTGAAGGACAGAACGTTCTGCGCGCGCGCGGAATCCTGCCGCGAGACGAAATAGTTGGTGCGCAGCGTCGCCTGAATCATCGACGCGAATGCGCGCAGGACTCGGTCGGTGTCCAAGCTGACCAATGCGTCGATGTCGGCGGCGACGGCCGCGGCGGCAGCCTGGGCGTCGCGTCGTCTCGGCTCGTCGTCAGTCGGAGACGTCGGACAGAAGAGCGCCTCGAAGAGTTCGACCAGTGACCGTGCCGTTGCGGCGTTGTCGTTGATCACGGTCTCGATATGTGACTGGCTGTACGGGAACCCTGCCTGCCTCAGATACTTCGCGTAACTGCGCACGACCGCGACCTGCTGCCAGGTGAGGCCGGCACGCAGGACGAGTTCGTTGAATCGATCGATCTCGGCGCGGCCGTGCCAGATCGCGGTCACCGCATCGGCGAAGCGCACCTGCGCGGCGTCGCGTTCGGGACCCGGCGGCACCTCCGGAACGGACTTGTGCGGCGACATCTTGAATTGATAGATCCACACCGGCAACCCGTCAGGTCGGGTCACGGTGAATGGCCGCTCCTCGAGCACCACGACACCCATCGACTGCAGCATCGGCAGCAGGTCGCTCAGCGACGCGGACTGTCCACCCAGATACAGGGTGAGCTGCGCAATGTGTTCCTCGATGGCTTCGACGAGGACCGGTCTGATCGAATTGTCGTGCAGGTCTTCGATGATGGCGATGTCGTTGATCGCGTCGTGAGGGTCGAAGGTCTGCTTGTAGGCCTCGGAGAAGGCCGTCGCGTAGTGCTGGGCCTTTGACTGATCGATGGAACCGGACTTGACGGCCCCGATCAGCCGGTCCCCCCACGTCCTCGCCGCTTCGGTGAGCAGGTTCTGGATTCGGCGCTCATTCTTCATCGACATGTCGATGTCCGCCGGACGCGAGCCGTCAGGCATACGCACCGTGAAATGCACGACCGCCCAAGGCGATTCGCTGACACGTGCGGTGTATTCGATGCTGACCCCGCCGAGCTCCCGGACCAGAATCTCCTGCATCTCCAGCCGGACGTCGGTGGTATAGCGGTCACGGGGTAGATAGACGAGACACGAGACGAAGTGGGCGAGCGAATCAGCTCGCATGAACAGCAGCGTGCGCCGCCGAGAACCGAGGTCGACGACGGCCTTGACCATGTCGAGAAGTTCCTGGGCGGGCAGCGCGAACAGTTCCGAACGCGGAATGGTTTGGATGATGTCGAGCAGCAATTGGCCGGGATGGCTCGGGTCGCGCTGCGCTAGCGCCAAAGCCTCGCGCACCCTTCCTGAAATCAGCGGTATTTCAAGCACATTGGCATTGGTGGCTGCGACGGTGAACAGTCCGACGAAGCGGTGTTCGATGGCCGCCACGCCACCCGATTGCTCACGCACCACGACGATATAGGGGTACGCGCCGTAACGAAGGTAGCTCGGGATGGTGGCCTGAGCGAGTACGAGCATGTCGTTGTCGTGGGTCAGCTGCGGCAGCACGTCCTGGCGTAGCCGCAGCACACCGAGCCGACTGGCCAGGTCGACGGATGCGCGTCCGTCGCTGACCGAGCACCGCTGGTACCCCAGCAGTACGAAGTGTCCGTCGGCGAGCCAACGAAGAAGCGCTGCAACATCCTTGCGATCACGTCCGGGAAACCGGCTACCGGGGTCCGCGTCGAGTTCATGCGCCAGCCCGCGCATTGTCGCAGCCATCCCACTGGAGTCGATCGCGACCTGACGTGCGTCGGCCAGCACACCGGGCAGCTGCTGCGCGACCTCGGTGAGCGCCTTGCTGTCGGTAGCCGGTGTGAGCTGAACGTGGATCCAGCACTCGTCGACACCTTCGCGGGACGCCCCGACGTCGGCGGGCTGCCGCACGTCCAACAGTTCGCCTGAGGGGCTGCGGCGCACCCGGAAGACCGGGTTCATGATCGCCGTGTACGACACGCCGTACCGGTGCAGCAGCACCGTCACCGAGTCCATCACCATCGGGGAGTAGTCGGTGACGATCTGCAGCGCCGGGCCGAACCCCGCGGGATCGTCGGCTCCGTACACCGCGACGCGGGTGTCGCCGACCGGCCTGAGCCGGCCAAGTCGGTGATGCGCGTTCACCAGACCCGGACCCATCATCTGCCGCGACGTCATGTCGACCGGCAGAGTTACCGACGCGTCGGCTGCAGGTGCGTCGTGCGGGCCGCGGTACGTATCGAGGTAGGCATGCGCAAGCCGCGCGATCTGATCCGGGCTCAGCGCCTGAAGCGCTCCCGCTCCGTCGCCACTGGAACCAGGGTCAGCTGGTCGTCGCCCGGCGGCTCCCGGATTCACCGACATGCCACGCTCCTCGCCTGTACCCGCGGACCGCCCGACGTTGGATGTCGCCGCCGGCTCGATGAGCAGGCGACGCCGTGGTCCGCACGATGGACATTAGTCTCGGGTGAGGCGACGGTGGGTCACCCTGTGCGGACGTGCCGCGTCGACACCGAGCCGCTCCACCTTGTTCTCCTCATAGCCGGCGAAGTTGCCCTCGAACCAGAACCATTTGGCCTCGTTGTCGTCGTCGCCCTCCCACGCGAGTATGTGCGTGCAGGTGCGGTCGAGGAACCAGCGGTCGTGCGAAATCACCACCGCGCAGCCCGGGAAGTTCTCCAGCGCGTTCTCCAGCGATGAGAGCGTCTCCACGTCGAGGTCGTTGGTCGGCTCGTCGAGCAGGATCAGGTTGCCGCCCTCCTTGAGGGTGAGCGCCAGATTGAGCCGGTTGCGTTCACCTCCGGACAGCACGCCCGCCGGCTTCTGTTGATCGGGACCCTTGAACCCGAACGCCGAGACATAAGCCCTCGATGGAATCTCGTTCTGCCCGACCTCGATGTAGTCCAGCTTGTCGGACACCACTTCCCACACCGTCTTCTTGGGATCGATGCCCGCCCGGCTCTGGTCGACGTAGCTCAGCTTGACCGTCTCACCGACCTTCACGGTGCCGCTGTCGGGCTGCTCGAGACCGACGATGGTCTTGAACAACGTGGTCTTACCCACACCGTTGGGGCCGATGACTCCGACGATCCCGTTGCGGGGCAGGGTGAAGGAGAGATCCTTGATGAGTGTGCGACCCTCGAACCCCTTGTCGAGATGATCGACCTCGACCACGACACTGCCCAGGCGCGGCCCGGTCGGGATCTGGATCTCCTCGAAGTCGAGCTTGCGCGTCTTCTCCGCCTCGGTGACCATCTCCTCGTAGCGCCCCAGCCTGGCCTTGCTCTTCGCCTGGCGTGCCTTTGCGCCAGACCGGACCCAGGCCAGTTCCTCCTGCAGTCTTTTCTGCAGCTTGGCGTCCTTGCGGCCCTGCACGGCCACGCGCTCGGCCTTCTTCTCCAGGTAGGTGGAGTAGTTGCCCTCGTACGGGTAGGCGCGCCCGCGGTCCAGCTCGAGAATCCACTCCGCGACGTTGTCCAGGAAGTAGCGGTCGTGGGTGACGGCCAGGATGGCGCCCTTGTAATCGGCGAGGTGCTGTTCCAGCCACAACACGCTTTCGGCGTCGAGGTGGTTGGTCGGCTCGTCGAGCAGCAACAGGTCGGGCTTGGACAGCAACAGCTTGCACAGCGCGACGCGACGGCGCTCGCCACCCGACAGGTGGGTGACGGGCTCGTCGGGCGGCGGGCAGCGCAGCGCGTCCATCGCCTGTTCGAGCTGGGAGTCGATATCCCACGCGTCGGCGGCGTCCAGCTCCTCCTGGAGCTTGCCCATCTCCTCCATCAGCTCGTCGCTGTAGTCGGTGGCCATCAGCTCGGCGACCTCGTTGTAGCGGTTGAGCTTCCCCTTGATCGCCACGCCGTCCTCGACGTTCTCGCGGACCGTCTTGGTCTCGTCGAGCTGGGGCTCCTGCTGGAGGATGCCGACCGTCGCACCGGGCTGTAGCAGCGCGTCGCCGTTGTTGGCGGTGTCCAGCCCGGCCATGATCCGCAAGACGCTCGACTTGCCAGCCCCGTTCGGGCCGACGACGCCGATCTTTGCGCCTGGAAGGAAGTTCAGACTGACGTCGTCAAGGATGACCTTGTCGCCGTGCGCCTTGCGGACCTTCCGCATCGAATAGATGAATTCGGCCATGCCGTGGTGTTGCCTTTCGGAGATGGTCTGAGTCGTTGACGCCGCCGACCATCCTAGGCGTGGCCACGTCGGCGGAGCCGACCGTGTGCCCGTGGCTAGGCCGTCAGCGGCAGCGCCTCGCCCGACTGGTCCGCGTCGTCGTCGTCGGCGGCGGCAGCGGTTTCGTCGCCGAGGGTGGCGACCTGCTCGTCGGCCGGTTGTTTGACTCGGTCGATGCGCGCAGTGCAGCGAGCCAGATCAGGGCCGACGGATGTCGCCCGTACCTCGACCGATGAGCGCCGGTTGCCGTCGCGGTCCTCGTACTCGCTGGTGTAGATATGGCCGACCACGATCACGGGATCGCCCTTGACGAGGGCGGCGCTGGCACCGGCCACCGCTCGCCCCCAGCAGGTCACCGTGACGAACAACGAGTTGCCCGGCTCCCATGTTCCTTCGGCAGTACGGCGACGTGAATTGCTGGCGACGCGGAACCTGACCATCTCCTGTTCACCTACCTGGCGATGGATCGGATCGGTGACGATGTTGCCGACGATGGCAAACGGGGTCTCGAACATGGTGATTCCTTCCATTCATTACCTGCGACGCCCGGCAGTCCGGCGCGTCGGTGACACCGCAATTGACCGTCGGGGAGCCGACATCCGAGCCGATGCACGCGGCCGGTGCGAGGCAGGCTGTGGATGAATCCGCGACTGTGGATAGCGGAGGGTTCAGCCGCGGATGAAGCCCTTGTTGCGCATCAGGAAGTCGGCCAGGAATCCGTCGTGCGGAATGTGCGCGGCGCTGAAGCACGTCGGGTACCGGCCGCTATAGACGTTGGACACCGTCGGGTCGTCGACGAGTTCGTCGATCAGGCGCTCGTCGTCGGTGATGGCGTTGACCACCAGGGAGCCACGAAAGGGCTCGAGGCCGTTGTCACGCGACCACGGTGACATCCACACGCACGGGAACGCGAGTTCGGTATTTAGCCTGGTCGGGTCCGGGGCGGCGAGTAGATGAACCGCAGGACGCAGGGCGGCGGTCCCGTCTCCGAAGTCGGCGACCACCTGATCGGCACCGAGGAGAGCCGTTGCACCGACGGCCCGGGCGCCGAGGAACTCCGCGACGGACTCCGCAGCGGCCGTGGACATGACGGGCAGCAGAGCGCGCTCGTCGGTAATCGGCAGCGGGGCCAGCGCCGAAAGTCGGTCGGCGATCGCCTCGGCCAATGGAGTGACATCGCCCTCAAACAGCACCGCGGTCGTGTTGACGCAGGCCGTCCCGCCGAAGGTGGAGATCGACTCGACGATCAGGTCGAGATGGTCGCGCCAGTCCTGTTCCGCGGTGATCAGTATTTTCGCGCGCCCCGGACCGTTGATCCAGACCGTCGGGTCGGTGGCGTACTTGTCGACGATGTCCTGGCCGCCGTAGACCATGGCGAGGTCCGCCGCGCGGATGATCGCGTCGGCACCGGCGTAATCGGTGGGTAGATAGCAGACGTCTTCGGCGCGAAATCCACTCTTGCGCAACGCCGCAATCAATCGCTGCCCGGTGAACGGCTCGCGTCGCGACGGGCGCACTGCCACCCGGTAGCCAAACGCGAGCGCCTGCGGCCAAAGACCGTGCACCCCAGGCGCATTTCCCGACGCGTGCACGGCGAACACCTCGCCGCGTCGAGCCCACACTGCGCCGCCGTTGCGGATGTCCCGCCAGTCGCGAGCAGCTCCACTCGGCTGGGCCGGCCGCACCGATTCGCACACGGTGGCCACCTGATCTGCCACGCTGTGCGCGCCTTCGCGCGTCACCGCGATCGGCAGTCCCGATACCCTGCTGGCCAATCCGACGTAGCGGTCGAAGTCGAGCCCGGCGATCTCCTTCGACAGAAAAATCTCCACGGCGCGAATCAGCGCGACCTCGCGCTCCGCGGCGGGCAGGGGCCGCGTCTTACGTTGCGCGTTGACGGTGCGGGCCACATAGAGCGGAGGAACGACCGTCATCTCGGCGACCGGGGCACCGAAGACGTCGGTGATCAATTCGCGCTTGCGGGTTCGGTATTCGCCGCCGGACCCCATGGCATCGAGGACGGTCACGGTCAGTACACACCCTCGATGACGGCTTCGCCTTCGAACGTCGCCACAGGCGCGACCTCGCTGACCGAATCCCCGATCTGGCCGGGCAATCCGGGCATGCGAATCGCACCGTCACGTTCGAGGTTGTTCGGGATGAACATGCCCTTGCTGATGTGGTTCATCACCACCTGACCGCGCTCACCGTGCGCGACACGCTCACCGGTGTCCGGGTCGACGACCCAGAACACGACGTACGGAGAGCGGGGATGGAACACGAACTCCCCCTCTTGCGTCGTGCGGGTCATCGCTTGCGACAGGATCATGGTGCTGCCGAACGCCGTCGTGATCGTGTTCTGCGGGAAGATGTCTCGGAATAACTCCAGCGTATCGACGTCGACATGCGCTCCGCTGAGCAGCACGTACCGGATGCTCTGGTTGACCAGATCGACGAGACGGTCGTCGCGCGCGATGGCGTCGAACAGCGGAGGCGAGGTGTGCAGGTTGGCGACGTTCTGGGTCTGCAGGATGAACTGTGCCTGTTCGAGGACGTGGTCGACGTACATCGACACCTCGGCCGCGGCCCCTCGCGCGGTGAGCTTCTTCACCCAGCGCGGGTCCAGGTCGACGCCGTGAAACGTCGACCCCAGCCGTCGCGAAACCTCCCGTGAGAAGTAACCGACACCATGCGGGCCGCTTGGCATGAGGCACATCAGCGCGCCGCCGCGCACGAAGCCACCCGTCGCGAAATCCTCGACCTGCCAACGGGTCACCTGCTCGACCCAGTCGGGCAGCTGAGCGGTTCGCTTCGGCGCCCCGGTGGTTCCGCCCGACTCGAAGATCAACGGGATCGGGGCCGGGGTTCCATAACCCCGTGGGATCAGGTCCTCGACCGGTGCGTCGCGCAGTTCGCCCAGCAGGTTCGGGAACCTGCGGAGGTCGTCGAAGGTCTGGATATCGGTCGGTGGGTCGAAGTCCAGGTTCTTCGCCGCCCGCAACCAGAACGCGCATCCGGTGTCCTCGCCGAAGTGCCATGCGATCGCCGAGCGCAGGAATGCGATCGGATCATCGACGGGTTGTCCGCGCGGAACGTCAAGCAATGAGAAGTCGACACCGGCCACAGCGCAATCCTGTCACCGTCCAGTGGCCACTTATGGCACGCAGCTCCCGAAAAGGCGTGCGTTAACTTCCTATTCGGCAGGCGTTTACCGCTGCTGG
>CAVRFN010000030.1:0-249481 GCA_963720345.1 uncultured Actinomycetota bacterium
ACGCGCCATCGCGAGCGGATCGATGATCGTCTGAGCCTGCGCACCGTGACCGACCGGGAGACTCGCCATCGACAACGACGTAGGCCGCAAGCGCGCCGGTTCGGACCACGCCCCGGTTGCGGCGGACACCGATGTAACAGGTGCGCGAAGGTCGCAGATCCTCGAAGTCGCCGCAACGATGCTCGCCGACCACGGATTGCGCACGTCAATGCGCGAGATCGCGGACGCGACGGGCTTGCTGAAGGGCAGTCTCTACCACCACTTCGATTCCAAGGACGCCATCCTGGTCGAACTGGTGGGCCGCTACTACGCCGACCTGAACCTCATCGGCGAGGCAGCACTGCACCGACTGGAGCAGTCGAACGCCCGGACCGTCGTCGGGCATATAGAGCGACTGAGCACAGATATCGCGAATTGCGCCGTCGCGCATCGCGCGGCATTACAGATGACCTTCTACGATTCGCCGAGCTCGCTACCGGAACTCGTCGAGTTACTGAAGAACCCTCCCGCACTGATCAACGAAGCAGTCCTGCGAACGCTCACCTCGGCGCAGGATTTCGGAGCGATCAGGCCGGAGGTCGACGCGATCACGTTGGCCGATCGAGTGTTCCAAACGATGTTGACGGTCGGGCTCGACGTCGTGCGCCACAAGGCCTCGTCCGAACGGGTCGCGAGCGTGCTCTGTCGAATCATCCTGAACGGTCTGGCCCGCCGGCCTCCGCGGTATTCCGCACTCGATAAGTCGAAAGCGTTCGAGGCGGCTTCGGGTGCCGTTCGCTCCTGGAGAGATCTTTCATCGGACGCCGACGATGTCACCGTCGAGGCCAATCGGATCTTCGCGGCGGCGCGCGCGGAGTTCGGCAGGCGCGGCTACGAGATCACTACGGTGCGTGAGATCGCAGCCGCAGCGGGTGTGAGCCTGGGAAAACTGACGCGGGTGGCGGGCAGCAAGCCGGAAATGCTCGCGTTCATCATGCGGTCGTTCGGCTCCCGGCTTACCGCGGGCTATTCGGGTGTCTTGAACGCGGATTCGTCTCCGATCGAGAAGATGGACGCGCTGAGCTGGGTCCACATCAACGCGGTCAGGCACTTTCCCGACGAGTACAAGATTCAACAGGCATGGATGCGACAGTCGCCCCCGGACACCCCGAATCCCGGTTTCGCGTTCGCCAATCGCATGCGGAGGTTGAAGGGCCTACTCTCCGAAGGCATTGACAGCGGCGTCATCCGCACCGAGGACACGTCACTGGAAGTGCTGTCACGTTGCGTGATCAACGTGCTCTGGATTCCGCAGAGCATCGTCGAGTCGATGGACCCGCCCGACGCGCTGACCGTGGCCCGCGACACGTGGTTGCGCGGCGTTCGTAAGCGGTGATGCTCCGCGGATGATCGCGTTCGCCTTGATGCCGAACTCCGCGCCCACGAGTGCCGCCACGTTCATCAACCCCGACATGGCGGTCTCCGCGGCGGCGTAGCCGGTAAGCCCTGGCTGACCGAAGACTCCCGCCGACGACGCGAAGACGACTCTGCCGTAGCCCGCCGCTTTCATCGTTGCGAATGCCGGCTTCACGACGTGGAAGGCGGCCAGTAGATGGTGCCGGATCTGAACTTCGAATCGTTCCGCGGGCCAGTCCGAGAAGTCGTCGGGAGTGGATTATCCCCGCGTTGGCGACGACGGTGTCGAGCGACCGAAGTGCTCAACGGCCGTCTGGACTGACGTCCGTCCACTCTCGGGCGTGCTCGCATCAACGGTGCAGGCGACAGGGCGGCCGCCCGCCGCGGTAATCGCACTCAACCGTCGCATTCGCCGGCTTCGGATCGGCGCCGTCGCCGCCAGGAGTCCCACCGAGATCATGAGACCACGGCTGCGCCGCGCCAGTTCGCGGGCGTATTCGGCTCCCAGGTCCCGCCCACCGCCGGTGACGACGGCCACGTGTCCTTCGTAAAGGATCGACTTACTCAACAGCACTTCCTGTCCTCGATGTCCAGTAAGGGACGGCATCGATTACGCTGCGCATCCTGCGAAACAAACGATTGATCTACCAATTCGAGCGGACTGAAGATAGCATTCGTTCCGACAGGAGGGCTGTTGCGCCGGAGTCCGGTGCAGTCCGGAACTCACGCAGCGTTTCGGGGTCATCGACATTTAGACGGGCCGCGACGATATGCCGGTCGGCCACGGCCGTCGATGGTGCCGAATGCGCGGACATGACACGCGGACAGGCGAATTCGATGATAGGAGCGCCCAATGCACGTAAATATCGAGAAAGCGGCCGCGTGGTCAACGCTGGTCATGTTGGTGGTCTTCGGAGTTACGTTCGGCCTGATAGCGGGCGTGCTTCCGCCGATCAATCCGAGTTTCACCGCCGAGCAGACAGCCCAGTGGTATCTCGAGAACAGTTTCGCGATCCGCCTGGGACTAGGGCTGACCATCTTCGGTATGTGGTTCATGACGCCCGTGTTCGCGTTGCTTTGCCGGCAGGTGCGTCGAATCGAAGGCTACTGGGGGGTCATGTCGATAACCGAGGTCATACTGTCGGTGACCTTCCCGTTCGTGTTCACTCTGGCCATGGTTTTCGGCGTCGCAGCCGCGTATCGACCCGATCGCGACCCCCAGGCGCTTCAGTCGCTCAGCGACATGTTCTGGCTTCTGCTGGTCGGCATTGTCGGGCCGCTCGTGTTGCAGGGGTTGATCCTCGCGTTGGCAGTGTTCATCGACAAGCGCGCCGTCCCGACATTCCCGCGCTGGTACGGATACCTCAGCCTGTGGATGGCGCTACTCGTCCTTCCAGGTGGTTGTGTCTACCTTATTCAAAGTGGGCCGCTGGGCTGGAACGGAATCATCGCGTGGTGGATTCCGGTCAGTGCGTTCTTCGTCTGGATCGTCCCGACCGTATTCCTCCTCGTTAGAGCCGTCGACATCGAAGCCACGGAGCGCCGGGAACGCGCCGCTGCGCAAACGTGGGAGCCAGCGGCATGAAGCTGGTCGACGAAAATGAGATTTCAAAGGCAATCGAGCCGAAGGCGGCGTCTCCTCGCCGCGTTCCGGGGGAGCCCGGGGTGTGGATACTGCTGTTCGGCGACATGCTGGTTTTCGCCGTCTTCTTCGTCCTGTTCATGTACCAGCGAGCACAGGCCCCAGAACTGTTCGATGCATCGCGTCACACGCTGAATGTCGGCATCGGCTTGACAAATACCTTCATTCTTCTGACGAGCTCCCTGTTCGTGGTCACCGCGGTCCGAGCCGTCCGAGTCGGAGCCCGCGCGGCCGCTCGGACGTTATTGGCGGGAGCGCTCGTGTGCGGTCTGGCCTTCGTTGGTCTGAAAGTCGTCGAGTACTCGGCCAAAATCGGCGATGGACATGTGCCCACCGAGAACAGCTTCTACATGTACTTCTACGTCCTTACCGGGTTGCACCTGCTGCACGTTCTGATCGGAATCGTGGTGCTCCTATCGCTACTGTTCGCAGCGCGTGTCGCCGAACCGAGCCAGACCAGAATGGCATTCATTGAAGGCGGCGGGTGCTTCTGGCATCTGGTCGACCTCCTCTGGATCGTCCTGTTCCCTCTGCTCTACCTTGTGAGCTGAGCATGACCGCGTCCTTGTTCCGTGCCCAATCCACCGTCGTCTGGCTGGGTTTAATCATCGTCACGTTGGTGTCGTTCACGGTCGGTGCCGAACACGGCATCGGTTCCGGTGTCGCCTTATGGGTCCTGGCACTGGCGTTGATCAAAGTCCGCTATGTCGGAATGGATTTCATGGAGTTGCGCGACGCGCCGTTGCTTCTCAGAGGTGCCTTCGAAACCTATTGCCTCGCTCTGTGGCTCGTACTCGCCGGAATGTATCTGTGGCTCTAGACGACTCGTTGAGGCCCGGGTGGTGATCGTAGTCGTCTGCGCTGGCCCGGACAGCCAGCAGGAGCCAGCGAGACACTCGCGAAAGGGGACTCATGCGCAAGTGGACAGTCGCTGACATACCGGACCAGAAGGGTCGAACGGCGATCATCACCGGCGCCAACACCGGTCTGGGGTTCGAGACGGCGGCGGCGCTCGCCGCCAACGGGGCGCGAGTCGTCCTCGCGGTGCGCAATCTCGAGAAGGGCGAGAACGCGATTCGCCGCATCAGGGCGGCGTACCCGGCCGCCAGGGTCGAACTACAAGTTCTCGATTTGTGCTCGCTGGCGTCCGTCCGCGCTGCGGCCGAGGCGCTCACATCCAACCTTGACACCATCGATGTGCTGATCAACAACGCGGGCGTGGTTCTCGCACCTAAGGCCACTACTGCAGACGGCTTCGAAATGCACTTCGGCACCAATCATCTGGGTCATTTCGCACTCACCGGTTTACTGCTCGATCGCATGCTGGCAACACCGGGGTCCCGCGTGGTGACGGTCAGCAGCCTGGGCCATCGTTTGTCCAGCGGTATTCGCTTCGACGATGCGCAGTGGGATCGTGAGTACAGCCGATTCGGCGCTTACGGTCAGTCCAAACTCGCGAACCTCCTGTTCACCTACGAACTCCAGCGACGGATGCAGGGCAGCGGGACCATCGCAGTCGCCGCGCATCCCGGTGGTTCGAACACCGAGTTCAGTCGTGAGATGCCGACACCATTCCGCCAGTTCTTCGCGATCGCGGGACCGGTGTTCGCGCAGCCTCCCTCTAAGGGTGCGCTGCCGTCGCTGCGCGCAGCGACTGATCCGGAGGTGCTCGGTGGGCAATACATCGGCCCCGACGGATTAGGTGGGCACCGCGGCCACCCTAAGGTGGTCAAGTCCAGCAAGGCGTCCTACGACATCGACGCGCAGAGAAGGTTGTGGGCGCTGTCTGAGGATCTGACCGGGGTCACCTACTCGCCCTGACCATGTGCGTCGATCAGTGCGGTTGGTTCGGAACATCCGAGTACAACTGCACGTTCGAGCTGACGTCGACCAGACCGGCGAGCTTGGTGATCAGGTGAGGCGCGAAGACGGCGCCGTAGACCGCGTGCCCGATGACGATGAACGAGACGACCGAGAGGACACCCGCCGCGAGCCGACTGCGGGTCTTCGAATCCGACCACTGCTCAATGACCGTCCGGTCTGCTGGGTCCGTTCTTCCTAGGAGGTAGGCGAAAACCATCACTAGAATCCCCATCGCCAACGCGTCGTATAACGGGTATTGGTTACGGGTGCCCTCGAAGATCGCCAGGCCGCCGATCACGTACCCGTAGTAGAACACTCCCAGTTGAGCGCCGATGACCGCGTTGAACGTCAGCGCCCACGCGAACCCGACCATCAAACCGCATCCCAGCAGCGCAAACGGCCGGCGCCATCCCCACCGCGTGGCCAAAGTGCGACCCAATGCGACGCCGACGAGGGTTGGGAGCACGAAGTACGCGATATATCCCGGCGGTACGGCGGCAGGGAGGCCGCCCCAGGTCATGTTGAACGGCCACCAGGACGGCATCCTTGGCATGAACGGGGGGAACTGTGCGTACATCGACCAGTCGTAAGGCGCCTCCAACCAGGAAAACGAAATCGCCGAGATACAAACCAGCAGTAATGAATCGAGACGCCGACGGCGCACTGATCGATACAAGCCTGCCGCCACGAAGACGGTACCGCCGATGTACGCGAACAGAGTTCCGATCTGTGCTGCCAGGATCATTCGGTACCCCCGGTGTGGCTCCGTGCACTGCGGGCTTCGGGATCGAACCGGGCTACCAGGCCCACGACGATCGCGACGAGCCCGAAGAGCGTGCCCAACATAATCAACACGCCCACGTGTAGCTCCATCCGAATGACGATCAGTAACTGGCCAGTCATTAAACTAACGTTTGTCTCGGCCGACATGCAAGGCATGGTGACGGTCTGTTCCGCGATTCCCCCTTTCCGGACACCGCCGTATAGCTGCGTCACGCGATGATCACCAACCACCGGAGGAGACTAGGGCTCCCCGATGGGTGGGAGACCCTGGAATGTCGTGGCAGTGGTTGCGGTCGCAGGATGCAACCGGCGCGATCCCGCTGCACTCTCACGACCGCCGGTGTCGCGGAATGCGCCAGGGTCGAAAGTGTGCTGGACCGTTGGCTTAACGGGTCGTCGGGATCTCGTCATCGATGCGGAACGTTCACCGCTCTCGGCGGCCGCCGCCCTGTCCTAGTTGCGGGTCACGTGTTGCGTCCGCCGTTGACGCCGATGATCTGTCCGGTTATGTAACCCGCCTCCTCGGAGACAAGGAACGAGCAGAGGGCCGCAACGTCGGCGGGCAGTCCGATGCGACGAACCGGTGTCCTCGCAATGATGTCGTCGATGCTGAACGGGCCGAAATCACCGCGAGCAGCAGAATTTCGGAGCATAGGAGTATCGATAAAGCCCGGGGGAACGCCATTGACGGTGATGCCGCGTGGCCCATACTCGAGCGCGAGGGCCTTGGTGAGTCCGTTGACCGCCGACTTCGCGGCTACGTAGTGCGCCTTTAGGGGCACGCCCGAGTGAGTACTCGAAGACGAGATGTTCACGATGCGACCCCAACGTCGTCTCATCATGTCGGGTAGAACGGCTTGCGCACAGTGGAACACGCCGTGGAGGTTCACATTGACGACGTGGCTCCACTCGTCGAAGGACATGTCGAGGAAGCGGCTCTGCCCCTCGATGCCTGCTGCATTCACAAGCACATCGATCGGACCGAAGTTCGCGCGGATTTCAACGAGCGCCTTCTCGATTTCATCCCGGTCGGTTACATCAACGGTGTACGCATCCGGAGCGTCAACGGGCGACAGATCGAACGTAGAGACCATGAGGCCGTCGGTCCTTAAGCGGGCCGCAATTGCCGCGCCGACACCAGAAGCTCCGCCCGTCACCAACGCAACTGATCTACTCATCCGCTGCTCCTGTCCACTCGTATGCTTGCCCGCCGCTGAAACAAACGATAGTTTCATACCACCCTGTCCGCGAGCCCGTCTCACAGCAGTCCAAGTCGTCGACGGAAAAGCCTCCTCGAAGGACTGGTTCCGATAGCGGTCAGCGTGTTTGACGTACGAAGGGAATTGAGAATGGGCCCGACAAGACCGCGGCCCAATGGTGGCGGTAGGTCGTGCGCGTCTGCTGAGCGCGCTCGAGCGCAGGCTACGTCCGACAGCAGTTCACATACATCGACACGACGGCAGGAGTCCATTCGACAATGAAGAACGTAGCGGTGGTAACTGGCGGCGCCGGCGGGATGGGCCTGGCCGTTGCTCACGCGCTTGGGCGCGAGGCTACTGTGCTGATCAGTGACGTCAGCCAAGAGCTTGTGGAGGGCGCCCAGAACGAACTCGACAACTCCGGAATCGACTGTGCTGCGACCATCTGCGACGTCACCGATCCTGCGTCTGTAGACCAATTAGTGCAACGCGCACAGGAACTCGGCACCGTTGTCTCAGTTGTCCACACCGCCGGGGTGAGTCCCAGCATGGGCTCAGCCGAGCTGATCTTGAGGATCAACGCGGTCGGTACGGTGTTGATCAACCAAGCCTTCCTCGGAATCGCGAGCCAGGGCATGGCTCTCGTCAACGTGGCCTCCGTCGCCGGACACCAGCTTCCGCGATTTCTCACCCCGACTCGACGCTACAAAAAGTCACGGACCGACATCGAACGGTTTCACTCCGACTTGCTGGCTGTGTGCAACCGCTTGCCCGAATCACGGCGCGCGCAGCTGGCTTACGTGCTGAGCAAGAACTTCGTAATCTGGTACAGCAAGGCACTTGCTGCCCAGTTCGGATCCTCCGGCGCTCGCGTACTGTCAGTCTCGCCAGGATCGTTTGACACTGCCATGGGCAAGCTCGAAGCCGACGCCGGCGCGGGAGCGCTGGCTCAGATCGGCGCCCTCAACCGTTTCGGCCAACCTGGCGAAATCGCCGAACTACTAGCGTTCTGCGCCAGTGATAAGGCCGGATATCTCACCGGCACCGACATTATCTGCGACGGCGGCGTCATGGCCGCCATGACGTTGTCCAACAAGCTCAAAATCGCGCGGCAATAACATGTCTCAAGTAAACCGGGCGGACTGATCAGCGGGGAAGGTTCCTCGCAGGTGCACACCAAAACGGTGGTTTTGCAACATGCAGAACGGTGTCGCCTACTTGAGTGCGGCGGCGTTCTCGCTGATTGTGACAGCCCTGATCGTCGCCGGAAACCAGCGACTGTGGCCTCGCGCTGTGGGAATCCAGTCTGCCATCAACCCGTCAGCGATCGCCTGAAATGTCCGTCCGTCGGCACGCTCCGCAAGGATCCGCTGGGTGACCTCCAACGGAAGGGCTGGCGCTGCTCCCAGTCGCTCACCACGGGCACGCTTGGCCGCCAGGGCATCTCGGGTGCGTTGACTGATCAGCCGGCGCTCGTACTGGGAACCCGAAATGATGATATTCGCCGCCATCTCGCCAGCATCAGCATCTACGCCGCTGGCGCATCCGCTTTCCGGCCCGCCGAGAACTGGGTGGATCTCATGCTTGATCCACGGCCCGAGTAACTAGGCCGGGCCCCTTCGTTACCGGTGGTGATCGATCAAGTCGGCGATCGCCTTCTGCGCATCCTCGGTGGCGAGGGGAAGCTCGGCAAACATCTCGGCGATCATCATCGCGACAGGTGTCGTCCAGAGCGTGAGACCGATTGCGACCGCATGCGCGTGGTCGTGCTGAGGATCTAGCCGTTGAACCAAGTCTCCGAGCGCATCCCCGAGACGTGCCACGTGCGTCGCGTTGAGTTTCCCGCGCATCTCCTTGGCAGAGATAAGGATTTCCAGTCCCGCCATCGCAGCCGGATTCGCCAACGCCGTCCACACCGCCTCCACCAACGGCTTGCTGCCATCGGCCATGTCGGCAGAACCGGCCAACTGTTCTAGCGAGTTCACGAGCCGGTCGATGGCGTTCTCAATGACCGCCGTCAAGAGGCCATCTCGGTCACCGAAGTGATATTGGATGACACCCCAACTGACACCGGCGCGTTCGATGATGTGTCGCGTGCTGGCGGCGGAAAAGCCTTCCTCGCGGATACAGCGCACCGTCTCGTCGATCAGGAGTTCGCGAGTCCGGTCGCCGCGCTCCTGACCACCGGCAGCCGGACGGCGAGGCGCAACTCGTTGGCGGGCGGTCACGGTCGCATTCCACCTGGTACACCACGCCGCGTCATCCGTACCAGCTTATTGCACCCGCCATGGTTGTCACGTGCACGCTGCCGGTCACGCTTCCTTCAACCCCAGACTCCACTAACTCTTGCCCAAGAATTATTGCATGTGCCATGCTATTGCGGATGCCATCTTTTAGCAGCGCCGGTCTCGATCGAGATGCCGGTGGCGCGGTTGGGGTTGCGGTTGCGAGGACCCTCGCGGGATTGGCTCTACTACCGTCGATGGAGGTTTGGCGATGACGGAAACGATCAGTACCGGCGACCAGCAGACATCGCCGGTCAAACGCGGATTTTCGTCCCTGCAGAAAGCGCTCTTCGGCGTCCTAGCGTTCTTCTTCGCCATTCACCCGGTGTTCTGGTACCTCGAGTTCCACGTCGGCATCGCCCGCCCCATTGTGTCCTCGGTGATGGTTATCGTCGTGGTCGGCTGCTTCGTCACGGCACTCGTACTTCCCTGGTTACGGCTTCCGGACCAGCGCGACCGCACCAGGGCGGAGCGCCTTGGTGCGATGGTCATCGTCTGGGTCTTCATCGCACTCATTCCGCGCTTCATCTGGGAACTGCCGTGGCTTCTAATGTTCGACCAGATCCGAGAGGGCGTCGAGAGCGGTTCGCTCTGGACGTACATGTGGGCGCCGATTCTGCTCGGCGGCGATGCACGCTACCTCAACGGCGATCCGCTAATCGTCTGCCTCGAATGGATCGCGCTGTTCGTTGGAATCTTCGAGGCATACGCGCTGACTCAGTTCTTCCGAAACAACAAGCGTTTCACCAGCACTCAGCTCTCGCTGATCATGGCAGGCATGATTGTCGAGGTCACGCTGCCGGCTGTTTACTTCGGTGTGGAGATCGCAAATAACCTCGAGAGCATGTCGAGCCCGCTCGAGATGTGGACCAAGTTCGTCCTCATCAACGTCTTGTGGTGCACCATGCCCCTCATCACGTACTTCTGGGGTGTGCGCCGGATAGCGAGCCAGGACTTGGCCGTCAAGTTCTAAAGATCGGCGGATTACGCCCGTCCACAGCGTTTGTCACTTCTGAAACGGCCACGATGCGCCGTTGGCATCCACGTTGCTATCCACGGCTATGAGTTGTCCGGTTGCGCTGCAGGGTGATTCCTGGCGGCGGACAGGGTGCGACGCTGCTCCTCCTCAGCACGTCGGCGGGCGGCCTCAAGGCGCTGGTGCGCCCACTTGGCCATCTCCCGGTCGTGGCTGTCGCGGTACCTGACTACGACGGCCCCATGAACCGCGCACAAACACGTTCAGGCGTGATTCGGCTTGTCCTGGCATTGGCGATCGCCACGGCTTCTAGATCGTTGATGGACTTGCCGTCGGCGTTCCGCCAGCTGGTACGACCATTGTTGCTGCCACCGACAATGACACCTCCAGCGGCGGACGGACTGGTGAAGAGGAAGTCCTTGAGAAAGATCAGTTCCGTTTCGCTCAGGCGGACCACACCGGCGTCATGCATCACCTCGCGCTGCCTGCCGACGCCTCCGGGGGCGGAAGTTCGTAGACCAGGACGGCCTCGTGATCCGGCGAGCACCAGTAGCCCCTCCGAGGTCCTGGTACGCGCGGGAGCCGCTGACGCCCCGATCGCGGAAAACGCGCGCGACTCCGGCGTCGCGCAGCGAATGAGTGGTCATAGGTTTATGGCGGGACAAGTGCGCCATAGTTGCAGGGCAAACTGTCTGAATCCTCCACATGTCCTCCACGCTGGGGGCAGTCACAGATAACTGACACCCTCCACAGATCAACGGAGGCCACCGGAGGTCACCTATAGCCGCAGCTGAAGACCAGATTCAAGCTCAACGACCGAGCGGCCCCACAGGTCAGTGATTACCTAAGCCGCGTTCTCTTAATCAGCGGGTCCGGGGTTCGAAACCCTGACGGCGCACTCATTTCCTTGGCCTTTCGCTGGGGCCGAATCTTGGGCTCCGCCCTCCGTCTAACACACCTCGGATGGTCGCGGTTCAGGTTTCCGCAAATTCCCTGGCTGGCTCGGGTAACGGCCGTCAACAAGTGTGCTGGACGTTACATAAGTCTAGTTATCGTGCGGATTACGCAGGGCCGACGATAGTTGCGGAAGCAACTCTTTCCACGGGTTCTCCGGGTTCAAGCTGCCAAAAGGCGGGAATTGCTGCTAGAGTCCGCGTTAGCTGACTATCATGGCACCGGCCGGAACTAGACAGCAGGCCCTACGAGATAGGAAATTAGCTGATGGCGCAGATTGGCGCAGGGTTCGCAGTTGGTGCCCCCGGCGCGCATGGCGACGACGACGCAACTGGACAAGCTCCAGTCGCGGTGTACAACTGCAGTCGCCTCGGCCGTGTGGCCAATCCGCCGAGCTCCTGGTTCTCCGATTTGTTCCGCTCCGCCCGCCGGCGTTGAGCTGAGGAGCTTCAGCGCCGCCTGATCCGGCGTACGACGAGCACGATCACGACAGTTCCGACGCCTGCCAGCGAGACGGCCACGGCCGGTTTCTTGACGAGACCCACCAATCCGTTCTTGAGGTCGTCTGCGAGCCGTCGAGGGTTCGCGCGCTCGGCCAGGGAGTCAACGGTCAGCGCCAGCTGATCACGAGCCTGGTCGATCTCCTGCTTGATGGTGTCGGGGTCGCGGTCCGCCACATCCATCTCCCATACGCGTCAGCCCTGCTCCAAGTCTGGTGCCTTGCGGAACTACCCTAGATTAGCTCGCACTAATCGAAGTGAACCGGTCCATGAGAGGGGATCCGCACGCGTGCCACAGACTCCGCGACTCGAGGTGGGCGCCAAAGCCCCCGCGTTCAGCCTGCCCGACGCCGACGGCAACACCGTCAAGCTCTCCGACTACAAGGGCCGCAAGGTCATCGTGTACTTCTACCCCGCCGCGTCGACGCCGGGCTGCACCAAGCAGGCCTGCGACTTCCGCGACAGCCTCGGCGAGCTCAACGGTGCCGGACTCGACGTCATCGGCATCTCCCCCGACAAGCCGGAGAAGCTGGCCAAGTTTCGCGACAAAGAGAAGCTGACGTTTCCGCTGCTGTCGGACCCCGACCGCGAAGTGCTCACCGCCTGGGGCGCCTACGGCGAAAAGATGATGTACGGCAAGACCGTTCAAGGCGTGATCCGTTCGACGTTCGTGGTCGACGAGAAGGGCAAGATCACCGAAGCGCAGTACAACGTCCGGGCGACCGGACATGTGGCCAAGCTACGGCGCGACCTGTCCGTCTGACCCCAGGTTCGCCAGCAGTAGCGCCTCGGCGGTCGCGGCGCGCTCCAGCACCCCGAGGTCCAGACTTTCGTTGATGCTGTGCGCTTGTGTCGCAGGGTCTTCCACTCCGGTCACCAAGATCTTCGCCGCCGGGAACGCCGTCGCGAACTCGGCGATGAATGGAATGGAGCCACCGACTCCGGTGTCGACGGGCTCAGTGCCCCACGCGTGCCGGAGCGACGCACGCGCCACGTCGTAGACCGCTCCGCTGGCGTCGATGGCGTACGGCTGGCCGACGTCGCCGGGTGTGACGGTCACCTGCGCACCCCACGGCGCGTTCTGCTCGAGGTGGCGTGTCAGCGCCGCCAGGTGTTCTTCCGCGTCACCCCCCGGCGCGACACGCATGCTGACCTTCGCCCGCGCCCGCGGTATCAGGGTGTTCGATGCTTTGTCGATCGGCGTCGTGTCGATTCCTACCACGCTGATCGCCGGCTTGGCCCAAAGTCGTTGCGGCACTGATCCGGAACCGATCTCACGGACGCCTTCCAACAGCCCCGTCTCTGCACGGACACGATCCGGCGGGTAGTCGACTCCCCTGTCCCGGCCTGGCGGCCAGGGTTCCTCGTGTAATCCCTCGACGGCCACGTTGCCCTCGTCGTCGTGCAGGCTGGCCAGCAGTCGCACCAGCACCGTCAACGCATCGGGGGCGACACCACCCCAAAGTCCGGAGTGCAGGCCGTGATCCAGCGTTGCCACCTCGACAACACAGTCAGCGAGTCCGCGCAGCGACACCGTCAACGAGGGGATCTCGGTGCTCCAGTTGTCAGAGTCGGCGATGACTATCACGTCGGACGCCAGCGTCTCGCGGTGTGCCGCCAGCAGTCGGGACAGCGACGGCGATCCCGACTCCTCCTCCCCCTCCACAAACACCGTCACCCCAACCGGCGGGTTGCCGCCGTGCGCACGGAAGGCCGCCAAATGCGTTGCGATGCCCGCCTTGTCATCGGCGGTGCCTCGTCCATAGAGGCGTCCGTCGCGCTCGGTGGGCTCGAACGGCGGCGAGTTCCACTGCGTGTGATCGCCCTCGGGCTGCACGTCGTGATGGGCGTAGAGCAAGACGGTGGGCGCGCCCGGTGGCGCCGGATGCCGGGCGATGACGGCGGGGGCGCCACCCTCGCTGACGATCCGCACGTCTTTGAAGCCCGCGTCCGACAACAGTTTTGCCGTGGCATCGGCGCTGCGCTGGACTTCGCTGCGGCGTCCCGGATCGGCCCACACCGACTCGATGCGCACCAGGTCTTCCAGGTCCGCCCGCACCGCGGGAAGTATGTCGCGCACCCGCTGCACCAGATCACTCATGGTTCGAGGTTAGCGGGTCACCATCTACTCGCCACCAGACGCAAAACTGCCCTTTTTCCGCCCCGAATAGGCAGTTTTACGTCTGTTCGGCGAAACGAGATCAGCGCGTCTCGAGGATGGCGACCGCAGCTGCAGTATCGCCCTCGTGGGTCATCGACACGTGAATCGTCACGTCCTTCAGATGTTCGCCGATGGCGCCGGTGAGGCGCACCTTCGGCCTGCCCCACATGTCGGTGACAACCTCGATGTCACGGTGAATGCCCTCGGGGAGCACTGGCCGTTTGGCGAACCGCGACCCGGACCACGCCTTGATGACGGCCTCTTTGGCCGCCCAACGCGCCGCCAGATGCCGCGCCGCCGACGAGCTCTTGTCGGCGGCATCGCGTCGCTCACCCGGTGTGAACGTCTCGGCGAACACCGTTCCCGGCTGGTCGACCTGTTCAGCGAAGTCGGGTATGGAGACGAGATCGATCCCCACACCGACTACCGCCATGGGCACGAACTTATATCACTGCCCCGGTTGCATGTACACGTCATCCTCACCGAGCCGCGACGTCGCATCCAGGAGCATCGCGGCTTCCTGCCGCTTCTCCGGCGCGTCGGCGCTGAACCGACGGTCGGCCGGCTTCTCGTATAGCGGCCGCCCGCCCGCGATCGCCGAAGCGAGACGCAGCTGACCCGCAAGCACACGGGCGTCGGCCCTGCGCTTGTAGTCCTCACGCTGATCGGGACCCAACGCCGCCATGAACGCCTGCGGGTGAACCAGCGCAATCACTCCGGACACGTGGCCGAACCCGAGGCTGGTGATCAGGCCGGCCTTCAGCGGGAACTTGTCGCCGAACTTGAGGCTGTCGCGCAGCCACACGAGGTGCTGTGCACCGGCGAGCTCGTCGTCGACACAGTCCAGGCTCCGGTTCGGCGGTAGTACGCCGTCGCGCAGCATCTGGCACATCCCCATCATCTGGAACACCGCGGCGCCACCCTTCGAGTGGCCCGTCAGGCTCTTCTGCGACACCACGAACAGCGGGGCACCGGCCGAGCGGCCCAACGAGTCGGCAAGCCGCTCGTGCAGTTCCGTCTCGTTCGGATCGTTGGCCAGGGTCGAGGTGTCGTGCTTCGACACCACCGCGATGTCGTCGGCGCCGACGCCGAGCTTCGCAAGCGAACGCGCGAGCTGCGAGCGCCGACCGCCGCGGCCCGCGCCCAGTGCCCCGATACCCGGAGCCGGGATCGACGTGTGCACACCGTCTGCGAAAGACGACACATAGCCGACGACCGCCAGCACGGGCAGGCCCATGTTCAAGGCCAGGTCGCCGCGGGCCAGCAGGATGGTCCCGCCACCCTGGCCCTCGACGAACCCGAGCCTGCGCCGGTCGTTGGGGCGGGAGAACTTCGAGTCGCTGATGCCCTTCGCGCGCATCATCTCGGTGTCGGCGGTGGCCGCCATGTCACCGAAGCCGATGATGGCTTCGAGCGTCGGGTCGTCGTAACCGCCGGCGACGACGAACTCGGCCTTGCCGAGCCGGATCTTGTCCACGCCCTCTTCGACCGAGACCGCCGCGGTGGCGCATGCGCCAACCGGGTGGATCATCGCGCCGTAGCTGCCGATGTAGGACTGCACGACGTGGCCTGCAATGACGTTCGGCAGGACCTCCTGCAGGATGTCGTTCGGCTTGTTCCTGCCGAGCAGGTTGCCGTGGTACATCGTCTGCATCGACGTCATGCCGCCCATGCCGGTGCCCTGAGTGCTGGCCACCAGGCTGGGGTGCACCCAGCGCATCAGCTCGGTCGGGCGTGAATCCCGCGGACAGGAACGCGTCGACCGTGGTGACGAGGTTCCACAGCGCCAGCCGGTCGATGGAATTCGCCATGTCCGGCGGGACGCCGTACACCTCGGGTTGAAGCCGGTCGGGATCTGCGCGCCGACTGTGCGGGACAGCTTCGTCTTGCGCGGCACTCGAATCTCGGTGCCCGCCTTGCGGGTGACCTGCCAGTCGGTGCTGTCCGGCACCGGCGCGATCACCGTGTGCTCAGGATCGAATTCCACGAACGCCCGGGCCTCGGCCTCCGACGACACCACGAAGGTGAAGTCCTTGTCGAGGAACACCGAAACCAGCAGCGGCGAGGCGTGATCGGGGTCGATCGCGCCGTCGTCGACGAACTCACGGATGCCGACGCGCTCGATGACCGCGTCGTGGTAGCGCTCGACCAGCTCGCCCTCGTCGACCAAATCGCCGGTCTCCGTGTCGTACCAGCCCGGGGTGGGGTCGTCCTCCCACTTGACCAGGCCGGTGGTCCACGCCAGCTCCAGCACGCCTGCCGCCGACAGCTCGTCGTCGACCTCCATCTCGAAGCGGGTGCGTGACGAGCCGTACGGTCCGAGCTCTGCGCCGCCGACGATCACCACCAGATCGGCGGGATCGACGTCGAGGTCGTTCCATCCGGTGGCGGTGCCGACCGGTAGCCGCGCGGCGGGGACGGCAGCGCACGAATCGTCCCGTGCTCCTCGGTCTCCTCGTCCACGCTCTCGGCGCCGGCTGTCTGGTCTTCCCGCGCCTTGGCGGCCAACTCGGCCAGGTCGAGCTCGACCTCAGCGAGACCGCCGGTCAAATCGGCCTGCAGCGGCTCGCGCGCCGCGGCAACCTTGGACTCGATGTCGCAGAGGTCGAGCAGCATCCTCGCCATCTCATCGGTGGTGTACGTGATCACGCCGGCTTCCTCGACAGCGTCGACGATGGCGTCGTTGTGACCCATCAGCCCGGTGCCCTTCGTCCAGCCGATCAGTGCGTGCGCCAACGAAACCCGCTGCGCCCACGAGGATTCGGCCTTCCACCGGGTGACCAGCGCGTCAAGTGCGGACTTGGACTCACCGTAGGCACCGTCACCACCGAACATGCCGCGGTTCGGGGAGCCCGGCAGCACAACGTGCAACCGCGCGGCGATATCGCGTTCCGCGCCGACGTGTGACAGCCCGCCGATCAGCCGCTGCACGGCCCACAGCAGAACCTTCATCTCCATCTCGGCACGGGATCCCGCGTCCGACAGGTCGCCGGCCACTCGCGGTGCTGCGAACGGGAACAGCAGCGTCGGCGTCAGCGCATCCTTGAGGTGAATGGATTGCGGCCCAAGGCTTTCGCTCTGTTCCGTACCCACCCATGAGACGAGCTCGTCGATGTCGCTGTAGGACGCCATGTTGGCGGGCACCACCCACAGCTTGGCCTCGAACCGGGCGTTGTTCCGGTAGAGCGTTGCGGTAGAACGCCAGGCGTTCGTCGTCAGGTTGGACGTGGTCGCGATGACCGTCGCCCCACCGTCGAGGAGTTGGGCCACCACCGACGCGGCGATGGACCCCTTCGAAGCACCGGTCACCACCGCGACCTCGTCGGTGTAGCGACCCTTGCCCGGGTTCTCCGCTCCGGCCGCCGCGCGGCCGTACAGCGAGGCGTGGATGTTGCGGCCTGCCGCCAGCGCCTTGCCCTGCCACCAGGTCGCCTGCGTACCGACAATGTGTCCGGCACCTTCGAACCGCTCCGAAAGACGCTGCCAGTCGCCGTCGATCTCGCCCTCATCGAGCAGCCAGAGCCTGGCCAGGTCCTCACGTGCGCTGGCCCAGCGGTCGTCGAACAACACGGCCTTGCGACCGTCGAACGTCGGCGCCACCAAACGCGGCCAGTCCGAACCCAATTCGGTCGTGACGAGATCGATGAGCTCTGCGTCCGTCGCTTCGGGCGCACTGACGGGTGCGTCGCAGGCCCAGCTGGCCCAGGATCAGGCGTGCCGCCGAGGCGAGCACGCCGTTGCGGTCCGGTCACCTTTTCGGCGAACTCACCGAGCGCCGCGGAATCCACGACACCGCCCCCGCCGCCTGCGGCCGCGGGCAGTGTGACCGCCACACCCTTACGTGCGCCCACCGCCGCCACTGCGGCGTCGATGACCTTGTCGACACTCGCCACGTCCGCGAGAGCACCGCCGTGCAGGCCGCCCAGATCGCCGCCGCGCACGCTGGACCCCTCGCGGGTACCCAGCGCCACCTCGACGGTGACGTGCTTGACCCAGCCGTCGCCGAGTTCCCAGGTCTTCTTGACCCGTTCGGCGATGTATGCGGGGCGCTTGCCCGACGGCCCGAGGGCCGTGCGGAGCTGGTCGTTGACCGCGTCGGAAAGCACTGGGCCGTAAGGCTTGTAGGTTCTGGCCAGCTTGGTGACCTGGCCCTTCAGCCCGGCCAGATCGGCCTCTGCGGCACCGTCGATGGCGCCGAGGTTGAGCTCGGAGCCCAAGATCCACTAGCAGCTGGTTGCGCCGCGACGACGCTCCGTCGGTGATGGACTCGATGGAGTCCAGCGCTTCGATCTGATCGATGCGCATCTTCGCCGACAGCGCGATCAACGCCGTTGTGGCGTCGGCGGCGTCGTAGGTGAGATCGTCCGGACGTGGGCCACCCGACGGCGCCGCGGGGGCGGCGGGTGCGGGTGCGGCCTCGACCGGCGCGGCCGCTTCCACCGGCCGCCGGTGCCGCGTCGGCTCCGTCGTCCGCGTCGAGGTCTGGCTCGGGGTCGGTGTCCGTGGCGAACAGCACCGCGGCATCGCGCTCCGAGTTCAGCACCTCGGTGGTGTTGTGCGAATACTCGGGAAGCTTGAGCGTATTGGTCGCAAGACCCGCGACGGTCGGTGCCGACTTCACACCGATCTCGACGAACCGCTCGATGCCAAGACCGCCCGCGGCCTCCTCGATGAAGAGCAGGTCCTGCGTCTCGATCCACCGCACCGGGCTGGCGAACTGCCATGCCAGCAGCTCGATCACGACCTTGCGCATCAACTCGCGCGGCTTCTCGTTCCGCCAGGTGTCGTAGTCGGCGAGGATCTCGTCGAGCGGTTCGGCGGGCACCAGATCGCGGATCTCCTGAATGAAGTCGCGGTCCAACGTGAACGGCCGCGGCACCAGGTTCGGGATGTACTTGCCGACGATCAGATCGGGATCCGCGTCGCGCGGCATGACGCGCTCGAGCGAGCGGCGGAAGTCGGCGACGCCCACGCGAAGCACAGACGAGTGGAACGGCACGTCGATGCCGGGCACCAGGATGAACGACCGCTTGCCGCCGCTGATCTCGCGACGCTTCTCGACCTCTTCCTCTAGCACCTCCAGCCCGCGGACCGTGCCGGCGATGGCGTATTGCGAGCCACGCAGGTTGAAGTTCACGATCTGTAGAAATTCACCGGTGTTCGCTCGGCGATATCGTCGATGAATCCGGGGACGTCGGCGTCGTCGAGATCGATCTGCGACGGCCGAATCGCGGCCAGCCGGTAGTTGGACCGGCCAAGGTGGTCACGCGGAACGATGTCGTGCATCTTGCTGCCGCGGTGGAACACCACCTCCAGCAGCGCCTCCAACTCGTAAACACCGCTGACACAGGCCAGCGCGGTGTACTCGCCGACGGAGTGGCCGCAGGCCAGCGCACCTTCGACGAACGCACCCTGTTCACGCATCTCGGCGACCTGGGCGGCCGCCACCGTCGCCATCGCGACCTGAGTGAACTGCGTCAGGAACAGCACGCCGTCGGGGTGGTGGTAATGCACACCGCTGGCGATCAGGCTGGTCGGGTTGTCCCGCACCACGTGCAGCACCGAGAAGCCCAATGTGTCGCGGGTGAACTTGTCGGCGGTGTCCCACACCTTGCGCGCAGCCTTGGACCGGGAGCGGACCTCCATGCCCATGCCCTTGTGCTGGATGCCCTGGCCGGGGAACGCATAGACGGTCTTCGGTGCGGCCAGCTGTGCCGTCGCCGACATCACGAGCTCGTTGTTGACGCGCGCGGCGACCTCGACGATCTCTGCGCCACGGTCGATTCCGACTCGGTCGACCCGGAAGTCGATGTCATCGCCGGGCAGGACCATGCCGAGGAATCGGGACGTCCAGCCGACCACACGGGCCGGCGGGGCGGCCTTGCCGTCGGTTGCGGCGACGACGTGCTGGGCTGCCGCCGAGAGCCACATGCCATGCACGATGGGCGATTTGAGCCCGGCCAGCAGCGCGGCGGCGCGGTCGGTGTGGATCGGGTTGTGGTCGCCGGAGACCACCGCGAAGGCACGCATGTCGGTCGGTGCCGCGACGGTGACGTCACGACGGCGACGACGCGGCGTCTCAGTCGCGTTGTCGGTGATCGCGCCACCGGCACGCGGCGGGTCGCTCAGTTCGGCCCCGCCGGTACGGCCCCGGATGGCGAACCGTTCCTCCAGCTTCGCCAACACATTGCCGTCGGCATCGGCGACGTCGACGGTGACCGGCACAACACGCCCGTACTCGGTGTCGAACGCCGCTGAACTCGTTGCGGTGACCGTCAATTGGGCGGCCGTCTTCGGCATCGGGGTGAGCAGGTGCGCGGCGTGGTCCAGGTGCACCAGGCTCAGCAGACCTTCGACGACGGGGATCCCGTCGTCGGTGACCGCGGCACCGATGGCCGCGAAAACCGCGGGCCAGCAATGGCCGACGAGCGCATCCGGCACCAGCGTGAGACCCGGCGCCAGGGGTGCCCCGAACGTGGCGGTGACACCGGTGTGGTCGGCGACCTCCTCGGGATCCCATTCGACGTTGACCGTCGCGGTGTTGTCGTGCACCGGCGGCAACGCGTCGGGACCATCGACTCCTGCGGCGATCGCGAGAACCGAGCGCATCGCCTTCGAAGCGTCCTCGACGGTCACGACCGGCATACCGCCGTTGACGGTGCAGGGCGGAAGCGTGAAGCGGATGTCGATCCAGATGTCACTCAGCGGAACGCTCAGCGTGACGGTTTCCATCGGCGTTCAATTCGAGCCGGGCACCCGTGGACGGGTGTGTGGCGCTGCGGTTTTCGTTGGCCTGCCACTCGTCCGGCGCGCCGATGCGGTGCACCGGGTTGATGGCGGTCCGGCCCGCCCACAGCACGTCGGGCGAATCGAGCACGACCGCGAGCGCACCGGTGACATCGTTGCGGGCCTGTCGGCGCGACACCACCGGCGTCGGGCTCGGCACCCGCCGCGAGCAACTCGTCGATGGACGCCTGCTCGAAGCGGTCCAGCAGTTCGCCGACCGGCTCGTCGACGCGCGTGATTCCGGCGACCGCCTGCGTGCCGGGGATGATGCACACCTGGTCGGCGGTGTAGCGCGCGTCGTGGGCCTGCCACAACGAATCGCTGCGCCACCAGCGCCGCACGTCTTTGTCGATGACGGGCACGAAGTTGACCGGCTTGCCCATCGTCTTGCACAGCGTGATGAAGAACGGCACGTCGGCCGGGTGCAGCTTGAGCGTCTCGGCATCGGAGTAGCGGTCCAGCAGGAGATCGATCGCGTTCTGCGGATTATCCAGCAGCGCTTGGCCTTCGGGGCTGTCCGTGAAGAGCGTCTCGATCGGTCCGGAGTCCTGCGGATGCAGTCGCGCCTCGGCGCGCTTCAGCATGTCGGCGAACCGGTCCCGCCAGGTGTCGGCGATCCACGGGCTGCCGGGGCTTGCGGTGTCCGCGGTGCTGTCACCGTCACCGATCGCCAGCTCGACATAGCGCTTCAGCCACTGCAGATAGGTCATGTCGCTGATGTCACCGAAGTAAGGCTTGGCCGTGTCGGCCATCGCAGCGATCAGCTCGTCACGGCGCGCCGCGACGGCGTCGGCGTCACCGGCAACCTCGTCGAGCAGTCGGCCGCACCGGGACGCCGTGTTGTCGATCTCGTGAATGTCCGCGCCCAGCTGGCTGCGGCTGGAAGCCATGCCGCCGTTGGCCTTTCCAGCGCTGATCCAGTGGTCGGTGCCGCTGGTCTCGACCAGCATCTGCTTGACGGCAGGCGAGGTGGTCGCCTCCAGCGTCGCCATGGCCGCGGTTCCGACGAGAATCCCGTCGACCGGCATCTCGGGGAAGCCGTAAGCCTTGGCCCAGGCGCCCGACAGGTACTCCGCCGCTCGTTCGGGTGTGCCGATGCCGCCGCCGACGCAGATGGTGATGTTCGACAGCTTCCGCAGATCGGCGTACGTGGCCAGCAGTAGGTCGTCGAGGTCCTCCCACGAGTGGTGACCGCCCGCGCGCCCACCCTCGATGTGCACGATCACGTCCTTGCCGGGCACCTCGGTGGCGATGTTGATGACCGACTTGATCTGGCCGACCGTGCCGGGTTTGAACACCACGTGGCTGAGGCCGACGGTGTTCAACTCGTCGATCAGTTCGACGGCGTCCTCGAGATCGGGGATGCCCGCACTGACCACGACACCGTCGATCGGGGCGCCGGACTGACGTGCCTTCTGCACCAATCGTTTTCCACCGACCTGCAGCTTCCACAGATAGGGATCCAGGAACAGCGTGTTGAACTGCACAGCGCGGCCCGGCTCGAGCAGCGTGGTGAGTTCGCCGATGCGGTCGGAGAAGATCTCCTCGGTGACCTGACCGCCGCCGGCCAGCTCGGCCCAGTGGCCCGCGTTCGCCGCCGCGGCGACGATCTTGGCGTCGACGGTCGTGGGGGTCATGCCGGCGAGCAGGATCGGCGACCGCCCGGTCAGCCGGGTGAACTTGGTGGACAGCTTCACTGAACCGTCGGGCAGCTTCACCGTGGTCGGCGCATAGCTCGACCACGGGGGCGGCACCTCGGGTTCGGCCCCGACGGTGAACAGGTTGCGCTGACCCGACCCGCGTGGCCGCGGGGATCGAGGCCGACACCCGAGACCACGGACGATCGGCGCGGTCAGTCGGGTGGCGGTGTCGCTGGGGCCGAGGTCGACGATCCACTTGGCGCCGGAGTCATGGAGGCGCTCGATCTCGGCGACCCAGTCGACGGGCTTGACGAACACCGACTCGGCGAAGTCGAGTGTGAGCTCGGGATCGAGCTGGGTGCGCGACGCCCAGCTCGGTCGATGAGGTCGACCGCTGGGGCCAACCGCGGGGTATGGAAGCCGACCTCGACCTGGATGCCGTGGAACTCAGGGGCGAAGACCGCGCCGCCGCGGATCTTGTTCTTGCGTTCGGCCTCTTCGCGTTCGGTGATCTTGCTGCAGTAGAGCTCGAATCGACCGAGTTGCTCGGGCGTCCCGGTGATGACGACGGAGCGCCTGCCGTTACGGATCGACAGCACCGGCGGGAGCACGGTGCGGACGTCTTTGCTGAACTCCTCGAGCAGTTCGCCGATGCGGTCCGGGTCGACATTGGTCACCGACACCATGGGCGTCTTGTTACCGCGGCCCACCATGCCCCGGCGACGCGATATCAGCGACCCAGCCGCTCCCCCGAGTTGCAGCATCGCCAGGATCTCGGCGTCGCGGGTGCCCTTGGCGGCCAGCGCGTGGCACGCGAATTTGCCCTGAGAGTGTCCGGCTGTCGCCACCGGCGGGGCGCCGTACAGATCCAGCCCCTGGCGGACGAGCGCGCGGATGGCGGCGATCTGGTTGAGCAGGATTCCGGGCGCCGAGATCGCAGCGGTGGTGAGTTGCCTGGCCGGAGGCAACGGTTCCTCGGCAGCCAGCGCGCGCACCCACTGCATGGGTTCGAAGCCGATCGGCCGCACGACGACGAGTTCACGGGCAACGGGCTCGAGCAGGAGTTCGGCCTCAGCCACGATCTGGCTCAGTTCGGACTCGATGCCGGCCGAGCTGACGAGTTCTTCGAGGTTCTCCAGCCACCCCGCGCCCTGGCCGCCGAACGCGACGGCATAGGGCTCACCGGCGTTCAACCGATCAACGAGCGCGTGCACAGGCTGACGGGCTCCCGGACGCTCGGTGGTTGATTCGGTGGACACCCGGTGCTGCTCGTTGATCGTCACGTCTTGTTTTCTCCCTCGGTACCGTCTAGCGCGTATCGCACGTCGTCTGTGTCGGCTGTGTCGTCTCTAGAAGCTGGCTGGCCTGCGCTCCCGCGCGGCGGCCATGCGATTCAGCGTCGAATCCCGACTCGTTCGTCCGGTCTAGCGGACAACTCCAGCCGCACTAAGAGTGTCATAAGAGACGCCACCACTTTCGCGGCCGAAATGGTTACTAGCGAGTTCTACGCACGGGTAACCGGTGCTTCGATAACGCACGCCTCCAAACGGGCCGAACCTATCCGGGACAAACGTCCTGCATGCGGGTGGTTACGGTCGAGTAGGTGTAACAGCGCAGATCAAGGCAGTATTGTTATGTAATCGTTATGTAAAAATTTTGGCACTTTTGACCTGCGGCATCGCGACGCCCAGACCCGACAACATGACTCGATTTGTCTTGTCAACGGCGCCGGCCACCACGGAAAGTTTGCTGGCTCTACCTACTCGCCGGTAAGGTTTTTAGTCCCACTGCCCGAATCGGGGCTGAAGTATGTGATTGATGTCCACGCCGACGCCCCCGACGGAGCGCTTGTCGATCTCGACCTGATGCAGATGGGCGGCCCGGTGGGCGATCTTCCCCGGCGATCCCCAGTTGTGCTGCCAGTACCAAGCGCCCAGCCCGTCCTGGATGGCCCACTCGATGGTCTTGGAGTTGGCGTAGACGCCGGTGCGCTGATGGCCCAGCACCGCCTCCCAACCGCGTAAATAGGGTGCGACCTGCTGCTTGTACTGCTCGTAGGTCGGATCGTCATCGATTGACGTGTAGATCGGCGCCCCGTAGGAGCCGCCGGCGGCGACGTGTAGTTCCCAGCCCCGCTTGGCGTGCGCGACTCCGGCGTTCTGCCCGCCGAGCCAGTCCGCGGTGTCCTGCTTGCCGAACTGATAGCAGGACACGATCTTGAGGCCGTTTTGGTAGAGGTCCCGCGCCTCGGCGATCTGGATCGGCTTTCCCAGCATCCAGGCGCCGCCCGGGCGGCGGTCCGAGACGTACCGAATGGCGCCCAAGGCGCCTGAGCCCCGGATGTCGCTGGCACTGATGACACCGGCGGCGTAATCGAGCAGAACGCCCAATGGTGCCGCCGAAGCCGTCGCGGGAGCAGCCGCCGACATCAGCGCCTGCAGGCCGGTGCCCGCGACCAGCGCGGCAGGCACCGCGGCGGCGCCTTTCAGCACGTCGCGACGGGAAATTGACACGTGCCACAGAGTACGACAGCTGCATCACATTTCACGTCAGCGCCACTGGTCACAGCTGTATCAAGATTTTTCTCGGCTGCCGAGATGGCGAAGCGAACGAGCACACCGTGAAATCCGCGATGACCTGCGGTCCGGCCATTCGAATTCATACGATTAGCCATGCCTTCGGACACGATCGGCGCGCAATCCGCTGTGAATGTGCCTGGTGCCGTTCGAGATCCGCAGGTCGAGCTGATCGGTGTCCGGAAGGAGTTCGGCACTGGGATCGTGGCCGTCGAAGGCGCCGACCTGTCCGTCTCCGACGGCGAACTTTTCGCGATCCTGGGCCCATCGGGTTCCGGAAAGACCACGGTCCTTCGCATGATCGCGGGATTCGAGCTGCCCACCGCCGGGGTGATCAAACTCGGTGGCGTCGACGTCACTGGCCTGCCCGCCCAACGCCGCGACGTCAACACCGTGTTCCAGGAGTACGCGCTGTTCCCACACATGACCGTCGCGCAGAACGTCGAGTACGGCCTGAAGGTGCGCGGCGTGCCCAAGGCCGAACGCAGGCGTCGCACCGGCGACGCGCTCGACATGGTCCGGCTCACCGAGCACGCGCCGCGGCGCCCGGAGCAGCTTTCGGGCGGGCAGCGTCAACGCGTTGCGCTCGCGCGCGCACTTGTCGGGCGGCCACGGGTGTTGCTGCTCGACGAGCCGCTCGGCGCGCTGGACCTCAAGCTCCGCGAGCAGATGCAGATCGAACTCAAGGCGATCCAGCGCGAAGTCGGCATCACGTTCGTCATCGTCACCCACGACCAGGATGAGGCGCTGAGCGTGTGCGACCGGCTGGCGGTGTTCAATCACGGGCGCATCGAGCAGGTCGGTGCTGCCCGCGAGGTCTACGAGAATCCGGTCAACAGATTCGTTGCGGATTTCGTCGGAACATCGAACGTGCTCGACGGTGCCGCCGCCGAGGCGCTCGTCGGGCGCGCCGGGATGTTCGTGGTCCGGCCTGAGCGCATCGGTGTCTTCGCGGCCGGTACCGACTCGGTGCCCGGCGTACGCACGGTCGCGGCGACGGTGTCCGAACTCATCTACGCCGGGCCCACTACCCGGATCACCGCGCACACGCAGATCGGCGTCACCCTGACCGCCACGGTCCTCACCGCCAGCACGTGGCTGCCTCCCGACCTGCACCACGGCAGTCCAATCACGTTGGCATGGCCGGAGAAGGCCATCCACACCCTGATGAACGAGGAGTAGCGAATGCCGTCAAAGTCTCTGGCCGGTCTTGTGCTCGCCACGTGCGCCGCACTCGTGCTGGCCGGCACCACGGCCTGTGGTTCCGAACAATCCGGTGGAGGCGAGACGCCGCCCAAGATGGAGCCGATGGCCGCTGTCGGCGACGGCGAGGGCGAGCTGAACCTCATCGCGTGGGCGGGCTACGCCGAGGACGGTTCCAACGACCCCACCGCCAATTGGGTGACGCCTTTCGAGCAGCAGACCGGATGTCAGGTCAACGTGAAAATCGGGAACACCTCCGACGAGATGGTGCAACTGATGCGCAGCGGTCAGTACGACGGCGTATCGGCGTCAGGTGACGCGACGCTTCGGTTGATCTATGCCGGCGATGTGGCGCCGGTCAACACCGATCTCGTGCCGAACTACGCGTCCATTTCGTCGTTCCTCAAGGACAAGCCCTGGAATTCGGTCGACGGGCAGATGTATGGGATCCCGCACGGCTGGGGCGCCAATCTCCTGATGTACAACATCGAGGTCGTTCGCGATGCGCCGGACTCTTGGTCGGCGGTGTTCGACGAGGCAGGCACATACAAGGGCAAGGTCACCGCATACGACTCCCCCATCTACATCGCCGACGCTGCGTTGTACCTGTCCAAGTCCAAGCCGGAACTCGGGATCAAAGATCCGTATTCACTGACACCCGAACAGCTCGACGCCGCAACCGAATTGCTCAAGAAGCAGCGGGAGAACATCGGCGAGTATTGGTCGGACTACACCAAGGAGGTGCAGGCGTTCGAATCTGGCACTTCGGTCATCGGGACGACCTGGCAGGTCATCGCGAACACAATCGGTGCGGAGAACAGAGTGCAGGTCAACACGGTCCTGCCCAAGGAAGGCTCCACAGGTTGGTCTGACACCTGGATGATCTCGTCGAAGGCCGCCCATCCCAACTGCATGTACAAGTGGATGGACTGGATCTCCTCACCGGAGGTCAACGCCGAGGTCGCCGAATTCTTCGGTGAGGCACCGGCCAACGCCAAGGCGTGTGAGCACACCGTCGAACCGGACTTCTGCGACATCTATCACGCGACAGACGAGGAATTCGCCGCCAAGATCTACTACTGGACCACGCCACAAAAGAACTGCGTCGACGGCAGCGGTGACAACTGCACGGCCTACAGCGAGTGGGTCGACAAGTGGCAACAGATCAAGGGCTGAGCCTGCGCGGGTCCGCCCCGTCAACGTCGCTGGTCGACGGCGTATCAGCCTCGCGTTCCTGCTAGCGCCTCCCCTGGCGTGGCTGGTGGTGGCATACCTCGGATCGCTTGCAGTGCTGCTGGTTTCGGCCTTCTGGAGCACAAACGCCTTCACCGGCGCGGTGGTGCACACATTCACCCTCGACAACGTCGTGCGGGTGCTGACCGACGAGCTCTTTCGGACAGCGGCGGTGCGCACCCTATCGGTCGCACTCGCGGTCACCGTCATCTGCGCGGTACTCGCAGTGCCACTGGCGTTCTACATGGCCAAGATCGCCTCGCCGCGAGTGCGATTGGCGCTCGTGGTGGCGGTGACGACGCCGCTGTGGGCCAGCTATCTGGTCAAGGCGTACGCCTGGCGCATGCTGCTGTCCCCGGAGGGCCCACTGTCCTGGGCGACCGACTACACGCCCGGATACGGCCTGACCGCCACCATCGTGACCCTGACCTACCTGTGGCTGCCGTACATGGTCCTTCCGGTGTTCGCGGCGTTCTCTCGCGTTCCGAACTCGCTGATCGATGCGAGTGCCGACCTCGGCGCCTCCAATCTATCCACCCTGCGAATGGTTGTGGCGCCATTGGTATTCCCCGGTATCGCCGCAGGCTCGATCTTCACGTTCTCGCTATCACTTGGTGACTACATTGCCGTGACGATCGTCGGCGGCAAGACCCAACTGCTTGGCAACATCATCTACGGCCAACTCGTCACCGCCAACAACCAGCCGCTGGCTGCGGCGCTGTCGATAATCCCGCTGCTGGCGATCGTGGGTTACCTGCTGGCGATGCGGCGCACGGGCGCGCTGGAGAACATCTGATGCTGTCGAACACCGCCCGTCGACTGGTCCGCGGATGGACCCTGTTCGTGCTGCTATTCCTTTACGCGCCACTGCTCCTGGTGGTGGTCAACGCCTTCAACAGCTCCCGCTCATTCGCATTTCCCCCAAGGGGTTTCACGCTGCGCTGGTGGTCGGATGCCTGGAACAGCCGCGGTATGTGGCAGTCGCTCGCGAATTCGGCGGTGGTCGGCCTCGGCGCAACGGCCATTGCGCTGGTGCTGGGGACGATGGCTGCCGTCGCAGTACAGCGCTACGACTTCTTCGGTAAACATGTGGTGAGTTTCCTGGTGGTACTGCCGATCACGCTGCCCGGTGTCGTCACCGGCATTGCCTTGAACGCGACGTTCACGTCTGCGCTGGGCGTGTCGCTCGGCCTGGCCACCGTCATCATCGGGCACGCCACGTTCTGCGTCGTCATCGTCTTCAACAACACCCAGGCGCGGCTGCGTCGAATGGGCGGCAATCTGGAAGACGCCTCGGCCGACCTCGGCGCGTCACCGTGGCAGACCTTTCGCTACGTGACGTTCCCGATGATGCGAGGTTCGGTGGTGGCGGGCGCGGTGTTGGCGTTCGCTCTGTCCTTCGATGAGATCGTCGTCACGACCTTCACGGCCGGTCCGACTGTGCAGACACTGCCGATCTGGATCTTCGGAAACCTGTTCCGCCCCAACCAGGCACCGGTGATAAACGTGGTCGCTGCGGCGCTGACGATCGTCGCGATCATTCCGGTGTGGCTGGCTCAGCGCTTCGGCGGCGACCCGGCGGTCAGCAGGGTGTAGCTTCAGCAGACTCAATCGGGGCCACGGTCGACGAAGCTCGCTCAGCGAACCCCGGAGGTGTGGCCCGATACCGAGGTCGACAGCTGCCGCTGCAATAACTCATCCAGGCGATTCGACAGGACGCGGTCCCACAGATCGCGGTAGTCCTTGGCGATCTGGCCCAGTTCGTCGATTTCGCCCGCCTCTGGCACGTGGTCCTTCCCGAATCTGGCCTCGACGGACTCCTCCAGCGCCTCGACGAATCCTCCGGCCAAGCCGTCGACGGCGTCGCGAGCGGACTCGTAGATTCGAAGCAGAGCGCGGACGTACACCAGCTGATCCACGCTTCGCCGCAGAATCTCGGCGATCGACGGATCGAGAACGACGATGCGGCCCCCTCGCATCTCGGCCAAGCCGCAGTCGATCAGCTTGGCTGCGGTATCACAGTGCGGATCAATGTCGATGGCGCGCGTTCCCGGCGCCCGCCTGCGATCCGTCGACTCGTTGCCGGCGTCCGATGCATCTTCTGGGTCATCGCCTGGTCGAGGCCCCAGTAGGGCCCGCTGGATGCCCAGGATGTCTGCCAGGTCCGCACCCTGACGCATGCTCGCGAAAAACTCGGCGATGTGAGCTGAGTTGAACCCGCGGCGCAGCAGCTGGTTGATGGTGCGCAGCTGCGAGAGCTGGTAGTCGTCGTAGTACGCCGAACGGCCGACCCGGCGCGGCGGGTCCAACAGTCCACGCTCGCGGTAGGCGCGGATGTTGCGGGCACTGACACCGGAGATCCGCGCCAGCTCTTCAAGGCGGTACTCAGCCAACGGAGCGCACTCCGATCGAGTTCAGGGCGCAAAGTAGCTGCGGACCGCGATGGTTCATGCGACCACTGTAGCGCGCGCGCCAGGCTCTGAGCGAAGAAATCTCGGTTCGGATCTGGTTTCACCAGCTAATCGACGTATGCGTCACTATCTGCATATTTGACGAGCTGGTAATCTTCGGCTCGACGAGGTTGTGCATTGCCAGCCAACTTTAGTTTCCGCTTGCGGGCCCACCGGGTGAGTGACCTCACCGCTAAACAATTGGCTTCTGAGCCGGTCCTTGCGGGAGGATGAAAATGGCAGACATTAGGACAAATCGGCAGTCATGCAGTTATGAGGTTCGGCGTGCGTCCCTGGATTGTGTGGACCACCGGCCTCTTGGCCTACATCGTCGCCGTCCTCGACCGCACCACCCTCGGTGTTTCCGGCCTCGACGCAGCCGACCGGTTCAACGCCGGCCCCACCGTCTTGTCGGCGTTCGTCGTATTGCAAGTGATCGTCTATGCGAGCGCCCAGGTGCCGGCAGGCCTGCTGCTCGACAGATTCGGCTCCAAGACTCTGATCGTCTTGGGCGCCACGCTGATGGCCTCGGGCCAGCTGGCGTTGGCGTTCACCGAATCTTTGCCTGCAGCCATCGGCGCGCGTGCGGTAGTCGGCCTGGGTGACGCATTCACGTTCATCTCGGTGCTGCGCCTGGTTCCGCACTGGTTCACACCCCGGCAGGTGCCGCTGGTCACGCAGTTGACCGGAATCTGTGGCCAGCTCGGTCAGGTGCTGTCCGCCATTCCTTTCTTCGCCGTGCTCGCCGGTTTGGGCTGGACCACCGCCTACGTCTCGGTGGCCGCGCTGGGACTGCTGTCGATCGTCCTGACGCTGCTCCTGGTCCAGGACACGCCCGAGGGCCGGGTGGTCGAGTCGGAAGCCACATCAATCCGCGAAATCATGGCCAGCGTCAAGACGGTGTGGTTGCGGCCCGGGACACGTTTGGGCTTCTTCACACATATGGGCACCCAGTTCTCAGTGACGGTGTTCGCTCTGATGTGGGGTGTCCCGTATCTCACGGTGGCCCAGGGTCTTTCGGCAACCATCGCGGGAACTCTGCTCACCATCTCGGTTGTCGCCGCCATCTCCGCGGGCATCCTGATCGGCATCTTCACCGGGCGCCACCCGCACCGCAGGTCGCGGCTGGTGCTCTGCATCATCGCCAGCAATGCCGCCATCTGGTCGGTGGTGCTGGCCCTCCCCGACCGTGCGCCGCTCTGGCTGCTGGTGGTTCTGGTCGTGGTCATCTCGGTCGGTGGGCCCGGATCGATGGTCGGATTCGATTTCGCCAGGACCTTCAACCCGCGGGCGACGCTTGGCACCGCATCGGGCATGGTCAACATGGGCGGTTTCATCGCGTCACTGCTCGTGATGCAGTGCATGGGCGTAATTCTGGACGCGGTGGGCGAGATCTCGTTCGATGCGTTCCGGTTGGCGTGGACCGTTCAGTACGCCATCTGGGCGCTCGCCGTAGTGGGCATCCTCATCACCCGGCGCAAGGCGCGCGCCGTGATGAGGGCTGACCTGGGCCCACAGCTTGCTGATGGAGGGGTTCGAGGCGACTCCGGCGCCGCCTCGCTAGCGGCCCTCCAGCGCCTTGAGGATGTCCGCGGCGGCGTGCCGATGACCAGCCACTTCATAGCCGATCACTGTCACCAGGGGCGCCAACGTGACGACGAGTAGGCAGTTCGCCATCGAGTAACCCACTTCGGCCAGCCACACGGCAATGGCCAGCACCACCGCGGTGAGAACAAGAAGTACGAGGTGGAACAACGCGATCTTCCGCACGATCACGAAATAGAGCGCGTAGATGGAGATGACGTACAGGCCAACCGGCAGAGCGACCGCCAACGACGGTCTGCACGGAGCTCAGCTTGGAGTGATGCTCGATGTAATAGGCGGCTACATGCAGACCGGCGCCCGTCGCCACGATCGCGCCGTACATCACGATCGGTAGGTAACCGAACCAGAACGACCGTTCGCGGTGGGCATGCAACAACTCCGCCTGCGGCACCACGAAATACGACCACCACATTCCGAACGTCAGACCGATGCCGGCCACTACGACGAACACGGCGTCGAACGACCAGCCCTGCGCACTGACCACCGCCGACAATGACGCCACGGTGCCGACCACACCCTCGCCGAGCGCGATGATCGCCAACAGGCCATAGCGTTCGGCGATGTGATGGGGGTGCCATGGCGTGCCCCCGCTGCGGTACTCGGCGATGATCGGCCCCAGAGTTTCCACGCCAATCAGCACCGCGACCAGAACGAATGTCACCGGGATCGACTTGTGCGCTATTGCTCCTGCGATCCAGCCGACCTGAGCCACACTGACCCACAGTGCGTAGGTGAGGCAGGCCGAGCGACGTGCGGGGTCCTGTTTGGCCGCCCGTAACCACTGCCCTACCAACGCAATTCGCATGATTACGTACCCGGACACCATCACCCGGCTGTCGACGTACTCACCATGCTCGATCGACGCGAACATCGGTGGGAATCCGAGCGCCATGATGATGACGCCGACCATCTGCAGCATCGTCATCAGCCGGTAGACCCAGTCGTCGGTGTCATAGGCCGACGCGAACCAGCTGAAGTTGATCCAGGCCCAGCACACCGAGAACGTGGCGAGCGAGAACCCGAGCAGACCGGCGCCGATATGGTTTTCGGCCAGCAGATGGGCGAACTCGTTAGCGGCTATGCCGAAAGCGACGACGAACGTCAGGTCGAACAGAAGCTCGAGCGGCGTCGCCACCCGATGCTGCTCGTCGGGATCACGACCCGTCATCCGGCGAACCCGGTGCTGGATCGTGATCGGGTTCCTGCTGCGCGTCACTCATGGCTATATTTCACCGCATCCAGCGCGATCGTCGCATGCGTCCGCCAGGACATGGGGTAGTGCACTACTCACGCCCTTGCGACGGCCGCGATTCACGATCGAAGCGTGGACCAGTTCTCAGTGCGCCTGCTCGGCGAATTCGCCGTTCACCACGGTGACCGGCGCGTCGACCTGCCGCCCGCCTGCCAACGACTCGTCGCGCTCGTCGCGCTGAAGCGCAGGCCCGTGCACCGCCTGTGGGTGTGCGCCACCCTCTGGCCCAAAGCACATACCCGCCGGGCCAGGGCGAGCCTGCAATCCGCGCTGTGGCGGCTTCGGCCCGTCGGCGCCGACCCGCTGTTGGCCGTGGATCCTCAATACCTTGCGCTGTCACCCGATGTCTCTGTCGACTGGCACCGCGCCGCTGACCTCGTCGAGCAACTGGTCGACGACGGTGTCGACGCGCAGCTGGCATCCGACCTGCTTCCGCTGCTGCGTGCCGGCGACCTGCTCGACAGGTGGGTCGAGCGCTGGGTCACCAACGACCGCGACCGGTATCACGCCATGCGAAAGACCGCGTTCGAGACGATCGCCGACAGTTGCACCGCGCCGCAGAATCGAGAACCCCTTGTGAACGCGCACTGTTGGTGGTCTGCATCTCGATCATCGGTCCACTGACCGTAGTAGGCCTGTACAGCCTGCAGGTGCGCCTCGAGCGGTGGGACTACGACCGCCACGCAGACGACTGACGGTCGACGGCAAGGTGCCCGCGCTACCGTGGAGCGGGTGGACCAACTCTCCGATGACGTCATTGCTTTCCTGTCCGAAGGGACCCGCACCGGGATGTTGGGTTACCTCGCGTCCGACGGTCGACCGCTGGTGGCGCCGGTCTGGTTTGTCGTGGACAATCGCCAGCTGGCATTCAACACCGGCAAGGACACCGCCAAAGGCCGAGCGCTCGTTCGCGATCCACGGGTGGTGATGTGTGTCGACGACCCGCACCCGCCGTACTCCTTCGTCCAGATCCAGGGTGTCGCCAGGGTCAGCGAAGATCCCGAGGAGCTGCTCGACATCGCCACCCGTACCGGCGGCCGGTACATGGGCGCGGATCGGGCCGAGGAATTCGGTCGCCGCAACGGGGTGCCCGGCGAACTGGTGGTGCGAATCACGCCGACCAAGGTGCACAACGCCTTCGGCCTGACCAACTGACCGGACGCGGGAGCGAAACCACGAGACGGCGACCGCAGTGACAAGATGTGGGCATGAGCGCGACGCCGGGGCCCAGCGCCGTGGCCGTTGTGCTCGCAGCCGGCCTGGGGACACGGGTCGGGGCCGACGGCAACAAGGCCTATCTGAGGATCGCCGACCGCTCCATGGTGGCCTGGTCGATCGACACCTTGACCCGGGTTCCGGAGATCGCTCGCATCGTGCTGGTGTTCCGGCGCGGCGAGCTTGAGCTGGCGCGGGACACGATACGGCGGGAACTACCCTCGGCGACAGTGGAGTTCGTCGAGGGCGGGGACAGCCGGCACGCGTCGGAGTCGAATGTGTTGGCGTATCTGGCCACCGACATAGAGTCCGGGTCCGTCGACGTCGTCGTCATCCACGACGCCGCCCGACCGCTCGCGGGTCCCGACATGTTCGTCACCGCGCTGTCGGTCGCCCGGGAGTTCGGCGGCGCAATCCCCGCGATACCCGCTGCCGATGTGATCCGCACCAGCGGCGATGACGACGTCGAATCGATGACGCGACCTGGTGCGCGTCCAGACGCCGCAGGCCTTTCGCGCCGCGGCACTGCTCGCGGCATATCGCGCCGCGGCACGGGAAGGATTCGAGGGCACCGACACCTCGTCATGTGTCGAGGCATTCACCGACATCGACGTACGCACGTTCCGCGGCGAACAAGCGCAACCTCAAGGTGACCTACGCTCGCAGACATCGCCGTCGCCGAACGCCTTCTCACGCGCCGTTGAGTCTTCTCACCTGCTCGCGATGATCGCCTCGAAGAACTCTGCGTCTCGGGGCAGTTCGGCGCGAAACGCGTCGGGGTCACCTTCGACGAAGGTGATGGGCGCGGCGGCGCCAATGGCGACGGCGATCTCGTCGAAATCGTCGGACGTGCGGCTGTGCGAGCAACCCGGCCAGCGTGTCGATGGCGAAACCGCGCGGAAATTGGATGGCGCGCAACACTGACCGATCCACCGTGGCGGTGACCGAACCGTGCGCATCGACGGCCTTGACGCTGTCGGTCACCGCGAGTTCCGGGCATCACGACGGTGCCACCGCCCTGCATGCCTGCGACCACGCGCTGCGCGACATCTGCCGATACCAACGGGCTGGAGATATCGTGAACCAGCACGTGGGTCGTCGAGAACGATGCTTGCCGAAGGTATTCCAGTGCTGCCCCGAGGCAGTCAGCTCTGGACGCCAACCCGGCGACGGCCGCGACACTTACGGAAGCCAGGTTTGCGGACGCCAGGCGCGGCGCGAACGTCGTCGATCAGGGGTTCGGCCGCGGCGACGACGATGCGGCCCGGCTCTGCTACCGCGCCGAGCAGGGTACGCACGATGCGGACCAGCGGCGGCTGCGCCACCAGCGGCAGGAACGCGGCCGCCGTATTGTCCGCGACCGAAATCGGCAGCGGGACAACGACCGAAACGTCCACGGACTCTCGCGCTATACCGGGTCGAATGTGTTGATCAACCAGCGGCCGTCGATCTTCTTCAGGCCGACCTTGACGCTACTGGCCGCGAACGCGCCGTCCGGGTTCTCCTTGCTGGTGGTGGCCTGGTTGATGAACACCAGCACGGTCGCGGAGTCCGGATGTATCTCGGACACCGCGGCCCGAATGACGGCAGCGGCGGTCTTGACCTGTTTCTCCTTGGCCGCCGGGGTGACGATCTGTTCGGTGAATTGCGTGTAGTACGAAAGGAAGTCACCGGTCAGATTCGACTTGGCGGCGGCGAAATCATTGTCGAGAGTGTCCGGCGAATACGACAGCAACGCCACGGTGCCGTTCTTCGCGGCTTCCAGCGCGATGTTCGCCGCCGCCGCATTGGTCTGCTGATCCACTCGGTACTGATAAAAGTACAGCCATCCGGCGACACCGGCGGAGACGACCAGTGCGGCCGCCACCAGAATCGCGCCGATGTGCCGGCGGATGCCGCGCGGCGCGCTTCGGCGAGTGGGGGTCTCCTCCGCTTCGACGGCGCCGTCTTCTGGCGCGTCGTCGTCGTCCACGGGTTCTCGTCGCTCGAGTCTTCGTCGATGACGGCCGGCTCGGTGAGCTCGACGGCCTCACTGCTCTCGTCGGGGGTGGGCTCGTCGCCCGTCCGGACGTCTCGTTCTCGTCGGTCACGGTACGAACTCGACTTTCGACATCTTGATCTGACCGCCGTCTACTCGTTCGAGGCTGACCTGCAATCGCCATGCGCGCGGTTCTTGTTTGGCACCTGAGGAATTGGTGACGCGGGAGGTGGCCGCGACCAGCACGACGGCCTGATTCGGGGTCATCGACTCCACGGCGGCGGCGGTGACGGTGACGTCTGTGATGACCTTCGAATCCTGGGCGACCTTGACGAAATCCGCCGCCTGCTCTTCAAAGTCCGTCTTGAACTGGCCGGTCGTGTTTTCAATGATGCGCTTTACGTCTTCTTGGGCATTGTTGAAATCCAACGACATCAGTGTCACGACACTCTGTCGGCCGGCTGCTGCAAATTCGGCATTGAGCTGTTGATTCTCGACTGCCTTCCGGTGCTGGTTCACCATGAGCACGCTGGCCGTGATCAGCGCGGCCGTGCAGAGGACGGCGAGTGTCATCGCGACGACTTTGATGACGAGCCCCCACCGGCGTCCCCTGGGCGCGGCTTCTCCTTTGTCTCTTCGCTGGCGGTGTCGGGCTGCTCGGCGGCGACGGCCTCGTCATCGGCCGTTGCATCCACCGCGACTGCGGTTTCGGCTTCGGCTTCGGCTGGCTCGGCCTTGGCTTTGGCTTCGGCTTCCTGCGCCTCGCGACGCAACCGGATCGCCCGGGCCTTCGCGCGCGCCGCAGCGGCGGCCGCCTCGGCCTCGGCCGCCTCGGCCTCAGCTTCCTCGGCCAGCGACAGCGCATCGCCCGCTGTTCCGTCCGGCGTCGTCGGTGATTCCTCGACCGGATCAGGGTCGGTCACCGACGCACGGCGTCTGAATGACGGCACGGCGACCTCCTTGTCCTATGCCCACTAATCATGAGAATGCCATTATCCTTTTTTGCGTATCGCCGCGACGATACCTTGCCTCCGCAGGCCCGACCAACGCCGCCCTTCCTGCGGAAATGCTATTTACGCGCTGTGCGTACGCTCAGCTGTGTCGCATCTTCAATTCGTCCTTCACCACCTTGCCGGTGGCGTTCAACGGCAGCTTGTCGAGGAACTCTACATACCGGGGCACCTTGAAACCCGCCATTCGTCGGCGGCTCCAGTCGATGACGTCGTCGCTGCTGATCGCCGGGCCACCGGCCTTCGCCACGATGAACGCCTTGCCCACCTGTCCCATCCGTTCATCCGGCACGCCGATCACGGCCGCCTGGGCCACGGCAGGATGCTCCAGCAGAAAGCCCTCGATCTCGGCGGGATACGCGTTGAAACCGCCGACGATGAACATGTCCTTCTTGCGGCCGACGATCCGCAGCCGTCCCGCGGCATCGAGCGTGCCGAGGTCGCCGGTGTGCAGCCAGCCCGTCGTCGTCGATCGTCTCGGCGGTGGCGACCGGGTCGTCGAGATATCCCTGCATGACGTTGTAGCCACGCACCAAGACCTCGCCATCATCGGCGATGCGAACCTCGACGTCCTCGCACGGTAGGCCCGCCGTAGTTGCGACGTCTTCGGGTGAGTCGCCCGGTCTCGACAGCGTGACGTTGCCCGCTTCGGTGAGTCCGTAACCCGTCATCAGCGACTCGAAGGGCAGGTCGTCGCGAATCCGTCGAATCAATTCGACAGGAATGTCCGCTGCACCTGTTACCGCGGCCCGAAGGGTGACCAGCTTGGACTTGTCAGCGACGGTGAGCAGCGAGTGGTACAGCGTCGGCGGCCCGGGCAACATCGTGATGCGTTCGGCCTCAACGAGTTCCACCACACGGTCGACGTCGAACACCGCCAACGGCACCATTGTGGCGCCGCGCAGAAACGATGCGACCAGGCCCGCCTTCAAACCGAAGGTGTGGAAGTACGGGTTGATCATCAGGTAGCGATCCCCCTCGCGCAGATCGGCAAGAGAGGCCCATTCCTCGTATGCCCGCAGCGTCTGGAGGTGATTCATCCTGGCGCCCTTGGGCCTGCCGGTCGTACCCGAAGTAAAGATGATGTCGGAGATGTCGAGTCCGCTGACCTGGCGGTGCAGCGGCGCGCCGGACGACAGGAAGCCGGACTTCAGATCGATGACAGGCACGCCGGGCTTCGAAGGCAGAGCGTAGTCCTGGTCCAGGAAGCCCTGCTGGATCATGACGGCCTTGGCCCCGCTGCGGACGATGATGTCGCCGGCCTCGTCGGCCTTGAACCGTGTGTTCACCGGGACCAGCACCGCGCCTGCAGTCATGATCCCGAACGCGGCGATCATCCATTCAGCGCTGTTGGGCGCCCAGATCGCTACCCGATCGCCCTTTTCGATGCCGAAATCAGCGAAGGCGCCTGCCGCGCAACGAATCCGATCAACGACCTCGATGAAACTGAGGCGCAGCGGACCGTCGACAACCGCTTCTGCATCGCCGAATCGGTCCGCCGCGCTCAAGACCATCTCGGGGATGGTCTTGAAGGTTTGAATACCCGTCACACGGTGACGAGGCGACTAAGGTTGCCGCCCATGATCTTCGCCTGATCCTCCATGGAGAGGTGCTCGAGCGCGGTCACGTAGTGGGTCGGCTCCGCAAGCCCTTCAGGGTGTGGCCAGTCCGAGCCGTAGAGCACCTGGTCGACGCCGATCAGGTTGATCAGATCGTCGATGCCCTCTTCGTAGAACGGGCTGACGAAGATGCGGTTCTTGATCTCCTCTATCGGGTTGCCCGGGAAGGCTTCGGGCGCCTTCTTGTAGACCTCGGCCATGGAGTCCAGGAGCGGGAACATCCACTTCGAACCCGCCTCGACGATGCCCACCTTCAGCTTCGGGAACCGGAACAACGCGCCGTGAATCACCCACGAGGCCACCGCGTCTTGAATCGGGCGCCACTCGTTGAGGATGGACATGGCGTTGGTCTGGAACGGCAGCATCTCCTGGGCGGCGCCGTCCCACTCGGACGTGTAACGGGAGTAGCCACTGTCGCTGGAGTGCATTCCGACGAACACGTCGTACTCGACGCACCGCTCCCAGAACGGGTCGAATTCGGGCAGCGCGAACGACCGCGGGCCACGGAATCCGGGCACCGGTGCCGGGCGGATCAGAATGGCGCGGGCCCCGCGCTTGACGCACCACTCCAGCTCCTCGATGGCCTTCTCGACGATGGGCAGCGTGATCACCGGGGTGGTGAAGATGCGGTTCTGGTAGTTGAAGCCCCAAACCTCGTCGAGCCACTGGTTCAGCGAGTGGATGATGACGTGGATGGCTAGCGGGTCGTCGCTCAGCCGCTCCTCGATCAGGCTGGCCAGCGTCGGGAACATCAGCGAGCGGTCGAGCCCCAGCTCGTTCATCTTCTCCAGCCGCGGACCGGGCTCGAAGAACGCCGGAATGGCCCGCATCGGCTCGCCGAACAGCTCGCGCTTGCTCTTGCCGTCGGGGTTGCCGAACTTGAAGTACTCCTCCCACGCGCCAGGCTTGGCGACCACCGAGAAGGTCGGGTTCGGGATGTAGTTGCTGATCTGGCCCTTCAACGCGATCTTCGTGCGTCCGTTGATTTCCACGTACTGGACGACGTCCTTGTACTCCTTGGGCAGGTACTTCGTCATCGCCTCTGGCGGCTCGTATAGATGGTTGTCCGCGTCGAACAGCGGAAACGGGATATCGACCCGGTGCGACAGCTGGCCCATGAAAGACTCCTTATCCTCTTACGAGAATCCTATTCTCCTAGTGCCACGGTAACAAGGTTTTACGGCGTAGTGGTAATGGCGTTCTCACGCACCTGTTCCCGAACCCGAAACTTCTGCACTTTGCCGCTCGCGGTGCGCGGAAAGTCTTCGCCGTCGGGGACACGATGAAGCTCCTCCGGCCATTTCTGGACCGCAACGCCGGCCGCCTTGAAATGTGCACGGACCTCGTCGAGCGTGGGCATGTCGTGACCCTCTCGAACCCGTAATACCGCGGCCGCACGCTCACCGAGACGGTCGTCGGGTGCCGCCACCACCACGGCCTCGACGACGGCGGCCATGCCGAGGAGCACCTCCTCGACCTCGAGTGCGCTGATGTTCTCGCCACCGCGGATGATCACGTCGGCCTTGCGGTCAGTGATGGTGAGGTACCCGTCGTCGTCGAGGACGCCGACGTCACCTGTGCGGTACCAACCATCCGCGTCGAACGCGCGCTCGGTCATCGAATCGTCGGTGTAGCCCAGGCACAGATCGGGGCCGCGACTGAAGATCTCGCCGTCGGGCCCCAGCCGGATCTCCACTCCGGGTCGGACATCGCCGTCGGTGAACAGCCGCTTGTCCTCCGGCGCGCTACGTCGCGAGCCGGTGATCGACGGGTGCTCGGTGCTGCCATAGGAGCGGAACACGAACATTCCGAGGTCGGCCAGCCGGCGGGTCACCGCGGCGGGAACCGTCGAGCCGCCGAGCCCGACCGTGGTGAAGTGGCGAATGTGGTCCGGCGTGCAGTCCGGATGATCGAGCACGCTGGTGACGAAGTAGGGCGGCCCACCGCCGATCGACAACCCGTCGCGTTCGATCAGCTCGAGTACCCGGCCCGGATCCCACACGTCGCACAGATCGATCGGCGCACCTTCGAGCACGGGGATGAGGAAAGCGCCGAGCATCCCGATGAAATGGCCGACCGGAGTGGCGGTCAGCTGCCTGCCGCGGTCGGGCGGGTAGTTCTCGAGGAGCTGACGCGTCTCGAAGCCGAGGGTCTGATGGCTGTGGATCACGCCCTTGGGATTGCTCGTAGTGCCCGAGGTGAAGGCGATCAGCGCGGGACTGGCGGGGTCCGCGGCGATGGTGCCCATCATCGGATCGTCGGCCAGGAGGTCGTCGTATGTGCTGCCGACCAAGCCGACGATCGGCACGTCTGCGCACAGGTCGGCGTGGAACGCCATCCGGCCGAATTCGGCGGTGGTGATGAAGACCTTCGGCCGGGCCGTCGACATGATGTGGCTGAGTTCCCTGCGACCGTAGAAGTGCACGATCGGCACGGTCACCGCGCCAAGGAATGTCGAGGCCCAGAACGCCGCGGCAGCCTCCATCCAGTTCGGCAGCTGGATGGCCACGACATCCCCCGTGCCGACGCCGCGCGACCGCAGACCCGCCGCCAGCCTGCGGGCCTGGATCTCGACGTCGGAGAAGGTGCCGGAGAACGGCCGCACGCGCGGAATGCACATGGAAGGCCGTAGCCGGGTTGGCCGCCAGCCCGCCGGCCACCAGATCCCCGAGCGTCTCCTGCGTCCACCACCCTTCGGCTACATAGCGTTTGGTCAGGTCCTCAGGGATGTTTCGCATGTTCCTCTGCTCTTCGCGCAAGCGGCTCATCGCTGATTCGGCTGATCCTCCGCGTCGCGCACCGATGCTATTCTCCGCTAGAGAGAATGCCAATACCGGACATGGAGAACGAGTGATGGTCGACCTCGAGGTGGACGACGGACTTGCGGTCATCACCATCGACCGGCCGCATGCCCGCAACGCCATCTCCCTGGAGACGATGGACCAACTCGAGAAGGCGCTCGACGGGGCGCACGGCGCGCGATGCGCTCGTGATCACAGGCGCGGGCGATCGCGCGTTCGTGTCCGGAGGCGACCTCAAGGAACTCAGCGCACTACGCACCGAACTCGACGCGTCGGCGATGGCTTTCCGGATGCGGACCCTCTGCGACCGGATCGCCGGCTTTGCAGGACCGACGATCGCGGCGATGAACGGACACGCGCTGGGCGGGGGCGCCGAGTTCGCGGTGTCGGCCGATATCCGGGTGGCCGCCGATGACATCAAAATCGGCTTCAACCAGGTGTCGCTGGAGATCATGCCGGCGTGGGGCGGGGCCGAGCGTCTCGTCACGCTGGTCGGCTACAGCAAGGCACTGCTATTGGCGGGCACCGGCACCATCATCGGCGCTGCGGAAGCCGAACGGATAGGACTGGTCGACCGCGTCATCCCGCGTGCGTCGTTCGATGGCGGCTGGCGTGATCTCGCCCGCGCGCTGGCCAGCCGTCCGGCCGGTGAGATCAAGCGGGTGATGAAGGGAGCGACGACGACCGAAGCCGTCGCAGCCTTTGCGCGGCTGTGGGTCTCGGACGAACACTGGGCCGCCGCCGACAAAGTGATGAAGCGCGACAAATAGCAAGTGTCCCGCGAAACTGGGGCCCGAAATTGCGTCTGAGTCGTCAGCCCCCCAGAACGCGGATCGGGTCGCTACCATCCCAACCGATTGCGGCGTCGCGGACGAATTTCCCCATGCCGGAGGTGATTTCGTTGTCTTCCATGATCTCGATGACCTGCGCTGGACTATTCGGCGGCTCAAGGTAGGCGAACCGCGTCCCGACGCCTTCGTCACCGAGCCAAACCACCGACCAGCCTGCATCCCGCACCGATGCCATCGTGGCGTCGAAATCGTCGGTCCAGTAAGCCAGTTGGTGATACCCAGGACCACTGGCCGCCAGGAACTCGGTGTAGATGCTCGGGGTGTCATCCTCCTGCTGGATCAGCTCAATCTGCATCTCGCCGCTGTTAGCCAATGCCATCGAGATCGTGACCTCGCAGGGCTGGCCGCGGTAGGACGCGCGGATCGGAATGCCGCGCATGACGAAGAACGGGCCGACATCCAGGTCGAGCCAGGGCGCGAGCGCTGCATCGAGATCCTCGACGATGTAACCGATCTGGCGGATCGGTCCTGGCAGGATGCTCACGAAGGAGCGCCGGCCTGAACACGGGCGATGTTCGTTGCGCGGCGGGCGATGCGCCAGCCCTCGGAGGTTCGAACGAGTTCGTCGTCGTAATGCCCAAGCGCCTCAACCCAACTGCCGGGATCATCGGGCACCGCCTGCAGCACGGCGTGCACGTAGGACCGTGCCGTGGCCCGATCCCCATCGACAGTGATCGTGAAGTTCGTCAGTCGGTGATACGTCGGTCCCATGGCATCGTGCAACTGAGTCATCAGGTCGGTGATGGCATCGACACCCGAGTATCGCCCGACCTCGCCGTAGTCGCAGTCGACGTCCTCGGTCCAGCATGTGCGCAGTAGCGCCCAGTCCTTGAAGTCGATTCCGGTGGCGTAGCGGATCAGAACGTCTGCGATCTGCGCTTTATCGGCGTCCACACGGGCAGGCTAACGCACGCCGAGCTTGTCGCTCCCACATCACGGCGCTTCGGAACCGCTACAACACCTAGGGTGTATGCGTGCGGCGTTGGCGCGTTGACCCGCTTGATCGCGCGCTCGACGCGGTGTCGGAGCTCGAACTTCCGCCTGCCGTGTTCAAGACGTGTCCGTGGCAGCCTCGTGAGCTCATCGACACCGGCCTCCGGCAGTGGCTGAGGTGTTGTGCGGCGGCGATCCGCGACAACCAGGTGATCGGGATGCCGTCGCATGCGGTGGACGAGGCGTGGCATGGCCTGATCCTGTGCACCGCCCGATACGCCGAGTTCTGCGAGAAGGCATACGGCCGGTTCCTGCATCACCATCCCGACGGCGGCGCACCCATCGAGGTGGTCAGCGATTCGATGGAGGAGCAGCTGCGCAGAACGGTGATCGCGTGGTCGATCGCGGCGCAACCCGGCGAGCAGTGCGTGCTGTGGGACCTCGATCGGCGTGTCGGGGTGGATCGGCCGTGGGGCCTGGACCTCGCCCGGATAGCGGCGATCGAGGCCGACATCCCGCGCTGAGACGGGCACTGTTCTCTCTAGACGAGAACGCCATTTCCGATTATGGTCACCCCGTGTCCACACAGAAAGCGCTCGCACCCGAGATCTCGACGTGGCCTGACGAGAACCCGCAGCTGATCGGCAGTCGCTGCGGTGCGTGCGGAGCGACCACATTCCCCGTCCAGCAGCGCTGCCCGAAGTGCAGCGGGGGCGAGATGTCCGACGTGCGGCTTCCCCGCAGCGGCACCCTCGTCGCCTGGACCACGCAGGGCTTCCCGCCCGGCGCCCCTTACAAGGGGCCCGCGGGTAAGGACTTCGTGCCGTTCGGCGTCGGCCTCGTCCAGCTCGAGGACGTGATCCGCGTCGAGGGCCGGCTCACTGAGAACGACCCCGAAAAGCTCCAATTCGGCATGAAGGTCGAGCTGACCATGGTGCCGTTCACCACCGACGACGAGGGCAACGAGATCGTCACCTTCGCCTTCCAGCCGGTCTAGAGAGGACTCTGAGCATGACAACTAAAACCGACACAGTTGCGATCATCGGGGTGGGACTCCATCCGTTCGGCCGGTTCGACAAGACAGCCATGGAGATGGGCGCCGATGCGATCCAACTGGCACTCACCGACGCCGGTGTCGACTGGAAGGACATCCAGTTCGGCTTCGGCGGCAGCTACGAGGTCTCCAATCCCGACGCTGTGACCCGTCTCGTCGGCCTCACCGGCATCACCTTCACCAATGTGTTCAACGCCTGCGCCACCGCGGCGTCGGCGATCCAGCAGACAGCCGACACGATCCGGCTCGGCAAGTACGACATCGGAATCGCCATCGGTCTGGACAAGCACCCCCGCGGCGCCTTCACCGACGATCCCGCCAAACTCGCCTTGCCGCAGTGGTATGCCGAGAACGGCCAGTTCGTCACCACCAAGTTCTTCGGTATCAAAGCCAACCACTACATCCACAAGCACGGCATCTCGCAGGAGACGCTGGCCCGAGTGGCCAACAAGAACTTTCGCAACGGCGCGCTGAACCCGAATGCGTTTCGCCGCAAAGAGATCTCGGTCGATGAGATTCTCAACTCGGCGGTGCTGAACTACCCGCTCACCCAGTACATGTTCTGCGCCCCCGACGAGGGTGCGGCCGCGGTGATCATGTGCCGCGGGGACATCGCCCACAAGTTCACCGACAAACCGGTGTTCGTGCGCGCCAGCGAGATCCGTACGCGCACCTTCGGCGCCTACGAGGTACACGCCACGTTCGCGCCTCTCGACGAGGACCCTTCGCCGACGGTGTACGCCGCCAAGGCGGCGTACGAGGCGGCCGGGATCGGACCCGAGGACGTCGATATCGCCCAGCTGCAGGACACCGACGCGGGCGCGGAGGTGATCCACATGGCCGAGACGGGCCTGTGCGCCGACGGCGAGCAGGAGAAGCTGCTGGCCGACGGCGCCACCGAGATCCACGGCACCATCCCGGTCAACACCGACGGCGGGCTGATCGCCAACGGCGAACCGATCGGCGCGTCGGGTCTGCGCCAGGTTCATGAGTTGGTGCGCCAGCTTCGTGGCGAGGCGGGCGAGCGCCAGGTCCCGGGCGAACCGAAGGTCGGTTTGGCGCAGGTCTACGGCGCGCCCGGCACCGCCTCGGCGACGATTCTTTCGGTCTGAGCAAGATCGCGCATTCGGCACACCGTGCGGAAACATGGTTCTAAAATTCGGGCAATGAAGTTTCCGGCAGCATCCCGTGTTTCGAGGCCCGGAGCATTGCTCCGGCTCGCCTCGGCAACCGTTCTGGCCGCTTCCTCCGTCGCCGTCGCGAGCGTGCCCGCGCACGCGCAGGGTCCGCTGCACAACGTCAAATACACGGTGTTCGCCGAGGGGCCCGCGTTCCTGGAGATCTACTACCGCGATATCGACCCGCCGAACTGGGCCGATTACAGCCACAACCCCTACGTTTACACCCCGAAGGTCGAGGCCGACGTCGGACCGAATCAGCAGTGGAATCTCGATGTGCAACTGGCGAATCCCGACGACTGGGCGATGGTCGTCGCGGGGGGCGAACCAGGCCTATCCCCCAACGTCCACTGCGTCCTCGCGGTGGACGGGGTCGTCGTCGCGACCGATCAAGGGCCCAAGGGTGCGCTCTGCTCGATTCGCAACTGGTGACAGCTGATTCACGACCCAGTCGTCCGGAAGTGGCTCGCCCTCCAGGCGCCGAATCCATTGCTCGCAATACGCGAACGTCTCTGCGTGGCCGGTGGTCATGCCCAGCGCGCGTTCCATCACCAGCCCCTGCGAAACACTGGTCGCGAAGACCGTCCACACCACGGGCGGCACATCACTGGATGCGACACCGTAGCGCTCGAGCGCGGCCCCGATCGCCGCGTTCTGTTCCTCCCGGAAACGTTCCGCGTAATAGACGATCTCGGCTCGCAGTGCCTTACGGTGATTGGCCAGACCCATGAATTCCATCGTCAGCCGGGTGGCCTCGGGCTGGGTGCTGAACCTCCACAGCGACCACAGCGGCTGAGGCGAGGCCAGCGCCGTCGTGAGAACGCTCAGCCCGGCTTCGGCCATGCGGCGGAACACGGCGAGGAACAGATCCTCCATGGTCCGGAAGTAGTAGTGAACGAGCTGAGGCTTGAGCCCGGCCTTCTCGGCGACACGGCGCGAGGTGACCGAGGCGTAGCCCTCCTCGAGAAGCAACTGCTCTGCGGCATCGAGCAGCACCCCGCGATTCTTCGCCTCCGGCGCCCCGATCCTTCGCGCCGATGCCATGCCATCAATCCTCTTCCCGACGTCAGTTGCGACACGCCGATCGTAGTGGGGGCGGGCCCAACGATCTTGACCCTGACCTTAACGCCATGCTAAGCAGGTGCTCAGCATATTCGGCTGAACGGCTCACCCGAGCCGCCGATTCAGTGACAGCCACGACGCGGGCAAGCGCCGACCTTGGAGGGCTCAGAAGACGATGACCACGGATTTTGACTCGGTCGACTACTTCACCGATCCGTCGTTGGTGCCGGATCCGCATCCGTATTACGACCACGTGCGCACCAAGGATCCGGTGTGTTGCCCTATCAGCAACGGCGTGCTGGCGGTAACGGGCTGGGAAGCGGCCAACACCGTATACAAGGACAGCGAGAACTACTCCTCCTGTGTCGCGGTCATGGGACCGTTCACGCCGATTCCGTTCACGCCGGAGGGCGACGACATTTGTGCACAGCTCGAAGAGCACCGCACTGGGATCATCATGCACGAGCACATGGTCACGATGGACCCACCGCACCACACGGACGCACGGTCCGTTCTTTCGCGGCTGCTGACTCCCAAGCGGCTCAAGGAGAACGAGGATTTCATGTGGCGGCTCGCCGATCGCCACATTGACGAGTTCATTGCTGCGGGCCACTGCGAGTTCCTCAATGCGTACGCCAAGCCGTTCTCGCTGCTGGTGGTCGCCGACCTGCTCGGTGTGCCCGAGGAGGACCACGAGGACTTCCGGCAGGCATTCGGCGCCCAGGGCGAGGGAACCAGCATCGGCAGCCTCGACCACGAGGTGATCGCCGTGAATCCGCTGGCATGGGCTGACGAAAAGTTTTCCCAGTACATCGAGGAGCGCCGCGAGTCGCCCCGCGACGACGTTCTCACCTCGATCGCGACTGCGAAGTACCCGGACGGTTCAACGCCGGAGGTGGTCGATGTTGTCCGGACTGCGACGTTCCTGTTCGCCGCCGGGCAGGAGACGACCGCAAAGCTGCTCGGTGCGGCGATGCGGGTACTGAGCGACCGGCCCGACATCCAGCAGCAGCTGCGCGACGACCGCACCCTCATCCCGATCTTCGTCGAGGAGTGCCTGCGCATGGACAGCCCGGTGAAGAGTGTGTTCCGGATGGCCCGCAAGACAACGACACTGGGCGACACCACGGTGCCTGCCGGAACCACGGTGATGGTCAGCCCCGGCGCCGCCAACCGCGACCCAAAACGGTTCGACAACCCCCACGAGTTCTCCCTCGAGCGCAAGAACGTGCGTGAGCACATCGCGTTCAGCCGTGGCATCCACTCCTGCCCGGGCGCCCCGTTGGCGCGGGTGGAGGGCCGGGTGTCCATCGAGCGGCTTCTCGACCGGTTGGCCGACATCACCGTCAGCGAGGAGAAGCACGGGCCGATCGACGCGAGGCAGTACGTCTACGAGCCGACGTTCATCCTGCGTGGGCTAACGGAGATCAACATCGAGTTCAAGCCTGTCGACTAGGCGATTACGGGGCCGGGCGGAGCTGCTCTCCGCTTTCCCATCGCGGGAAGCCGTCCTCGCGCGTGACGCAACTGAGGAACATGCCGTCGGGCGCCTGGGCGACCTCGCCGTCATAGCCGGCGCAGTCGCTCATGTACTCCTTGATTCCGCGCATCTCCGGCGACCGGAACCAGCGCGGTTCATAGCGTCTCGGCGTCCCGCAGAACACCAGCCGGCCCCACGACGTCACGCCGAACACGTAGTACTTGGTGTTATCGCCGCAGTACGAGCCCAGCACGACACCCGGCCTGATGCCTGGGACACAGCTCGGCTCATTGCATTGGGTTGGTCCGGCCGACGCCGCAGGCGACGCGATGATCGAACCTGCGGTCAGGACTGCAGCAAGCACTGCGACAGTGGATCGCATTGAACCATTCTCACATGCGCCGGAATCGAATTCTCGCTTTCGAAGAGGATCGCTACCGCCCGCGATAGGCTTTGAGCCATGCGTGCACACAAGGTCGCCGCCGGCGCAGCAGCAGCGATGACCTTCGCGGCGACTCTGAGCGCGATCCCCACGGCGAACGCATCGGATTTCGGAGTCGAACTCAACGGCACCTACCATTACCATGCCAATGGCGACTTCGCCTTGGTCAATGATGTCCGGAAGGACATGCCAACGATCGACGAAACGTGGACACTGTCTTCGAGCTGTGTCAGTCCGATCGAATGCGAAGGTACGGCAGTGAGTTCGGCGGGTTGGACCGCCCGGTTATGGTACGGCTATCCAAATGTCTACTGGGTCGTCGATCGCAACATCCCCGAATGGCAGTTCTGCCCTGGCGGAGGTGTCGCTCCCGGCGAACAGCGATTTCAGTTCCGCGGAGTGGACCCGGTGGCCTTGGAAACAAAGAACACGATCACCAACTTTTTGGTGGGCCGGCAGCGGACGAACAGCCCCAGCGGCTCATGCGGCACCAACAAGCCCCTCGTCATCGAGACACCGATGAAGCTCGAGCAGATTGGCTAGGGTCTAGCGCCGAATCAGGTCGGCAGCAGGTCTTTCCACGTCTTCGGTGCATCCCCGGCGGCGACGTTCGTCAGCGTCTGCACCTGTCCGTCGGGAGTCACGAACTGTCCGGTGTTCGGGTCGTAGGGCACCATGGCGACGGACGGTCCGTCGGATTCATTGCCGCCGAACGCACTTGGCGCTGCAGGTACGCCACCGCCGTGCGGCACCTCGGTAGCCGGCGGTGCGCCAGCGCCGGATGGTGCGACGGCGCCGGCCGGGGCGGCGGGGATGGGCACACCGTTCACCGAATTGCCCGGAGGCGGCGGAGGCAGTGGCAACGGCGAAGGCGGAGGCAGTGGCGGCGCCGCAGGCGCGGCCTTGGGCGCCGCAGGAGGCGGTGCGATGGGTGTATACAGCGGATTCGGAACACCGGGAGGCGTTCCCGACGGCACAGCACCCGGCGGCAGGGGCGTGCCCTCGATCGGTGCGTAAATTCTTTCCTGGAAGTCGACTCGGTCATCGACGGCGAAGCCCTGCGCGATGATGTTCGGGTCGAAGGGGTACGGGCCGGTCGAATGAGGACGCAGAGCGATCGGCTTGAATCCCTCGGGGTCGTTGCACAGTTCCACGGTCGGTGCGCGTTTGCCCGGGTGTCCCATGCATGGATAGTTGCGGGCGCCGCGCACGCCGATCGGAGAGTCCTGAGGCAGCTTGCAGTACAGGTCGTCTGGTGTATCGATGGTGGTGGTGTCCGCGGGCGAACGCCATTGGGACGGCGGCAAGAACCCGACCGTACAGGGCACTGGATCAGAGATGGTCAGGGAGAAATCGCTGATGGGCACTCCGGTGGGGTTGTTCTTGCCAAGGCCGAAGCTCTGTTGAGCGGATAGGGCGTTGGGGAAGACGACCAGCAACTGCTCGAGTGACGGGTTGTAGGTGACGAGGATCTGCCCCAAGGTTGTCAGGTTCGCCAGCAGCACAGGCAGCGTTGGCTTGATCTGATTCAGCAGTGCCGAAACCTCTTGCGTAAAGCCAGGTCCACGTTCCAACAATGCGCGTATCTGAGGATCGTTCTGCACGAGCTGAGCGGTGACCCCTTCCAGACTTCGAGCCCATGTCCGGATCGAGTCGGCGGTCTCGGCCTGCGAGTCCAGCAGCGGCCCGCTGTCGTCGATCAGGCTGCGTGACTCGTCGGAGACGCTGTTGAGTTGCTCGGACAGTGTCGCACCGGAGTCGAACAACGAGCCGAAGTCTGGCCCTGCACCGTTGAACGCCTTGAAGGTCTCGTCGAGCAGATCAGAGATCCTGTCGCCGGGGATGCTGTCGACCAGCGCACTCAGTTGATCCAGCATCGGGCCGACCTGCTGTGGGATCGTGGTGTCTGACACCGAAATTCGCGCGCCGTCCTCCAAGTACGGGCCGGAATCGGTGCGCGGACGCAGGTCCACGTACTGCTCGCCGACCGCCGACACACTGAGCACGTTGGCCTCGAGGTCCGCAGGGACCTTCGGCGACGTGTTGAGCGACAGCACCGCTTCGGCGCCGCTCTCGGTAAGCGTCACCGACTTGACCTTGCCTATCTGCACACCGCGATAGGTCACGTTCGCGAAGCGGTAGAGACCGCCCGCGGCAGGCAGTTCCATCGTGACGGTCAGACGTCCAACGTTCAGCAACGTCGGCAATTGCATGTAGGCGAACAGCATCACCGTCACACCGACGATCGACGCGATCGTGAAGATGATCAGCTGGTTGCGGACGAATCGGGTCAGCATTAGCCACCACCTCCCGCCGGCGGTGCCGGCAGTTCCGGCGGAGCCGACGCGGCGGCCGCCTCGGCGCCGTATGGACCGGCGAAGATCTGCGAGCTCTCGAGCTTCGGTTCAGGGCCGAACTGCGGCCTGGCCGGCGGCGGCGGAACCATCGGCAGCACCGGCCCGAACATGGTGTCTATCGGCGCTGTCGGGTGGGCCTCAGGCGCGGGAGGCGCGTCGCTCGGTGGCGGCGCTACGCCCACCATTATCGGGTCGTAGGCGTAGTTCAGGAAATAGGGATCACCCGGCGCGGGAATGAACTTGGCGTTCTCGTCGCCCCAGCGGGTTCCCAACAGGAACCCGCGCTTGAACCGCGGGTAGGTGAGGTCGAACGTGGCGATGAGGTTGATGTAATCACCCTTGGTGATCTTGTCGGCGAAGGCCGGACCGTAGGGGAACGCCGTCGCGAAGATGAGCGCCTGGCTGAGATCGGGGCCGATGTCGGCAAGCGATTTCAGCGCCGGCTCCAGGTTCTGCAGGTTCTTCACCAGATCGTCACCGCTCTCGTTGACCAGCTGGGTGGCGGTGTCGCTGAAGGTTCCGAGCTTCTCCAGCGCGGTGGTCAGGGTCGGCCGTTCCTTGATGAGAACGTCGATCGCCGGGGGTATCTCCTTGAGTGCCCGGTCAATCACATCGCGTTGATTCGCGAAGGTTCCGGCCACTCGGTTGAGTTGCTGGATGGACTCGATGATGTTGTTGCGTTGAGCATCCAGCGTTCCCACGAAATCGTTGAGCTGGGTGAGTAGTTCACGGATTTGTGGCTCACGCCCTGACAGCGCAGCGCTGAAATTGTGGATGACGTCGCCGATCTGTCCCAGCCCACCCGCGTTGGCGACGGTCGACAGCGACGACAGCGTCTGCTCGGTCGTGGGATAGGTCGAGGACCGGTTCAGGGGCAGTGTGGCACCGGGCTGCAGACGACCGCTCGGCTGCTCGCCCAGCGGCGGATTTAGCGCCAGATGCATCGATCCCAGCAGGCTGGTTTGCCCCACAGACGCCACGGCGTTTGCTGGTATCACGACGTCTGGGTTGACCGATACCTCGACATTCGCATGCCAGGCGTCAACGGTCATCTTGGCGACGCTGCCGACGATCACGTCGTTGATCATGACTGGCGAATTCGACTCCAGCGTGGCGACATTCGGGACCTGCACGGTGTACTTCACCGAGTCGGGCCCGCGGCCGACCGCGCCCGGCAGCGGCAGCGAATTCACGCCCTGATACGCACAACCCGTGATGGACAGAGCCAAGCAGCAGCCTGAAACGATCATCGCCTTCACACCGTTGCGGCGGATCATGACGGCGCTCCTTCCGCGGGCAACATCGGTCCCGGCGGTGGGGGCGCGGCCGGGGTCGGGGGGAGCAGCATGTTCTGCACGGACGGCGACGTGTAGGTTTGAATGTTCGGCGGTGAGGGGATCGGCGCGCCCGGGAATAGCGCGGGCGACGGAATGGCGGACACTTCGTCGTGCCCGTACAGGCCCCGAGGCATCGTAGGCAGTCCCACACCCCCATAGCCGGGGGGCGGCGCGACATCGCCGGCGCCGGTGTAGGCCGACACCGCAGGCGGCGGTTCGGGCGGATCGCCCGGCCCCGCTCCGCCCGGCGCGAGCTTGGGATCCGTGTAAATCAGCCGTTCGGGGCTCGGGGAGGGTCGCAGGTATGGGTTGATGGGCAAGGGCAGGTTGTTGAAGTTGAGCAGTCTCAACGCCGGACCGAGATACTGCTCGCAGAGCTTCGCGGTCTCAGGCGCGGTGGTATTGGCGACGCCGCCGATCATGCCGCACACGAAATACACCGGGTTGGAGAAGTTGACGAGCGAGAACGCCCCGGTGACTCCGCCGGCCGGCGGGTAGTAGATGTTCAGGTAGTTGGCGATCGCATTGGGTGCGACGTGCAGGACGTTCTCGAGGGGCAACCGGCTGTCGACGAGGTTCTGTGTCACGGCGGCCAGGCTTCTGATCTGCTCCGACGTCTGTTCGCGGCTGCCTGCGACAAACCGTTGCACCTCGCCGATCGCCACCGACAGATCCGACAGCGCCGCATCCAGATCGGATCTGCTGTTGTTCACCACGTTGGTCAGACTGGCCAGCCGGTTCTGGAACATGACGATCTGCTGCTTGCTGTCACGCAGTGCGCTGACGAAGATCTGCAGGTTCTTGATGATGTCGACGATGTTGCCGCTGCCCTCGGCGAAGATCCTTGCGACACCGGACAACTCGGCAAGCGTCGACCGGAGTTTGTCGCCGTTGCCGTCCATCGCGTTGGCAGCGCTGTCGATGAATCTGCCGACGGAGGTGTCCGTGACGGCGCCTTGCGAGCCGGGCTTGGGGCCCAATTCGGTTGCCAGGCGCATCAACTGGGTCTTGACCTCATCCCACTCCACCGGTACTGCGGTCCGGTCACTGGGAATCACCGCGTCATCGGTCATCGTCGGCCCGTCGCCCTGCCGGTACGCCGGCGTGAGCTGCACGTAGCGCGCCGCGATCAGATTCTGCGCGACGATCACGGCCTTGGCCCCGGCGGGCACAGGTACGTCGCGATCGACCTTGAGGATCAGCTTGGTCTGTGTGCCCTCCGGTTCGATGCTGTCGATGGTGCCGACCTGGACGCCGGACACCCGCACCTCGTCGCCGGGGTAGATGGCCGTGGCCGTCGGGAAATAGGCGGTGATCGTCTTGGGTCCGAAGAAGACCTGACGCACCAGGAACACCGCCCCGGCCACCAGTACGACGGCCAGCAGCACGGCGACCCACGTCGCCAGACGCTTACGGGTTGCCATCATCGGGAAGATCTCCTGGTTGTGGAATCCCGTTGACGGGGAAGGGAAGCTGGGCGCGCGGTCCGGCCGTGTCCGGTGGTTGGCCGATATTGGTGCCGTTCCTGAACCCGAACACGTAGTCCAGGAACGGCTGCAGCAGCTGCGCTGGCTGGATGTTGGGGACGAGCGCGTTGTAGTAAGCGCCGTTGGCCACGATCTCGCCCTGGGTCACCTCGTACTTGCGTAGCCCGGCAAGAGCCTTGGTGACGTTGTCGCGGTTCTTCTCCAGCATCTGGTTGACCGCGTTCATCTTCTCCAGCGCAGGCGCGAGTTCCTGTTCGTTCTCGGCGACGAGGCCGGTCAGATTCCGCGACAGGGCCGACGTATTGGCCAGCAGGCCGACGATCGCCTGCCGCCGGTCATTGAGCACGCCGATGAGGTCGTTGGCGTTGAGGATCAGCGCGTTGACCTGCTGGCTGCGCTCGGACAGTATCCCCGTCACATCGCCCGCGGTCTTGAGCAGCTCGGCCAGGCTGTCGTTGCGGCCGTTGAGCGATTTCGACACGCGCGACAGGCCGTCGAACGTCGGTCCCAACTGCGGAGCCACCTGGTCGAGCGTCTGCGCCAAGGTGTCCAACGACTGGTTGAGCGTGTCGGTTTCGGTGCCTGCTGAATTCGCGGTCAGTTCACTGACCGCGTCGGTCAACGAATACGGCGACGACGTCCTGGTGGTCGGGATAACCCCGTTCGGCGACAACGTGCCGCTGCCTTCGGACTCCAGCGCCAGCACCCGTTCGCCGAGCAGGGTGCCGGTGCGGATGTGCGCCGTGGTGTCCGAGCCGAGCGCGTACTTGCCGTCGATCGTGAAACCGACCAGCGCATCGCCGTTGACGAGTTCGATCGAGTTGACCGAGCCAACCTTGATTCCGGAGACCGTCACGTCGTTGCCCGCGGTCAGGCCACCGGCTTCGGTGAACAGCGCCTGATAGCGCAGGGAGGTGGCCCAGGACATCAGGCGCTCGGGCTGCAGTCCGATTGCGATCACGAGGATGATCAGCACGATGCCGATGAAACCGGCCCTGACGAGGGAAGATCCGCGGTACTTGTTCATTCGTCCCGGCACCTCCCCGTCTCTTGCCTGATCCAGGGGAATTGAACGGTGCGGCCCTCGAGATCGCTTGCGCGGAACGCGATTCCGCAGATGTAGTAGGGGAAGAACGCGCCGTAGGAGCCCACCCGAGCCAGCTTGCGGTAGATATCGGGCAGACGCTGAAGAGTCGCGTCGAAGGTGGCCTTATCCGCATCCAGATATGTCGCCAGGTCCTTCACCTGGTTGATGGTGCCGTCCAGCGGAGGCCGCGCCCGACCGAGCAGGTCGGAAAGTGATGCGGTGCCGTTGTCGAGCGCCGTGACGGCCTCACCGATCGGGTCCCGGTCCTCCGAGAGGCCGCGCACGAGTTCTTCGAGCTTGTCGATCGCCTCACCGAACTGGTCGCCGTCGTCGGAGAGCGTCTTCAACGTCGTCTTGAGCTCGTCGATGAGTTGTTCGATCACCTGGTTGTTGTCCGCAAGCGCATTCGAGAACGACGACGTCCTGGAGAACAGCGATTCGATGGTGCCGCCCTGGCCCTGCAATATCTGCAGCAGCGATGCCGAAAGTGCGTTGACATCCTGCGGATTGAGGCCCTGGATGACCGGCTTCAGCCCACCGAGCAACAGGTCGAGGTCCAGCGCGGGCGCCGTGCGGTCGATCGGTATCCGAGCGCCCGCCGGCAGGATCTTCGTCGACCCGGGAGCGTCGACCAGTTCGAGGTAGCGGTCCCCCACCAGGTTCAGATACTTGATCTGAGCCTTGGTGCCGTCGGTCAGCTTGATGTCGCGTCCCGCGTCGAACTTCACCAATACATTGCGATCGGCATCCAAGCTGACGCCCTGCACGGTCCCCACCCGGATGCCGGCGACACGCACGGTGTCCCCGGTTTCCAGTCGCGAGGCGTCCTTGAACACCGCGGAGTAGTCGTTGGTCGACCCGGTCTGCACCTCGGCGAACGTGGCGAAGAGAAACGCCGTCAACAGGATCATGACGACCCCGAAGATGCCGAATTTGATGAATGTCCCTCGCATCCCGTTACCCCGGCATTCCGATCATCGCGTTGTTGCGGGGCGGCCCGGGGATCGGACCGAACAGCCATTGCTTGAGCCCGTCAGAGTTGAGCAGGATGCCTTGATTTCCGTACTTGAAGGGGTTCGAACCCGTATCCGAGACGAGGAACGGTGGCCGGAATTCCGCTGGGACATCGGGCAAACCCAACTCCCTGCAATAGGACCGGCCTCCAGTCGACGCTGCGACTTTGGGCAGATCCTCGGGCCAGCGATAACGCTCGGTCCCCAGCGTGAGGCCGGCCATGAAATTGATGTGCGAATACTGAACATTAACGGCATTCACGAACGGGACGAGGCCGCCGACGGTGCAGCCCAGTGTCTCGTGGTACTCCCCGAGCAGTGACGTCGTAGGCACAAGTACGCGCAGAAGGTCCGTCAACGCCTGGCGGTTTCCGCCGATCACGTCGTTGCCGATATCAGCCAAACCGATTGCACTGATGAGGAATTCGTCGAGATTCTGCTGTTCCTCGACGATGGAATTGCTGAGCCGGATGGAGTTGTCGAAGGTGGCGACCAGATCGGGTGCCGCATCGCCATATGCGGCGAACGCCGGCACAGATGCCTCGATGTCGTGAGCCAGGTTCGGCAGGCTCGAGTTGATTTTGGCCAGAAACGCGTTGAAGTCGTCGAGAGTGCGGCCGATCTTCTCCCCTCGGCCATTGAACGCGGTCGCGACCGCGCCGAGGGTCTCGTTGAGTTTCGCCGGGTCGATCTTGTCCAGCACAGTGACGAGCCGCTGGAAGACGGTGTTGATCTCAGTGGTGACGTGTTGGCCCTGTATCACCTGTCCCCCGTGCAGCTTCTGCGGAGAGGGGTCCTTCGGCGGGAGTAGCTCGACGTACTTGGCGCCGAACACGGTTGTCGACGTGATGTCCACCCCGACATTGGAGGGAATCAAGTGCAGCTGCGACGGGTTCATGTCCAGCTTCAGCACGGCCTGGCCATCGGGCTTCGTCGCGATCGAGGCGACCCTGCCGACTTCTACGCCTCGCATCTTCACCTTGGCCTCGGGGTTCATCACCAGGCCGGCGCGATCCGAGACCACGGTCACCGGAACGGTTTCGGTGAAGCTGCCCCGGAAGAGACCGATTGCCATCGCGACAATCGCGACAATCGCGACAATCGCGGCCAAACCGGCCAGTGCGCGCGCGGTGAGTGAATTCATGGCTGTCCGTCGCTCATCCGGAGAGGTTGAAGTTGCCGTTGGAACCGTAAACGGACAGTGACACCAGCAGGGTGACCGATACGACGACGATGAGGCTGGTGCGCACCGCGTTGCCCACCGCGACACCGACGCCCGACGGTCCGCCAGTGGCGAAGTAACCGAAGTAGGTGTGGATCAACAGGATCGTGATGGCCATCAACACCGCTTGCAGAAACGACCACAACAGGTCGATCGGGTTGAGGAACGTGTCGAAGTAGTGGTCATACAATCCGCCGGACTGACCGAATATCACCACCGTGGTGAACTGCGACGCCACGAAACTCAAGATGACCGCGATCGAGTACAGCGGGGTGATCGCGATCATTCCCGCGATGATGCGCGTGCTCACCAGATACTCCACCGGACGGATCGCCATCGCCTCCAGCGCGTCGATTTCCTCGTTGATGCGCATCGCCCCCAACTGAGCGGTCACGCCTGCGCCGAAGGTGGCCGCCAGGCCGATGCCTGCCACCACCGGCGCGGCGATGCGCACGTTGATGAATGCGGCGAGGAATCCGGTCAACGCCTCGATGCCGATGTTGCCCAGCGACGAGTAGCCCTGCACCGCCAGTGTGCCGCCGGCGGCCAGCGTCAAGAAGCCGACGATCACGACGGTTCCGCCGATCATCGCCAATGTGCCTGCGCCCATGGAAATCTCGGCGATCAACCGGATGATCTCCTTGCGGTAGTGCACGAAGGCGTGCGGCATACCACCCAACGACTTCAGGTAGAAGATCATGTGGTCGCCGATACCGCTCAGCCACGCCACCGGGCGCCGCGCCCCAGCGGTGACCCGCGGATACCTCGACTTCAGGATCGTCGTTGTCCCCATCCCGCTATCCCGTCGTCATCCGGATGCCGATGGCCGTCACGAGCACATTGATCACGAACAACGCCATGAATGCATAGACCACCGTCTCGTTGACCGCGTTACCCACCGCCTTGGCGCCACCGCCGGTGATGCTCAGCCCCCGGTAGCAGGCGACCAGTCCGGCGATCAAACCGAACAGCGCGGCTTTCACACAGGAGATGATGACCTCAGGCACCCCGGTCAGCAACGTGATACCGGCGGCGAACGCACCCGGGTTCACGTCCTGCACGAACACCGAGAAGAAATAGCCGCCCAGGATGCCGATGATCACCACAAAGCTGTTTAGCAGCAACGCCACCAGCCCCGCAGCCAGCATCCGCGGAGTCACCAGCCGCTGCACCGGGTTGATGCCCAGCACCTCCATCGCGTCGATCTCCTCGCGGATGGTGCGGGACCCCAGATCCGCACATATCGCCGTTGAACCCGCGCCCGCCACGATCAACACGGTCACCAGAGGACCGACCTGTGTCACCGCGCCGAACGCAGCGCCGGCACCCGAGAGATCGGCTGCACCCAACTCACGTAAGAGAATGTTCAGCGTGAAGCTGACCAGCACCGTGAACGGAATCGCCACCAACAACGTCGGCGCCAACGCCACTCGGGCGATGAACCAGCACTGGTCCAAGAACTCGCGCCACTGAAAAGGCCGGCGAAACACAAACCGCACCGCATCGGCCGACATGGCAAAGAGACCACCAACAGCCTCCATCGGACCCGCGAAGCTGCTCAACTGGGGCAACCCCGGCGACCACCGCTCCGGCCCGCTACCACGCGCCATAGGTCGCTCCCTCCCCCGTGGTCATGGTCGACCGCGCCGTCGGCCGAAAGACATTGTGCACCAAGTTGATCTGTGCCCCGCGCAGATCCCCCCGGCGACAGTTGTGACGTCCGATTCGATGAGTTTGTAGCCCCCGCAACCCCTCGGCGAACCCGACACCTTCATAGCCGATCAGCGCGTTGCCCGCGTAGGAATCGTGAACCTCCGCCAGGGGCGTACCCCAGTACGGCACGGCACGTACGGTGCCGATCGAAGTGACGTAGGGCATTTGGGCTGTGTCCCTGGCCTCTCTCGTTTCTAGGTGACGGCGCCGGCCGTCTTCAGTTCGATGATTCGATCCCAATCCAGTCCGAGTTCCAGCAAGATTTCGTCAGTTTGCTCCGCAAATCCCGGAGCGGGGCCGGTTTGAGGAGGACTCACATCGAACTGCACCGGATTCGCGACCAGTTCGAGTTCACCCGCCTGCACCAGATAGTCGTTCGCGCGGATCTGGGCGTCCTCCACAGCCTGCAGGGTGTCCTGCACCGGCGCCCACGGCCCGAGCAGTGTCGCGAACCGCTCGCTCCACTCCGTGAGCGGACGCTTGCTCATCGCCTCGCTGAGGATCTCCGCTGCGGCCGCCGGTGTTCTCGGCGATCGACTCGACGGTCGCAAAGCGCGGATCGTCGGCCAGTTCGTCGAGATCCATGTGCTTGCAGACGTCCGCCCAGAACTTGGTGGGCTGCATCATCACGAAGGAGATATAGCGGTCGTCGGAGGTCGCGTAGAGCCCGACCAGCGGATTGATCGGCGATCCGTGCACACCGGGAGGGAAGGCCTCCATCCGCTGGCCGAGGTGCTTCGTCAAGGCCACCGTGTGTCCGAGCGACCACAGGCCGCTGCCCAGCAGCGAGACGTCCACCACCGATGGCTCACCGGTGCGCTCCCGCTTCAGCAGCGCGGCGGCGATCCCGCCCGCGAGGTTGGTGCCGGAGATGGTGTCGCCGTAGGCCGGTCCGGGCGGGCCGACCATGCCCGGTGTGCCGGGCGGCGTGATGGTGGCCGCGGTGCCTGCGCGGCACCAGAACGCGGTCATGTCGTAGCCGCCTTTGACCGACTCTTCGCCGCGCGGCCCCAGCGCACTGCCCCTGGCGTAGATGATCTTCGGGTTGACGGCGCGGATGTCGTCGACGTCGATACCGAACTTCTGTCGATGCCCCGGCAGGAAGCTCGTCAGGAACACGTCGGCACGTTTGGCCAGCTCCAGCAGCACCTCTTTGCCTTCGGGCACCGACATGTCGAGACCGACACTGCGCTTTCCGCGGTTGGCGTGCTCGATGTTGGGGTTCGGATCGCCCTCGACCCGCAGCAGCCCGGTCTGGCGCAGCCCGCGCTGCGGATCGCCTGTCACCGCATGCTCGACCTTGATGACGTCGGCGCCCCACTCGCGCAGCACGGCGCCCGCCGAGGGCACGAAGCCGTACATCGCGACCTCGAGGACGCGGATTCCGTCTAGTGGCCCGCTCATGACACGACCGTCGCGAACGTCTTGGACTCGAGGAACTCCTCAAGTCCTGCGGTGCCCATCTCGCGTCCGATGCCGGATTGTTTGTAGCCGCCGAATGGGCTGTCGGGACTGAAGTAGTTGCCCCCGTTGATCGAGAAGGTGCCTGTCCGGATGCGGCGGGCCAACGCGAGCGCGCGGTCCTGACTGCCGAACACGGCACCTGACAACCCGTAGATGGAGTCGTTGGCGATCCGCACCGCGTCGTCATCGTCTTCGTAGGAAATGACGACGAGGACCGGGCCGAAGACCTCTTCCTGGGCGATCTCGCTGTCGGGTGCCACGTTGGTCAGCAGAGTCGGGGTATAGAAGTAGCCGGGGTCGACCTTCTCGCCTCCGGTGACCAGCGTGGCGCCTGCCTCGACGGCGCGCTGGACCATGCCGTCGACCTTGTCGCGTTGTTTCTCACTGATCAGGGGACCCATGTAGGTGCCGGCATCGGCTGGATTGCCGTAGCGCACCAGCCCGAAGTTGTTCTTGATCATCTCGACGATCTCGTCGTGATTCTTCTTGTTCACCAACAGCCGTGACGTCAGCGCGCAGCCCTGGCCGGCGTGGGTGACCATGCTGAAGGCCGAGAACAGTGCGGCGGTGTTGAAGTCTGCGTCGTCCAGCACGATCGCGGCCGACTTACCGCCGAGTTCAAGGAACACCTTCTTGAGGGTGTCGCTGGCGGCCGACATGATCCGGCGGCCGGTCGGCGTCGAGCCGGTGAAGGTGACCATGTCAACGTCTGGGCTGGTGGTCAGCGCGGCGCCGACCTCGGGGTCGGCGCCACTGAGCACATTCACGACGCCGGCGGGGATGTCGGTGTGGTTGGCAATCAGCTCGCCCAGCGCCAGCGTGATCAGCGGGGTGTCGGGCGCGGACTTCAGGATCACCGTGCAGCCGGCGGCGAGTGCGGGCGCGAGCTTGGCCAGCGCCAGCTGATTGGGATAGTTGTAGGCGATGATCGCGGCGACGACGCCGCCCGCTTCCTTCTCCACCCAGCGGTGGTGCTGCATTCCGCGGCTCTCGATGTTTCCGAGGTCCTCGGTCATCGGATAGTTCTTCAGCAGATCCGCGTAATAGCGGACGATCGCGATCGGCTGGTCCAACTGAGCGCCCTGGCACAGGGCCTCGGTCGCGCCGACCTCGGCAATGGTCAGTGCGGCGAGCTCGTCGCGGTGGTCGACCAGCGCCTGATGGAACTGCTCGAGGCAGCGGATACGAAATTCGGTGTTGGTCGACCAGTCGGTCTCATCGAAGGCCCGCCGCGCGGCGGCGACGGCCGCTTCGGCGTCGCCGACCGTGGCGTCAGGGGCGTGACCGAGCACCTCGCCGGTGGCTGGGTTAAGGGAGGGAAACGTCCGCAACGTGTCGAGAAGCTTGCCGTCGATCAGCAACCGCCGGTCGACACCGCGCGTCGCGGTGTCGGTGGTGGCTCCGCCACTCGACATGGTCGTTTCCTGCATCTTCCTCCTCAGCACCCAGCCCCGTGTGATGGAAACTTCATTCTCATCACCGGCGAATCATACATTCGTTACAAGAGAACTCAAGGAAAAGACCGAGAACTCCCGCTGCCTGCACTTAACGGTGCGACAATCATCGATGAAACGTCTCACCAGTGCGAATCTGACCTCTACCGTGTCTTGCGGGATTGCAGCGCACGAGAGTACGGTTCTCATAATCGGAAGGACGATTCTTTATGCATGACCGGCAGGTGGGGTGTTGAAGAACGCTGTCGTGACCGGAGGCGGCTCCGGCATCGGTCAGGCTGTGGCGCACCGACTGCGCGCCGACGGCATGAATGTGGCGATCCTGGACCTCAATCCATCGGACGCTGACCACTCATACGTCGCCGATGTCACCGACCGCTCCCAAGTCGACGCGGCGCTGGATGCCGTACGCGCCAAGCTCGGTCCGGTAACGGTTCTGGTGAACGCCGCGGGCCTGGAGAAGTTCAAGCGATTCACCGACATCTCGTTCGAGGAGTGGCAGCGGGTCGTTGACGTCAACCTCAACGGGGTCTTCCACTGCATCCAGGCGGTTCTGCCCGACATGATCGAGGCCGGCTGGGGTCGCATCGTCAACATCTCGTCATCCAGCACACATTCCGGCCAGCCGTATATGTCCCCCTATGTGGCCGCCAAGTCGGCAGTCAACGGACTGACCAAGTCGCTCGCGTTGGAGTACGGCCCCAGTGGCATCACCGTCAACGCCGTGCCGCCCGGCTTCATCGACACCCCGATGCTGCGGAAGTCCGAAGAGCGCGGTTACCTGACTGTGCAGCAGAGCATCGACTCGACGCCGGTGCGGCGCATCGGCAGGCCCGAGGACATCGCGGCCGCCTGCGCGTTCCTGGCCTCCGAGGAGGCCGGCTACATCACCGGGCAGATCCTGGGCGTCAACGGCGGCCGGAACACGTAACCCAACAGCAGAATCGAAAGGACATCTCAGTGGGACGAGTACAGGGAAAGGTCGCATTCGTCACCGGTGCTGCCCGCGGGCAGGGCCGGAGTCACGCGGTTCGGCTGGCCGAGGAAGGCGCCGACATCATCGCCGTCGACCTCTGTCAGGACATCGCGACGATCGGTTACCCGATGGCGACGCCCGAGGACCTCGAGGAGACCGCCAAACTAGTCGAGAAGACCGGCCGCAGTGTTTTCACCGCACAGGCCGACGTGCGTGAGGCCTCGCAGCTGCGCGCCGCGCTCGAGGAGGGCATCTCGCAGTTCGGCCATGTCGACATCGTCGTGGCCCAGGCAGGCGTCGCGGGGATGAAGGGCGAACCGCCGCTGCAGGCTTGGGTCGACGTCATCAACACCAACCTCGTCGGCACACTCAACGCGATCAACGTCGCACTGCCGCATCTCACGGAGGGCGCGGCGATCGTGGCTACGGGTTCGACCGCGGCGCTGATGGACACCCATAACAAGCCCAATCCGGGCGGCGACCCGGGCGGTATGGCCTACGTGCACAGCAAGCGGGCGCTGTCGGCCTATGTTCACGACCTGGCGACCGAGCTCGCGCCGCGGGGAATCCGCGCAAATGTGGTGCACCCGACCAACTGCAACACCGACATGCTGCAGAGCGAGCCGATGTACAAGTCGTTCCGCCCCGACCTCGAGAGTCCGACACTGGCGGACGCCGAACCCGTTTTCTATGTCCAACAGGCCATGAAGGTGCCGTGGATCGAGCCGGTCGACATCAGCAACGCGGTGCTGTGGCTGGCATCGGACGAGGCGCGCTACGTCACCGGAATGCAGGTTCGGGTGGACGCCGGCGGATACCTCAAGTGGTACGACTACCACAACTGACCCTGAAGGCAGGAGGACACCGTGAAGGTTTTCGTCGACTCAGGACGCTGCCAGGGCCACACGCTCTGCTCGATGATCGCCCCAGATTCCTTCGAGCTCAGCGACATCGACGGCACTGCTTCGCCGGTGGAGGAAGTGGTGCCGCCCGATCAGCAGGACGCGGTACGCGAAGCAGTGCAGTCGTGCCCAGAGCAGGCCATCTCGATCGAAGAGTGACACCACCACCGCCGGCGGGCCGGCAATTCAACGAAGCGCAGGGAGACAAGCCTTGAGTGTCGACGACATACGCGCCGCCGACAACGAGCGGAAAAAGAATCGGTACCATTTCGACCGGCACACCCCGGAGTATCGGGTGCAGTTCGAGAAGATCACCGAGGAAATGCAGTCCAGATGCCCGATGGCCTGGACCGACGCCTACAACGGTCATTGGGTTGCCGCCGACAGCAAGCATGTGTTCGAGCTGGCGCGCTGTCCGGCGGTGTCCAACGACCACGACATCAACGGAGAACGCAAGGGCTACCAGGGAATCACCATCCCGAAGGCGCAGCGGGCCACTGTCGTGCGCGGCGGCATCCTCGAGATGGACGAACCCGAGCACGGGACCTATCGCGGGGCGTTGAACCCCTACCTCTCCCCCGCTGCGATCAGGCGATGGCAACCCTTCGTCGACGAAATCACCCGGGCGGCGCTCGACGAGAAGATTGAGTCGGGCCGCATCGACTTCGTCGACGATCTCGCCAACATCGTGCCCGCAGTGCTCACCCTGGCGATGATGGGCATCGAACTGAAGAAGTGGCCGGTCTACAGCGAGCCCGCGCACCTGTCGGTATCCACTCCGGAACACTCGCCCGATGCCGCGCGCGTCGCTGAGATGAACCGTCAGATGGGTATCGACATGATCACCACCATGATGGAGGTCCGGGAGAATCCGCGTCCCGGCCTGATCAATGCACTGCTGCAACTGCGCATCGACGGCGAACCGGCTCCCGACCTCGAGATCCTCGGCAATCTCGGATTGATCATCGGCGGCGGCTTCGACACCACGACCGCGCTCACCGCGCACTCGCTGGAATGGCTGTCGGAGAATCCGGACCAGCGCGAGCTGCTCAGCCGCGAACGCGACACCCTGCTGAACCCGGCCACCGAGGAGTTTCTGCGCTTTTACACGCCTGCACCAGGCGACGGCCGCACCTTTGCAGAGGATGTCGAGGTGGAAGGCACCAAATTCAAAGAAGGCGAGCGGCTTTGGATTTCCTGGGCCATGGCCAACCGCGACCCGTCGGTCTTTGACAACCCCAACGACATCATCATGGACCGGAAGGGCAACCGGCACTTCAGCTTCGGCATCGGCGTGCACCGTTGCGTGGGCTCTAACGTCGCCCGCACGGTCTTCAAGTCGATGTTGACCGCTGTGCTCGACCGCATGCCCGACTACGTGTGTGACCCCGAGGGCACCGAGCACTACGAGACCATCGGCGTCATCCAGGGCATGAAGCACCTGCCCGCGACGTTCACGCCGAGCAAGCCACTGGGCCCAGGACTGGATGAGACGCTGGAGAAACTTCAGCGGATCTGCGACGAACAGCAACCCGCGAGACCCATCACCGAGCACAAGGATGCCGTCGTCATCGATTGATCTGCGACCGAGATCTGCACCGAAGTGGTTTGATGAGCACCGGCAACGAATTTGAGAGGACACGATGGCAACGATGAAACCCATCAAAGTCCTGACCGCGGCGGCCGCCGTCGGCTTGATGGCGCTCGCCACGGCCATCTCACCTCCGGCCCACGCGTTTCTGCATCCGGGCAACTTCGACCTTCTCACCAACCGCTATGACCGGGCCTCGTGGTTCTGGTTCATCGCGCCGTGCAATCCGGAACCGACACCGGATTGCAGGTATATCAGCGCGGCGCCCCGGTTGAAGTACTACGCCTACTACCAGGGAGATGCCTACCTGGCCAACGGCCAGTGGACGCTGAAGGTCGACGTACCCGACGGTCTGCGCTGCCCCGGCTACAACCTGCCGACTCATGAGACCTACGTGTGGGACGACAACACCCTGGTGGGAACCATCGACTCGGCCTATGACGTCGGCTGTTTCAACGGCCCACCGGGAAAGCAGTTCTGGACGTTCAAGCTGCAGCGGCTCTAGCGATCTCGGTGCGCTGACGACCGCTCAGTGATCGTATGCGCGCCGAATCACAGCTGAAAGCGCTGCCGAATTCCATTGAACCGAGCCCACATCTGCGCTGACGCGCTCCGCGGCGGTAACGGTCGCAGTGTCCGGCGGCAGCGCATCGGCGAGGTGTGCGCGCTTGACGACACGCGTGTGCAATTCGGCTGGCACGCCTTCGAGCATGTGCCGGTAGGTGACATTGCCTCGCTCGAACCCCTGGGTGTCGATCCAGTTGTGATATCCCGGGTCGTCGTGCGCCAAGACCAGGCGCACCTTGCCGTCGCCGTCCACCGCGGTGCGGCTCGGCGTGTAGCTCACCGGCCGGTAGAGGTAGTCCATGCTGTTGAAGAAGACTCCCATGTTTGTGAACATCCACAGGCCGTCATGGGCATCGAACTCGATGACCAGCGCCTCGTCGGCGGCTAGCACCCAATGCATATTCACCGCGGCGCGACCGCGTTTCGATATCGGAGCCGGTTGCGAGCGCGGCCGGAAACCGATTGGGATTTTCACCGTCCACCCCGCCGTAGCGGAACGGGAACTCCGGCCAGTCCTCCATTAGGCCTGTGACGAATCCACCAGCCCAGTCCATCGCCGCGATCATCGACGACGGGGTGGGTAGCGGTTTGGGGGCGTCCATGCCGACGCGCTCGATCCGCATTCGAGCCGGCTGCTCGTCCCAGGAATCGAAACCCTGGCGGATGAACAGCTTTCGTGAACCGTCGGTGGTGGCTAGCCAATTCGGGTCCCGCCGCTGCCCGCCGAGGTAGATCTCGAACGTGCCGTCGGTGCGGTGATGAGCTGCGCTCCGAACAGATTCGCCTCCGGCACATCTCCGAACGGTTCGTGGAGAACGCCCGGGCCGTCGGGTCGCGGACCTTGCACGGTGATGTTGAGAAACCGTGCGGTGCCGCGCTCCCCGACGATGCGATATGTCGACTCGCCGTCGATCCATGCCTGCTGATACAGGAAGTCCGCGCAGTCACCGCCGAGCTTCCGTGTGGGATTGCAGAAGGTGTGGATCGCGGGATAGCGAGTGTCCCTGGTCTCCAACGCCAGGTCGAACGCCTGGCCGAGGTTTTGAGTGAGGAACCGGAAGCCGTCGGCGCGCTGCAGACCCGAAACGGAGTTGAGGTCCTTGAAGACCCGTTCACCCGCCGCCTTGAGTCGATCGCAGAATTCGATCCACGCCGCATTCAGCGCGGCGTCATCAGTACCGTCTCCGAGTGCCATCGGTCTATCCCCTATGCGCCAAGTCTTTCCAGCATCGTCGATATTGATTGGCAGCCGCGACGCGCCGCCGCAATCCTGCCCTCGGCCTCGATTCGCGGGCCGATCAACTCCAAATCGAAGCCGTGGGTATAGCCGCCCGCGAGTGCCTGCCGGAGGAACGGCTCGATCGGGATCGCCCCGTCACCGGGGACCGCGCGGGCGGGCAGTGCGCGATCGCCGAGCACGTAGTCGCTCAGCTGGATCTGGACTGTCCGCGGCAACGCGCGTTCGACGAGGCCGGCAAGGTCGGCTTCGGCCCAGCAGTGAAACAGGTCGATGCAGACGCCGACGCCCGCCATCTCGGCCAGCGTGATCGTGTCCCGCAGGGTGTGGGCGAAGTGGAGGTCGGCATAGAGGGCGGAGGCGTTCTCGATCGCCAACGCCACACCGGCCTGCCGCGCCTCGCGCACGCACGGGGCGATCGCCGCGCAGAAGCGTTCGGCCGCATGCTCCCAGCTCAATTCGCCGCGGCCGCCGGTCAGCATGTAGACGACGCGGGCGCCGACTCGCGGCGGCGGTCTCGATGACACGGGACAGGCCCTCGCCGGACTCGAACAGGTGGTAGACGGTGTCCACCGAGTAGCCGCTCTGCTCGATGAGTTGCGCCAGTCCGGGTTCGGCGAGTTGGGAGTCGATCAGGCTGAGCCTCGTCAGCCCGAGCTCGCGCCAGATGGACTGTTGCTCAGCGAGGGGCATGCCAAGGAACGTCACACTGTGGACCGAAAGCCGATCGTGCACGATCGCCTCATCCCTGCTGTCTCGACGGCGACGCCGAATCGCTCACGGAACGGCCGGAATTCGTCGTGCAGCGCGTCGAGGTCCTCTCCGATGTCGGTGAGCAGTTTCGTCGAATAGCGGAACTTCCCGTGCCGGTCGCCGGGATTGTTATTCAGGTAGGCACGCATCGCCGTCTTGCGCCTGGGCGTTCAGTGTCCGCCCGCAGAAGTCGTAGTAGCGGCCAACGGTGCCCACCGGATCGGCGAGGAAGTCGGTGTAGCGCACGTGCATGATTCGAGGATCGTCGATGAGCGGATTGTTCATCGTGTTGGCGATGGAAGTCCGCGTCAGCTCGAGATGCATTTTCGCCGCGGCCTGCAGATCGACCGGCCCGACGATGCCCTCGAGGATGTCGGCCATCATCATCGTGCGCGACGCCGCAACCTGCACGGGGTCGCGGTGCAGCCAAAGCAGGCTTGCGTCCGGATAGCTGTTGAAGAACTCCTGCAGACGAAACCCGTGAAATCCCTTGAGAACCCATTGTTTCGGCTGGCGGCCGTACTGAAACTGCTGCAGCATCGCCTTGTGGATGCGGTACTGCGCCGCGTCGTCGGTGGGCAGTCCTCCAACCACCGTCTGCATCGGGAACTCGCCACCATGCGGTCGGCGTCATGACGCGGAAGTCGAAGGCCCACGTGCGTTCGTCCTCCGGCAGTCCGTCGCCGAGCATGTCGTTGTAGGGATGACTGTGCAGCCATTTCGGCATCTTGGCGTTGATCTCGCGCCAATCAACATCGGCGCGGGCCCGGCGGGGGTCATCGTCGCGGGCGATGCCGGGCGGCGGTGACGGGATACATCACCTCCCAGAAGCGAAGTGCCCGCGCATCCGGATCCACCGACATGAGCGCGTGCATAAGCGTCGTTCCCGAACGCGGTTCACCCGTGACGAACATGGGCCGCTCGATCACTTCATCGGCGATCGGGTATCGATTCCGGTCCTCGAAGAACTCCAAGCGTGAGGTGAGCAGCCAATGACATACGTCCTCGGCCTGCCTGCGCCCGTCGGCGTCCATACCGATGCCGTTGAGAAGGTCGACGGCCGTCGCGAATCGCTCCGGCAGGGTGGTGATCGCCGTAGTCCGTCAGTCCGGTGCCGGGCCTGCGCCCGGCTCAACATGTCCGCCGCGTTCAGCGCGGTGCTCATCGAATGTCTCCACACAGGCGCATCAGCTCGTCCTCGACGTCGCGGCACGTTGTCGGCCGACGCGGCGGAGTACGAGAGTCCAGCCATACCGCCATAGTCCAGGATCTTGGGCACCCGCAGGCCCGCGTCCACATAGTTCTTGATTTCCTGGGCGACCTGCTTGGGCGTGCCGTGCGGGACGACCGCAAGGATCGATTCGGGGTCGACGCGATCGAGGAACTCGACGATGCGCTCGCGGGTCAACGTCGCCGGGTCGATGTCCTGGTAACCGCGCCAGTTCTCCCCCATCGGATGCTCATAGCCGAGGCTTGAAAGCAGCTCGGCCGATACCTGGAGGAGGAACGCCTTGACCAGCGGCGCGTCCAGAATGTCGGCGAGCGCCGCATCGTCCCGGCCGATCAGGCACACCTGGATGTAGCACGGCGTGATGGCCATCGGATCGCGGCCGGCCCGCTCCGCCGAAGCCCGTACGGTGGCGAGCTTTTGGGCGTAGTCGTCGGGATTCCACGCGCCGGTGGGCCACCACCCGTCGGCGTATCGTCCGACGATCTCCAGCGTCCGCGGCCCACTCGCCCCTATCCAGATCTCGGGGGTCGTGCCCTCATACGGTTCGGTGTCGAGGCGAGCATGGTGCAGGTGATAGAACTGGCCGTCGAAGTCGACCGGACCGTCGCTATCCCAGAGCAGCCGGATGACCTCGAGCGCCTCCTCGAATCGGCTCACCGGTTTGGTGAAGTCGAACCCATAGGGAACGGTGTTCTCGGTCTCGCCGCTGCCAAGGCCGAGAACGAAGCGGCCCTTGGCGAGATGGTCGATGGTCAGCGCGCTCTGCGCGAGTAGCGCCGGATGCCGGCGCACGGTGTCGATGACGCTGGTGACCAGCGGCACGTTCTCAGTCAGCACGGCTGCTGCGGCGGCGACCGCCATGGCGTCCAGGTGGCGATGCGGCGACGGCGAAACCGTTGCCAGATCGGTGAATTCAGGGGTCCAGATCGAGTCGGGCCAGAAGCTGACCATGTGGTCGGGCAGCCAGATCGAGTGGTACCGACCGCTGTCCAGGCGCTCCAGCGCGACAGATCCAGCGGAAGCGTGGTCCGCAGGTACGCGGCGGGCTGAACCTTCACGCGACTGCCCTTCCCCGCGCCGAGTGTGGAGTTTTTTCACGCGATAACGCTGGTTGGCGTGACAAAAGCCAACACTCGCGGGGGTTCAAGACAGCCAGCCGATCTCACGCAGGAAGGGCTGCGTGTGGGCGATGCGACCGGTCTGCGTCTTGGGGTCGCCCGTGCACAGCACGAAAGCGGTCTGGGTGATCAGCGCGATGTCCTCGGTGTCGGTCTTGGCCAGGTCGAGTGCACCGGCACCCTCAGTGGCGACCGGGTTGGACGGTGCCGCGGCGTTGACGGCGATTCCGTCGTCGTACAGTTCGGCCGCAAGGCTTTTCGTCAACCGATTCAGGCGGCTTTGACCGTGCCGTAGATGCCGAAGCCCGCTTCGCGGTCGAATTCGGAGAAGGGCGGACCGTCGGGCAGATCGCCGCCAACCGATGTCACGTTCAGCACCCATCCCCGCTGCCGCTCGCGCATGGCAGGGATGGCCAATTGGGTGAGGTGCAGCGGGGCGATCACATGCATCTCCATCATCAGACGCACACGCCGGTCGGGGAATTCGTCGAGCGGGCGAAGGAACGTGACGGCCGCGTTGTTGACGAGAATGTCTGGGGCGCCAATCTTCTCGACCACCTCGGCAAAGAGTCGTTCACGATCCTCGGTTTTGGAGAGGTCGGCCGGGACGGCGATCGCCGAACCTCCCGATTGCTCGATCTCCTCGAGCGTCTGGCTGCAGCGATCCCTGATACTTCGGGTCGGGTTCTGCGGTGCGCGCAGTGAGGGCGACGGTCGCTCCTTCTGCGGCCAACCGTTTCGCAATGGCCTTGCCCAATCCGCGACTGGTACCGGTCACCAGGGCAACCTTGCCGTCACAGCGACAATGTCGGACTACCTCCTAGCTGCGCGGAATGCCCGCGAGCTTGTCTGCGAACTTGGCTTCGGCCGCTTCCCGCAGCCGCAGCAGATGCTCGGACGGGAAATGCGTCGGGTGCGGGCTTGACGTCCTTGAGCAGCAGCCGCGCCAGCGTCACCTTGTGCACCTCGGTCGGCCCGTCGGCCAGTCCGAGCACGAACGACTCCGTCATGTACTGCACGAACGGCATCTCGTGAGAGGTGCCCAGCGATCCGTGCAATTGCAGGGCGCGCGCGGAGACGTCGTGCAGCACCTTCTGCATCATCGCCTTCACCGCCGAGATGTCGCCACGCACCGCCTTGTAGTCGTTGTACTTGTCGATCTTCCATGCCGTCTGGAGGGTCAGCAGGCGGTAGGCTTCAATCTCCATCCAGGAGTCGGCGATCATCTCCTGAACCATCTGCTTGTTGGCCAGCATCTCTCCCTGCGTGTAGCGCGAGACGGCCCGTTCGGTCAGCATGTCGAAGATCCGCCGCACCAGACCTACCGTGCGCATCGCGTGGTGAATGCGGCCGCCGCCCAGTCGGGTCTGCGCGACGACGAACGCACCGCCGCGCGGGCCGAGCATGTGGTCGGCGGGGACCCGAACGTTCTCGTACCGCACATATCCCTCGCGGCCGCCACCGAGCGGCTGGTAGCCGAGTCCGACGTCGCGCAGCACGTTGATGCCTGGCGTGTCGCCGGGCACTACGAACATCGAATAGCGCTGGTACGGCGGTGCATCCGGGTCGGTCATCGCCATCACGATGATGAACGACGCCATGGACGCGAACGAGGAGTACCACTTCTCGCCGTTGATCACCCAGTGATCGCCGTCGTGCACCGCCGTGGTGGTAAACACCTTCGGGTCGGCACCGCCCTGCGGCTCGGTCATCGAGAAGCACGACACGATGCGGTTGTCCAGCAGCGGTTCCAGATAGCGCTCCTTGAGCTCGGGCGTGCCGTAGTGCGCGAGGATCTCGCTGTTGCCGGAGTCGGGCGCCTGGGATCCGAAGACGATCGGCGCGCACTCGGACCGGCCGAGGATCTCGTTGAGCAGCGCGAGCTTCACCTGGCCGTAACCCGGGACCACCGAGATGCGGTCCGAGGTGCGTCGCCCACAGGCCGCGTTCCTTGACGATCTCCTGAAGCGGCGGGATCAGCGCCTGTCGCACAGGGTCATTGAGATCATGGGACTCCTTGACCACGTAGTCGATGGGCTCGCATTCCTCGCGAACGAACTGCTCGACCCACGCCAGCTGCTCCGCCCACTCGGAATCGGTCGAGAAGTCCCACGTCACTATCGATTACCGCCCATCCGTCTCGCGATCACTTCGGCCGCCGCCGCGCCTCGGCTTCGTCGGTCGCATGGCTGAGCACCTGGTTGCGATTCTCCAGTTCCAGCGCTGCACTCAGGCCCGATGCGTCGGTGTTCACTTGCAAGGCCCGTTTCGTCAACTGCGTACCGAACGGCGGAAGGTCGGCAATGGCGCGAGCGAGCTCGATTGCCCGCTGCATCAACTGTTCTGGCTCGACCAGTTGGCTGACCAGGCCGCGACGGTCGGCTTCGGACGCCGGCACCGTCCGGCCGGTCATCATCCAGTCGGCAGCCACACTCGTTCCGACGATCCGGGGCAGGTGGTAGCTCATGCCCATCTCGGCACCGGACAATCCCAACAGGATCGCACCGTTGCCGAATGTCGCCGCCGTCGAGCAGATCCGGATGTCAGACGCCAGGCACAGCGCGAAGCCCGCCCCTACACAAGGTCCGTTCACCGCTGCGATGACGGGCTGCGGCAGATTACGGATCGCCTGCGGCAGTGCGGCCATCGCCTCCTGGAACCGCAACCGGTCGATCGCGGGGTCGGACGGCCTCGAGTGCCCGCGGCGAGAAGTTGCGCACGTCGATACCCGAGCAGAACCCGCGGCCTGCCCCGGTGATGACGACGGCTTGGACCGACGCGTCTGAACCGATGGCCGAGAATGTCCTCGATCAACTCGTCGCGCATCGCTTCGTTGATCGCATTGAGTTGTTTGGACCGGTTCAGTTGCAGCACAACCACCCCGGCGTGGGGGCGGTCGATGATCAGCGTCTCGGTCACCGGTCTCAGCGCCGCGGCAGACCGAGCACCTGCTGCGCGATGATGTTGCGCTGGATCTCCGAGGTGCCGCCCGCGATGGTGCCGCCGAAGCTGCGCGCATACCGCTCGAACCAACTGACGAAGTAGTGGTCGAGGTTCATGTGCTCGTACGGGCCGGTCGTCGACGGGTGAGTGAGCCCGTCGATACCCGCCGCGGTCAGCGCGTTCTCGAACGCCTGACGCTCCGCCTCAGAGCCGAACAGTTTCAGCACCGACACCGACGCGGTGTCCATTTCGCCGCGCGCCGCCCGGGCCAGTGCTGCCGAGCCCATCGCCCGCAGCGCCTGGTAGTCCATGATCGTCGTCGCGTACTGGTCGCGCTCCAACTCGGTGCGCGGCCGGAAATCGGCGATCATGTTGTCGATGCGGTCGGCGAAGCCGAGCCACATCATGGTGCGCTCGTGCCCGAGGGATCCGTTGGCCACAGCCCAGCCGCCGTTCAGCGGTCCGACAAGGTTCTCGGCAGGCACCCGCGCGTCGGTGAAGAACACCTCGTTGAAGTCCTTGTTCTCCTCACCGCACATGTCGGCGAAGGGCCGGCATACCACACCGGGCGTATCGGTCGGGATGATCAGCACGCTGATGCCTTTGTGTTTGGGCGCATCGGGATCCGTGCGAACGAACGTCAGCAGGAAGTCGGCGTCATGCGCGCCCGAGGTCCACACCTTCTGGCCGTTGACCACGAAATGATCGCCGTCGAGCACCGCGCGGGTACGGAGCGACGCCAGATCTGATCCCGCGCTCGGCTCGCTCATGCCGAGCGATGCGGTGAGCTCACCCCGCAACACCGGCACCGCCCAGCGGTGCTTCTGCTCGTCGGATCCGAACGAAATCAGCGACGCCGCAATGATGTTCACGCCCTGCGGGATTGAGGCTGTGGTAGATCCGACGTCGGCACAACTCGTCGAGGTGCACGAACTGACTGCACGCACGTTCGCGTTGCGGCCACCGAACTCCGGCGGTTGCGCAGGCAGCAGCCAGCCATTGTCGAACAGCAGTCGCTGCCAGTCGCGCGCCCATTGCGGCATGTGTGACACCGAGCGTCGGCCGCTCCTGGGTCACGGATTCCGACGGCAGATTGCTCATCGAGGAACGCTGCGAACTCGGCGCGAAACTCCTCGACATCGGAATCGAAAGTCAGTTGCATGTCTACTAGACCCCTGTATTCCGCGGCGATCACGGCGCGATGCTCGGCCGCCCCGCCGAGCAGCAGTTCACCGGCCTTCGCCCGCTTCAGCGCGAATTGCAGGTCGTTCTCCCACGTGAATCCCATGGCGCCGAACAGCTGCAGACCGTGCCGGAAGACCAATGCCTGCGCCTCCCCCGCCGATGCCTTTGCCATCGCCGCCGCGAGCCGGCGACGAGGATCATCGGCCGCGATGGTCAGCGCGGCGAAATAGGACAGCGCGCGGGCCCGCTCGGTCGCGACGTGCATGTCGACGGCCTTGTGCTGGACGGCCTGGAACGTTCCGATCGCCACGCCGAACTGCTGACGCTGCTTCACATGCTCGAGCACCAGATCGAGGATGCGTTGGCACGCCCCAACCGTGGTGATCGCCATCCCGGTGAGCGCCACGTGCCGGGCTCGTTCGGTGTCGACGCGGACGCGGTCGCTGTCGGGGACGTGCGTACCGGCGAAGGTGACCTCCGCGATGTGCAGTACCGGGTCGAAGACGGCGCTACGCCGGGTGACGGCCACACCGGCGTCGACGACGAAGACGCCCGCCTCGGTGACCACCGCGAGCTTCTCGGCGCGGTCGCCGTCGAGGACGTGATGAGCCGTTCCGTTGAGCACCCAACCGTCGGCGTCGCGATGAGCGGTCACTCCGCTGTACACGGCCGTGCCGGACTTCTGCGGGTCGTACTGGTCCCCGGCGAGCGGGGCGAACTGGGTCAAGGTCGCCAAGAACGGGGTCGGATCGGTGGCCCGGCCCAGTTCTTCGGCCACTATCGCCAGCTCGACCGCGTTCTCCGGGTCGGTCAGCTCGGTCCAGCCGGCGTCGACGTAGGTCTGCCAGAGCGGCGTCGGGTCGACTCCATTCTCGGCCACTCCGCGCACCAGCGATGCCGGGCAAGCCTTGGTGACCGCGTCCCGCACCGTCTCCTGCCACAGCCGCTGATCGGCGTCGAACTCCAGTAACACGAGTGGCCTCCTGTGGACCTCGTCAGTACTCCGTCGGTTGGCACGAGAATAACATTCTCCTTAGATGCTGTAATCGTTCTCGGCATTCGACTACCTCGTTTCACGACGGGAGCGCAAAGCGACTGACCAGCGCACACCCTGACCTGCGAAGAAGTAAGCGATCCGCTGGAGAACACAATTCTTGCCTTTGAAGAACAAGCCTTTACTATGGCTTTATGTCCGGTGCCGGCGCATGTCTCAGCCCTTCGTGCGCTCCGGCCGTCCGGATGAACATCGGAGGCTTCGCGTGACCACACTTCCCGAGGGGAGCCAGCCCAGCAGGACGCCGGTCATCGACGCCAGCGTGCACATCTTCAGCAAGTCGAACAAAGATCTGCGCGGGTTCATGCGCGAGCCGTTCAAGAGCCGCGGGTTCCCGGACTACGAGATGGACTGGTACGGCGCCCCCGGCGGCGAGTACGCGCCGAACACCGAGGGCGAACGCCGCTATCCCGGGTCGGACCCCGAGTTCGTCGGACAGCAGTTGTTCGGCGAGCGCGGCGTGGACATCGCGATCCTGCACCCGATGACGCGGGGCATCATGCCCGACCGCCATCTGGGCACCGCGATCGCTGCAGCACACAACGAACTCATGGTGTCGCGCTGGCTCGAGGACAACACCTATGCCGACCGGTTCCGCGGCACCATCCGGGTCAATCCCGACGACATCACCGGCGCCCTGCGCGAGATCGCCAAATACGCCGACCACCCGCGCGTTGTGCAGATCGGGATCCCGCTGCAGTCGCGGGAGCTGTACGGCAAGCCGCAGTACTGGCCGCTTGTGGGAGGCGGCCGCGGCGGCGAATCTGCCGGTCGCAGTGCACATCGAGGTCGGTGCGGGCGTCTCGTTCGCGCCGACTCCCAACGGGGTCCCGCGGACCTACGAGCACTACGTCAGCTTCATGGCGCTGAATTTTCTGTACCACCTGATGAACCTCATCGTCGAAGGGGTATTCGAGAAGATGCCCACGCTGAAGTTCGTATGGGCCGACGGAGCCGGCGACATGCTGACGCCGTTCATGTGGCGGATGGACTGCTTCGGTCGCCCCCACCTCGAGCAGACGCCATGGGCACCGAAGATGCCCAGTGACTACCTGCCCGGCCACACCTACTTCATCCAGGGCGCGATGGACGGGCCCGGCGACGTCGAATTCGCCGGCGAATGGCTCGACTTCACCGGCAAGGACGACATGCTGATGTACGGATCGAGCTATCCGCACTGGCAGCTCAACGAACTGAAGGTGCCCTCCTCGTACTCGCCGGAACAACGCGACAAGCTCTGCTGGCGAAACGCCGCGGAGCTGTACGGCATAGACGTCGGGGCCGGCGTCAGCGCACAGTAAGAGAAGACTTCGTAATAGAGGAGGCCACCATGACGGTCACAGTGAAAGAGCGAAAGCCCGCGGCCGAGCGCATCGCGGTTCGCTGCGTCGACTCCGATGTGCATCCGACGCCGAAGGCCGGCGAGCTGACGCCGTACATCCCCGAGCCGTGGCGCAGCAAGTACTTCCTGACGCGCCGGATCGGCGACCAGATCTACTACGACGCGCCGGATTACGCACACGCGTATGCGATGCGCCTGGACACGTTCCCTTCGGACGGCAATTTCGCGGGCAGCGACCCCGACCTGGCGTTCAAGCAGCTGATCATGGAGGCCGGTGCCGACATCGCGATCCTCGAGCCCGCGGCCTACCCGGCGCGCTTTCCCGAGGTGAACCACGCGATGAGCTGCGCGCTGAACGACTGGCAGGCCAATCACTGGCTGGACAGTCACAACAATTGGCATGAACGCTGGCGCGGTTCCGTCTGCGTCGCGATCGAGACTCCAGACGACGCCGCCCGCGAGATCGACAAATGGGCCGGCCACCCCTATCATGGGGCAGGTCCTGATCAAGGCCGAGCCACGCCCGCCGTGGGGCGATCCGAAGTACAACCCGATCTGGGAAGCCGCCACCCGCAACGACATCACCGTGAGCTGCCACCTCTCGCGCAGCCACCACGAGGAACTGCCGATCCCGCCGGTCGGATTCCCCAGTTACAACCACGATTTCATGGTCACGTACTCGCTGCTGGCCGCGAATCAGGTCATGAGCATGGTCTTCGACGGCCTGTTCGACCGTTTCCCGACACTGCGAATCGTGTTGGTGGAGCATGCATTCACGTGGATCCTGCCGCTGATGTGGCGGATGGACGCCATCTACGAAGCCCGCAAGTCGTGGATGGACATCAAGCGCAAGCCCTCGGAATACGTCAAGGACCACATCAAGTTCACCACCCAACCGCTGGACTACCCGGAGGACAAGACGGAGTTGAGCCGCGCGTTCGAGTGGATGGAGTGCGAGAAGATCCTGCTGTTCAGCAGCGACTACCCGCACTGGACGTTCGACGACCCGCGCTGGCTGGTCAAGCACCTACCCGAGCACGCCCGTGAGGCGGTGATGTTCCGCAACGGCATCGCGACATATCACCTGCCCGAGACGGTTCCGGCCCTCGAGGGCCAGGTGCGGGTGTTCTGAGTTGAGTGAAGTAGAGAAGACGCCCCGGCTGGCGCAGGGGCGCGAACACGTCGTCGCCACAGTCGACGAGATTCCGCCGGGTAAGCACAAACTCGTCCCCATCGGGCGGCACGGAGTCGGCGTCTACAACGTCAACGGCACGTTCTACGCGATCGCGAACTACTGCCCGCACGAGGGTGGTCCGCTGTGTTCGGGGCGTCCACGTGGCCGCACAATCGTCGACGACGACGTTCCGGGTGACGCGGTGATGGTGCGTGACCTCGAGTTCATCTACTGCCCGTGGCACCAGTGGGGTTTCGAACTGGCGACCGGCACCACCGCGGTCAAGCCCGAGTGGAGTATCCGGACCTATCCCGTCCGGGTCGTCGGCAACGATGTGATGGTGCAGGCATGACCTCTAAAGAATCGTCGAGCCTCAAGCTCACGCAAGGCGAGAAGACTTTCGAGTACAACGGCGGCCGCGTCGTCTATGAAATCCTCGGCAAAGAGGGCGAATTCATCGCCCTGACGCCGGGGGGCCGCTTCAGCAAGGACATTCCGGGCTTGCGACCGCTGGCGCAGGCGTTGACCGAGGGCGGCTACCGTGTCCTGCTCTGGGACCGACCGAACTGCGGCAAGTCGGACGTGCAGTTCTACGGCAAGAGCGAATCCCATATGCGCGCCGAGACTCTGCACGCCTTGATCACCGGACTTGACATCGGGCCGTGCATCATCGCCGGCGGTTCGGGCGGCGCGCGCGATTCGATGCTGACCACGATGCTCTACCCGGACATCGTGCGAAAACTGGTGGTGTGGAACATCGTCGGCGGGGTCTACGGCTCGTTCGTACTCGGCGGGCACTACGTGGTGCCGAGCATCCTGGCGGCCAAAGGCGTGGGTGATCGAACGGCCTGCTGCACGTCGCCGAATGGAAGGAACGCATCGCCGAGAACCCGGACAACGAGGCGCGCTTCCGTGCGCTGGACGTCGACGAGTTCCTCAAGGTGATGCTGCGTTGGCTCAACGCGTTCGTACCGAAGCCGGGCCAGACCATCCCCGGCGTCGAGGACGAGATGTTCGACAACATCACGGTTCCAACGTTGATCATCCGTGGTGGCGAGAACGACTGGGACCATCCCAAGCGCACCTCGCTGGAGGTGAGCTGCCTTATCAAGGGCTCCAAGCTGATCGACCCCCTTGGCCGGAAGACGCCTGGGAACGCGCGGGTGAGAGGTTCGCCGCCAGCGGCGGAAAGAAGTTCTGCCTGTTCGATACGTGGGTGCAGGCCGCGCCCGCGATCCTGAAGTTCCTGGACGGCTGATGAGCATACACGTGCGGATGTGCACTTCGCAGTTGAGCGACGCCTCGAGCGCGGTGTGGACACGGCTCTCGGGGACACGCTCGAGGTCGGACTTGCGCAGCGTCACGTGGACCACATCCCAGCCGTCCTCACCGGGGACGCGTTCGATATCGCCGGAGAGCCCCAATCCGGCCAGCACGCCGTGCGCGTCGTCGTCGGTGCCCCGACTGATGAAGGTCAGCACACCGGGCACCGGTGTCGTGCCGAACGCGTTGGCGCACAGGCTCACCGCCATCCGCTCGAGTTCAGCAGCGTCGTCACCCGCGATCAACAACTCCACCTCGCGTCGCTGTGGCGGCAAGCCGGCGAGATTGTTCTCCACGACCGCGACGCCGGCCGCGTCGGCCGACTCACGAAGGCGTGCCATGCCAGCGGTCAACTGTGCGGGCGTGAGTTCGCCGGCCAGGTCTACGCCGACGCGCACCACAGCAGTCCTCATGGCCGTCAGCCTATCCAGCGGGGAGGCCCCATGACCCCCACCGCAACCGATCTCACGGTCGCCGCGTGGCCCGAGTGCGCGCCGCGACTGCTTCGGCCCAGCGCAGGCGAAAGCCGAGGAGCTCGCCGACTATGTGCAGGCCGGTGGCTATGGGCCACTGGCTGACCCCGACGCACTGCTCGAGCAGGTCGACCTCTCCGGACTCCTCGGGCGCGGCGGAGCGGCCTTCCCGCTGGGGACCAAGCTGCGCACCGTGCGCGATGCAGGACGCCGCGGCGTGCAGACGGTCATCGTCGCGAACGGCGAAGAGGGTGAACCAGCCTCGGTCAAAGACCGCTGGCTGCTGCGCAACCGGCCGCACCTGGTGCTGGACGGCCTGCGCTTGGCCGCCGCGATCGTCAACGCGAGCCGCGCGTATGTGTATGTCTCCGATGAACAGTCGGCCCTCGCCGTGAACAGTGCACTGTCCGAACTGGACTCGCAGGTGTTCGGTGCGACGGACATCACCGTGCTGACCGTCGAACCCGGGTACGTCGCGGGTGAGGAAACCGCAGCGGTGCGGCGTATCAACGGCGGACCCGCCAAGCCGACCGACAAACCACCCCGGCCGTTCGAGGAGGGGGTGTCGGGACTGCCGACGACGGTCAGCAATGTCGAGACGCTGGCCAATCTGCCCCACATCCACCGGCACGGCTCGCAGAGTTTCCGCGCGGTCGGCACACCGATGTCGCCGGGAACGTTCCTGGCGACCATCACGGGCGGCGGCAGGCCCGCGGCTCTTTACGAGATTCCCCATGGCGCCGCGTTTTCCGATCTGCTGACGTTGCACGGGGTCACGGCGGACTCGGTACGCGGAGTCTTGATGGGCGGCTACTTCGCCGGTCTGGTCAACACCGACATCCTCGACGCGACTCTCGACCACGAGACGATCCGTCGACTCGGCAGCGGCCTCGGCTGCGGTGCGATTTCGATCCTCACCGACGACTGCCCGGTCGCCGTCGCGGCGTCGGTGATGTCCTACTTCGACCGAGAGAACGCCGGCCAGTGCGGCTCATGTTTCAACGGCACGGCGGCCATGGCCGCCGTCGTCTCCGCGCTGCGTGACGGGGCGGCGACCCAAGAGGATGTGACGCGTCTGGAACGCTGGTCGGTGGTGCTGCGCGGCCGCGGCGCGTGCGGCACCCTCGACGGCGCCACAAACGTCGCCGCGAGCCTGCTGCGCCAGTTCCCGCAGCTGATCACCAGCCACCTCGCCAACGAGTGCCCGTCCTGCCGAACCGGCGCGTTCCATCGCGGTGCGGCCCTACGAAGTGGAGGCGGTCGGAGCAATGAGCGATGGCTTGAGGATTCGTCTCGATCGGACTCTGTGCGACGGTTTCGGCATCTGCGCCAAGCACGCACCGGGGTACTTCTCGCTCGACGACTGGGGTTACGCGTCGCTGATCGGCGACGGAACCGTCCCGGAGAAGGATCGCGACGCGGTGATGCGGGCGCTGCTCGACTGCCCGGTGCACGCCATCATCTACATGGGTGAGCATCGGCCGTCAGCTGACGGCGCCGCTCACCCCGACGTCGCACGAGTCGCCGGAGCCGGATCCGAAAACCAATGGCAACGAAGCGATCTCGGAGTTCGTCCGTTGACCAGACCACTTCCCGAACTCAACGCCCAGAACGAGTTCTTCTGGACCGCAGGCGGCTGACGGCGTCCTGCGCATCCAGGAGTGCCGGGACTGCGAGGCGTTGATCCACCCACCGCAGCCGGTATGCCGGTACTGCCGCAGCCGCAACATGGGTGTACGCGACGTCTCCGGTCGCGCCACACTGTCGGCCTTCACCGTCAACCACAGGTTCGGCTTCCCCGACCTGCCGCCGCCGTATGTGGTGGCACAGGTCGCCGTCGTCGAAGATCCGCGAGTTCGCCTGACCACCAACATCATCGAGTGCGACCCCGACGAGCTCGAGTTGGGGCAGACGGTCGAGGTCACCTTCGACAAGATCGAAGATGTCTGGCTACCGCTGTTCCGGCCCACCACCGACAAGCAGACCGGCCCGCTGCCCACCGACGAGATCGCGCCCACCGACTTCGGCCGCTTCGTCAGCGCACCGCTGACCACGGCGAAGTTCGAGGAGCACTCGGCGATCACCGGTATCGGCGCGTCCCGGCTCGGCCGCCGCCTGATGGTGCCGCCGCTGTCGCTCACCATCGATGCGTGCGAAGCGGCGATCGCCGACGCCGGTTTGACGCTGGACGATATCGACGGGCTGTCGACCTACCCGGGACTGGACATCGCCGGCATGGGCGAAGGCGGCGTGACGGCGCTCGAGGGTGCGCTCGGTATCCGCCCGACATGGATCAACGGCGGCATGGACACCTTCGGTCCCGGCGGATCCGTCATCGCCGCGATGATGGCCATCGCGACCGGCATGGCCCGCCATGTGCTGTGCTTCCGCACGCTATGGGAAGCGACGTTCCAGCAGCTGATGAAGGAAGGCAAGGCCAGCCCTCCCGGTGGACCGCGCACATCCAGCTGGCAGATGCCCTTCGGTGCCACGTCGGCGGCGCACGTGCTTGCGCTCAACGCGCAGAGACACTTTCAGCGTTACGGGACGACGCGGGAGACGCTCGGCTGGATCGCGCTGAACCAGCGCGCCAACGCCGCGCTGAACCCGACGGCGATCTACCGCGATCCGATGACCATGGACGACTATCTGAACGCCCGACCGATCACGACACCGTTCGGGCTCTACGACTGCGACGTTCCGTGCGACGGCGCCGTCGCGGTGATCGTGTCGGCGGTCGACGCCGCCAAGGACATGCCGCGCAAGCCAGTGCTGTTCGAAGCAGTCGGTACCCAGATCGTCGAACGCACCGACTGGGACCAGACCACGATGACCCACGAACCACAGGTGCTGGGCCAGGCCGCCCACCTGTGGACGCGAACATCACTGCGGCCCAAGGACGTCGACGTCGCCGAGCTCTACGACGGTTTCTCGTTCAACTGCCTGTCGTGGCTGGAGGCACTCGGGTTCTGCGGCATCGGCGAGGCGAAGGACTTCCTCGACGGCGGAAAGGCCATCGCGCGCGACGGTGTGATCCCGCTGAACACCCACGGCGGCCAGCTCTCCCACGGCCGCACGCACGGTATGGGCCTTATCCACGAAGCGGTCACCCAGTTGCGCGGCGACGCCGGCGAACGCCAGGTGAAAGGCGCCCGCGTCGCGGTGGTCAGCAGCGGCGGCCTCACGCCGAGCGGTGCGATCCTGATGCGGACAGACGGGTGAGCGATCCCGCCCCGCGGCCTGATGTCGCCGCCGCCGCGGCTCCCGCCCACGCGTCGTCTTCGTCGACGGCGTGCCGATGTCCGGCCTCGATCGCGGCGGTAGAGGAGCCGAAGGCCGTCGTCGTCGCCTTCCACGGAGGATCAAGTACCGCAGCGTATTTCGACTGCCCCGGGCACCCGTCGTTGTCGCTGCTGCGGATGGGGGCTGACAACGGCTACACCATGGTGGCGCTGGATCGGCCCGGGTACGGGAGTTCTGCGCCCTACCCGGACGCCATGGAGCGGCCGGAACAACGCATCGCGCTGGCCTACGGCGCCATCGACAAGATCCTCGGCGCCAACGCCCGCGGAGCCGGCTTGTTTCTCGTCGGCCACTCGGCCGGTTGCGAGCTGGCGGTGCGAATGGCCACAGATGATCGAGCCGAACAAGCCGACCTCATCGGTCTCGAGTTGGCGGGCACCGGCATGCAATACGACTCGGCGATGGCGGAGATCATGAAGGCGGCGACGGCGACGGGCCGTCCCGACCGGGCTGCGCGAGGTGCTCTGGCAGCCTGCGGAGCTGTATCCGCCCGACGTGTTGTCCGGCATGACCAACTCCTCGACCGGCGCCCTCTACGAGGTGGGCATGACGAGGAGCTGGCCGCGGCAGGACTTTCCCGCCCTCGCACCGCACGTTCGGGTGCCGGTGCAATTCAGCGTCGCCGAACACGAACGGGTGTGGCGATCGGATGCGGACGCCATGGCGCAGATCGCCGCGATGTTCACCTCGTCGCCGCGATTCGTGACCAATGAGCAACCGGGTACCGGACACAACATGTCCTTATCGCGTCAACGCCGCGGCTTACCACGGCTCGGTGCTGTCGTTCGTCGAGGAATGCGTTGTCGCGCAGAGGAACACATCGGAAGCAATGGAGGCGGGTTGATGCGCGTCGGATTCATCGGGTTGGGCAGTCAGGGTGGCCCCATGGCACGTCGGATCGTCGAAGGCGGATTCGAGACGACGCTGTGGGCGCGCAGGGCGGCCAGCCTCGAACCGTATGCCGATACCGCGGCGAAGTCCGCGGGTTCGCCCGCCGAGTTGGCCGCCGCCAGCGATCTGGTCTGCCTGTGCGTGGTCGGCGATGACGACGTGCGCGAGGTGCTCTACGGCGAGACGGGCGTGCTGGCCGGTCTGGCGTCCGGCGGCATCGTCGCGATTCACAGCACCGTGCATCCCGACACCTGTAGGGAGATCGCCGAGAAGGCTGCCGCGCAGGGCGTTTCGGTGATCGACGCTCCGGTGAGCGGTGGCGCGCCTGCCGTCGAGGAGGGCAAGCTGCTGGTCATGGTCGGCGGCGAGGAGGAGGTCGCCGAGCGCTGCCGCCCGGTGTTCGCGACCTACGCCGACCCGATCGTCCATCTCGGCCCGCTGGGCAGCGGGCAGGTCACCAAGATCCTGAACAACCTGCTCTTCACCGCCAACCTCGGCAGCGCCCTGAGCACCCTCGATCTGGGTGAGTCCCTCGGCATCCCCCGGATGCGTCTGGCCGAGGTGCTCAACGGCGGGTCGGCCACCAGCAAGGCGCTCGGCAGCATCGCCATATTCGGCGGCACCGTCGAGGGTCTCGCGCCGATCGCGGGTGCGCTGCTGCAGAAGGACGTTCGCCACGCGGCGACCATCGCCGCCAGCGCATCGGCGCCGGAAGGTTCCGTGTTCACCGCGGCCGACACGGCGCTGGAATCGATGGAACACCCGCGGTGACCCGAGTCGGATTCGTCGGGGCGGGCCGCATGGGCGGCCCGATGGTCCGGCGTCTCGTCGAATCCGGCTATGACGTCCGCGCGCTGGGCAGGACGGACGAAAAGCGCCGAGCCGTGACCGCGCTCGGCGCGCAGGCCGGTCGCAGGACTTCACGACATCGCCAGGGACGCAGACGTCCTCATCGTCTGCGTCTTCACCGACGAGCAGGTCGCGCAGGTGTGTTCGCCCGGCGTGCTGTCCGCGATGTCGCCCGGCGCCGCACTCGTCATTCACACGACCGGAAGCCCACGCACCGCACAGGCGATCGCCGCCCATTCGCCTGGCATCGACGTCCTCGACGCGCCGGTCAGCGGCGGCCCGCACAACATCGCCGCGGGTGCGCTCACGCTGTTCGTCGGCGGTCCCGATGACGCCGTCGCACGGGTCCGTCCGGTGCTCGCCGCGTATGGCGACCCGATCCTGCACGTCGGCCCCCTCGGGGCGGGGCAGGCGGTGAAGCTGACCAACAACGCGCTGTTCGCCGCCCAGATCGGGCTGCTGCGGGAGGCTGTCGCGCTGGGCGATCGCCTCGGCGTGGCAGAGGACAAGCTGCTGGAGGCGATCACGCACGGCAGCGGGGCGAGCAGGGTCGCGGGCTTCGTCGCGGCCGGCGGATCGGTGGACGCGTTCGTCGAACGGACCAGCTGAGTTCATCGGCAAGGACGTCGACGGTCGTGCGCAAAATCGCTGCCGAACTGGGCGAGGCCCTCGGCCTCCTCGACGACGTCATCAACGCCGGAATTCAGCCATGAAACAGCGCCGATTCTGCTTACTCGAACGCCTCCCGTGAGGCATACTATGCGTTACACAAATGCAGCCTCGCGTAACGGATGCGGTCGCTAGCCCCGCCGCGAAAGAGGAGACCATGACCAAGCCCAAATTGGTGTTCAGCCCGGTATTCGCAGGAGTACTTCGACAATCCGTACGAGATCTACAAGCGGATGCGCGACGAAGCTCCGATCTACTACGACGAGCAAGAGGACTTCTACGCGCTGACCCGGCACGCCGACGTGGCGGCGGCGTTCAAGGACCACGACTCGTTCTCGTCGGCCCGCGGATGCGACCTGGCCATGGTGCGGTCCGGAGACGCGCCGCAGAAGTCGATCATCTTCATGGACCCGCCGGACCATCGCCACATGCGCAGCCTGCTCAACAAGGCGTTCACGCCCGCGTGCCGATCCAGTCCCAGCGCGAGACCGTCGTCGAACTCGTCGAGCACTACCTGGCCAAGGTCGATCCGGACAACTTCGACGTGGTGCAGGACTTCTCCGGCCCGTTCCCGGTCGAGGTGATCACCCGGATGGCCGGGGTGCCCGAGGAGTTCCGCCAGCAGGTTCGGCACTGGATCGACAAGGGCCTGGAACGCAAGCCCGGACAGATCGAGCTCGAGCGAAGAAAACATGCAGGCCAACATCGACTCGGGCGTCTACTACTACGGCCTGGTCGCAGGAGCGGCGCGAACGATCCCGCAGGACGACATGATCAGCCGCCTGATCGCCGCGGAGATCCCTGACGAGCGACGGCGACATGCGCAAGCTCGACGACATCGAGATCACCGGCTTCATCGCGCTTCTCGGCGGCGCGGGCGCGGAGACCGTCACCAAGTTGGTCGGCAGCGCCGTGGTCGAGTTCGCCCAGCATCCCGAGCAGTGGCAGATGCTGCTCGACGACCGCAGCCAGGATTCCCGACGCCGTCGAGGAGCTGCTGCGCTACGTCGGCCCGGTGCAGTACAACGTCCGATACAGCGTCAAGGACATCGAGGTGCCCAGCGGCACGGTTCCGGCCAACAAGCCGGTGTTCCTGATGGGCGCCGCGGCCAACCGCGATCCGCGGGCGTTCGACGACGGCGAAACATTCGACATCACCCGCGACCGCACTCAGGCGCAGAACCTCGGCCTGGGCTACGGCATCCACAGCTGCCTCGGCGCCGCGCTGGCCCGCATGGAGAGCGCGATCGCGCTCGAGCACCTGCTCGACTTCATGCCGCGCTACGAGGTCGACTTCGACGGTCTGCAGCGCGTCAACATGCAGAACGTCGCCGGCTACCATCACGTCCCGTGAAAGTGTCTGCAGAGTGAGGCATGACCCAGAAGATCGAGGTCGACTTCGGCCTGTGTGAGAGCAACGGGGTGTGCATGGGCATCATCCCCGAGGTGTTCGACCTGGACGACGAGGACTACCTGCACGTCCTGCAGGACGAAGTGACGCCGGAGAACGAGCAGCAGGTCAAGGAAGCCGTTCGTCAGTGCCCTCGCCAGGCCATCTTCATCAGAGACGAATGACCGACATCCGAAGTCGTCTTCGACCCGTTCTCCGAAGAGTTCTTCAACGGTCCGTGGGAGATCTACCGGCGCATGCGCGAGGAAGCGCCGGTCTACTACAACGCGGAGCACGACTTCTACGCGCTGTCCCGGCACGAGGATGTAGCCGCGGCCTACAAGGACTTCGAAACCTATTCGTCGGCATACGGTCTCGACCTGGCGACGGTGCGGTCCGACGAACCGATGATGGCGAAGATGATCATCATGATGGATCCGCCGGAGCACCGGCAGATGCGCAGCCTGGTCAACAAGGTCTTCACCCCGCGAGCCATCGAGGCGCTGCGGCCGATGGTCACCGAGACCATCGACCGCTACATCTCGCAAGCGTCGACCCGAGCGGTTCGACGTCGTACAGGACTTCTCGGCGCTGTTCCCGGTCGCAAGTGATCACCCAGATGCTCGGCGTGCCAGAGGAGTACCGCCGGCAGGTCGGCGAATGGGTGGACACCTCGCTGCGACGCGAACCCGGTCAAGATCGACATGTCCGAAGAGGGCATGCAGGCCGTCGCGGAGTCGATGGGGCTCTACTACAACATCATTCAGCAGCGCCGGGCCGAACCAAGTGACGACATGTTCAGCCGGCTGATCGCCGCCGAGATCGAGCGGGAAGACGGTGAGAAGCAGTCGCTCGACGACTTCGAGATCGCCGGATTCGCAACGCTGCTGGGCGGCGCGGGCGCCGAGACGGTCACCAAGCTGATCGGCAACGCTGCGGTGACTTTCGCGCGCTTTCCCGACCAGTGGCAGAAGCTGCTCGACGACCGCAGCAAGATCCCGGCCGCGGTCGAGGAGTTGCTGCGCTACGAGGCGCCGGACCAGTACAACGTGCGCCGGTCGATGAAAGAGGTCGAGCTGCACGGCGTCACCATCCCCGCGGGCAAGCCCGTGTTCCTGCTTGCGGGTTCGGCGAATCGGGATCCCGAAGCGTTCACCGACGCCGACACCTTCGACATCGACCGCGACCGCTCCGAGGCGCAGAACCTCGGTTTCGGCTACGGGGTGCACAGCTGCCTGGGCGCGGCGCTGGCCCGGATGGAGAGCGCAATCGCGCTGGAGCGGCTGCTCGACTACATGCCGCGCTACGAGGTGATCTGGGACGACTGCAAGCGGGTGGCAGCGCAGAACGTGGCAGGCTGGTCACACGTTCCGGTGCGGGTGCTGAGCTAGACACATGCGATTTGTCTTCGTGCACGGCGGCTTTCACGCCGCATGGTGCTGGGAGCGGACGATCGCGGAACTGGAAGCGCTCGGCCACGACGGCGTCGCCGTCGACCTGCCCGGCCACGGCGCGCGGGTCGACGAGGAGTCGACGCTGGCGAATCGCCGCGACGCGATCGTCTCGGAGCTGACCTCGGGTGACGTGCTCGTCGGGCACTCGGGTGGCGGATTCGACGCCACCCTGGCCGCCGACGCCGCGCCGGATCGGGTCAGCCACATCGTCTACCTGGCCGCGGCGTTGCCGCGGGAGGGCCGGACGTATCCCGAGGCGATGGCGATGCGCGACTCCGAGGACGGCGAGTTCGAGGCCGACGTCGGAGAGATGTTGGGCTACTTGAAGTTCGACGACGACGGCGCCATGTGGTTCGCCGACTTCGACGGTGCGTGGAAGTACTTCTACCACGACTGCGACGAAGCCACCGCCCGCTGGGCGTTCGAGCGCCTCGGCCCCGAACGCTTCGGCGACACCACGGTGACGCCGGTGTCGGTGCCGCAGTTCTGGGCGGCCGATCTCCCCCGCAGCTTCATCCGCTGCCTGCAGGATCAGTCGATGCCGCGATGGCTGGCCGACACCGTCACGCGCCGTCTCGGAGTGGAGCAGTTGACGATCGACACGTCGCACTCGCCGTTCCTGAGCAGGCCGAAAGAGCTGGCGGAGTTACTCGTCCACGCCACGCACGACGACGCCGACCGGCCCGCTCGTACCGCGACTAGACTCTGCGCGAGCAGGACTCCTAACCGAGGCCGTGCAGGATGACGCCGTTGCAGTCGGCCGCGGCCTGACGCAGCTTGGCGGCCTCCTGATAGGCGTCCGAGTTGTACCACTCCCGGGCCGCCTCGTCCGACTCGAACTCCAGGAGGACGGTCTGGGTGCCGTGCCACTCGCCCTCGAGCACCTCGGGCTTCGGGTCGAACGACAGCAGCGTCGCGCCGGCCATCGCCTTGCCCGCCAGCTTGCCGTACTCGGCCATGCCGGCCGGATCCTTGACGTCCTCGGTGATGAGGATGTATGCCTTGGGCACTCGAATCTCCTTGGTTAGTCGTCGATTTCGACGATGGCTTGTTCTGGACAGTTGGCGATGGCGTCCTTGGCCGCACTTTCGAGGTCGGCGGGCACCTCAGCCGGATCGGCGACCGCCCAGCCGTCGTCGGTCATCTCGAATACCTCGGGGCACAGCGTCAAGCACATGCCATGGCCGGCGCAGCGGTCCTCGTCGACGGTGACCTTCACGGTTCGCCTCGACGAGATCGAACTCGAGGTGCAGCTCGGTCAGCCCGCGCAGGATGTAGGTCGGAATGTATTGGTAGTTGCGGTTGCCCGCCGGGCCGTGATGCGTCTCGCTGATGCGGATGTCGGTGGTGCGGTCGAGCAGACGCTCGAGCCCGACCCGGGTTTCGGCACGGGCCAGCGGAGCGCCGGGGCAGCTGTGGATGCCGCGGCCGAAGGCCAGGTGCTGGCGGGCGTTCTTGCGCTCGGGGTCGAACGTGTCCGGATCCTCGAAGCGGCGCGGGTCGCGGTTGGCGGCACCGTTGATCACCATCAGCGTGCAGCCGGCGCCGATCGCCTCCTCGCCGACGGTGGTCGGCACCCGCGACAGCCGGAAGTCGCCCTTGACCGGGCTCTCGATGCGCAGGCACTCCTCGATGAAGTTGCCGCAGCAGGCTGCGGTCTTCGCGCAGCCTGCGCTGGATGTCGGGGTGGTCCCCCATCACCTTCAGCGCGGTACTGAGCAGCCGCACCGTCGTTTCCTGACCTGCCGAGAAGACGTTGGTGGCGACCCGCACGACGTCGCCGACCTCGGGCATCGTCCCGTCCGGGAACGTCGCCGTCGCCAGACCGGTCAGCACGTCGTCGCGCGGCTCGGCCCGCCGCTCCTCGACGTAGGTCGCGAAGACCTCGTAGAGGTACTCCAGCGGGGTCTTGTTCATCGTCTTCTCGGCATTGCCCACCGCGCTGCCGTGGGTGCCGCGCGCGAGCCGCTCGAGGAGATCGTCGCGATCCTCTTCGGGCACGCCCAGCAGATCGGCGATGACGCGCAGCGTGAACGGGCCGGCGAAGCCCTTGATGAACTCGCCCTCACCCGGGGCCAGGAACTCGTCGAGGATGTCGTCGGCGAGCGCCCACATCGCGTCCTCGTTCTCCTTGAGGCGCTTGGGCGTGATCAGCCGCATCAACAGCGCGCGGTGATTGGTGTGCGTCGGCGGGTCCAGCGTCGGCAGCTGGTCGCTGAACGGGATCTCGTCGCGGTGCTTCACGATCAGGTCGGTGACATCGTCACCTTCGAGCGGGACCGGGAACCCCGGGAACGGGCCGGTCACCGAGATGCAGGACGAGAACGTCTCCGCGTCGTTGTAGACGTCGACGGCTTCCTGCCAGCCGGTCACCATCGTGACGCCGTAGTGGTCCTCGCGGCTGACCGGGCACTTATTGCGAAGTGCCTCGTAGAACGGGAACGGGTCGTCCGTCAGACGACGGTCCCGGAAGAAATCGACCGAGGTGAGGTCCTCCGCCATGCGCTACTCCGTTTCACGATCTCGGCCACGAGAACGTGATTCTCATATGTGGGTATTAGATTTCCATAGTGGCACGTCGGCGTCAACGAGGGGGCTGTGCACCCGCTCAGCGTGTCGCCGCCGTCTATTGGATCGGCTCGTCGCCCAGCACCGTGGTTCGCAGCATTTCCCGAGGTGAATCGGGGTCATAGGGCGCGGCCCGGTGCAGGACGCCGTTGTTGTCCCAGATGACGGTGTCACCGACGGACCACGTGTGGCTGTAGACCAGGTCGGGCGCGGTGGCACGGTCGAGCAGTTCGGCCAGCAGCGCCCGACCCTCGTCGAGATCCATCCCGACGACGTAGTCCGCCGAGGCGCCGAGCACCAGCGACTTGCGGCCGCTGCGATGCGTCCACACCAGCGGATGCTCGTGTGTCGGCCGCGAGCGCCAACGCGCCACCAGTTCCGGCGGCGGATCAGGGTTGATCCGCCGCTGCGATGCCTCCAGCGAGTGCACCACCCGCAGCGACCGAGACGCGCCTTCTCCTCGTCGCTGAACGCCTCGTAGGCCGCGTAGGAGTTTGCGAACTCCGTCTCGCCGCCGCGTTCGGCCACCTGCTTGGCGGATAGCACCGTCGCCTTCTGCGGGCACTCGTCATTGGTCGGTGTGCAGCCGTCGATGTGCCAGTCGAACGTCGCGCGCAGGTAGGCCGCCGAGGCGTTCTTGGACTTGTCCAGCGTGACCGGGATAGATGCCCGCGACCGGATGATGTCCGTCAGAGGAATGGTCGATCTCGCCCAGTCTGCGGCAGAACGCCACCTGCGCCTCAGGTTGCAGGCCCAACTCCGGAAACACCAGCACGCCATTGTCTTCCAGCGCATCGAGGACGGCGGCACCGAGAGCATCGTCAGCAGCCAGCGCATCGGGGTCCAGCCCCGTCACCTCGGCACCGACCGACGCGGTGAGCTTGTTGATCGTCAGCAGACTCATATCTGTCCTGTCGTCAGGGTACCGGCGCGCTGACGCGATGCATGACGGCGTCGGCGGAGTCGGCGGGTTTCTGGGTACCGAAGACTTCGACTGCCATCGACACCATGATCATCGAGTAGACGAGGTGCAGCAGGTTGAGCGCATCCTCGGGAACATCGTCCAGCGGGAACTTGTCGCAGTAGTCGATCGCCTCCTCGAAGCGAGGAGAGAACGCGTCGTAGAACTCGCGGATCTCTGGCATGGGTGTGCTCAACCGGGCGTTCCACCGCTCCGGTTCGGTTGCCAGACACCATTTCTCGGCGTACTGCTCGAACTCGGCGAAGGCGCTGGGCAGCCGGGTCATGATCGGGCCCCTACCGGGCTGCGTTCGGCCTTGTACTCCTCCACCCAGTCAACGGCCACCTTGTGCAGATGGCGGACCAGGATCTCCTGATCCGACAGCGGGTAATCGTCGACCACGTCGTATTCCAGTGCCGCCTGCGTGCCGCCCAGCATCCCGGCGTCCTGCAGCGCGAATTCCTTGAGCACCACGGAAGCGACCTCGTGCTCGATACGTTCGTGCACGGTGCGTGCCGGGTGAAATGCGTTGTAGGCCTCGAACTTATGGGTGTTGTGCGACGTCGGCCAGTAGCGGTACAGCAGATACCAGCCGTGGTAGATCAAAATCTCCAGGTTCGGGAAGATCTGGAAGTTGGTGATGCCCCACGGTTCGATGTTGCCAGGATTCAATCCGGCCGACTGATGCGTCTCCGGAGTGCGCCACGGCCCCACCAATCCGCTACGCGTAATCCGCTCGACCGGATACATGAACTCCGGCGCCAGCAGCCACCGTCGCGTGCCCGCCGTGGACACCAGGCGGTGCGGACCGTCGATCTGGAAATGCCCGCATTCGAAAGTCGCGTTGGGCTGACGCACCTCGCTGGGCACCTGCTGGCTGTGCAGCGACGGCACGTGGTAGTACTCCTGGAACGCGTCGGCGAATATCTTCCAATTGCTGTTGTTTTGCGCCGCGAAGTCGTAACGCTCGGTCATGAGTCCGAACGGATAGTCGTCGAGCGCAGTGATCATCGGACCGAGAAACTCCCGCAGGCTCCAGCGCGGCTCCGGGTCGAAGTTGATGAAGATGAAACCGTTCCACACGTCGCACTGCACGGGCTTCAATCCGTACTTCTCGCTGTCCAGGCCGAAGAACTCGCCCTCCTGCTGGACGAATGTCAGATCGCCCTTGAGGTCGTAACGCCACCCGTGGTACTTGCAGGTGAACTGGCGGCAAGTGCCCTTGACCTCCTCATTGGGGAAGTCGTTCCACACCAACTTGTTTCCGCGGTGGCGGCAGATGTTATAGAACGCGCGGATCTGCTGGTCCTTACCCCTGACCACGATGACCGACGTCCTGGCCGCGTCGATCTCCTTGGTCAGGTAGCTGCCGACACGCGGAAGCTCCTCAACGCGCGCGACGTTGAGCCACGCGCGCTTGAAGACAGCTTCGCGCTCGAGCTCGTAGAACTCCTGCGACGTCGAGTCGCGAAACGAGATCGGCCCGGTACCGAGTTCCGGGTAGTGCTCCGTCCAGCTGCCCTCCGTCGGCTTTGGCCACTTAGCCATGCGAACCTCCCTGTGCTGATTGCGAACTCGTGCCGAAAGAAGTCATCACATCACCGACCCGCCATTGACGCCCAATGTCTGGCCGGTGATGAAGCCCGCCTCCTCGGAGCACAGGAAGCCGACTGCGGCAGCGATGTCGTCACCCGTGCCGAGATGACCGAGCGGGACGCTTGCCGCCATCTGCTCATTGGAGGGCAGGTGTCCCGCGGCCTGCCCCGCGTGCTGCATCGGAGTCTCGATGGCCGACGGCGGAATGTTGTTCACCGTGATGCCCTCCGGGCCGTACTCGCGGGCAAGCGATCTGGTCAGCGAGAGCAGCGCTCCCTTGGATGCGGCGTAGTGGGCCATCCCCGGTGAACCCCGCTGAGCGCTGGACGACGAGATCATCACGATGCGGCCCCAGCCGGCATCGAGCATGTCGGTCACCGCGACCTGACAACAGTGGAAGGTTCCGGTGAGGTTCACGTCGATGAGTCGCTGCCAGGACTGCACACTGATCTCGGTGAACGGCGACCAGCCGACCGCACCCGCGCTGGTCACCAGGATGTGCACCGGCCCCAGCTCGGTCCGTACCTTCGCGAACGCCTCCTCGACGGCTGCTCTGTCGGTGACGTCGGCGGCCACTCCAAGCGCCGTGACCCCTTGCGCCCTCAATTCCTCCGCCACCCGTTGCGCCGCCTCGCCGTTGAGGTCGAGCACGGCCACCTTGTGTCCACGCCTGCCAAGCTCGTGGCAGGTCGCTTCACCCATGCCGGAGGCTCCTCCTGTCACCACCGCAACGCGGGTCATCCGAGTCGTCCCATCACTCGACCTCGTTTCTACTCATAGACCACGTGGACCGATTGGCTCGTAGGTAGAGATTGGCAGGTCAGCACCCAACCTTCGGCGACTTCGTCGTCATCGAGCGCGTCGTTGTTGAGCATCCGGGCGCTGCCGGACACGATGCGCGCCATACACGTTCCGCACGAACCGGTTTCACACGACGACGGCGCCCGCAGGCCCGCAATACGTGCGGTCTGCAACAACGTGTTGCCCGCCCGGTAGTCGGCGGTGGTGGTCTTGCGATCGAGTTCGATCACGACCTCCTCGGTCTGCTCCGACGTCTGGGCGACGTCGGCCGAGATCGGTTCCACCGAGAAGCGTTCGAGGTGGACACGTTCGCGCGGGACGCCGGATCCGAGCACCGTGTCCTCCACGGTGTCCATGAAGGGACCGGGACCGCAGATGTAATAGTCGGCCGCGCCGGCATCGGCGACGAAGGACTCGACCACCGAGGGTGTCACCACGCCGCTGTCATCGTCGATGTGATGCGCGACCAGCAGACGGTCGGCGTACTTTTCGGCCAACCGGGTCGAGTGCATCGGCGAAGATCACCGAATCGCGGCTGCGGTTGGCGTAGAACAGCCGAATCCGCCGCGACGAGTTCGCCAGCGCCGTACGCACCAGCGACATGATCGGCGTGATGCCGCTGCCGCCCGCGAACGCCACGACCTCGTCGGCGGTGTCGCGCAGACAGAACCGCCCCTCGGGCGAGGCGGCATGGATCTCGACGCCTTCGGCGACCGTGTCGTTGAGCCAGTTCGACACGACGCCGCCGGGATCGCGCTTGATGGTGATCTGCATGTCGTCTTCGACCGGCGCCGACGACATCGAGTAGCAACGACGTAAATCCTGGCCGTCCACTGTCACGCGTAGCGTCAGGTACTGACCGGCCTCATACCGGAAGCGCGCCGAGCAGTCCTCGGGCACATCGAGCACCAGTGAGACGGCATCGGACGTCTCACGCACGACGCGCTTGACGCGGAGCGCCGCGAAACCGTCGGCTCCAGGGTTCTCGGCCATCACCGCTAGCATATCAAGTACTTGTCAATGATCTCAAGTACTTCATACTCACTCGGGATCGATGTGATCGAGGAACAGCTCGTGGCCAGTGCCCTTTTCCACGACACGGGCCAGCAGGTCGCTCAATGTCTCCTGCTCGGCCTTGCTCAACACGCCGAACACCTTGTCGTGTGCGGCAATCGCGTCATTGACCACCGCAGCGGCGACCTTGCGGCCCTGATCGGTCAGAAAGGCCTGCAGGATTCGGCCGTGCGCAGGGTCCTGTTTGCGCTGCACCAACCCCCGGCGCTCGAGAGCGGTCAGCGCCAACTGCACGCCCTGTGGACTGATCAGCAAACGGCGGGCCAGTTCGGCGCCCGACAACCCGGGTTCGTTCGACAACTGTCGCAGCACACCGATCTGTGCGGTGCTCACTCCGTGTTCACTCACCGCATCGTTGACCGATCGTCAAGGAGAAATACCACGCCTGCTTGAGCAGCCACAGAATGTTGTCGGTTTGCTCCACGTTCGCCTCCTTGGCTGAAACGTCAACGTTTGTAGATCACGCCGTCTTTCATCACGAACCGCACGTCCAACGTCGCGGCGATGTCGTGTGACGGGTCGCCAGGGACGGCGACGATGTCGGCGAGGTAGCCGGGTTCCAGGCGCCCCAGTTCGTCGTCGACCTCGATGAGCTCGGCGCTGGTGATCGTCGCCGCACGCAACGCCTGCATCGGCGTCATTCCGCGGGACACCAATGCGCACAGTTCCTTGGCGTTCTGCCCGTGCGGAATCGCAGGGGCGTCGGTGCCGCACGCGATCCGGACGCCGGCGGCGATCGCCTTGGGCAGCATCGCTTGCGCCTGCGGGAACACCACTTCAGCCTTCTTGCGCAACTCCGGAGCGATCCGGTCGATGGCCATCGCCTCGGTGAGGTAAGTCGTCGAGACCAGGAACGTGCCGGTGTCGGCCATCATCTTGATGGTGTCGTCGGTGGCCAGGAAGCCATGCTCGATGCAGTCGATACCTGCGCGGATGCAGGCGCGAATAGCGCTGTCCCCCACCGCATGTGCCGCTACCCGTACTCCGGCCCGATGCGCCTCGTCGGCGATCGCAGCGAATTCCTCGTCCGAGTACTGCTGCGCGCCCGGAGCGGTGCTGTGCGACATCACGCCGCCCGATGCCGACACCTTGATCAGCTTGGCACCATGCCGGACCTGGTAGCGCACACAGGCCCGCACCTCGTCGACGCCGTTGGCGATGCCCTCTGCGACCGACAGCGGCATGATGCCCGGGGCGAGCCGTTGAAACACGGTGGGGTCGAGGTGCCCGCCGTACGGTGTGACCGCATGTCCGGCCGGATGGATGCGGGGGCCGACGTGCCAGCCCTGCGTCGATCGCACGCTGCAGCGCGACGTCGAGGAGGTAGCCGCCCGTCTTGACCATCAGACCGAGATTGCGAACGGTGGTGAAGCCGGCCTCGAGCGTGGTGCGCGCGTTCACTGCACCACGCAACGTCCGGTAGGCAGGGTCGTCCTGCACACCGTGCATCGGACTGGGCAGCCCTTCAGGACCGCCGGGGCCCCCGATGAGCAGGTTGAGCTCCATGTCCATCAGACCGGGGATCAATGTGACATCGCCCAGATCGATGTCTTCGGCCGGATCTTCAGGCAGCTCAGACGGATTGACCGCCTGAATCCGGTTTCCGTCGATCACGACGACCGCGGGCGAACGCACCTCACCGGCTTCCACGTCAGCCCAGCGTGCGGCACGCAGGACGGTCAAAGAGTCCGTCACGGCACCGGTTCTGACACGCAGTCCAGCGTGGTCGCGCCCGAGTCGGGCACCTTCGGCTGCTTCCAGCACTCGACCGGAAACGACGCCTGAATCATCGAATAGAGGAGATGCATCAAGTTGAGCACGTCTTCGGGCAGTTCATCCAACGAGAACTTGTCGCAAAAGGCGATGGCCTCCTCCGCCCGCGCGGTGATCGCGTCGTAGAAGGCCTGTATCTCTTGCATCGAGCTGGCCAACCGCTTGGCGTATCGCTCCGCCTCCGTCGGCAGACACCAATCGGAAAACCTTTCCAGGTCTGAGAATTCGGGCGGTAGCTTAGGCTCGGTCGTCGTTGCGGCAGTCGTCATCTCACACCCCGGCCGTCTTGCGCCGGTAGTCCTCGACCCAGGCCGCGGTCTCCTTGTGCAGGTGGCGGATCAGCACTTCCTGATCGCACAGCAGGAACTCGTCGATGGCCCGCGACTCGACCATGGTCTGCGTCGCCTCGAGTGTGTTCGCATCCTGAAGCCCGTACTCCTTGAAGGACACCGCAGCGAGTTCCTGGGCGATGCGCTCGCGCGGTGTCCTCGGCTGGGGGAAGTACACCGTGCCCTCGAATATGTGCGTGTTGTAGGAGGTGGGCCAGTAGTGGTAGGTCAGATACCAGCCCTGGCCCCAGAACAGGATCACGAAGTTGGGGAACAGCTGGAACGAATCCAGGCCCCACGGATCGCATTTCGCCGGGTTGAGCCCGGCGGGCATCTCCCCCAGATCCGGCTTGTCCCACGGCCCGAACAGACCACTCTGGCAGATGTCCTCGATCGGCTTACGCATCTCGTCGGCCATCTCCCAGGCCCGGATACCCGAGGTGCTCACCAACCGGTGTGGGCCTTCGATGCGGTAGTGCGGCGCCTCGAAACCGGCCTCGGCGGCCGCCTTCGAATACGCCGTCGGCGACTGGTTCGCGTGCAGCACAGGGGCGTGGTAGAACTCCTGGAACGCATCCATGTACAGCTTCCAGTTGGCTTTCACTTCAGACCGGTAATAGAACCGCGAGGTCATCCTGTCGAACGGATAGCCTTCGAGGTCGGTGATCATCGGTCCGAGGAAGTCGCGCAGGGACTGCTCGGGCTCCTTCGCGAAGTTGACGAAGATGAAGCCTTCCCACACCTCGCAGTGCACGGCCACCAGCCCGTAGCGACTCTTGTCGAGGTCGAAGAACTCGCCCTCCTGCTGGACGAAGGTCAGGTTGCCGTCCAGGTCATAGCGCCACGCGTGGTACTTGCAGGTGAACTGCCGACACACACCGCTGGTCTCCTCCAGGGGCATGTCGTTCCACACCAACTTGTTGCCGCGGTGACGACAGACGTTGTGGTATGCCTTGACCTCGCCGGAGGTCGTGCGCACCACGATGATGGACGTGTTGGCGACCTTGAGCTCTTTGGTGAAATAGCTGCCCTTGCGTGGAACCTGCTCGACGCGACCGACGTTGAGCCACGCCCGCTTGAAGACGGCCTGACGCTCGATCTCATAGAACTCGGGGCTGATCGAGTCCTCATACGAGACAGGTTCTGTTCCCAGTTCTGGGTAATGCTGTGTCCAGCTGCCCTCGGGCGGTTTCGGGAAAACGAGCCATCGGCCTCTCCTGTCCACACGGTCGGGTCTCAGTGATATCGCATGGGCACCGCAGGGGCGCCGGACCGGGCCCTCCGACAATCGGCCCTTCGGACTGGCGCATTCTGCGTGAGCCTGCCGCACCGACGGTATATCCTGACACCGGCAATCGCAAGTAGTTGATACTATCCTCCGGCCATGCCTGGCAAAGGAGTGTGACGGCGTGACGACACTGGAAACCCGCGAACCCAACTTCGCCCGACCGGTGGCCCCGCACCGGGGCCGAATCTATCTCGGCGTCGGACTGCTGACGGGCGGGGTGTTCCTGGCCATGACCTTCGGCGTCCAATTCGGTTTCATCCCACCGACCTTCACCTCGGACGTCATCGCCAATTTGCTCTTCGGCATTCCGGTGCTGCTGGTCCCGACTCGTCATCCTGTGGGATGCGCCGGGCGAGAACCGAACTCGGCTCGACAAGGCGGCCGAGCTGACCCTGTTCTACCTGCCCTACACGGCGTGCAGTCAGATCGGCTACGAGTTGATGTTCCTCGTCGGCCACCCGCTGGGTTGGTGGACGCCGACGACGGACCCCGGATGGAAATGGCTGTGGTGGCAGTACGCGCTGGCCGACACCCGCTACGTCAGTGGAAACCCCTGGATCTTCGCCCTCGAGGTGGTCGGCGTGACGACCGGTGTCTTCGTGTTCGTCATGTGGACGAGGTTGATCAAGGTCGACTTGTCCGCTGAATCGCGAATCCGTTGTCTCTGGGGCGCGTTCGCCGGGTGCGCCGTGTTGATGAGCAGCACGGCCGTGTACTTCCTCGCGGAGGTGGGCGCCGGCTTCGAGAACATCGGCCAGGGGGCATTCGGTCTATGGCTTCAAGTTCATCGCCGAGAACGTTCCGTTCATCGTGCTGCCCCCGCTGGTCCTCTACTCGATTTACCTGCAGATCGACTATCTGACGCGGCGCGCCGGCAAGATCACGGCAGTTTGATCGCCGATACGTACATCTCGATTACCGGCCTGAAGAGGTTCTCGTCATCGAGTTGATCTGCCAGCACCACGGAGTCGCTCGTGGCGATCAGGATTTGAGCGAACGTCAACGGCGGAATAGTCAACGTGCCGCCGAGCCGGTCGATGCCTTCGACGATGAACTTTGCCAGCGCCTCGACGACCTCCGACCTTTTGGCCGCTACCCGTGCGCGCACATCCGGATTGCGTACCAGATACAGAGTGAACTCGTGTCCCAGCGCGGCGTGCTCGGCGCCGCGGTCATGGCTCAACTGGCGCCAGCGCTGCGCGATCTCGTCGAGTTCGTGGGCACCGACGTGGCCCGATGACGACATCACCTCGGCGAAATTGTCGAAATAGCGCCGCCAGTATCGGTCGCTGACGGCCAGGAAGAGGTCTTCCTTCGTGGCGAAGTGCTTGTAGATGGCGCCCTTGGTATACCCTGCCGCGTGGGCGATATCGTCGAGAGTCGCCGCGGTGAAGCCCTTTTCGGCGAAAACGTCTTCAGCGGCGTCAAGGAGCAGCGAACGAGTGTGCTCGAGGCGTCGTTCGCGCGTCCACCGCTCAGCCATGAAAAAAGTCTGCCACAGAATCTGAGAAACTTATTGGCTACCCAGATACTGACTGGTATCTTTTCGATCGAACGCGGACCCAAGGAGGCGTCGTGAGCGATCTGTCGGACAAGAAACCCGCGGTCACCGAGTCAATCGGCGCGAACGGCCGAACTCGGTGCCCAGGTGCAGGCCAAGGGCAAGCCGGTCCAGATCTGGGCGGCGTTCGGCGGCGCGATCCTGCTTCTGCAGTTGTACGTGTGGACCAGATGGGTCACCGGGCCGTACTTCGAGCAGGTGCCGGCCGGGCCAACCCCGACTGCCGTTGCACATGAAGATCCCGCTCATCGCGAACGCGGTCGTCCTCTGGGTCGCCCTGCCCGTTTGCGGTCTAGTAGTTCTTCATCAGGCCATGGCGCCGCGAGCGGCGAATCACGCTGGACGGCATGCTGGTGCTGTCGATGGGCCTGATGTTCTTCCAGGATCCGTTCCTGAACTACTTCAACACGTGGTGCACCTACAACACCTGGCTGTTCAACCGCGGCGCCTGGACACCGCACATTCCCGGATGGTTCTCCCCCGACGAACCAGGCCGGATGGTGCCCGAACCGCTGCTGACGAACACGGTGGGATACGCATACGGAGTCCTGCTGATCACGATCATCGGATGCGCGGTGATGCGCAAGATCAAGTCACGCTGGCCCAACATCACCAACTTGCGTCTGATCCTGGCGACCTTCGCGATCGCCTTCGTCTTCGACTTCGTGATGGAGGCCCTGGTCCTGCTGCCGACCGGGCTCTACACCTATCCGGGTGCGATACGAGCGGTGTCGTTCAATGCCGGCACCTATTACCAGTGGCCGGTGTACGAGGGGGTCATGTGGGGCGGCGTCCAGACGGCCCTGTGCTGTCTGCGCTTCTTCACCGACGACCGCGGCCGCACGATCGCCGAGCGCGGATTGGACCGTGTCCGTGGCGGGTTCGTCCGACAGCAGTTCGTCCGCTTCCTGGCGATTTTCGCCGCGGTGAGCGCATGCTTCTTCGTCTTCTACAACATTCCCGTGCAGTGGTTCGCCATGCACTCCGACCCTTGGCCCGAGGACCATCTGAAGCGCTCGTATTTCAACGGACGGCGTCTGCGGCGACGGAACTGAAATGCCATGCCCCGACCCGAGTCTGCCGCTGCCGAGCAGGTGGTCCGGCTACATCAACACCGACGGTGAACTCGTCCTTCCGGAGGGCGAAAGAGGTTCCCAGGACCGTGCCCTTCGAACGAGGCGAATTGAGGCCTCAGGGCATCTTGACGGCCGACACGTACATCTCAACGATCGGCTGGTACAGATCGATCTCGTCGAGGTGGCTGCCGAACTCAACGGCGTCGGTGGTGGCGATGATGATGTGCGCGAACGTCGCCGGGGGGATCATCAGGGTCGCGCCGAGATGGTCGATGCCCTCGACGATGTAGCGGGCGAGCTGGTCGACAACCTCTGATCGCTTGGCGGCCACGCGTTCCCGCGCCTCCGGGTTACGCATCAGGTAGAGATTGAACTCGAGTCCCAACGCCGCATGTTCGGCGCCACGGTCACGGCTCAATTGGCGCCAGCGGACGGCGATCTCTTCGAGTTCGTGCGCGCCGATGTGGTCCGACGACGCCATGATTTCGGCGAAATTGTCGAAGTAGCGACGCCAGTACCGGTCGCTCGCAGCCAGGAACAAGTCTTCCTTGGTGGCGAAGTACTTGTAGATCGCGCCTTTCGAGTAGCCGGCCGCCTTGGCGATGTCGTCGAGAGTGGCTGGAATGAAACCCTTTTCGGCGAACACCTGCTCTGCGGCATCCAGCAGCAGCGAGCGCGTGCGCTCGAGGCGACGCTCCCGGGTCCAGGGCTCAACCATGAGGCAATCTTGCCACACGATTTTACTCCTTGGTCATTCAGATACTCACTGGTATATTTTCGGCGCATCGGCCACTTTCACAAGGGAGCTCTGAGGTACATGCGATCCTTAAGTGCAGAGGAGAGGGCGTTGTGAGCGATCTGTCGAGCAGGAACAAGCCCGTTCTCACCGAATCGCTGAGCGAGGCATCGCTCGGTACACAGCCTCAATCCAAGATCACGCCGGTGAAAGTCTGGGCCGCGGTCGGTGGCGCGATTCTCGCCTTCCAGCTGTACGTCTGGATCCGCTGGATCACCGGGCCCAACTTCGAGCGGGTCCCCGCGGGACCGACCGAACCCCCGACCTTCATGAAGACGATCCTCTTCACCTGGACCACCGTGATCGTCATAGGCCTGCCAATTGCCGTCTGGTGGTTCATCATTCGGCCGTGGCGGCGGGAGCGGCGAATCACCCTCGACGGCATGCTCTTCGTGTCCTGCGGTCTGCTGTGGTTTCAGGATCCGCTGCTGAACTACTTCAGCACGTGGAGCACCTACAACACCTGGATGTGGAACACGGGCTCGTGGGTCCAGGACATTCCGGGTTGGGTGTCGTTCGGGGAACCGGGCGCGATGATGGCCGAACCGGTCCTGATGAACGCCCCGGGTTACTTCTTCGTCCTGCTGTGCACCATGCTCGGCTGCTGGGTGATGCGCATGGCCAAGAAGCGGTGGCCCAACATCAACACCTTCGGCCTGATCGGCGTGGTGATCGCCTGGACCTTCTTCTTCGATTTCGTCATCGAGGGCCTGTTCCTCATGCCGATGGGGCTGTTCACCTACCCTGGCGCCATTCAGGCGCTGTCGATCAATGCCGGCACCTACTACCAGTGGCCGCTCTATGAAGGGCTGATGTGGGGCGGTGTACAGGCCGGCCTCTGCTGCATGCGCTACTTCACCGACGACCGCGGCCGGACGTTCGTCGAGCGCGGACTCGACCGGGTCCGAGGCGGTGTCGTCAGACAGCAGTTCACCCGGTTCCTGGCGATCTTCGCCGCGTGCAGCGCCTTCTTCTTCGTGTTCTACAACATTCCGGCACAGTTCTTCGCCATGCACCAGGATCCCTGGCCGGACGACATCCTGAAGCGCTCGTACTTCCTGATGGGCATCTGCGGTGAAGACACCGATCGGCCGTGCCCAGACCCCGCGCTACCGATGCCACTGACGAATTCGGGCTACATCAACCACGACGGTGAGCTTGTTCTGCCCGACGGCGTGGAGCTTCCCGAAAACGTTCCGATCGAACGAGGAAAATAAATTGGTGAACAGTACGTCTGCGGTGGTCACTCCCGTTTCGAACGCACCGTTCTACCGTGCGGTGGGCGACGAGGTGGAGGTCTTCCGCGCGGCGGCCCGCCGAGGCCTGCCGGTGCTGTTGAAAGGCCCTACGGGATGCGGGAAAACACGCTTCGTCGAGGCGATGGCCCATCAGCTGGGGCGAGAGCTGATCACCGTCGCCGGCCACGAGGACATGACGTCGGCCGATCTGGTCGGCCGATTCCTGTTGAAGGGCGGCGAGACGGTTTGGGTGGACGGACCGTTGACCCGCGCGGTGCGCGAGGGCGCCATCTTCTATCTCGACGAGGTCGTGGAGGCGCGCCAGGACACCACCGTGGTCATCCATCCGCTCGCCGACCACCGCCGCGAGTTGCCCGTCGACCGGCTCGGCACGACACTGCAGGCGGCGCCCGGATTTCAGTTGGTGATCTCCTACAACCCCGGCTACCAGAGCGTCCTGAAGAACCTCAAGGAGTCGACCCGTCAGCGCTTCATCGCGATCGCGCTCGGCTACCCGTCGGCCGACGTCGAGACCGAGGTGGTTGCCTACGAAGCCGGGATCGATACCGAGACCGCACGTTCGTTGGTCAAGCTCGCGCACGCCATCCGAAACCTGGACGGCTCACCGTTGCGTGAAGTGTCCTCCACTCGCATGTTGATCCTCGCCGGCGGCCTCGCCGCTGAGGGGCTGAACCTGCGCAGTGCCGTCCACGCGGCCGTCGTCGAGGTGCTGTCCGACGATCACGATGTCATCCGCGCCCTCGATGAACTCGTCAATACCGTCCTGCCCCAGACGTGACCGACGCTTCGCCCGATCCCGACGAACCCGGACCGGTTCCGGTTCCTCGCCACCTACATCGCCGGCAGGTCCGTCGAAGTCACCGAGGCGCCGGCCGGCCAGCCTGCGCACACGAACGGCCAGTTCATCTTCGTCTCGGCCGGTGGTTCCATCGAGGAGCAGCGCCGCGAAATGCTGGTTCAGGCCGCACTTCTCGGCGCGGGCAGCCTTGATCCGCGATTGGTGAAGGGATTGCGGGCGCGAGCCACGATGGCGCGCCGCTACCTGGCGCTCGAAGGTCAGCGGGTTCTGGCCGAACTCGCCCGACAGATTCCGCTCGATGCCGCGCTCCTCCTGACGGACAACCGAGCACCGCGACCGCCGATGAGTCACTCGAGGTGGCCAAGAGCCGAGCCGAAGTTGCCGACCCACCCGAGTGGTTCGGTGTCATCAAACCCTCCCGGTTGATGGCGGCACCCGCCGGACCGGGCGGGCAGGCCACCAACAAAGACCTCAAATTGCAGTTCGACCCCATCGACATGCCCGAGTCGGAGGACGACGACGAAGACGAGGACGACGACGGCGGGAAGTCCGGCGAGAGCAAGATCCTCAAGCTGTTCGAGAGTCCGCTCTTCAACAATCAGTCGATGTCGGACTACTTCCGCAAGATGTTCGGCGGGAAGCGTTCCCAAGGAGAGGGCGCCGCGGGCGCGGAGATGACGGTTCGCTCCACCCGGCGGGTGCAGGAGATCGGACCGAATGCCCGTCCCCTGCCCACGCGGATCCAATTCACCGATGACGGCAAGCCCGGTGCTGCGGTGGGCGTCGGCGGCGCCCTGTATCCGGAGTGGGACGTCTTCAACGACCGGTACAAGCCGGACTGGTGCCGGGTCATCGACTTTCCGCTGACCGTCGCCGCCGACGTCTCCGATGCCGGCGTCGCGCACGACGACGTGCTGCGGCGCCGCCTGGCTCGCGTCGGGCTCGGCCCGAAGGTCCTGCGCGGCCGTGCCGACGGGGACGACCTCGACATCGAGGCGCTCATCGACCTATTCGTCGATCTGCAATCCGGCTTTTCCGCACCCGAGCACGTCTACCTGGAGCGCCGCAAACTTGCCCGCAATCTCGGCGTACTCATTCTGATCGACGCCTCCGGGTCCGCCGTCGACGCCGATTCGGACGGCCTCGCGGTGCACGACCATCAGCGACGGGCGGCCGCCACTCTGGCCGTCACGCTCGAAGAGCTTGGTGACCGCGTCGCCGTCTATGCATTCCGATCGCAGGGCCGCCACGCTGTGCATCTGCCGGCCATCAAGACGTTCGACCAAAATTTCGGCGCCGTCGGACGGGCCCGGCTCAACCAGCTCGAACCAGCGAACTACACCCGCCTCGGCGCCGGAATCCGTGGTGCGGGCGAGGTTCTCAAGAACGAGGCCGGTACGCCGAATCGGCTGCTGCTCGTCCTTTCGGACGGCTTCCCCTACGACGACGGCTACGAAGGTCGTTACGCGGAAGCCGACGCCAGTAAGGCCCTCGAAGAGCTTCGCACCGAAGGCGTTGCCTGCCTGTGTCTGTCGATCGGCGCTTCCACGGAAACCGATGTGCTCGAACGCGTCTTCGGCTCCGCCAGCTTCGCCAGCGCCCCGACCCTGGCCGACTTGAGCCCGCAGATGGACGAGTTGTTCATGTCCGCGCTCGCAGAACTCGCCGCGCCGAAACCAGCGCGGGTGTGACAGCCGACGGCTGCGCCGTTATCCGTCAAGCGATTCCCAGAACCGGGTGAGGGCCGCGGCGGCGAGGGCCGGGTCCTGCACCATCCACCAATGCCCCAGCCCGTCGAGCACCTCAGTCTGGGCGCCGGCCCGGTCGGCCGCCCGACGCCGCATCTCGTCGGTGCCGACGAAGGGATCCTCGGTGGCCCAGAGTGACAATCCCGGTCGGGCGGCGGCGTTCTCGAGTGCCCGTCCGGCATCGGCCAGAGCCGGTTGACGGGCCGAGCGGTACAGCGCCAGGATCGCCCGGCCCATCTCCGGACCCTGCGCTGCGGCAAACGAAGTCGCAACGTCTGGGGGAATGCCGAAGGTGACCAGCTGTTGTGCCCGGTCCTGCTACCGAACCTTCCTGCATCATCCCGACCAGCTGCTCGCCGGCCTCCGGGGTCTGAAACCCCTGGGCCATGTCGTGCCATACGTAGTCCGGGTCGAACAAGCCGACGACGTCACTGGCCCAGCTGCGCACGAGGTCGGGCCGATGCATCACCGCATTCACCACGTGACATCCGCCCCAATCGTGTCCGACGAGATCGACGGGTTCATCGATGCGCGTCGAGCTCATCGATGAGCCAATCACGGTAGGCGAGGAAGGTTGCCGGAGAAGCCGCTGGGCAGCGGGGCGCCGAATCCCGGCGGGGACAAGCGCACAACATCATCGCGTCCAAGAACCTCGACGAGAGGACCCCAGACTGCGTCGGTCTCCGGATTGCCGTGCACCAGAACCACAGTCACGCTATCCATCCTCGCACGAGGGGATGGCGAAACGCTGCCGTTTAATCCTGCCCCCACCCCTCCCCGGGGTCCGACGCGCGACGGTGGACTGGCGTTCGTGCATGTGTTGGCTCATCTGTCGTAGTCGACTGCGACCGTCTGGGGTGGTGGGATGGGACTGACACGTCAGTATGAAGCCGGCCTCGACCTCGGCTGTGTTGAGTGCGAAATTTTGCTCCATCGATACTGCTCCTGTCGTGATCCTGGCTTTACAAGTGCCGCACGCGCCACCGAGACAGGCATACGGCGCGTCGATGTTGTTCTTCAGCGCGGATTCGAGGACGGTTTCACCCGCGGCGATTTCCACGGTGTGATCCGCGCCGGACAGCGTGATGGTCACTTCGGAGTTGGGAAAGTCATCGACGTGTGCGGGTCGGTTCGTGCCGCGGAACAGCTCGAGGTGTATCCGCTCGGTCGGCACCTCTTCAGATGCGAGGTCATCGCGCATTGTCGTGACGAGATCGCTTGGGCCGCACAGGTACCACCGGTCGATCGAAGTGAGATCGCCGGCGAGCAGGGGATGAATCATCGCCAGGTCGATGCGACCGCGAAGAGAGGCGGGGTGGTGCGCCTCGGCGGAGCGGATGTGGAAGATGCGTAACCGATCTGCATATCGAGATTCGAGCTCATCGAGTTCGGCGGCGAACATGGTCGACTCTGCGGTTCGGTTGCCGTAGAAGAGGGTGAAGCGGCTCTCGGTCTCAATCTCCATGGTGGTGCGCATGATCGACAGGATGGGCGTGATGCCGCTCCCGGCCGCTACCGCGACATAGTCGCGCCGAGCGAGTGGATCAAGGGGTGCGCCGAAGCTACCCGTGGGCGTCATCAGCTCCAGGACGTCACCGGCTCGCAGTGTTTCGACCGCGAAGGTCGAGAACATCCCGCCGTCGATGTGCCGTACTCCGATCGCCAGTTCTCCCGATGTCGCCGAGGTGCAGATCGAGTAGTTTCGTCGCACCTCCTTCCCGCCGATGCGGTGTTTAACGGTGAGGTGTTGGCCCGCCTGGAACTGGAACTGGTCGCTGAGGTGATCGGGAACGTCGAAAGTGACTTTGACGCTGCCCGGAGTCAGGGGCTCGACGCTTTTGACAGGGATCGCGTGGGTGCTGGCATGGCGCGCCGCGGAGGAACGCGGCATTCGGATTGGCAGCAGCGCAGCTAGTTTGCCGTTGAGGCGTTTCCATTCGCGGTACTGCGTGGCGTCGAGCTGCTGCCCAAAGACGGTGCCTATCGCCGAGTCGCGCTCGAGGTAGGCGGCCTCATTGCGTCGCCAGGCCGCGACGTAGCGGTAGAAGGGGATCGAGGGGTGTAAGTGGTGGACCAAGTGATAGTTCTGCGACAAGAGCAGGGGAGTCAGGATCCACTCCGAGCCGACGCGGTTGCGGGTCGCGCGATAGCGGTTCTCGCGTTGGGTGTCTTCCAGGTCGTGGTGGGGTAGCCAGTCGAACCACCAAGCCAGCACGAACATCGCCACCCGCTCGGGAATCAGGTAGATCAGCGCGAGCGTCCACAGATGTCCGGTGAAGGCGGCCGCCACGATCACCGCCACCGAAAAGGTCATCAAGGCCGCGGTTTCGAAAATCTCTCCGCGTGGGCGGCGGCGCAGGTTACGCACCAAGAGACCGATGTAGGGCAGATCCATCGCCGGGAAGCGGATGGGCAGCTGCCACCAGGGTGCGGCGCTGACGAAGTGATCGGGATCGGCGTCAGCGTCGTTGGTGTTGCGGTGGTGCTCGATATGGATGAACGCGAACGACTTGAACGAGATCAGCGGCGAGACGAAGAACATTGCCACGCGACCGAAGACGACGTTGACCCAGCGATGTGAGCTGATCGAGTAATGCGAGGCGTCGTGCAACACGGTGAACAGGACGAAGATTGCAGCCGCGCTCGCGGCGATGGTGGCGATCGCAGGCAAAGTATCGGTAAGGGCAGCCCACGTTGATGCGCCGAAGAGCGCAAGCGCGAATGTGAAGATGCCGACTATCGGCCAGGACAGCGTGGGAACCTGCTCGCCCGGATCAGGCAAGGCGTTGCTGCGAGGCCGCTGCCGGGGGTTGGGACGGTTGTGTCGTAGTCAGCATCGGAGTCCTTCGCGCCTCGTGGTGTGATGCCAACCTACGAATGGCCGGTGTCGGTCAACAAGGCCCTCCCAGCCCTCCGCGATGTGCTGCGAGCACATCCAGCGTGGTCGGACTCCTGTCAGTGAGGCTATGACTCGGGCAACACCGAGGCTCCCAGCACGTCGCACACGAGCAGGGCGGCGTGCAGATCGGCGGTCTTGATCGTCGCGGGCCGACCCATGCGCTCTTCGGCACGACGCACCCTTTGCAGGACCGTGTTCTTGTGGATTCCCAAGGTGCGTGCTGCGGTCGTCAGACTCCCTTGCGCGTCGAGAACAGCCAGGAGTGTGGCGCGCTCGTCGCGCTCTTTCGCGTCGTCTCGTGCGAGATCGCCGAGCTGAGCGGCAACGAAGGCCTTCGCCGCATCCAGGTCGCGCGAAATGGCATCCACCAGCGCAACATCGCTGAACTCGGTGATCGATGGCGCTGCGCGCCCAGACAGTTCGATGACCCGGCGAGTGCGTAGAGCCTCGAGGTGCGAGGCGCGAAAGCCTGCAGCCCCCGGATGGGGCGAGCCAACGGCAATGTGAACGTTTTCGTGTTCGCCGGATAACTCCGTCGCCATGTCTGTCAGCGAAGTCCTCACCTCCCCCGTGATCGATGCCCATCCCCATACCGCGAGTGGGCCGTCCGCCACGACGAGTGAGTGACTGGCCCCGAGAAACCGACCAACCTGCCTAGCGAATCCCTCAAGGTCGACGCCGCGGTCGTCGGCCCAGCACACGAAACCGATCTGCCGACCGGTGAGCCGGTGGCTGAGCACCCGTTCGGCCCGAGCGATGTCGACACGTTCCCCAGCGAGCAGTGCCCGCACGACATCGTCGCGCTCGGCTCTTGCCTGGTTCTGGCGTCGGTCGAGCTCAGCGACGTACTCGGCAGCCACCAGACTGGAGATGCGGTCGATGTATCGAAACCCGAACCGCTCGAGATCGATAAACGTCCTCAGCGCGGCAGTGGGGTCGTCGATCCTGTCAGTGAGCCAGCCGGAAAGCTTCTCGGTGAAGTACTCATGACCCAACCGATAGAACCGCAGCATCACATCAACGCTGTGTCCTCGTGATGCCATCGCTCGCGCATGTTCGAGCGCCGTTACCGGCGCCTCCGCAGCCGCTACGTCAATCCCATGACGGAACATCGAAAGTGCCGCTTCGAGATTCGACGAGCACGATCCCAAGGTCAGGCCCCGAAGCTCGGCATCCCCGCCGACCTCCGGTATCCGCTCGACGATGTACGCTGTGCATGTCCTCGGCCAGGCTGGACACATTCGCTAGCAGAGACGCGGCGACACCCTTTCCCACGTCCGCGCCGTGGGCCGGCTCTAGCGCGTCCATAACTGCACACTAACGGCGACCGAACTGCGACAGCCGACCGCTCACGATCGAGGCAGCACCGCGGTTGTTATCGTGACTGGGGGCGAGGACCGATCGGCCAGCCGGGACCGAGCCATCATCGAGAACCTGCGCCACCCACGGATAAACACATTTCCGCGACACCCGCTTCTCCAGCTGCGTGAGCGATCGGCATTGCATACGACTGGACGATCGACATCGGGCTACGAGAAGGCGAGCGGTCGAACCCAAGATGCGTCATTTTCGGCGCCCGGCATAGGACACTCGAGTTCGAGATGACCATGGACCGTTGTGCTTGACCTCTCGTGCCGTCGACGCCGAGAACCAAGTTCGAACGCGCGTTCAGTTCGGCCGGCGATGGCAGCTCCGCTGAATCTGGCCACGCCAGCCCAGCTCGGGCACAGGCATGGCCGCTGAAGATTCAGCGTGCCGGCAGACCCAGTACCCGCTGGGCGATGATATTGCGCTGGATCTCCGACGTGCCCCCCGAGATGGTCCCGGCGTAGCTGCTGATGTAGCGGGTGAACCAGCTGCCGGTGAAAAGATCTGGGCTATAAGGATTGTGGCGTCCTGTCAATGACGGACTGAGCAGACCGTCGAGACCCGCGCCATCAAGTGCGTGTCGCAACGCGTTCTGCTCTGCCTCTGAGCCGAGTAGTTTCAGCACCGACACACCAGGGATATCCCGCTCACCACGCGCGGCCTGCCCGAGCGCCACCGAACCCAACAGACGCAACGCTTGGTAGTCCATCGCCATCGTCGCGTACCGGTCTCGATTGACCTCGCCGACGGGTTGGTAATCCTGCAGCAATTGTTCGAGCCGGTTGGCGAAAGCCATCCACATCATGGTCCGCTCGTGACCAAGCGAACCGTTGGCGACTTTCCATCCGCCGCCGAGCGGCCCGACGAGATTCTCCGCCGGCACGCGGACGTCAGCGAAGAACACTTCGTTGAAGTCGACATTGTCGCGGTCGTACACCGACGCAAACGGCCGGCGCTCCAACCCCGGCGAGTCAGTCGGGATGATGAGGGCACTGATGCCTTTGTGTTTCGGCGCGTCGGGGTCGGTGCGCACGAAAGTCAGGATGACGTCCGCGTCGTGCGCTCCGGACGTCCACACCTTCTGCCCATTCACCACGAAGTGATCGCCCACCAGGTCGGCGCGGGTACGCAGCCCCGCGAGATCTGATCCTGCTCCTGGTTCGCTCATCCCGAGTGACGCCGTCATCTCGGCACGCAGGATGGGCACTGCCCATCGTTGCTTCTGTTCCTCGGTGCCGAACGACAACAGCGAGGCGGCGATGATGCCCACGCCCTGCGGATTGAAGGCGTGGTAGATGCGTCGGCGCGACAGTTCCTCGCGGTGGACGAATTGCTCGAGGATGCCTGCGTTGCGGCCACCGAACTCGGGCGGGTTGCCCGGCAACAGCCATCCGTGGTCGAACTGAACCCGCTGCCAGCGCCGCGACCATTCCGGCACATGCGAGGTCGACCGTGACGGCTCGGTGGCCTCGGCCTCACTGGGCAGGTGCTCGTCGAGGAATCTGACGAACTCCGCGCGAAACGCCTCCACCTCGGCGTCGAAGGTGAGCTGCACGGACCAAGAGTATCAAGTACTTAACATTTGTGCCGCGGTGCGCTATGACTGAAGGGATGCTCGATTCAGAGAAGATCCTGATCACCGGCGCGACGGGCAAGATCGCGTTCCCGATCGCGCGGGCGTTGGCGCAGCGCAATGAGGTGTGGGGCGCGGCCCGACTGAGGAATCCGGCCGATCGCGACAAGCTCACGGCTGCGGGCATCACCCCTGTCGCGCTCGACATGAGCCCTCGGAGATTTCTCGGCCCTTCCCGACGATTTCACCTATGTGTTCCATGCGGCCGTCGACGTCGGCTCCGGCGAGTGGGAACAGTGCGTCGACACAAACGCACAGAAGTCCGGCGAGCTGCTGTACCACTGCCGCGCCGCGAAGGGTTTCGTCTTCTGCTCGACCGGCTCGGTGTACGGGTATCAGGGACAACGGCCGCTGCGGGAGTCCGATCCGCCGGGCGTTCCGCTTCGCGCCGAACTACAGCTTCTCCAAGATCGCCGCCGAGGCCGTGTGCACATGGATCGCAAAGCAGTACGACATACCACTCACGATCATCCGCATCTGCTCGACCTATGGGCCGGAGGGTGGGGCACCCGCCGATCGGCTGAGCATGATGCTGGCGCACAAGCCCATTCGGCTCTATCCCGATAAGCCCAACAACTACAACCCGATCTTCGAGGACGACTACGTCGAACTCGGCATCCGCGCAATGGAGGTCGCGGCGACGCCGCCGATCGTGGTGAACTGGGCCGGAAGCGAGACCGTCAGCGTCGAGGATTACTGCGCCTACATGGGTGAGCTCGTCGGCGTCGAACCGATCTTCACCTACACGCGCAGATGCACACACTCCGTTGTGGCCCGACGTCACATACATGCACGAGATACTCGGCCGGACCAAGGTGGGATTGGCGCGACGGGTTCCGGCGCATGATCGCGGCGCGACACCCCGAAATCGCTCTGCCCGAACACCCGACGCCTTAAGGACATCCGATGCAGCTGCCCGGCACACCGTCAGACGAGATCGACGACGTTCTCGCGACCGGTCATGGGGATATCACCACCCTGTTCGTCTCGATGGCGACCCGGCATCCCGACGGCACCGACGCCGAATATCTGCGTTGGCACACCCTCGATCACCGTCTCGAACAGCACCGGCTGTCGAGCCGTGCGCGCCTCACTGCGACTGGTGTCCACACCGGCATGCCGCGCCGCACGCGCGGCGAGTCGCGACCGCCACGACGCGATCGACCATGTGATGACGTACTTCTTCACCGATCCCGAGTGGCATGGACGGATTTCTCGACACTGGCGAAAGCGCTCATCGGCGCCAAGCGGAAACTTCCACTGTTGCCGCCGGTCGAACGAGGTGTGTACGACGTGCAGAGCAAGTCGGCCGCACCACGGGTCAAGGTGGGCGCCGACGTGCTGCCGTGGTGGCCGGTGAAGGGCGTGTACATGCTGCTCGAACGCGGCGATGCGACGGCGGCCGACGCGTTACTCGACGTCGACGGTGTGGCGGGCATCTGGTCGGCAGCGACGCTGGACGTCGACGCGAGGCTGGCCAGCGCGACAGGTCGGCCAATCCATCACGTACTGCTTCCTCGACGACGACCCGGTCGCGACGGCGGAGCGGCTTGAGGCCGGTGCTGACCGCACGATGGGAGCAGGTCGGCGTCGAACCGCTGCTGGCCGCGCCCTTCTACCTCGTCGTACCGCACGAGTGGGATCGCTATGTGCCGTAGGAGGCGTTTAATGCGGATCGGCTTGATGATCGGCTCCGACAAGGAGCGCTCGCGTGCCGACCGGCTGGCCGGGCTGCTCGATGACGGAAAAGCCGCCGAGAGAGACGGTTTCGCGTCGTTCTGGATTCCCCAGGTTCCCGGCTATCTCGATGCGATGACGGCCGTCGCACTGCTCGGGCAGGTCACCGACCGCATCGAGATCGGAACGGCGGTGGTGCCCATTCAGACCCGGCATCCGCTCATCATGGCGCAGCAGGCACTGACCACCCAGGTCGCCTGCTCCGGCCGCTTCACGCTCGGTATCGGCCCGTCGCACCACTGGATCATCTCCGACCAACTCGGACTGCCCTACGACAAACCGGCTCTGCTGGTGCGCGACTACATCGACGTGCTGGACGCGGCGTTCGCCGGGTCCCGGCCCGATTGCGGTGGACAACAACAGCTTCCGGGTGCACAGCCCGGTCGACGTCACCGAGGACTTCGGCATGCGGGTGCTGGTGGCCGCACTCGGACCCGCGATGCTGCGCATTGCAGGCGAACGCACCGGCGGAACGATCCTGTGGATGGCCGACGAACGGGCGATCGGTGACTACGTGGTCCCGCGCATCACGGACGCGGCGGCCGCGGCCGGGCGCACCGGAATCCGTGTCGTGGCAGGCGTGCCCGTCGCGCTCTGTTCGAAGCAGCGAGAGCGACGGCGCCCGTGAGTACGCGAGCGAGGTGCTCGGCCACGCCGACTTCTCCCCCAACTACGTCCGACTGCTCGAGCACGGCGATGCCGAAGACGTCGGGGACACCATGGCGGCGGGTGACGAATCGACTGTCCTCGCGCCGGCTGCGGAGCTACCGCGACGCCGGCGTCACCGATCTCGCGGTTCGAGTGGTTCCGCTGGGACAGGATGCGCGCGAGCGCAGCGAGTCTCGACGCCGCACTCAGGAGTTCGTCGCGTCGCTGGTGCCCGAATTCGCTTCCGGAACATAGGCACCCATGAACTCGACGGGTACGCCACCCATCGTGCAGAAGAAGAGTTCGGAACCCGGGAAAACCGGTGTCGAACATCGTGACATCGTTCGTGAACGCACTCGCCTTCTCCATCGCGCCCCCGAAGTCGTCGGTCATGAACGACAGGGCCGCAAGGCCCTCGGGCGCGACGTCCCGAAGATGCTCGGGAACGTCCAGCACTTCGACGAGGCCTGCCTCACCGGTGCCGACCATCGTGACGTCCGCGCCGTCGGATGGCGGCCAGCCCAAAGTCTTCTCGAGCACTTCACCGGGCACATGCAATTCGAATTGGACTTCCATGCCGACGACGTCCGTCAAGAAAGCGACGAATGTCTGACGCCGAATGGCTGCGCATCACCACATGATGCAGTTGAGCGTGGCACGGCGAACCTCCTATGCGCCCAGCATGACGAGGCCGCCGTCGACGGCCACGAGTTGTCCGGTCATGAAATGTGAAGCATCACTGCAGAAGAAGACTAACGCCGGGCCCAAATCCTCGACGGGGTCGCCCAGCGCACCACCCAGCGGAATGGTCTTCTTGATCTCCGCATCGATGAACTCCGCGGCCGCCGGTCCCAGGAACTCGCGCAGCCGGTCGGCCCCGGGCGTCTGCACGGCAGGCGCCAGTGCGATCGCCGATACCTTCTCGGCCGCCCATGCTTTGGCGATCGACCGGGTCCAGGCGGATACCGCACCCTTGGTCGCGGCGTAGACGGCCGAGATCGGACTGCCCATCACCGCCTCGCCCGACCCGAAGTTGATGATGCGGCCGCCGCCGTTTTTGCGCATCACCGCATACGCCGACTGGTTGGTGAAGATGGTGGCCTTGATGTTGGTGTCCATGAGGAAGTCGATCTCGTCGCCGGTGATCTGGCCGGGGATGCCCGGCTGCCACATGCCCGCGGCGTGCAGCAGCACATCGAGGCCACCCATCTGCTCCGCGGCCGCGGCCACCATGTCGTCGACGGCGGCGGCGTCACGCACGTCGCACTGCACCCACGACACACCCTCGACGTCGGGTGGGGGCGTCTGTGTGGTACGTCGCCACCACCTGCGCGCCCGCACCGCTGAGCACTTCGACGGCTGCTGCGCCGATACCCGTCGCGCCGCCGGTCACCAATACGCGTCTGCCCTCCAGGGAACCCGTCATTCCTAGATAGTTAGACAAACGTCAACTATATGCAAGCCCCAATTCAGCTGTTAAAGTGCGGTTGTGCCCAAGACCGACGTGGCTGATGGTGCTGACAGTGGTCAACGCCGGGCCTCGTTTCAGCGTGCGCGGTCGCACGAGACCAAGCGCGGCCTGGTGCAGGCCGCCATGGCACTGTGGCGCACCAACGGCTACGCCAAGACCACTGTCGCCGACATCTGCCGAGCCGCGGGCGTCTCCCGTGCACTGTTCTACTTCTATTTCCCCGCCAAAGAGGACGTGTTGTTCGAAGTCGGCCTGCTGTCGACGCGGGCGGCACAGAAGACGGTCCGCGCGATGCTCGACACCGACTACCAGGTCGAGAACGTGGTCGCAGAGGCATTGCGCAGCCTCGAGCGGTCGATGGCCCGCAACCCGAAAGACCTGATCGTCGAGACCATCCTCGAGGGGTACCGGCACGAGCACCGGATATTGGCCGGCGCCGAGCGCAGCGACATGGACGCCGACATGTTCCGCGACCTGTTCGCGAAGGCTCAAAACGAGGGCAAGCTGGCGGCCCACGTCGACGTGCAGCACCTATCGCACCTCGCCGGGATGCACGTCAGCGAGGGCGTACGCCACTGGGCGTCAGGCAGTTTCGGCGACCGGTCATTCTCCGAAGTGGTCACCAACGACATCGCGGCGCTGATCGCCGGGTACAACTTGAAGGGGCGGCCATGAAGGCGACGATGATGACCGCGCCCGGTGAAACCCGGGTGGTCGACGTGCCGAAGCCAACGGTCGGGCCGAACGACGTGCTGGTCAGGATGCGGGCGTGCGGCATCTGCGGGTCCGACGCCCTGTACATCTCGATGGGCGGTCTGCCACCCCGGGTGGGGCAGACGCCGCTGGGCCACGAGCCTGCGGGCGAAGTGGTCGAGGTCGGCGGAGAGGTCTCCGGCATTGCGATCGGCGACCACGTCGTCGTCAATCCGTTTGCCGCGCCCGAGCGGAATCATCGGCAACGGCGGCGCCGCTGGTGGGCTGGCAGAATTTCTCCTCATCGAGGACGCCGTTCGCGGAAAGAGCCTCGAGGTCGTGCCCGACCACATCCCCTTCGAGGTGGCCGCACTCAACGAACCCATGGCCGTGGCCCGTCACGGCATCAACCAGTGCCGGCCGCAAACCTCCGACAAGGTCGTCGTGTTCGGTGCGGGTCCGATCGGACTTGGCGCCACCATCGGGTTCAAATCCGTTGGCGTGAGCCATGTCGTGGTCGCCGACCTGATTCCCGCGCGCCTGGAGAAAGCCCTCGCAGTGGGCGCCGACGCCGTAATCAACGTGGCCGACGAGGATGTCGCGCAGCGTCTGCTCGACCTGCACGGCCCCGGCGAGTCGATGTTTCCCGGCAAAGCCGGCACCGATATCTACTTCGACGCCGCGGGCGCGCCGGCGGTGATCACCGCGGCGCTCGGCGCAGCCAAGACCGGTGCCCGGCTCTGTGTCGTCGCGGTACACAAGGAGCCCGTACCCGTCGACTTCCTCAATGTCATGGCCAACGAGATCACGATCGTCGGATCCATGGGCTACCCCGACGAGATTTTCGAAGTCACCCAAGACCTCGTCGCGAACTGGGAGCGCTACGCCGTGATCGTCAGCCACACCATCCCGTTCGCCGAAGTCGACGAGGCACTGAGGATGGCGTCCACCCCCGGCGCCGCCGACAAGGTCGTTGTCGTTTTCAAGTGACCTTCAACTGAGAGGAGCGCCGACATGGCGTGGGATTTCGAGACCGACCCCGAGTACCAGAAGGTGCTGGACTGGGCGGACGAGTTCGTCCGCGAGGAGGTCGAGCCACTGGACCTGGCGTTTCCACACCAGCAGTTCGTTCCGCTGGAAGGTAAACGGCGCGACGCCGATCGACCCGCTCAAGCAGGAGGTGCGACGGCGGGGGCTGTGGGCCACCCACCTCGGACCCGAGCTCGGCGGACAGGGTTACGGGCAGCTGAAACTCGCGCTGCTCAACGAGATCCTCGGCCGCTCGCAGTGGGCGCCGATCGTGTTCGGCTGCCAGGCTCCCGACACCGGCAATGCCGAGATCATCGCCCACTACGGCACCGAGGAACAGAAGAAGAAGTACCTGATGCCGTTGCTCAACGGTGAACTCTTCTCCTGCTACTCGATGACCGAGCCGCACGCAGGCGCCGACCCCACCCTGTTCACGACGTCGGCGGTACGCGACGGCGACGACTGGGTGATCAACGGTCAGAAGTTCTTCTCCTCCAACGCGAGCACGGCGGCGTTCCTGATCGTGATGGTGGTGACGAACCCCGAAGTCAGTGCCTACCAGGGCATGTCGATGTTCCTGGTCCCGACCGACACCCCGGGTGTCAACATCGTCCGCAATATCGGCTTGTACGGCGAGCCCGAGGGCCAGGGCTCGCATGCGCTGATCCACTACGACAACGTCCGGGTGCCCGCCGAGGCACTGCTTGGCGGCGAGGGTCAGGCGTTCGTCATCGCACAGACTCGTCTCGGCGGCGGACGAATCCACCACGCGATGCGGACCATCGGCATGTCTCAGCGGGCGCTGGACATGATGTGTGAACGCGCGCTGAGCCGCGAGACGCAGGGCAGCCGCCTGTCGGACAAGCAGTTCGTGCAGGGCTACATCGCCGACTCTTACGCGCAGTTGCTGCAGTTCCGATTGATGGTGCTCTACACCGCATGGGAGATCGACAAGTACAACGACTACAAGAAGGTCCGCAAGGACATCGCCGCGGTCAAGGTCGCCATGCCGACCGTGCTGCACGACATCGCCTGGCGGGCAATGCAAGTACACGGTGCACTCGGCGTCACCAACGAAATGCCGTTCCTCGGGATGGTCACCGGTGCCGCTGTGATGGGGCTCGCCGACGGGCCCACCGAGGTGCACAAGACGACGGTGGCCAAGCAGGTGCTGCGGGACTACCAGCCCACCGACGACATGTGGCCCACCGAATGGGAGCCGCGCAAACGTGAAGCGGCGCGGGCGAAGTACGCGCATGACTCGAGACCATCAAGAGAACGAGGTGGGCAATCTGTGACCGAAGAAGAGATCGACACCGCGCGGCTCGCCGACTGGATGGACGGCGCGGGTCTGGCTGGCAAGGGTGAGCCGCTGGAGGCGAGCTTCCTCTCCGGCGGCACGCAGAACGTCATCTACAAGATCGCACGCGGCGAGAACGTGTGCGTCCTTCGCATGCCCCCCGCGGGAGCCCCACCCGACCGGGACAAGGGCATCCTGCGGGAGTGGCGGATCATCGAGGCTCTCGACGGCACCGACGTGCCGCACACCGCGGCCGTCGGCGTCTGCCCGGACGCTTCTGTTCTGGGCCGGCCCTTCTATCTGATGGGGTTCGTCGACGGCTGGTCGCCGATGGACCAGCACGGCAAGTGGCCGGACCCGTTTGACGGCGACGTGTCGACGCGTGCGGGGCTGTCCTATCAACTGGCTGAAGGCATCGCGCTGTTGTCGAAGGTCGACTGGAAGGCCAAGGGACTGGAGGATCTTGGCCGTCCGGACGGATTCCACGAACGCCAGGTCGACCGCTGGACCGCCTTCTTCGAACGGATCAAGGGTCGCGAGATCGACGGCCTCGACGCCGCGACCGATCTGGCTGCGCACACACCGTCCGCTCGACTTCGTCCCCGGCCTGATGCACGGCGACTACCAGTTCGCCAACGTGATGTACCGCCATGGCGCCCCGGCGCGGATGGCCGCCATCGTCGACTGGGAGATGGGCACGGTCGGCGATCCGAAGCTGGATCTCGGCTGGATGGTGCAGAGTTGGCCGGAGGACACCGATGCCCCGTCGGCGATGAGCTACGTCGATATGCGCGGAATGCCCTCCCGCACAGACGTGATCGAGCACTATGCGAACGTGTCCGGACGGCAGGTCGACGACCTCGACTACTACCTGGTGCTGGCCAAGTGGAAGCTTGCGATCGTCCTGGAGCAGGGCTTCCAGCGCGCCGGCGACAACGAGAAGCTATTGGCCTACGGTCCTGTCATCACATCGCTGATGCAGTCGGCGGCCGATCTCGCCGAGAGCAGCGACTACCGGTGAGAGCTGCGGTCTGTCCGGCGTACGGGCCGCCGGATGTGGTCCACATCGAGGAACAACCGTCGCCTGCCGTCACAGCGGGACAGGTCCGCGTCCGTGTCGGCGCCGCCGCGGTGAACTTTCCCGACGTGCTGCTGATCGCCGACCAGTATCAGATCAGCATTCCCACGCCGTTCGTACCCGGCAGTGAATTCGCCGGCGTCATCGTCGAAATCAGCCAGGAAACAGACGGTTTCGCGGTTGGCGACCGGGTCACCGGCACTGGCATGTACGGAGCGTTCGCCGAGGAGGTCACCGTCGCCGCGGCTGCGCTTGCACGGATACCCGACGGCATCGACGACCGCACTGCCGCGGCATTCGGCGTCGCCTACCGCACGGCGTATCACACACTGCGTTCGGTGGCGCGGGTGCGGTCAGGCGATGACGTGATCGTGCTCGGTGCGGGTGGCGGCGTGGGCCTGGCGGCGGTTCAACTCGCCGAGCAACTCGGCGCGTCGGTCACCGCGGTGGCATCGTCGGACGAGAAGCTCGACGTGGCAGCCACTTACGGTGCCCGACATCTGATCAATCATCGCTCGGGCACATTGCGGGATGCGCTGCGCGAAGCCCTGCCCAACGGCGCCGACGCGGTGGTCGATCCGGTCGGCGGTGAACTGTCCGAACCCGCGCTGCGTTCATTGCGGCGAGGTGGACGATTCGTCACCGTGGGTTTTGCCTCCGGCGACATCCCCCGCATCCCACTGAATCTGGTGCTGGTGAAGGGCATTGCGGTGCTGGGATTTCAGTTTCAGGATGTCCCCGCCGACGAGTTCACGCGCAACGAGGGTGAACTGCGCGGCCTGCTGGCGAGTGGCAAGGTACGCCCACACGTGGGGGCGGTCTATTCGCTCGCCGAAACGGTCAAGGCGCTCAAGCATGTCGCCGACGGCCGCGCCATCGGCAAGATCCTCATCGATCTGAGCTAGCGCCGCATTTCGCCGAAACTGTATTCCAGCAGGCCACTACTCGATCTTTCGCTGCTGGAATACAGTTTCGCGGAGAAACTAGCTGGCTGGCACCAGGTCGGCGGCGACGGAGACCATCATCCCGCAGCGGAATGTCTCGCTGGCGGTGACGGAGTTCGCTTCCGGATCATTGGCCGCCGCGAGAGCACGGGACTTGAAAGCCCTTGCCGCAGCGCTCAAGTGGTGCTGCGCAGAGTCGACGCTGTCATCCAGTTCGGCGGGCAGGCTCTCGCCCCACAACGTCACCTCGGTGGCACCCTGTTCGAGAGCGTTGCGCACATGCTGGAGCACACGGGGATCGCGATCGAAGAGATCGGCGGCGACGGCGACGGTTTGCGGGTGGGGCCGATCCTCCCACTCCTCCAGCACCGACTGCAGATCGAGCGTCTGTGCGCCGAGGATGTGCAGCGGCCGCAGATCGTCGGAGTTGCCGACGAGAACGGTGACGTCCCATCCGGCCATCACCCGGTCATAGATCCAGCCGCCCGCGTAGCGCACCGCGTCGAGCACGGTCGGGGCGACGACGTCGAGGCGGTACCTCACATCGAGCTCCGCGGCGACAAGTCGTGCCCCAGCGACTCCGCGTACCCCTTGAACACCTCGACCAGCGAGATTGTGGGATCGAGTAGCCATAGGGTCTCCATTCCATTGATAAAGGCGAGTATCTCGACGGCCTTGTTGGCCGCTTCGACGTCTGGGCGGTACCGGCCGTCGCTCTGGCCTCGTTTGATGAGATCGATGATGATGTTCACCGCTTCGCGGTAACGGTGGTGCAGCCGGTCGTGCAGCGGCGCATCGGGTGCGATGTTCTCGACCAGCAGCACCGTGAAAGTGCCGACCAATTCGGGTGCGCGGTCGAACCGCTCGGGCACACGGCCGAGTTCGGTGACCAGATCGCCCGAGCGGTAGTCCGCGTGGATCTCGTCGTCGGCGTCGCGGGCGTCGAGAACGGCGTTGAGCAGCTGCTCCTTGGATTCGAAATGGTGCAGCAGCCCCGCGGGCGTCACGCCGGCTTCCTTGGCGATCTGCGCCAGCGAGGTGTTGCGCCAGCCGTTGCGCGCCAGCAGCCGCTCAGCCACAGCGAGTATCCGCTGCCTGCGATCCTCGCCTTTGGCGAGGAGGCTCGCATAGGGCCGTGGGGCTGACACGGGGCTCCTTCGTTGAACCAACCTAGTGAACACACAGTAGGTAGGTTTGTCCGCTGCGACAAGGGTCTCACCGAAATTCGTACGATTTCGGTGCGCAAACGAGCCGCTGACGAGCGGTCGTAGCCGCGCCGAATTCGCTACAAACCGAGCGACTTGGCGATGATCACTTTCATCACCTCACTGGTTCCGGCATAGATCCTGGCCACGCGCGCATCGGTGTACAGCCGGGCGATCGGATATTCCATCATGTAGCCGTATCCGCCGAATAACTGCAGGCAGCGGTCGATTACCCGCTGCTGCATCTCGGTGCAGAACAGCTTCACCCGGGCGGCGTCGGCGGCCGATAACTCACCCTCGACATGCAGCGAGATCGCCCGGTCGAGCATGGCCTGGGCCGCTTCGACCTCGGTCGAGCAGGCGGCCAGCTCAAACTTCGTGTTCTGGAACGACGCAACCGGCGTGCCGAACGCCTTGCGGTTCTTGGTGTAGTCGATCGCCGCGGCGATGGCAGACCGCGCCTGGGACACCGATCCGACAGCGACGGTCAGGCGCTCCTGAGGCAGGTTATGGCCGAGGTATCCGAAGGCTTCGCCCTCCTCGCCGAGCACGTTCGCCGCGGGCACTCGGACGTCGACGAAGGACAGCTCCGCGGTGTCCTGCACCTTGCAGCCCATCTTCTCCAGCTCGCGGCCGCGGGTGAATCCGGGCATACCGTCCTCGACCACGAACAGCGTCAGTCCCTTACGACGGTTGTCCGGGTCGGTCGCGGTGCGGGCCACCACGATCACCAGGTCGGCCTGCATACCCCCGGTGATGAATGTCTTGGCACCGTTGATGATCCAGTCGTCCCCGTCGCGCACCGCCGTGGTCCGCATACCCGCGAGATCGGATCCGGTTCCGGGCTCGGTCATCGCGACAGCGGTCAGCAGCGTCCCCGCCGCCAGGCCCGGGAACCATCGCTTGCGCTGTTCTTCGTTCGCGTAGTGCAGGAAGTACGGCAGGATCACCTCGAGCTGGGTGCGCACCGTCGACAGGGTCACCAGCGCGCGGGCCGCCTCCTCCTGCATGACGACGTTGTAGCGGTAGTCGGGCGTCCCGCCGCCGCCGTATTCCTCGGGGATGGCCATTCCCAGCATGCCCAGCGACCCCATGTGCTTGAACACATCACGAGGCATGCGTCCGCCCTTCTCCCACTCGGGATAGTGCGGAACCACCTCCTTTTCGACGAAACCGCGAGCGAGCTCGCGGAAGGCTTCGTGGTCTTCGGTGAACAAATCTCGGCGCATGCCGGGCGTCCTTCCTACGCGATGAGTTCTACAACGGTGGCGTTGGCTGTGCCGCCGCCCTCGCACATGGTCTGCAGCCCGAAGCGAATACCGTTGTCGCGCATGTGATTGAGCATGCGGGTCATCAGCACCGCTCCCGATGCTCCGAGCGGATGGCCGAGCGCGATGGCGCCGCCGAGCGGGTTGAGCTTCGATTCATCGGCACCGGTCTCTGCAAGCCACGCCAGCGGCACGGGGGCGAACGCCTCGTTGACCTCGAACACGCCAACCTCGTCGATTCCGATGCCCGCCTTATGCAGCACCTTCTCGGTGGCGGGTATCGGGCCGGTCAGCATCAGCTTGGGATCCGCCCCTGTGACCGCGCCGGCACGGTAGCGCGCGATCGGTCGCAGCCCCATCGCGATGGCGTTCTCCGCGGTCATGATCAGCAGCGCGGCGGCGCCGTCGGAGATCTGCGACGAGTTTCCCGCGTGGATGACGCCGTCCTCTTTGAACGCGGGTTTGAGCCCGGCCAGCTTCTCGACGGTGCTTCCCCGCCGCACTCCCTCGTCGGCCACCACGGGCTCGCCGTCGGTGAACACCGGCATGATCTGCATTTCGAACGCGCCCTTGTCCTGGGCGGTGGCCGCAAGCTCATGTGAGCGCACCGAGTACTCGTCGAGGCGGGTTCTGGAGAATCCCCACTTCTGCGAGATCAACTCAGCGGAGATGCCCTGATTGAACGAGAAGTCGCCATAGCGTTCAAGCACTTTCGGGCCATACGGCATGCCGCTCGCCCTGGCCGATCCGAGCGGCACCCGGCTCATCACCTCGACCCCGCCCGCGACGACGACGTCCTGCTGACCCGACATGACGGCCTGCACGGCGAAGTCCAGCGCCTGCTGGCTCGACCCGCATGCTCGGTTGACCGTCGTGCCCGGGATGTTCTCCGGCCAGCCCGCAGCCAGCACCGAATAGCGTCCGATGTTGCTCGACTGGTCGCCGACCTGCGATACGCAGCCCCACACCACATCGTCGACGATGTCGGGATCGATACCCGCCCGCTCCACCAGCGCGTTGAGCACGATGGCGGACAGGTCGGCGGCATGCATATCCGCCAGTCCCCCGTTGCGCTTGCCGACGGGGGTGCGTACCGCCTCGACGATTACGGTTTCACGCATCTTGTTACTCCGATCTGGGCGGCACGGCCCATCGACCTGTGAACGCCGCCTCGCGCTTCTGCGCGAACGCCGCGTACGCCTCCATTGAGTCTGCTGTGGCGAAGTTGCCCGGTTGCGCGCGGGCCTCGTTGGCCAGCGCTTCGCGCAATGTCACGGCTGCGCCGTCGTTGAGTAGGGCCTTGCTCTGCGCCAGCGCGACGGGTGGGCCTGCGGCCAGGCGGCCCGCAAGTTCGGTGACGAACGCATCGATCTCCTCGGCCGTCTTGATCCACGTGACCAAACCCAGTGACCGCGCCTCTTCCGCGTCGATCATGTCGGCCAGCAGCACCAGCCGCTTGGCCTGCTGCAGACCTACGAGCTTGGGCAACAGCCACGAACCTCCGAGATCGACCGACAAGCCACGCTTGGAGAAGATCTGGCAGAACCGCGACTCCGGCGTCGCCACCACGAGGTCACAACCGAGCGCGAGGTTCCAGCCCGCGCCGACGGCCACGCCGTTCACCTTCGCAACGGTCGGAACGGTGAGTTCGTGCAGTGCGAGCGCAACCTCGGTGAGCCGGCGCAGCTTGTGGCGGGGATGGACATCCTCCGGCGTTCCGATGTCCGCACCGGAGCAGAACGCACCGCCCGCCCCCGTGATCACCAATGCTCGCAATTCAGTGTCTCGCGCGGCGTCGCGCAGAGCGTCGGCCAACTCCTCCCACAGCTGTGCATTGATCGCGTTCTTGCGATCGGGCCGGTTCAGCGTGAGCGTCCGAACGCCCGCGTCGTCCGCGATGAGCAATACCTGTTCTGAGCTCACGAGTACATCGGCCCGATCACGCCGTCGGCCCGAAGCCTGCTGAGTTCGTCTGTGGTCAGCCCCAATTCACCGAGTACGGCGTCGGTGTGCTCACCCAGCCCTGGCACCGCACCCATCGGCTGTTCGAATCCGCTGATCACCGGCGGCGGCCGCAATGCCTGAATGTCGCCCGCCGATGTACCTACCGTGCGCCAGCGGTCGCGCGCGGTCAATTGCGGATGGACGACCACTTCGCTCGGCAGGTTGTAGCGCGAGTTGCCGATGCCCGCGGTATCGGCGATCTTCTGGATATCAGCGAGATCATGCTGCGCACACCAGGATCCGATGGCCTCGTCCAGGATGTCCCTGTGTTCGCAACGTCCCGGATTGGTGGCGAACCGCGGATCGTCGGCCAGGTCGGGCCGTTCGATGATCTCCCTGGCGACCCGCTGCCACTCGCGGTCGTTGGTTGTCCCGAGCACCACCGTTTGACCGTCGCGGGTCGGAAATGCGGCGTAGGGCGCCACCGCGGGAGATCCGACGCCAAGGGGCTGCTGGTCGATGCCCGAATGCTGGGTATAGGTCAGCGCGTAGCCCATGACGTCGGTCATCACGTCAAACAGGCTCAGTTCTACCGCAGGTGCTACGGCGCCCTCTGGGCGATTTCCCCGCGCGAACAACAGCGCGAGAATGGAGATAGCGGCGTACAGACCCGTGGTGAAGTCGGCCATTGCGGGCCCTGGCTTGGCGGGCATTCCGGGATAGCCGGTGATGGCACACGAGCCCGATTCCGCCTGCACGAGAAGGTCGTACGCGCGCTTATGGGAGATGGGACCACCTGGTCCGTAGCCGTCGATCTCGACGGGAATGACGTTGGGGTGGCGCTGCGCCAAGTCGGCGGCGGAGATGCCCATGCGGGCCGTGGATCCCGGCGCAAGGTTCGACACGAAGGCGTCGGCACGGTCGAGAAGCCGGTGCAGCAGGTCCAATCCCTCCGGCGATTTCGTGTTGAGGGTGACCGACTCCTTGCCCCGGTTGCACCACACGAAATGTGCGGCCAGGCCTCCGGGACCGTTGACGACGTCGTCGTAGGCGCGGGCGAAGTCGCCGCCGTTGGGGTTCTCCACCTTGATCACGCGCGCACCGAAATCGGCGAGAACGCGGGTACACATCGGGGCGGCGACAGCCTGCTCCATCGCGACCACGGTCACACCGGCCAGCGGGGCACCTTGATGGGCCGTCACATCACCATGCCGCCGTCGACCGGCAGCACCTGTCCCGTGATGTAGGACGCCGCGTCGGACGCCATGAACACGAACGCCCCTGCCACCTCCTCGGGCCCGGCCCACCGCTTCAGCGGAATGCGGTTCATCATGTTGGCCGCGAACTTCTCGTTGGTGCGAATGGTCTCCGTCATGGGGGTCGCGGCAAGCGGCGCAAGGGCGTTCACCATGATGTTCTTCGGGGCCAGCTCGCGAGCGAGCGATTTCGTGAAGCCGATGAGGCCGGCCTTCGCCGCGGAGTAGTTGACCTGACCGAGAGTTCCGGTGAGGCCGGCCGCCGACGTCACGTTGATGATGCGGCCTGTGCCGTCCGTCGGAATGTGCGGCAAGGCGGCCTGGGTGCAGTGGAACGTGCCCATGACGTGAATGTCGAACGTCAACCGGAACGTCTCGTCGGTCAACTTCGGGAACATCGCGGGCGACGTGACACCGGCATTGTTGACCAGGATGTGCAGCGCTCCCCCGCCGAGCCCCGCGGCCTGCGCGGCCGCCGCGTCCGCGGCGCCGCGATCACTCACGTCGAGCGCGCACGAGTCAGCCTTGCCGCCGTTCGCGCGGATACGTTCCGCCACAGCCGATGCCGCGTCCGCATTGATGTCGGTCACGAGGACCGCGGCCCCCGCGTCGGCCAGTGCCGCCGCTACCGCTGCCCCGATGCCACCGCCCGCACCCGCGCCGGTGACCAGTGCCGCACGGCCGGTCAAATCGAAATAGCTCGGCATCAGTAGCTCCTTGGCATTCCGAGTACGTGTTCGCCGAGGAAGTTCAGGATCATCTCCTGGCTCGACCGGCGCGATCTTCATCAGCCGCGCCTCACGGAAGTACCGCGACACGTGGTACTCCTCGGAGTAGCCCATGCCCCCATGCAGCTGAAGCGCACGGTCAGCAGCGCCGAATCCGGCGTCCGCACAGAGGTATTTGGCGGTATTCGCCTCACGCCCGCAGGGCTTTCCGTTGTCATAGAGCCATGAGGCCTTGCGCAGCACCAGTTCGGCGGCATCCAGGCGCGCCAACGAATCGGCAAGCGGGAACTGCAATCCCTGGTTCATGCCGATCGGACGGTCGAAGACGATGCGCTCATTGCCGTACTTCACGGCCTTCTCCAATGCCACACGACCGATCCCCAGCGCCTCGGCCGCGATGAGCATCCGTTCCGGGTTCAGCCCGTCGAGGATGTACTTGAACCCCTTGCCCTCCTCACCGACACGGTCCTTTTCCGAAACGATGAGGTCGTCGATGAAGACCTCGTTGGAGCTCACGGCATTTCGACCCATCTTCTTGATCGGCCGGATGTCGACGTGGTCGCGATCCAGATCGGTCAGGAAGAGTGTCATACCGTCGGTCTTCTTGGTGACCTGGTCGAATGGCGTAGTGCGGGTGAGAAGGAGAATCTTCTCTGATTCCAGCGCCTTGGAGATCCACACCTTGCGGCCGTTGATGCGGTAGTTGTCACCCTCGCGCTTGGCGAATGTCGTGATGCGCGAGGTGTCCAGTCCCGCACCGGGTTCGGTGACTCCGAAGCACACGTGCAGATCACCATTGACGATGCGCGGTAGCGTCGCGGCCTTGAGTTCGTCGGAGCCGTGTTTGACGACAGGCTGCATCCCGAAGATCGTGAGGTGGATAGCGCTGGCGCCGTTCATCGCTGCGCCGGACCGTGCGACCTCCTCGAGCAGCAGGGTCGCCTCGGTGATGCCCATCCCGTGCCCGCCGTACTCCTCCGGAATGGTCATACCCAGCCAGCCGCCGGAGGCGATCGCGTCGTAGAACTCCTGCGGGAATTCGTGCTCCAGGTCTTTTTTCATCCAGTACTCGTCGTCGAACCTGCTGCACAGCTCCGCGACGGATTTCCGGATGATCTGCTGATCCTCGGTCAGCTCGAAACTCATACCCCCGGACACGTGTTCTCCTCTTATTGCATGGCGATTCCGGCGTGCTCGGTCGCGCTGAGCGTTACCAGGCACGCCGAAATCGCTAGGACTCAGTCTTTGTTGCCGGTCAGTTCCTTTGCATTGGCCGCGAAGTCCTGCGAAGCTGGCGCCGCCGTGCTCATGCTTGCTCAGTGCCTGGATGGATACGTCGTGGCCTTCGGCGGCTTTGCGTAGTGCGCCGACGGTGGCCTGTTCCTTGCTGATGTGGGTGAACGGGTCCAAGTGATACCAGCGCATGGCGTTCTCGTAGGTCATCTTGTTGATCTCGGCGTCGGGCACGTTGTGTTCTTTGAGCACCTCGTCGAGCTGCTCGGGGGCACCGGGCCACATCGAATCCGAGTGCGGGTAGTCGGCTTCCCAGCAGATGTTGTCGATACCGACGTCGTTGCGCAGCTGCACCCCGACGTGATCGGAGATGAAGCACGTCAGGAAGTGATCGCGGAACACCTCGGAGGGCTTCTGCTTGCCGAAGTCCTGACCCGTCCACGTCGAGTGCATCTCATAGGTGCGATCAGCGCGCTCGAGGAAGTAGGGAATCCAGCCGGTGCCGCCCTCACTCAGCGCGATCTTGAGGTCGGGGTACGCCTTGACCGGCTTGGACCACAACAGATCCGCCGCGGCCTGCACGATGTTCATCGGCTGCAGCGTGATCATCACGTCCATCGGCGCATCCGGGGCGGTGATCGCCAACCGGCCCGAGGACCCGATGTGCACGTTGAGCACCGTGTCGGTGTCGACCAGCGCCTCCCACATCGGCTTCCAGTAATCGAAGTCGTGGAAGCGACGGATATCCCATCGCCGACGGGTTCTCGGTGAACGTCAACGAGTGCACCCCACGCTTGGCGTTGCGCCGGATCTCGGCCGCGCACGCCTCGGCGTCCCAGATCACCGGCAACGTCATCGGAATGAACCGCGCCGGATAGGCCCCGCACCACTCCTCGACATGCCAGTCGTTGTAGGCCTGCACCAGCGCCAGGGAGAACTCATGATCCTCGGTGGCGAACAACCGGCCCGCAAAGCCCGGGAATGACGGGAAACACATCGAGCCCAGGATGCCGCCGGCGTTCATGTCCTTGACCCGCTCATCGACCTTGTAACAGCCCGGCCGGATCTCATCGAGACCCTGAGGCTCCAGGCCGTACTCCTCCTTGGGCCGGCCCGCCACCGCATTCAGCGCCACATTGGGGATCACGATGTCGCGGAACTGCCAGGTGTCGCTGCCGTCAGGGTTGTGCACCAACCGCGGCGCCTCATCCAGGTACTTCTTCTGCAGATGATTCTTGAACATGTCCGGCGGCTCGACGATGTGATCATCAACGCTGATCAGGATCATGTCTTCTTTGTTCATGCCTGTTCCCTCCGTCGAAACCTGTGATGACACCAACACTAGTTACCCAGTGGTGTTCTCTATCTGAGGAAACTAGCTTCTCTTGCGGCGAGAATCAATGTCCGAAACCGTTCGCATGGCCTTCTTGCAGCACCGTTGGAACCCAAGTGACAGCCCGACTGACCGGCACATCTACCGGTCGGGATTGACCATCTGCGGGAAAGGTGGAAATCTATTGACCAAATATGAGAATCTGATTCTCGTGAACGAGAGGAAGCGCCCGGTGCGTGTGCCCCCGCTCCCCGCGGACCAGTGGGACGACGCTGTCGATCACGCGTTGTCGGGCATGCTGCCCGCCGAGCGCCGCAACCCGGAGGCGGCGGGCAATCTACTCGCGACACTCGTGCGGCATCCCAAGCTGACCAGGTCCTTCCTGCGCTTCAACAACCATTTGATGTTCAGCTCACCACTGCCCGACCGGCTGCGCGAGCTGGCGGTGCTGCGCGTCGCGCATCGGCGCAACTGCGAGTACGAATGGCGCCACCACGTCCGCATGGGCGGCGAGGCCGGCCTCAGCGATGAGGTCATCGACGGCATCCAGCGCGGCGAGGCCGTCGACGAACTCGACCGTGCCGTCCTTTCGGCCGTCGACGAACTCGAAGACAAGTCGGAGATCTCCGACGCGACATGGGCGTCGCTCTCAGAGCACCTCGACGAGCACCAACGCATGGATCTCGTCTTCACGATCGGCTGCTATGGCGCACTGGCCATGGCCATCAACACGTTTGGCGTCGAACCCGACGAGGAGAGGTAGAAACCGTGGCATTTTTCCCTAAGCCGGCGGCTGGTAGCTGGACTGAGAACTGGCCAGAACTGGGCACCGCGCCGATCAACTACAACGACTCGATCGACCCCGAGCACTTCAAGCTCGAGCAGCAGGCGATCTTCAAGAAGACCTGGCTCAAGGTCGGCCGCGTCGAACGACTGCCCAAGAAGGGCAGCTACTTCACCCGCGAGATGCCGTCGGTCGGCCCCGGCACGTCGGTGATCATCGTGAAGGACGTGAAAGACGGTGTCGAGACCGTCCGGTGCTTCTACAACCAATGCAGGCACCGCGGAAACAAGCTGGTGTGGAGCGACTTCCCGGGTGAGGAGGTGTCAGGCACCTGCCGCCAGTTCACCTGCAAGTACCACGCGTGGCGTTACAGCCTCGAGGGCGACCTCACGTTCGTTCAGCAGGAGGGTGAGTTCTTCGACCTCGACAAGGCGGACTACGGGCTTGTCCCCGTGCGCTGCGAGGTATGGGAAGGCTTCATCTTCATCAACTTCGACAACGACGCCGAACCGCTTGTCGATTACCTCGGCGACTTCGGCAAGGGACTCGAGGGGTATCCCTTCCACGAGATGACCGAGCACTACAGCTACCGGTCTGAGGTCAACGCGAACTGGAAGTTGTTCATCGACGCGTTCATCGAGTTCTACCACGCACCGATCCTGCACATGAAGCAGGCGGCGAAGGAGGAGGCCGAGAAGCTGGCCCAGTTCGGCTTCGAGGCGCTGGCCTACGACATCAAGGGCGACCACTCCATGGTGTCGTCGTGGGGCGGGATGAGCCCGCCGAAGGACCTGAACATGGTCAAGCCCATCGAGCGGATCCTGCACAGCGGCCTGTTCGGTCCCTGGGATCGGCCCGACATCAAGGGAATACTCCCTGAGGAACTCCCGCCAGCGATCAACCCCGGGCGCCACAAGAGTTGGGGCACAGACTCGTTCGAGTTCTTCCCCAACTTCACGTTGCTGTTCTGGGCGCCGGGCTGGTATCTGACCTACAACTACTGGCCGACCGCCGTCGACAAGCACATCTTCGAGGCCGACCTCTACTTCGTCCCGCCGAAGAACCTCCGTGAGCGGCTGTCCCAGGAACTGGCCGCGGTGACGTTCAAGGAGTACGCGTTCCAGGACGCGAACACGCTGGAGGCCACCCAGACGCAGATCGGCACCCGGGTGGTCACCGAATTCCCGCTGTGCGACCAGGAGATCTTGTTGCGCCACCTGCACCACACGGCGCACAAATATGTAGACGCTTACAGGGCGTCCCACTCCAACGGAAACGGCTCCGCCAGCGTGACGCCCACTGACGCCGCGAACGAGAAGGATGCAGCCCATGTCTAAGTTGCCCGAGGAATTCGCCGATCTCGAGCGGTTCGCCGACTGGTGCCTGCCCACCGAGGAGGAGCGCTACCAGAAGCGCCTGAACTCGACGATGGCCGAGATGCAGGAACTGTACGACGCCGGAATGGAGCGGCTCGAGGAGATCATGGTCTACGTCGATGCCCGCTTCCCGCTCAAGGGGATGCCGGAGGACGCCAAGGCACTCGTGCACCTCGGCCAGTCGATCGTGATGGTGAGCTTCCCCATCGAGGTGTGGAAGCAGCCGCGCGTGCTCGACAGCGGCGCGTCCTATATCCAGCTGATCAAGGAGCCGGTGGTCTAAGGGTGACACTGACGACCCTCAAGGCAGCGGGTCTGCTCGACGTCGACGCCGGCGAGATCATCCGGCCGGGAATCGTCCGGATTGAGGACGATCGGATCGTCGGCGTTGGTGGTGAGATCAGAAGGCCCCGAGGATCAAGTCATCGATCTCGGCGACGCGATCCTGCTGCCCGGCCTGATGGACATGGAGGTCAATCTCCTGATGGGCGGGCGGGGCGAGACCCCCGGCCTGTCCCAGGTGCAGGACGATCCCGCGACCCGGGTCCTGCGTGCGGTCGGCAATTCCCGACGCACACTGCGCGCCGGCTTCACGACGGTGCGCAACCTCGGATTGTTCGTCAAGACCGGCGGATATCTGCTCGACGTTGCGCTCGGCAAGGCCATCGACGCGGGATGGATCGACGGACCGCGCATCATCCCTGCGGGTCATGCCATCACGCCGACCGGCGGGCACCTCGACCCGACGATGTTCGCCGCGTTCATGCCCGGCGCGCTCGAGTTGACGGTCGAGGAGGGCATCGCCAACGGCGTCGACGAGATCCGCAAAGCGGTGCGCTATCAGATCAAGCACGGTGCGCAGCTGATCAAGGTCTGCGTTTCAGGCGGCGTGATGTCGATGACCGGAGAGGCGGGCGCGCAACACTATTCGGACGAGGAACTGCGGGCGATCGTCGATGAGGCCCACCGGCGCGGACTGCGGGTCGCCGCGCACACCCACGGCGCGGAAGCGGTCAAGCACGCCGTGGCATGCGGCATCGACTGCATCGAGCACGGCTTCCTGATGGACGACGAGGCGATCCAGATGCTGGTCGACAACGACCGGTGGCTGGTGACCACCCGCCGGCTCGCCGAGGCGATGGACGTGTCGCGGGCTCCAAAGGAGTTGCAGGACAAGGCCGCCGAGATGTTCCCGAAGGCGCGTACGTCGATCAAGGCGGCCTACGAGGCCGGGGTGAAGATCGCCGTCGGTTCCGACGCTCCGGCGATCCCGCACGGCCGCAACGCCGATGAGCTTGTCACGCTTGTCGATTGGGGCATGTCCGCGGCCGCCGTGCTGCGCGCGGCCACCGTGGTCGGCGCTGACCTGATCGACAAACCGGACCTCGGCCGCATCGCCGAGGGGTACCTGGCGGACATCATCGCCGTCCCAGGAGATCCGCTGGCCGATATCGGCGTTACACGAGACGTAAACTTTGTAATGAAGGGCGGTAAGGTCTACCGACATGACAGTGTCACCTAGTCAAAAGCGACTCGAGGATCTGGTCGAGATCCAGCAGCTGCTCGCCAAGTACGCGGTCACCATCACTCAGGGCGACATCGACGGCCTGATCTCGGTGTTCACCCCCGACGGCACGTACAGCGCGTTCGGCTCCACCTACACGTTGGCGCGCTTCCCCGAACTGGTCGACGCGGCGCCCAAGGGCCTGTTCATGACGGGTACGTCGCTGGTGAACCTCGACTCCGAGGATCCGGACAAGGCGACGGGTACGCAGCCGTTGTGCTTCATCGAGCATTCCAAACACGACATGCGCATCGGTTACTACAACGACACCTATGTCCGTACCGATGACGGCTGGCGGCTGAAGACCCGCGCCATGACGTTCATCCGGCGCAGCGGAGAGCACGATTCCGGCCGCCCGCACGCGATCGGTCGGCCGGAGGCCGGATGACCAGCGAGCTGACGGCAGGCACCGAGTTCGACACCGTAGCCGAGTTTCAGGTCGCAACTGGTCGCGTGGCTGGACAGCCACGACCTGACTCCCCCGCCCGGCGACCACTCGCTCGACGCGCATCAGGCGCAGCACGCCCGCGTCCTGAAGGAGCTATACGACGCGGGCTGGATGCGCTGGGGCTGGCCCGAATCCGCTGGCGGACTCGGCGGGCCGATGATCCTGCGCGCGATCGTCGGCGAGGAGGTCGTCGGCCGTCGCCTCGACGACCCAGGGCCGTACTCGATGCTCGAAGTGCTGACCCCGACGATGATCGACTACGCGCGACCCGAGCTTGCCGCCGAGATGGTGCCCCGGCTGCTGTCAGGTCAGGAGACCTGGTGCCAGGGCTTCTCCGAACCAGGCTCAGGCAGCGACCTGGCATCGCTGACGACGCGCGCCGAGCAGCGTGGCGACGAGTGGGTGATCAACGGCCAGAAGGTGTGGACCAGCTTCGCGCAGTACGCGAAGCGTTGCGTCCTGCTCACCCGAACGGGTGAGGGGCATTCGGGGATCACCGCGTTCTTCGTCGACATGGACAGTCCCGGCGTCGACGTCCGCCCGCTGCGCACGATGCACGGCGTCGACGAGTTCTGCGAGGTCTACTTCGACGATGTGGTGGTGCCTGCCGATCGCATGCTCGGAAACCCCGGCGACGGCTGGCAACTCGCGATGGATCTGCTGCCATATGAGCGCTCGACGTGCTTCTGGCAGCGCATCGCCTACCTGTACTCGCGGTTCGACGCGCTGGTCGGTGAGGTCAAGCACCTCGGCCAGGCAGCGGATTCGGACCTGGGCGAGACGTATCTGGCACTGCACACGTTGCGCTGCCGATCTCGTGCCACCCAGCTCCGGCTGGCCGACGGCAACAAGCTCGGTCCGGACACGTCGATCGACAAGGTCTTGTTGGCCGGCGCCGAACAGCAGCTCTACAACACCGCGCACGACTTGCTGCCGGGTGTCATCGAGCTCGACGACACCGAATGGCGCACCGAATACCTGTATTCGCGGGCGGCCACCATCTACGGCGGCACCGCCGAGGTGCAGCGCAACATCATCGCCCGCCGTCTGCTCGACCTCGGGAAGGAGTGAGCGTGCCTGGACAACGAGTGGGACACCGAATCACTCGAATTGCTCGAAGACGGCCTGCGCAAGACGATGCTGTCGACCTCGGGTGCCGAACTGGATGCGGCGCTGGCCGAGCTGGGCTGGGCCGAGATGCTGTCCGACATGTCGGAGGTGGCGATACCGCTGGTGTTCCGACTGCTGGGCGAAACGGGTTCGCACGCTTCGGTTCTCAACGACGTGGTGCTGCTGGCGTCCAGCCCTGACGAAGGCTCGCACCCCGCACTGCCGTACGCGGGCGGCGGTTGGGTGGTGTGGGACTACGCCGACGCCGACGAAAGCTCGGCTCTGGGCGGCCTGCCGCTGCGCCGGGTCGAAGAGGGTGGGCATCCGCGGCTTCCCGACGCCCGCCGGGCGGTCGGCTGGTGGCTGGTCGGTTCCGCACGGGCCATGCTGTCGCTGGCCCGTCAGCATGCGCTGGACCGGGTTCAGTTCGGCAAGCCGATCGCGTCCTTCCAGGCGATCCGGCATCGGCTGGCCGAAACGCTGGTGGCGATCGAAGGCGCAGAGGCGACGCTGAGTCTGCCCGGCGACGACAACCCTGACCTGACCGCGCTGCTGGCCAAGGCGGCCGCGGGCAAGGCCGCGCTCACCGCGGCCAGGCATTGCCAGCAGGTGCTGGCTGGCATTGGCTTCACCGCCGAGCACGAACTTCACCACCATATTGAGCGCGCCCTGGTCCTCGACGGGTTGCTCGGTAGCGCAAAGGAACTCACGCGCAGGGCCGGAGCGGGGCTGCGGGCCCGCGGCTCGGTCCCCCGGCTCGCAAACCTCTAGCAGCCCTCGCCGCGGGTCAGACTCTAGAATTCACGGCGTGCCACCTGACGCGTCGAAGACCAGGGCAGGACTGCTGGACGCCGCAGCCCGCGCCTTCGCTCGCGACGGAGTATTCAACGCCTCCCTCATCGACATCACCCGCCAAGCTGGGCAGCGCAACCGGGCGGCGCTGAGCTATCACTTCGGTTCACGCGACGGCGTGCTGTGCGCGGTAATCGATCGGCATGCGGCGTTCCTCGCACAACGTGAAGGGGAGCTGCTCGAGGTGGCGAGGCACCAAAAGGCGCTCGAACCCGTCATCGAGGCCCTGGTCCGACCGGCGGCCGAACTCGCGGACAGCAGTTGGCGCGGGCGCAGCTGCCTTCTCATCATCGCTGAGCTGACAAGCGAGGATCGCGCGCAGTACAGCGCGGAGTTGCAGGACGTGCTGGCCAGCACCGGCGGCAACGAGGTATTCGCGCTATTGACCGAGCGCAGCGGGCATCTGACCGACGAGCTTCGCACCGAACGGTTTTCGCTGATGGTGATGTTCATCCTGCGGGCGATCGCGGACCGCGCGCGGCTGCTCGAGCGGCGCACGCGGCACGGTCGACCGCAGCTCGAGCACGAGCCGTTCGTCGCGAATCTGGTCGCGATGGCCGCCGCCGCCATGAGCGCGCCCGCACCTCGTTGACATAAGCACCCCTGCTTACTAGCCTGACCGCTGTGAAGGCAGTGCGCGTCGTCAAGCACGGCGACCCAGCAGAAGCGCTCGAGGTCTCCGACGTTCCGATCCCCGAGCCCGGTCCGGGAGAAGTCCGCATCGCAGTATCGGCGGCCTCCGTCAACTTCGGTGACATCGCGCGCTGCCGCGGCACCGTGGCCAGTGTCATGGGTCAGATCCCATTCACTCTCGGCATGGACGTGTGCGGCGTGGTCGACGCCACTGGGGAGGGCGCCGCCGAATGGGGCGGCCGACGTGTAGTCGCGATGACCAACCAGTCGCTCGGCGGAATGGCCGAGTTCGCGGTCGCGCCGGTAACCGGAACCTTCGACGCACCAACCGATCTCGACGATATCGCCGCAGCGGCCTTCACGCTACCGTTCCACGTCGGCTACCTGGCTCTGCACCGACGCGCCAAGCTGCTGGCGGGCGAAACCCTGCTCGTCGTCGGCGGTGCGAGCGCGGTCGGCACGGCGGCCATCCAGCTCGGTGTCGCCGCGGGTGCCGACGTCATCGCCGTCGCCGGCGGTGCCGAGAAGGGCCGATTGTGCGAAGAGCTCGGGGCCTCCTTCATCGACCACACCAGCGCCGACCTCTTCGACGAGGTGATCGCACGCACCGACAAACGGGGCGCCGACGTCGCGGTCGACCTGGTTGGCGGCGAGCGCACCGAGACGGTCTGGACGTGCATGGCGCGCGAAGGCCGCTATCTGCCAGTCGGTTTCAATGATGATCCGCAGTCCGGACTCACCGGCCGCCCGCTGCGCAAGGTGTCGATGGGCAACATCTCGGTCCTCGGCGTCATCCTCGGCTATGGCGAACTGCCCGTCGATTTCCGCCGCTTCGGGCTCAACATGTTCCCCGCCGAGGTTGGTCGCGAGGTGCATGCGGCTCTGCTCGAGCTCGTCTCCGCACAGTCGATTCGGCCTGTGGTCGGGCGCACGATCGCCATGGATCAGGTCGCCGCAGCGCTCGACGACCATGAGCAGCGGCGCACCACGGGCCGCACGGTCGTGGCGGTCACCGGTGACTAGCACACAAGCGCCGGAGTTGACCCCGGACGCCGTGATGTCGGCCGCGGTCGAAGCCGCCGGATCAGACGACTTCGGACCAGACGACTTCATCGAGGGGCTCACGGTGCTCTGCGCATCGGCCGGCGAGCAGGCGAAGCTCAACGATATCGGCCGGTTCGCGTTGGAGCAGAACATCATCGGCGGTCTGGCGAACCGGCTGCGCATCCACGACTGGCTCAACCGGCATCCCGCGATTCGTGACGAACCGATCGACGCACCCCTGGTGGTGATCGGCCTGTTCCGGGCCGGCACGACGTTCCTGAGCCAACTCCTCGACCAGGACCCCACCAACCGCGCGCTGCTGCGGTGGGAGGCCGGCGACAGCGTGCCACCGCCGTCGCCGGAGACCTACCGCGTCAGGCCCGCGCGTGGACGCCGCAAACGAGGCCATCGACATGCTGGAGTCGCTGAACCCGCAGATGAAGGTCGTCCATCACGAGGACGCCGACGGCCCCACCGAGTGCATCACGCTGCTCGGCCAGGATTTCAAGAGCCTGACCTGGGAGGCGATGGCCAATGTGCCCGACTACAGCCAGTGGCTCCTCGCCGCGGACTACGGGTCGGCTTACGCCTACCACCGACGGGTGCTGCAGGTACTGCAAAGCGGCGGACGCCGCGGCGTCTGGACGTTGAAGAGCCCCAATCACGCGATAGCGCTACCCGCGCTGAACGCGGGTTACCCGGATGCAAAACTCGTTCTGCTGCATCGCGATCCAGCGGTACTGTGCGCCTCGGCGTGCAGCCTGATCTCGACGCTCACCGGCACGTTCAGCGACGCCGACCACACCGCGTACATCGCCGAGCACTGGACCAAACTGCTGGCCACCTCGATCGACCGGATCGAAGCGTTCCGGCGCGCGCATCCCGAACGCGAGATCGTCGACGTCCAGTACGCCGACCTCGTCGGCGATCCGATCGGCACCGTCGAGAAGATCTACGCCGCATGCGGCCGCGACCTCGACGAGCGTGGCCGCGCGGCCATCACCGCATGCGTGACGGCGAACCCCAAGGGGCGGTTCGGCACACACGGGTACCGCCTCGAGGACTACGGGCTTCAGGCCGACGAGATCAGGGACCGGTTCGCGGATTACATCACGCGATACGACGTCTCCCCCGAGGCCGGCCGTGCCTGACTTCTAAGCGCGAACCCTCCTGGCTCTCACGTCAGACCGATCAACGTTTTGCAGGCTTCTACTCGCATTTCTTCTGCAAAACGTCGATAGCGAAGACACATCATGAATGAGAGTTAGGACCGCGCCTGAATCACGGCGACGAGCTGGGCCAGCTCGCGCATGAAAAACTACTGGATGTTGGCCTTCATATCGTCGAGGTTCACCAGCACCGGCCAACCGCTCACGCTCAGCGCGTTGCCGTGGCCGGTCTGGTGGATGTCGAACACCGACTGGATGGCCGCGTAGAAGCCCTGGACGTCCAGGGTCTGGTTGACGGCCCGTTTGGCTTGGCGCAGAGCGAAAGTCGGCATCTTGGCGATCTGCTCGGCCAGCGCCCTGGTCTCTGAATCGAGCTGGTCGCGCGGCACCACCTTGTTGACCATTCCGGTGCTGGCCACTTCGTCGGCTGTCATCGCCCGGCCGGTGAAGAGAATCTCCTTGGCTTTGCGCGGGCCCAGTTCCCATGTGTGGCCGTGGTATTCGACGCCACCGATTCCCATCAGCACCACCGGATCGGAGAACAGCGCATCGTCGGCGGCCAGGATGAGGTCGCACGGCCAGCACAGCAGCAGGCCGCCTGAGATGCACCGGCCCTGGACGGCGGCGATCGAGGGCTTGGGCACGTTGCGCCACCTCAACGTGTACTCGAGATAGCGCCGGTGCTCATGCTGGATGATGAACTCCAGCGTGATCTTGTCCGGAACCGGCCCGCCGCCGCGCAGATCATGGCCGGCGGAGAAGTGTTTCCCGTTGGCGCGCAGGATGATCACCGCGACATCGTGGTCCTCGGCGGCGCGGGTCCATGCGGCGTCCAACTCGTCGAGGAACTCGATGTTCTGGGCGTTGGCGGCCTCGGGCCGGTTGAGCGTGATGGTGGCGATCTTGTCGGCGACTTCGTAGTCGATGTACACGTCGGTTCCTAATTGCGGGGTAGGCCCAGCAAGCGCTGGGCGATGATGTTGCGTTGAATCTCGGATGTGCCGCCTGCGATGGTGCCGCCGAACGTGCGAACGTAGCGCTCGAACCAGCCGCTCCTGTACAGGTCGAGATGGTGCGCGCTGTACGGCCCCGAGAAGGCCGGAGAGGCGAAGGCGTCGACGCCCGCCGCGGCCAGCGCATGCTCGGATGCCGCCTGCGAAGCTTCGGAGCCGAAGAGCTTGAGAACGGACAGCGCCGCTGCGTCCTCGTCGCCGCGCGCGGCACGCGCCAGCGCCACCGAGCCGAGCAGACGAAGAGCCTGGTTGTCCATGACCAGCGTGGCGTACCGATCCCGGTCCAGCGCGCTGGACGGACGGAGGTCCTCGACGAGTTCTTCCAAGCGGTCGGCGTAGCTGAGCCACAACATGTTCCGCTCGTGGCCCAGCGATCCGCTGGCCACCTGCCAGCCTCCGTTCAGCGGACCGACGAGGTTCTCGGCGGGCACCCGGACGTCGTTGAAGAAGACCTCGTTGAAGTCCACGTCGCCCTCGTCGCACACCGAGGCGAACGGACGCCGCACCACGCCGGGCAGGTCGGTCGGGATCATCAGCACGCTGATGCCCTTGTGCTTGGCGGCATTGGGATCAGTGCGAACGAAAGTCAAGAGCACATCGGCGTCGTGGGCGCCGGAAGTCCACACCTTCTGCCCGTTCACCACGAACTCGTCGCCATCGACGTCGGCGCGGGTGCGCAGCGACGCGAGGTCGGACCCCGCGCCCGGCTCACTCATTCCCAGCGACGCGGTCATTTCGGCCCGCAGGATCGGGACCGCCCAGCGCTGCTGCTGCTCGGGTGTGCCGAACGAGATCAGCGACGCGGAGATGATGCCGACGCCCTGCGGATTGAAGGTGAGGTAGCACCGGCGCCGGGTCAGTTCCTCCTGGTGGACGTACTGCTGCAGGATCGTGGCGTTGCGGCCGCCGAACTCGGGCGGATAGCCCGGGCAGCAGCCAGCCGTTGTCGAACATCAGCCGCTGCCAGCGCCGGGCCCAGTCCGGGACGTGGCTGCTGGAGCCCGAACGTTCGAGCGCCTCGGCATCGTCGGGCAGATGCTCGTCGAGGAACGCGACGAACTCCGCGCGGAACGCCTCGACGTCAGCGTCGAAGGTCAGCTGCACAGCGCTCCCGGCGGATCAAATATTTTGGTAAGACTACTGTTACCAGTAAAAGGAGAATACTATTCTCCAAGTGAGAAAGTTACAATCTCTGACACGTTGGCCGCGAGGGGGTCGAGGACCGCAATGGCAAGGCGTTCTCCGGTACAGTCAGTCCATGTTCTCCCTAATCGGGCAGCATCCGAGCCGCCGGTGACAATTCCCAGCGAAGAACCCGCCTGGAAGCAGCGCGCGGTCGAGCGATCGATCAAAACCGCGAAGCTCCGGGCCGCTCAACGCGTTCAGCGCTTCCTCGACGCCGCCCAGGCGATCATCATCGAAAAGGGCAGCACCGACTTCACCGTACAAGAGGTGGTCGACCGCTCACGTCAGTCGCTGCGAAGCTTCTACCTGCAGTTCGACGGTAAACACGAGTTGCTGCTGGCGTTGTTCGAAGACGCCCTCTCCCGGTCCGCCGACCAGATCCGCGCGGCCACCAGCGGCCCGGACGAGCCGATCGAGCGGCTGAAGGTCGCGATCCAGCTGCTGTTCGAGTCGTCACGTCCGGACCCCACGGCCAACGGCCGCTGTTCACCGACTTCGCCCCCGCCTTCTGGTGTCCCATCCGTCAGAGGTCAAGATCGCTCACGCACCGCTGCTCGCGCTGCTGACCGAACTCATGGAAGCGGCCAGCGCCGCAGGTCAGCTGCGTGCCGACATCAATCCGAAGCGGATGGCGGCCATGACGATGCAGACCGTGATGTTCAACGCGGCGCAGTCCAGCCGGCGAGGAGTCCGACGACGCGGCAGCGCACCCCATCACCGCCGACGAACTCTGGGACTTCTGCGCCCACGGATTCGCCGCCAGCTAGCCTCAACCTGCGCCGAGAATTACGTTCTCGGCGTCGAGAATCTGACTTACACTGGGCGGGTGCCCGATCTCTGGACCGATCTGCTCGGATGCCTGGACATCGCCAAGACGTCGGCGGCTGACGACGACGGGACAGCAGAGTTCGAGGGCCGAAACCAGCAGCTGGAGTACCACCGGGTGTTCGGTGGCCAACTACTGGGCCAGTTTCTCCGGATCGCATCGCTGACCTGCCCGGACAAGACGGTCAAATCCCAGCACGCGGTGTTCACACGGGAGGGCCGGGCCGACGAGCCGGTCCGCTACCAGGCGATTCGCGCCCACGAGGGCCGGTCGTTCGCCGCCGTCACCATCACCGCCACGCAGAGTCGCGGCGTCATCGCCACCGCGTCGATCAGCATGCATGCCGTCGAGGGCGGTCCCGAGCACCAGGAGACCGAGACGTGTCGGCCCGGTGCTCGGTCCCGAACACGAGGTCCCGCTCGACCTGATCCCCTGGGAGACGCGAGCAGCCGTCGACCTCAACGCCACCACCACCGGCCCACCGGAATTCGAGTTCTGGATGCGCACCCCGGCGGTCGACCCCGCACTGGCGCCGGCGCTGGCGGCCTACGCCACGGACCTGACGCTGATCGGGACCGCGCTGCGGCCGATCGACGGCGCAGGCCAGCGTGGCAACGGCACGACGTTCACCTCTGCGGTCACCTCGCACACCCTGTGGTTCCATCGGCCCTTCCGCACCGACGAATGGTTGCTGCTGCGCCAGCACAGCCCGATGCTGGCGCACGGCCGGTGCTTCGGTCGCGGCGACGTGCTCACCGAGGACGGCGTGCTGGTCGCGTCATACGGCCAGGAGGCTCTTCTGCGCTTCGCAGAACCACGATGAGAAGCCGATTCTTTTAAGCGGAGAGTATAAATTGCCCGAAACGAGTCTGTGTGTTGACACCGTTGTGGCGCCGATGCCAGAGTTGTGAGACAAAGTGCAGCCATTTGTCTTACCAACCCTGGTCCAGCGAGAGGCGACCCGTGACGATCAGTGCTGAAAACCCGGCCCTCGAGGCTGTCTACTTCGATCCGTACGACGTACACATCAACGCCAACCCGTACCCGTCGTTCGCCCGACTGCGGAACGAGGCGCCGCTGTACTACAACGAGCAGTACGACTTCTACGCGCTCAGCCGCTTCGCCGATGTCAACAAGGCGCTGGTGGATCATGAGACCTTCAGTTCGGCCCGCGGCGCCATCGTGGAACTCATCAAAGCCAACATCGACATCCCGCCCGGCACAGTGATTTTCGAGGATCCACCGATCCACGACATTCACCGCAAGCTGTTGGCCCGGATGTTCACACCGCGCAAGGTCAACGCGCTGGAACCCAAGATTCGCGAGTACTGCGCGCGGGCGCTCGACCCACTGATCGGCGGCGGCAAGTTCGACTTCGTCACCGACCTCGGCGCGATTATGCCGATGCAGGTGATCAGTGCCTTGCTCGGAATTCCCGAGGACGACCAGGTGATGGTCCGCGAACACACCAACGCGACCGATGCGCACCGAGGCCGGCAAGCCCATGGAGGCCGACAGCGGGTTCGCCACCGGCGACCTCTTCGAGACCTATATCGACTGGCGCGTCGAGAATCCGTCGGACGACATCATGACCGAACTGCTCAACGCGGAGTTCGTCGACGAGACGGGAACGACACGGAAGCTCACTCGCGTGGAACTGTTGACCTACCTCAACGTCGTTGCGGGCGCAGGCAACGAGACCACTACGCGCTTGATCGGTTGGGCGGGCAAGGTGTTGGCCGAACATCCCGACCAGCGCCGTGAACTCGTCGAGAACCCTGCGCTCATCCCCCAGGCGATCGAGGAGTTGCTGCGCTTCGAACCGCCCGCACCGCATGTAGCCCGATATGTGACCCGCGATGTGGAACTTTACGGTCAGACGGTGCCCGAAGGCAGCGTGATGATGATGCTGATCGGTGCCGCGGTTCGTGACAGCCGCCAGTTCCCGCCGGACGGCGATGTTTTCGACATCCACCGCGAGGTACGCCAGCATCTCGCGTTCAGCGTGGGCACGCACTACTGCCTCGGATCGGCATTGGCCCGGCTGGAAGGACGCGTCGCCCTCGAGGAGATCCTTAAGCGGTTCCCTGAGTGGGATGTCGACATGGCCAGCGCGTCGCTGTCGCCGACGTCGACCGTCCGCGGCTGGGAATCGATGCCCGCCGTTACTTCCATGAAAATCCTTCCAACAACGACGAATTGAGGTTACAAAATGGCAGGACGTGTAGAAGGCAAGGTCGCGTTCATCACCGGCGCGGCGCGCGGACAGGGCCGCGCGCATGCGGTGCGGCTGGCGCCGAAGGGCGCCGACATCATCGCCGTCGACATCTGCAAGAAGATCGACACGGTCGATCTGATCGCCGCATCCACACCCGAGGATCTGGCCGAGACCGCCGATCTGGTGAAGGGCCACAACCGCCGCATCTACACCGCCGAGGTCGACGTCCGCGACTACGACGCGCTCAAGGCGGCGGTCGACGCGGGCGTCGAGCAGATGGGCCGGCTGGACATCATCGTCGCCAACGCCGGCATCGGCAACGGTGGCCAGACGCTGGACAAGACCAGCGAAGTCGACTGGACCGCGATGATCGACATCAACCTCGGCGGCGTGTGGAAGACCGTCAAAGCCGGTGTGCCGCACATCCTCGAGGGCGGCCGCGGCGGCTCGATCATCCTGACCAGTTCGGTCGGCGGCCTGAAGGCCTACCCGCACACCGGCCACTACGTCGCCGCCAAACACGGTGTGGTGGGCCTGATGCGAACCTTCGCCGTCGAACTCGGCGCGCAGAACATCCGCGTCAACTCGGTGCACCCGACCAACGTGAACACGCCGTTGTTCATGAACGACGGCACGATGAGGCTGTTCCGTCCCGACCTGGAGAACCCGGGCCCGGAGGATATGAAGGTCGTCGGCCAGCTGATGCACACGCTGCCGATCGGCTGGGTCGAGCCCGAGGACATCGCCAACGCCGTGCTGTTCCTGGCATCCGACGAGGCGCGCTACGTCACTGGCGTGACGCTTCCGGTCGACGGCGGCAGCTGCCTGAATAGGCCGACCCACGTGACTGTCGCGGAGCTGTCGCTGCCGCAGGGATGGGATGACATCACCCCGGACTGGATGACGGCGGCGCTGTCGCGTCACCATCCCGACGCCGTGGTCGACGGCGGTGAGCGTGGTGCTCCGCGACGACGGCACCAACAAGCGGGCGCGGTTGGCGCTGACGTATTCGGCGGGTTCGGGCCCGGCGACGGTGTTCGCCAAGGCCGTCGACCCCGACCACGCCGAACTCGTCGCGCTGACCAGCGGGCTGTATCACGAACCGCGACTGTTCACCTCGGGCGTCGAGCTGCCGCTCGACCACCCGACCGTCTACACGGCGCTCATCGACGAGGATCGCTCGGACTTCCTGATGATCATGGAGGACGTCGTCGCCCGGGGCGCCGACCCGCGAGACTCCACCCGGCCGATGTCGATCGAGCAGGTGGCCAGCGGGGTGCGCGGGCTCGCGCGCATGCACAGCCGGTTCTGGGGTGAGCGGCTCGACACGTATCCCGACACTCGACTGGCTCGAACCGTTCGTCGCATTCGAAGGCATGCAGTACGCGCCGTTGCACATCGCCCACGAGCGGCTGGGCGACACCGTGGCGCCCGAGATTCTCGCGCTCAGCGGAACCGATCTCTTCATCGATATCTGGGCCCGCTACATCGGCACGCTGACCCGTTCGGCCCAGACGCTGCTGCACGGCGACCCCCATATCGGCAACACCTACGTCCTGCCGAACGACGAGGTCGGGTTCCTGGACTGGCAGATGGCCCGGCGCGGCAACTGGTCCCTGGACCTCGGCTACTTCCTGCAGGGCGCGCTCACCATCGAGGACCGCAGACACGGTGAGCGGGATCTGCTCGCGGAGTACCGCGGTGCGCTCGACCTGCCCGCCGACGAGCTGCCCAGCGCCGACGAGGTCTGGCTGCGCTACCGCGCATCCGTCGCGCACGGGCTGGCGATCTGGATGGCGACTCTGTCCGGCGGGGACGCCTGGCAGGGGGCAGACATCTGCCTCGCGTTGGCCCAGCGGTACGGCGCCGCCTTCGTCGACCTCGAGACGCGCACAGCGCTGGACGCCATCAGCGCCTAGACCATTTCGCCGAAAGCTCGGAGATCATGGGCGGACGGGTGGTTGCATAGAACCCGTCCGAAGGGGTGGGATGTGAAGCGACTCAATGGCATGGACGCGATGCTGTTGTACAGCGAGACGCCGAATCTGCACACCCACACGCTGAAGGTGGCGATCATCCACGCCGCCGACTACGAGGGCGAGTTCACCTTCGACGTGTTCCGAAGGACCGTCGCGCGCCGGCTGCACCTGCTCGATCCGCTGCGATACCGGCTGATCGACATCCCGTGGAAATTGCACCACCCGATGTGGCTGGAGGACTGCCCGGTCGACCTCGACTATCACCTGCGCCGCGTGCAGGTGCCCGCTCCCGGCGGCCGACGCGAACTCGACGAGGTGATCGGCCGGATCGCGAGCACACCGCTGGACCGCAGCCACCCATTGTGGGAGTTCCATTTCGCCGAGGGCATGGCCGACGACCGTTTCGCGCTCATCGGCAAGGTGCACCACACATTGGCTGACGGGGTGGCCTCGGCCAATCTGCTCGCCCGGCTCATGGACCTGTCCGGCTCGGCTGCCGACGAAAGCGATGAGTACCCGATATGTGAAGATCCGACGACAGCCGAACTGCTGGCGGCGGCGGGTCGCGACCACGTCGCACACATCGCCGCGCTGCCCCGGCTGGCACGCGATGTCGCCCGGGGAGTCTCCCGGCTGCGGCGGGGCACGAAGGAGCGCAGCGACCACCCCGACCTGGCGAAGATGTTCAAGACACCACCGACGTTCCTCAACCATGTGATCTCCCCGGTGCGGACATTCGCCACCGCGTCGTTGTCGTTGGCCGAAGTCAAGGAGACGTCCAAAGCGCTGGGTGTGACGTTCAACGACATCGTGCTGGCCACCGCCGCGGGAGGCCTGCGAGAACTGCTCTTGCGGTACGACGGACGCGCGGACCGACCGCTCATGGCGTCGGTGCCGGTCAGCACCAACCTGTCTCCGGACCGGGTCACCGGCAACGAGATCGGCGGGCTGTCGGTGTCGTTGCCCATCCACATCGACGATCCGCTCGAGCGGGTGCGGCTGACGTCGTTGTCGACCGGCCGCGCGAAGGAGGACTACGACCTTCTCGGCCCGAAACTTCAGGGCCAGATGATGGAGTATCTGCCGCCTCAGCTGACGCCGGCGCTGTTCCGGTGGCAATCCAAGCGCGCCGCGCACAACAGGCTGATGAACGTCGCGGTGTCGAGCGTTCCCGGTCCGCGCGAGCACGGCCACATCGGCGGCGCGCCGGTCAGTGAGATCTACTCGATCGGGGTGCTCTCGCCGGGCAGCGCGTTCAACATGACGGTCTGGAGCTACGTCGACCAGGTGGACATCTCGATACTGTCGGACGACCAGACCTTCAAAGACATCCACGAGGCGACCGACGCGATGATCCACGGTCTGAACGAGATCCGTGCGGCCGCCGGACTGTCGCCGCTGAGCGCCGTCGACACCGCGATGGCGCCTGCTCCCGCTGCCGGCTAGGTCACGGGTTGCGCAGTTCGTTGCGCAGAATTTTGCCGGTGCTTCCGCGGGGCAACTCGTCGAGCACCGTGATCTCGCGCGGCACTTTGTAATTCGCGAGATTGTCGCGCACGTGCTGTTTGAGCGCATCCGGTGTCGCCGACGCGCCCGCCTCGAGCACCACGAACGCGACGAGCCGTTGACCGTACTGCTCGTCGTCGACTCCGAGAACCGTAGCCTCGGCCACCTCCTCGTGCGCGGCCAACGCCTTCTCGACCTCGATCGGGTAGACGTTCTCGCCGCCGGAGACGATCATCTCGTCGTCGCGGCCGACCACGAACAGCCGGCCCTGCGCGTCGAGGTATCCCATATCCCCCGATGCCATGAAGCCGTCGTGGAAATCCTTGGTCGTGCCCGAGGTGTACCCGTCGAAGAGCGTGCCGCTGCGGACGAAGATCTGCCCGGTCTCGCCTGTGGGCACCTCGTTGAAGTCTTCGTCGACGATCCGGATCTCGGTGCCGTCAGCGGGTTTTCCCGCAGTGTCGGGTGCGGCGCGCAGATCCGCCGGCGTCGCGGTCGCGATCATGCCCGCCTCGGTGGCGTTGTAGTTGTTGTAGATCACGTCGCCGAACTGGTCCATGAACTTGATCACCACATCGGGCCGCATGCGCGACCCCGAGGCGGTGGCGAAGCGCAGAGATCTTGCGCGCTGTAGCGGTTGCGCACGTCGTCGGGCAGATCCATGATGCGGTCGAACATCACGGGAACCACGGCCAGGCCCGTCGCGTCGTGGCGATCGATCAGCTCCAGCGTCGCTTCCGGGTCGAACTTGCGGCGCGTGACGATCGGGCAGGCCAGCAGCGCCGCGAACAACAGCTGCGAGAATCCCCACGCGTGGAACATCGGCGCGACGATGACGATGGGTTCCTCGGCGCGCCACGGCGTGCGGTCGAGCACCGCCTTCAGGTCACCCGCACCGCCGCTGCCCGCAGATCGCTTGGCGCCCTTGGGCGTTCCGGTGGTTCCCGAGGTGAGCAGGATGATGTCGCTCTTGCGCTCGCTGGGTTGCGGCCGCTGACCGGCGTGGCGTTCGATCAGCTTGTCCACGGTGAGCGGGGCGTCCGTGCTGATCGGTCCAGCCCAGGATCCGCGTCGTGTCGGGCCTGCCTTCGAGCGCCCGGTCGACGATCTCGGTGAACTCCTCGTCGTAGATGACGGTGTCGGCGCCCTCGCGTTCGACGACCTCGGCCAGCGCGGGGCCGGCGAACGACGTGTTGAGCAGCAGGACGTCGGAGCCGATCCGGTTGGACCCCACCAGCGCCTCGATGAATCCGCGGTGGTTACGGCACATCACCGCAATGGTTTTCGGAGCCCCTCCGGCGCTGGGCCTGCAGTGCGGCGGCCAGCGCGTCACAGCGGTCGTCGATCTGCTTCCAGGTCAGGGTGCCGCGCTCGTCGATCAGGCCGGGGCGGTCGGGACAGCGCTGTGCTGCCGTCGCGAAGCCCGAGGTGGCGGTCATTCCGACCCTGCGCACCGCGGCGCCCATCCGCAGATAGCGGTCCGGACGCATCGGTGCTATCAGCCGTGCGCGCCAGAGCGTTTGAAGAAGTCCCAAAGTGTCGGCCACGATCCGTCAGCCAAGCACAGGGAAGCGACGTTCGCGGGCGAGTTCGTCGAGCGCCTCCTGCATCACGGCCCGAACGTGGAGATCGACCATCTCGACATCGGGGTCCTCGCCGAACTCGGCCACGACGTCGATGGGCTCGAGGACCCGAGTGACGATCTTGGACGGCAGCGGCAGGTTCGGCGGGAAGAACACCGACAGACCGAACGGGAAGCCGACGCTGATCGGCAGAATCTCGGCTCGCAGTTTCTTCAGCCCGAGCGCCCGCGCGATCGAATCGCCACGTGCGAGGAACAACTGCGTTTCCTGTCCGCCGATCGACACCATCGGCACGATCGGTACGCCCGCGGCGACGGCGGTCCTGATGTAACCGGTGCGGCCGTTGAAGTCGATGACGTTCTCCGTGAACGTCGGCCGGTACGAGTCGTAGTCGCCGCCAGGGAACACCAGCACCATCGCGCCGTCACGCAACGCCTTCGCAGCGTTCTCGCGGTTGGCCTCGATGACGCCGACGCGGTGCAGCCAGTCTCCGATGGCGCCCATGAAGATCATGTCGTGACCCAATGTGTATATCGGACGGTCGTAGCCGAACTTCTTGTAGAACTCAGGCGCGAACACCAGCACGTCGGGCGTGAGCATGCCTCCGGAGTGGTTCGACACGATCAGGGCGCCGCCGGCGGCGGGCATTGATTCCAGGCCCCGCACGTCCGCACGGAAGTAGCGCTTGATGACTGGTCCGACCCAGTCCACGACCCGCTTGGTCGACTCGGGATCCCACTTGGCGACCTTTTTGTCCGCCTCGTCGCTCATGCTGTGTATGTTCCCACTTCTCGCCCCGGTCACCCGGCTGCGTACTGGAGTAGGAGTACTCTCCAAAAAAGAGAATACCATATCCGCAGGTAGGAGCGCTAATGTCCGACACTGTGCTCGTCACCGGCGGCTTCGGCCTGGTCGGGATCGGAGACCGTGCGGCGGCTTGGCGGCCGACGGCCGCCGCGTGGTGGCAGCCGACCTCGAGACGCCCGCCAACGTCAAGGCGGCCAAGAAGCTGCCCAGCGGCGTCGAGTTCCGGTGGGCCGACCTCACCGACGCCGAGCAGGTTCAGCGCCTGGTTGTCCGAAACCGCACCCGTCCGCGATCATCCACCTCGCCGCGATCATCGCGCCCGCGATCTACCGAATCGCCCAAGGTGGCGCGACGGGTCAACGTCGACGCCACCGAGACCTTGGTCGGCATCGCCGAGGCACAACCGAATCCGCCGCGCTTCGTCCACGCGTCCAGCAATGCGGTGTTCGGTCCCCGCAATCCGCACCGCACCCCCTCACCGCTGACCGCCGACGACCCGATGCGGCCCTGCGACATCTACAGCGGAACCAAGGCCGAGGCCGAGGAGATCGTGCGGTCATCGAGCCTGGAATGGGTGGTGCTGCGGTTCGGCGGCGTGCTCAGCACCGACTTGTCGGCGCTGCCACTCAGCGCGCGACGCCATGTTCTTCGCAGAGCGCGCTGCCGAGCGACAACCGGGTGCAGACCGTCGACGTCCGCGACGTCGCATGGGCGTGCGCGGCGGCGACGACCGCCGACGTCGCACGCGAGATCCTGCTGATCGCCGGCGACGAGTCACACCGACGCTGCTACGGCGACCTCGCGCCGGCCCTCGTCGCGGCGCTGGGCATGCCGGGCGCGATCCCGCCGGGGCGGCCGGGCAACCCCGACAGCGACACCGACTGGTTCGTCACCGACTGGATGGACACCACCCGGGCGCAGGAAGCGCTGCAGTTCCAGCACTATTCGTGGTCCGACATGATGGCCGAATTATCGCGCGAAGTTCTGGTGGAAGCGCTATCCGGCGCGGCTGATCGCGCCGATCGTTCGCGCGGTGATGAAGCGCCGGTCGGTCCTACTGGAAGGCACCGGGCCAGTACGCCGATCCGTGGGGCGCGATCCGCGCCAATTTGGGTGATCCGTCGTGGGATCCGCCGAACCGGACCGCGCTGACCGCATAGTGTCGCGCCGTGGACAGTTACCAAGGGCGCGCGGCAGTCATCACCGGAGGGGCGAGCGGAATCGGGTTCGCCACCGCACAGGAATTCGCGCGCCGCGGCGCGCGCCTCATGCTGGCGGACATCAACGAGGCCGCCCTCGGCGAGGCGGTGTCGACGCTGCGCGACGACGGGGTCGACGTGCACGGCGTGGTCTGTGACACCCGCAAGCTCGACGACGTCGTCGCGCTGGCCGATGAGGCGTTCCGCGTGTTCGACGCCGTGCACGTGGTGTTCAACAACGCGGGCATCGCCTATGCGGGCTCGATCGCGGAGACCAGCCACGACGACTGGCGCTTCGTGATCGACGTCGATCTGTGGGGCCCCATCCACGGCGTCGAGGCGTTCCTGCCGCGATTGATCGCGCAGCAGGAGGACAGCCACATCGTGTTCACGTCGTCGTTCGCCGGGCTCATCCCCAACGTGGGTCTCGGACCGTACTGCGTCGCGAAGTACGGCGTCGTCGCGCTCGCCGAGACGCTGTCGCGTGAGGTGCGGGCCAACGGGATCGGGGTTTCGGTGCTCTGCCCGATGATCGTGGACACCGGCCTGATGGCCAACAGCGAGCGGGTCAGGAGCGCGGACTACGGCCCCGCTTCGTCGGCCGAACCGCCGCAGGAGCTGCCCTCCGCGGCGACCGACCCGGAGGTGCGGGTCGGAGGACGTCGCGCGCCTGACGGCCGACGCGATCCTGGCCAACCGTCTCTACATCATCCCGCATCAGGCGTCGCGCGGCCTCGATCCAGCGCAGGTTCGAGCGCATCGACCGCGCCTTCGACGAGCAGATCGCCGAGGGCTGGACCCACTGACTAACCGGGCCCAGCTGATAGTCGCCGGTCTGCGGATGGTGATACCAACCGCTCGCGGCCTGCGTTCCGCCGTCGACGTGGATCGTCTGCCCGGTGATGTAACTCGACATCTCGGACGCGAGAAAGACTGCGGCGCCGGCCATCTCGTCGACATGACCGGGCCGGTTCATCGGAATGCCGGGAGCGTCAGCGTCCTGCATGCTGCCGCCTGACAGCGCGATCAGACCCTCGGTCAGGGTCAGATCGGGCGCCAGCGCGTTGACGCGGATGTGGTGCGGCGCCAATTCGAGCGCGGCGGTCTTGGTGTAGTTGATGACGCCGGCCTTCGCCGCGGCGTACGCCGCGTAGCCCGGCGCCGCGCGGGCACCCTCGATCGACGTCACGTTGATCACGCTGCCGGGCAGACCCGCCGCCACCAGCCGTCGCGTCACCCGTTGCGTGCACAGCAGCACATGGCGAAGGTTGCTCTTGTACAGCGCATCCCAGCCGTTCTCGGTGGTGTCGAGCAGCGGCGAGTTGAACACGCCGCCGGCGTTGTTCACCAGAATCGACACTTCGCCGAGTTCGTCGACGGTGCGCTGCAGCGCCGCATCGACCTGCTCGCTGTCCCGGACATCGACCACGATGCCCAGTGCGCCAATGCTTTCCGCAGCGCGGACGCGCAGGTATCGGCATCGCGCTCCCAGATCGCCACCGAGGCGCCGAACGCCGCCATTCCTTCGGCGATGCCCCGCCCGATCCCCGCTCCCCCGCCGGTCACCACCGCGACGCGGCCGGTGAGCAGGATGTTGGACGGATCGATGGCCACCGGTTGAGGCTAGCCCGTCTTGGCCTTGCTCGGCCCCATCGCCGGAGCATTGCCGATCACGCCCTGGGCCTCCAGGTCGGCGATCTCTTCGTCGGTGAGTCCGAGTTCGGACAGCAATTCGTGGTTGTGCTGACCGAGCAGCGGCGCAGGCTCGGTGTGGACGCGCTCCGGGCCGCGCGAGAACGTGAACGGCAGGGTGCTGTGCGGCGTGCGGGCATTGACCGGATGCCCGACGTCCTCGAAGAACCCGCGGGCCGCCAGCTGCGGCAATCTCGGTCTGGCGGTGCGGTTGCATCACCTTGGCCACCGGCACACCGTGTTCCCACAGAGCGTCGACGATGTCGTCGCCGGTGCGGTCCTCGCACCACGCGGCGAGGTGCTCGTCGATGTCGTCGTGGCGGGCGCGCCTGCCCGCGGCGGACTCAACTCGGGATCCGTCGCCCAGTCGCGCGCGCCCGACGGCCTCGCAGAGACCCGCCCATTGCTCGTCGGTCGCGACCGCGACCGCGACCCAGCAGTCGGCGCGGCCGAACTCGTCGATCTCGTTGGTGCGGTACAGGTTCTGCGGCGCCGCCGTCGGTCCGCGGTTGCCGTCGCGTTCCAGCAGCGCACCGTAGGCGGAGTACTCGATGACCTGCTCGGCGGCGACGTTGAGCGCGGCGTCGACCATCGCGGCCTCGACGAGCACTCCCTGTCCGGTGCGGCGCCGATGTTCCAGGGCCACCAGCAGCGCGTTGAGCGCGTGGATGCCCGCGTTCGGGTCGCCGACCGAATACGGCTCGTACGGGTTGCGGTCGGGATAACCGGTGAGCCAGCTGATCCCGGACGCCGCCTCGATCACGTAGGCGAACGCCGGGTTGTCGCGCCACGGGCCGTCGAGGCCGAAGCCGGGCATCCGCAGCATGATGGCGTCGGGCCGAATCGCCTGCACGGCAGCGAAATCGAGTCCGATCTGGTCGATCACCCGCGGGGTGAAGTTCTCGACGATCACATCGCAGGTGGCGATGAGGCGGTTGAGCAGTTCGCGTCCGGCGGCGCTTTGCAGGTCGAGCGTCAGGCCCTTCTTGTTCGTGTTGAGTCCGGAGAAGATCGGCGACTTCTCCCACCACTGGTCCTCGGTGACCGGTATGCCCGCGATGAGCCGGGTGCCGTCGGGCCGCCGTGTCGACTCCACGTGGATGACCTCGGCGCCGAGCATGGCGAGGATGTGCGTGCACGACGGCCCCGCCCAGAACGTCGTCATGTCCAGCACGCGCAGACCCGCTGAACGGCAATCCCGCCGAAATCGGGTCCCGGTTGCCGACAGTCGCGCGTTTCGCGACCCGGGATGTCTGTTTCGGCGATAGTGCTCGGTGTGTTCGCCCAGCCGCGGCGCGGGCTCGGGTGCGCGCAGCACCGCGGGTGTCGTCCGGTAGGGATGGCCGGGCTGGTCGAAGCCGTCGCGGGGGTTCGTCACGAACGACCCGCGCTCGACGAAGTGGTCGAGGCCGGCGACGTTGGCGCCGTTGGCGACCGGGGCGTTCGGGATCCGGAACGCGGTCGCCAGATCCCTGATCTCGTCGACGGTCTGGCTCTCGACCCAGCGCGTAGAGCTCGTCGGCCTTCTCGTTGGCCTGCTCGGTGATGGACAGCGGCGAGTCCTCGTCGATCCAGTCCTGGTGGCCGGTCATCGCGCACAGGTCGAACCACTGCTGAGCGGTGCCGCAGCCGATGTCGACCAGGCCGTCCTTGGCGCGGGCGATCCCGGGCACCGTCAGCCGCCTGGCGTCGCGCCACGGCCTGCCGAGCATCTCGTAAGTAGGTCACCGGATAGTAGGTGAGGCCGAGGATCTGGGTCTCCAGCATCGACACGTCGACCAGTTCCGCGCCACCGCGCATGCCGCGAGGCCAGCGTCGCGGCGCTGGCGTAGGCGCCGGCCAGGTACTCGCCGACCTGTCCGCCGACGTATACCGGTGCGCGGTCGGCCGAACCGCGGCCGAGGCCGACGATCCCGCCCGACCATGCCTGCAGCGTGAACTCCGTTGCGGGGCGGTCACGCCACGGGCCCGTCCAGCCCGAACGGCGTGATCGACGTGACGGTCAGGTGCGGGTGCGCGGACCGGATCGCGGCGGGTGTGAGCACCACATGTTCGGCGACGGTCGAGCCGCGCGACCACACGACCGCGTCGGCGCCGTCGAGCAGCGCGTTGACGAAGTCGATGTCGGCATCGGGGTCGGCGACCACGCTGTGCTTCGAGCAGGCCAGGAAGCTGAACAGCGCGCCGTCGTCGCCCGGTGCGATGTCGGCGCCGGACGCCGACCAGCGGCGCAGCGGATCACCCTCGGGCGGCTCGACTTTGATGACCGTCGGCGCCGCCGTCGGCGAGCAGCTTGGTGCAGTAGGCGCCCGCGATCCCGACGGACAGGTCGACGACGGCGTAGCCGTTCAGCGGCGCGCCACGCGCTCAGCTACTTTCCTTCTTGCGGTTCGACTTGCTCAGCCGGAAGTCCGGCGGGAACTTGCTGTCGTTGTCGTTGACCGCGGCGGCCAGCCCGCTGTCGATGGACTCCATCATGTCGAGGTCGTCCGTGCTCGTCGTTGGCGACGCCGCTGCCCATCGACTCGAAGAACGCCGACAGCAGGCTGCCCATGTACTCGCCCTGGTGCTGCTTGTAGATCTCGAAGAACATCTTCTGCATGGAAGACGGTGTCGACGGGCCGGTTGCGCGCGCACGCCAGCGCGTACTTCGTCGGTCTCGGCCTCGAGTTCGATCGCGCGACACCACCTTGTTGAGGAAGTTGCACTTCTCCATGTCCTCGGCGGTGAACGGCCGTCCGGTGAAGACCATCTCCTGGAACTTGCGCAGCCCCATCATCTGCACCCAGGTCCACATCCGCGGGCCCCAGCCGTAGTAGCGGAACGACGGGTGCCCGAACAGCGCGTCGTCGGAGGAGATCACCAGATCGGCGTCGGCGCACTGGTAGAAGTGCCAGCCGTAGCAGTAGCCCTTGGCCTCGACGATGCTGATCTTCTTGAGTTCCTGCAGCGGCCGGTTGCCCGCCTGCACGTTGGCGTACCAGCCGCTGATGGTCGCGCCGTTGCGGAACGTCCCCTTCGGCGGATAGTTGACGTCGCCGACACCCTCGTCCTCCAGACGCAGTTCGCGCAGCCGCAGGTCGGGTTCGTCGTTGCCCTCCATGAACTCCGGCAGATCGGCGCCGCTGCCGAGGTTGTCACCGACGCCGCGGATCACGACGACCTTGACGTCGTTGTCCACGGTCGCCGCACGCATCAGGTCGGCGTAGCGCAGCCGCGCCATCCGACGTCGGCGCGTTGAGGAACTCGGGACGGTTGAAGGTGATCGTCGCGATCTTGGTCTTCGGGTCCTTCTCGTAGAGGATGATCTCTTCGGCGGACGGTCGGCTGCTTCCGTTCTTCGACATGCGGCTCTCCTTCAGCTGATTCCGGCGGCGGCCTGCGCCGGCGACGGGGCTGGCCGTGAGCACTTCGGCTCCGTCGTCGGTGATCAGCACGGCGTCGCGGCGGAACACCGCGCCGACACCCGCCTCCCACACGTAGGCCGTGACGGCCAGCACCGTGCCGGGGTCGAGGCGTTCGTCGGCCGAGGTCTGCGGCAGGTCCGGCGAGATCACCGGCGGGTCGAAGCCGAGGCCGAGCCCGTGGGCCACGGGCATCGGCGGCAGCGCCTCACCCGCGGCGTCGTACGCGGCGAGCAGATCGCTGGCCGGAGCACCGGGCCGGCACGCGCCGACCAGCCTGTCCCACAGCTCATTCGACCGCCGGAAGAGCGCGTCGGCACCGGCGACCTCGCCGACCGGCCACGTCCGGCCGACCTCGCCGACGTAGCCGTCGGCGAGCGCACCGGCGGCGAAGGCCACCAGGTCGCCCTCGGCGATCCGGCGGTCGCGCCGACCGACCCGCCACGAGTGGTCGCGCGAGGTGATCCACGCGCCGTCCTGGGTGGCCGAGGTGCTGACCCCGCCCGCCGCCATCGCCTCCAGCAGGACGCCGTTCAGCGCCTGCTCGGTGGTGCCGGCCGCGAGCTCGGACACCGCTGCGGCGAGCCCGCGCTCGGCGACGCGCGAGCGCGCCGCGCAGGACCCGGATCTCGTCGGCGGTCTTGATCCGCCGCGCCGCCTTCATCGCCACCTCGCCGTCGACGAGCTCGGCGTTGGGGAACGCGATCGGCAGCAGCTGGCGCGAACGTCGGTGACATGGCGTCGGTTCCGACGCGACGCGCCGTCGCCGCGCCGTCGATGCCCTTGAGCACCTCGATGAGGGTCATCGGGTTCCAGGCCAGCCCGTAGAGGTGGTCGTGGCCGATCTCCTCGGGGATGCCCTCGTCCCAGCTGCTGTTGAGGTGGATCTCGCCGGTGGCGCGCACCACTACGCAGATCGGCGCGAAGGGACGGGTGCCCGCGACCCAGAGTTGCGGCGCCCCGGTCACGTAGCGGACGTTGGCCTGCCGTCCCAGCACCAGGACGTCGAGGTCGTGGGCCTCCATCTGCGCGAGCGCGCGCTCACGCCGCCCGGTGCGCAGCGCCAGGTCGTCGGGGAGGATCTCTTCAGCCATCAGGTCAACTCAGTCCGTACGGCGCGTAGGGGTAGTCGGTGATGGACTGGTAGCCGTCCTCGGTGATGATCACGATCTCCTCGCTGCGGTATCCGCCGGTGCCGTCCTCCCAGACGACGGGCTCGAGCACCAGCAGCATGCCCGCCGGGAAGACGAAGTTGTCGTCGAACTCCTGCGCCGAGATCCGTTCCGATCATGGGCATTTCGGCGGCGTTGGTGCCGATGCCGTGGCCCAGGTAGAAGTGCGGCAGCCACGGCTTGGTGCCGCCGTTGGCGGCGATGGCCGCGCGCGCCAGGTCACCGGAGGTGGCGCCGGCCTTGGTCACCGCGAGCACGGCGTCGAGGATCGTCGCGCCACTTGGCGAACTGCGCCTGCTGCCGGGGCGACGGTTCCTCGCCCACCACCCAGGTGCGCCCGAAGTCCGAGCAGTAGCCCTCGTAGGTGATGCTGACGTCGGTCCACAGCACGTCGCCCTTGGCCAGCTCCTTCTCCGTCGGTCAACAGCGGCAGCGCCAGATCGCCGGTGGTGGTCCAGACCGCGCCGCTGCTCCTGGTTGTCGGCATCACCTGCCAGATGGCTTCGAGCATGTTCGCCGTGGCGCCGAGTTCGAAGGCGCGCCGGACGAATGCGCGCCGACAGGTCGATCTGCCGCACGCCGGGCGCCAGCGACTTCTGCACGTCGACGACGGCCTGTTCGGTGATGCGGCAGGCCTTGCGGACAGCGGCGATCTGGTCGACGGTCTTGACCAGCTTGGCCGGGCCCGACCACCAGCGCGGCATCCGACGGCGGCCCGGCGGGGAACAGCCGGTCCGGCGGCCCGGCGCATCGCGCCGGTCAGCTCGTCGACCGCGACGGTCGCACCCGGCGGGACCAGGCCGGCGAGCACCTTCGCGAAATGCTCGACGCCCTCGTCGAATTCGAGGTACAGCGGACCGTGGACGTGGTCGGCGGGAACCTCCGACTCGAACGCGCTGCCCTCGCGGAACGGCATGTACAGGTGCGGATGCTCGTCGTCGGCGAGCACGACCGCGACCGGACGCTCGACGTGGGACAAGCCCGGCATCGAGCAGCGGCCAGCTGGCGCCGGTCGCGTAGACGACGTTGCCGTTGCCGAGCAGGACGAGCGCGTCGACGCCCTTGTCCTTCATGGAGGCTCGCAGCCGGGCGCCGCATTCGCGGTACATCCGGGCGCGGTCGGGCAGGTCGGGGATGTCGAGCAGCGAGCTGTACCGCGCGGCGAAGGTCGTCACGAGATACCCAGGAAGTTCTTGATGTTGGTGCTGACGATCTTCACGGCGTCCTCCGGGCCGACCGCCTCGACGACCGAGGCCAGCGACTTCTCGGAGTAGCCGAACGTGCTCTCGTTGTGCGGGTAGTCCGACGACCACATCACGTTGTCGACGCCGATCTGGTCGATCAGCCGCAGGCCGAGCGGATCGACCATGAACGACGCGCTCATGTGGTTGTCCCAGTAGTGGCGGACGTCGTGCTCGAGTTGGTGGTTGAACATGTGCCGGTAGGAGGCCAGCATGTGCTCGGCGTCCTGCAGAGCCGTTGGCACCCAGGCGATTCCGCCCTCGAACCAGCCGATCTGCAGCTGCGGGATGCCGGTCGAGGATGCCGGAGAAGACGTACTTGGCGAACTGCTCGCGGAACGAGTCGACGTTGACCATCATGCCGACCACGACGCTGTTGTTCTCGCACGGCGTCTTCGGCGGCGTCTCGCCGATGTGGTGGGTGACCGGCAGCCCGGCCTCCTCGATCTCGTCCCAGACCGCGTCCATCGCCGCTGCCGCCGTAGTCGTAGATGTTGCCCTCGTCGTCCTTGCCGGGATTCAGCGGCAGCAGGAACGTCTTGAGCCCCAACGCCTTCAGTTCCTCGAGCGTGCTGCGGGTGCCCTTCGGGTCCCACCAGTTGATCAGTCCGACACCGTAGAAGTGGCCGTTGGAGCGTTCCTGCAGGTCGGCGATGTGCTCGTTGTAGATGCGGAACACCCGCTCGCGCAGCGACTTGTCCGGGTAGTGGAACAGCGCCAGCACGGCGTTCGGGAAGGCCAGCTCCTTGTCGATGCCGTCCTCTTTGAGCTCGCGGATGCGCGCCTCGATGTTGTTGGACGCGGCACCGGCGAGGTCGTCGTACTGCATGAGCACACGGCCGAAGTCGCCACCGGTCCAGGCCTTGCCCTTCATGCCGACCATGTACGCGCCGTCCTCGTACCAGATGCGCGGCGCCGCGCCCTTGAGTTCCTCGGGGAAGCGCTCGTAGAAGATGTCGTCGGCGACCGAGATGTGGTTGTCGGCGGAGAAGATCTCGGTGCCCGCGGGGAGTCCGGTCAGGCCTGCCGCTGTGGCGTGTCCCTGCCGGTTCTTGGGTGCGCCGAAGCCCTCGGGCGGGATAGCAGGGCGGTGAGTGGAGCGCTGTTGGGGTTGACATCGTTGGTACTCCAATCGGGCTGTGGTGACAGGGCTGTTCGGTGGCTACCAGGTCACCGGAAGTTCGTAGACGCCGTAGGCGAGGCGGTCGTGCTTGAACGGCACCTCGTCGAACGGGATCGCCAGCCGCAGCGTCGGGATGCGGCGCAGCAGCGTGTGGAACACGATCTGCAGTTCGGCGCGCGCGAGCTGCTGCCCGACGCACTGATGCCGGCCGTAGCCGAAGCCGAGCTGCTGGCCGGCGTCGCGGGTGAAGTCGAGCCTGTCGGGTTCGGGGTAGGCGGCCGCATCCCAGTTCGCCGGGGCCAGGTCGATGATGATGCCCTCGCCGGCGCGAATGGTCTCGCCGCCGATCTCGATGTCCTCGATGGCCACCCGGCGCTGGCCGTTCTGGATGATCGACAGGTAGCGCATCAACTCTTCGGCGGCGTTGGCGATGAACTTCGGATCGTCGGAATCGCGAAGCAGCGCAGCTTGTTCGGGGTTCTCCAGCAGGGCGAGCACGCCGATGCCGATCATGTTCGCGGTGGTCTCGTGGCCGGCGATCAACAGCCCGGTGCCCAGCTGAGCGGCCTCCTTGACGCTGATCTCGCCTGCGGTCACCCGCTCGGCCAGATCGGAAACGGCATCCTCGGACGGGTGCTCCATCTTCTTCTCGACCAGGTTGATCAGGTACTTGTGGAGGCTCATCGCCCCCTTCTGGCCTTCTTCCGCGGACGCGTAGCGGGCCAGGCCGACGTTGGCGTGGTGCTGGAAGAACTCGTGGTCCTCGTACGGGACGCCGAGCATCTCGCTGATCACCTTGGTCGGCACCGGCAGCGCGAGCTTGGCGACGATGTCGGCGGGCTGCGGGCCGGCCAGGATCTCGTCGATGCACTCGTCGGTGACTTCTTGGATGGCGGTGCGCAGGGCCTCGACGCGCTTGAACGTGAACGGCTTGGACAGCATCCGGCGGAACCGGGTGTGCTCCTCGGCATCGGAGGTGAACACCGACCGGGGCCGCTTGTTCACCGTCGACAGCATGTGCTCGTTCCAGTGCGGGAAGCCGTCGCGCCGGTCGTCGACGCTGACGCGCGAGTCGGAGAACAGCGCCCGCGCCACCTCGTGTCCGGTGATCAGCCACGGCGTGGTGCCGTTCCAGATCCGCACCCGCGACAGCGGCTTGGCCTCGCCCATCTCGAGCATCGGCAGCGGCGGCGCGAACGGGCAGCGGGCCTCCCGTTCCATCGGATACTCCGGGATCGTCGGCCGAAACCTGTTCTGCGGCAAGGGTGTCTGACATGGATTCTCCGTCATTCCTCGATGTGGATGGCCAGGGCTGGGCACGCCGCGGCGGCTTTGCGGGTTTCTTCGGCTTGGTCGGGGCCGGGCTCATCGACCAGTAGCTCCACGACGCCGTCGTCGTCGCGCTGGTCGAATACGTCACCGGCGTTCATCACGCACATCCCGGAGGACACGCACTTGTCCTGATCGACAGTGACCTTCACGGCCGCTCCGTGATGGGCGCCAGCCACAGCCCGACGATCGCGTCGATGAGGCCGGATGCGACCGAGCTCCAGGTGGTTCGGGGCATCAGCCGAACCCTGAGCGCCTTCGGCGAAGGCGCGCTCGAAGTCGGCGCAGGTGTGCATCATCAGGTTCCGCACCATGATGTTGCGCTCGGTGACGACGGTCATCGGCAGGTCGGGCAGGCAGCGGGTGATGCCCTCGACGACGCGCAGCAGCGACGGCGACGCGAGCGCGTCCTTCACGACGATCTTCTGGTAGGCGGGGTCGGCCAGCGCCTGGGCGGCGAAGCGCGCGTACCACGTCGGGTTGCCGAGCTGGTCCAGGTGCTCGGTGAGCGAGCACACCATGCACGCGATCCAGTCGCGCAACTCCGTGGAGTCGGCCTGCTCGGCCACCATCCGCGCGAGCAGTCGCTCGATCGGCACGCGGTGCTTCTGCTCGATCGCGCGCACCAGGTCGGCCTTGGTGCCGAAGTGATAGCCGACCGCGGCGTTGTTGCCCTGCCCCGCGGCCTCGCTGACCTGTCGGTTGGACACGGCGTACACACCGTGTTCGGCGAACAGCCGCTCGGCGGCGGCCAGGATCGCTTCACGCGTGATGCTGGCCCGCTCGGTGCGCACGGGCCTGCTGGCTGTGGTCACAGGATCAGTGAACCCGGTCACAGCGGTTAAGTCAAGCGACTGATTTAATACCTAGGGTCGTGACCGGCGGCCGCTTCGGCATCGAGGCCCGTGGCCGCATAGAGTGCCGCTGACCATGGCCACTTCGCGGTTCACCGACAACGGCGACGTCCGGATTCACTATCTCGACTCCGGCGGCGATCGACCGCGGCGCTCCGGTCGTCTTCGTGCCCGGCATGACATGCGTCGCCGAGGACTACGCCGAAATCCTGCCGCTGTTCGGCCGCAGGACGGTCGTCGTCGACCTCAGGGGACATGGACCGAAGCAGCGCCCCGGCGACCGGATACGACGCCGCGACGTTGAGCACCGACGTCGGCGCGGTGGTGGATGCGGTCACCGACGGGCCGGTGCACGTGGTGACGTTCTCCCGGGGCACGACCTATGCGCTCACGTGGGTGATCGCGAACGTCGAGCGCGTTCGGTCCGTCGCGATCGGCGACTACGTGCCCGAGGAGAAGGTATTGACTCCCGAGTATGTCGCGCCGCCTGCTCGACGGCCGGTGGCGCGGAACACCGGTGAGCGAGCGACTCGACGACGACGCCGCGAACAAGACGTTTCGCGCCGCGCAGGAGCGATCGTTATGGGAAGCCCTTGCCCGACTAGCGACTTCCGCTGCTCGCCGTGCGCAGCCGCGAACGCTTCCTCGTCGGCGACGACGCAGTGGTCGCGCTACCGGACGCTGTTCCCGCACGCACAACTGGTTGAGTTCCCCGACTCGCCCCACGACATCTTTCGTCCCGACCGTGGCCGGTACCCTCGGCTGGTTTCCGAGCACGTCGACCGCGCGGACGAAGGCCGCTAGTCGGTCTTCGGCTTGCGCGCGATCACCTTGCCCGCGACTGTGCCGCCGTCGATCGGAAGCACGGTGCCGGTGACGTAGCGCGACCGGTCGGTGGCGAAGTACAGCGCCGCCTCGGCGACGTCCTCCATGGTGCCCTCCCGCTTCAGCGGGCGGTCGTTGCGCATCTGCTCGCGGATCTTCGCCTCGAACTGCTCGAGCTTCTCGCAGGTCCTCCCCCGCCGCCGACTTGCGGACGATCGCCGTGCGGATGTTGCCGGGCGCGATGGCGTTGACCCGAATCTCGTAGTGCGCCAACTCGATTGCCGCAGACTTGGTGAACTGGATGACAGCGGCCTTCGACGCCCGGTAGGTCATCACGCCGCCGCCGGCCTGGATGCCGCCGATCGACGTCAGGTTGATGATCGACCCGCCGCCGTGTTCCGACATGTGCCGCGCGGCGTCGCGCGTCCCCGCCATCACCGCCAGCACGTTGACCGCCATCACCTTGTGGAAATCCGCGAGGTCGTCGTCGAGGAACCGACGGTGCATCGTGCCCGACACTCCTGCGTTGTTGACCATCACGTGCAGGCCGCCGAAGCGCTCGACGGCCGTCGACACCAGCACCGCCCACCTGGTCGACGTCGGACGACGTCGGCCTCGACGAAGAGCGCGTTCGCGCCGAGGTCGGCCGCCAGCGCCGCGCCGCTGTTCGCCGTCGACGTCGCCGATCACCACCTTGGCGCCCTCGGCGGCGAACCTGCGCGCCAGACCTTCGCCGAGGCCCGACGCTCCGCCGGTGACGATCGCGACCTTGCCCGCCAGTTCGTCTGTCATGTCGCTGCTCCTTCGCGCTGCTCGGCCAGGAAAGCCAGCAGCAGGTCGTTGACCGCCGCCGGCTGTTCGATCTGCGGGCAGTGCCCGGCGTCGTCGACCACCGCCGAACGGGCGACGGCGATCTGCGCCGGCGATCTCGGCCGCCCAGCCCGGCGGCAGCAGCTTGTCGCCGCCGCCCTCGACCACCAGCGTCGGCACGCTGATGCGGTCGTAGGCGCGCGCGCTCGACGGCAGCGGCGGCGGCTCCAGCCCCGGCCGGCGAAACCTCGCTGCCGCCAGCGCTTCCCATGCGCCGGGCGCGATGCTCGACTCGTAGCGCCGCTGCACATAGGCCTCGTCGGCGGGATAGGACGGGTCGTGGAAGAGGGCCTCGACGATGCGGCGCATGCCCTCAAGCGTGGCGTCGTAGTCGTAGAGCGCGGCCGAATGCTCGTTGCGCTGGATCTCGCCGCCGCCGCAGATCATCGCCAGGCTGCGCACCGGCAGCACCGGCGATTCCGACGTGGCGTCGACGAACAGGTTGACCGCGCCCATCGAGTTGCCGACGAAATGCGCGGACTCGACACCGAGGGCCTCGCAGAACCGCGCGATGTGACGGATCCGCATGCCGCGGCCGTCGTTGAAGTCGATGACCTTCGCGGATTCGCCGAACCCCAGCATGTCGAGCGCGAGCACGCGATGGTCGCTGCGCGAGCGCGGCGATGTTGTGCTCCCAGCCGAGCTCGGCGCTGACGCCGAACTCGCCGCCGTGCAGCAGCACCACCGGATCGCCCTGTCCTGCTTCGAGATAACCGGTGACGAGGCCGTCGACCAGGACGGTCTTCCGCGCTGGACCGCTCACGTCGGTTTCCCATGCGGCCGCGGGCGAAGGTCGAGCACCTGGGTGGCCAGCATGTCGAGCTGGTCGCGCACCGAGCGTCGTCGATCAGTTCGCCTGCGTCGTCCCAGATCTGGTCGGCGGAGTTGATGGCCACACCGAGCGGCGTCGGCCAGGCCCGCAGCGCGTGCCCGATGGAGCGCAGCTGACCGAGCGTGCCGACCGCCGCCTGCCAGCCGTATGCGCAACTGATGCAGCCCCACGGCGTGTTGTCGAGATAGACCCGCGGGTCCTCGCGCAGATCCTCGATGTAGTCGAGCGCGTTCTTGACCAGCCCGGACACCGCGCCGTGGTAGCCGGGCGATCCGACGACGACGGCGTCGGCGTCGCGCAGCGCCCTGACGAGTTCGAGCGCCTCGGGGGTGCGCTCGAGTTCGTGCGGCGCATACATCGGCAGGTCGAGGTCCGGGCCGCTGAAGAACTGCGTGCGCCCGCCCTGACGTTCGACGGATTCCAGGCAGTACCGCAGCGCGCGCTCGGTCGACGAGTTGGCGCGCAGCGTTCCGCCGAGTCCGACGACCAGCGGCGTGCCGCCGGTTGGCTGTGCTTGCAGTCATGCGTCCACCTACTTGATGGCGATCGGATTGATCGGTGAGCCGACGGCGCCGGTGACCCGCAATGGCGGTGCGATGAGCTGGAATTCGTAGACGCCGTCGGCGGCACAGTCGGCCGCCAGCGCGGTCAGGTCCCAGTACTCGCCGAGCATCAGGCCCATGTCGCGCAGGCACAGCATGTGCATCGGCAGGATCGTGCCGTCGACGCCCGAAACCGGGTTCTCGACCATCAGGTTGTCGGCGGCGACCGCGGCGACCTCGTGGTCGTGCAGCCACGACGCGCACGTCCAGTCCAGTCCCGCGCCGGGCTCGCTGCCGTCGCCGGTCTCCAGAAACCGTGCCCACCAACCGGTTCGGACCAGCACGATGTCGCCGCGCTCCACGCGTGACACCCTGGCGCGCGCGCCGCCTCGTCGAGTTCCGCAGGGGTGATCGGATCGCCGAGTTCGCAGATAGGTCTCCGCGCCGCGCAGGCGGACGATGTCGAGCAGCACACCGCGCGAGGTGATGCCCTTGCTGTCGACCTTGTCGATACCGCAGTGGAAGGCGCCGAGGCTGGTCACCGAACTCGCCGGGAAGCCGTTGTACAGCTTGTCCTCGTAGTACACGTGCGACAAGCGCATCCCACTGGGTGGCGGCCTGCAGCGGCATGATGATCATGTCGTCGTTGAACCGCATCGGGCCGTCCTCGAAGTACCCGCTGAGCTGCATCGGCCGCCGGGTTCTGCAGCCACTTCGGGCCGTACTCGAGCCAGCGTGCTCGGCATCGCCGCCGTCGATCGGTCATCACGTGCATCGGGTTCTGCCGGTAGTGGAATGCGCCCTGCGGGCCCGGACGAGCCGAAGTCGACCCCCAGCGGAAACACCTTGCCGTGCTTGACCAGGCCGGCCGCCTGCGGCGACCTTCTCGGCGGTGATGAAGTTCAGCGTGCCGAGCTCGTCGGCGTCACCCCAGCGGCCCCAGTTGCGGACATCGTCGGCGACCCGGCGGAAGTCGTTCATGCTGGCCATGACGCCCTTCGCCTCTCATCGTCGCGGCACCGATCCGGCGAGATCCGTCTCGCCGATCGTTCCGCCGTCCACCCAGATCACCTGTCCGGTGATGTAACTGGCGGCCCTGCTGTTCAGGAACACCAGCACGCTGGCCTGCTCGTCGGGCTCGGCGACGCGGCCCAGCGGTGTGCGGAAGGCGTCCAGGAACTCCTGGCCGTACGCGGTCCGCAGCTGGTCGAGGATCGGCGTGTCGGTGACGCCCGGCGCGGTGCAGTTGATCCGGATGCCCTTGGCGCCCAGTGCCACGACGTTGGCCATCCCGTAGAGGATGATCGCCTCCTTGGACAGCCGGTAGCCGCCGCCGTCGGCGAGCGGCCTCCGGGTTGCGCTCGACACCACTCGATGCCCTCGGCCATCGTCGCGGTGTCCAGCAGACCCGCCGTGACCGCGGCGTTCTCGCGATAGGCCGATGCCGCCAGCGAGGACACGTTGGCGATGGCCGACCCGGGCGGCATCGCGGGCACCAGCGCCTCGGTGAAATGACGGGTGCCGAGGAAGTTGATCGTGACGACCCGCAGCGGATCGCCGATGCCCGACGACACCCCGGCGACGTTGAACAGCGCGTCGACCCGGCCGCCGATCGACGCGACGGCCTCGTCGATCGATGCCGGATCGGACAGGTCGAGGGCGATGGAACTCGTTGAGCTCGCACCGTCGGGCGTCGGACGTCGAGCCCGACGACGTCGGCGCCGAGCTCGGTGAGCTGCCGCGCCACGTGCGGCGCCGATGCCCGACGCGCAGCCGGTGACGACGACGCGGCGGCCGTCGTAGCGCCACAGCTCGTCGAACTGGCCCATCGGCGTCACGTTCTCGTCGGCCGGCCGGGTTTCTGCTCGTCCAGCCTTCTCCTGCCTTGAGTTTCGCCGCCTGCACGCCGATGCCCTCGTTGATCTCGGCCATCGCCTCGGGAGATCTCACTGGCGGTGAACTTGCCGCCCCGGCCGGTCGGCAGTCCGCCGAACGAGTAGGTCTCGTCGAAGTCGGCGCCGTCGACGCCTCGCGACGCGCCTCGACCTTCTCGATGACCGGCTCGAGGCGCTTGGCCTTCTCGGCCACCGCCTTCTCGTCGCGCTCGATGAACTCGGGCAGCACCTCCTTGCCCATGAGCTCGATGGACTCCATCGTGCCCTCGTGGCTGCGCGGGTTGAGCAGCAGGATGATCTCGTCGACGCCGCTCTCCTCGTAGCCGCGCAGGAACTCGCGCACGGTGTCCGGGCGACCGATCGGCCCGCGGCCGGGCCCGTAGGCGAGGGTCGGATCCTTCTCGATCTCTTCGAGGTAGCGCTCCCACACCCCGGTGCGGCCCGGGGTGTGCATGCCGGTCATGTAGTAGTGCATGATCCCGAACGAGAAGAACCCGCCGCCCATCGCCGAGCCGCTTCGACGGCCTGCTCGTCGGTCTTGGCCACCATCATCGACAGGTCGCCGCCGATGGCGAGGATGTTGGGGTTCATCACCGGCGTGACGGGCGCGCCGTTCTCCTCGAACTCCTTGTAGTAGCCGTTGACGCGCTCCTTCAGCGGGCCGGGGCCGGTGTAGGCGAAACTCAGTGCGCCGAGGGCCTTCTGCGCGGCCATCTGCACCGAGGCCGGCCGGGTGCAGGCCACCCACACCGGCGGATGCGGCTTCTGCAGCGGCTTGGGAACGACGTTGCGCGGCGGCATCTCGATGTGCTGGCCCTTGAAGCCGGTGAACGGCTCCTCGGTCATGCAGCGGATCGACACCTCGAGCGCCTCCTCCCACTGGTCGCGCTTGTCGGCGGGGTCGATGCCGAACCCGCCGAGCTCGCCGACCGACGACGACTCACCGGTGCCGAACTCGACGCGGCCGTTGGAGATCAGGTCGAGCGTGGAGACCCGCTCGGCGACGCGGGCGGGGTGGTTGACCGCCGGCGGCAGGTGCATGATGCCGAAGCCGAGCCGAATGTCCTTGGTGCGCTGGCTCGCCGCGGCCAGGAAGATCTCCGGCGCGGTGGAGTGGCAGTACTCCTCGAGGAAGTGGTGCTCGGTCAGCCAGACCGTGGAGAAGCCGGCCTTGTCGGCGGCCTCCACCTCGTCGAGGCCGTCCTGGAACAGCTGGTGCTCGTCGTCGTCACCCACGGCCGCGGCAGCGGGAACTCGTAGAACAGCGAGATCTTCATGTCGTTACCTCCGATTGGATCGAGCGTCGAGTCGGTCTGAGTGACTGGCTGGAACTGTCTGGTCGGTGTCAACTGGTCGGCGATGTGCTTGGCGGCGACGTAGCCGAACGTCATGGCCGGGCCGATGGTGGCGCCCGCGCCCGCGTAGCTGCGGCCCATCACCGCGGCCGAGGCGTTGCCGACCGCGTAGAGGCCCGTCACACGCTGTCGTCGGCGCGCAGCACCCGGGCGTACTCGTCGGTGCGCAGGCCGCCCGACGTGCCGAGGTCGCCGAGGATGATCTGGAACGCGTAGTACGGCGGCTTGCCGCAGCGGATGCAGGTTGGGGTTCGGCAGCGTCGGGTCGCCGTAGTAGTTGTCGTAGGCGCTGTCACCGCGGTTGAAGTCGTCGTCGTGGCCGCTTGCGCGCCAGTTCGTTGAAGCGATCGGCGGTCGCGCGCAGCTGCGTCGGCGGGCACGCCGATCTTGGCGGCGAGCTCCTCGAAGCTGTTGCGCCTCCTTGACGACTCCGGAGTCCAGCCACGCCTTGGGCACCTTCCAGCCGGTCGGCACCGGCGCGAACGGCACCTTCGGGATCGGCAGGTGCCCGCCGACGACGTAGCGGTGGAACGACCGGATGTCGGTGACGAGCCAGCACGGGATGTGGGTGACGCCGGACGCTGGCCCTCGATCATCGCGTGCGCGAAGTCCATGTAGGGCGCCGCCTCGTTGATGAACCGCTTGCCCTCGCCGTTGACGACGAACTGCGACGGCATCATCCGCTCGTTGAGCATGAACTGCAGCCGGCCGTCGGGCCAGCACATGGCGGGGAACCACCACGCCTCGTCGAGCAGATCGGTGGAGCCGCCGACCTTCTCCCCCGCCCGGATGCCGTCGCCCATGGCCGCGGGATTGCCGAAGCTCCAGTCCTTCTCGAGCACGGGCAGGTGCTCGTCTGCGCCACGCCATGTCGTGGTCGAAGCCACCGGCGGCCAGGATGACGCCGCGCCGCGCGCGCGATGCGCTGCGGCGACCGTCGCGCTCGACCACCGCGCCGGTCACCGTCCCGTCGACGTCGGTGATCAGTTCGGTCATCGGCGAGTCCAGCCACAGCGGGATGTCCTGCTCCTTGAGCGCCAGCCGCATCCGGGCCGCCAGCGATTGGCCGATCGCGGCCATCCGGTCACCGAACACCCGCGCCCGGAACATCCGCCAGATCAGCTTCACCAGGACGGCCTTGCCGCGCCAGTTCTGGCGTACCTGGTAGAACAGCCGAAGATCCTTGGGGGCGAACCAGATTCCCTTGGGCGCCAACGCCAGCGGCGGCAGCAGGTTCTGCTCCTCGTCGCCGAGCTTGCGCAGGTCGATCGCGGGCACGTTGATGGTGCTGCCCAGCTCGGAGCCGCCGGGCAACTCCGGGTAGTAGTCGGCGTAGCCCGGCTTCCAGACGAACTCGAACCACGGACTGCGCTTCTCGAGGAACTCCATCATCTCCGGCGCGCGTGTCGACGTACTGGCGCAGCCGCGCGTCGCTGACCAGCCCGCCGGTGATCTGCTGCAGATAGTCGAACACCTCGTCGGGGTCGGGAACGTAGCCCGCCTTGCGCTGCGACGGCGCGCCCGGCACCCAGATGCCGCCGCCCGACAGCGCGGTGGAGCCGCCGAACTGGGGCGACTTCTCGACGACGAGCGTGTCGAGCCCGAACGCGTCGGCCGCCAGTGCGGCGGTCATGCCGCCGCCGCCGGAGCCGACGACGAGCACGTCGACGGTGTGGTCGAACGCGTCTCGTTGGTCACGGGTTGCAGCACCGCCGTCCTGACGGCGAAGCCGGCGATCAGTTCGGGTGCGGCCCGGTAGAACCGCTGCTGCGGTCTCGTAGCGGCCGTGCGCGGCCAGCGCCGCGAATGCCGCTACCCAGGTGCGGATTTCGTGTGCGGAGTTGCCCGGCCTCGCTGCGCGATCCAGCTGTTCGACCAGCCGTCGACGTCGGCGAGGCGGTTCGGAGTCGAGCAATTCGAGGAACGCGTGGTCCCAGTCCGGGATTCAGCGGCTGCAGCGGGCTGTCGCCGTGCGCGAACGCGTGCGCGGCGTCCATCACCGCCACCTGCCGGGCCTGCCGCTGCTCGGTGATCATCGGCTCGCCGTGCACGATCCGCGTCCAGCGCGGCGGGCGGCGCGGTGGCCAGCGTCGGCACCGGCGGATCGTGCGACAGCCCACCGGATCCCACGACCAGCACCCGCTTGCCCAGCGTCGCCAGGATAGGTGCCGACGGCGGCGCCGAGCGCCCGCACCCGCCGCAGCGGCCCGAGCGGCGTGGCGACCGAGTTGATGAAGATCGGGATCACCGGCCGCGCCGTCGCGTCGCCGAACAGCTTCTGCAGCGGTTGCACCGTGCCGTGGTCGACATCCATGCTGGCCGAGATCGCGACGTCGACACCCGATTCGAGCACTGCCCGCGGCGCAGTCGGTGGCGATGTCCTCGGGCACGTCGAGCGGGCCGGCGTGGGTGCCGTAGTCGCCGACACCCTGTGCGCGCGGTGCCGATGCAGAACGGCGGCATCGTCCGGTAGAAGAACCCGTTGTAGTGGTCGGGCGAGAAGATCACGACCAGTTCGGGGTCGAAGTCGGCGACGAAAGCCGCGCGCCGCGGCAAGCGCCGACTCGATGTCGTCAAGGAGTTCCTGCGACGGTCCCGGAAGGTTCAGCAGCGGGCTGTGCGACATGCAGCACAGGGCCAGTGTCGCCATGTGAATCGAGCCTCCTCCCTGGGTCAGACAGAGGACATCGAAGAGCGAGGCGCTCAGTCTCGGGTGCGCGCTGCGCGATGCACGCGCCGGCGATGCAGCGGTCGGGCCGCAGGAACAGCACGGAATCGGTGTAGCGCGTCGAACCACGACTTCAGCGCGCCCGTTCGGTCGCCGACGACGACCACGTCGGCGTCGTCGTGGCCGGTCCAGTGCAGCTGGGTCATCGGCCGCGCTTCGACGAAGCTTGGCCCCCAACGCTTTCCAGCGGCCGAACGCTTCGTCGCCGAGGATGGCGCGCAGGTTGTTGCTCCAGCACAGCACGGCGAACCCGGTGCCGAGCACGTCGTCGAGCAGGACGTTCTGGTCGGTCGCGGGTATCGACCCGCGGCTGGATGAACAGCGTGCCGGTCGGCGAGTTGTCGCGAACTGCGCTTCGGCGTGGAACACCGCGCCCTGCTGGTACCGCGGCATCGGCTTGAACCGCATCTCCAGTATGTAGCGCTTCAGCGTGGGCACGAGCGACGCGCCGTGGATGACGCGGTCGCGCAGCGCCGCCACGCGGCGATTCGTCGGCGAGATGACCCGCCCGACCATGGTGGACAGGTCGATCATCGCCCGCGCGTGCTTGCGCCGCTCGACGTCGTAGGTGTCGAGCAGGGCGTCGCCGGCCTGACCGTTGACCACCGCGGCGAGCTTCCACCCGAGGTTGGCGGCGTCGCGGATGCCGCTGTTGTAGCCCTGGCCCTGCCATACCGGCATCAGGTGTGCGGCGTCGCCCGCCAGCATCAGCCGGCCCTTGCGGAACGAGCCGGCGATACGCGAATGATGGGTGTACACGCGGTGCCGGATCATGTCGACCCGGTCGGGATGCGGAACCCGCTGCGCGAGCATGCGTCTGACGAACGCCGGATCGTCGGCGAGTTCGTCGGACTCGTCGTCGTGAATCAGGAACTCGAAGCGGCGGATTCCGTGGGCGATGGAGATCGACACGTACGGCCGCTCGGGGTCGGCTCCCACCTCGCTGTTCGGATGGCCGAGCGGATCATTCGCGACGTCGACGACCAGCCAGCGGGTCGACGACGTGGTGCCGTCGAACGACACACCCATCAATCGGCGGGTGGCGCTGCGCCCGCCGTCGCACCCGACGACGTAGCGGGCGCGCACCGGGCTCTTGCCGTCGGCGAACTCGAGAGTGACGCCGTCGCCGGTTTCGACGCAGTTCTCCATCCGGTGTCCCCACCGAACCTCGACGTGGTCGAAGCGGTCCAGCCCGCCGAGCAGTTCGGCGTCGACCATCGGCTGGACGAAGCCGTTGCGCTTGGGCCAGCCGAAACGCGCGTCGGGCGGCGCCATTTCGGCGAGCAGCCGGCGCTTGGCGTCGAAGAACCGCAGGATCTGGTTCGGCACGGTGTGCGGCAGGACACGGTCGACCAGACCCGATGGACTGGAAGGTGCGCAGCGCCTCGTCGTCGAGTCCGACGCCGCGCGGGTAGTCGATGAGGGTGTCGCGCTCCTCGACGATGAGCGTCCGGACTCCCTGCAGCCCAAGGATGTTCGCCAGCGTCAGGCCGGACGGCCCGGCCCCGACGATGACGACGTCCACCTGGTCGGTCCGGTCATCGTTCTCGCGCACGTCATCAGCGTCCCAGCAGGAAGTCGAGGTGCAGGCGGTTGAAGGTCTTGGGATCCTCGTACTGCGGCCAGTGCCCGCAGCCGGGCATCACCTCGAACCGGGCACCGGGAATCATCGAGGCGATCCGGCGGCCCTCCGCGACGTCGGCGGTCGGGTCATCGCTGGTCCACACCACCAGGGTCGGGGCGGTGATCGACCCGTACTCGCTCGGGGCCGAGCAGGTTTCGCGCGCGGATATCCGGATCCTGCAGCGCCATGATGTCTTTCATCGCCGCGGCGAATCCCGGCTGGCGGTACACGCGCTGGCGGCTGGCGACGATGTCGTCGTAGTCCTTGGACTTGTCGGCCATCAGCCACTTGATGCGCGCCTGGACCGTTTCCCAGGTCGGGTTCTCGGCGGCCGCCATCGACAGCGTGATGATGCGCTTCATCACCTCGGGGTCGGCCTGCGATCCGCCCGCGGTGTTGAGCACCAGCCGGTCGATCCGGTCCGGGTGGTCGGCGGCGGCGCGCGCGGCCACCCAGCCGCCGAGCGACTCGCCGCTGATGTGGGCGCGCTCGCGCACCGATCGCGTCGAGGAACGCCATCAGGTGGTCGACGTAGTGGTCCACCTCGAGCGGATGCCCGGGCTTGTCGGTGTAGCCGTGGCCGAGCATGTCGATCGACCAGGTCGAGAAGTGCTCGGCGTGCGATTCCAGATTGCGGACGTAGGCCTCGGCGTGCCCGCCCGAACCGTGCAGGAAGACCAGCGGCGGTCTTGTCCTGGGTCGCCGGCGTGCAGGTAGCGGGTGCGCACTCCGCCCGCGTCGATGAAGCCCTGCGAGAACGCGACGCCCTGGAGGTCACTCCAGACGCTCTCGAAGTCGAGCAGCGGAGACGATTCCGGCACTCGTCACCTCTCTTGACGGCGAGAATCAAATTCTCGTATCTTGTAAGCACTGTGCTCATTTATCGCACGTACATGTGCACTATAGTCAGAGCATCACTCTCCTGAGTGGTGATGTCAAGGAAAGTCAGGAAGCGGTCGGTTCGATCGGGTCTGATCCGGTCGGCGGGGCGAGCCCCAATGCCGCGCCGACGGGTGCGCCCGGCTCGCAGACCTTGGCCAGGGGTTTGGCCGCACTTGCAGCTGGTCGCGACGTCCCGATCGGGCCTGACCGCCCAACAGGTCGCCGACGACATCGGCGTGCACCGGACGATCGCCTACCGCCTGCTGTCCACGCTGTCGCAGTTCCGGTTCGTGGCCAAGGGCGAGGACGGCCGCTACCGGGCGGCCGCCGCGCTCGCGGTGCTCGGCGCGTCGTTCGACAACAACGTGCGCCAGCTGAGCGTGCCCACCCTGCGCACACTCGCCGACGAACTCGGCAGCACGGTGTCGCTGCTCGTCGCCGAGGGCGATCAGCAGGTGGCCATCGCGGTGATCGTGCCGACGAACGTGTACTACCAGCTCGTCTTTTCACGAGGGCAGCCGCTACCCGCTGGACCGCGGCGCCGCCGGCATCGCGCTGCTGGCGAGCATGCCGCCGCGGCCCGGGCGAACGCGATCTGGTTCCCCAGACCCGCCAACAGGGTTGGGTGATCACCCACGGCGAGGTCGAGCCGAACACCTACGGCCTGGCCGTGCCCGTGCGCAGGCAGCCGCCGTCGCCGCCGACGTGCATCAACCTCATCTCGCACCGCGAGGACGTGGTGATGCACGGCAAGGACGCGGTGATCAAGGCGGCCAACGAACTGTCCGCGATCCTGTCCTGAGGATCGCCTGCGCCGAAAGGATTGAGCACGTGACCAATTGGGATCACGAGGTCGACGTGGTCGTGCTCGGCAGCGGCGGCGCCGGCCTGACGTCGGCGCTGACCGCCGCGGTCAACGGCGCCTCGGTCGAGGTGTACGAGAAGGCCGCGACCGTCGGCGGCACGACAGCGGTTTCCGGTGGCATCATCTGGATTCCGGCGCACAACCGGTCCTCCGACGGCGAGCTGACGGTCGAGGACGCGATGAGCTACCTGCGCGCGCAGTCGCTCGGCTTCATGGACGACGACCTGGTCGAGACCTTCGTGCGTACCGGCCCGGAGATGCTCGACTTCGTCGAGGCGCACAGCGAGCTGCGAGTTCGAGGTCGCCGAGGGATTCCCGGACTACAAGCCCGAACTTCCCGGCGGACGTCCGGCGGGTGGACGGTCGCTGAACGCCAAACCGTTCGATCGATCCCGGCTCGGCGAGTGGAGCGACCGCATCACGTCGTTCCCCGCCGACTTCAGCAACGTCGGTATCGACGCCGAGACACGCGCGCGCATCCACGCCTCGGTCGACGACGAGTCGGGCGACTATCTGCGTGGCGGGCACCGCGCTTGATCGCCGGACTGCTGAAGGGGCTGCTCGACCTCGGCGTCGTCCCCCACACGAACGCGCGCGCCGTCGAGCTCATCGCCGATGCCCTGGGGATCACCGGTGTCCGAATCACACAGGGCGACAAAGAGTTCAATGTTCGAGCACGCCGCGGGGTGGTGCTGGGCACCGGCGGCTTCGAATGGGACCCGAAGCTGGTCGAGGCGTACCTTCGTGGCCCGATGCGCGGCGCGGTGTCACCGCCCAACAACACCGGCGACGGCTTGCGCATGGCGATGGCCCACGGCGCCGATCTGGCCAACATGGGCGAGGCGTGGTGGGTGCCGATCGTCCAGCTGCCCGGCGACACCTTCGAGGGCCATCCGCGCAGCCGCAGCGTGCGACTCGAACGCACCCGGCCGAGAAGCATCATCGTCAACCGCGCAGGCAAGCGGTTCCTCAACGAGGCGGGCGAATACAACTCGATGGCGGGCCCGTTCCATTTCCTCGATCCCAAGCGTGGGCTACGCGAACGATCCGGCGTGGATCGTCTTCGACTCGCAGCACTTCAAGCGGTACGGGTTCCTCGGCGTGCTGCCCGAAGAAGAGGCGCCGGACTGGTTCGCGCCGTCAGCCGACCTGGCCGAGCTCGGCGAGAAGACGGGTATCGACGCCGACGGGCTGGCTGCCACGCTCGCGGCGTGGAACGACAACGTCGCCCACGAGCACGACCCGACTTCGGCCGCGGCGCAAGCGCTTACGACGGCTACTGGGGCGACGAGACAGGCGACCACCCCGGCCGGCAAGACGCTCGGCCCCATCGACACCGCGCCGTACTACGCCGTCCCCGTGTCGATCGGCGCGATGGGCACCAAGGGTGGGCCGCGCACCGACCGCGACGGCCGCGTGCTGCACGTCAGCGGCGCGGCCATTCCAGGGCTGTTCGCCGCGGGCAACGCGATGGCGGGCGCGACGGGCAAGGCCTACGGCGGAGCGGGCGGGACCCTCGGCCCCGCAATGGTGTTCGGCTATCGCGTCGGCCTGGCGGTGTCGGCGCGGGTCTCGTAGCGCGAGCACGTCGCGAGTGCCGGTTTCGAACGCCCGACCGGCGTGTCGCGCACGAAACCGCACACTCGAATCGCTGGGCCCGCGCCAGCTGGGACGTCAGCCAGCGATGGCCGAGCCGACGAAGTAGCTGCCCAACAGGCAGACGCCGATGAGAACAACCCAGCCGTCGGTCAGGCGGCACAGCAGCGGGGCGCGTGGCGCACCTCCATGAACTCCCGGAAGATGATGCGCACCTTGACGAGCGCGATCACGATCGCGCTCACGGTGACCACGGTGCTGGCTCTCAACGTCCCGTTCTGATCGGCCGTGTGATCGATCCAGACGTAGGCGAGCGTCATCGACGTCAGGATCAGCCAGACGATCAGCAGTCTTTTGTTGAACGTAGTGCTCACAGATCACCTCACGACGTAGAGCAACGCAAAGATCAGGACCCACAGGAAGTCGACGGTGTGCCAGTACGTCGCACCCGTTTCGACAAGCTGCTGGGAGCGCCGGGCCGGGCTCCACAACTGATAGACGACGACGCCCAGCACGACGAAGCCGATCAACACGTGAATGCAGTGGATCGAGGTCAGGAAGAAATAGTGCTGGAAGAACTCGTTGCTGGTGAACGTGTTCCCCAAGCGGATCTCCTTGACCCACTCGAGCACCTTGGACACCAGAAACACGAGCCCGAAGAAAACCGTCAGGAATGCGTTGATCAATGCCGACCGGTATGCGCCCGCGCGGGCCGACTTGCACACACCGGGCGATCGCCCACGAACTCAGCAGCAGGGCAATGGTGTTGAAGACCCCGATAGCGAAGATCCAGGTCTGCCTGGGACTGCAGGAATAGAGCTGCTCGTTCTGGGTGCGCGAGACCAGATACACGGAGAAGTAGCCCGTGAAGAGAAGCGACTCGAAGAGCACGAACATCCACATGTCCGGCTGTCCTGGCACGAACTTCGTCGGCTTCTCATCGACTTGCGGCCTGGATTCCGCGCCGGCAAGGTTCGTCATCGGACCGCCTCCACTGAATCCGACTGTGGCGCTGTACTTTTGCTGGGGAGGTCAGGTAATGGACCGGTTCCGAAGTCCTCGCGCTGGATCAGCTTGCGCAGAAGTGTGAGGAAGACGCCCGTGTAGAAGACGAAGACCCCCACGTTGATCCACCATGCGATCGCCCCGTTCCATGCGAAGGCGCCGCGATGAAACATCCACGCGGGCGCCACAACCACTTCGGTCAACGCGTTGCAGAGGTTGAGGTAACCGAACCACTTGGGAAACACGCGGTTCTTGTCGATCAGGATCGCCACCATCCACACCAGTGAGCCGATCAAGAACACGCCCATGGTGCCGCTGAACGAGAGGAACGCGAAGTCGTAAAGCCACTGGATCAACTCGGGATCCCTGTCTGGACGCAGGGCGGCGACGGTCATCGCGACGGCCATCACCAGCATGCCCGGGAGTGCGCTCAGCGCATACATGATCATGTACGAATAGGCGAAGATCCGACTGACGGACATGCGCCGCATCGAGTACGCAAGCAAGGCGTTCATCGGACCGCACATCCCTGAGATCAGGAACACCACACCGAATCCGGCGAGAAGGCCAAGATGATGGTCGCCGAACCACTGCACGACCGTGGGTGTATCCCATGCGGGGCTCGGCGGCGGCTGGACCTGTGTGACGACGAAGAACAGGACTCCGTACAGGTTGTAGAAGATCAGCATCACGTACCACGCGAACCACAACTCTCGCTTGGGGTGGTGACGGACGTTCCACACCAACCGACTCAGTGCAGAACCCGAAGATGGATCCGGCAGCGTCGCCGATGGCGCTGTCGATGTACTCATGCGGCGACCTGCTCCTCGACGTCGTCCTCGAGGCGCTGTCGCCGGATGTTCTGACCCAGAACGATTGCCATGACGACGATCCATACCGCGATCGCAATGTTCTTGAGCCAGAAGGACAACAGCCCGTCCCATGCGAAGGGCCCTGTCAATCGTCAGCGCGCCGAAGGCGGCAGGCGCCATCGCGGCCGCGATGACGAGGTTGAACACCGCCACCCACGGTTTGAAGACGGGCTGGTCCTGGCGGTCCCAGAAAATGGCGAGGGCCAGCAGCAGGCACTGGGCGATCAGGTACGGAACAAGAATCGTGAAGGTGACCCACGCAAGATCGTTCAGCATCTGGGTCAGTTCCGGTGAGCGTTCCGGGCGGAAGGCGCCCAGGAGCCAAAACATATTGGCGATGAGAAATATCGCGGGTGGCCCACCGGCGCAGGCGATCAGGCTGTAGGACAGGATCGGCGTGCGGTGAGCCATCCGCCGGATCTGCATCGCCAGCAGGATCACGGTGGGGATCAGGCCAACGCCGAACCAGTTGAACAGAATCATGCTGTAGCGGATGCGCGCGGTCTCGTCGCGGTAGAAGCCTGCGACCTCCTCTGCCGACATGGTCGGCGACATCGGATGAAGGAAGCCGGGAAAGAGGAAGAACGCGGACACCCAGATGATCGCCACCGCGGGCAATGTCCAGAACAGGATCAACTCACCGTCACGTCGTCTCATCGTCGAACCCATCCCATGCATAGCGTTGGTAGCCGATCGGCAACCAGCACGGTAGCCGATCGGCTACTTAACGGTCAATGCTGGGTGGTCTCGGTTTCCGATGCGACGCGACGGCCGATGAGCCGATCGACGATGTCGGCCAGGCCGTCGAAGCCTGGGGCCGCGGCCATGTCGGCCGCGACGCGGCGACTCGCCTCGCGGTAGCGCGGGTCGTTCAGGACGGCGAGGATGTCCCGGCGCAACGCATCGGCGTTGGGTGTTCAGTTCTGATACGTCGCCCGACGCCGGACCATGCGACCCGGGCGCCGACCTCGGGCTTGTCCTCCTTGCCGCCGGCGGCGACGATGGGGACACCGTGGCGCAAGGCGTACTGGACGCCGCCGTAGCCGCCATTGGTCACGTAAACTGAAGTGCGCGAGCAGTAATTCGTCGTAGGGCAGGAAGGTCGGCGGCACGGGCGTTGGCGGGCAGCGTGGGCAGGCTTTCCAGACGGGCGGCCGCCGGTGGCGACTGGCGACCAAGACATCCTCGTCGGCGAGCGCACGCAGCGTCGGTTCGATGGCTTGGCCGTAGTCGGTATTGGCGACGGTGCCCTGGGTGACGTGAATGACGGGCCGGGTTCCGTCGAGATCGGACCACCACGCCGGCAGCGGCGCCTGTGACCCGCGTCGCCGACAGCGGTCCGACGAATTGCAGCGTGGCCGGCGCGTCGGACAACGGGTATTCGAACGAGGGAACGGTGAACTGGACGAACGCCTCTGCGCGACGGCCCCAGTCCATCAACGTGGTCGGCCATGTCGGCGCCGTGTACCTCCGTGTGCAGGTCGTTGATGACCTGGAAGGGTTGTCGCAGAATGCGACGATTCACGGCTTGGCCAGCAGGATGTTTCGTTGACGGTTGAGGAACCGGGCGGGCGGCAGCCCCATGCCAAAGGGTGCGGTGTCGCGGCTCTCGATGCGGCAGCGGAATGATTCCGCACATGACCACTGCCGGTCGAGCCGGACGCGGGTGCTCGAGGAGGAATGCCGCTCCCAGAGAAACGGGTTCGGCGATCACCGCGTCGGCGGGTTGCGCTGCCAGCGCCGCCATGATCGTTTCGTATTGCGGCTTAGCTGGCCGGGCGAAGACTTGTTCGATATCGAATGCGACCGCCTTCGCGCCCTTCAGCGCGGGCACGTTCAGGGAAGCGCTCGCTAGAGCGGCTGATCGTCGAAGTCAGCGTCGGGATGCACGCGGCACATACGTCGCACCCGTGGCGGTGACCTTGTCGGCGAATAGCGCGCCGGTGATGAAACGCACGTCGTCGCCTCGCTCGACGAAGTTCTCGGCGACTGCCAGCAGCGGCGCCACGTGACCATGCGCAGGAAATGCGACGATGATGATCGATGACACTGCTCCCCCAGCGATCGCGACTGCCTACTGTGATGTAGTATTCATTACTGTGCCACCCAAGTCAATAGCCTCCGAAGAGTGCTCCACGGTCGTATCGATCGCGCTGCGTCAGCAGCAGGCGGAGGCGACGCGGTCGCGGGTCCTCGCTGCGGCGGCCGAACTGTTCGCCGCCGACGGCTACGCGCGCACGACACTCGCGAAGATCGCCGACGGCGGCCGGGGTGTCCGCGGAAACCGTTCAGGGCCAGGGCCCCAAGGCGGCGCTGTTGATGGCCGCCATCGACCACGCTGCGTTCGGTGTCGTTGGCGAAGAGAACGTCTTCAACCTCGACGTGGGCCGTCAACTGCTGGCGATCGACGATCTCGACGAAGCAGTGGATTACGTGGCCGACACCGCCACCGAAATCCACCAACGGACCGCTCCGTTGGCGCCCGCACTGTTCGGCGGCGCCGCAATGCCGATGACGAACTCGAGCGGTACATGGACGACCTGCTCGCGAGCATCAAGCTGCAGTTTCGACGAATCCTCGAGGTCCTTCGTGACCGAGGGTGGCTCCGCGTTGACGTTCCTTTCGATGAACTCGTCGAAACGATCGTGGTCGTCTGCAGTGTCGACACATATCTACGGATCACCCAGCGCGACGGGTGGAGCGTCGACGCCTATCGCACGTGGTGCCGACGCATGCTCGCCGAGACCGTTTTCGTTTCCCGGAGCGCCTGAGACGAAGTAGTCGATCGGCTACTTCCCGGCTACTCTCGTCGCTGTGACGTCCACACAGGATGACCTCAAGTTCAGCGAGATCACCCGCACTGCCGCGCAGACCCGCGTTCTGGATGCGGCGTTGAAGTTGATCGCCGAGCGCGGCGTCAGCGGAACGTCGTTGCAGATGATCGCCGACGAGATGGGCGTGACGAAGGCGGCCGTGTACCGCCAGTTCAAGACCAAGGAAGAGATCGTCATCGCGATCACCGAGCGAGAGATGAGCAAGCTCGAGGATGTGCTGGAAGCCGCCGAGGCGGAAGGGCATCCACTGCGGGCGCGCGCGGTGCTGCTCGACCGCATGGTCGAGCAGGCCATCGACCGCCGCGACGCCTTCCGCGTCCCGATGTTCGATCCGGTCATCATCCGCCTGCAGGCCGAGTACGAACCGTTCCAGCGTTTCATCGAGCGTCTCTACGCCGCGCTGCTCGGTACGGAAGCCGGCGTCGAGGCGCGCCTGCACGCGGCGATGCTGTCGAGCGCGATCAGCGTGGCGGTCATGCATCCGCTACTTGCTGACGTCGATGGCGAGACGCTGCGCGCACAGTTGAAGCAGATGACCAGCCGCATGCTCGGCATCCCCGAATGACCTTGCACCACATGGGCGATGAGCAGGCGATCCGCAGCCTCGTCCACCGGTACGCCGATGCCGCGTCCCGTCGCGACCCAGCCGGAGTTGCGAGCACGTTCACGGTCGATGGCACGTGGCATGCGCCGGAGTTGGGTCGCTTCACCGGACGTGAAGCGATGACGGCGTTCTTCACCTCGATGCTCGACGGTTGGAACGTCTTCCTGCAGGCGCTGATGTCCGGGGTGATCGTCGTCGACACATCGAATCCCGATCGCGCCGTGGGCCGTTGGTTCGTCCAGGAGACCGGCCAGCGCGCTGAAGGCGCCAACTTGATCATCTCGGGCGTCTACCACGACGAGTACATCCGCGATGGCGGCGCGTGGCTGATCCTTCACCGCCGCTACGACGCGCTGCTGCGAAACACCGACGGACAGGTGACGACACTGCCGTTCCCGACCGACGTCCCCGCGATCGGTTAGGGCTCGACCGGGACGACGAACAACTCCTCGGCGCGGTGTAAGGATCTGATTCACCCTCGGCGACCTGCCCCGCGAGACGATCCAGATCGGGATGGCTTCGCAGGCGCGTCTGCGCCAGCGACAGGATCTGCGCCCGCGCCCGCGCCATGCGGCGTTCCGGGCTGTCGGTGCGATGGTGGACCTCGATGACCTCGACCAGCTCGGGGATACCTTGCCCTTCTGCGGCAACGAGTTTCAGGATCGGCGCCTTCGTCTCGGCCTTCAGGTCCCGCACCGTCTGATCCGCACCCTCGCGATCCGCCTTGTTGACGACCACGATGTCGGCGACCTCCAGCAGGCCGGCCTTGGCCGCCTGGACCGCGTCGCCCGCGCCGGGATTGAGGATCACGATCGTCGGATCGGCGATGGCCGCGATCTCGATCTCGGACTGGCCGACGCCGACGGTCTCCAACACGACGAGGTCGTAGGACAATGCGGCAAGCAGCCTGATTGCGGCCGGAACCGCTGCAGCCAGCCCGCCGAGGTGGCCGCGCGTTGCCACCGACCGAATGAGGACGTCGGAGTCGTTGATATGCGCGGCCATTCGAATCCGGTCGCCAAGCAGTGCTCCCCCGCTGTAAGGCGACGACGGATCGACTGCGAGCACCGCCACCCGCAATTCACGTTCGCGGTACGCGCTGACCAGAGCTCCGACCGTGGTCGACTTGCCCGCGCCAGGTGGGCCGGTCACACCGACGACCCGCGGAGCCGATACCGGGCCGAGCGAATCGAGCACTTCGCCGCGCCGCGGACTTTCGACCAAGCTCAGCAATCGACCGGCCGCGCGGGTGGACCCGCTGCGCGCCGCCTCGATGAGCTCGTCGATGGTCATCGCCACAAGCCTATCGCGGTATTGACCAATATGAGAATGCTATTCTCCCAGTCCGAGAGTGCCAGTTGCAAGAAGGGCGACCATATGCAACTCACCGGCAAGGTCGCCTTCGTCGCCGGGGCCAGCCGCGGCATCGGCGCGACGGTCGCTGCGGCACTCGCCCGAGAGGGTGCCGCAGTTGCGGTGGCAGCGCGCTCCGAACAACAGGGCAAGGTGCCTGGCACAATCCATTCGGTGGCCGAAGGGATCACGTCGTCGGGCGGCCGCGCATGCCCGTGTCGTGTGACGTGACCAGTGAGGAGTCCGTCGAGAACGCCGTCGCGGCAACGGTTTCGGAGTTCGGCGGTATCGACATCCTGATCGCCAACGCAGGTGTGCTGTGGCTAGGTCCCATCGAGACGACGCCGCTGAAGCGTTGGCAGCTGTGCCTTAGCGTCAACCTCACCGGTGTGTTCTTGGTGACGAAGGCGGTGATCCCGCACGTGAAAGCGCGTGGCGGCGGCTCGCTGGTGGCGATCACGACGACCGGCGTCGGCATGATCGAGCACGGCTCCAACGCCTACTGGGTGTCGAAGGCCGCGCGTCGAACGGCTATATCTGGGTTTGGCCGCAGATCTCAAGGCCGGACAACATCGCAGTCAATTGCCTGAGCCCGTCGCGGGTGGTGCTGACCGAGGGATGGCAGGCCGGCGGCGGCGGCATGGAGATCCCGCCGGAGATGGTCGAACCGCCGGAGGCGATGGCCGACGCGGCCGTGCTGCTGGCGCAGCAGAATGCAAGCGGCATCACCGGGACCATCCAGCGTTCGGAAGAGCTCGCGAAATAGTCAAAGCGGCTACATCGCAGTCGCTTCAGACGGAAGATCAGCGCATGACGCAGACCGCGACGCCAGCCGCGGTGACTATCGTCACTCAGACGCGCGTCCACGTCGGCCGCGACGATGAATTTTCTGCGTGGCAGAAGCAGATCAGCGCCGCGGCATCCGGGTTCGATGGATTCATCGAGCAAACGGTCATACCACCGAACCCGCCGGCGCAGATCGATTGGGTCATTCTGCAGCGCTTTGTGAGCCTCGAGGCCGCGACGTCCTGGTTGAATTCCAAAGAGCGGCTTGGAATGGTCGAGCACACGCTGCCGATGTTGGTCGGTCAGGATGACGTCCACATCTTGAAAGACGATGCAGCCGGTGTCTTGCCGTCGCCGGTGTCCGCAGTGATCGCGACCAAGCTCAAGCCCGGCGCTGAAGCGCTATACCGGACGTGGGAACAGAAGGCCGCGACGGTCCAGTCGAAAGCCAAGGGCTTTCAGGGTTTCAAGTTCGAACCCCCGATTCCTGGCGTACAGGACAGTTGGCTCACCATCATCCGCTTCGATTCCGACACCAACCTGCAGGCCTGGATGAATTCGGAAGAGCGGCGAGCATTGCTCAAGGAGGCCGAGCCGTTCACCGAACGGCATCACGCCCGAGTCGTGCGCACGGGATTCGACCAGTGGTTCAAGGTGGCGAACGGCGCGCCTAAGCCGGCCGTCTGGAAAATGAACATGCTGGTCTTGCTGGTGCTTTACCCCTTGGTTTTCCTGTTCGGCGCACTGGTGCAGACGCCCCTGATGACCAACAAGGGCGTGCCGTACTGGCTGGCCTTGTTTGTCGGCCAAATTTTCAGTGTCCTCGTACTCAACTGGTTGGTGGCCCGGTGCGCCCAGCGATTCGCCTGGTGGCTCTCGCCGCAGAGTCCTTCACCCGCTCGGATCAATCTGGTCGGCGCCAGTCTCGTGATCAGCCTTTATGCCCTGTGTCTGCTTGCGTTTGGGGTGTACTCGACGTGGGTCGCGCGCTAGATCATTGACGCGCGCGTAGCCCGACGACACGGTTGCGCAATGACCGCGTTCGGCATCCGGGGCACGTTCCTCGACTTCATCGACGATCCCTGGCGGCATGTCGGTACTGGAGAGTGAAGCGGCGCGCTTCCACGCCGACGGGCTGCTGGTCATCGAGGACGGCCTGATCACCGACTTCGGCGCGCACGACGAGGTCGCCGCGCGGCACGCCGGGCTGGCGGTCACGACCATCAGCGACCGGCTGATCATGCCCGGCTTCATCGACGGCCACGTGCATTTTCCGCAGACCCGGGTGCTCGGCGCGTTCGGCGAGCATCTGCTGCCGTGGCTGGAGAAGTGGGTGTTTCCCGGAGGAGATCAAGTTCAGCGACCGCGCCTACGCCCGCGAGGCGGCGGGGCGGTTCTTCGACAACCTGGTGGCCTCGGGCACGACCACCTGCCAGGCCTTCACCACCACCGCGCCGGCCGCTACCGAGGAGCTGTTCGACGAGGCCGCGCGGCGCAACATGCGGCTGATCGCCGGCCTCACCGGCATCGACCGCCTGGCGCCGGCCGGCTATGGCATCAGACTCCGAGGACTTCTACCGCGACAGCAAGCGACTGATCGAGCGCTACCACCGGCAAGGGCGCGGCCTCTACGCCATCACGCCGCGCAATGCGCACGTCTGCGACTCCCGACCTGATGGCCGCCTGCGGGCGCCTCAAGCGCGAGCATCCGGACTGCTGGGTCAACACGCACATGTCGGAGACGACCGGCGAATGCGAGGACATGCGCGACCCTCTATCCCGACAGTCCCGACTATGTCGCGGTCTACGAGAAGTACGGGCTGGTCGGGCCGAAATTCTCGGGCGGCCACGGCGTTTGGCTGTCCGACGACGAGTTCCGCCGTCTCGCGGCCAGCGGCGGGTCGATCACCTTCTGCCCGTGCTCGAACCTGTTCCTCGGCAGCGGCCTGTTCCGGCTCGGCCGCGCCACCGATCCGGAGCACCGCGTCAGGCTGTCGTTCGGCACCGACGTCGGCGGCGGCAACCGCTTCTCCATGCTCAGCGTCCTGGACGAGGCCTACAAGATCGGCATGATCAACAACGGCACGGTCGAAGATCCGGCCGAGGCCGAGCGCAACAAGCTCTCGGCCTATCGCGGCTTCTGGTCGATCACGCTTGGCGGCGCCGAAGGGCTCTACATCGACGATCTGGTCGGCAATTTCGCCGTCGGCAAAGAAGCGGACTTCGTCGCGCTCGACTGCAACGGCGGACCGCACGGCGCTGGCCTGGCGGCAGTCCCTGATCGCCGAGAACGGCATGCCGCGGACGCTCGAGCAGGCCGCGGACCTACTGTTCGGCGTGATGACGGTGGGTGACGACCGCGCGATCGATCAGACGTGGGCGATGGGCAAGCAGGTATACCAGCGAGGCGGCGACGCCGCCTAGCGTGAGCGTGAGGGCGGTGAATGCTTACTTGTTCTTCGCGATCAACCCGTCCACGATCTTGTTGAAGTCGGCGGTACCGAAGGACACGTATTCGGACAAGTTGGCGTAGTCCAACGACGCCATCACCGACTTCTCGAGTTGGATGTTCATCAGCCGCTTGGTGCTCTCCAGCGCCTGTTGCGGCAACTCCATCACCTTCTTCGCACACGCGATTGCCTCGGCCAGCGGATCCGCGACGACGTGATTGGCCATCCCCAGCTCGAGGGCTCGCGCGGCCTTGATCCGTATTCCGGTGAACGCAAACTCCTTGGCCTGCAACAAACTTATCTGCGACGGCCACACTAGTGGCCCGCCATCTGCGGCCACCAGACCGATCGACACGTGCGGGTCGGCGAAGAATGCGGTCTCGGCCATGTAGACGATGTCCGAAAGGGCCGCCAAGCTGCAGCCCAGGCCGACGGCGGGACCGTTAACGGCGGCGATCACCGGGATGCGGCACCGCACCATGCCGATGACGAGGTCGCGGCCGTGCTTGATCGTCTTCTGGCGTAGCGCTTCATCGTTGCGCAGCTCGTCGAGGTAGTTGAAGTCACCGCCGGCCGAAAAGGCCCTGCCAGCACCGGTGATGACCGCCGCCCGCGCGTCCACATCCTCGTTGAGCGCTTCCCAGATCTTGGCCAGGCCGACGTGCAGCGGGTCGTTGACCGCATTGAGTTCATCGGGCCGGTTCAGCGTGATGATGCGAAGGCCGCCGTCCGCTTTGACGTCGATTTCATCTGGCATGTCATACATTTCAGACCCCTAATCCAAGTATGCGCGACGAGATGATGTTCTTCTGAATCTGTGAGGTTCCGCCCATCACGCTTTGCGCGCGGCTGTACATGTACGCACCGAACAGCTCGGGATCGCTCGTGCCGACGGTGGCCAGCGCCGCATGCCCGACGGACTGCTCGACCCAGGTCATCAGTAGCTTGTCGAGCGACCCCTGCGGACCGTGGGTAATGCCGTCGAGTTGCTCGGACAGCCGTCGGCGCACGTGCAACCTCAGCATCTCGGTCTGCACCCAGGCCCACGACAGTTCTTCAGGTGCCGCGCCGTCGACCCGGGATGCCAACTGGCGCACCAGCTTCCCGTAGCGCGCGGAGAATCCCAGAGTCGACGGCTCGCGTTCATGGCTGACGACTGTCATGGCGAGTTTCCAGCCTTCACCGGGATTACCGACCATGTTCTCTGCCGGCACTCGGGCACCATCGAAGGACACCTGCCCGAATTCCTTCGTGACGCCGCTGATCATCTTCAGTGGTCGCTGCTCTACACCGGGCTGATGCATCGAGACGACGAACGCCGAGATGCCGCGGTGTTTCGGTACGTCCTTGTCCGTCCGAGCCAGCAGCAGACACCAGTCGGCGACGTCGGAGTAGCTCGTCCAGATCTTGTGACCGTGGATCACGAACTCGTCACCCTCGCGGGTCGCCGTGGTAGTCAGCGATGCGAGATCCGAACCCGCGCCGGGCTCAGAGAAACCTTGACACCACCGCTCGCTGCCGTTGATCATGCCGGGCAGGAATCGCTGCTGCAGCTCCTCGCTCCCATGATGACCAAAGGCGACGACCAGGTATCCCAGGCTGGGGCGCGCCGGGGCGCCCGCCTTCGCGATCTCCTCGTCGACAATGACGTCGTATACCGGAGGCAGGTCCTGGCCCCCGTACTCCTTCGGCCAGGACGTACCGAAAAAGCCCTGCTCGTACAGCGCCTGGTGCCAGGCGCCTTGAGCAGCCCAGTACTCGTCGCCGGACGTCGGGAACTTGCCCTTCTGTTCGGTCAGCCAGCCACGCAACCGATCTCGGAACGCGGCTTCCTCCGTCGAATCACGGAAATCCAATGGTCAGCTCCTCCAGCTTGACGGGCCACGCTTCGGTGGCGGCCAGCACGCGCCGCAGATAGATGTGGGCGAGGCACTCCCAGGTGTTGCCGATACCGCCGTGCACCTGAATCGAGGTCTCGCAGACGGTCAGCGCCGCACGCGCACAATAGATCTTGGCCACCCGCGCCGCTTCGATGGCCTCCGCGGCGGGTAGTTCGTCGACCGCCCACGCTGCGTGGCGCAGCACGCTGATCGATCCCTCGATGAGGGCCAGGCTTTCGGCGAGCAGATGGCCGACCGCCTGATACGAGCCGATCGTCGCGCCGTACTGCTCGCGGACCTTTGCGTACTCACAGGCCAGCGCGTGCGCGCCGCGCGCTGCACCTACGAGGTCGGCACAGGTGACGGTGAGTGCGAGTGCGTGCCACCGGGTGGCGTCCTCCTCCGTGAGCTCGCCAAGCTCTGCGGGCGATTCGACCACTCCGGCAAGGCTTCTCGTCAGGTCAACAGTTTCGGGATCGTCGGCCCTCGCGCGCACCTGCCCGCCGCGTTCCTTCAGGTCGTCGGCGAGCAGCGGCCCCAGGAACGGCACGTCGACGAGCCCGCGCGCGAACTCCTCAGCGACGATGGCCACCTCGACACCGGATGCACCGTCGGATCGCAGCGTCCGAAAACCCGTGGCGTCGACCGCCTTCTCCAGACGTGCGATCCGGGCCTGGTCGTCGAGATCAGCGACCGAACCCGGACCGAGATCATCGGCAAGCTTGGCTGCGGCGTCCCGCAGCTGTTGCTGTTCATTTGTCAGACGGACGTCCATAGACGCTCCTTCAACACTCGACGCAACACCTTTCCTGATGGCAGACGGGGTATTTCGTCCACGAACTTCACTTGACTGGGCCGCTTGTACGAAGCGAGCCGGTCGGCGACGAGCGCGACGAGCTCGTCAGCATCGACGGAGCCATCCACCTTGACGGCAGCAATGATCGCCTCCCCGTTGGCCACATCGGGGACCCCGAACACGGCGCAGTCCTCGACTGCCGGATGGCCGTGTAGGACGGCTTCGATCTCGGCGGGCGCGACCTGAAAGCCGCGTACCTTGATCATTTCCTTCGAACGGTCGGTGATTCGCAGCCAGCCTTCGCCATCGATATGTCCGACGTCGCCGGTCCGGTACCAGCCGTCCGAAAAGGCTTCGGCGGTCGCCGAATCCGGCAGATAGCCGGCCATCGCGGAGTCCGATCGCACCTGGATCTCACCAAGCTCCCCCGTCGCCACTGCCTCACCGGTATCCAGTGACACCACTCGCAGGTCCACGCCCGGTACCGCGCGACCCACGGTATCCAGACGAGCGCCGGTGATGTCATTGCACGAGATCACCGGCAGTTCGCTGGCCCCGTATGCGGTCACCCAGCTCACGCCCGCCCTCCGGCTGACGACTTCGGCGACGCTTTCCGTGACCGGTGTCGCGCACCACATCACATAGCGCAGCGACGACAGGTCGTACTTCTCGAGATCCGGATGCGCTGCGAGTGCCAGAGCGATTGGCGCCACGGCCATTTCGATGGTGATCCGGTCGGACTCGATGTGGCGCAGCATCACGTCGATGTCGAACCGGCCGTGCAACCGGATCCAAGTGCCCGTCTCGAGCGCCATCGCGATGTTGAGCAGTCCGAGGATGTGCGACGGCGGCGTCATGATCTGCATGCGATCCGCCGACGACAAGTCCAGCGCGCGACGCCAGTGCTGCACCGCCACCGCGAACGAGGCGTGCGTGTGGCGCACTGCCTTGGGCATCCCGGTGGTGCCCGAGCTGAAGACGAAGAGCGCGTCGGACTCCGGCGCCGGCGCTGCGAAAGATCGGTCTCCCGGTGTGATCGCCTCGTCCAACGACAGCATCGGCATCGACTCGGCGAGCACCGGGTGGTCTCCGACGGCGTACCCGGGCTTGGTCAGCGCGAGCGCATGCTCCACCTCGGTGCGCTTCCACGCCGGGCTGAGCAAGACCGCCGACGCGCCCAGCAGCCAGATGGCCCGCAGCGCGACGACGAATTCGGGCCGATTGGACGACATGATCGCGACCCGGTCACCCGGCCGTACGCCACGGTGCTCAAGGGTGGTGGCCATGCCGCTGGCCAGGGCGTCGAGTTCGGACAGCGTGTACTCACGCTCCTCGAAAGCGAGCGCGATCGCCTCACTCACACCTTGTCCTCACTCGCCGGGCCGCCGTCACGATGCGAATTGAGAATAGCGTATCATTTAAAGAGAATGGTATTCTCTAAATCCTAGAACCGATGTGCCAGGAGAGGCTTGATGACGGCAGAACCGGTGCCGGGCTCACCCGCCGATGACGGGCAAGTGACGATCGTGCTCGATCGAAAAACGGCGTCGGTGCGGCGGGTGGCCAATGAGACGCTCCTCGAGAGTGCCCGGCGCGCCGGACTCTCTCCGCCATTCTCCTGTGAAGCCGGCAACTGCGGTACGTGCATGGGCAAACTCGTCGAGGGTAAGGCCACCATGCGCGTCAATGATGCGCTCGAAGAAGACGAAGTCGAAGACGGATACATCCTGACCTGCCAAGCGATTCCGGACACCGATTCGGTCAGCTTCACTTACGACGACTGAGTCGACGAGGACTCGGCGTGTTCGTCGAGGCGCGGCGGCGGCCGGTATTCGGGGTCGTATCCGTCGACATGGATCGGACTGCCGACCAACCGGAAATCCCCTGCGGTGACGACGACTTCGGGCGTTGCCTCCAACGCCTCGGGCAGCGTGCGCACCGCGGCGGCCGGTATGCCCAGCGGTCGCAGCCGGGCTTCCCAGCCCTTTGCACTGTCCGTGGCAAGTTGGGCGGCGACGACGGCGAGCACCTCCTCGCGGCGCGCGGCCCGTTCGGCCATCGTCGTGAACCCCTCGATTCCGGCCTCCGCGGCGAACGACTTCCAGAAGGCGTCATGCGTGATGAACAACGCGAGATATCCGTCGGCCGTCGCGAATAGCTGCGCCGGAACGTAGTACGAGTGCGCCCCATAGGGATATCGACGTGGCTCGGCGCCGTCGTTCAGGTACGCCGACGCGCGGTAGTTCAACTGCGACAGCATCACGTCGCGCAGCGAGACATCCACTTGTCCCCCGCGCCCCGAGACGATCTGCGCCAGCAGACCCAGCGCCGCCGCGAGCCCGGTGGAGTTGTCGACCGACGAGTAGCCCGGCAGGGTCGGCGGATCGTCGGGATGACCGGTCATCGCGGCCACCCCCGTCGCGGCCTGGATGACGTAGTCGAACGCGGGATCGTCGCCGCCGTTCAACCCGAACCCCGTCAGCGCGACGCAGACGATACGCTCATTGAACGTGCCGCAGCGCGTCGTAGGTGAGCCCCAGCCGCTTGATCGCCGACGGCTTCATATTGACCAGCAGCGCATGAGAATTCGCGACCAGCTCACCGAGGCGGGCACGCCCTTCGTCTGACCGCAGATCCAGGACCACGCTCTGCTTGTTGCGGTTGAGACTCGCGAAGTAGCTGTCACTGACCTGCCGGGAGATCTCGCCGCCCGGCGGCTCTATCTTGATCACCTCGGCGCCGAGGTCGGCGAGCAGCATCGTCGCGTACGGGCCGGCCAGCATGACGCCGACCTCGAGGATGCGGATGCCGGCCAGCGGCGCGCCGCTGATCGGGCGCAGCGGCGGGCCGCTTATCGAGTCTAGCGGACCTTCCGAATTCATCGCACGGCCTTGGCGAGTTCCGCAATCACCTCGCGCGTGCGGTATTTCGAGGCGATCAGTTCGTCGCGGTTCTCGCCGATCGGCAGCAGGCGAACCGAAAGATCGGTCACTCCGGCGTCCGCGAACTGGCGGAACCGCGCGCAGGATCTGCCTCGCTCGTCACCGGCCGCGGTCAGATCGCCCACGTCGCGGGCGTCGCCGCGATCCAGTAACCGCTGATAGTTCGGCGACGTCTCCGCCTCGGCCAGAATGCGGTTGGCCCGGTCCTTGGCAGCGTCGATCTCGGAGTTGGCGCACAAGCACACCGGAATGCCTGCGACGATGCGCGGCGCGGGCCTGCCCGCCTCCGCGGCGGCCTTGTTGATCTTCGGCGCGATGTGCTCTCCGATGGCCTTCTCGTCGGCCATCCACAGCACCGTGCCGTCGGCGTGCTCGCCCGCGATCTGCAGCATCACCGGCCCAAGCGCGGACACCAGCACCGGCATCGGCGGCTCAGCGCCAAGCACAGTCGGGTTGTGCACCGTGAAGTTGTCGTTCTCGACGTCGACGTCGCCGGGGCCGGCGATCGCGGCATTGAGCACCTCGAGATAGTCACGGGTGTAGGCGGCGGGCTTCTCATACGGGATGCCGAGCATGTCACGCACGATCCAGTGGTGCGACGGCCCGACGCCGAGCGCCAGCCGACCCCCGGTGCCCGCATGCACGGAGAGTGCCTGGCGCGCCAACGCGATCGGATGCTGCGCCTGCAACGGCACGACCGCGGTACCCAGTTCGATTCGGGTCGTGCGCGCACCCATCAGGGCCACCATGGTCAGGCAGTCGAAATCGTTGGGCACCTGCGGCATCCACGCGGTGTCCATGCCCGCGGACTCCGCCCACTCGATGTCGTCGAGCAGCTTTTTGACCTTGCGTGCCATATCTCCACGCTCGGCCCCGATCATCACGCCCAGTCTCATGACTGTCCCGCCTTCTCAGTCAGCGCCCGGACGTCGCGCACCAGCGTGTCCAGCGGTGTGCCGGTGGGGAACACCGCGGCGGCGCCCGCGTCGAGCAGTTTCTGCACGTCCGATTCCGGGATCGTGCCACCGACCACCACGGCGATATCCCCGGCATCGGCGGCGCGCAGCGCGTCGACGGTGCGGGTGGTCAACGCGACGTGAGCACCGGACAGGATCGAAAGCCCCACCAGGGCAACGTCTTCCTGCAAGCGCGATGGACACGATGTCCTCGATGCGCTGACGGATACCGGTGTAGATGACCTCGAAGCCGGCATCGCGCAGCGTGCGTGCCACGATCTTGGCTCCGCGGTCGTGGCCGTCCAGACCCGGCTTGGCGACGAGCACTCGCGCCGGGTTGCCCTGTGCGGGAGCAGATTGCAGCCACTAGAACACCACCGGCTGCTGGAACTCGCCCCACACCGACTTCAACGTCGACACCATCTCCCCCACCGTGCAATAGGCGTTCTGCGCAGTCGATCAGCTTGTGCATCAGGTTGTCGTCGGACTCCGCGGCGCGCGACAGCGCCGCCAAGCGCTTCCTTGACCGCGACGCGGATCCCGCTCGGCCTTGACCTTGGCCAGCCGCTTGAGCTGCAGATCACGGCCCTCGGCGTCGAGTTCGTAGGTGGCGATCTCCGGCGGCGGCTCGTCGACGACGAACTTGTTGACCCCGACCACCGGCCGCTCGCCGGATTCGACCTCCTGATGAATCTTGTAGGCCTCATCGGCGATCAGGCCCTGCAGATAGCCGTCCTCGATGGCGCGCACCATGCCGCCGTGCGCTTCGAGGTCGCCCATGATCTCGATGATCTTGGCCTCGGTGGCATCGGTCAGCGCCTCCACGAAGTAGGACCCGCCCAGCGGGTCGGCCACCTTCGCGACGCCGGTCTCGTACGCCAGGATCTGCTGGGTGCGCAGCGCCAGCGTCGCGGACTCCTCGCTGGGCAGCGCGAACGGCTCGTCCCACGCGGCGGTGAACATCGACTGCACGCCGCCGAGCACCGCGGCCATCGCCTCATACGCCACGCGGACGAGGTTGTTCTGGGCCTGCGGCGCGTACAGCGACGCCCCGCCCGCCACACAGCCGAACCGGAACATCGACGCCTTGTCGCTGGTCGGCGCCGTAGCGCTCGCGCACGATCGTCGCCCAGCGCCGACGGCCTGCCCGGTACTTGGCGATCTCCTCGAAGAAGTCGCCGTGCGTATAGAAGAAGAAGGAGATCTGCGGGGCGAACTTGTCGATGGTCATCCGGCCGCGCTCGACGACGGTGTCGCAGTACGTGACGCCGTCGGCGAGGGTGAACGCCATCTCCTGCACGGCGTTGGCGCCCGCGTCGCGGAAGTGCGCACCGGCGACCGAGATCGCGTTGAACCGCGGTACCTCGGCGGCGCAGAACTCGATGGTGTCGGCGATCAGCCGCAGCGAGGGCTCCGGCGGCCAGATCCAGGTGCCCCGCGAGGCGTACTCCTTGAGGATGTCGTTCTGGATCGTGCCGGTGAGCTTCTCCCGCGGCACGCCCTTCTTCTCCGCGGCGGCGACGTAGAAGGCCAGCAGGATCGCGGCGGTGCCGTTGATCGTGAAGCTGGTGCTGATCTTGTCCAGCGGGATGCCGTCGAACAGGATCTCGGCATCGGCGAGCGTGTCGACGGCGACGCCGACGCGGCCGACCTCCTCGCCGTACTCGGCGTCGTCGGAGTCGTAGCCGCATTGCGTGGGCAGATCCAGCGCGACCGACAGCCCGGTGCCGCCCTGATCGAGCAGGTAGCGGTAGCGACGGTTGGATTCCTCGGCCGTGCCGAATCCCGAATACTGCCGAAACGTCCACAGCTTGCCGCGGTACCCGCTCGCGAAGTTGCCGCGCGTGAACGGATAGGTGCCAGGCGCGGGCGGCTCACCGCTTCGGTCGGCCGGTCCGTAAATGGGCTCGAGCGGGATGCCGGAGGGGGTCTGTACAGGCTCGGTCATCAGTCGATAACGTACTTGCAAAAAATGAGAATGCCAATACCGCACGCCGGAAACGTGCAGTGAGCGGGACCCGCGGCAGTACCCCGAGCGTGTCTGAAGGCCCAGTAAACAGCGATTATGGCACTTGCCTAGAATGAGAACGCCACTACCAGTCCTGTAGAATCCAGACACTGCGCATCTCGAGGAGACCCATGACGAGCCCGTCACCGTTCACCGACCGCACGCTCGTCGTGTCAGGCGGTTCCCGCGGCATCGGGCTGGCGATCGCGCTGGGTGCGGCGAAGCAGGGCGCGAACGTCGTACTTCTGGCGAAAACGTCCGAACCCCATCCCAAGCTGCCCGGCACCGTGCACACCGCCGTGGCCGACGTCGAGGCTGCGGGCGGCAAGGGTGTCGCGGTCGTCGGCGACGTGCGCAAAGAAGAGGACGTGCAGCGCGCGGTGGATGCGGCGGTCGAACACTTCGGCGGCGTCGACATCGTCATCAACAACGCCAGCGCCATCGCGACCGAACCGACCGAGGAACTGGCCGCCAAGAAGTTCGACCTGATGATGGACATCAACGTCCGCGGCACGTTCCTGCTGACCAAGGCGGCCCTGCCGCACCTGCGCAAGTCACCGAACGCGCACGTCATCACACTGGCACCGCCACTGAACATGAGCCCGCACTGGCTGGGCGCACATCCGTCCTACACCTTGTCCAAGTACGGGATGACGCTGTTGTCGCTGGGATGGGCGGCCGAATACGCCGATTCGGACATCGGATTCAGCTGCCTCTGGCCCGAGACGTACATCGCCACCGCCGCCGTCGCCAACGCGCCCGGCTTCCAGGAGATGCTGGCCAGGTCCCGCGATCCGCAGATCATGGCCGACGCGGCGGTCGCGATCCTGTCCCGCCCAGCCGCAGAGGTCAACGGGCAGTGCTTCATCGATGTCGATGCCCTGGCTTCGGCCGGCGTCACCGACTTGTCCGGCTATGGCGGTGGGGACGACCCCATCCTTGATATCTTCGTCGACAAACCATGAGCATCTCGTTGCTGCTGGAGATGGCAGCCTCAACAAACCCGGACCGCACCGCCCTGGTGTCCGGTGAGATGCGGCTTACGACGGCCGAACTGAGCGAGCTGGCCGACGGCGGCGCAGGGGTCATCACGGCCGCGGGTACCTCTCATGTGGCGTATGTCGGGCTGGGCGGGGCAATGCTTCCCCTGCTGCTGTTCTCCTCTGCGCGCGCAGGCGCGACCTTCACCCCGCTCAACTATCGCCTGAGCGCCGACGGCCTACGCGAGCTGATCGACCGCCTGCCGCAGCCCCTTGTCGTCGCCGATGCGGAGTACCTCGACGTCGTCGCCGGCGCTGGTAAGCAGGTCGTCGGGTCGGAGGAGTTCATCGCGGCCGCACGAACGGCGGAGCCTGCCGCGGAATTTCCCGACCCCGACGACGTCGGCGTGGTGCTGTTCACGTCGGGCACGACGTCGCGGCCCAAAGCCGTTGAGCTGACGCATAACAACTTGACCAGTTATGTCACCGGAACGGTCGAGTTCGACTCCGCCGAACCCGCCGACGCCGCGCTGATCTGTGTGCCGCCGTATCATATCGCGGGTGTCAGCGCGGCACTGTCGAATCTGTACGCAGGCCGAAAGATGGTGTACCTGCCGAAGTTCGACGCAACGGAGTGGGTGCGGCTGGTCAGCGGCGAGGGTGTCACGACGGCAACGGTCGTGCCGACGATGCTCGACCGCATCGTGTCGGCACTCGAGTCCGCACCCGTTGCGCTGCCCACATTGAGGAACCTGGCATACGGCGGGTCGAAGGTCGCACTTCCGTTGGTGCGCAAGGCACTCGGGCTGCTGCCCGAGGTAGGTTTCGTCAACGCCTACGGGCTGACCGAGACGAGCTCCAGCATTGCGGTGCTCGGTCCCGACGACCACCGTGCCGCACTGGCCTCCTCCGATGAGTCGGTCGTTCGGCGGCTCGGGTCGGTAGGCCAGCCGGTGCCCGGCGTTGAGGTGCAGATTCGAAGCGACGAAGGCGAAGTCCTCGGGCCCGGCGAAAGCGGTGAGTTGTACGTCCGCGGCGAGCAGGTGTCTGGTCGCTATGCCGAGATCGGATCCGTCCTCGACGCCGATGGCTGGTTTCCGACCAGGGACATCGCCATGCTGGACGCGGACGGGTACCTGTTCATCGGTGGCCGTTCCGACGACACGATCATTCGTGGCGGGGAGAACATCGCGCCCGCCGAGATCGAAGACGTCCTCGTCGAACACCCATTGGTGCGTGATTGCGCGGTCGTGGGGCCGGAAGATCCCCAATGGGGCCAGATCATCGTCGCGGTCGTGGTGCCCGCCAACACCGCCGACGGCCCGGCAAACCCCGACCCCGAGGAACTGCGCGAGCACGTTCGCGCACACCTGCGGGGATCGCGTACGCCCGATCGCGTGGTGTTCCGAGACGAACTGCCGACCAACGCGACCGGCAAGGTGCTGCGCCGCGAACTGGTCCAAGAATTGACAGCCTCGAATTAGCAAGGAGCCGAAGATGATCAAGAACGGCACGCGACTGCAGAGCCAGGTCTGCGACACCCAGGTGATCGTCGTGCGCAGCGCCGACAGCCTGGACGACCTCCGTGCGGGCGGGGTGGCGATGGTGCCCCTCGATAGTCAGAAAGATCCGGCGGAGTCCTCCGACTTAACAATCGATCCAGCATTCTCCGAGGGCAATGCGATGGGTAAGCGCTACGTCGACGAGACCGGCGCCGAGGTGCTCGTGACCAAGGCGGGTGCGGGGACCCTTTCGGTCGGCACGACGGCACTGTCCCTCAAGGAAGCCAAGCCGCTGCCCGCAAGCGACTGATACCTTCGGCCATGTGAAGCCCCGCAGGCTGCTGTTCCGGTATGCAGCGGGACTGACGTTCGCGTATCTCCTGACGACCGCTGAGGTGACCGCACTCGTCATCTCACTCACCGGCCGCGGCCAGAGCTACGCCGACGATCGTCGTCGCCGCCGCGGCGGTGATCATCATCGGGACCGCGATCGTAGCGGTCGGCGCCGTTAGCATCGTGGCTCCGGCCTTGCGCTGGCTCGGCGTGCGGGAACCAACCGATGACGAGCGCCGGTCCGCGTTGAAGATTCTTCGCCGGCAGTCCGCGATCACAGTGGCGCCCTGGATCGTCGGAGCCGCCGTCATGATTCCGTTGAATATCGGCGCGCCGGCCGAGGTGCAAGTGGTGATCGGCTCGGCCATCCTGTTCGGCGCCATCGCCACGGTATGTACCGGCTTCCTGTTTACGCTGCGCACCCTGCGTCCACTACTGGCAGGTGTGACACGGGATTTCAGCGATATCACGCCGAGCACCGCGCCGGGCGTACGGTCCCGGCTGCTGATCATGTGGGCCGTCTGTACCGCGCTGCCCGGCATCGCGATCGCCTGCCTGCTCGTCATGCGTTCCAACGGATGGATCATCTCGAAGACCACCCCGGTCGAATTAGCCCTGTTGGTGCTTGCCCTCGTCGCCGTGGTGCTCGGACTTCGGGCGATGATCCTGGTGTCGATCTCGATCTCAGATCCATTGCGCGAGGTCGTCGATGCCATGGCCGAGGTCGAGCGGGGCGAGATCGACAGGTCGTTGGACGTATACGAATGGTCCGAAATCGGGCGATTGCAAAGTGGATTCAATCGGATGGTCGCTGGATTGCGCGAACGTGAACAGTTGCGCGATCTGTTCGGCCGTCACGTCGGTGAGGAAGTGGTGCGTCGCGCGATCGACGCCAACGAATCATTGTCGGGTGACGAACGCAACGTCGCGATTCTGTTCATTGATCTCGTCGGCTCGACGCAGCTCGCGGCAACCCACGAACCGCATGAGGTCGCGACTGTGCTGAACGAGTTCTTTCGGATGGTCGTCGCTCATGTCGATGCGCACAACGGGCTGGTCAACAAGTTTCAGGGTGATGCAGTGCTTGCCGTCTTCGGCGCACCACTTCGTAGCAACGATCCCGCCTCGGCAGCACTCGCAACCGCTCGCACACTTGCTATCGAACTGCGCAGACTCCCAGTCGATTTCGGTATCGGCGTCTCCGCCGGCCCGGTGTTCGCCGGGAACATCGGCGCGGAGAACAGGTACGAATACACCGTCGTCGGCGATGCCGTCAACGAGGCCGCCCGACTCGCCGACCTCGCCAAGGACTACGACGATCGTGTGCTGTGCTCTGGCGCTGCGATCGAGCAGGCGACCGACAACGAACGCGAGCACTGGATCGCGCACGGCTCCGAGGTGCTGCGCGGGCGTACCACCGCGACGGACATTTCGGTGCCGGTGCGGCAGGGGCAGCCTGCAGGTTAGGTCCTCGGCGCAAACGGGAATGCACGTGTATGACCTTGCGGGTTGCGTCCACCGCAGCCGCTGATCGGGCCCGTATTCGAGCCGGCGAACACACCGGCCCGACGAGTGGGCTTGCGTCCGGTTTCGCCCAGGCCAACCTCGTGATCCTGCCCGCTGACGAAGCGCTCGACTTCCTGCGATTCTGCGTGCGCAACCCGAAACCGTGCCCGCTGCTGGAGGTGACCGACACCGGGTCACCGCACCCGGACGGGGTTGCCACCGACGCCGATCTGCGCACCGACCTGCCCCGCTACCGGGTGTTTCACGACGGTCAGCTCGTCGACGAGCCGACCGACATCGCCCACTACTGGCGTGCGGATCTGGTGTCGTTTCTTCTAGGGTGCTCGTTCACCTTCGAATGGGCGTTGACCGCTGCCGGCCTGCCGGTGGCGCACCAGCTCCAGGGCGTCAACGTCCCGATGTACGTCACCAACCGACGCTGCAGTCCCGCGGGCCCTTTCAACGGGCCGCTGGTGGTGTCGATGCGGCCGTTCGCACCCGACACCATCCGCCGCGTCATCGAGATCTCCGCTCGCTTTCCCGCCATGCACGGTGCACCGGTGCACATCGGCGACCCGACCCAGCTCGGCATTGACGACCTCGCGGCACCCGACTTCGGCGATGCCGTCCGCGTCGGCGCGGATGAGGTACCCGTCTTCTGGGCCTGCGGAGTGACGCCACAGGCCGTCGCCATAGAGGCACGGCCCTCGCTTGCGATCTTCCACGCACCCGGTCACATGTTCATCACCGATAGACGCCACGTCGTCTTTGACAATGAGGAGGGTCATGACCATCCGTGAGGCGCCCGACAAGCAGCGCGACGCCGACCCCGCAGCGGTCCGGAAAGCGGTGCGCGGCGCGGCGATCGGGAACACCGTCGAGTGGTACGACTTCGCGATCTACAGCACCCTCGCGACGTACATCGCGGACCAGTTCTTCCCCTCTGGCGACGAGACCGCGGCACTGCTCAGCACGTTCGCCGTCTTCGCTGCCGCATTCTTCATGCGTCCGCTCGGCGGGTTCTTCTTCGGGCCGCTCGGTGATCGGATCGGCCGACAGCGGGTTCTCGCACTTGTCATCCTTTTGATGTCGGGGTCGACTTTCCTCATCGGTGTGGTGCCCAGTTACGAGTCCATCGGCGTGGCCGCACCGCTGCTGCTGCTGCTTCTACGCTGCGTGCAGGGATTCTCAGCCGGTGGCGAATACGGCAGCGGCGCATGCTACTTGGCCGAGTTCGCGCCCGACCGCCACCGTGGGTTCGTCGTGTCCTTCCTGGTGTGGTCGGTCGTCGTCGGCTTCCTGCTGGGCTCGCTGACGGTCACCGGACTCGAAACGCTGCTCTCGGAAAGTGCGATGAATTCCTACGGCTGGCGGATTCCCTTCCTCATCGCAGGCGTGCTGGGAGTGGTCGGCCTCTACATCCGGCTGCGACTCGGGGACACACCGGAATTCGAGACACTGCGCGACAACGGCGAAGTCGCTGAGTCGCCGCTGAAGGAGGCGCTCACCACATCCTGGCGTCCGATCCTGCAGATCGCCGGACTCGTGGTGATTCACAACGTCGGGTTCTATATCGTCTTCACCTACCTCCCAACATATTTCACTAAGACGCTTGAATTCACGAAGACCAACGCGTTCGTCTCGATCATCATCGCGAGCACTGTCGCGATCATCCTCATCCCGCCATTGGGCGCGCTTTCGGACCGGATCGGCCGAAAACCCCTGCTGATCACGGGCGCCGTAGGGTTCGCGGTTTTCGCCTATCCGTTGTTCATGTTGCTCAACACCGGGTCACTGGCCGCGGCGATCGCCGCCCACGCGGGCCTGGCCGCCATTGAATCGGTGTTTGTATCGGCATCGTTGGCGGCCGGAGCGGAACTCTTCGCTACGCGGGTGCGCTCCAGCGGCTACTCCATCGGATACAACGTGTCCGTCGCCATCTTCGGCGGCACGGCACCGTACGTGGCGACCTGGTTGGTGGCCCGGACCGGCAACGAGCTCGCACCCGCGTTCTACGTCATCGCCGCGGCGATCATCACCCTCGCGACGGTGATGACCATGCGGGAGACTGCGGCTCAGCCGTTGCGACAGAAGGTGCACACATAACGCACAGCAGACCGCCGTACTCCCCACGCAGAAATACTGTTCTCACTAGGCTTTCTCGCGATGAAATACGGCTTCTACACCCCTAACTTCGACTTCTGCGGAGATGCTCGGGTGCTCGCGGGACTTGCGGCAGAGGCAGAGCTGGCCGGCTGGGACGGCTTTTTCATCTGGGACCACCTTCAATTCGGCGAACCCACCGCTGACCCGTGGATCGCGCTGACGGCCATGGCGATGTCCACCGAGCGCATTCTGCTCGGTCCCCTCGTTACGCCGGTGCCCCGCCGACATATCGCCAAGCTTGCCCGCGAGGTGATCACGCTCGACCATCTGTCCGGCGGACGTATCGTCCTCGGTGTCGGTGCGGGCTATCCACTCCTTCCGGACTACGCAGCGTTCGGCGACGGCGCCGATGCGAGGACGCGATCGGCCAAGCTCGACGAAGGCCTGGAGGTGCTGGCCACACTGTTGAGTGGCAGTCCGGTGTCCCACCGCGGCGTCCACTACCAAGTCGAATGCGAGGCCTTCCAGCTGCCCGTCCAGCGGCCCCGGGTGCCGATCTGGGTCGCGGCCACCTTGCCGTCGAGTAGGCCGTTGGATCGCGCCGCCAGATGGGACGGGATCGTGCCGACAACAACCGCCGGCCTGGATGTCACGCCAGGAGATCTCCGCTGGCTGGAGTCCTACCTTAGCGAAAGGCGCAACGCCGAAGGCGATTTCGACATCATCAGGTTCGGGCAGACCCACGGCGCTGGCGATGTCGCCGCGGTGCGGGAGTGTGCTGAGGCGGGCGCCACGTGGTGGTGCGAATACATCTACACCGCGAACACCACGCTCGATGACACCCGCGCACGCATCCGCCAAGGGCCGCCCAGGACGTAGAGGGACCGAGAATGTCCACACCGAACCGGGCCACCTCTCCCCTGCGGGTGGCGTTGGCCAGTTTCATCGGCACCACGGTCGAGTTCTACGACTTCCTCATCTACGGCACCGCGGCCGCCCTGGTGTTCCCGAAACTGTTCTTCCCCAACGTGTCACCCGCGTCAGGCTTGTTGTTGTCGTTCGCGACGTTCGGAGTCGGCTTCGTCGCCAGGCCGCTCGGCGGAATCATCTTCGGCCACTTCGGCGATCGCGTAGGCCGCAAGCGCATGCTCGTCTACTCCCTACTGATCATGGGCGGCGCAACAGTGCTGATGGGTCTGCTGCCCACCTACTCACATATCGGTCTGGCAGCACCGATTCTGTTGACCCTGTTGCGTCTTGTGCAGGGGTTCGCCGTCGGTGGCGAATGGGGTGGGGCGACGCTCATGGCCGTCGAACACGCGTCGGCAGAACGCAAGGGGTTGTACGGTGCGTTCCCGCAGATGGGCGCTCCCGCCGGAACTGCGACGGCGACGCTGGCCTTCTACGCGGTATCCCCGCTGCCCGATGAGCAGTTCATGGAGTGGGGGTGGCGCATTCCGTTTCTTGCGAGCGCCGTGCTGATCGCCGTCGGCTTGGTGATCAGACTGTCGGTGGCCGAGAGCCCGGACTTCGACGCACTCCGGGAACGATCAGCTGTCGTACGGGTGCCTGTCGCGACAGCGTTCCGTAAGCATTGGCGGCAGATTCTGCTCGTTGCCGGCGCGTACCTGTCACAAGGGGTGTTCGCGTACATCTGTGTGGCATATCTCGTGTCCTACGGCACGACCGTCGCCGGAATCGAACGGACACAGGCACTTTTGGGCGTCTTCGTCGCCGCTGTGGTGGCTGTCGTGACGTACCCGGTGTTCGGCGCCCTGTCGGACACCTACGGGCGCAAGCCGGTCTTTCTGGCCGGCGTCGTCCTGATGGGTCTCTCTGTCGCGCCGGCGTTCGCGTTAATAAACACCGGCAACCCGACACTGTTTCTAGCGGCGCTGCTGTTGGTGTTCGGATTCGCGATGGCACCCGCTGCCGGGGTGACCGGTTCGTTGTTCAGCCTCGCGTTCGACGCCGATGTCCGCTACAGCGGCGTATCGATCGGCTATACGCTGTCGCAAGTGCTGGGTTCGGCCTTCGCGCCGACGATCGCGACCGCCCTGTACTCGGCGACCAGGACGAGCAACTCGATCACCGCCTACCTCATTGCGGTATCGGTGATCTCGGCGGTGTCTGCTTGCTTCCTGCCGGGCCGATGGCGGCGCGTACCTAGCAAGCCTCGCCCGCGAGTGTGAACCTCACGACGTTTTTCGCGGCTTTTCGTCGTCAAATTCACACTCGCCCAGATCACTCGGCAATCAAGCCTTGGCGAGCTGCTTCTCTGCGTAGAGCCTCGCCCACTCCTTGCGCGGCCGGATCGACACGTCGACGTCGGTTGCCTTGGCGCGCAACGCCCCGACGTTGGCCTGGTCCTTCGGCGTCAACTTGAACGGATCCCAGCCGAAGAACCGGCAGCTGTTCTGCCACGTGATCTTGTTGATGTCCGTGTCGTCGGCGCCCGCGGCGTTCAGCTCGGCCAGCACCTGCTCAGGGGCATCCGGCCAGAAGCAGTCGGAGTGCGGGTAGTCGCACTCCCACGCGATGTTGTCGATGCCGATCTCGTGGCGCAGCTTCAGCGACGTCTTGTCGGTGACGTAGCAGGCCAACGAGTGCTCGCGGAACACGTCACTGGGCAGCTTGTCGCCGAAGTCGCGCCGCAGCCACTTCTGGTTGGTGTAGTGCCGATCGCTGCGATCGAGATAGAAGGGGATCCAGCCGATGCCGCCTTCGGAGAAGGCGAATTTGAGGTCCGGATAGTTGCGCATCGCGGGGCCCCACAACAGATCCTGGGCGCACATCGCCGAGACCTGGGTGGCCAGGATGATGAGGTTGTCGATCGGTGCGTTGGGCGCCATGCTGATCGCCCCGAAGCCGGTGCCGATGTGCAGGCACATCACCACGTTCTCTTCCGACAGGGTGGTGAACACCGGGCCCCAGTACTCGCCGTCGTGGTAACTCGGAAGGCCTTCCAGGTGAGGCAGTTCCGGCATGGTGACCGCCCGGCAGCCCTTCGCGGCCACGCGACGGATCTCGGCGCACATCGCCTCGGGATTCCACGTCGGCAGCACGGCGATCGGGATGAAGCGGTCCGGATAGCTGCCTGCCCACTCGTCGATGTGCCAGTCGTTGTAGGCCGACACCATCACCAGCGTGACTTCTTCGCGGTGCATGTTGAGGTGCCGCGCCGAGAAGCCGGTGAAGGTCGGGAAACACATCGACGCGAGGATGCCGTTGCGGTTCATGTCCTTCACGCGCTCGTGGACGTCGTACACACCGGGCCGCATCTCGGCGAAACCGGCAGGGTCGCGGCCCCACTCCTCGGCCGGCCAGGACACCACCGCGTTGAGTCCGCTGACGCCCTGCGGCCTGCCCTGGTACATCCACTGGTCGACACCCTTTTCGTCGGTGACGACGACGGGTGCCTCGGCCTTGTACTTGGCCGGGACGTGGTTGAGAAACATGTCGGGCGGTTCTACGACGTGGTCGTCGATGCTCACCAGGATCAGGTCGTCGGTCTGCATATCCAAGTAGTACCGTCTAGAGCCATGACCGTCTCTGCGACTTCGGACAGACTTTTGTCCGCCGCGGCCAAACCCGCTCGCAGGGTCATCGAACTCCGTCGCGGCGGCCGGGCCCTCGGCGGCAGCTATCTGTACAAGGGCGACGGACTGATCACCGGTTGGCATTCGCACGAGGTGCATCAGATCGAGTACGCGCTGCACGGCGTCGTGGAGGTCGAGACGGATTCCGCGCACTATCTGCTGCCGCCTCAGCAGGCGGCGTGGATACCCGCGGGACTCGAGCATCAAGCGGTGATGAATCCCGATGTGAAGACCGTCGCGGTGATGTTCGACCCCGCGCTCGTGGCAGCGCCAGGCGATCGCGCGCGCATCCTCGCAGTGTCGCCGTTGATCCGGGAGATGATGATCTACGCGCTGCGATGGCAGATCGACCGGGGCCCAGGGTCCGCCGAAGATGAGAAAGTGTCAGACAGCTTCTTCCGCACACTGTCCAACCTCGTGGCCGAAGCGCTGGACCATGAGGCTCCGCTGTCCCTGCCGACGTCCGACCACCCGATCGTGGCGGCGGCGATGACTTATACGAAGGCACACCTGGATTCGGTCAGCGCCGAGGATGTCAGTCGCGCGGTGGCGGTGTCCGAGCGCACGCTGCGGCGCCTGTTTCAGGACACGCTCGGATTGTCTTGGCGGACTTATCTTTTGCACGCGCGAATGCTTCGCGCGATGGCGCTACTGGCCGCGCCGGGGCAGTCGGTTCAGGAGACCGCGTCGGCAGTAGGCTTCGACAGCCTCAGCTCATTCACACGCGCGTTCGCTCAGTTCTGCGGAGAGACGCCCAGCACCTACCGTAAAAGGGTTGCGGGCGAGGGGGGTTGAGCAGGCTTACGCCTCGTCGGTGCGCGGTTGCGGGAAGAGTCCCTCGCGCAGCAGTGTGTTGACGGACTTCTGCCACCTGTCGAGCTGCTCGGGCGAGTTGAAAGCGCCCGGGACCTGCCGCTCGATATGGCCGCGCACGATCAGAGTGCCCAACGCCAGGACAAGAGAATTCAGCGACGCCCAGGTGACGTCGATGTCATCGCGCGCTTCACCGTTCTCTTTGCGTGCGGTCCATCGGGCCATGCCGAATGCGGAGAGCGTGTCCCAGATCGTGATACCCAACTGGCTGCCGTCGATGAGCGCGCGGCCGAAGTAATCCACGACATCGGGATGCTCGAGGAGCAGAGTGGTGACCCTGCTGCCCATGTCGGCGATCGAATCCCTCGGCGGCGCCGAGACGGGCTGAGCGACCACCGCGATCACCACGCTCATCACGTAGTCATCGACGGCCTTGATCAGACCGGCCTTCGTTTCGAAGTGGTGCTGCACCAATCCGAGGGAAACGCCGGCATCCGCCGCGACAGAACGAAGGGATGTACCCGACGCACCCTTCGTCGCGAAGCTCTTCAACGCCGCCTGACGGATGCGCTCGAGTTTCTTGAGTTCGTCGCCACCGATCCGGTCGGGTTCCGTCACCACTGTCATAGAGGTGCTTGCTTCGTGATCACAAACCTAGATTAGACAATACGAACGTATTGTGTCTACCATACAAACGTATTGTCTACACGGCTGATGAGAACGGAAAGGACAGAGCAGTGCACGACAAGGCACGATCAAGCGCCGTCGCACATCTGCGCGCTGTGAATGCGCCCGAGGTTCCGACCGTCGTCGATGACTCAGCGATGGGGGCATGCACTCGAGATCCGGATCGGTGGACGACGACCGCCGACGAAGGCGCGAAGGCGCTGTGCCGCGCCTGCCCCCTGCGGTGGCGGTGCGCTCAGGAAGCCTGCTTGACGCCGGGCGCCGAAGGCGTATGGGCAGGCATCTTGATACCCGAAGCAGGGCGTGCTCGCCGGTTCGCGTTGAAGCAGCTGCGGTCGCTGGCAGAACAGAACGGATACCCGGTACGAAAGACGGGGTAGCGGGCGAGGTGCAAGGATGATCAGCCATGACCCGCTGGCACGCGCTCGAACCCGCCGACGCCGATTTCCTGGCCTCGGCACCGCACATCTTCCGCTATCAGAAGAGGTATGCCGCATCACCCGAAAAGGTCTGGGAATCGCTCGTTTCCGACGAGTCGCTGGCCGCGTGGGGCCCGATGATCAAGGACGTCACGTGGACATCGCCCCGGCCGTTCGGGGTAGGCACCACGCGTGAAGTCACCGCACCCGGCGGGTCGGTGATGCGGGAGCGCTTCTTCCAATGGGAGGACGGGCACAGCAAGTCGTTCTATGTCTACGAGTCGGCGCTGCCGTTGTTCAAGCGATTCGCCGAGCACTACCTCGTCGAGCCGGCCGGCGGCGAGACGCTCTTCACCTGGACGCTCGCGATCGAACCGAAACCGGCGTTCGCATTGCCGGTGAAGGTGCTGGCGCCGGTTCTGAAGGCCGGGTTCGGACGGATTCCGGCGGGCGGCCAGAAATTCTTCGCGACGCGGGGCTGAGGCAGGCATGAGTGCGCTTGCCGACCAGACCCGTTGGATGGATGCGACCGATCAGGCGGCGCTCGTCGCATCGGGCGAGGTGTCGCCGAGCGAGCTGTTGGAAGCGGCGATCGAGCGCATCGAACGCATCGACCCGGCGCTCAACGCTGTCGTGATCCGCTGGTTCGACCACGCCCGCGAGAATCGCCGCAAGCCCAGATCTCCCCAACGGCCCGTTCCGCGGTGTGCCGTTCCTCATCAAGGACCTCTTCGCCGACTACGCCGGGCAGCGGATCAGCAACGGCAACGTCGCGCTGAAAGAGGCGCACTTCATCGCCGACGCGGACACGACACTCGTCAGCCGCTACCGCGCGGCGGGGCTGGTGATCGCCGGCCGCACGAACAGCCCGGAACTGGGCAGCGTGCCGACCACCGAGCCCGTCGCGTGGGGCGCGACGCACAACCCGTGGGACACGACGCGCACGCCCGGCGGATCGAGCGGAGGTGCGGCCGCGGCGGTGGCTTCGGGAATGGTGCCGTTCGCCCACGCCAGCGACGGCGGCGGATCGATTCGTATCCCGGCGTCGTGTTGCGGGCTGGTCGGGCTCAAGCCGAGCCAGGGTCGCATCACGCTCGGCCCGATCCGCGACGAGAGCGGACTCGCGGTCGAGCACTGCGTCAGCCGCACGGTCCGCGACTCGGCCGCGCTTGCTCGACGCGACGCGCGGCCCGGGCATCGGCGACACCGTGATCGCGCCACCACCCGCGCGTCCCTACGTCGAGGAGCTCGGCGCGGACCCGGGTCGGCTGCGCATCGGCATCCTCGACCACCACGCGCAGGGCGGGCGGGTCGACGCCGAGGTGACCGAGGCGACGCAGGCCGTCGGCAAGCTGCTCGAATCGTTGGGCCACCACGTCGAGGCGGCGTGGCCGAAGGCGTTGGAGGACGAGACGCTCGGCTCCAAGTTCGGCGCGATGTGGAGCGCCAACGTGGGAGTTTCGAAGCGCCGGTTCGAGAACCAGCTCGGCCGCCCGCTCGAGGATGCGCGAGTTGGAGCCGATGAACCGGGTCCAGGCCGAGTTCGCCAAACACTTCACCGCGGTCGACTACGCGCTCGCGCTCTCCGGCGTCGCGCAGTACCGCCGGGCGATGCAGTCGTGGTGGCACGAGGGCTGGGATCTGCTGCTCACGCCGACGGTCGCCGAACTGCCGCTGAAGCTCGGCACGATCGTCAACGATCCCGCCGAACCCGATGTCACCGATGCGGCGCGCGGGCGAGTTCGTGCCGTTCACTCCCCCGTTCAACACCAGCGGCCAACCGGCGATCAGCCTCCCGCTGGAGTGGACGGCCGAGGGCTTGCCGGTCGGCGTGCAGCTGGTCGCGGCCTATGGGCGCGAAGACGTCCTGATTCGCATCGCGAGTCAGCTCGAGCAGGCGAAGCCGTGGGCTGACCGGAAGCCGGAGATCTGAGCGAAAAGAGTGCGGGCGGAGGGACTCGAACCCCCACGCTCTTTCGAGCAATGGCACCTAAAGCCATCGTGTCTGCCAATTTCACCACGCCCGCAGTGTGGTCGATCGTACCCAATCCGCCTCAACGGACTTGTCGGACGTCAGGCCTAGCTTGATAGCAAGTCCGACGAAAGGGGCAGGTCATGCGATCTGCCGAAGAGTTCAACGCTGCGCAGCGCCTCATTGCAGCCGGCGTCAACGATTGCGCGATTGCGCGCGAACTCGGCATCCCGCGACCGACCGTGCGGGATTGGCGATGCAGACCGCAGGCTCGCGCGAGGCTCGACAGCGGAGCGGCCTGCGGAGTGATCCACGACTTCTCCGCGCTCCCGGTTGCCGCCTACTGCTACGTCCTGGCGCATGTATCTGGGTGACGGCTCGATCTCGCGGGCACGTCGCGTGTGGCGTCTTCGGATCACGCTCGACCAGAAGTACCCGGCGATCATCGAGCGCTGCTGCCAGGCCATCGAGATGCTGATGCCGGGCCAACGGGCGGGCATCGTGAAACGCGTCGGGTGTGTCGACGTTTCGCTCTTCTCAAAGCATTGGCCGTGTCTGCTTCCCCAACACGGCCCCGGCAGTGAAGCACAAGCGGCGGATCGCGCTCGAACCCTGGCAGCAGGCGCTCGTCGACCAGGCCACCGAAGAGTTCGTCCTCGGATTGATCCACAGCGACGGCTGCCGCGTCGTCGCCAACGACCGCGGGGTCGCGCAGCATCCGCTACCACTTCTCGAACCGATCCGAAGACATCATCGGTCTGTTCACCGCCGCGCTCGACAAGCTCGGCATCCACTGGACGCGGTCGACCAAGTACATCGTGTCCATCTACCGAAAGGCCGATACGGCCCGTCTGGACGAGTTCATCGGCCCGAAGACCCGCGCGGTACCGTTGAAAGGTGTCCACTACGCGGCGTAGGAGACCGGCGCTCATCGCGCTGGCGGTCCTTGGCGCCGTCGGCTGCCTGGCCCTGGCCTGGTGGCAGTGGACCCGCTTCGAGTCCGCATCGGGCACCTTCCAGAACCTCGGCTACGCCCTGCAGTGGCCGCTGTTCGCCGGCTTCGTCGTCTACGCGTACTACAAGTTCGTGCGCTACGAGGAAGCCCCGCCCGAGCCCAGGCGGCAAGATGAGATCACCGAGATACCTGCGGGGCTGCTGCCCGAACGACCCACCGCCGCGGCCCAACCCAACGACGACGACCCCGTGTTGAGCGAGTACAACGCGTACCTCGCCGACCTCGCCAAGGAAGACAAGGAACGACCGACGACATGACGGAGACCACCGGCACCCCCGTTGAAAGCATCCGCAAGGCACTGCTGGGCTATCGCGCCACGGCGTGGATCACGGGCATCTGGCTCATCGCGCTCTGCTACGAGATGGTGATGAAGTACGGCTTCGGCGTCGAGGGCCTGAACTGGATCGCCGTCGTCCACGGCTGGGTGTACTTCGTGTACCTGCTCTTCACCGCCAACCTCGCGGTGAAGGTGCGCTGGCCGATCGCCAAGACCATCGGCATCCTGCTGGCCGGCACCATCCCGCTGGTCGGCATCATCGTCGAGCAGATCCAGACCAGGGACATCAAGCAGAAGCACGACCTGTAGCCGTCAGGTCAGGTGCTTGAGCACCTCTTCGGCCAGTCGCTCGCCACGATCCTCCTGCAGGAAGTGCGACGCACCCTCGATCTTCACCTGCTCGCCCGCGGTCGGAATCAGATCGCAGAACGCCTGTCCCGCTTTGGGATACGGGAAGATCGGATCCTGATCGGAGAACGCGACCAACGCCGGCTTCTGCCACCGCGACAGCTCGTCGGCGACCGCGGCCATCTCGCGTGCGCCGGGCGCGTCCTCCGTGATCGGCACCAGTAGCGGGAACTGCGCCGCACCGGCCTTCGACTCGGCATTCGGGAACGGTGCATCGTAGGCGGCCACGACATCATCGGGCAGCTCCGTCGCCGTCGCGCCCTGGATCACGAAGCCGACCGGCAGATCCGGGTTCTTCTCGGCGAAGTCGCGCCAGGCCATGAACCCCTTGGAGACCCGTCCGGTGAACAATCCGGTGTTGAAGATCGCAAGCGCCCCAACACGATCGGCGTTCTCGACGGCCCATCGCAGTCCGATCGCGCCGCCCCAGTCCTGTACGACCACGATGGCGTCGCTCAGATCGAGTCCGGCGAGCACACGCGACGTCAGCTCGGTGTGGCGGTCGTAGGTGTACCAACCCCGGTCGGTCGGCTTGTCCGAGCGCCCGAACCCCGCGTAGTCGGGAACCACCACGCGATTGCCGGCCTCGACAAGTGGGCCGATCATCTTGCGGTACAGGTAGGCCCAACTCGGCTCGCCGTGAAAGCACACGATCGGCCTGCCGCTGCGTGGCCCCTCGTCGAGGTAGTGCATTCGCAAACCGTCGACGTCGACGTAGTTGGGCGCGAAGTCGTAGCCCGGCAGATTCTCAAAGCGTTCGTCCGGCGTCCGGAAGACCTCATCAGTCATCGTCGTACCGTAACCCCGAGTTGACCGACCGGTCAACTATGTAGAATCAGCCCATGCCACGAACGTCGGACGCCCGCGAGCGGATCGTCACGACGGCCGCGCGGCTCTTTCTCGAACGCAGTTACCAAGCCGTCGGCGTCGACGAACTGTGCCAGGCCGCCGATGTCCGGAAGGGCAGCTTCTACCACTACTTCCCGTCGAAGTCGGAACTGGCCAAGGCGGTGATCGACCTGCACGCAGAGGTCTTCGCGCGACGGTTGTCCGGCTCCCCCGCCGCGACGCCGGCGCAGAGACTGCACGCCATCCCCGACGCCATCGGCAAGATCCAGACCGCACTGGAAGCACAGTTCGGGCGGGCGGTCGGCTGCCCGTTCGGGAACTTCGCCGCCGAGCTGTCGACGACCGACGACGATCTGCGAACGCACCTCGCAGGGGTGCTCGGCGCGATGGAACGCCACCTCGGCGCGGCGTGCCGTGACGCGGCCGCGGCCGGCATTCTGCGGGACGGCACCGAACCGGACCGACTCGCCCACGCACTTCTGGCGCAGTATCAGGGCATCATCCTGCTCGCCAAGCTCAACGATTCCGGCGTCGATGCGCTCGCGCCCGCGCTGCACGACTTCATCGACGGCTATCTCGTCGAACGAAACTGAGCTTGTGCTCCAAATTCGGCAGAAAAGTGATGCGCAACTTCAGTTTCGGCTCGACGCCAACTCCCGCAATGCGGGCACCAATAAAGCCAAGGCGCGGCCACGATGCGATACCGCATCCTTCTCCGAGGGGCTGAGCTCTGCGGCTGTGCGCTCCGATCCCGACGGCAGGAACACCGGGTCGTAGCCGAATCCTCCGTCACCGCGCGGCTCTCGCACGATGGCGCCCGGCCACTCACCGCGCACCACAACTTCGCCTGCATCAGACACCAGTGCGCACGCCGACACGAACGCCGCGCCGCGCCGCGCGTCGGGCACATCAGCCAACTGTCCCAACAACAACGACGTGTTGGCCGGGTCGTCGCCATGGCCGCCCGACCACCGCGCCGACAGCACTCCCGGCATGCCGTTCAACGCCGCCACCTCTAGGCCCGAGTCGTCGGCCACCGACGCCAACCCCGTGGCGCGGTACGCATCGCGCGCCTTCGCCAACGCGTTCTCCTCGAACGTCGCGCCCGTCTCCGGCGCTTCGTCGAACGCCGCGACATCGTCGAGCGACAACAGCGTCAACCCCGAGACTCCCGCGGCGTCGAGCACGCGGTGCAGTTCTGCCAGCTTCTTGCGATTGCGACTGGCGACAAGTAGATCGGTCAGGCTTAAACCCTTTGTGAGCATGCCAACAACTGCATGTAGTAGCTAGCGCCGAGGGTATCGCTACAGCGTCGGACGTCAGTGAACGACGTCAATGAAAGTCAACGAAAAGAGGGGGAACAATGGCAGACAACAACAACGGTCCCATCGAGGCCGTCCGGGGTATCGTCTCCGGTGCCATCGGGTTCACCAAGCAGGTGATCGGTTTGATCCTGAGCCGCGGCGATCTTCAGGAAGAGGGTCGAGCGCAGGTCGAGAAGGCCTCACACCAGCTTGATGCAGCCCGGGCAGAGGCCGAGGCCGAGACGGCTCGCGCCAAGGCCAAGGCACAGGAAACGCGTCAGAAGGCCGCCGCCGGTAGGTCCAAGTAACCGATCATCGAAACACCCTCGGCTCACCGGAGCCGGGGGTGTTCTCGTTGGCGCTCACAAAGATCGGTCAGCTTCCGAATGCCTTCTTCGCCGGCTCCGCCGACTCCGGCAGCACTCCCGGGATAGGGCAACTCCAGTGCCTCGCTCTGGATGACGAAGATCTGTTCACATGCCGCCATCGCGGCGTCGAGCATCTTGTCCAGCGTGGAGCGCGGGAACGTGGCCCCTTCACCGGTGCCCTGGATCTCGACCAGCGTTCCGGTGTCTGTGGTGACGACGTTCATGTCGACCTCGGCCCGCGAGTCCTCCGTGTAGGGCAGGTCGACGCGGACACGGCCGTCGACCACACCGACACTCACCGCGGCGATCGCACACGACAAGGGCCGCGGATCCGACAACTTGCCCGCCGCGCCCAGATACGTCACCGCGTCGGCCAGCGCCACGTACGCACCGGTGATCGCCGCGGTGCGAGTCCCGCCGTCGGCCTGCAGCACATCGCAGTCGATCGCGATGGTGTTCTCCCCCAGCGCGCCCAGATCGATGCAGGCGCGCAGTGACCGCCCGACGAGCCGGCTGATCTCCTGGGTGCGGCCGCCGACGCGGCCCTTGACCGACTCGCGGTCGGAGCGATCGTGGGTGGCGGCGGGCAGCATCGCGTACTCAGCGGTCAGCCAGCCCTGCCCGGAACCCTTACGCCAGCGGGGCACACCTTCGGTGACGCTCGCCGTGCACATGACCCGGGTCTGGCCGAACTCCACAAGCACCGACCCGGCGGGATGCGTGGTGAAGCCGCGGGTGATGCGAACCGGTCGCAGCTCGTCGTCAAGGCGGCCGTCTTCTCGTCTGGACACGGGCCAACCCTATCCGGTGGGCCCGACAGGGCTCAGGACCGTGCGACCTCGAATGACTCGCCGCACACCACGGCGTGCACCGGACCGTCGAACTCGGCCTTGGCCTCGCTGATGACGTCTTCGCGCGACGTCCACGGCGGGATGTGCGTCAATAGCAGTTCGCCGACACCCGCGTTGGCCGCGGCCCGGCCGGCTTCTGTCCCCGACAGATGCAGCCTCGGCGGCCGCTCCGGCGAATGCGTCCACGACGCCTCGCAGAGAAAGACATCAGCCCCGCGGGCCAGGTCGATCAGCGCATCGCAGTAACCGGTGTCACCGCTGTAGACCAATGTGGCGCCCGTCGGATCGGAGATCCGAAAGCCGTACGACTCGGTGGGATGACAGACGAGGCGAGGCACGACGTTCAGCGTCCCGAGCTCCACCGCGCGATTGTCCACCCAGTGACGGATGTCGAAAATGTCGGAGAAGTCGTCGATCTCCCCACCCTCGGGCGACGACGCGGCACCCAGCCGAGCCCAGGTATTGGCCGGGCCGTACATGACGCCGCGCTCCTGTGCCGGCGACGGGTGATAGCGACGCCATACGAATAGGCCCGGAAGGTCAAGACAGTGGTCTGCGTGCAGATGCGAAAGGAGTACGTACACGGAATTCGGATCGGCATAACGCTGCAGCGCACCCAGCACGCCGCCGCCGAAATCGAGAACTAGCGGCGGGGTGTCGGGAGCGGTAACCAGATAGCCGGACGCTGGCGAATCAGGCCCGACAACACTGCCGGAGCAACCGAGTACGGTGATTCGCACACTCACTAGCTTGCCATGCCCACCAGCCGCAAGACGAAAACATCGCTGGTTTGCGTGACCGAATTCATTTTTTCACTTCAGCAGGGCGCTGAACAGGGCGAACACCTTCGATTGTCGGGCCAAGGAATCGACCCGCAAGTGTGGTGAACGCCTCAGGATCGCCGGTCGCCTCGAAACGACGGCGAACAGCGGGCCCCGCGTCGCCGGGATGCGGATGTAGCAAATCAAGTTCGGTGAGGACCCGAAGCAAGTCCTTGGCGGTCTCCTCGGCGCTGGACACCAACGTCACGTGATCCCCCATCGCGAGTTGGATCAGACCCGACAGCATCGGGTAGTGCGTGCACCCCAGCACCAACGTGTCGACCTCGGCACGTTGGAGCGGCTCCAGATATCCCTCGGCGAGGCCGAGCACCTGGCGCCCGCTGGTCACTCCCCGCTCGACGAAGTCGACGAACCGGGGGCACGCCACCCCGATCACCTCGGTGTCGCGCGCCGCCGCGAATGCGTCGTGATACGCCCCTGACGCGATCGTCGCCTCGGTGCCGATGACGCCGATGCGACCGTTGCGCGTGGCGGCCACTGCGCGACGCACGGCAGGCAGGATCACCTCGATCACAGGCACCGGCGCGTACCGCTCCCTGGCGTCGCGCAGGCAAGCCGACGACGCCGTATTGCACGCGATCACAAGGGCTTTGACACCACGGTCGACGAGATCGTCTCCGATCGCCAACGCATGCGAGCGGATCTCCGGGATGGTCAACGGGCCGTACGGACCGTTGGCGGTGTCGCCGACATAGATGATGTCTTCGTCGGGCAGCTGGTCGATGATCGCGCGGGCGACCGTCAAGCCGCCGACCCCGGAGTCAAAAATCCCGACGGGCGCAGTTGCAGAACTCACGGCGTCAGGTACGGGTTCTTAGCGGTGACCTTGCGGCGCTCTCGCGCCTTGCGTTCCGGCCCGGAGAGCAGATACGCCGCTACGACGCCGGCGACCGCACCGCACAAGTGGCCCTGCCACGAAACCCCGGGGGTGCCGGGCAGCACCCCGAACAGGACGCTGCCGTAGACCAACAGGACGACGACGCCGACCACGATCTCCCACACCTTGCGGGTGAAGAATCCGAACACGATCAGGAATGCCAGCCATCCGAAGATGAGGCCCGAGGCGCCGATGTGGTTCGTCTCGCAACGCACGCCGACGTATGGGCAGTGCGCGCCGATATTGCCGAGCAGCCAGGTGCCTAATCCGCCGAGAATCCAGACGATGGCCGTGGCGAAGATGAACCGCGACAGACCCGCGAGCGTCATCAGGAAACCGAGGATGAGCGCCGGAACGGTGTTGGCGATCAGGTGATTCCAGTCCGAGTGCAGCAGCGGCGCCCAGATGATGCCCCATAGGCCGTCGGTCTCCAGTGGCCGGATGCCGTTGTTGTCCAAGCGGTGGTTGGTCAGCGAGTCCCACAGTTCGATGACCCACAGCAGCACGACGAAGCTGACGACGGTCAGGCCGCCGACAATCCATGCGGGCCGCTTCTTCGGCTCCGCCGGCGTCCCCGGCAGCCCCTGGTATCCGGGACCTGTCATGCCCATAACTGCCCTTCCAACGCGTCCTCCGCGTCATCCAGGCTACCGGCGTACGCACCGGTCGACAGATACTTCCAACCGGCGTCGGCGACGACGAACGCAATGTCGGCCTGCTCGGATGCCTTGAGCGCCTTGGCCGCCATTCCTAGTGCGGCGTGCAGCACCGCCCCGGTGGAGATACCTGCGAAGATGCCTTCCACCTGGACGAGCTCGCGGGTGCGCTTGACTGCGTCGTAGGAGCCGACGGAGAAGCGAGTGGTCAGCACGTCGGGGTCGTACAGCTCAGGGATGAACCCCTCGTCGATGTTGCGCAGGGCGTACACGCCCTCGCCGTAGCGGGGTTCGGCCGCCACGATCTGCACACCGGGCTTGTGCTCGCGCAGGTACCGTCCGGTGCCCATCAGCGTGCCGGTGGTCCCAAGGCCTGCTACGAAGTGGGTGATTTCGGGCAGGTCGGCCAAGAGCTCGGGGCCGGTGCCCTCGTAGTGCGACAGGGCGTTCGACTCGTTGCCGTACTGGTAGAGCATGACCCACGAAGGATTCTGCAGCGCAAGCTCTTTCGCGTGAGCGACCGCGGTGTTCGAGCCGCCTTCGGCCGGCTGAGTAGATGATCCGTGCGCCGTAGAGTTCCAGCAGCTGCCGTCGCTCGATGGAGGTGTTCTCGGGCATCACGCAGATCATCTGGTAGCCCTTGAGCAGCGCCGCCATGGCCAGCGAGATGCCGGTATTGCCACTAGTGGGCTCGAGAATCGTTGCGCCGGGCTGCAGTACACCCGATCGCTCGGCATCCTCGATCATCCGCAGCGCCGGCCGGTCCTTGATGGAACCGGTGGGGTTGCGGTCCTCCAGCTTGGCCCACAACCGCACGTGCGGGCTGACCGTCCTCGCCAGTCCAACGCGGCGACAGCCGCTGCAGGCCGACCAGCGGCGTATTGCCGAGCGCCTGGATCAGAGAGTCGTAGCGGGTCACTCAGCCACCTGCGACGGCAGGCAGGATCGTCACCGAATCTCCCTCGGAGACCGCGGTATCCAGCCCTCCGGAGAACCGAACATCCTCGTCGTTGACGTAGATGTTGACGAAGCGGTTCAGCTTGCCGTTATCCATCAGGCGATCGGAGATCCCCGAGTAATTCGCTTCGAGATCGCTGATCACCGCACCCACGGTCTCGCCCGCTGCGGTGACACGCTTCTCGCCGCCGGTGTGGGTGCGCAGGATGGTTGGGATCGACACGGTGACAGACATCGGCCGGCCACTCCTTTCGAAGTTCTAGTACTGCTCGACGATCTTGACGGGTTCTTCGGTGACGACGCCGTCGAGGATGCGGTAGCTGCGCAGCTCGTGCTCGTCGGGGTCGCGCGTGGACACCAGCACGTAGTGGGCGTCCGGTTCGGACGCGTACGAGATGTCGGTACGGCTTGGGTAGGCCTCGGTGGCGGTATGCGAGTGATAGATCACGACGGGCGCCTCGTCTGCCTCGTCCATCGCGCGCCACACCTTGAGCTGCTCGCCGGAGTCGAACCGGTAGAACGTCGGCGAGCGTTCGGCGTTGGTCATCGCGATGAACCGCTCCGCGCGGTCTGACCCCTCTGGTCCCGCGATCACCCCGCACGCTTCGTCGGGGTGGTCGGCGCGAGCGTGGGCGACCATGGCGTCGACCAGGTCCGCTCGGATCACCAGCACTGTCTATAGACCTTTCATTCGAACGCTCCGGGCAACATGTCCCGGTACGTCGGTATTCCTGCTACCGACTCGGCGGCCAGCACACCGACCAGGACCGCGCGGGCCAGACAGTCCGCGGCGGCCGCCCCGAGCGCGGTGATCAGGGGCACCTCCGGCGACATCGACGCCGGAGTCGTCGGATCCGGCGGCACCTCGATGGCTCCGGTGGCCAGCGCAAACACCGTATCGCCATCCAGTGGGGTGTGGCACGGCCGGATGGTGCGTGCGAGGCCGTCCTGGGCGGCGACGGCCATCCGTCGGCACCCGGCCTTGCTCAGCACCGCATCGGTCGCGACGACGGCGATGGTGGTGTTGAGCGGGCTGAGCTCGGTGTGACGGTCGGCGTATGCGGCGATCTGATCTGCCGGCGGGGCAATGAGGCCGAACTCCTCGATCTGGTCAGCGAGCCAGGGCAACCCCGTCGCGGGATCCACGGCGTCACCAGCGGCGTTGACGACCACGACCGCTCCTACCGTCACCCCGGACTCGAGCGTCATCGACGCGGTGCCGACACCGCCTTTGAGCACGCCGACGCGAGCCCCGACGCCGGCTCCCACCGTGCCGATGGCCACATCGGTGCCGGCGCTCTCGGCAGCGGCCCGACCGAACTCCGCATTCGGACGGCACTTCCATCCGCCGACCGGAAGATCAAAGATCACCGCGGAGGGGACGATCGGCACCACACCGTCCTCGATCGCCACCCCCCGGCCCTGCTCCTCGAGCCACTCCATCACGCCGTGTGCGGCGGCCAGACCGAACGCACTACCGCCGCTGAGCACCACGGCGTCGACATGGCGCACCGAGTTGATCGGGTCGAGCAGGTCGGTCTCGCGCGTGCCGGGTGCGCCTCCGCGGCAATCGACGGCACCCACCGTGCCCGGCGGGGTCAACACGACCGTCGTGCCCGCGGCCCAACCCGAACCGAGCTCGACATCGGGATCGATCCGGTGGTGATGGCCGACGAGGATTCCGCCGACGTCAGTGATCGCACTCATCGTTATGACTTCCCCATCATTCCGAGCACCAGATACTCCTGCAGCACGGTCAGCCACTGATACACGTCCAGATGGCCGGCCATCGGATGCTCGGGCGGCAATTCCGGCAGGCCCATCCTGCGCGACTCCGAGCATGGTGCCCAGCGCGAGCCGCATGTCGTTGACCGCTGCGGCCCACGCGTGCGCGTCGTCCTCAGTGAGCTCGAATTTGCCGCCGTGCTGCGGCACGGTGTTCAGCAACCGTTGCGCCGCTTCACGTTTGGCTTCGATGATCTCCGGCTCGTGGAGGCTGCGCAGCGCGCTGTTGAGGCTCTCGGCGGGACCGGAACCGGCCGGATGGTCGGTGTGAGGACGGAAGAAGTCCGGCAGCAGCCGCTTCATCGTCTCATCCTCCGGAGGCGACGAGTGGCCCGTGCGCATTCCGGTTATCTCTTCGAGTTCATCAGCAGGAGAGGATGATTCGCGGTCATCGAGCATTCCGACCATCGACGTCGCCAGGTTCTGCAGCAGCGACACCTCGTGAGCGGCCAGCGCCGATCGGAAGCGCGGGCCGTCGGCGGTATCGACCCGTTTCCATTTGCGCACAGTCGGATCAGCGGTCCTGCTGCAGGGTCGCCCACAAGCCCGCGGCGTGCAGCTTGGAGACGTCGACCTCCATCGACTCCCGGCTGCCCGCCGACACCACAGCCTTACCCTCGTTGTGCACCTGCATCATCAGTTTGGTCGCGTGCGGCTCGCTGTAGCCGAAGAGTTTCTGGAAGACGTACGTCACGTACGTCATCAGGTTGACCGGGTCGTCCCAGACCAGGGTGACCCAAGGGCTATCCGTCGCATCGAGGGTGGCGACGTCCCGTTCCTCGCGAGTTCCCGGTCGGGCCTTCGCTGGCGTAACCATGTGGATAAGGATAGCCCGGCCATAGAAGAGGCTCCGAACTACTACGGTTGCGGTGTGGTCCCGGCGTCTACGGCGTTACTCACCGACAAGTACGAGTTGACGATGCTCACGGCTGCGCTGCACGACGGGACCGCGCACCGGCGGACGACGTTCGAGGTGTTCGCCCGCCGGCTTCCCGAAGGCCGCCGCTACGGCGTGGTCGCCGGAACCGCCCGATTCGTGGAAGCGTTGGCGCAGTTCACGTTCGACGAGTCGGCACTGTCGGCGCTTTCGGACTTCTGCGATCGCGAGACGCTCGCATACCTCGCCGATTACCGGTTCCGCGGGGACGTGGACGGGTACGCCGAAGGTGAGCTCTACTTCCCCGGCTCCCCCGTGCTGGCCGTCCACGGCACGTTCGGCGAGTGCGTCATCTTGGAAACCCTCGCACTGTCGATTTTGAACCACGACACGGCGATCGCTTCGGCGGCGGCTCGGATGGTCAGCGCAGCACAGGGCCGCGCATTGATCGAAATGGGCTCGCGTCGCACTCACGAGCAGGCTGCGGTCGCCGCTGCGCGCGCCGCCTACATCGCTGGTTTCGCCGGGTCGTCCAACCTCGAGGCGCAGCGCACTTTCGGGGTGCCTGCACTGGGCACGAGCGCGCACGCCTTCACGCTCCTGCACACGACAGGCACCGCGGCCTCGGTGATGAGCCTCTGGGGCGAAGAACATCCGAATGGGAGAAGGCGGCATTCAGGGCACAGGTCGACGCGCTCGGCGTCGGCACGACGCTGCTTGTCGACACCTACGACATCACCGCGGGCGTGGCGAACGCGGTGGAGGTGGCCGGCCCGGAACTGGGCGCGGTCCGCATCGACTCGGGTGACCTCGGCGTGCTCGCGCGACAGGTGCGTGAGCAGCTCGACGGCCTCGGCGCCCACGGGACGCGAATCGTGGTGTCCGGTGATCTCGACGAGTTCTCGATCGCCGCCCTGCGCGCCGAGCCTGTCGACACGTACGGCGTGGGAACGTCAGTGGTTACCGGCTCGGGCGCACCTACTGCCGGAATGGTTTACAAGCTGGTCGAGGTGGACGGGATACCCGGTGGAGAAGCGCAGTCTTCATAAGGAATCCCACGGCGGCCGCAAGGAGGCACTGCGTCTGGCCAAGTCGACCGGCACCGTCGTCGAGGAGGTCGTACATCCCGTCGGCACCCAGCCGCGCGAGGCGCAGGGCTTCGTCGAACGCGCACTGATGACGACGCTGGTCCAGCAGGGCGATCCCGTCGGCAGCGCAGGACTTGAGTCCGCGCGCGAGCGCGTCAGGGAGGGGCTGCTGAGCCTCCCGTGGGACGGCCTGAAATTATCCCGAGGCGAACCGGCGATCCCCACCCGCATGATCGCTCCCGCGAGTCACTAGGAGCAGCCACGGGCGAAACTGTGAACGTCACCGAACTACTGGCCAAGGCGGTCACAGGGCTCGGCGGTTCAGAACGCCTCGGCCAGATCGAGATGGCCGAGGCGGTGGCGCATGCCTTCGACAGCGGCGAACACCTCGCAGTCCAGGCAGGCACCGGAACCGGAAAGTCACTGGCCTACCTGGTGCCTGCGATCGCGCGGGCGATCGACACCGACGAGCCGGTCGTCATCTCGACGGCGACTATCGCCCTGCAGCGCCAGCTCGTCGACCGCGATCTCCCGCGGCTAGCCGAATCACTGGCCGATGTACTGCCGCGCAGCCCCGAATTCGCATTGCTGAAGGGCCGGGGAAATTACCTGTGTCTCAACAAGATTCACAACGGCTCGGCGACGGAGCCCGATGAGCAGTCCCAGGAGGAGCTGTTCGAGCCGGTCGCCGCATCAGCTCTCGGCCGCGATGTGCAGCGGCTGATCGCTTGGTCCTCAGACACGGAGACAGGTGATCGCGACGAGCTGACACCGGGAGTGCCGGACCGGTCGTGGTCGCAGGTCAGCGTCTCGGCGCGGGAATGCATCGGCGTCTCTCGCTGCCCGTTCGGCACCGACTGTTTTTCGGAGAAGGCGCGCGACAAGGCCGGCCACGCCGATGTGGTCGTCACCAATCACGCGCTGCTGGCCATCGACGCCGTATCCGACGCCGCCGTGCTCCCCGAACACCAACTGCTCGTGGTCGACGAAGCACATGAACTCGTCGACCGGGTGACTGGCGTGGCCACCGGAGAACTCTCGGCGACGTCCATGGGCGTCGCGCATCGACGCTCCGCACGCCTGGTCGACCAGGAACTCGCGCAACGACTGGAGGCCGCGACGGCAACACTGTCGTCGCTCATCCACGACGCCGCACCCGGGCGAATCGACATCCTCGACGACGAAATGGCCACCTATCTGACTGCCCTGCGCGACGCCGCGCACCGGGTGCGGTCGGCGATCGACACCAGTCCGAGCGATCCGAAGGCGGCTTCGGCGCGCGCCGAAGCTGTTACCGCGCTGACCGATTTGGGCGACACCGCGTCGCGCATCCTGGACTCCTTCGTGCCGGCCATTCCGGACCGCACCGACGTCGTGTGGCTGGAACACGAAGAGAGCCGCGGCAATACGCGAGTGTTTCTACGGGTCGCGCCGCTGTCGGTGTCAGGCCTGTTGCGCAACAGGCTGTTCGAGCAATCGACGGCCGTGCTCACCTCGGCCACGCTGACCCTCGGGGGCACCTTCGACGCCATGGCGTCGGCGTGGGGGCTGGCCGGTGAAGACGACAAGGTCCGGTGGCGCGGCATCGACGTCGGATCACCGTTCGAGCACGCGAAGTCGGGCATCCTCTACGTCGCCGCCCACCTCCCGCCGCCGGGTCGCGACGGCACCGGCTCAGCCGAGCAGCTCGACGAGATCGCCGCGCTCGTCACCGCCGCGGGCGGCCGTACGCTCGGCCTGTTCTCGTCGATGCGCGCGGCGAAGGCCGCCGCCGAGATCATGCGAGATCGCCTCGACTCCCCGGTCCTGTGTCAGGGCGAGGACACCACCTCGGCGCTGGTGAAGCGGTTCGCCGACGATGCAGAGACGTCACTGTTCGGGACGCTGTCGCTGTGGCAGGGCGTCGACGTTCCCGGCCCGTCGCTATCGCTGGTGCTCATCGATCGCATCCCGTTCCCCCGGCCCGACGACCCGCTGCTGACGGCACGCCAGCGTGCGGTGGCCGCCCGCGGTGGCAACGGTTTCATGGCGGTCGCCGCCAGCCACGCGGCGCTTCTGCTGGCTCAGGGCGCCGGCCGACTACTGCGGCGCATCGACGACCGGGGCGTGGTCGCGGTGCTGGACTCGCGCATGGCCACCGCCCGCTACAGCGGGTTCCTGCGGGCATCGCTGCCACCATTCTGGGCGACCACCGACACCGTCCGGGTCCGCCAGGCGCTCGAACGCTTACGCGCGGGCTGATTACTTTCATTATTCTGTCGGCTAACTCCACGTGCGGGCCGCCCGGGCCGCCTGCAGACCCCCGAAAGGCGGCGTCCATGCCCCCACGACACCTGGTGGGCGCCGTGATCGCGGTGTCCTCTGCGCTGCTCGTCACGTCGTGCAGCACGACGCTGCAGGGCAACGCGGTCTCGGTGTTCGACGATCCCTTCAGCGTCGCGGGTATGCCGGCCACCGACGGGGCAAGCGGTCTGCGACCCTGTTCCCGCGGATCCCGACCCGGGATGTCCTTGGCACCGACGACGGCGAGATGGACGAACTCGGCCGTCAGGCGATCAGCGACATCGAAGAGTTCTGGGAAGTCCACATATGGCGATTCGTTCGACGGCGAGTTTCGAAACCGTGAAGGAGCTGATCTCCTGGGACGCAAACGGTTTCGACGACACCGAGTTCTGCGGCGACCCCACGTACGGAATCGTGAATGCGGGGTACTGCCTCGACGACCACACCATCGGATGGGACCGCGGTGAGTTCTTGCCCGCGCTGCAGCAGGCTCACGGCGACATGGGCGTGGCGATGGTGCTCGCACACGAGTACGGGCACGCCATTCAGTACCAGTCCGGGATGGCCGACGACGACACCCCAACGCTGGTGTCCGAACAGCAGGCCGACTGTCTGGCCGGCGCCTACATGCGTTGGGTAGCCGAAGACAATTCGCCACGCTTCACGCTCTCGACCGCAGACGGGCTGAACAACGTGCTGGCGGCCGTCATCGGGTTCCGCGATCCGCTGCTGAACGTCGATGATCCCGAGGTCGGCGTGGACGAACACGGTTCGGCGTTCGAACGGGTGTCGGCCTTTCAGTTCGGATTCACCGACGGCGTGGCTGCCTGCGCGTCGATGGACATGAGGGAGATCGGCCAGCGCCGCGGCGACCTGCCCGTGTTGCTCCCCGAGGATCAAACGGGTGAATTGGCGATCACCGAGAAGTCGGTGCAGGACATCATCGGTGCGATGGACATGTTGTTCAACCCGGAGAACCCGCCGGAGTTGAGCTTCGAAGCCGCCGACTGTGCGGACGCGCGACCGAGTCCGCCGGTGTCGTTCTGCCCGGCCACCAACACGATCGCCGTCGATCTCCCCGAACTGGAAGCGATGGGCGCTCAGCCGGAGAGCGAGGACGCCGTCGGCCTGGCCACCGGCGACAATTCCGCGTATTCCGTCCTGATGTCGCGGTACATGCAGGCCATCCAGCATGAGCACGGCGGCGTGGCGCTCGACAACGCCGTGGCCGCGCTGCGCACCGCGTGCCTGACCGGCGTCGCGACCGCCAAGCTCTCGAATGACAGCAGCACACCCGGCGGAAACACCATCATGCTGACCGCCGGTGACGTTGACGAGGCGGTGTCGGGGATCCTCACCAACGGATTGGTCGCAAGTGACGTCAACGGTGAATCGGTGCCGTCGGGCTTCTCACGGATCGACGCATTCCGCGTCGGCGTTCTCGGTGATCAGGAGCGCTGCTTCAAGCGGTTCGACTGACCTGAATTTCCAGATCCGCTAGATCTTTTTCGTGACGCCGTACCAGGCCAGCACGGCTTCAGACTGCTGCGTTGACCTGGTCAGGAACGCATACGAGCGGATGAACGACTCGCCCACGCAGCCGTCGATCTTGACGCGGAAGCTGCTGACCATCACCCATGGGTCGGCGCCGATGTAGTCCTTCTTGGTCACCGGGACAATGTTCACGAGGCCAGGCTTGAGTCCGACCGTGATGCCGCCGCCGAGGTTTCCTCCCAACGATGGCAGGACGCCGTCGATCCCCGGCGAGACGACGTCGAGGCCGATGAGTCCGATGGACGGGTTGATGCCCATCGTTCCGGTCAGCGAGACGCCGTTGGAGGTGCTCATGTCGATGCCGCAGCCGATTTCGTAGCCGACCTCGAGGGTGCCGCCCGGTTTCCTCACCGTCGTCGGGACCCCTCAGCGTGCCGCTGTAGGTTCCGCCGACGACGTATTCGCGCGACGACAACGCGGTGGTGAGCGGCGGGATCGGGGCCTGCGTCTCGTCCTTGGCCGACAGCGTGAGCTGCCAGCCGTCGGGCGTCTCCGTCACGGCGGGGGGTGTCGACTCGACGTGGCCCTCGTCGACGGGCGGAGGCGGCGGCGCGCCATCGGGCGGCAGCGGGGCAGCTACGGGCACTGGCGCATCGACCGGGACGGGTTGGGGCTCGGGCCCGGGCTGGGCGAAGGCGGTTCCGAGCGACGGACAACTCAGCAATCCACCGATGGCCAACACTGTGATGCCGCGCCGCAGCACATCCCCAACCGTCACACCCGAGCCCTTTCCCACGCCTCGCGGTAATTGACGCCGACCGAACCTACCCCGACCGCGATACGCGCGGAGCAGGTGTCCGCGAGATTGATCCGACAAACAGCAGTGCTTAAGAAGGCATCCGCACCACGAAGCCTGCTTCCAACGCGACCCAGAGCGCACCCTCCGGACCGATCGCCAGGCCATGCGGCTCACTGCCCGGCGGGAGGTCGATCGTGACGATCTCGCCGTCGCCACTCACCCGGGCGAGCTGGTTCGAACCCCACAGACTCACCCACACACCGTCGTCCGGATCGGCGACGACGGCGTGCGGCTTACCGGGCAAGTCGATCTCCTGGATCGCCTCATTCATCGGGATCCTGCCGAGCCGCTCGGCGAGGATCTCGGTGAACCAGATCGCGTCGTCGTGGGTCGCCGCGATACCCACCGGACCCGCTGCGGCAGTGGGTAAGTCACGCACCGTGAGTTCACCCGACAGTGTCAGCCGGCCGATCGCGTTGCGCTGATTGAGTGTGAACCACAGCGCGTTGTCGGGCCCGGTGACGATCATCGACGGCACACCGCCGACCGCATGGGGGTCGGACAGCTCGCCGTCGACGGAGATTCGCCCGATGTTGCCCGTCGTCATCGCGGTGAACCACAACGCGCCGTCCGCTCCGACGGTGATGCCGTACGGCGCGCTGTCCTCGGCTAGCGCGAACCTCTGACAGCTCCCCCGCCGTGCTGATCCGCCCGATGCGGTCGTCGCCGTTTCGGGTGAACCACAACGCACCGTCCGGGCCTGCGGTGATGATCGACGGCCGGCACGCAGGGGCGACGGGAAAGACCTCGGCGTCGCCGCCCGTCGTCACCCGCGCGATCGCGCCGCGGTGCACGAGCGTCACCCACATCGCGCCGTCCGGGCCTGCGGTCAGTGCATACGGGCCGCCGTCGAGGGAAACCTTGAGGGGGGCCGTCACGCGAGCGTGACGAGGCCGAGTTCGTTGTCTCCGGCCAGCAGCAGATGGTGCGGCAACACCCGCACCGTGTACCCCACCGGCCCCGCGACCGGCAGCGGCGCGGTCGTCGTGAAGATCTCGTTGCCACCGTCGGCGGTACCCGTGTGCTGCATCGGCACAGTCACCGGGTCCACCAGCGCATCGCTGGCGTCGACGCGGCCCAGCACCGCCTGCACGGACACCTCGTCGGGTGTCAGGTCGGCCAGGTGGACCGTCGCGGTCAGCGTCAGTTCGGAGCCCAGCAGCGGAGTATCCGGAAGTCCGTAGCTGTCGACGTCGGTGATCTGAATCTTCGGCCACGCCTCGGCAGCACGCTCGCGGTAGGCCGCCAGCTCGCGTGCCGCACCGAACGGTTCGCCGTCAGCGCCGGCTTCGACGGTCTTGCGCAGCGATTGGGCGGCTGGCGCGTAGTACTTCTCGGTGTAGTCGCGCACCATGCGCGAGGCCAGCACCTTCGGTCCGAGCGCGATCAGTGTATGGCGCACCATCTCCACCCACCGCTCGGGGACACCGTGCTCGTTGCGGTCGTAGAACCTCGGAGCGACGGACTTCTCCATCAGGTCGTACAGAGCGGCGGCCTCGAGATCGTCGCGCCGCCCCTCGTCGACCAGTCCGTCGGCAGTGGGTATCTCCCAACCATTTTCACCGTCGTACCACTCGTCCCACCAGCCGTCGCGGATCGACAGGTTCAGCCCGCCGTTGAGCGCACTCTTCATGCCCGAGGTGCCGCACGCCTCCAGCGGCCTCAGCGGATTGTTCAGCCAAACGTCACAGCCCCAGTACAACTGACGCGCCATCGACATGTCGTAGTCGGGCAGGAACGCGATGCGGTGCCGGACCTCGGGCCGATCGGCGAACTTCACGACCTGCTGGATCAACGCCTTTCCGCCGTCGTCGGCGGGGTGCGACTTACCTGCGACGATCAACTGGATCGGCCGATCCGCGTCGAGCAGAAGCTTCTCCAGCCGCTCCGCGTCGCGAAGCATCAGCGTCAGTCGTTTGTACGTGGGGACTCGCCGCGCGAATCCGATGGTCAATACGTTCGGATCGAACGCCGTTGCGATCCAGCCCAATTCGGCGTCCGACGCGCCCCGCTCCAACCAAGATCGGTGCAATCGCGCTCGGACGTCCTCGACCAGCTTCGCGCGCAGCTGTGAGCGAATCCACCACATATGCCCCGGATCAACCTGATGCAATCGCCCCCACACCTCGGGCTCGCGCAGCATGCCGAGGTCGTCGTTGCCGATGAGTTCGCGGCCCAACTCCAACCATTCGGGCGCCGCCCAGGTGGGCGCGTGCACGCCGTTGGTGATCGAGCCGATGGGCACCTCGCTCGAGTCGAAGCCGGGCCACAACTCGTTGAACATGCCGCGGCTGACCTTGCCGTGCAGCAATGAGACGCCATTGGCCCGCTGAGCGAGCCGCAGACCCATGTGCGCCATGTTGAACTTCGACGGGTCATCCTCGGCCCCGAACCAGATGATGCGGTCCATCGATACCCCGGGAAGCAACCGCGAGGATTCACCGGACGGATCACTCGATCGATTCTCTTCGCGCGAGCGCTCATCGGCAGGGCTGCCGAAGTACCGCTTGACCATCTCCACCGGGAACCGGTCGATTCCGGCGGGAACGGGTGTGTGCGTCGTGAACACCGTCGACGAGCGCACCACGGTCAGCGCGGTGTCGAAATCCAGCCCGGCGTCGATCAGCTCACGGATCCGCTCGACACCGAGGAAACCGGCGTGGCCTTCGTTCATGTGGAAGACCTCGGGCGAAGCCAGGCCCTCGACCTCGGTGAACGCCCGGATCGCGCGCACGCCGCCGATGCCGGCCAGGATCTCCTGTTTGATTCGGTGTTCCTGGTCTCCGCCGTACAGCCGATCGGTCACACCACGCAGGTCGTGGTCGTTCTCCGGAATGTCGGAATCCAACAGCAGCAAGGGAATTCGGCCGACCTGAGCGATCCAGACTCGGGCGCGCAGCTCGGTGCCCTCGGGCATCGCGAGCGTGATCAGTACCGGGCTGGCCTCGTTGTCGCTGGAGTCCGTGAGCAGCCGCAGTGGCAGGCCCTGCGGATCGAGCGACGGATAGCTTTCGTGCTGCCAGCCGTCGGCGGTCAACGACTGCCGGAAGTACCCCGACCGGTACAGCAGGCCCACCGCGATCAGTGGCAGTCCCAGGTCGGAGGCGGACTTCAAATGGTCGCCGGCGAGAATGCCCAGGCCACCGGAATAGTTGGGTAGCACCTCGGCGACGCCGAACTCCATCGAGAAGTACGCGATGCCGTTGGGCAGTTCTGCACCATGGTCGAGCTGCTGCTGGTACCAGAGCGGCCGGGACAGGTAATCGTCCAGCTCACCTGCCAATTCGTCGAGCCGACGGACAAAGGACTCATCCGCTGCAAGCTCGTCGAGCCGTTTGGGGCTGACCTGTCCCAGCAACGCGACCGGGTCGTATCCGACCTGCTTCCAGAGCTCCGCATCGATCGTCGCGAACAGGTCCTGGGTCGGCTTGTCCCATGACCACCGCAGATTGATCGACAGCCTTTCGAGCGCGACCATGCGATCGGGAAGATGGGCGCGGACGGTGAACCTTCGCAAAGCTTTCATCGGGCCATCACGCGACTCAACCTTACTGACATTTCGTCGCGCTGCAGTGCTGGTCCTCGTACTGCTTCACCTCCGCTTGGTTGGGCAGCGCATTACGGTGGGTATAGGCGCAAAGAAGCGAGTGATGTGCTCAGACAACGCAGCGTGAAGGAGTGGTGGGAAGTGGTCGGTCGGATCGGGATCGATGACGTCGCCCCCGTCGTATCCGGTGGACGATTCCCGGCCAAGGCGGTCGTCGGCGAGATCGTGCCTGTCCGCGCGACGGTGTGGCGGGAGGGCCACGACGCCGTCGCTGCAACACTCGTCGTCCGCTACCACGGTTCGGCCTATCCGCAGCTCGTCAACGGACCGGTCGCGCCGGCGAATGTGACGCCGGAGCCGGTGCCGATCGAGACTGTCGTCAATCCACGCCCACGCATCACCCGGCACCACCTGCCGATGGCGATGGGCACAACTCCGGATGTGTTTCACGGTCAGTTCAGCCCCGACAGCGTCGGACTGTGGACGTATCGAGTCGACGCGTGGGGCGATCCGATCGCGACATGGCGCAAGGCTGTCGTTGCGAAGCTGGACGTCGGCCAGGGTGAGGACGAGCTGTCCAACGATCTACTGGTCGGGGCGCGGTTGCTCGAACGGGCGACGACGGGAGTGCCGCGCAAGCTGCGAGACCCGATCATCGAGGCCGCGGAGTTATTGCGAAAGCCCGGCGACCCGTTCACCCGGGCCGGGGCAGCGCTGTCACAAGAAGTGACGCAGTTGCTCACCGAGTATCCGTTGCGCGAATTGGTCACCCGCGGTGAGCAATACGGCGTGTGGGTGGACCGTCCGCTGGCCCGGTTCAGCGGATGGTACGAGATGTTTCCGCGCTCGACCGGCGGGTGGGACAAGAAGGGCAAGCCCGTCCACGGCACGTTCGCAACAGCCACCAAAGCGCTTCCACGCATCGCCGATATGGGCTTCGATGTGGTTTACCTTCCGCCGATTCATCCGATCGGCAAAGTTCATCGCAAGGGCCGCAACAACTCAGTCGACCGCTGCGCCGGGCGACGTTGGGTCACCGTGGGCGATCGGCAGCGAAAAGGGCGGCCACGACGCGATCCATCCCAAACTGGGCACGATCGAGGACTTCGACGACTTCGTCGCCGCCGCACGCGATCACGGCATGGAAGTGGCACTGGACCTGGCCCTGCAGTGCGCACCCGACCATCCGTGGGCAAAGGATCATCCGGAGTGGTTCACGGTGCTGCCCGACGGCACCATCGCCTACGCCGAGAACCCGCCGAAGAAGTATCAGGACATCTATCCGATCAACTTCGACGACGACCCCGCGGGGTTGTACGAAGAGGTACTGCGGGTTGTGCGGTTCTGGGTCTCCCACGGGATCAAGGTGTTTCGCGTGGACAACCCACATACCAAGCCGCCCGATTTCTGGGCGTGGTTGATCGGAAAGGTCAAGAGCGAAGATCCCGACGTGCTGTTCCTCGCCGAGGCTTTCACCCGGCCGGCGCGGCTCTACGGTCTGGCCAAACTCGGATTCACGCAGTCCTACACGTACTTCACGTGGCGCACGGCGAAGTGGGAGCTCACCGAATTCGGTCAGCAGATCGCCGAGCATGCCGACTACGCGCGGCCCAATCTGTTCGTCAACACGCCGGACATCCTTCACGAGAGCCTTCAGCACGGCGGCCCCGGCATGTTCGCGATCCGTGCGGTGCTCGCCGCGACGATGAGCTCGGCGTGGGGCGTGTATTCGGGTTATGAGCTCTTCGAGCACCGCCCCGTCCGCGAGGGCAGCGAGGAGTACCTCAATTCCGAGAAGTACGAGTTGAGGCCACGCGATTTCGAGGCGGCGCTGGCAGACGGCGAATCACTTGAGCCTTTCCTCACCCGGCTCAACGAGATTCGACGCGTGCATCCAGCGCTGCACCAGCTGCGCACCATCAAATTCCACCACGTCGACAACGACGCCTTGTTGGCTTACAGCAAGTTCGACCCAGCGACGGGCGACCAGGTGCTGGTGGTGGTGACGCTCAACCCGTTCGGTCCGGAAGAGGCGACGCTCTGGCTAGATATGGGCGCATTGGGTATGGAACCCTACGACCGCTTCTGGGTGCGCGACGAGATCACCGGTAACGAATACCAATGGGGGCAAGCAAATTACGTTCGCCTCGATCCGGCCAACGCTGTGGCGCACGTGCTGAACATGCCCCAGGTGCCGGCCGACCAACGACTCAACCTACTGCGTAGGGAGTGACGAGATGACACAGACCAACCAACTCACGAGCCCGAATCTGCGACCGCATACAGCCGACCTGAACCGTCTGCTCGCCGGCGAACACCACGATCCGCATTCGGTTCTGGGTGCCCACGAGTACGACGACCACACGGTCATTCGCGCCTACCGGCCCCACGCGGTCGACGTGGTGGCCCTGGTGGGCGGTGAGCGCTATCCGTTCGCAGCACATCGAGGGCGGACTGTTCGCTGTGGCACTGCCGATGACCAATTTGGTCGACTACCGACTCGAGGTCAGTTACGCCGCAGGTGACGGTCAAGCCGTGCACACCGTCGCCGACGCGTACAGGTTCCTGCCGACCCTCGGCGAGATAGACCTGCACCTCTTCGCCGAGGGCCGTCACGAACAGCTGTGGGAGATCCTGGGCGCCCACCCCCGTAGCTTCACCACGCCCGACGGCGTGGTCGACGGCGTGTCTTTCGCGGTGTGGGCACCGAATGCCAAGGGCGTCAGCCTGATCGGTGAGTTCAACCACTGGGACGGCAATGAGGCCCAGCTGCGAGTGCTCGGCTCCACAGGCGTGTGGGAGTTGTTCTGGCCCGGTTTCGAGATCGGCGGGCTGTACAAGTTCCGGGTGCACGGCGCCGACGGTTCGGTGAGCGACCGCGCCGACCCGATGGCCTTCGCCACCGAGGTGCCGCCGCAGACCGCATCGAAGGTCACCAAGAGCGAATACACCTGGGCGGATCAGGACTGGATGGCCGCAGCGCGCCAAGAAGAATCCGGTATTCGAGCCGATGAGCACGCTCGAGGTTCACCTGATGTCGTGGCGACCGGGTCTGAGCTATCGCGAATTGGCAACCGAACTCACCGAATACGTTGTCGCCAACGGATTCACTCACGTCGAGTTGATGCCGGTCGCCGAGCACCCGTTCGGCCCCTCGTGGGGCTATCAGGTGACGTCGTACTACGCGCCGACGTCGCGATTGGGCACACCCGACGAATTTCGCCATGTGGTGGACACCCTGCACCGGGCAGGCATCGGCGTGATCATGGACTGGGTCCCGGCCCACTTCCCGAAGGATGCGTGGGCGCTGGGCCGCTTCGACGGCACCGCGTTGTACGAACACTCCGACCCGCGACGCGGCGAACAACTCGACTGGGGCACTTACGTGTTCGACTTCGGCCGCGCCGAGGTCCGCAACTTCCTGGTGGCCAACGCGCTGTACTGGCTGCAGGAATATCACATCGACGGGCTTCGGGTGGATGCGGTCGCATCGATGCTCTACCTGGACTATTCGCGACCCGAAGACGGCTGGACACCGAACATCTACGGTGGCCGCGAGAACCTCGAAGCCGTGCAATTCCTGCAGGAGATGAACGCCACGGTGCACAAGCTGGCACCAGGCATCGTCACCGTCGCCGAGGAATCCACGTCATGGCCCGGCGTGACTCGGCCGACGAACCTTGGTGGCCTTGGCTTCTCGATGAAGTGGAACATGGGCTGGATGAACGACACATTGGAGTTCATCAAGCGCGATCCCATTCACCGCAGCTACCACCATCACGAGATCACGTTCTCGATGCTGTACGCGTTCAGCGAGAACTTCGTGTTGCCCATCAGCCACGACGAGGTCGTACACGGCAAGGGCACGTTATGGGGACGCATGCCCGGCAACGACCACGTCAAGGCCGCCGGACTGCGCGGCCTGCTGGCGTACCAGTGGGCCCACCCCGGCAAGCAGCTGCTGTTCATGGGCCAGGAGTTCGGCCAGCGTGCCGAGTGGTCGGAGGAACGCGGGGTCGACTGGTATCAGCTCGACGAGAACAGCTTCTCCACCGGAGTGCAGCGGTTCGTGCACGATATGAACGGCATCTACAGCGGCTCGCGGGCGTTGTGGTCGCAGGACACCAAGCCTGAGGGCTATTCGTGGATCGACGCCAACGACTCGGCCAATAACGTGCTGAGTTTCATGCGCTTCGGCGATGACGGTTCCAAGCTGGCATGCGTGTTCAACTTCTCCGGCGCCGAGCACGCCCGTTACCGGCTCGGTCTGCCGCATGCGGGCACCTGGCGAGAAGTGCTCAACTCCGACGCCGACATCTACAACGGGTCGGGTATCGGCAACTACGGGGCGGTCGAGGCGACCGACGAGCCGTGGCACGGCCGTCCGGCATCAGCGCTCATGGTGCTGCCCCCGATGGCCGCGCTGTGGTTCGAGCCGGCTTAGTTTCAACGCGAGCCGGGCCACGCGATGGGCCCCCACGAAGTTGGGGACTGAGAAACGCGAACCCCCCATTTCTTGGCGAAAGGAGGGGTTTTCGCGTTCCCCTACTGCGTGTGGGCCCAGCTCGGCGGGTGTAGGCCGGGTCAGTAGAGCGCGTTGGCCAGCTTGCGCCGGCCGGCGATGACCTCGGGATCGGCCGGATCGAAGAGATCGAACAGCTCGATAAGCCGGGTCCGTACCTTGGTGCGATCGTCGTCGGCGGTGCGCTTGAACAATGCGATCAGTCGGTCGAACGCCGATGCGATGTTCTGCTGCAGGATCTCCACATCGGCCGCGGCGAACACCGCGTCGATGTCGTCGGGTGCGGCATCGGCCGCAGCCAACGCGTCGGGACGGTGCGCCGACGCGCGCTGCAGGAACCCGATCTGACGCACCGCACCTTTGGCCTCGGCATCATTCGGCTTGGCGTCGAGGATCGCCTGATACGCGCTGCGCGCGGAATCGAAGTCACCGGCGTCGAGATACTCGCGCGCCTGCGCCAGTTCGGGATCCACTTGTTCGGGGTCCTCGGTATCGCTTGCGCCGCCGAGCTTTCCCGCTGTCGCATTCAGCAGTGAGTCGATCCAACCGCGCAACTGCTCGGGCGGCTGCATCCCCTGAAAGCTCGAGAGCGGCTGTCCTCCGCCCAGGGCCACGACGGTCGGGATGGCTTGGACGCCGAACATCTGCGCCACCCTTGGAACGGTGTCGACGTTGACCGTCGCGAGCGACCACTTGCCGCCGTCGGCGGCGGCAAGACTGGCCAGCGCGTCACCCAATTGGATACTCGCGTCGCTGCGCGGTGACCACAGCAGAACGACGACGGGAACCTGGCTCGAACGGACCAAAACCTCGGCTTCGAGATTGGCCTCGGTGACCTCGACACCGCCGGACGGGCCGGCAGCGCCTCCGCCGCCGGCAGCAGCCGGCTGTTTGAGGGCCGAAAGGTCAATCGCGCCGGCCATGGAGGCGGCAGCAGGACGTGGACGAGTCACGCCCACAAGTTTGTCACGTCGTTTCGGGTACCGGCTGCCGCGGTTGGATGATCGCCGCGGCCGGCGCCACGACGCCCATTTTCCCGGTCCGATCTGCCCATATGAGGAAGATCACACTGCCCAACGGCACGATGCTCGCGATTAGCGCCAGCAACCACGTTCCGAGCGCCCATCTGAACGCGATTCCGGCCAACAGGGCCGCCACCACGAATGCGATGAAAATCAGCCCGTGCGCCATGCCGAACACCTTCACGCCGATCTCCGTTGGCGTGCTGGCCAGGTACTTGAAATACATGCCGACCAGCAGACCGACCCAACTGACGGCCTCGAGCAAAGCAACGAGCCGAAACCACCCAGCAATGGACCGAAGATCAAAAGCGCCTGTCATGGCCGCCATTGTGCCCGAAGACCGAGCGAATTACTACGTCACGTCGTAGACGTGCTAGCGCGCCCGCAGCACCAGGGCGTCGCCCTGGCCGCCGGCGCCGCACAGCGCCGCGACGGCGTAGCCGGAACCGCGTCGTGCCAGCTCAAGGGCGGCGTGCAGGGTGATCCGGGCGCCCGACATGCCGATCGGATGCCCGATCGCGATCGCACCGCCGTTCACGTTGACCTTCTCGGGGTCGACGCCCAGCTCCTTCATCGACGCCAGCCCCACGGCGGAGAACGCTTCGTTGATCTCGATGACGTCCAGCTGATCGACCGAAATACCCTCGCGGGCAATCGCTTTCTTGATGGCGTTGGCCGGCTGGGACTGCAAGGTCGAATCCGGGCCCGCGACCACACCGTGGGCGCCGATCTCGCACAGCCAGCTCAGCCCCATCTCCTGGGCCTTGTCCTTGTTCATCACGACCACCGCGGCGGCGCCGTCGGAGATCTGCGACGCCGACCCGGCGGTGATGGTGCCGTCCTTGCGGAACGCCGGCTTCAGACCGGCCAGCGAATCGGCGGTGGTGTTGGCGCGGATGCCCTCATCCTCGGTGAACTCGATCGGGTCGCCCTTACGCTGCGGGATCTTCACCGCCACGACCTCATCGGCGAAGACGCCGTCTTTCCACGCCGCAGCGGCCTTTTGGTGCGAACGGGCCGCGAACTCGTCCTGCTCGGCCCGGGTGAACTGGTCGACGTCGTTGCGCTGCTCGGTCAGCGCGCCCATCGGCTGATCGGTGAACACGTCGTGCAGACCGTCGTAGGCCATGTGGTCGACAACGGTGACATCGCCGTACTTGTATCCGGCCCGGCTGTCCATCAGCAGATGCGGCGCCTTGGTCATCGACTCCTGGCCGCCGGCGACCACGACATCGAACTCGCCGGCACGAATCAGCTGATCGGCCAGCGCGATGGCATCGATCCCCGACAGGCACATCTTGTTGATGGTCAGCGACGGCACATCCCAGCCGATACCCGCGGCGACCGCCGCCTGCCTGGCCGGCATTTGCCCCGCGCCCGCGGTCAGGACCTGGCCCATGATGACGTATTCGACCGCCGACGCCGGGACCTTAGCCTTTTCCAGCGCACCTGCGATCGCAACGGCGCCCAGATCACTACCCGAAAAGTCCTTCAGCGAGCCCATCAGTTTGCCGACCGGCGTGCGCGCTCCAGCAACAATTACCGATGTCGTCATTACCTACCTCCGGTGAGTCCTGCCGGCCAATGTGACCGATTACGCATATGCAACCGTTCTAGTAAACGTTACCGTTGGGTTTATGACCGCCGAGCAGATTGATGCCCGTCCGGCCCTCGCTAGCGCGTTGGTCACAGCAGTTGACCACGTCGGCATCGCGGTTCCCGATCTCGACGTGGCGATCAAGTGGTACCACGATCACCTCGGAATGATCGTTCTGCACGAGGAAATCAACGACGACCAAGGCATCCGCGAGGCCATGCTGTCGGTGCGCGGCGCCCCTGTCGGCAGCGCCCAGGTCCAGTTGATGGCACCGCTCGATGAAACCTCGACCATCGCGAAGTTCCTCGACAAGCGCGGTCCCGGAATTCAGCAGATCGCTTACCGTGTCAGCGACCTCGACGCCCTCACCGAGCGGCTGCGCGCCGACGGCGTCCGGCTCATTTACGACGCTCCGCGCCGCGGCACCGCGAACTCGCGGATCAACTTCATCCATCCCAAGGATGCCGGCGGCGTGCTCGTCGAGCTCGTCGAGCCCGCCGCCGATCACTGACGCTGGGCTTCGCTTTCCAGCGCGTACTTCGTCAAGACCACTTGCGGGTGGGACCCCGCGTCGCCCGGTTCGTCCAGCACGGCGTGTGCCAGTGACGCCGGTCTTCTGAAGCCTCTTCGCCACGATCGGCTGGCCAAACGAGTACATGCGCAGTGCCAGAGCGTATTTCGTGATCGCATCCGGGGCACCGGTAGGTCTTCGTCGCGCGTGCGGCCGCTACGGGACGCACTTCGTACTCATATCCGTCGGGCCCGGTTTCGATCCGCCGGGCCGCAGGAAGCGGCGGCGCAGCGCGCTGCTTGCGTGGCGGTGTACGGCGCCGGGGCATGTCGTCGGTGCTCAGAAGAGCCGGAACTCGTCGCTGTCCATACCGCGCATCTGGTCGTAGTCCAAAGTGACGCAACGAATCCCGCGGTCGGTCGCCAGCGTCCGAGCCTGAGGTTTGATCTGCTGGGCGGCGAATACGCCGGCGACGGGTGCGAGCACGGTGTCGCGATTGAGGAGTTCGAGGTAACGGGTGAGTTGTTCGACGCCATCGATCTCGCCGCGCCGTTTGATCTCGACGGCGACCGAGCGGCCGTTCTCGTCGCGACACAGGAGGTCCACCGGACCGATCGCGGTCATGTACTCGCGGCGCACCAGTGAGTACCCCGTGCCGAGCAGCTCGACGTGTTCGGCCAGCAGCTCCTGCAGATGCGCCTCGACGCCGTCCTTGACCAATCCGGGGTCGACACCGAGTTCGTGGCTGGAGTCGTGCTCGATGCCCTCCAGAGTGATGCGCAACTGCTCCCCCGCTTTGTTCTCGACCACCCACACCGGAGAGGGCCCGTCGGGCTCCTCGGTGAGCCAGCAGGGCGGGCTCATCCAGTTCAGCGGCTTATAGGCGCGGTCATCGGCATGGACACTGACCGATCCGTCGGCCTTGATGAGCAGCAGGCGGCGGGCCGACGGCAGATGAGCGGTCAGGCGCCCGACGTAGTCGACGGTGCACTGGGCGATCACGAGACGCACCCGAACCACCTTAGGGGGCCGGACGGCAACCTAGGCTTTAGCCACGATGACGGCCAACAAGTCCGTGGCACAGCGACTCGGTCGCGTGCTGGAGCGGGTGACAAGCCAGAGCGGCCGCGTGTTAGCCACGCCCGAATACGGCTCGTGGGTACTTGGCCGGGTATCCGAGAGCCAACGCAAGCGACGCGTTCGCATCCAGATCATCCTCACCGTGTTCATCGTCATCGCGAACCTCATCGGGATCGGGGTGGCCACCCTCGTCGTCACCGTCGCCTTCCCGACACCCAGCGTGTTCGAACCCGCGGCCCGCCCGATCACCTTCATCGCGGTGCCCATCTACGTCGCGACCGCGCTGATCGTCGGGGTCTTCTGGGCGACCACCCGCGTGATGAACAATGTGCGCTGGGCCATCGAGGAACGACCGCCGACGCGCGAGGACCAGCGCAACACGTTCTTCGCCCCGTGGCGGCTCACCCGCGTGTTGCTGGTCCTCTGGGGCGTCGGCACCATTGTCCTTACGACGTTGTATGGAATGGTCAACACCGATTTCATCCCGAAGTGGTTGTTGGGCATCAGTTTCCCCGGCATCGTCGTCTCAGCCAGCTGCTATCTCTTCACGGAGTTCGCACTGCGGCCGGTCGCTGCGCAGGCGCTGGAGGCGGGCAGGCCTCCGCGCCGCGTCGCCGAGGGCATCATGGGCCGCACGATGTTGGTCTGGGCTCTGGGCTCTGGCGTGCCGGTGCTCGGCATCTTCCTCGCCGCCGCGATCACGTTGATCCAACAAAATGTGACGCCAACGCAATTCACGGTCGCCGTCATGATTCTTGCGCTGTTCGCATTGGTCTTCGGCGCGATTTTGATGTGGATCCTGTCCTGGCTCACCGTCACACCGGTGCGAGTCGTGCGCGCTGCCCTCAACCGCGTAGAGCAGGGCGACCTCGACACCGAACCTCGTGGTCTTCGACGGCACCGAACTCGGCCAGCTGCAGCGGGGCTTCAACTCGATGGTCACGGGATTGCGTGAGCGAGAGCGTGTTCGGGATCTGTTCGGTCGTCACGTCGGCCGTGAGGTAGCCGCCGCGGCGGAGCAACAGCGGCCGAAGCTGGGCGGCGAGGAGCGCCACGTCGCGGTGATCTTCGTCGACATCATCGGGTCCACGCAGTTGGTGACCGGTAGGCCCGCCACCGAGGTTGTCGACCTTTTGAACCGGTTCTTCGCGGTCATCGTCGACGAAGTCGATCGCCACCACGGATTCGTCAACAAGTTCGAAGGTGACGCGGCCCTGGCCGTCTTCGGTGCGCCCAATCACCTCGACAATCCCGAAGGCGAGGCACTGGCCGCCGGCCGCGCGATCGCCCGGCGAATCCGCGACGAGGCACCCGAATGCGACGCCGGGATCGGCGTCGCGGCCGGCGAGGCGGTCGCCGGCAACGTAGGCGCCAACGAGCGCTTCGAGTACACCGTGATCGGCGAGCCAGTCAACGAGGCCGCCCGTCTCTGCGAGTTGGCGAAAGATTCGCCGGGACACCTGCTCGCGTCCTCGGACGCGGTCTCGAACGCCGACGAGACCGAGCGTGCGCACTGGACTCTCGGCGATTCGGTGACGCTGCGTGGCCACGACGAACCGACTCGGCTCGCACTTCCGGTCTGACCGTCCGCGCGCGAAATGCGCGATCAGTCACATCGCCCGCCAGATAAGTGATACTGGACGTCACAGTAATTAGAATGGTGGGCGTGCAAAGTCCGGTTGCCCCCGAGGGTCTGCTGAAGATCGAGGATTGCCTCGATACCGACGGCGGAATCGTGCTGCCGCCCGGTGTGACGTTGATATCGCTCATCGACCGCAACATCGCGAACGTCGGCGACACGGTTGCGTACCGCTACCTGGATTTCGCCCGCTCGGCCGACGGTACGGCCGTCGAACTCACCTGGACTCAGCTCGGCTGCCGGATGCGGGCCGATCGGCGCCCGGCTGCAACAGGTGGCCTCGCGCGGAGACCGGGTGGCGGTCCTGGCGCCGCAGGGCCTCGACTACGTCACGGCGTTCTTCGCAGCGGTCAAGGCGGGCACGATCGCAGTGCCCTTGTTCGCCCCCGAACTCCAAGGCCACACCGAACGTCTGGAAACGGCGCTGCGTGATGCGCGACCCACGGCCGTCCTGACGACAGCCGCAGCGGCCGAAACGGTACGAGACTTTCTCGCAGACCTCGCTTTCGCACGCACGATGCCCGTCATCACAGTCGACGACATCCCCGACTCGGCCGCTGAGGGATTCGTTCCGGTCGATCTCGACGTCCACGAGGTCTCACATCTGCAGTACACCTCGGGTTCGACGCGGTCGCCGGTCGGGGTGGAAATCACCCACCGCGCGGTCGGGACCAACCTGCTGCAGATGATCCTGTCCATCGACCTGCTCGACAGAAACACCCACGGCGTCAGCTGGCTTCCGCTGTACCACGACATGGGGTTGTCGATGATCGGCTTCCCGGCGGTGTACGGCGGCCACTCGACGCTGATGTCGCCGACTGCCTTCATTCGCCGGCCGCAGCGCTGGATCCGCGCATTGTCGGACGGATCGCGGGAAGGACGTGTGGTCACCGCGGCACCGAACTTCGCCTACGAGTACACCGCACAGCGCGGCCTGCCCGCACCCGAGGAGGAACTCGACCTCGGCAATGTGGTGATGATCATCGGCTCTGAGCCGGTCAGCATGGACGCGATCACCGCGTTCAATGACGCGTTCGCGCCGTACGGATTGCCGGCCACGGCGATCAAACCGTCGTATGGGATCGCCGAGGCGACCCTCTTCGTGTCGACCATCGCGCCGTCCGCCCGTGCCACGGTCGCGTACTTCGACCGAGGCCGACTTGCCGAAGGTGAGGCGGTGCGCGTCGCGGTGGATGCCGAGAACGCGGTCGCGCACGTGTCGTGCGGTCAGGTCGCCCGCAGCCAGTGGGCCGTCATCGTCGACTCCGACGCTCAGACCGAACTCGCCGACGGGCGCATCGGCGAGATCTGGCTGCATGGAGACAACACCGCCCAGCGGTATTGGCGGCGGCCCGAGGCATCCCGGCAGACGTTCGATGCCACGCTGCGGTCCCGACTGCAGTCGGGAAGCCATGCCGACGGTTCACCGGTTGACGGAACATGGCTGCGCACCGGCGATCTCGGGGTGTACCTCGACGGCGAGTTGTACGTGACTGGCCGAGCCGCTGACGTGATTCACGTCGACGGCCGACACCACTCTCCGCAGGACGTCGAGGCCACCGCGCAGGCCGCCTCGCCTATCGTGCGCCGCGGTTACCTTGCGTCGTTCTCCACCGACGCCGGCGTGGTCATCGTCGCGGAGCGCGCGTCGGGTAGTCGCCGCGCCGATCCCGATGCCGCGGCCGAAGCGATCCGCGCGGCCGTCGTCGATGTCCACGGACTCGGCGTCGCGGACATCCGATTCGTCCCGGCGGGCGCCATCCCACGCACCACGAGCGGCAAGGTGGCCCGTCGCGCATGCCGCGCCGAATATCTCAGCGGAGACTTACGCGGGTAGTGGTCGGGCCGCTCGTCAGCTGTCGCCGCCGCCGACCTCGGCAGGCAGAGGCGGCGGCAACGGCGTTGTCGGCGTTGACGACGGTGATGCCTCGGCCGGTGACCCGCCGACGCCGGACTGCTCCGGAGGGTGGAAGTCGATCATCGTTTCATCGCGGATCACGCGCGTCCCCGCGCTGACGATCAACGAATCTGCAGTGACCCGATAGGTGATTCCGTCATTCTCGGCGGTGTATCCGTCAGTTGTTTTCGAGGCGGGGACAATCAACCTGGCGCCGTCCCTCAACCGCACACCGCGGTACTCGTACTCACCGTCGGACGCACAGATCGCCACCCGCGACGTTTCCGTGCTGCCGAAGACGACGGCCTCGCTCGGCGAGGTGCAACGCGCGGTGGAGTCGATGTAGCCCTGATCGTCGGCGGTGGGGGCGGCGGTGGCCGACGCCAGCCCGGCAACAGCCAGCGCTGACCACGCCGCCGCGGCGGCGGTCAGGCGAAGGGGTACCAGCGCGCGAGTCGACATCACCATCCACCTGAGCACGATCTGGTCTGGCACGCGAGTACCGATGCCGACAATTGTCGAGATCGTTAGGGCACTGACATCAGCGCCGGTTGGCCGAGCAAAAATTAAGAAGGTCGATCGTTTATTGCGGGTACTCGTGCACGATGACCGCGAATAGCGCGATATCCGCCAGCGTCAGGCGAATGGCGTTGGCCATTACCTCGACCGCGATTCTGCTCGCCGCGTGCGCCGACGACGTCGAGTCTCAGGGCCAGCCCAACGCGGCCGGCCCCGCAGAGGTCGCCACCGGCCTCGACGTGCCGTGGGGTGTCGCTTTCCTTCCCGACGGCACCGCACTGATCGCCGAGCGCAACAGCGGCGCAATCAAACACCTGACATCCCCGGGCGTAGTGAACGACGTCGGCGGCGTGGCCGGCGTCGCGGCGCGCGGCGAGGGCGGCCTCCTCGGCTTGGCGACGTCGGGCCAAACCGTGTTCGCCTACGTCACTACCGGGCAGGACAACCGGGTCGTGCAGATGAGCTTCGATGGAAACGCGGTCACGGGGCAGTCGCCCATACTGACCGGCATCCCAGCGGGAAATATCCACGACGGCGGGCGCATCGCGTTCGGCCCCGACGAAAAGCTGTACGTCGCCACTGGCGAGGTGGGCAGTCGCGACCTGGCCCAGGACCGATCTTCGCTGGGCGGCAAGATCCTGCGCATCAATCCCGACGGGTCGATTCCTGCGGACAACCCCGACCCCGCATCGCCGGTTTGGTCCTTCGGCCACCGCAACATCCAGGGTCTGGCGTGGGATTCGGCAGGCCGACTTTGGGCCACGGAGTACGGCGCCAACACGTGGGACGAATTGAACCTCATCCGGCCGGGCGCCAACTACGGGTGGCCGATGGCCGAAGGGCGTGCCGGCATGGAAGGGCTCATCGACCCGGTCGTTCAGTGGGGAACCGACGAGGCGTCGCCGTCCGGGCTGGCCTACTACGGCGGCTCACTATGGGTCGCTGCCTTGCGCGGACAGCGGCTGTTTCAAATACCGGTCGGCGGGGACGGCACGCTGGGCCAACCCCTGTCTCTGTTCGGCGGACAGTACGGGCGGCTACGCACGGTGGCCGCAGCACCGGACGGCACACTGTGGTTCACCACGAGCAACCGCGACGGCCGCGGGAGTCCGCGCGCCGGCGACGACCAGATCCTGAGCTTCCGCCCTTGAGCCTTTTGCGAGTTCGCCGACCCCGACGACGAACGAATCCGCGAGGGTCACCGGAGCGAATTGACCTGCTAGGTGAACCGACCGACCGCAGCGGCGACGGCGTCATCGACGCTACTGAAGACAATCGCACCGTCGTCCGATTCGCGGCCTGCGCCCACCACCTTGCCGTCCGGGTCAACCAGATAGCCTTCCTTGCCGGCGGCAGACAGTGTCGCCCGCATGCCGGCCAGCATTCTGCGGGCGGAATCGTTGATGTCGTCGATGCGCGACACCTCTAATATGGCCACCTCGAACCGCTCGCATTGCTGCTCGATGGTGCGCAGTACCTGCTCGGCCCCTGCGAATAGCAGATCGCCGTGCAGTTCATAAACCCGGACGCCGTCAGCGGCCTCATAGATGGCTCGGATCGCCGAGCGCGATTCGCGTGTGACACTGAGGAAATGCAGACCTAGTCGCTCAGAAAGGCTGCGGCATACCAGAACTCCGCGAACACTGTTGCCCTTTGCGTCCAATAGCGGTGAGTAGACACCGATTCCGAGCTGGCCGGGCAGGACGGCGACGATGCCACCACCCACACCACTCTTTGCAGGCATGCCGACAGCACTGACCCAATCGCCTGCGGCGTCGTACATTCCGCAGGTCACCATCACGCTGAGAGTGCGCTGCACCACGCCGGTGTCGATAACTTTCCGGCCGGTCATCGGGTTGATGCCGCCGCGCGCGAGGGTGGCGGCCATCCTGGACAGGTCGGTGCTGGTGACTTTGATGGAACACTGACGGTAGTACACGTCGAGCGTGTCGTCCGGATCGCCGTCGAGTACTCCGAAGCTCTGCAGCATGTACGCGATCGCTCGGTTGCGACTGCCGGTCTCCTTCTCCGAGACGTACACATCGTAGTCAACGTTGAGTCGGCGGCCGGCGCAGGCGGAGTAGAAATCGCGGATCCGGGCGAACCGCTCATCGGGTGTGGCGCCTGGGACAAGTGAGGCGGCGGCGATGGCCCCGGCATTGATCATCGGATTCTTCGGGGTATTCGTGGTGTTGTCCACACTGATCACGTTGAACGCCTCGCCTGACGGCTCGACGCCGATCTTCGCGTCGACCGCCCTCTGGCCCATCTGATCGAGGGCAAGCGCGTACGTGAGAGGCTTCGAGATAGACTGAATTGTGAATTCGGTTGCGGCATCTCCGGATTCATAGACGTAGCCATCCGACGATGACAGGGACAGACCAAACCGCGTGGGATCGACCCGCGCGAGCTCGGGGATGTAATCGGCGACGACACCGTCCGATACGTCAGCGTGCTCATGACGGATCTGATCGAGGTACCCCTGGACCAGTTCAGCCACGGTCGACATCCTAATGTAGCCAAGCCACTGACGACGATGTCGGTTTTCCGCCAGTGATGTCGGTGGGCGCGTGTAAGTGTTGAGATATGTACGAGGATTTCGACCGCTGTTACCGGGCCGTCCAGTCCAAGGACGCGCGGTTCGACGGCTGGTTCGTGACTGCCGTGCTGACTACGAAGATCTACTGCAGGCCCAGCTGTCCGGTCCGCCCTCCGTACGCCCGCAACATGCGGTTCTACCCCACCGCCGCCGCAGCGCAGAAGGCCGGCTTCCGCGCCTGTAAGCGTTGTCGGCCGGACGCCTCGCCGGGGTCGCCGGAGTGGAATGTGCGCGGTGACGTAGTCGCCAGGGCGATGAGACTGATCACCGACGGCACGGTCGACCGTGAAGGCGTCACGGGCCTCGCTGCTCGCGTCGGATACACCACGCGCCAGCTCGAGCGGCTGTTGCAGGCCGAGGTCGGGGCGAATCCTCTTGCGCTGGCCAGAGCACAGCGCACGCAGACCGCGCGCGTGCTCATCGAAACCACCGAATTGCCGTTCGGCGATGTTGCATTCGCGGCCGGTTTCTCCAGCATCCGCCAGTTCAACGACACGGTGCGGGCGGTATGCGACCTGACTCCCACTGTGCTACGTCAGCGTGCGCGTTCGCGGTTCAGCCGTGGGGAGGGCGCGGCCGGCGCACTGTCCTTGCGGCTGCCGGTGCGCACGCCGTTCGCATACGAAGGCCTGTTCGGCCACCTGGCGGCCAGCGCGGTGCCGGGCGTCGAGGAGGTGCGTGACGGCAGATACCGGCGAACGCTGAGACTCGCCAATGGCAACGGAATCGTCAGTCTCACACCACAACCCGATCATGTGCAATGCGACATACAGGTTGGACGACTTCCGGGATCTCGCCGCGGCGATCGCCCGATGCCGACGTCTGCTCGACCTCGATGCGGATCCGGAGGCGGTCGTCGACGCGCTGAGCGCCGACCCGGACCTCAGTGTGCTGGTCGCCAAGGCACCTGGGCAGCGAATACCTCGGACTGTCGACGAGCAGGAACTGGCGCTGCGGGTGGTGCTTGGTCAGCAGGTATCGATCAAGGCCGCGCGCACGCACGCGGCCCGCATCGTCACTGCCTACGGTCAACCGGTCGCCGATGTCGATGGTGGTCTCACGCACGTGTTCCCGGCGGTCGTCGATCTCGCCGAGATAGACCCGGTGCACCTTGCCTTTCCGAAGTCCCGCCAACGGTCGCTGATCACGCTGATCCATGCGCTGGCCGAACGAGATGTCGTTCTGGACGCCGGATGCGACTGGGAGCGTGCCCGCGCACAGCTGGTGGGATTGCCTGGCATCGGACCGTGGACTGCAGAAGTGATCGCGATGCGTGGCCTCGGTGACCCAGATGCGTTTCCTGCCAGCGATCTCGGAGTGCGCATCTCAGCACAACAGTTGGGTCTGCCCGCTGAGCCGCGGCCACTGATCGAACACAGCATGCGATGGCGTCCGTGGCGGTCGTATGCGACCCAGCACCTGTGGACAGCTTTGGATCACGCGGTCAACGAGTGGCCGCCGAAGGAGAAGTTATGGAAACCCTGCAATTTCGCGCCGTCGACAGTCCCGTAGGCCTGCTCACCCTGGCCGGCAAGGGCAGACGGTTGAGGCACCTGCGGATGGTCGACCAGACCTATGAGCCCAGCCACGAGGGATGGGAAACCGACAACAACGCGTTTCCGGATGCCGTCATGTACGCCGTGCGCGAGAAGCTCCTCGACATCCCCTGACGGCGGGGTGTCGGTGGCGACTGGCAACATTCCCGTATGCCGCCGCCGGACCGATGTCCTGAGCCGCGCCCAGGCGCGGCGCATCGCGCTGGCCGCCCAGGGGTTCCGCGACCCGCGGCACACCGCTGCCGACGATGCGCACCTTCGCCCGCACGCTCGCGCGCACGGCGGTGCTCCAGATCGACTCGGTCAACGTGCTCCAGCGCGCGCACTACATGCCGCTCTTCCGCCGGATGGGTCCCTACGACCCGGCGCTGCTGCACCCGCGCCGCCGAGCGCGAGCCGCGCCGGCTCGTCGAGTACTGGGCGCACGTCGCGGCGTTCATGCCGGTCGAGCTCTGGCCGCACATGCGGCACCGGATGCGCGACTTACGCGCGAGAGCGGGCACGAGTGGGACGGCGTCTCCGGCAGCGCCCGAGCTGGTCGCCTCGCTGCTCGCCGAGGTCGCGCGAGCGCGGCGCCGTCGACCGCCCGCGACCTCGACGACGGGCTGCCCCGCGTGCAAGGAGCACTGGGGCTGGAACTGGTCGGAGACCAAGCGGCGCTGGAGTACCTCTTCTCCGCGGGCGAGGCTGGCGGTCGCCGGCCGCAACCCGCGTTCGAGCGGCGTCTACGACCTGCCCGAGCGGGTGCTGCCCGCCCGAGGTGCTCGACGCGCCCGACGCCGACGGTCGAGCGAGGCCACCGTCGAGCTGGTCCGCCGCGGCCGCCGTCCGCACGGCGTCGCGACGGCGCAGCGACCTGCGCGACTACTACCGGATGCAGCCCGGAGCCGGCGCAAGCCGGCGCTCGACGACGCTGGTCGAGGCGGGCGAGCTGCTGCCGGTCGCGGTCGAGGGCTGGCCGCGCCGGCGTACCTGCACCGCGACGCCGCGCTGCCGCGCCGGGTCGACGCCCGCGCCCTGCTGAGCCCCTTCGACCCGGTGGTCTGGGGGCGCGACGCGCACCGAGCAGCTCTTCGGCTTCCGCTACCGGATCGAGATCTACGTCCCGGAGCGCCAAGCGGGTGCACGGCTACTACGTGCTGCCGTTCCTGCTCGGCGACCGCCTCGTCGCCCGGGTCGACCTCAAGGCGGACCGCCGGGCCGGCGCGCTGCTCGTCACGGCGCCTGGGCCGAGCCCGGGGCGCCCGACGAGACCGCCGAGGAGCTGGCCGCCGAGCTGCGCGGCTGGCCGGGTGGCTGGGGCTCGACGGCGTCGTCGTGCGACCGACGGGCGACCTGGCGCCGCGCTGCTGGCCGCGGTCGACTCGCGGACGGTCGCTGACCGACTGGCCGCGGCGGTTACGCTGGCCTGGGTCGAGCCTGCGGCCGGTGTGCTGCTCAGCGCCGGCGCCCGCCGACCGCTCGCGACACCAGGAGTCGCACGCACGTGCCTGCCATCATCGACAAGATCCTCCGCATCGGCGAGGGCAAGATCCTCCGCCAGCTGGAGGCGATCGCGCAAGGCCGTCAACGCCATCGAGGACGACTTCGTCGCGATGACCGACGAGGAGCTGCGCGCGCAGACCGACGAGTTCAAGCAGCGGCTCGCCGACGGCGAGACCCTCGACGACCTGATGCCCGAGGCGTTCGCCACCGTGCGCGAGGCCGCCAAGCGGGTGCTCGGCCAGCGGCACTTCGACGTCCAGCTCATGGGCGGCGCGGCGCTGCACCTCGGCAACATCGCCGAGATGAAGACCGGTGAGGGCAAGACGCTCGTCTCCACGCTGCCGGCGTACCTCAACGCGCTGACCGGCAAGGGCGTCCACGTCGTCACCGTCAACGACTACCTGGCGAAGTACCACGCCGAGTGGATGGGCCGCGTCCACCACTTCCTCGGGCTGACCGCCGGCGTGATCCTGCCCGACATGGCGCCGGCGGAGCGCCGCGAGGCGTACGCCTGCGACATCACCTACGGCACGAACAACGAGTTCGGCTTCGACTACCTGCGCGACAACATGGCCAACTGCCATCGAGGAGTGCGTGCAGCGCGGCCACAACTTCGCGATCGTCGACGAGGTCGACTCGATCCTCATCGACGAGGCGCGGACGCCGCTGATCATCTCCGGCCCGACCCAGGACGAGGTCCAGTGGTACCCCGAGTTCGCCAACATCGCGCGGCCGCATGGTCAAGGACGTCGACTACGAGGTCGACGAGAAGAAGCGCACGATCTCGGTCCTCGAGCGCGGGCATCACCAAGGTCGAGGACTACCTCGGCATCGACAACCTCTACGACTCGGTCAACACGCCGCTGATCTCGTTCATGAACAACGCGATCAAGGCCAAGGAGCTGTTCCGCCACGACAAGGAGTACGTCGTCCTCGACGGCGAGGTGCTCATCGTCGACGAGCACACCGGCCGCATGCTCGCACGGCCGCCGCTACAACGAGGGCCTGCACCAGGCGATCGAGGCCAAGGAGGGCGTCGAGATCCGCGAGGAGTACCAGACCCTCGCCACGATCACGCTGCAGAACTACTTCCGCCTCTACGAGAAGCTCGCCGGCATGACCGGCACGGCGATGACCGAGGCCGGCGAGTTCGACAAGATCTACAAGCTCGGCGTCGTGCCGATCCCGACCAACCGGCCGATGGCCCGCGTCGACCAGCCCGACCTCGTCTACCGCACCGAGGAGGCGAAGTACGACGCGGTCGTCGACGACATCGCCGAGCGGCACGCAGACGGGCCAGCCGGTGCTCGTCGGCACGGTGTCGGTGGAGAAGTCCGAGCACCTGTCCGAGCTGCTCAAGCGGCGGGCGTCCCGCACACGGTCCTCAACGCCAAGCAGCACGACGAGCGAGGCGAAGATCGTCGCGCTGGCCGGCCACAAGGGCGCGGTCACGGTCGCCACCAACATGGCCGGTCGCGGCACCGACATCATGCTCGGCGGCTCGGTCGACTTCCTCGCCGACCAGGAGCTGCGCAAGCAGGGGCTCGACCCGGTCGAGGACGCCGAGGAGTACGACGCCGCGTGGCCGGCCATGGTCGAGCGGATCAAGGCGCAGGTGGCGGCCGAGCACGACGAGGTCAGCGACGTCGGCGGGCTCTACGTCCTCGGCACCGAGCGCCACGAGTCGCGGCGCATCGACAACCAGCTCCGCGGCCGCTCCGGCCGTCAGGGCGACCCGGGCGAGTCCCGGTTCTACCTGTCGCTGCAGGACGAGCTCATGCGGCTGTTCAAGTCCGACTGGGTCGACTGGGTGCTCACCACGCTCAAGGTCCCCGACGACGTCCCGATCGAGAACAAGCGGGTCACGAACTCGATCGCCTCCGCGCAGGCGCAGGTCGAGGCGCAGAACTTCGAGTCCCGCAAGAACGTCCTCAAGTACGACGACGTGATGAGCCGGCAGCGCGAGGTCATCTACGGCGAGCGGCGCGCGGTGCTCGAGGGCGCCGACCTGCACGAGCAGGTCCGCGCGATGATCGACGACGCCGTCGAGGGCTACGTCCGCGGCGCCACCGACGGGGTTCCCCGAGGAGTGGGACCTCGAGGCGCTGTGGACCGCGCTCGGACGCTCTACCCGGTCGTCGCTGAGCTCGACGACGTCGAGGAGGAGGCCGGGGGCCGCGACGGCCTCGACCGCGAGCAGCTCGTCGAGGTGCTCCAGGCGGACGCGCAGGCCGGCGTACGACGAGCGCGAGGCGCAGTTCGGCGCCGAGGTCATGCGCGAGCTCGAGCGGCGCGTGCTGCTGTCGGTGCTCGACCGCAAGTGGCGCGAGCACCTCTACGAGATGGACTACCTCCGCGAGGGCATCGGGCTGCGCGCCTACTCCCAGCGCGACCCGCTGGTGGAGTACCAGCGCGAGGGCTTCGACATGTTCGGCGCGATGATGGACGGCATCAAGGAGGAGTCGGTCGCGCTTCCTGTTCAACCTCGAGGTGCAGGTCGAGGAGGAGCCCGAGCCGGTCGAGGACGAGGCCGAGAGTCCGACGGAGGTCGAGGTCGGCGACCCGCGCTGCGCGCCAGGCGGCCGCCGTCCGGCGACCGGCGCCTCATGCCGACCACCCGGCGATCCGGGCCAAGGGGCTGGACGCGCCGAAGCACCCCGACCGACCTCACCTACACCGCGCCGTCCGAGCAGGGCGAGCACCGAGGTGCCCGCAGACGCAGGCGCGCGACGACGACGAGTTCGCCGGCGTCGGCCGCAACGCGCTGTGCCCGTGCGGCTCCGGCAAGAAGTACAAGAGTGCCACGGCGCGCCGGGTGGGCCGACCGGGCTCACCGCCCGGGTCAACGGCTGAGCCGCGAGCGTCAGGCGGTCCGACGCCGGGGCGACGCCGCGCCTGCAACCGGGTCAGCCGAACTCGAGCGCGGTGCAGCCCCAGCGTCGTCGCGGCGCTCGAGCCGCAGCGCGAGGGCGCGGGAGCGGTGCCCGTGCCGGACGTGCACGCTGACCTCGGCGGCGGCCGGGTCCGGGCGGCAGACGTGGACGCTGCGCACCTGGGGGCGCACCGTGCGCGGCGCTGGGGAGCTGCCGCCGTGCGGCCGAGGATGCG
>CAVRFN010000031.1:0-84699 GCA_963720345.1 uncultured Actinomycetota bacterium
GATCGGCTCATCGAGCCACTTGATCTCGTACTCACAGAGGATGAACTCGTCGAGGGCCGCGGCAACCTGCGGATCGGCCGGGTCGAGAACGGCTGGCCGGCTTAGTCACCGCTCCACCAGCGAAGCGAAGAACTCCGGCGGAGAACACCGGCTTTGCCGAATTCCTGAGCCTTGCGCGCCTTGCCCGACTGGGTGCCGATCTCGGCCGTGACCAACGCTTCGCAGCGTGTCTTCGTCACCGACCGCACGGGTGTCAGGCCCGCCGACGCGGCGAGCCGCTCCATCTCGTCGCGCTGACGATTCGCCCTGAGCGTCCTGAGCGGTCCCGGTGAAGCAGACCCGGGCACCCGGAGCCAGCGCCGCGCCGATATCGTGACGGCCCCGATCGACGGAAGCCCGTCGCCACATCGACTCCAAGTAGCGTCGCGCCGCATGCAGCCGCGCCACCACCTCCCGGTCAACGTATCCGTGACGCCGCCGCCCGCAGCTGGTCGGCCACCGAATGCCGGGCCGCGGCGATCCACGTCGACTCTCGCCCTTGTCAGATCAACGCGCGCCAGCCACCCAGCATCACCGCGCCCACATCGCGGCTCACCCGCAGGAGAGCCGACAGCGCCGGCAGATGATCGGACGACGGTGTGCGGGCCGAGTGTCCCGACTGACCAGCTGACCCGAAACCGACTCGGCTGCTCGGTTCATCGAACGGCGTCGACCGCCATCGGCATCAGCCGGATTGCACGCTTCAGCGCCGACGGGCCCGTTCCAAGGCCGTGCGGCCCGATCGCCGGCACCCTTCCGCAGTTCGACACCCAGCGGCATCACCGTGACGTGGCCGAGCCGTTTGAGTTCGAAGTCGATCAACCCCAGCGTCTCGTCGATCCCGACACCGACGGGTGTGCAGCCTGCCAGCATCGGCGCGATCACCGCCCAGGCTTCCCGAAGCGTCGGCGCCAGCAGCACATCGGACACGCTGATACCAAACGCATGCCGTGCATCGGCGAGGTCGCGCTGCGGATTGATCAGCGTGGATACCGCGGTCCCGTCGTCGAATGCCACAGCCAACTCCACCGGCCGCGGCCGGGACATGCGGCCCTCGTCGCCGACGGTCAGCATGCCGATCGCACAGTATCGGCGCGTCCCAGCCTCGCCGGCCGACGTCCGCAGGAACCTGGCGATGCGACGGTCCGTCTTCAGATCCTTTGGCAGCACAGGACGTTTCAGCACCAGGCCGGCCAACGATGTGCACCGGCTCAGCGCCACATAAAGCTGGCCCGACGAGAACATGCCGCCGGTGAGGTCGACGACCAGCCGGTCCAGCGTCTGGCCTTGGCTCTTATGGATGGTGATCGCCCAGGCAAGCTTGAACGGCAACTGGGTGAACGTGCCGATGACCTCGCGGCCGAAGCGAGCCGCCGTCGACGACAGGGCGGGTGGCCTCCCAGGTGATGGGGTCGACGTCGGCGCATGTTCCGTCGGGGAACTCGACCTCGACGACGGCGCCGTAGCGGTCGTAGTCCGACGCCGATAACGCGCCCGATGGAGCCGTTGACCCAGCGATCGCCCTGATCGTTGTTGAGCATCATGATCTGAGCGCCGACCTTGAACCGCAGCGTCTCCTCGATGGGCGGGTCGAAGAGCGACAGATCGCCGGATTGCCTTGCCTGGTGGACCATCTCGTCGCCGGGCAGCCGCTCAAGATGCTGGCGGTTCCGCGCGGACACCAGCCGGTTCGTCGGCGCCAGCGTCAGCCAGAACTCGCCGTCGGGTGGTACGAAGTCGGCGTCGGCGCGGGCGTTGAGCTGTTCCTGCGCGTGCCCGAGCAGCACACCCTCGCGAATCTCGTTGAGTATCGCGGTCATTCGGTCATCGCCGAGCTGGCGGAATACGGTGGTCAGCGCGACGGTGGGGAAGTCTTCGCGCTCGGAAATTGTCGGCGGAGAAGAAGTACGGAGTCTGGTAGATCGTCGAGAAGAAGGCTGCCTCACCCCGGTGATGACCGGTGGCAACTGGTAGAGGTCGCCGACCAGCACGATCTGCACACCGCCGAAGGGGGTCCCGGGCGCGGGACCGAACCGTTCCAACGCAGCGGCGACCATGTCGAACAGATCGGCCCGGACCATGGACGCCTCGTCGATGATCAGGGTGTGCAGCGACGAAAGAGTCTTGGTGAATCGGCCTGGCCGGTAGTGCCGCCGGTGCGGATGTCGTCCAGGCGTCGTCGTGGTGCGGAAACCGAACAGCCGGTGAATGGTGTAGCCGTCGACGTTGAGCGCTGCGATACCGGTCGGTGCGACGACCACGACATTGCGGTCGGTGTTCGCCATGAACTGGCGGATCAGCGTTGACTTGCCGGTGCCAGCCTTGCCCGTGAGGAACATGTGCCTGGCCGTCGGCAAGCAGCGCCAGCGCGTGGCGGAACTCGTCGGTGAGGACGATCTCGCGTTCAATAGGCGGGTGGTCGGCAGCCATCGTCCCCAAGTAAACCGTGTCCCGGCCGTGTCCAGCATCAATGTCGCTCTAGGTTGGCACCACCACATATTCCTCAGCTGCGCCACCAGCCGGTCGGCAACGAGTCACTGCAGGTTCAGAGCCTGCGCGACGGCCGTCGCTACCTCACCCGACAGGCGCGCGATCGGTGGACTGCCACGCGTATGGATCGAGTTCGTCAGCAGGATCACGTAGGTATCCGAGCCCGGATCCATCCACAGCGTCGTCCCGGTGAAGCCGGTATGGCCGAAGCTCCCGACCGGGAAGACCATGCCTCGCGCCTGGGAGAACGGCCGAATCGATATCCCAACCAAAGCCGCGCAGACTTTGTCCCTCGATCGCCGGATAGTGCGGAGCGAGCAGCGGAGTTCCGTGTTCGGCCTATTGCGACGGCTTCTCGGTCTCGTTGGCTGCCTCGATTTGGTCTGCCGTATGTCCGGGCTGCTGCGGAGTCGTCATCAACGCCAAAGTCTCTTGCTTCAACGGAAATTCGCTCGGGCGGCCCGCAAGCCGATCCAGCAGCGCCTGCGCAAAGATGCCGACATCGTGCGCCGTCGAGAACACGCCGGCGTGCCCGGCCACTCCGCCCATCCGCCGCGCCGTCGTGTCCTGCACCGTGCCCCGCAGCAGATAATCAAGATCGGGGTTCTTGCTCGGATCGGCTCTGCTCTCCTCGTCGCGTGCTGTCGGCGCGATGCGCGGCAGCAGACCGATATCCCAAGTACCCGCCGGACATTCGGCGGGCAGTTCGGCCCGGGAGCCCAGGCGATCGCCGCTCCTCTGATCGTGTGCGGGCCACATGCTTTCGCCGGCGGCAGAAAGCGGGTGTCTTGCATACCCAGCGGCGCAAAGACGTTCTGCTGACGTAATCGTCTTCTGGCTCGCCGGTGAGCTTCTCGACCAACCCGCCGAGCAGAATGAAGTTGATGTCGGAGTAGCGAAACCCTCACCCGGAGCTGACTCCAGCGGCGTGGTGAACGCACGATGGAAGCCCTCCGCCTTGTCGGCTCCCTCGAGTCCCCATGGATCTTTGAGGTTGACGTCTCCCGGTTCGCCTGAGGTGTGGGTCAGCAACATGCGAACCGTCACCGTCGCGCGCTGTGGATCGTTGCGCCGCGTTGAAGTCCGGCAGGTACTGCTGCACGGGATCGTCGAACCGAACCTTGCCCTGTTCGTAGAGCTGCATGACGGCCGTCGCCGTCGCGAGCGGCTTCGTCAACGATGCGATGTCGAAGATGGTGTCCTCGGTCATCGGCTCGGCCGGCGCCGGGCGATCCGTCCAACCCGGGTTCACCCGCAAGCTTGCGCTCGCCGTACGCCCGGTGGAAGACGATGTTGCCCCCGTGTCCGATCACCACGACGGCGCCCGGCAATTGGTGTGCCGCGATCGCGTCGTTGATCAACGTCGAGACGCCCGGCATGTCAGGAGTTGGTGCCGCGATGGGCGCAGGCGTCGATCGGGGGGCCGCGACCGGCGGCTGCGTCGACGGGCTCGCGCTGACGGTCGGCGGTATTTCCTCGTCGCTAGAACACGCCGTCGCGAGCATGACCACCGAAGTGCCGACGGCAAGGCATATGCGTGCCCCCTTGGCGATCATCCGACGAGTCTAGAGCCGCAACATCGGCCAAATCTGTGCAAGTAACCCCTCCACGCGTGGGAGAGAATCGTGGCAACGGCGATTGGAACGGGAGGCCAAACGTGCTCGTCGACCCCGAGATCCTGCGGGCGTTTTCCGGACAGGTCGATACCGCGAGCGCAGCCATCACCGCAGCTGACCTGGGTACAACAGTCTCGTCGGCGGGCGATGGACTGCCCGGGCGACGACGCAGTGGGCAGCGCGCTCAGTCGGCGAACACTTCACTTGTGATGGCCGACCAGCTGGCCGAGAATGTCAGCGAAGATGGGGCAGGCCGTCCGCGGTGCCGCCGACACGTTCGAGGTCGCCGACGACGCGCTGGCCGGCAGTTTCGACGGGTTGTTCTGATCGATGCTGCCGTCGCGCCCCACATTGCGGAGCTGGAACCCGGAGTCGCTGGCGACGTCGGCTGCGTCGATCACCGCCCGCGCCGAGTCGGTGGCCGCCGCGGTCCGCGGTATCAGCGACGCGTGCGGCCGCATGCCGGAAACGCGAGGCGTGGTCGGGACGCTCGCACGACGCTGCTGAAGCCATGTTCGGCCGGGCGGAGAGCGCCGCGTCGAAGCTTTCCGAATACGCGAACGGGGTGGCGGCGGCGCTGAAGGCGGCAGCGAGACGATCGGTCAGGCGCGCGCCGCGCTGCTCAACAAGGCCGACGAACTCGACGCCGGACCGTTGAATGTCACCGATCAGTGGGTCGTGCTGATCGATCCGGTGCGTATGTCGGCGGAGGAGATGGCCAAGCTGCAGGAGCTTGCGCGCACGGAACAGGCGACGATCAACGAGATGCTCACCGCGGTCGGCGACGCGGACGACGAGACGGCGAACGCGGTGGCCGCTGCAGGGAGCCGGTTCGGCTATGCAGAATCCGGGGAGCTGAACGGTCCGTTCGCAATTCCCGGGGCGACTCGACCGCGGGACGAGGTGCCGAACCCGAAAGAACTGCCCGGCATGATGGCCAGGAAACGATTCGAGCGGCCGATCGGCAGCATGAACGTCCGCGAAGTCGTCGAGTCCACGAACCAGTACGGCGAAGAGGTGACGACGGTGATCAAGCAGGACGGGAGCAAGGCAGGTCACCACCCGGCATGCGATCCCTTCGAGTGGGCGAGCAAGGAGAATTTCTACGAAATCGGAGGAGTTCGACAAGGACGGAGATTTCGTGGCGCGAGACCAGCTCCTGGCACGAGATGTACAACGACTGCGATTACACCTCGATCAGCTGGCCGACGGGTCTCGAACCTGACGATATCGATGGACCCGACCGGATATCGGACCGCCGGATTTACCCCGGCCGGCGGACGTAGTACCCAGGTACCGGTAGAGCTGATCGACGACATCTCTCTAGTGACCGGCTCCGGGATTTCCGGCCTGGAGAAGCACATCGTCAACGGTGGCTCCTTGCCGATGCTCACCGCAGAGTCCATCGAAAATGTCAGCAAGGCAGCGAAATTCGGCGGGCCTGCCCTCGAGGTGGCGACGACAGTGTTCGACATGGCGATGGCAGATTCGGACAAGGAGCGGTGCATCGCGCTGGTCGCTGGCATCGGGGGCGCCGGTGGCGGGTGGGCAGGAGCCGAAGTGGTGCGGCGGCCGGCGCGATTGGCGGGCCCGTGTGCGTTTGTAACGGTCCCGTTCGGTGCGTTCGCCGGCGGAATCTCGGAGGGGCTAGGCGGAGCGAAAATGGGGGAGTTCATTGGCGAGGTCGTGTGTCCGTACTGACGCTTCCCGAGCCTGCGAACTGGGCCAAGTCCGACAAACGTCTGGTTTGGGTAAGCCTGGGCTTCTCCGTGATCCTTTGCTATCCGACTTGTCGGTGGGATCTTGTCGGCCCTCCGCGGGAATTACCTGACGACAGTTCTGCTCTTCGGATTCTCCGCGTTTGGGGTTCTGCTGATAACTGCGCTGATGTTGGCGGCGGCGGGCAAGATACGAGCGCGAACGACGACCGACTCAACAGGATTCACCGTGTTGCCGGACAAGCGATTCATCGCAATGATTCTCACCGGAATTGCTGTCGACGGCGCCCTCGGCCCTTCTGCTTGCGATTCTCGTGCCGCGGGGCGTGATCGACCTTTCCATGTCGCGGGGGATGCAGATGATCTACACGCCCGCAATGTGTATGGCGATATTCGTGATCGGCATCGGCGGCTTGATCACCATCTGGCGCGGCGGGGTGGGCCACCTCAAATTCACTCCCGCGATGGTCGAAATCGCCGACGCCCGGAAGACGAGGGTGGTCGAGTGGGATGACATTGTCGACATCAAGGACCACTCGGAGACCAAAGAGGGGAAGAGTCCGGCAGGTCGGTGGTGCTGTGCCTCCGCGACGGGAGCGAGAAGGTCATCGGTGGTCTGAACAACTACGTACCAACCGGCGTCGCGCTGTACTGGTTGGTGCGGCATTACTGGAAACATCCCGAGGACCGCATAGAGTTGGTGGATACCCGTGCGGCCGAGCGACTTCGTGATGGGCACTTCGATTTAACTTGAGCGACAATGTCGCTCGTAGGTTGGCACCACCACATATGTCCCGACAGCGAAACGGCCGCCTACGCAGGGTCTGCGTCGGCCCAGGTCAGACGACCGCCTTCGCTTTGTCGTGTTCCATCACCTCGGCCGCGGCGCGCTCACCCGAGCGGACCGCTCCGTCGATGAATCCGTACATGACAGGTGAAGTTTCGGTCCCCGCCCAGTGGATGCGGCCGCACGGTTCACGTAGAGAGGGCCCGAACTCGGTGAGCACCCCCGGTGGTGCGTGGGCGATCATCCCGCCGCCCGAATAGCGCTCGACCGACCAGTTCTGCTCGACGTAGTCGATCGGTGACCGTGCTTTCTCACCGAACCGTTCGACGACCCCGTCGATCACCGCCTTCTTGCGCTCCTCGTCCGTGAGCTTGGTCAGCTTGCGTGCCTCGGGCCCTTCGGTGATGACGGTCAGCATCCCGGGACTTGCCGTGTCCGTGCAGGAATCGATCGTCAGACTCACCGCGCCCTTGGCCCCGAATGACTGGCCCGACAGGCCATCGGCCCGCCACCACGGCTCGTCGTAAACCAGCGCGATCTTGAAGACCGCGCCGAGCGGCATCCGCTGATGCAGAAACGATCGATCGACGGGAAGCATTGGCTCGTAGATGATTTGGCTGGCGATGGAGATCGGCACTGCCACGACAACACGACGTGCCCGCACCACCATGTCCTCGGATCGGACCGTGACGCCCTCGTCGTCCTGCGTGATGCTGCGGACGGGCTGATTCAGATGGATCGCGTCGCCGAGTTCGGCAGCAACCGCCTTGTGAATCGCGCCCATGCCGCCGACCGGGCGGGCATCCTCGGCCGCGTCCTTGACTCCCAGCAGAAAGCTCGGCCCGCTCGCCGACGCTATTTGGAAGAGCACGAACAGCATTGACACCTCTGAGGCGGCCGAGGTGTACAGCCCCGCGATGGCGTGTTCCAGTAGCTCATGGGCGGGCTTGGACGCCGTGTTCCTGTCCAGCCACTCCGCGTAGCTGATCTGGTCCCACTTCTTCGCCTTGGGCGCGTCCCACGGGGCTTCCAGTGGAATCGACTTGGCCATCTGACCCAGCTCGAGGAAAACCGCACCGATGTTGGCGACCGCCCACGGGCTCATCGACAGCGGGATCGTGCCCTTGTAGCGATACTTCTTGCCGTCGACGAACATCATCGCGTCGCCCTCGGTGTGCTGCTTGTAGCTCGGCACCCCGAATTCATTCATCAGCGCATAGATGGCGTCTTGGCCCGGCCCGATCCACGCGCCGCCTCGATCGATCCACGACCCGTCGTCACGAGTCTCGGTCCAGGTACGGCCGCCGACGCGGTCGCGCGCCTCCAGCAGTGCCACCGAATGACCCGCCTGCTTCAAGCGCAGCGCCGTGGTCAGTCCGCCGAATCCGGCACCCACGACGCAGTAATCAACATCCATGAAACACCCCTGTTGTCTGTGCGCAGGACCGCAGGCGCGGCGGCCGACTGCAGTGCTTTCCGGTTATTAGACATGCGCCTAACAGTGTTAGGAATACGCCTAATTACCGTGTGTGTCAATAGGGCGACGCGCGGAAAGGGCAAGCTCACAGCAAATTGCCATAACCCGAATGCGCGGCGCCTGAATAGCCGTCGACATGGGCCTTAACAGGAAGAGCGGCTAATAATTGCGAAGTGCAGTAACTACCGCACCGGCGCCACGGCAAGCCCCGGAACCGCTGCCACGCCTGGCACTGCTCCAGGCACCGCCGGCACTGCTCCGGGCACCGCCGGCGGTGGCGGCGGGGGAGGCGGAGGGTTGATGATGCGCAGGATGTCCGGCTTCATCTGCTGCAGCTGCGCACCCCAATACCCCCAGCTGTGCGTGCCGTTCGGCGGGAAGTTGAACACCGCGTTGCGACCGCCCGCAGCCTGGTACTTCTCCTGGAACTCCTTGTTCGTGCTCAGCGTGATGTTCTCCAGGTAGGCCGCGCTGAACTGCGTTCCGAAGCCCCCGCCGCCGGCGTCCAGGTCGGACGACGCACCATTACCGCAGTACACCCACAGCGCCGTGCGATTGGCCACCAACCGATTGATGTTGAGCATCGGGTCATTTCGTTGCCACGCCGAGTTATTCGGCGGCCCCCACATATCGGCTGCCTTATAACCGCCCGCGTCCATCATCGCGAAGCCGATCAGCGTCGGCCACATGCCCTTCGACGGGTTCAGGTATCCCGACAGCGATCCGGCGAAGAAGAACTGCTGCGGATGCCACGCGGCCAACGTCAGTGCTGCTCCGCCCGACATCGACAGTCCCACAACGGCATTGCCCCGTGGGTCCTGCTGCCTGTTGGCCATCAGCCAGCTCGGCAGCTCGTTGGTCAGGAACGTCTCCCACTTATAGGTGACCGTTCCGCTGAAGCCACTGGCCGGTGCATACCAATCGCTGTAGAAACTCGACTGACCGCCGACGGGCATCACCACGGATACACCCGACTCGTAGAACCACTCGAACGCCGCGGTGTTGATGTCCCACCCGTTGAAGTCCTCTTGCGCACGAAGGCCGTCGAGCAGATACACCGAATGCGGTCCGCCGCCCTGGAACTGGACCTTGATGTCGCGGCCCATCGACGGCGACGGCACCATCAGCGTCTCGACCGGCAGGCCCTCGCGCGAATACGCCGACGCCTGCGGCGACGGAACCAATGCCACCAAGGCGGCCACCATCAGTGCACAGATGATCAGCCTGCCGACACGACGCGCGAATCCCTCCACCACAGCCCGAAACTAACAACGCCGCTGAATACTCTTGCGGTCCCGCGCTCGGCAGTGATCAGTCTGTTATCGGGATGAGATTTGTCGTGACACTTCGCCGTAGCGTTCGATGCGGTCCTGATCAGCCAGGGCGTTGTACAGCACGACGCGCGTCGCGAGACTCCCGTACTTCGAGACCAGCGCGTCGGCCAACCCGTCCCAGGTCGACTCGGTCGCGAACGTCGCGATGTGCTCATCGCTGATCTGCGCCGCCATTCCCTTGAAGTCGCCGGCCTTCTGCTTCTCCCGGATGCGCGCCGTCGTGCCCTCGAACCCGGCCTCGTCCCAGATGAACGCGTAGTTGGGGGTGCTCCCGTAGAAGCTCATGCTCGCTCGGACCAGTTCACGCTCGCCGGCACGTTCCTCGTCGCTGTCGCCGACGATCGTCATCACCGGCACGATCACCGCGACATCCGATGCCGAGCGATCCGATTTCTCCGCTCCCTCAGCGATATTCGGCACCACATGCCGCGTGATGTAGCCGGGCTCGCCCAGCGGATGCACATGTACCCCGTCGGCCACCTCGCCGGCCATCCGCAGCATCCACGGATTCACCGCGGCGATGTCGACCTTCGGGTCCGCCGCGTCGATCGGGCCCGCGCTCCACTGCGGGGTGATGAAGTCCATGTCGTAGAAGTCGCCATGGTGGTCCAGCCTGCCCGTCCGGAATGCGTTGAAGCACGCCTTGACGGCCCGTACGTAATCGCGCAGCCGCGGACCCGGGCGCTCGAAGTCCATGCCGTAGCGCCGCACCACATGCGTGCGCACCTGCGTGCCGAGGCCGAGTCGGAACTTGCCGTCCGTCGCCTCCTGCAGTTCCCACGCCGAGGCCGCCGTGACGAACGGACTGCGCGGAAACGCCACCGCGACGCCCGTCGAAAGGTCAAGGCCCGGCGCGGTCTGCGACGCCACTGCCGCATTGAGATACGCGGTCCGGCCGGTCTCGGTGAACAGCAATCCGGAGAACCCCGCCGCCTCCGTGCGACGGGCGAGTGCCCCGATCGTGTTCAACGGCTGCGGGGTCGTCATCGCGTCGACATACACAGTGGCACCGTACGCCCGGCCCAGCCCGTCGACTCACGGGATTAGCGACTGAACCGCTTCATAGCAGCCGCATAGCGAGGTCACAGCAACGACGGGCACCGTGAAGTTCATGCACGACCGACATGAACACGACCTCGGCCTGGCCCACGACCTGAAGGTCCTCTCGCGGCGCCGGGTATTCCAGTTCGCCGGTATCGCCGGTGCCTCCGCCGTGGTGGCCGCCTGTGCGGGCAGCACGACCAAGCAGACACCGACCGCGACGTCGACCACCGGCGCGACGACGGTCGCCGATGCCTGCGCGAGCCGCCGCACCCGCCGAGACCGCAGGCCCCTATCCCGGTGACGGGTCCAACGGGCCCAATGTCCTGATCGAATCCGGCGTGGTGCGCGGCGATATCCGGGCCAGCTTCGGCACGTATACCGTTCGGGCAGAAGGCGTTCCGATGACGATCGAGCTGACCCTGAAGGACCTCAGCAAGAACTGCGCCGCCGGGATCTTGCCGCGTCGGCTGATTTCCTGGCTCCCCGGCCAGCGCTGTCGTACGCTCACGGCATGGAACTACTACGCAACGTAGTTGTGCTGCTGCACATCGTCGGCTTCGCCGTCACCTTCGGCGCGTGGGCCACCGAGGCAGTGGCGAAACGGTTCCGCTTCACCCGCGTCATGGACTACGGGCTATTGCTCTCGCTGCTCACTGGACTGGCGCTGGCGGCGCCCTGGCCCGCGGGTATCGAACTGAACTACCCGAAGATCGGCGTCAAGCTCGTCATCCTCGTGGTCATCGGCGGACTGCTCGGCATGGGCAGCGCACGGCAGAAGCGCACCGGCAACCCCGTTGCGCGTCCGCTGTTCCTCACGGTCGGCGTGCTGTCCTTCAGCGCCGCCGCCATCGCGGTTCTGTGGTGAGCGTGCGTTCCGCGTCCTATGCGCCATTTCTACGCCGTGGCGGGTCAGATGGTGATTTGCCGCGGAATCAACAACCGTGGTGTCGATCTCGCGAGTAGCACTGGAAAGCCGTCAATGGCCGCCGAACTAACTCGCCCTACCTGACGTTGATGAACGGGCTCATTGCGTCGGCCGCGAACTGGGCCGCGTTCACCGACGGGTTCCCGTCCGGATAGCTCACTGTTGACGTCAGCCGGCGAGCCGGGGCTCGATGTCGACCTCTAACTCGGCCGGTTGAGCATTTGCGTCCAACTCATCGGCGAGTGCCTCTTGTCGTCGACGTCGTAGCTCGTCTTCAGCGACCAGATCGTCGATCGAAAAACTATCGCCACGGCAATGCGAGGCCCACGTCTTGGAGATCACGACAATGAGCGCAGCCGGCGAGTACAAACAGCGCCACGGTAGTCACGATGATCAAAATAATTGCGTTGGTTGCGATGTCGGCCCCTTAGCTCGGTGCGCCCTGCGGTGCCTCTCATCGCGGAGTAGATCCTCAGTACACGCCTGATCAGCGACAATGTCAACAACGACCTGGCAGAAGGCTTCAACGGTGGGGCGGAAAATGACTGCGCCCCAAATAATTTAATGAGGATGCCACCGGTGGTTCCACACCTGGACCGGCAGCGTAGACTGGCAAGCATCGTCGGTATTTCGTCATATGGCTGTTCAAGGTTGTGTCGTCGGCGATTCGCAGCATCCGGCCGGGTCACGGTCAAGACAGGAGCGTCGCAATGACGCTACGACCATTTTCCGCCGACGACGCGCCGCAACGCACGACGCCGGAACACACGCCGCGATTGCGCTTGAAGCCCAAAGCTCCTCGGAGTGGATTCGTCGATGGGGCGTGGTGGCCGCGCAGCTATGACCTCAACGCAGAGCTTCCAGATCTGTTGGCCGTGTTGTCAGTTCGGCTCGGACCCATTGACCGTGTGTTGTTCAACGTCAACGAATGGTCGAAACCAACCCCGAAACTGGTTTCAGGCGGGCGAGTGGTACGCCTCGACGGACATCAACGTCAACCGGTCTGCACCGTCGACGTCACCGGTGTCAACCACGGCACAATCGCCCTGCTGGTAGTGCCGCCGAACTCCGAACCGGACGGGGCGCACGACGCGCTGATGGCTGCGGCGGCCCCGAGCGACGAGTCAACTGTCGACGCTCTGCTTGCGAATACCGTTCGATAGCCAGAGCACCGCCGCTGTCGGCGGCCTAACCCAGTCTTGGATGTAACGACTTGCATCCATCGTGAAAAGAAAGAGAAGAAAATGTCAGAGGGAATCGTCAAGTGGTTCAACAGCGAAAAGGGCTTCGGCTTCATCACTCCGGATGGCGGCGAAAAGGATGTGTTCGTCCATCATTCGGAGATTCAGTCGGACGGCTATCGCTCGCTTGACGAAAATCAGCGTGTCAAGTTCGACGTCACCCAGGGACCCAAAGGCCCCCAGGCAGTCGGAGTGACCACCATCTAGCTCCCATCGGATCCCTTGGTGCTGACAGACAAGCGCTCCAGCCCAGGGGTTTCGCTCGGCTCGCACCCACTACTGAAAAGGAATTGAAATGGCTTCAGCAGTAACGTTCCGCACGCCCTACGAGAACCGTGTCGCCCTCGTCAAGGACACGATCATGGCTCGCTCCAAGCTCGGCGACAAGGCTGCCGACGACCTGGCGGTGCACGTCCTGGAGGTGTTGGACTCCATCCCCGAGAAGATGCGCTGATCGAACCATGACAGTCACTGTGACTCTCCCAGACGGCGGAGCCGACGAGTACATGCCATTCGGCGACACCGGCGCCAAGGAGTCATACATCAGTACGAATCAGGCGGATGGACCAACGTGGCAGGTGATGAAAAGAGTTGGAAAAAGGGCTTCTTCCGGCGCTGATCACCTCTTCGTCTGGTCCGGCGACCAGCCGATTGGGTGTACCGTCAAAGGTGTTGGGAACCCAGCCACTCCGGAATGGGACAGCCGTCAGCCGCTGATCTCGTAGAGCAACCGCTCACGCCCGGTCATGCAGGTGCCAACCGCAAGTCTGGATCACGTTGAAACTCTTATCTACCCTTCCATCATTGACTAATTCCATTGTCGAGCAACCTTTTTCCGATGGTGTGCACTTCGGCATTCTCACAACGCATCCGCCGACTGCGTGCGGACTCGCGACGTTCAGCGCGGCACTGTCCAAAGGTTTGACCGCCGACGGCGCCGAGGTCAGCGTGGTCCGGGTGGCCGATGGATCGCCGCCTTCGAGTGCCGGCAAGATTGGTTCGAGTGCCCGCGTCGTTGGAGAGCTGGTCGCCGACTCGCCGGCATCTGTGTCTGCGGCCTCCGAGTTGCTCAACCAGAGCGACGTCGCGATCATCCAACATGAGTACGGCATCTACGGCGGTGTCGACGGTGACGACGTCGTCGATGTCCTCGAAGGACTACGCGTGCCATCGATCGTGATCGCTCACACCGTCCTCAAAGATCCGACCGCACACCAGCGTTCAGTGCTCGAGGCTGTCACAGCAGCCGCGGATCGTGTGGTGGTGATGTCTGAGGCAGCCAGTCGACGACTATGCCTGAACTTCGACGTCGACCGTCGCAAGATCGTCACCATCCCGCATGGCGCCACTGTCCCGAAGACCGCTGCGGCGAAGCAGTGGGGAAGACCCACCCTGCTGACCTGGGGCCTCATAGGTCCGGGGAAGGGCATCGAGAGGGTGATCGGCGCAATGGCGTCGCTTGCGCACCTTCCCGGCCGTCCGCGCTACCTCGTCGCCGGGCAGACGCATCCCAAAGTGCTGGCCGCACAAGGCGAGGCGTACCGAAACGGATGTATCGAGCAGGCACGTCACTGCGGGCTGGCCGACTCCGTGGTTTTCGACGCCGACTACCGCGACGTCGCTTCCCTGAACGCTCTTGCTCAGTCCGCCAGCGTTGTGGTGCTGCCTTACGACTCGACCGATCAGGTGACTTCGGGCGTGCTGGTCGACGCCATCGCCAGCGGCCGCCCGGTCGTCGCCACGGCATTCCCGCACGCCAAAGAACTGCTGGCCAGTGGGGCGGGCATCGTCGTCGATCACGACGACGCCGACGCTCTCGCATTGGCGCTTCGGCGGGTCATCACCGATCCTCGGGTGGCAGGCTCCATGGCCGCGGAGGCCCGTCGGTTAGCGCCGACGATGTCGTGGCGAGTGGTGGCCGGTGAATATGTGCGTTTGGCGCACCGCGTGCTCGCTGAGCGACCGGCACTCGTATGACCGCCACCACCCCGGCCCCGGTATTCGACCACCTGCAGCGATTGACAGATCATCGCGGCACATTCGAGCACGCCCGGCTGACCGAGCCCGACCCGGAACACGGCTATTGCACCGACGATGTGGCGCGAGTGCTGGTTGTCACCACTCGACAGCCCGGACTGGAACGAACACTCAACGGTGTCGCCGGAACTGCGCTGCGGTTTCTGGGCGAAGCGCAGACTCTCACCGGTGCCTGCCGCAACAGGATGGACAGCAAGGGCAATTGGATCGACGAGCCCGCCTTGGAGGACGCCTGGGGGCGCTGCCTCTGGGGTCTGGGGACCGCCGCCGCGCACAGTGACGTCGTTTGGGCCCGACAATCGGCCATCATGCAGTTCGAGCGCGGCGCGCAGACGCGTTCGGCATGGCCGCGGGCGATGGCGTTCGCGGCGCTGGGCGCTGCCGAGATGCTCGCGTTCGACCCCGACAATCGGGCGGCGCGGCTACTGATCATCGACTACGCGGCGTCGGTCGCCGAACCCAACGGTGACCCGGCGTGGCCGTGGCCCGAGCCGCGACTCACCTACGCGAACGCGGTCCTCCCCGAGGCGATGATCGCCGCGGGCGCTGCGCTCGAGGACGCGTCCCTGCGGCAGCGCGGTCTGGATCTGTTGGCCTGGCTTCTCGACGTCGAAACGACGGACGGCCACCTCTCGGTCACTCCCGTTGCAGGCAGAGGGCCCGGTGACAAGGGACCCGCCTTCGACCAGCAGCCGATCGAGGTATCCACGCTGGCCGATGCATGCGCCCGTGCCGCCACCGTCGACAGCGACGCGATGTGGCCGGACGGCGTCCGCGCCGCCGCGGCCTGGTTCCAGGGTGATAACGATGCGGGACAGCTGATGTGGGACCCCGAGACGGGCGGCGGGTTCGACGGCCTGCACGCCGATGGCGTGAACCGCAACCAGGGCGCAGAGTCGACGCTGGCTGTGCTCTCGACGCTGCAGCACGCGCAGCGCTTTTCCGCAGTGCCGCAATGACTTCGGTACGGTCCGGACTCGTCACCCGCAGCCCGTTGCGACTCGCAGCGGACTCGTCACGGGTCATCACCCGACTGTTCGTCCCCGGACAGGAGGGTTTCGAGCATCAGGATTCCCGCGCGGGCGCGGTGCTGAGGCGCATCCTGGCGCTGGACGAGAACGAGGTCCGCGCATCGCTGGACGATGTCGTCACGCGCTTCGGCTGGCGTCACCGCGACCTGATCGGCGTTTTTCGGACGCATGCCCGTGAACTTGCGGATCGGCTGGACGCGACGCCCGAACTGTCCGATGCGCGAATGATGTTGCTAGGTGCGACGTTCACGAGCGAGTACGCCATTGAAGGGGCGGCCCTGTGCAACCCCAGCATGGTGGCTCACCCGGACCAGACGGGTATCCCGGCCGGCAGCCTGCGATTCGTGATGAGTGTGCGGGGCATCGGGGAGGGGCACCTATCGTCGATCGGGTTCCGCACCGGTGTCATCGACGAGACTGGTGCGGCGACGATCGATGCTGCGGCTTCGTTCGCCACGGCGGGAGAGATTGTGCCGGCTCTTCTGGACGCTGTGGTGGTGCGAAGTGAGCTCTCCCGGCTGCGCGATACCGGAGAGGGCGCTGATTACGTCCTCGACGCCCTCGGCGATCGGTTCACTCGAAGCGACCTCGACGAGCAACTCGACAGACTTCAGACAGCACCGGAGGACGCGTCGTCATGCGCCCGAGACGATTTCGCTGATTCGAGAAATCGCCGACCGGACCTACGGCGTCGAATTCGACGAGAACATCCCGCTTCCCGAGCGGATTCTGTGGCCTGCGATGGGTGCGGAGGCCGCTGGTATGGAGGACGCGCGTTTCGTCCGGTTCGTCGACGACGATGGGTCGGTCACCTATTGCGCGAGCTACACGGCATACAGCGGTACGCGTATCAGCCAGCAGTTGCTCGCAACGAAGGACTTCAGCTCGTTCACGTCGACGCCGATGGTCGGCAGCGCCGCCGCAAACAAGGGGTTGGCGCTGTTTCCCCGCCGGTTGGGTGGTCAATTCGCTGCCATGTCGAGGTCGGACCGCGAATCGAATTCGTTCGCGTCCTCGGACTGCCCGTTTGTTTGGACGGAGTCCGTACCGTGTCAGCAGCCGACTCAGGCGTGGGAGGTGCTCCAGCTCGGAAACTGCGGGCCGCCCATCGAAACCGAGGCGGGGTGGCTGGTGCTCACCCACGGTGTCGGACCGATGCGAACGTACCGGATCGGGGCGATACTGCTCGATCTGGAGGATCCGTCACGGATAGTCGGGCAGCTCCGAGAGCCGCTACTGAGTCCCGGTACCGACGAGCAGGACGGCTACGTCCCGAACGTCGTCTACTCATGCGGTGGGATCGTGCATGCCGGGATACTGGTCGTGCCCTACGGAATCGGTGATGCGGCTATCGGTTTCGCGACCGTCCCGATGTCAGAACTCCTCGACGCAATGAGCCGCTAGACATCACCATCTGAGTAGACGGAGTCCACGATGAGCAAAGCTGATGACCAACGACAAAAAGCCTTTCGCGAGAACGTGATCCACGTGGGATCGGGCTTCGTAGCGAAGGAACATCCGCACGTGTTGGACGCGTTGGCGACGCTTGCGCCCCATTTGGGGAGGTGGGATCCGAGCCAGGTGGACGTCGAAGTCACCCTGCAGGACCGCGGCGGCAAGCAGCAGCGGGTCACCCTGCGGACGAGCTTGCCCGGCCGTCCACAGCTGGTGGCGGTCGCCGACAACCCGGACCTCACTCGCGCGTTGTGCGATGCAAAGCGCGAGTTGATCGCGCAGCTCGAACACCAGAAATCGGAGCGCGAACCGATGCACAACCGCCGGCTCCGGGACGCGACGATAAGGCATCCGGACACGGCCGCACCGCCCGAGATCGCCCATATGCCATGACGCACATCACCGGTTCACGTGTTATCGGCAACCATGCCGAGATGGGCGAGCCGCGCCCAGAGGCTTCGCGAAAGCGACCAACCGTCACGGACATACTTCGTGGGGGTGTACGGCGCAGGATCAGACACAATGACATGGCGGCTGCCAAATCCGCGTGGGATTCCGAGGGCGGGGCGGCCGAGCGGGAAGCCACGGTGAAGACGGTGGCTCGGCGCCTACAGCGTCGCCGCACGGCGTTGTAGAGCCCTATCCCAACTGAGCGACCAGCGCCTCCGTCACATCGACCGTCGATGCGGTCCCACCCAGGTCACCAGTACGCGTCTCCGGCTTCGCCAACGTCGCCTCCATTGCCGCTAACACTTCGCCCGCCGCATCGGAGTGGCCCAGGTGCTCGAGCATCAGCGCGGCCGACCACACCGCACCGACCGGGTTGGCGATCCCGCGGCCCGCGATGTCAGGCGCCGAGCCGTGCACCGGTTCGAACATCGACGGGTATTCCTTTGTCGGATCAAGATTGGCCGACGGCGCGATCCCGATCGACCCTGCGACAGCGGCGGCGAGGTCAGAGAGGATGTCGCCGAACAGGTTTGACCCCACCACGACATCGAAGCGTTGCGGCTGCAAGACGAACTTCGCCGCAAGCGCGTCGATGTGCTCGCTGTCCATCCGCACATCCGGGAATTGCGCGGCGCGCTCGGCGACCACCTCGTCCCAGAACGGCAGCGTGTGCACAATGCCATTCGACTTCGTAGCCGACGTCACGTAACCGCGTCGCGACCGCGCCAACTCGAACGCGTAGTCGGCGATCCGGCTCACCCCGACGCGGGTGAAAACCGACTCCTGCACGGCCATCTCATCGGGGAAGCCGCGATTCAGCCGTCCACCGATCTCGCTGTATTCACCCTCGACGTTCTCCCGCACGACCACGAAGTCCACGTCGCCCGGTGCCCGTAGCGGGCTCTCGACGCCGTCGAACACCTTGATCGGGCGCAGGTTGACGTACTGGCGGAACGCCCGCCGGATCGGGATCAGCAGTCCCCACAGCGACACATGGTCGGGCACCCCCGGCCAGCCGACGGCGCCGAGCAGGATCGCGTCGAACCCACGCAGTGTGTCGATGGCGTCGGCGGGCATCATCGCACCATCTTGGGTGTACCGCTCACATGACCAGTCGAAGTCCGTGTAAGACAGCTTGATTCCGTGTTTGGCGGCGACCGTGTCGAGTACCGCGCGTGCCGACGTGATGACCTCGGGCCCGATCCCGTCACCCGGGATCACCGCGATGGTGCTCATCCGCCCAACCCGAGAAACCCGACCATGATCGGCAGCAGGATGATGATGAGGATCGCGCCCGCGATATCGAACGTGATCCCGGATCGGATCATCGTCGTGATCCGCACGACGCCCGATCCGTAGACGATCGCGTTCTGCGGCGTCGATACCGGCAGCATGAACCCGAATGACGCCGCGAACGTCGCCGCCAGGGCCGGCACGAACGGGTTGACGCCCGCGGCGATCGCCACCGGGATGACGATGGGCACCACCACGGCCGCGGACGCCGTGTTGCTCGTCGTCTCCGACACGATGATCGCCAGGATCACCGCGAAGATCGTGATCGCCACACTGCTGCCCAGACCCAGCGCATCGTTGACCGATGTGCCGATGGTCTCGGCCAGGCCGGTCGAGGAGATCAGCGACCCGAAGATGATGCCGCAGCCGAAAAGCACGATTGTGCCCCAGTCGATTTCAGCGGCGTCACGCCACCGCAGGGTGAACTCGCGGTCCTTCCAATCCGTCGGCAACAGGAAGAGCAAGGACGCCCCGAACACGGCCACCACGCCTTCGTCGAATCGGTCGCTGACGAACTCGTAGGTGGGTGACTCAGTGCCTGCGATCAACGCAACGACGCCCGGCATGATCCACAGCGCCACGGTGATCGAGAAGGCGACGAGCGTGTTCTTCTCGGCCCGCGACATCGTGCCCAGCTTTTCGCGTTCTTCGGCGACGTACTCGGCGACGCCGTCGATTCGCTTGATCTCGGGCTTGTTCAGCCGCAGCAGGATGAAGGCCAGCAGCACGAACATCAACGCGCAGATGGGCAGCGCCATCGTCATCCACTGGAAGAAGCTGATGCGCTCGCCGGTCGCCTCCTCGATGAGGCCGCGTCCGATCAGGTTGGGCGGGCTGCCCACCGGGGTCAGCAGGCCGCCGACGCTGGCACCGTAGGCGAGCATCAACATGATCGCCGCGCCCACTCGCAGGCGTTGGGGATCGAAGTCCTGTTCGACGTCGCCGCGGCTCTGCATCAGCTTGGCGATGACGCTGATGATGCCGATCGCTGTCGGCAGCAGCATCGCCACCGTGGCGGTGTTGGAGACGAACGCCGACAGCAGGCAGGTGATCGCACCGAAGGCGAGGATGACGCCGGTCGTGGACCGGCCCACCCCCGGCAGGTTGAGGATCCAGAACGCGAACCGGCGGGCGACGCCGTGTTTCAGCATCGCGGCCGCGAGGATGAATGCGCCGATGAATGTGAAGATCGTCGACGACCCGAACGGTCCGAGGACGTCGTCTACCGGGGCGACGCCGAGGAAGACCGCGACCGCGACGCCGAGCAGACCGCCGATCGGGATCGGTACCGCCTCGCTGATCCACAGCACGATGACGCCGAGCAGCACGGCGGCCAGCACCTGCTGCTCTCGCGGGATGTCGATCGGCAGAACCAGGAAGACGATGGTGATCAGCGGCGCGAGAAAGAGGCCGACGGTGCGCCGGCCTTTCTCGAAGCGTTCCTCCTGCGGTGAGAGCTTCTGCTCGCCGAGGCTTCGATAGGTGGCGGTCCCGAGGAGGGCTTTGTCGACGTCGGTCGGTTTGACCGGGTTATCCGTGGTCACGGGCAGGCTCCATCCACCGGCGGCTGTGTTCTACACCACACTCGTTTTCTGGGGATTGCCTGTCAACCGCGCAACTTAAACATCACGGTATGACTGCGATGGCGCGAGCGAGGCGACGCAGCCGCTGGACGTTGCCCGCCAGGGTGTAAAGTTGAGCTGTTGGGAGCCCAGCCAGTCCGGGATGTTTCAGCCGATCCTTGCTGATCCGCCGAGCAACCGCTCACGCCGGACATGCCGGAACTGACCGCGAGTCTGGACACCCTTGAACGCTCTGCCCCTCTATGAGCCGATGACGCCTTACGCTGCGCCGCAACGAGTTTCGCGCACGGTGCGCTTCGAGATCGTCAGTACCCACACGTCCGCGCCATGCGGGCTTGCGAGGTTCACCGCAGGCTTGGCCGAGGCATTGAGCGTCGATGGGTCCAGCGTCGGCTGGGTGGCGGACGGACCATTGAATCAGGCCGACGTCGCGATCCTGCAACACGAAGACGGCGCAACCGGCGACGATGTGGTCGACATCATCGACGGGTTGCGGGTCCCGTCGATCGTCGTCGTCCACACAGTTCCGAAACACCCGACGCCACAACAACGTTCGGCGCTCGAGTCGATCGCGGCCTGCGCGGATCATGTGGTCGTGCTGTCCGAGGCGGCGCGACAACGGCTTTATCTCACCTACTCCGTCGACCGCCTGAAGGTCACCACGATCCCGCAGGGCGCTACGTTGCCAACCGCCCCACGAGTAAAGCGCCCGAGTAGGCCCACCATCTTGACGTGGGGCCTGCTGCGCCCGGGCAAGGGCATCGAAAGGGTCATCGACGCGATGCCGTCGCTTCGCGATGTCCCCGGTCGACCTCGCTACGTGATCGCAGGCCCGATGGATCCCAGGGTTTCGGCCGCTGAAGCCGAGGCCTATCGCGATGCGCGACTCGAACAGGCCCGGCGTCTCGGCGTTGCCGATTCGGTGTCCTTCGACCCCCGCTACTACGACAAGTCCGCGCTGGCCGAACTGATCCAGCAGGCGTCCGTGGTCGTGTTGCCCCACGACTCCACGGAGCAGGTGAGCTCCGGTGTGCTCGTCGACGCATTCGCGAACGGCAGACCTATTGTGGCGACCGCATTTCCGCACGCTGTCGAGCTGTTAGGCAGCGGAGCGGGCATGGTCGTCGACCATGACGACCCGGTCGCGCTCGCGGCCGCGCTGCGGCAGATCATCACGCAGCCACGACTTGCCGGCTCGATGGCGGCCGAGGTCCGACAGCGGGCGCCTGAGGTGGCGTGGCCGGTGGTCGCCGCTGCGTATATCGAGCTGGCGCAGCGTCTTATCGCCGAGCATGCGGATAGGCGTCGTCGCGGTGCTGAAACGACAGGATTCCGGGGTTGAGCACGACGCCGTCGCGGATCTCGATCGCCCGCGCGATCGTCGGAGTCTGATCCCACGTCGCCGGCCCGTCGAGAACCGCGTCGATGTGGGGCAACAACGCCTCGCTGATCTCCCAGGTCGCCGAGTCCCACAGATAGGACGGGCTGTGGTCGACGGCGTAGTAATGGATGCCGTTCGCCACCTCGATGATCGGCTGGGTGAATGACGTCGGCTCGGCCCAGCTGAAGCCCATGCCCACATCGCAGGACACGTCGACGATGAGGCTGCCCGCAGTGAAGGCGGCCAGATCCTTCTCGGTGACGAAGACCAGGGGTGCGTCGGGATCCTGGAGGACGCAGTTCACGATGATGTCGTTGTCCGCGAGCAGATCGGCCACCGGGAGGACCCCGTCGGGGGTGTCGGCCCAGTATCTGGTCGGGCGCGTCCGGGTCGGGCGCCATCTGGATGATCTGGGTGGAATGGATCGGCGACCCGACGGCCGCAACGTCCCGGTTGGTCAGCACCCGCACATCGTCGACACCATGGGAGTTCAGCGCGGTGACGGCGCCGCGGGCGGTCGCAGCCGAACCCGAGCACCGCAGCGCGCATACGGCGCCCGTAGATGCCGGTGACCCCTACGGATTGCATGGCGTGCAGGACGGAGCAGTAGCCTGCCAGCTCGTTGTTCTTGTGAAAGACGTGCAGCCCGAACCCGCCGTCGGACTGCCAGTGATTCATCGCCTCGAACGCGATCAACGTCAATCGCGAATCGATGGCGATCTGAGTCATAGCGGGATCCTGCACGCAGTGCGGCCAGCCCCATAGGATCTGGCCCGGCCTGAGTTCGGCCAAGTCTTCCGACTGGACTTTCGGCAACAGAATGACGTCGCACTCGGCGATCAATTGCTCCCGGGTGCGGATTCCGCCGACGAGTTCGGCCAGTCCGTCGTCCGTGGCGCCGAAATCGGAGCCGTAGCCTTGCTCGAGGAAGATGCGTCGCCGGAGCCGGCGAGCGATCCTACTGAAATGTGCCGGGTGAATCGGCAATCGCTGCTCGTTCGGCTTGCGCGAACGAGCGAGAACCCCAAGTGAAAGCGTTTGCGCCTCAGCGCTTCTTGTCATGGAACAAGGCCTCGGCAGACGATGCCTTGGCAGCCGACTTGGCGTGCTTGTCGGCGCGCTTCTCCTTCAAAGACTTTCCGGACTTCTTAGCCATGGTTTGTCGAGGAGATTTATCAGACATAGATGACCCCTTGATAGTGGGGGCCTGAATGGTCCCGGTCCCCGAACCTTACCCCGTGGACGCGCGATTACCCGAGGTCTTGACGGGGTAGGCTGGCAGTACGCCGACGCGCAACCGTCGTCTTCTTCGATCTCGACCGCTCGTCCGCATTCTCTTCGGGTTCGCTCAGGAGCCCAGACCTGACTCACCGCCGGCTCTACGGGACCCTTTAATGGCAATTGCCGATGTTGCCGCGTACGCGCACCTCAGCGACGCGGATATCGAAGCGCTCGGTCGTGAGCTCAACGCCATCCGCAACGACGTCGAGGAGTCACTCGGTGAACGCGACGCGGCCTACATCCGGCGCACCATCAAGTTCCAAAGGACACTCGACGTCGTCGCGCGCCTGATCATCGCCTGCACCCGGTCCAGGGCCGGCTGGCTGCTGGGAACCGCGTCGCTGGCCTTCGCGAAGAGCGTCGAGAACATGGAGATCGGCCACAACGTCGGCCATGGCCAATGGGACTGGATGAATGACCCGGAGATCCACTCGAGCACGTGGGAGTGGGACATGGTCGGTGTTTCGTCGCAGTGGAGGTACTCGCACAACTACCGTCACCACGTGTTCAGCAACGTCGTCGGCGTGGACGACGATCTCGGCTTCGGCGTGATACGAATGACCCGAGACGAGCCGTGGAAGCGTGAACATCTGCTGCAGCCACTTCGTAATCTGTTGCTGGCCAGTATCTTCGAGTGGGGGATCGGCCTTCACGGTATTCATTCGGAGCGCGACCGGCTTGCACCGGATGCCGTCAAGGTCGACGAGGCGAGAAGGGCGTTCGCCGGAAAGATCGCCAGGCAATCGGTCAAGGACTACGTGCTCTTCCCGGTGCTGAGCCGATCTCGCTGGCGCAGAACCCTGGCCGCCAACGCAGCGGCCAACCTGCTACGCAACCTCTGGGCCTATGTGGTGATCTTCTGCGGTCACTTCCCCGACGGCGCGGAGAAGTTCACCCCCGACGTCCTCGACAATGAAACCAAGGCCAACTGGTACCTGCGGCAGATGCTGGGGGCCGCAAACTTCAAAGCCGGCCCGCTGCTTGCATTCTCGAGCGGGAACCTGTGTTACCAGATCGAGCACCACCTGTTCCCCGACTTGCCGAGCAATCGCTTACCGCAGATCGCCGTGCGCGTGCGGGCGCTGTGCGACAAGTACGATCTGCCCTACACCACCGGTTCTCTTGTGCGCCAGTATCTTCTGGTGCTGCGAACCATTCACAAGCTGGCGCTCCCCGACCGATTTCTGCACGCCACATCTGACGACGCACCTGAAACCGCTTCGGAGCGGAAGTTCTGGACCGATGCTGCGACCACCGCGACGGCCCCTGACACCACCCCGCTGCCTCCACGATTTCCCATGGAGAGGACGCTGGAAGGATGACGACCTCGCCACGACCCGCGGGCAACGCTCACGCCCCGCTGCTGTTCGGTTAGATGTGGCGATTCACGAGCAGCTGCTGGCCGCTGTCGACGGCCGGCGAGGGGTGGATGCCGCCGACCGGCTGTGTGAGGCGTGCGTGGCGCTCTTCGAGCGTCGACGCGGCGGCGATCTCCCTGGTGTTCGACGGCGCCAACACCGGAACCCTCGGATCCAGTGGTGAACACGCGCGCACGTGCGACGAACTCCAGTTCCTCCTCGGCGAAGGTCCATGCCTGGACTCGGTCACCCGGCGCGCGCCCGTGCTCGTCGTCGATCTTGCCGACCCCGACGATGCGCGCTGGCCGGTCTACGGCCCAGCGATGCTGGACCTGCAGGTCCGCGGCGTCTTCGCGATGCCCGTCGTCGTCGCCGGTGAGTACGTCGGCGCCCTCGACCTCTTCCGCAACCAACCCGGCCGCCTGGAAGAGACGCAGTTCACCGGCGCCGTCGTCGCCGCCGAGCTGGCCGGCATCCCGCTGCTCGACCTCCTCGACGGTGACATGCACGCCGCCGCCGCCGACCCAGCCAGCGACGCCTGGGCCGAACTGCACACTCTTTCCCGCGCCGAGGTCAGCCAGGCCACCGGCATGCTCGTCGCTCAGCTCGAGGTCGAGCCCGCCGAGGCGCTGGTTCGCCTGCGCGCCCACGCTTATTCAACCGGCCGCAGCGCCACCGACGTCGCCCGCGACATCCTCGACCGCAAACTCAGGCTCGAGTCGGACTGATGCACCCATCCTGGGACGGAGTGAGCAATGACCGAAACCCCTCGTGAAACCCGCGTTCTGGACGCGGTCGTTTCGCTCGTCGACAACCTGCTCGAGGACTTCGACGTGGTGGACCTGCTGACCGAACTCACCGAACGTTGTGCCGAGCTGCTCGACGTCGACGCCGCCGGATTTCTGCTGGCCGATCCGCTCGACCAGCTGCGCCTGCTGGCCGCCACCACCGAGCAGGCCCGCGAGCTGGAGCTCTTCCAGCTGCAGGCCGATCGAGGGACCCTGCGTCGACTGCTACTCGACCGGCCAACCCGTGTCGGTCGCCGACCTGAACGACGCGACCGCACGGTGGCCCCGGTTCGTCCCTGCCGCACTCGACGCCGGCTTCGCCTCCGTGCACGCCGTGCCGATGCGCGCGGCCGGCATCGTGCTTGGCGCGCTCGGTCTGTTCGGCTCCGATTCGGGCGAACTCAACGACGCGGACCGCCTCGTCGCGCAGACTCTCGCGCACATCGCCTGCGTGGCGATCCTGCAGGAACACGCGCCAACGCCGTCGACAGTGATCCCGCAGCTGCGCTCCGCGCTCGCGAGCCGCGTCATCGTCGAGCAGGCCAAGGGGTTTCTGCGCGAGACTCTCGACGTCTCCGTCGATGAGGCCTTCAAACTGTTGCGCTCCTACGCCCGCGCCAACGGTGAGCATCTGACCGATGTCGCCCGGCGGCTGATGACCGATCGACATGCCCGTCCGGTGCTGGTCTCTGCCATCGGCGAATTCATCACGCCAGCAATGTAACTCAGTCGCGCTGCCGCGCCACGGCGCGCCGCACCGCCTCGTCCACCAGCCGCTCGGCCACGATGTGCAGCTTCGATGTTCTCGGCCTGGCTCATCCGAACGAGCCGGTCGAACGCCACCTGTTCACCGACCCCCGAGCGGGCTCGGATGATCCCGATCGCCTGGTCGATCACCGCGCGGGTGCCCAGCGCACTCTGCAGTTGCTTGGTTCGTTGTTGTGCGTGGTCGAGCAACTGCCCGTTGTACACCGACACCGCCGCAGGCCCGGCGAACTGCGAGCCCAACTCCACAGCGTGCTCGCCGAATGCGTCGCGGCTACGGGCATAGGTGTTGATGGCGCCGATCAGCTGATCGCCGACCAGCATCGGCAGCGCCAGCGCGGAGTGCACGCCCATCCGGGCCACCCCGCCGCCGAAGCGCGGCCACCGGCTGTCACTTCCCAGCGATCCGCTGACGGTGGGCCGCCGCGTCTGCATACACGTGACGCACGGCCCCTCCTTCGAGGTCGACGTACTGCAACTTGTCGATGTCCTCGACGAACTGCGCGGTGACCGCCCACGTCTTGACCGACGGTGTGTCGCCAGACGTATCGATCACCGTGACACCGGCGCCGTCGACACCGGGAATCGCCCGAGCCGCGAACTCCGCCACGTCGCCGAGGAGATCGATCACCCCGCGGGCCCCGGCCACCAGCCCGGCCACACCACTCAGCCCGGCATACAGGTCGACATCGTCCGCCTCGCGCTGTGCGGCAGACAAATCGGGCTCCGGAGCCGATGTTCGGCCGGGCTGGGCGTCGTAATCAGCCATGGTGCGTCACGAATTTACTCGCCGGTGCGGGCAGATTCGAACCGTCGGGTCAGTCCACGAGTGACAGCGCGTGCGCGCGCCGCAGCTTGCCCGACGGCGTCTTGGGGATCATCCCGGGTTCGAGCACCACCACGTTGCGGGGCCGCACGTCGACCTCGGCGAACACCTCATGGGCGACCTGCCGCTCGACGCGGCGCACCTGTTCGGGATCGGCGTAGTCCTTGCACTCCACCGCGACGGCGAACGTCTCCCGCGACAGCCCTGCGTCCAGTCGCACCGCCACGGCACAACCGGGCCGCACCCCCTCGACGCGGCTGGCGGCACGCTCGATATCGGTCGGGTAGATGTTGCGCCCGGCCATGATGATCACGTCCTTGAGGCGCCCACACACCACCACCTCGCCGGTCTCGGTGAGATAGCCCAGGTCACCGGTGTCGTACCAGCCGCGTTCGTCCTGTGCGGGGATGAAACCGGCCACCGTGGTGTAGCCCCTGGTCACCGGCTCGCCGCGGACCTCGATGACGCCTACGCCACGTGCCGAAAGCACGCTGCCGTCTTCGTCGACGATGCGGACTTCCAGACCCTGCAGCGGCTTGCCGAGGGAGACCAATCGGCGGGTGTTTCCCCTGGTGGCCGGTACGGCGCGGTGCAGGACCGACAGCAGGTCGGCGTCCACCTCGTCGACGACCATGCCACCGCCGCACTCGGAGAACGACACGGCCACCGTCGTCTCGGCCATCCCGTAGGCCGGGATGATGGCCTCGGGCTTGAGCCCGAACGGTGCGCCCGCTTCGCAGAGATCTTCGACGTCGAGTGGGTCGACCTGCTCGGCGCCCGACAATGCCCATCGCAGCGAGGACAGATCGAACTCGCCGGGCGTGGCCTGCCTGCTCAAACGCTTGGCGAACAAGTTGTAGGCAAAGTTCGGCGCGGCCGTCATCGTGCCCTTGTACTTGTCAATGAGCTTGGCCCACAACAACGTATCGCGCAGGAAGTCCATCGGCGTGACCTTGACCAGCTCGGCCCCGATGTACATCGGCACCGTCAGGTAGCCCGTCATCCCCATGTCGTGGAAGCACGGCAGCCAGCTCACGATCACGTCGGTCTCGAGATCGAAATCGCAGCCGACGACCATGGCCTCGGCATTGGCGACGATGTTGGCGTGCGTGATCTGGACGGCCTTGGGCGAGCCCGTCGAGCCCGACGTCAGCTGCATCAACGCCACGTCGTGGTCGAAGGTCTCCAGCGGCTCGATGGGCGCGTTCGCCAACAGCGACTCGATCGTCAGCACCGTCATGCCGAGCCCCGACAGCACCGGCGCCGCGGCCATGAACGGGTCGGAAACAACGACGGCTTTCGCCGAGATCATGTCGATCACGGCGGTGGTCTCTTCGGCCCAACGAACCAGGTCGGTGCGGGGAGTGGGCTGGTGAACCATGGTCGCGCTGGCACCGCGCATCCAGATGCCCTGGGCGGTCGGTGCGATCTCGACGGGCGCGCCGGCCAGCACCGCGACGGCGTCACCAGGCCCGATGCCCGCTGCGGCCAGCCCACCTGCCACTCGACGGGCCCGTTCGTGCACTTCGGCCCAGCTATGGCGGACGGGGGCGCCGGGCTCCCCGGTGACCATGCCCTTTTGACTGGACAGGGCGTTGCTGTACATCGTCTCGGTGAATCGACTCACGACAATCCCTTTGGCCTAGGCGCAACGACGCCATGATTTGGCTGTGGTAGTGACCCAGCGCGAAATTGCTGATGCGCCAGGTGATGTGGGAGCCGCTGGGGTTCGGCCGTCGTACAGCCCCGCTGGAGGCCGACGATGACTGTGGAGGTGCGCATCTCCTCTGTGTTCATCCCAGATGGTTCGTCGCCCCGGTCGGAGCGACGTGCCGTACGTGTCGGACGCACTGACTGTACAGACCCGACTATGCCGGTACGCCGGTGCACGCGCACGTCGGGCGAAGTCGTTATGAAATCTGTACCTGTTGTGATGAATGCTGCATTTGCAGGCACCCGAACCCCCCAGCCGGATATCCGCGCCCGTGAACTGTCGGCCACGTCAGGGATAACTCCCAATCCGGCAGGGTAGCGATATCGCCGCCGAGACGCTCCTTGAGGCTGCAGAACCAACCTCGTCAGACCATACCGCGTTGACCGTGGGTATTCGAATGCAACGTTGACTTGGTAGTACCGACTATTCGGCGAGACGCTTCCCACCCAGTCGTCGCCTCACTTGCGCGACAATCTGCGCCGCAGCCGAAGGCCTCGCGGTCGGTGATCGACGGGACACGTATGGCCACGGATTGTTGCGCTCGGGAATGGCGTCGGTCCGCGCCTGTTTCAAATGCATCCGGAGGTGGCGGCGCAATTCGTCCAGCACCGGGTCCGTCCACCGATTGACGGCTTCGGTCGGGTCGTTGGTCAGGTCGTACAGCTCCCATTGGTCGTCCAGCGGGGAGGTCCGATACGCCTCGCCGCCCAGGCCGTTGGCTGCGAGGTGACGCACCCCGGGTTCCGTCCAGGTCGCCGGATCGTCGAATGTGCGTACCAGCTTCCACAGATGCCCCTCGCCGCCGTCCGTCTCGGCTACCCGGACGACCAGCCCTTCGAAGTTGGATCCGACGTGCGCGGGTATCTGAATACGAAGGGGCATAGGGGGATTCACCGTCAACTTCAATTGGCGCGCCACACCTGACGCGCCGGTGTCGCCTTCCAGCATGTTGTCTCGCGTCATCAGATACACGGCACGCGACTCGTCGGCCGGTGCCCCATCGACCACCGGCATGAGGTCGCGACCGGGGAGTTCGTGCACCTCGGAGAACGACTCCCGCAGCGTCTCCGCCACCGCCGCGACGTCGATGCCCGCCGCACCCAGCAGCGTCGGCACCAGGTCGACATGCGACGTGGGCGCCGTCACCGCCCGAGCCGACCTCGCGCCCTGGCCGATGCGCGCCACGACGAACGGGACCCGGGTGGCCTCGTCGTAGAGGTTGAACCACTTCTGGTGCAGGCCGCCGTGGGCACCGAGTAGATCGCCATGGTCAGAGGTCCGCACCAGCACCGCGTTGTCCGAGCCACCGTCGGTCACCGCCCGGCGCACCCGGTCCAGTGGTGCGTCGACCTCGGCGTGCAGCCGGTAATAGAGGTCGCGGTAGCGCTGCGCATTGCGGTTGTACGTCCGGTCCACGGCGGGCGCCGGCCCGTAGCCGGAGTAGTACGCCTCCCGGAAGGCGATCTGCGCGGCGGGCTTGGTCGACAGGTCCTCGTCGGCGGTGGGGGCGGCAGGTACCGGCGGTGGATCCAGCGGCGACGGCTGCACCGGACTCCTTCGCGCCCACGCCGGGAACAGCACGATGTCGTGCGGGTTCACGAAGCTGGCCACCAACAGGAACGGCGTCAGCGCATCCGGTTCACCGGCGCGCCGCCGCGCATATCGGTCGTTGAGCCACGCGACGACGCGGTCGGCGATCAACGCGTCGCGACGGACACCGGCGTTGGCCAGCAGCGCGCCGTGCGGTTCGGGCCCCACCCAGCCCGAGAATCCGAACGGTGCAAGGGGGTCGGCGTCGAGGTAGCGCTGCACCGCCGCGTGGTCGATGACGCCGTCGTCGTCGTTGGTCGCCAGCGGACCGCCGGTGGCGGGATCCGTCAGATCCGCGTGCGTGATGTGCCACTTGCCGTCGTAATGGGTGTCGTATCCGGCCGCGCGGAACCAGTTGCCGAGCGTGGGCACCTCGCCTTGGCGCAGCCAGCGCATGCGGGAATCGTTGAACACCTTGCCGATGCCGTCGGTCTGCGTGACGCCGTGCAGATCGGGATACTGGCCGGTGAAAATCGTTGGGCGACTTGGCACGCAGGCCAGCGAGCCGGTGTAGTGGCGGCCGAAGCTGACGCCATTGTCCTCGAACCATTTGCGGCCGGCCAGGGTGCGATCGCGCCACGCGAGCACCTCGGGTGCCTCGTAGGGAGGGATCGCACGTTCCTCGTCGGTCATCAGGATGACGATGTCGGGCCTTTTAGACAGCTCAGACACGAGAGTTCTCCAATCGCTTCGCGAGCCCGGCGAGCATGCCGTCGGATTCCCGGGTCATCAGTCGACACATGACGCGTTCGGACAGCTGTTGTATTCGGCCAGAGCCGATTTCGACGGTGCTCGTCAGCGTGACGACCGTCGATTCCCCCGACGGTCGCAACGTCCAGCGGTTGTTGACCTTGCGCAGCCTCTTGGGCAGACCCTCGATGTCGTAGGCAAGGGTGTGCGGCGGGTCGAACTCGACGATGCGTTCGACGAGCGTGTTGCGCCCCATCTGAACCCGTCGGGCCGTGCCGATGGGACCGTCGGCACCGTGGGTGAGGATGCACGAATGGTCGACTCGGTCGACCCACGCACTGAGAGCGCCGAAGTCCGCAAGGACCTCCCAGACTTCCTGCGGGGCAGCCGCGATGGTGCGGGTGCGGTCGATCTGGGCCACCGCTTCACGCTACGCGTTGTGGCTCGCGAAGCGGTCCGAAGTGTCACCATGAGTCATGCCCGACGACGACATGGCCTCTGAACGTGAATTCAACGAGCGCAACATCGAGGAGTTCCGCCGCAACGGCGGAAAGGTCGGCGGGCAGTTCGAGGGCTTCCCGCTGCTGCTGCTGACGTCCTCCGGCGCCAAGAGCGGTGCAGAACGGGTCAATCTCGTGGCCTACTTCGACATCGACGACAAGATCTACGTCGTCGGCTCTGCGGCCGGCCGCGACGCGAGCCCCGCCTGGGTGTTCAACCTCCGCGCCCACTCCCACGTCCAGGTCGAGATCGGCGCGGATCCGAAACGCCCCGTCGTCGCCCGTGAACTGACGCGGGAGGACCGCGACCGCATCTACCGGATCATCGTCGAGCGCGCCCCGGGGTTCGGTGAGTACGAGAAGCGCACCGACCGCGTCATCCCGGTCTTCGAGCTCGTGGCCGACAATTAGCCCCGTTGACTTCCCCGGCTTCGCGTGGGCCCAGCGGTGAGGGCGCCTTTTCGGGCGATATCGCGCCCTGAGCGCAGAGTCAACAGGCGTCACGCGCGGAGTCGCCGCGCTAGCCCCGATGCCCGGACCGCGCGCCGCTGCACCGCCGCGCGCACCGAGGCCTCCGAGCCGATGACGCGGATCTTCTCCTTGGCCCGCGTGACCGCCGTGTAGAACAACTCGCGGGTCAGCAGCCGCGAATCCTCGGGCGGCATCAGCACGGTCACCTCGTCGGCCTGGCTGCCCTGCGACTTGTGGATCGTCATGGCGTGCATGGTCTCGACGTCGGACAGCCGCCCGGTTGCGAACTCGATCGGTTCCGCACCCGCGGCGACGACGGCGCGCAGCCCGTCGCCGCGCACCACCGTCACGCCGGTATCGCCGTTGTACAGATTCAGCCCGTAGTCGTTCGCCGTCACCAGCACGGGCCTGCCGGCGTACCACTGCGTCCACAGCGGCTCACCGGTCGCATCGGTCAGCCACCGCTCGACCTGATGGTTCCAGAACCGCACCCCGTACGGTCCGCGCCGGTGCGCGCACAGCAGCCGATGCTCGTCAAGAGTCGACAACGCCGCGTTCGCGTCACCGAGGATCGCCGCCTCCCGCAGCCGCAACGCATGGGGGAGAAGAACTTTGCGCAGCTGTTCGCCCGGCTCGTCGGTCTCGGTCCACTCGATGTGGTCGCCATCGGCGCGCAGCAAGGCAATGACCTCGTCGACGTCGCCGGTGCGGATCGCCGACGCCAGCGCACCGATCGACTCACCGAACCGGTGCGACGTCTGCAACGCCGCGATACGGACGTCGGAGCGCTCGCCGAGACCGTCGACCATGTCCGCCAACACGGCGCCCGCCTCGACCGACGCCAATTGGTCGGGGTCGCCGACGAGCAGCAGCCGACTGTCGGGGCGCAACGCCTCGAGCAGTCGCGCCATCAGGGTCAGCGACACCATCGACGTCTCGTCGACGACGATCACGTCGTGGGGCAGCCGGTTCTCACGGTGATGCCGGAACCGCGACGAATTGCCCGGCCGTGACCGCAACAGCCGATGCAGCGTCGACGCTTTCAGCGCAGGCAGACGATCGCGGTCGACGGCGTCGAGCTTGTCGACCTCCAACTGCACGGCCTCGAGCAGCCTCGCCGCGGCCTTACCGGTCGGCGCCGCCAGTGCAATGCGCAGCGGCGGGCGGCCCGACAGCGATGCCTGCTCGGCCAGCAGCGCAAGCAGCCGCGCGACCGTCGTCGTCTTGCCTGTGCCGGGCCCGCCGGTCAGCACCGTAAGCGACTGTGTCAGTGCGATTTCCGCCGCGGCGCGCTGCTCCTCCCAGCCTTCGGGGAACAACCGCTCGAGACTGGGCACCTCGCCGGGCAGTGTCGACGACAGCAGCGTCAACACGTCGTCGCATACCTGCTGCTCTTCGAGCCAGTAGCGGTCCAGGTAGAGCAAGTCGCCAAACAGTCGCAGGACCGGCGTATCGGTGACGAGTGGGCTCGCCCGCACGGCGGCCAGCCAGTCATCCGGCGACGGCCATGGCAGCTCCGGCATTTCGAGTTGTTCGGCGATCGACCGCAGATCGACACACACCGACCCGCCGCGCAGCGCACGCACCGCAATCGCCACGGCCAACGCGACCGACTCGTCGGGCTCCTTCGCCATCGCGGTGAGCCGCCTCGCGACATGTACATCCGCCGGCTCGAACAGCTCCGAGAACGCCTCGATACTCATGCGGCTCCCGCGTCGAGCAGATCGGACATCGCCACGATCAGCGCCGCGGGCGGACGCCAACTGAACACGCCCGCCGGATGCCCGTCGACGATCGGCGTCTGTGCACCACACATACCGCGTACGAACAGGTAGAGCACTCCACCGAGATGCTGCTCTGGCGAGTAGCCGGGCTGGCGCCAGCGCAGGAACCGATGCAGCACGACGCAGTACAGCAACGCCTGCAGCGGATAGTCCGAATGCAGCATCGCCTCGGCCAGCCGTGGTTGACCGTAATCGGCTGCCGTCAAGGGGCCTTCAGGCTCGCCCAGCCAGTTCGTCTTGTAGTCGACCACGAGGTATCGACCGTCGATCCGCAACACCACATCCAGTGAGCCGGTGAGATAGCCCTTCAACGACTGCACGCCCAACGCGCCGTCGGAGAGCCGCTGGGCATAGGTCGCCAGCGGGTCATCGGCAGGCAGGTGCTCGGCCAGCAGCCGACCGACATCGGCCAACGTGATCGACGGCGCTCTATTCCGCACATCGCCACCGGCCAGCGGGAACTCGAACTCCATCTCCTGCAGACGATCTCGAAGACCGATCTGCCGCAAGGTCAAGTCGGGCGCCAACGGGCCCAGTGGAGTGTCGTTCAGCGGCACCATTGCCGCCGCCAGCTCCTCGGGCGCGACGTCGACGGGCCACCACACCGAGTGCTCCCGGATCTGCGACTCCAGCTCGGCCGCGAGGTCGGCGGCGAACGGATCGGTGGTTTCGAGCACCGCGTGCACCAGCGTGCCGAACTTCGCTCCCTTCGGCAGGTCGGCCATCGGGGACGGCACATCCGACCCGGCGACGGCAGGCTGGTGCACCGGCATCTCACCGACCTCGTCGTCGAGCTCGATCACCTCCGGCTCGCTGGTCACCCCCAGAGAAGACTCGGACTCGGCTGCGCGGATCAGCCCCGAGTACGACGTCCGCCGCCACGACGCGTCGATATGACGGTGAAAGTGCCGCACGTCGAGACCCGATGGTGTGGGCGGCAATTCGACCTCGGTGGACGGTGCGATTATGGACTCCTCGAGGACGGGTCCGCCGACGGTCTCCCATGCCCGCAGCGCGGCCATCGCATCGGCGTCGTCGATCTTCGGCGGATCGCAGCGGTCGGGCACCACCGGATCGCCGGGCTGGCGGCCACGCAGCAGCCGCGACAGGCCGCCGTTGGGTTCGTCCCACGACGGCGCCCACCACGCGACCACCTGCGACTGTGCGCGGGTCAGCGCGACATAGGTGAGCCGGACGTCGTCGCTGGCCGCCTCGCGCCGGCCCAACTGCTGGACTTTCGAGTAGTCGGGGCTCTGTTCACCACCGATGTGCAGGCAGCGGGTGTCGCCGTCGTGAAACAGCACGACGTCTCTGGTCTGGATATTTCGGTTGAACGCGAACGGCAGATACACCACCGGGTACTGCAGGCCCTTGCTCACCCACACCGTCATGATCTGTACGGCCGCCGCATCGCTGTCCAGGCGCCGGTTGCGTTCGGTTGCGCCGCTTCGCTCTTCGCGTTGGGTGCGTAGCCAGTCGCGAAGGGCGGGCAGGCTGAAGTGCTCGCGGTGTGCGGTTTCGTGCAACACCTGCGTCAGGTGCGTCATGTCGGTCATATGGCGTTCGCCGTCGAGCCATGACAGCACCCGCGTGCCCATACCCCTGAGTTGCGCGGCCTCGAAGACGGCTGCGACGCCACGTTCACGGGCGTGGTCGGCCCACTCGCGCAGGGTGTCGGCGATTCGATCGGTCAACCTGTCACCCTCGGCGGCAAGGGTTTCGGTGGTCTCGCCGAAGAACATCGTCGTCGCCGCCGCGCGCACCAGCCCGGAGCGGTGCGGTTGGTCGAATGCCTCCAGCAGGCACAGCCAGTCGTCGGCCGCCGGCGAGCCGAACACGTCGGAGTCGCCGGTGTACACGGCGGGGATGCCCGCGGCGGCCAGTGCGTCGAAGCACACCCGGCCGTCTCGGTGGGTCTCGACGATCACCGCGATGTCGCCGGGCCTCAGCGGCCGGTCGCAGAAGGTCGCGCCGCTCGACAGCAGCGCGGCGATGTCGGAGGCAAGGTCCTCGCTGATGTGGGTGCGCAGCCGGTCCATCGTGATGACCCGATCCTGCTTGGTGCGCAGCGTATCTCGCGACACCACCCGCAGGCGGAACGGTTCGTTGTGTGGGGCGCCCTTGAGCCGATGCTCCTTATGGTTGGCCGCCACCTCCCGCACCACGATCCGCGCGTCGCCGAGCTGGGCGTCGCGCATCACCGCCTGCAGGCTGTCGACGAGCGGGGCGTCGCTGCGCCAGTTGGTGCCGAGGGTCTGACGCTCGCCCGCGGAGTCGGCCGCGTGCAGGTAGGTGACGATGTCGCCGCCGCGGAACGCATAGATCGCCTGCTTCGGGATCGCCGATCAGGATCACCGTGCAGTGCCCGGAGAACGCGCGGTCGATCACCTGCCACTGCACCGGGTCGGTGTCCTGGAACTCGTCGACCATGACGATCGACCAGCGTCGCTGCATGCGCGCCCGGGCCGGGGAATCGGCGGCCTCCAACGCATTCGCGAGCCGGGAGAGCAGGTCGTCGTAGTGCAGGATGCCGAGCTTTCGCTTGCGCTTCTCCAACTCCGCGCAGACGGCCTTCGCGAAGTCGACCCGTACCGCCGGCTCGAAGCCGGGCGGCGGGTTCAGCGGCCGCAGCTCGGTGTGGGCGCTGCCGACGACCTCCCGCGCGAGATCGAGCGCCTGATCGCGGGTGAGCGGTGGGTCGTCCTTCTGCTGGCCGAAGTGCGCCAGGTACAGGTCGTCGACGATCTCGGTGACGACATCGTCGAGGCTCTCGACCAACTGCACACCGGCATCGGTATCGCCGGCCACACCAAGCGATTTCAGCACCAGCTGGCAGAACTGGTGTGTGGTGGCGATGGTCGCCGCGTCGAAGCCCGCCAGCGCGTCACGCAGCCGCAGCTTGCGCTCGGCCAGCTCGTCGGGCTCGCCGTCGAGCAGATGCTTGACCACCTGGTTGTCCCCGACGAGCGTGGGGTCGTCGAACGCCAGCAGCGCCTCGAGGATCTGGCCGCGCACCCGCTCCCGCAGCTCCTGGCTGGCCGCCCTTCCGAACGTGATGAGCAGCATCTGGTCCAGCGTCGCGACACCCTCGGCGACGTAGCGGGTCACCAGACCCGCGAGCGCGAACGTCTTGCCGGTGCCCGCACTGGCTTCCAGCACGGTCGTGGACCGCGGCGTCGGCAGCGGGCCCAGCAGGTCGAAGGGTGGCATGTCCATCAGTCGGGATCCCGCTCGGCCGACAGCATCGGCAGCCACAACCGGGAGGCGTAGTCGGGCAGTCCGGCGGCAACCAGATCCTCGAGCGGGAAGCCCGGGCCCCACACCCGGACGTGTGCGGGGTCTTGGTCCTCGCCGGGATACTTGCCGGTCTTCCACTTCCAGCCGGCGTCGCGCATCGGGGCGCCCGCGATGGTGATCGGTTTCCGCCCACGCATAGGACGTCTTCAGCGGCAGCGGAATCGGCTCGCGGCGGCCCGCGTCGTACATCGTCGACGAGATCGCGCAGGAGATCGGCCGCCGATTCCGGCGGGCCGAGCAGCCGCTCCCTGGGCGGGCCGGACCGTTTGGGGCGCCCGATGCAGACCGCCGTCCACTCCCGGCCCGGATACTGGGCGGTCAACGCCACCAACCGAATCCACGACTCCAGCAGGTGCCGGCCATCCAGCTTCGAGTACGTGACCGCGACCAGTCGGTCACCGTAGAGCCGCGGGACGGTGCCCGTGACGCGTCGGCCCTCGCCGACATCGATGTCGACGTCGTACGCGTCCGGTTCCTGTGTGCGATGCCGTTTGGCGGCCGAGGCGAGCGCGTCGACCTGCACGCAGATGTCGGTCGCCGTACGCCATCCCAGCTTGCCCGGAGGTAATGAGCCGCGACGCCACTCCGCGGCCCGCGCGGATTCCGGTGTCATACCGCGCAGCATGTCGTCGAGCATCCGGTCGCCGACCTTCCACTCCTGCAGGGCGTTGATCTCGACGGGCATGGCGTCCTCGACGGCCTCGACATCCCACGGCAGCGTGTAGTCCAGCGCGCGGAAGAACCCCTTTACCGGATCCTTGAAGAAGCCGATCAGGTCGTCGAGCGCAATGTCATCGGGCGGCGGTGCCGGCAGCGGTTGACCGATCAGGCGCGGGCGCTCCCCGCGATGGCCCGCCGCTACCTGTGCCGCGGTCAGCGCTGTCGGGTCAAATGTGAACGGCTGACCCGGCGGCATGCCGAGCGCACCCGGCGTCACGTTGCGAACATCGAACGGCTGCAATGGATGTTCGACGAGAACCCGATCGCGGACTTTCTCCGGTGTGGTGGCATCAAGCGTGTCGAGCAGCTCGACGAGAGGTACCGCAGGCGGCTTACGCTGTCCCGAGTACTCGTTGGCGCCGGTGTAGGTGATGACGAGCTTCTCGGTCGCCGCGCCGATGGCGTCGAGCAGTAGTTGCCTGTCCTCCGAACGGATGTCGCGCTCACCGGTCATCGGATCGCGGGCCAGCACGTCGTCGCCGTCGACCACTCCGAGCCGGGGGAAGATTCCGTCGTCGAGGCCGACCAGGCAGACCACCCGGTGTGGTACCGACCGCATCGGCACCATCGTGCACACCGTCAGCGTGCCGGTGCGGAAGTTCGCGCGCGTGGGCCGGCCGGCGAGGTGACGGTCCAGCAGCGCCTTGATGTCGGGCAGCCGCATCAAAGTGTCGGCGTGCGGACCGGCTTTCGCGAGCACGTCGTTGAACTCACGCTCGACCTGGCTGGACTGCCACAGGTCGGCATCGGGCACCGCGGTCAGCGCCGTAATGCCGGTGGACAACGCGCTGAGCCATTCACGCAGTGGCCTTGCGCCGGAGAGCGATTCGACACAGGTGTGCAGGCGCTCGACGTATTCGGCCAGTCGGCCGGCGAGTTCGATGCGGTTACTGCCGACGTCGTCGAGCGGGAGTGTGGTGTCCAGCCACGCATGCGAGTCGTCGGACATCGCCACGCCCGCCAGTATCCGGTCGATGCCGAAACGCCAAGTGTTCTGGAGGAAGTCGACGCCGTAGGGGTGCCGGTGGGCCCGGTCGAAACCCCAGCGGATGTTCGCCTCGCGGACCCAGTCGGCGATGGCGTCGAGGTCGTCGTCGCTGAAGTTGAAGCGGGTGCGTACGGGACCGGCCTCGGCGAGATTGAGGACCTCGCTGGCGGTGGCACGACCACCGGCGAGTGTGAGCAGCTGCGATGCCACACCGAGCAGCGGATTGGTCTGCGTCAGTGCGCGATCGGCGAGTTTGACGCGAAGCTGGTGTGCCGGATGCGCGCCGTTGACGACATCGCCGAGGCCAAAGCCCGCGACGATCAGCGGCGCATAGGTCTCGATGTCCGGACACATGACGAGGATGTCGCGTGGCTCGAGGGTGTCGTCGTCGGCGAGCAGGCCGAGCAGCACTTCGCGCAGGACGTCGATCTGGCGAGGCGGGGCCGTGGCAGCTGTGCACCTGCACCGAGCGGTCGTCGGCCAACAGCGTGCGGCCCTGCGGGCGAACGGCATTGGCGGTGATGTCGGATTGCAACCAGCCGAGCAGCGTCTCGGGATGGGTGGTGCCACCGAGATATTCGTCGGTCTGCCGGCCGACGGGCAGGCCTCGCTGCAGTTCGCGTAGATCGCGGCCGAGCGTCGCCAGCAGCGGATGATGGACCAGTCGGTGGGTGGTGTCCTCGCGGCGGGGGACGGGGCCCCGGTCGTTGGCGAGTGACGTCCACAGTTCGTCGCTGGGGTGCGGCAGCCACAGGTGAAGGTCGTGGTGGGTGGCCAGCGCGTCGAGCAGCTCGATCTCGGTGCTCGGCAACCGCGTGTGGCCGAACAGCGAGATGCGCTGCGGCAGTTCGGTCGCGGACTCCTGCAGCGTGGCAACGGTTTTGGCGTGGCGAATGTGTGGTGGATCAGCGTCGATGCGGCTGACCAGGGCACGCCACAGCGGTGGCTGCCACAGCAGATCGTCATCGACTGGGGGATCGACGCCGTCGGTGCCGCTCTCCCAGTCGACGAGCAGTTGGGGACGCTGGCGGGCGTATGACGCGAAGAGTCCGGCGAGCCGTCGGGCGACGGAGTAGCGCCGACCTTGCCGCAGTTCGCGCTCGTCGCCCGTTTCGAAGTGGCCGAGGTGGGTCGACAGTGTCTTGCACCAGTCCTGGTCGCAGCTTTCGTCGATGACGTCCAGCAGCGGCCAGACCATTGCGTCGGGCGACCAGGGATCGTCGCGGTCGGTGCCGCTGATTTCGGCGATCAGCGAGTACGGGCTGCGGAAGGAGATGCCGGCGCACACCCCGTCGGAGCCCTGCCCGCGACCGAGAACGTGCGACAGCCGCTGACTCAGCCACCGTTCGACGCCCTTGGCCGGGACGATGACGACTTCCTCGGCGAAGGGATCGGGCAGGGGGTCCGATAGCAGGGCACCGAGGCCGTCGGCCAGCAGATCGGTGCGCTCAGCACGGTGCAGGTGCAGTGCCATCGGCGTCCACCTTAGGAGTCGGGAAGCGGCTCATGGCAGTGCGCGCAGCGAAAACTAGGTGCCGTTGATGCGCCGGATCATCAGGTCCTTGAGTTCGGCAATGTGCTCCTCGACGGTCCGAAAGCCGGCTCGTGTCTCCTGTCGGAGGTCGGCGAGGCCCGTCTCGACCGCCGTCATCGCGACCTCAGCGAATGCTCTCGCTGATTTGCTCCCAGCGCATTGACCGCTGACAGCACCGCGCGGTAATCAGCCTGCGAGGCTTCCAAGGCCGCAACTCGCGCCTCCAGGTCCTCCAACGTGGCCATCACTGCATCCTATGGCGGCGACGGCGGAGTGGCCGTCGGAAGCTGCGAGGTTGTGGATAGCTCGATCGTCAGACCAGCACGATCCGGTCGCCGCCTTCGACCTGTCGCCTCAACTCGTCGACGACACGGCCGAGCTCGTCGACCATCCAGCTGTCCAGGCCCCGCTTCCGGTAGGCATCGAGCAGCCCGTCGTAGTACCAGAGGTGGTCGTTGGGGTTCTTCACGGTAAAGCGCTCCCACAGCGCGGGGCCGTGCTCGTGGTAGTCCCGCAGCATCGACCGCGCGTTGTCGAGCTTGTCGGCCACCGAAACCAGCAGGGTGTCCTGGCCCACCTGGTCGAGGTGCTGGATGTAGGCGGTCTTGCGTTCGCGCCACGGCGGCTTCGGCTCCACGTCGGTGTCGCTGCACTCGTCGACGATGCGCGCGACGTCCCCACCGAAGTTCTTTTGGATCTCATCCAGCGTCGGCGGTCCACCGGCGTCTTCGACGCAGTCGTGCAGCAGCGCCGCGATGGCCTGCTCCTCGGACCCGCCGTCGTTGATCACCAAGCCCGCCACGGACAGCAGGTGCCCGAAGTACGGAATGTCACCGCCTTTGCGGACCTGGTTGTGGTGCTTCAGTTCGGCGTAGACGAGCGCCTTGGAGAACTGGCCGGTCAGTTTCGGTGTCGAGGTCTGCTCACTCACGTCGTTTCCTCCCTACTACCCGACCATAGCCGCGGGGGATGACATGCCCCGGTGCCAACCTATGCGCGACAAAGTCGCTCAACTACTACCGCGGAGTCCAACGTCACCGACAAAGTCGCTCATAGGTTGGCAACTCGAGAAGTGCTCCGGACAGCGCGCGGCGGCCAGTTCGCGACTCAGCCTCGCGCGACCGAGTTCGATCCGGCGCTGTTGATCTCCGGATCGCCCGAGAGATAGATGATTTCGTTGTCGAAGCCCGACGCACCGATCACATCGGCGCTGTCGACGGTGATCTTGTTCTCGACACCGGACACGCTGACATTGCCGCAGTGTCCGGTCAACGTGACCGTGTTGTTGACGCCGCTGATGTTCACATCGCCGTCTTCGCAGACCACCGTCTTGGTCCCGTCGATGCCCGCGACACTCGCCGGAACGCCCGGCGTCGCGGTCTGCTCCGTCTCGCCGCCTGGAATGCCCGGGAAGCTCGGAATGCTCGGAAAAGAGATCGACGGAGGGGTGTAGGTCGGCGCGCCGCCCGGGCGGTCGACGGATCCGCCGCCACCGGCGATGCCCGATTCCTCGATGGTCGACGACACGTTCCACACGACCGCGGCGATCCCCCCGAGGACGATGAACACGACCGCGATCAGCCCGATGATCAATCCGACCGGAACGCTCGTCTTCTTCTTGACCGGGGTGTAGTGCGTGCCGAACGGCGGCTGGTACGGGTCGCCGTAGGACTGCGGGTTGCCGTAAGTGGGCGGACCTCCATAGGACGGCGGACTTCCATAGGGAGGCGGACTTCCGTACTGCGGTGGCGCGCCGTACGCCGGCGGCGGCAGCTGCGTCGTGGGGTTGACGCCTTCGGTGTAGTGGGGCGGGTTGTCGGTGCCCAGCTCCCGTGCTCCGTACGTGGCCGCCGACTGCTCGAGCTGCCGGATCCGTTCCTCGGGGTCTTCCGGGGAGGTCATGCGCAGATACTGGCATACCGCGATCAAGTGTGGGCCTCGAAGCAACCACGCCGGGTACTTTCTTTGCCATGCCAGGTACGCAGAACGCGAGCGGCGCCAAACAACGGAAGCAGCCGCCTCGGTGGTTGGTCATCGCGTTGACAGTGTTCGCCGTGGCATTGCTGGGCGCCGCCGTGGTGTTGGTCGTCATGCCCAGGCTCTCCGGACCGTCGACACCGCCGTCAACCGAGGCCTCTGCGCCCAGCTCAGCGGCCCCCAGCGCGCCCGTGCCGCCGGCGTGCAGCGAGGCCGAAGCCCTCGTCAACACCATGTCCACCCGCGACAAGCTCGCACAGCTCCTCATGGTCGGCGTGACCGGCGCCGAGGACGCCCGCGCCGTGGCGGCCAACCATCACATCGGCGGCATCATGATCGGCAGCTGGACCGACCTCTCGATGCTGCAGGACGGTTCCCTACCCGGGATTGCCGCTTCCACGGGCCCGCTGCCGTTGGCGGTCAGCGTCGACGAGGAAGGCGGCCGGGTGCAACGACTGGCGCCCATCATCGGCTCGCAGCCATCGCCGCGCATCCTGGCCGCGACGAGCTCGCCCGATGAGGTCTACAGCATCGCCCTCGAACGTGGCCGCGCGATGAAACAGCTTGGTATCACAGTCGATTTCGCGCCAGTGGTCGACGTGACCGACGCCCCCGACGACACCGTCATCGGCGACCGGTCGTTCGGCTCGAACGCCGAGACCGTGACCACCTACGCCGGGGCGTACGCGCGAGGATTGCGTGACGCCGGACTGCTTCCGGTGCTCAAACACTTCCCCGGACACGGGCACGGCTCGGGCGATTCGCACACCGGCGGCGTGAGCACCCCACCGATCGAGCAACTGCAGGCCGACGACCTGATCCCGTACCGGACGCTGACCACCCAGCATCCCGTCGCCGTGATGCTCGGCCACGTGCAGGTGCCTGGCCTGACGGGCACCGATCAGGCCAGCCTGTCCAAGCCGGCCTACGACCTGCTGCGGTCCGGGGGCTACGGCGGCCCGCCGTTCACCGGCCTCGTGTACACCGACGACCTGTCCAGCATGGCCGCGATCAACCAGCAGTACGGCGTGCCCGAGGCGGTGCTGCGCTCGCTGCAGGCCGGCGCCGACGTCGCTCTGTGGATCACCACCGACGAGGTGCCCGCGGCGTTGGATTCGCTTGAGCAGGCGGTCAATTCGGGTCAGCTGAGCATGGATCGCGTCAACGAATCGGCCACTCGCGTGGCGGCGTCGAAGAGTTCGACACCGAACTGCGGGGGCTAGCGGGCTATCGGTCGTTTGCCGCGGCGCAATAGCGGCAATCCGGAGACCATGCTGGGAAAGCTGAGGTCCACGGTCATCTTCCGGGTGTACCGCGAACCGGTCACACCTTCTGTCTGGTGTTGGGGAGTCGACGATTAGCAAAAGTGACAAAAGGCTGACAAGAGGCGTAGCGGACGCTTCGGAGTGGTACCCAGGAAATGTGGTGGCACCAGGTTTCATCGCCATCGGGAGCGGTCCCGCGGGGGTGAGCGCGGCGGAGACGTTCCGCAGCAAGCACCCCGATATCCCCGTGCGCATCCTCACCGTCGACCCCGCGCTGCCGTATGCCAAGCCCCCGCTGAGCAAGGGCTATCTGTGCGGGCGTGAGGAGAAGCGCGACCTGCACAGCGCCGGTTGGTTCGGCCGCAACAACGTCGACCTCATTCGCGGCATCTCCGTCGACCACATCGACACCGCCGGCCAGGAAGTGGTCACCGCAGGTGGGCAGCGCTATCCCTATTGGCATCTCGTCGTCGCGTCAGGCGCGACACCGGTCAAGCTGAATGTCCCCGGCGCCGAGACTGCGCTCACCTTGCGTTCGTTCGGCGACGCGGTCGCGCTGAAGATGGCGGCTCGCTACGCGGACTCAGCGGTCGTCATCGGTGGTGGTCTGATCGGTTGTGAGGCCGCCGCCTGCCTCGCGGCCGGCGGCGTGGAAACCGCGCTCGTGGCCGCGGAAGCTGTTCCCCTGCAACGACGTTTCGGAATCGAGGCCGGTGAGCGCGTCGTTAAGATCCTCTCCGACAACGAAGTCGGGTTTGTCGGTGGAGACCACCGTGGCCGAGATCGGTGACTCGTCCGTGGTGCTCGACGACGGCACGACCGTACAGGCGGACCTTGTGGTTTCGGCGACGGGTGTGCGGCCTGACATCAGGCTGGCCGAATCGGCGGGCTTGGAGACTCGCGACGGGCGCATCATCGTCGACGAGCACATGCATGCTTCGGCGCGCAACGTCTACGCCGCGGGTGACGTCGCACTCGCCCACAACATCACCGCCGGAAGGCGCATCCGCGCCGAGCACTGGCGCGACGCCGCGCAGGAGGGTCTGGTCGCCGGACTCACGGCCGCCGGCTTCTCCGCCGCCTGGGATCAAGTGCCCGGATTCTCCTGCACCATCGGCGATTCGGTCCTCAAGTACCGCGGCTGGGGTGGCTACGAAACCTGCCGACTGGTCGAGAACCACAACGGGTTCACGGTCTGGTACGAGACCGACGGTGACGTCGTCGGCGTGCTGACCCTCAACGCCGACGAGGACTACCGGCGCGCAGACGAACTGCTGCGGGCCTAGCGATTACAACCAATCCTTGCGCTTGAACGTCCAGTACAGGACGAGCACCAGCAGCACGATGATCGATGTGCTGGTGACGAACCCGCCGACGGTGTCGATGCCGGGGTAGGTCACGTTCTGCCCGTAGAAGCCGGTGATCGCCGTCGGCACCGCGATGATCGCCGCCCAGCCGGTGAGTTTCTTCATCACCGTGTTCAGCCGCGCATCCTGCAGCGACAGGTTGGTCTCGAACACCGTGGTGATCATGTCCCGCAACGATTCTGTCCACTCCGATGCCCGCAGAACGTGGTCGTAGAGGTCGGCATACAACGGATCGAGTTCGGGGGAGGTCTTGGCGTCCAGCCTGCGGTACTGAATCGAGCTGACGACCTCTCGCATCGGCAGCACCACACGCCGCAGCTCGACCAGATCCTTGCGCAGTCGGAACGTCGTGCGCTGTAGACCTTTTCGTACGTTGTTCTCGAACAGGTCGTCCTCGACCGACTCGATACCGTCGTCGAGCGCCTGCACCGCGTCGAAGTGACTGTCGACGACGACGTCGAGCAGCCCGTGCACCAGCGCCCCTACGCCGTGCTCCTGGCCGCCGAGTTCATCGAAGCGCTGCGATACGGCGTCGATGTCGAAGTGCGGCGACAACCGCACCGTGATCAATCCGCGCGGCAGCACGAAACCCGAGATCCGGTGAACTTCCAGCGTCGACTCGGAATCGTCCTCCGGAAGCGGATCCTTGACCGCCACGCCGTAGACCGTGAAGAAGGTGTGGGTGCGGTAGACGACGGCCTTGGTGCGTTCGGCATCGGCGATCGCGTCCTCGACGGCCCAGTTGTCGAGCTCGAGTTCGCTCGCCAAATCCTTGAGGATCGCGTGGTCGGGATCGTAGATGTCGCACCAGACCAGCGTGTCGTCCTCGGCGAGATAGTCCGAGATCGACGCGAACTCGAAGTCTTCTTGCGGCTTGCCGTCTCGCCACACCCGGCCCCGAACATCGGTCACCCCACCATCATGTCAGTCTCGACGTCAGCGTCGCGCTTGCGTAGCCCTGGGATCAGCATGGGTACCCGCTTCCGGTATTCGGCGTAGTGCGAGCCCAGCGCCGCCATCAGGTCGTGCTCCTCGAGCTGCAGGGCGAGCAGGATGTATCCCGTCATCACCGCCGCGAACAGCAGATGACCCGCGGTCATGGTCGGAGCGGCCCAGAACGCGATGATGAAGCCCAGCATCAGCGGGTGGCGCACCACCCGGTAGAGCAGCGTCGCCCGGAAGCCGGTCTCGACAGATGGCCGCGCCTTCCACGCCGCGAAAACCTGCTTCAGCCCGAACAACTCGAAGTGATTGATCATGAATGTCGACGCCAGCACCGATCGCCCAGCCCAATCCGAACAGCGTCCACACGACAATGCGCGCAGGCTGCCACGTCACGTCCCAGACAACAGCGGGTAGCTCGCGCCACTGCCAATAGAGAAGGACGAGAACGAGACTCGCCGCCAGCACGTACGTGCTCCGTTCGATGGGCTCCGGCACGATGCGGGTCCACCACGCCTTGAACGCGGGGCGCGCCATGACACTGTGCTGCAGCGCGAAAAGCGTCACCAGTACGACATCGATGAGCACTGCCCAGCCCACGGGAGCGACGACGGCGTTGTCGACACTTCGCGGCACGAGTCCGCCGACAAAGCCGATCAGGTAGAGAAATACGACGAGGAACAGGGTGTAGCTGAGCGTGCCGTACACGACGGCGAGGTATCGGTTCATGGTTCGACCTTCCGCCGTAGCGGTCCGCCGGCGCATGAGGCGGATGCCTCAACTCTCGGTGCGGCTCCGCCAGCCCGTGTTCGAGGGCATACATGCTTGCCCCGATCCGGTTCGAGACGCCGATCTTGGTGTACGTCCGCTCCACGTGATTGCGGACCGTCTTCTCGCTGAGCACCAGTTTGGCCGCGATCTCCTTGTTGCTGGCGCCCTGCGCCACCAGTCGAAGCACCTCGACCTCACGCGCGGTGAGGCCGTGTGGCCGTGCCTTCGGCCTGTCCGGCGCATGACCAGCGGCGTACAGCACGGCGTCGGCGGCCACCGAGTCCAGCTCCCCGTCGCGGACGCGTTCACGCAGCCGCCGCGCCGCACCGGCCGGCCCGAGTGCCTCACGGTAGGGCCGCGGTTCAAGCGCGCTCTGGTAGCTCACCGCGCACGCCAACAACCGGTCGGGCATCGTCAACTGCCGCGCCGCCAGCCCCCGCGGATACCCGGAGCCGTCGAGGCATTCGTGATGATTGGTGGCGACCGCTGCGACGTCCTTCAGGCCGGGCACCCGCGACAGGATGCGCTCGGACAGGTACGGGTGCAGCCGCATCCGCTCGAACTCCGCCATCGTCAAACCGCTTGACTTGGACCAGATCTGGTTCGACACCCCGATGCGGCCGATGTCGTGCACGCACGCCGCCCGGCGGGTCAACGTGACGGCGTCCTCGTCCAGTCCGGCGGTGACGGCGGCATCGGCCGCCAGCTGGGCGACCGCCCGTGAATGCCCCAGGGTGAAGGGGCATTTGAGGTCGACGAAATCGCCGAGCGCCACCAAGAGCGCGTCCAGCGACGGGCCGTCCAGGCGGGTGTGTGCGGTCCGGCGCGTGTTGCAGCGCGGTGGCCCACACATCGCCGGCCGACGGCACCGCGAGCACCCCGGACGGGTCGGCGACGAACGCGTCGACCACGGCTGGATCGAACTGCCCACCGCGGCGGCTGCGGGCCATCGCGACCGCACCCTCGGTCCCGTACTCCCGCTGATGCACCTCGACCATGTCGGCGAGCTGGGCCACCCGCATCTCGATCGGGATGGCCTCGCCGGACGCCCCGGTCGGCAGGCCGCCGCCGTCGAAGCGCTCGAAGGTGAATCGCAACGCCGTCTGCACGTCGTCGGACAGACCGATCCGTTCGGCCAGCAGCGCCGCCGAGGTGCAGTGTGAGTGGATGAGCTGCGAAATATGGCCTCGCGCATTGGCATACAGCGTTGCCGCGGTCTTGAGTCGCGACAGCAGGGACTCGCCGCGGCCGATGTTGGTCAGCAGGAAGCGCTGGTACGGCAGCCCCGACCAGTCGACGAGATACGAGCCGCGACGCACGGCGATATCGTCGCCGAACCACCGCGCGTACTCATGGGAGTCGGCGTGACAGCCGATCCACATGATCAGCGTCGAGTAGTAGATGCAATCGCGCTGTGATGCAGCAAGTCCCAGACGGTCGGCGATCCGCGTCGCGATCAGTGCCGACCGCAGCATGTGCTCGGCGGGCTGCCCCAACCCGAGGTCGATCGCCACCGACAGCGCCGCCAGCACCTCCGCACGGGTCGGAAGGTCTGGCGGCGCCTGCCGGGAGGACATGTGCCGATTCTGCGCCAGCGTCATCGGTTGGTCAGCTGGATAGGTCAAGACGGTCGCCGTCGCGATGCCGCGCGACGTCGAATGCCTCGAAACGGCCCTGTGCGACGACGCAGATGCCGCGCTGGGGGAGCTGGAAGTCCGCCAGGTTGCCCTGCACGGGATGCGGGCCGACGGGACCGAGATCCTCGCCGCGCACGACGGCGCTGGAGTCGGCGACCGCCCACACCCGTCGCGGTGCGATCCGGAACTCCTGACCGTTGGGCAGGTTGCCGGTCAGCTTGATCCGGCCGACACCCAACAGCGGCCCGACGACGGGGCTCATCGCGGCGAGCACTTTGCGGCTTCGCGACATCGCCGCGGGCATCCGCGATCCGATGACGCTCATCAGTCGCGTCGCCGGGCGTGGCGGTGATGTCGACGCGCCAATCCAGCACTCCGTCAATGGAAATCGCGAGGGACCACGGCGTGACCCAGCGCGACGTGATGTCGCAGACCACCGGGTCGACGGGGGTGGCCGAGCTGAAGTAGCGCGAGCAGCTCTGCGGGCCGGGCGTGGTCGCGTAAAACGTCCATACGCCGTCCGGGGTGCGATGCCACACCGACTGATAGGCGGGGGAGAAGGACGTCGCGGGGAAGTCGCGGAACGCGAGGTAGTGCCCGTTGGCGAACGGCAGGCCCATCACGCCGAAGCCGACGACGCGTTCCTCGTCTCCGTCGGGGAGGGGCAGGTTTCTGGAGGCGGTCGCGGCCGCTTCAGGTGTTGTAGTCATGCCGTCATCATTTGTTGACGGCGTGCGGAGCCACATGGGGCAATTGCCCCAAGTTCGGCCAGCGCAACGCCTCATCGAAATCCACGTTCTGCAGGGAAAGTTCGAGTAGACGCCTGCAAAACGTCGATTTCGACGTTCTAGCCGCGGAAGCCCGCCAGCACCGACCCCACGCCCAGCTTCCATCGTCGCTCGACCGACGGCCCCGACGGGCCCAGCCAGCGGCCCAGCTCCTGCACAGCCAAACCCTGCGCCAACGCGAGCAGGACGTGCGCGATGTCCGTGACATCGCCGGCCAGCAGCCCCGCATCGACGCACCGCTGTATCCGGCCGATGAACACCTCCCGCACCGACGCTCCGGCCGCCAGGTCGTCGGGCCCCGGTTCGAAGTCCATGAACGGCCGCGAGAACATCACCTGCGCCAGCCTCGGGTAGGCGCGGCAGAAGAGCCGGAACACCGGCACCAGCCGTTCCAGGTCGGCGAGCGGATCGTCGGTCACCGGCACCTTGGCCAGCTCGAGCCCCAAGCAGCCGGAAGCCCTCGAAGAACATCGCCCGCACCAGGCCGGCCTTGTCGGTGAACAGCTCGTAGACCGCCGGCACCGACGTGCCCGCCCGCTCGGCCACCCGTCGCGTCGTGAACCCCGAGAATCCCTCCTCGGCCAGCGTCGCTATCGCGACCTCCAGCAGGTGCTCCCGAAGTTCGGGCGTGCGTTGCTTGGCCCTGGGCATCTCAGCGGCCTAGCCGAGGCTGAATTCCGTTGCCAATCCGTCGATTCCGGCCCGGATCGCCTGCAACGCCGATTCGCGTGCCTTCAGTTTGGTCGCCACATGTGCGCCGGTGTGCAATTGCGCCGCCGCGGCTGCGGTGGCCTGGGCGCTGGCGAGTACCTCGCCCTTTTCGACGATCTCGTCGAGCCAGCCCGCGGTGATCGTCTCGTCACCGACGTAGATCGATGCCAGTGCGGCGCCGCGGTGGAACGCCGCGGGCGTCAGCCGCATCCGCATGATCTCGATCGCTGCGATCGGAATCGTCATCCCGATGGCCACCTCGATCGCTTGGCACTTGGTCTTCGGCTGCCCGACCCGATGGTCGCCCGACAGCAGCAGAAACGAACCCATCGCGATCGCCGAGCCCGTCGCCGCCATGATCACCGGCGCGGGGAACGTCAGGCACCGCACCGACAGCTCGAAGCCGCCTGCCAACATGTTGTGCGCCGCCGTCGCGTCGCCGGACTGGAATACCGCGAGGTCGAACCCGCCGCTGAACACGCGCTCATTGCCCGCGAGCACGACCGCTTTTACGGAGTCCTTCTCGGCGCGGTCGAGGGCCTCGTTGATCGCGGCCTGCATGTCCGGACCCAGCACATTGACCTTGCCGTCGTCCATGGTGATCGTTGCGACTGAATCGTTGAGCTCGTAGCCAACCGGGCTGGTCATCGCCTCTCCTTTGAGTGCGTCGAGATTTCAGATCGATGTTACGTAACAGTGTTACGAAAGCCAAGCCTCGACCTGCCCGGGTGGAGTAGTCGGCTACGCGTGACGCCAACGGTAGACCGCCATACGTTTATCTCAGCCCGGCAGCGAGGGGGCGCCGCCGGGCTCCTAAACGAAAAGCGCTAGCCGAGATCTCGCCGGTGCCGGGGCCGTCCGTTGATCACCTGGGTCTGGGCGTCATCGTCGTCGTAGTCCGCACCGTTCTCGTGGACGGCTTCGGGGGCGGGATCGCGGGGGTTGTCCTGCGGCCCGTTGAACGGCACCTCGCGCAGCGGCCCGTTGAAGCTCACCTCACGCACGGGTGCGTTGAACGGAGCTTCCCGCGGCGGCGGTGGCGCGGTGGCTGGATGGCGGCGCGACTTCCGCAGCGGGCGTCTTCACCTGAGCGGGGGACAGGCGCTCGCGCATCTTGTCGGCGGCGGTGCGGACCCTGTTGATCTCGCTGCGCAGGACCTCTTCGCGACTCTCGCTCGCCGCGTAGTGGTAGTACGTCAACAGATTGCGCAGCAGTTCGAGCTTCTGCTTCTCCTGCCGCGCCAGATCGTGGGTGGTCAGCAACTTCAGGCGCTCGACGGGATGCAGTGTCGCCCAGTCCAATACGGCCGCCGACCGGAACTGGCGCCCGGCCCGCTTTGATCCCTTGCGTCGTCGGCTTGTCGAAGTAGGTGACTGCGCCGTCGAAGCGGGACGCGATGGTTTCTCCGAGTTCGCGGCGGTCCAGCGCCGAATCCCACACGATCCGGAATTCCTGCGACGGCGCCAGATACGGGATCTCTGCAGGGAGATTCAGCGGCACGATGTCGACGTAGCGATCCTCGTACACGTTCTCGTACTTGCCGACGGTTGGAGGATGTGCCCACTCGAATCGGATGCCGTACGCCGCGGTCTGACCGAAGTTCTTGACCACGAGTTCGACGAGATGCCAGTCGTTGGCGGCTGGCTCCATGTACATCGCCACGTTGGGCTGCATCAGCTCTTCGGCGTGCTTCTCGCCCGCTGGTAGGCCCGCCACGCGTACACCAACGCCGCGATGAGCACCATGACGGCCACCCAGGCGGCGAGTGCAGTCCACCCGCTGGGCGATACGTCGGCCACGCTGAGTGCCCGGAAATCGACCCGTTCCACGCACCGACGTATATCACGGTCCGTCCGCCGCTACCGCATCAGAGAAATTTGCGCCCGCGTCATTTGCTGGAAAACCCCAGGACGCTGGGTAATCAGAGACGGGAGTGCCTATAGAGGTCTGTGGCAGCGTCGAAGGCGGCCCATCCGGCCCGGCTAACCGCCCATCAGCATGCGCCACTGATCCAGATTGCTGGCGCGGTATACGTAATTGGTGCGTCGCACCTCTGAAAGCGCGGCACTGGGCTCCTGCGAATACCAGTGGCCAGGAAAGACCGTCGGATCGCCGGACAGCTGTGCCAGCGCTTGCAGGCTGCGGAACATCTCGTCGACATCGCCACCGGGGAAGTCGGTGCGGCCGCAGCCCTCCAGAAACAGCGTGTCGCCCGCGACGAGCCGGCCATCCAGCAGGAAGCACTGGCTTCCCGGGGTGTGGCCAGGAGTATGCAGAAGCTCGATGTCGATGTCGCCGACCTTGATCACATCGCCGTGCTGATGGTCCGTCAGCTCGCTGCGGGCGATCCCGGTGACACGTGAAACCCATTCCGCCTCAACGCTGTTGACGTGCACAGGCACGCTCACCCGCTCCAGCAGTTCGGCGAGGCCCTTCAGTTCGAACCCCATCATCGAGCCGCCGACGTGGTCAGGATGGTGATGGCTGACCAGTACGCCCGACAGGTGCATGCCGTCGGCCTCCAGCGTGTCGACGAGGTCGCCCGCCGCATACGCGGGATCGACCACGACGCAGTCGCCGGTCTCGCGGTCGCCGATGAGATAGGCGAAATTGCGCATCTGCTCGGCGATCATGTCGCCGGCGGCGAAATCCCGGCCGGAGAGCAACTGGCGAAAGTACAGGCGGTCCGTCATGGGCTTCAGACTATGACGCCGGTTGCTAGGCGCGAGTTTGACACCAGGGCTGTTGATCCGAAGTGGTGCCCGCAATCCACAACCCGGTGTCGATTTCGCCGTTAGCTCCAACAGCGGAGTCATTCCGCAGCCTTGAGTCGCACCATGCGGGTGGTGCTGCTCTCATCGAGCTCGGCCACCTCGGCGCGGGAGCGCAGGAAGTCGCTGAACGAGCGGAATCCGAGCGACTTCTCCGAAAATGACGGGTCCATCCGCTTCATCTGCGCCTTGACCGCGGAGTTGTGCAGCCAGTCGGCATCGTCCTTCTCGTGGCCGATCCGCAGCGCCCGCTCCAGGAGTGCGGTCGCGGTGGCCTGGGGGTCGGGCGCGTCGGGTTCGGAGTCACCGTCGGCCGCCTTCTTGCGCGGCTTCTTCTTGGGCGGCTCTGTCACCGGCACGCCCGGCAGCGCGTCGTAGGTGACGAACTCGTCGCACGCGGCGGTCAGCGACCGGCTGATCGAACCCGTGATACCGATGCCGACGACGTAGCGGCCGAGTCGCTTGCAGCGCTGGGCCAACGGGATGTAGTCGGAGTCCCCGGCGACGATGACGACGTGGGTGAGGTCGGGCAGCCGGAACATGTCCTCCACGGCGTCGACCGCCAACCGGATGTCGGCCCCGTTCTTGGCGTACGCGGCGGCGGGAAACAGCTGGACCAGGTCGACGGCGCGGCCGACGAGCTGACCCTGGTATTCGGCGTTGACGTCGGCCGACCAGTCGGCATAGGCCCGCGTCAGCACCAGGGTGCCGAATGAGGAGGCGAAGTCGATGATGGCGCTGACGTCGACGGTCGCCTCGGTGAGGCGGCCGGGCTTTGTATGAAATCCAGCCGTTTTGTCGCGCTGAAACGAGCTGCGACCGTGGATCTGGTCGTACCGAGAGATGACGATGTTGTCGAAATCGAGATACACGGCCACGCGCGGGGCGCCGGATTCGGTCACATGTCCGTCCTATCACCACCCTGGCGCGAGACGCGCCAGATCGCGAAATTGCGCAATTTCGCGATCTGCCCGCAGTGTCGGCGGATGGATGACAACCAGCGGTTTGGCGAGGCAACCGCGAGAATGTACCCTCTTTAAGGCCCACGGAACGACTGTCGGGTCACGCCCCCTTAGCTCAGTCGGTAGAGCGTTTCCATGGTAAGGAAAAGGTCAACGGTTCGATTCCGTTAGGGGGCTCGGTGGACGGGACGGTGCGCCGGACCGGACTATCGGGGCGGTGTAGCTCAGCTGGTTAGAGCGCACGACTCATAATCGTGAGGTCGGGGGATCGAGTCCCCCCACCGCTACAAGACGACAGAACAGTTAGGCAAAGGACAAGAGAAGTGGCCTCCAGTACAGATGTACGGCCCAAGATCACCTTGGCGTGCGAGGTGTGCAAGCACCGTAACTACATCACGAAGAAGAACCGTCGTAACGACCCCGACCGGCTCGAGCTGAAGAAGTTCTGCCCGAACTGCGGCAAGCACCAGGCGCACAAGGAATCGCGCTAGCGCGCACCAACCCGCGGGCGGTCGTCCGCGGTTGACGGATAGGTCCACTGTGTCGCTGTCGAAGCAGATCGTTGGGATGCACTTCCGCTATCCCGACCACTACGTCGTCGGGCGGGAGAAGCTGCGCGAGTACGCCCTCGCGGTGAAGAACGAGCACCCCGCCTTGCACGACGACGCCGCCGCCGCCGAACTGGGCCACGACGCGATCTGCGCGCCGTTGACGTTCACCTCGGTATTCGGCTACCAGGCGCAGACAGCCTTCTTCGCCAATGCCAACATCGGCATCAGCGACATGCAGATCGTCCAGGTGGATCAGGTGGTGAAGTTCCGCAAGCCGATCCACGCCGGTGACACGCTCTACTGCGACGTGTACGTGGACTCCGTCAAGCAGGCGCACGGCACCGACATCATCGTGACCAAGAACGTCGTCACCGACGACAAAGGTGACGTTGTCCAGGAGACTTACACGACCCTCGCGGGTCGCACCGGCGAAGAGGGAGAAGAGGGTTTCAGCGATGGCACTGCGTGAGTTCGATTCGGTGAAGGTGGGCGACCTGCTTCCCGAAAAAGTGATCCCACTGACTCGGGGCGACCTGGTGAATTACGCCGGCGTGTCCGGCGACCTGAACCCCATCCACTGGGATGACGAGATCGCCAAGCAGGTCGGCCTGGATACCGCGATCGCCCACGGCATGCTCACCATGGGGCTGGGCGGCGGCTACATCACGTCCTGGATCGGCGACCCCGCGGCGGTCACCGAATACAACGTGCGCTTCACCGCGGTGGTCCCGGTGCCCAACGATGGCGTGGGTGCCGAGATCGTGTTCAATGGACAGGGTGAAATCCGTTGAGCCCGAGACTAAGTCGGTGACCATCGCGTTGACGGCCACCGCGGGGGAAAGAAGATCTTCGGCCGTGCAGTCGCGACCGCGAAGCTGGCGTAACCGATGCCTCTGAAGACAGACATCCGAGGGCATGGTCTGGAAGTACCCCGACACCTTCGTCGTGGGCCGCGAACAGGTCCGCCAGTACGCCAAGGCAGTGAAGTCGGCCGCGCCGGCCACTGTCGACGAAGCCGCGGCCGCTGAACTCGGCCACGACGCCCTCATCGCGCCGCTCACCTACGCCTCGATTTTCGCGGTGATGATCCAGAACCACTTCTTCCAGCACGTCGACGTCGGCCTGGAGACCATGCAGATCGTCCAGGTCGACCAGAAGTTCCACTTCCACCGGCCGATCAAGGTCGGTGACGAACTGACCGGGACCATGTACGTCCTGTCCGTGGTCGAGAAGTTCGGCGCCGACATCGTGACGACCCGCAACGTCTGCGCCGACCTGGACGGCACGATCGTGATGGAGGCCTATACCACCCTGATGGGCCATGAGGGTGACAACTCGATCTCCGTGAAATGGGACCCCGAGACGGGCCAGGTCATCCGTACAGCAGCCAGCGAGAACGGACAGGCGGCGGATTAGTACGTTCCGCGGGTGGCGCGCTACACTCGCTACTCGGGGTTTTCCCAGTCCAGCGCGCTGTCCGTCGGTTTCAGATCGACCGAACGGGGAGCGCGCGAATTGTGTGAGCCCCGGACCCGGGTGGTTCTGCCTGTAGTGCCATCCTGAAGGGGCGTAGCTCAACTGGCAGAGCAGCGGTCTCCAAAACCGCAGGTTGCAGGTTCAAGTCCTGTCGCCCCTGCTCAACTGAATACTCGACAAGCGTGGACACTGGATGGTGTCCCCCGACAACAGACGAAAGGCATGCGGTGAGCGACGAGCGTGATCGTGACGGCTCCGCAGGTGCCGGCGATACCGGTGACGGCAACGGCGCGGTCGTAACCCGGCCGACCCGGCCGAGCGGCAAGCGGTCGCGGCGCGTGTCCAGTGGCGAGGACGCCAGCGGCGCTGTCGACCTGGAAACCGGCACCGTAGGCGTCCCCGACCAAGAACGGCTCGGGCACCGCGAAGAAGACCGCCAAGAAACGCGGCGACGGCCCCTCGCGCAACCCGTTCACCTTCGTCTGGAACTACCTGCAGCAGGTCGTCGCCGAGCTGCGCAAGGTGATCTGGCCGAACCGCAAGCAGATGATCAGCTACACCGCGGTGGTGCTGGTCTTCCTGGCGTTCATGGTGGCGCTGATCGGCGGAGTCGATCTTGGCGTCGGCAAGCTCGTCATGTGGGTGTTCGGCTGACGAGCTGAAGTACTGAGAGGACTGACAAGTGACTAGCTTCGAGGGCGATACGCCTTCGGCCGTTTCCGAGGCGATCGCCGAAGCGGCGGATCCAGCGACCGTGATCGCAGACGAGGCCGCAGAGCGTCTGGAGGACAGCACAGCTGCCGAGGCCGTCGAGGACGCGGCACCTGTTGAGGCTGCGGAGTCTGATGTCGCCGCCGAGGCGGCTCAAGAAGACGAGGACGAGGACCCGGCCGTCGCGCTGAAGAAGGATCTGCGCGCCCGGCCCGGCGACTGGTACGTCATCCACAGCTACGCCGGATACGAGAACAAGGTGAAGGCCAACCTCGAGACCCGCGTGCAGAACCTCGACGTCGGTGACTACATCTTCCAGGTCGAGGTGCCCACCGAAGAGGTCACCGAGATCAAGAACGGCCAGCGCAAGCAGGTCAACCGCAAGGTGCTGCCCGGCTACATCCTGGTCCGCATGGAGCTCAACGACGAATCGTGGGGCGCGGTGCGCAACACGCCCGGCGTCACCGGTTTTGTCGGTGCGACGTCGCGACCGTCGCCGCTGTCGCTGGACGACGTGGTGAAGTTCCTGCTGCCGCCCGCATCGGCGAAGAAGCCGGCCAAGAGCACCGCCGGCGCGGCCGCGTCCTCCGAGGCCTCGATGGAGCGTCCGGAGATCCTCGTCGACTTCGAGGTGGGCGAATCGGTCACAGTCATGGACGGCCCGTTCGCGACGCTGCCCGCGTCGATCAGCGAGGTCAACGCCGAGCAGCAGAAGCTCAAGGTGCTGGTGTCCATCTTCGGTCGCGAGACACCTGTCGAACTGACCTTTACTCAGGTCGCCAAGATCTAAAGACAAGTAAGAAAGAAAAGGAAACCGAACACTCATGGCCCCGAAGAAGAAGGTCGTCGGGCTGATCAAGCTGCAGATCCAGGCCGGGCAGGCCAACCCCGCCCCGCCCGTGGGTCCGGCGCTCGGCCAGCACGGCGTCAACATCATGGAGTTCTGCAAGGCGTACAACGCCGCGACGGAGAGCCAGCGCGGCAACGTCATCCCCGTGGAGATCACCGTCTACGAGGACCGCAGCTTCACGTTCGCGCTGAAGACCCCGCCCGCCGCCAAGCTGCTGCTGAAGGCTGCAGGCGTGCAGAAGGGTTCCGGCACCCCGCACACCACCAAGGTCGCCAAGGTGACCTGGGATCAGGTGCGCGACATCGCCGAGACCAAGAAGGAAGACTTGAACGCCAACGACATTGACGCGGCGGCCAAGATCATCGCGGGCACCGCCCGGTCGATGGGGATCACGGTCGAGTAGTTCGGCCGATCCCGTGGGAGAGCTGGCATCGGCTCGGCGATGAGCGCTCGCGCGAAGAGCAATCATCACAGACCACAACTCATCAATTAGGAGACACCAATGAGCAAGAACAGCAAGGCATATCGCGAAGCGGCCGAGAAGGTCGACAAGGACAACCTGTACTCCCCGATCGAGGCCGTCCGCCTCGCCAAGGAGACGTCGTCGAAGAAGCAGGACGCGACCGTCGAGGTTGCCATCCGGCTGGGCGTCGACCCGCGCAAGGCCGACCAGATGGTGCGCGGCACCGTCAACCTGCCCAACGGCACCGGTAAGACCGCGCGCGTCGTGGTGTTCGCGGTCGGCGACAAGGCGGAGGCGGCCCTGGCCGCAGGCGCCGACGAGGTGGGTAGCGACGACCTGATCGAGAAGATTCAGGGCGGCTTCCTGGACTTCGACGCCGCGATCGCGACACCGGATCAGATGGCCAAGGTCGGCAAGATCGCCCGTGTGCTCGGCCCGCGTGGCCTGATGCCAAACCCGAAGACCGGCACCGTGACTCCCGATGTTGCCAAGGCCGTGTCAGACATCAAGGGCGGCAAGATCAACTTCCGTGTCGACAAGCAGGCCAACCTGCACTTCGTCATCGGCAAGGCATCGTTCGACGAGAAGCAGCTGGCCGAGAACTACGGTGCGGCGCTCGACGAGGTGCTGCGCGCCAAGCCGTCGTCGTCGAAGGGGCGCTACCTCAAGAAGGTTGTCGTGTCGACGACGACCGGTCCGGGCATCCCCGTGGACCCAGCGGTCACCCGCAACTTCACCGAGGCGTAGTCAGCTGTAGGGTTAGCCAACTCTATCGAGGCTAACTGTCGTTCGGGGCACTCGCATTTTCACCGCCGCCGCATTCGCGCAAGCGTCGACGCAGGAACCGTCGGGCCGGGTCGGAGCCCGCGCGGTCCAAACCCTGCAGGTACCAGTGCTGCGCCTCGCGATGCCGGCCTGCGCGCCGAAGCAGATCGGCGCGAATCGATGCGACGGTGTTAGACCGGGTCATTCTCGGGTCGTCGGCAACTTCGTCCAGGGCTACCAGGCCTGCATCGAACCCGTCGCGAAATCCGACCGCGAGGGCGCGGTTCGCGCGGGCGACGGGTGAGTCGGTGATGGCGATCAACTTGTCGTAAGCCACGCAGATCGTGGCCCAGTCGGTGTCCTCCCATCGAGGGGCGGTCGCGTGCACGGCGGCGATCACCGCCTGTGGCAGGTAGGGGCCAGTCGCACCGGCGGCGCGCTGAAGGCAATCCAGCCCACGAGTGATCCGGGAGCGGTCCCACCGGCTGCGGTCCTGCTCGTCGAGGGGTACGAGCGCACCGTCGGCGTCGACGCGCGTCTGCCGCCGGGAGTCGTGCATGAGCGCGAGCGCGGCCATCGCGTGCCCGTCGAGCGCTTCGGGCATCAACGAACACACCTCTCCGGCGAGGCGGACGGCCTCGTCGCACAACTCGTCTCGGATCGCCGATGGTCCGGCCGTGGACCAGTAACCCTCGGTGAAGACGGAGTAGATGCAGGCGAGCACATGGGGTGTGCGCTGTGGTAGCAGTTCGGGCGGCGGCACCCGCAGCGGTATGTTTGCATGTCGAATCTTGTTCTTGGCCCTGGTGATTCGTTGACCGACTGTCGCCTCAGACTGCAGCAGTGCCCTGGCGATCTCGGTGACCGTGAGCCCAGAGATCAGCCGCAGCGTCAGGGCCAGCTGCGACTGTGGGTCCAGTGCCGGGTGCGCGCAGGTGAACATCATCCGCAGTTCGTCATCACGAATCCGGTGCGGCACACCCTGGCGGCTGGTGCGGGCGGTTATGTCTTCGAGCACCGCGGCGAGTTCCTTTCCGGACCTGACGGATTCGCGGCGCAGCCGATCAAGGGCGCGGTTGCGCGCGGCCGTCACGATCCATCCACCTGCGTTGGCGGGCACGCCGTCGCGGGGCCAGGTCCGCAAGGCATCGGTGAACGCCTCCTGGACGGCGTCCTCGGCGACGGTGAGGTCGCCTGACCATCGCGCAAGTGCCGCGACAGCCGGACCCCATTCGCGCCGAAAGACACCGTCCAGGTTGGTCATTCGGCGTCCGCTATAGCCCAGAGATGCCCATGAGCTGGCGGACCTCGACGGTTGTCGACGGGATCATCGACGCGATCTTGACAGCCTCGTCGCGGTCGGCGACGTCGAGGATGTAGAAGCCGTTGGCGACCTCAGCACCCTCGATGTATGGCCCATCGGTCAACAGCACCTCGCCGTCGCGCACCCGCACAGTCGTGGCCGTTGCCGGCGGATGCAGGGGAGCGCCGCCGTTGGTCCATTCCCCGGCTGCCTCGCCGAATTTCTGATGCTCCGCGATGCCGGCGTCCCATTCCGGTGTTCCTGGTGCGGGGGCACTCGCAGGAGGCTCCAACAACAATGCGAGCCAACTGTTGCCCACGGGTTTGCTCGGCGGGAAGTACTCGACGATGGGCCAGACCTCGATCGCGCCGTATTTTGCGGCGGGGATGTCGCGGGCCAGTGCCAGCGCCTCGTCGAGGTTCTCGGCCTCGAACACGTAGTAGCCGCCCGCCACTTCGGCGCCCTCTGCAAACGGGCCGTCGGTCACCGTGGGCGCGTCGGGTCCCCCGGTGATCCGCACACCGGTCGCCGATGGGGTGAGTGCGTCGCCGCCGCGAATCGCCGACGCCGCTTTGGCGTGAAATGCCTGGTAGGCCGCCATTTCGGCGGCCGCCGCGTCGGGGTCGGGCGCGGCGGTGGACTCGGGTCCGAGTAGCAGAGCGAAGTAGTACATTGCGTCACCTTCCGGATGCGAGCAGAACCCTGCGTCCCACTCTCTACCTCGTCGACGAACGACGCGACGCAAATCCGACAGCCTTCGCCAAAAACTGCTCGGACATATTGACGATTCCGCCAATCTGCTCGGGTGCGTTATGTGATTGTTATCGCATGCGAAAGCTTGGTCGGGTTGTCGTTCTATTCATTTTGAGCTTGCTGGGCACCGCCGTGCTCGGCGCCGTGACGGCCCTGATGGCGGCCGTCAGTCTGGCCGCAACGGTGCTGATCGTGCCGGGGACTGGAACGCCCGATGCGAACAACGTCGACAACTACATGGAGAACTTCCGCGACTACTACATGCAGACACCATGTGAGCCAACCGGTTGCGCGGACGACGACTTGTATGGCGTCAACTACGACGCGTCGTTCTGGCCGATCCCCTTGCCGGGCTGGTGTGATCCTGGCCGTTGCGAAAAGTTCGACGTGTCGGTTGCGGGTGGTGTGGAGAACCTCAGGGACGCGTTGGAGAACATTGAGACCATCGCCCCCGGCTTCGACGGTAGCGTCGTGATCGCCGGCTATTCGCAGGGCGGCCGCGTCGTCAGCATCGCGAAGACGAAAATCGCCAACGGCGAATGGGACGATGTGCTCGACGGCATCGATTCTCTGAAGTTCGTCTTCATCGGCAACCCCAATCGCCCGAACGGCGGCATCCTGTCGCGATTCGGCATCCTCGGGACCATCCCGATCTTGGATGTGACGACCGGCGAGCCCACGCCGACGGACACCATCTTCGAGACCGAGGACTGGGCGATCCGGTGGGAGGGCATCGCAGACTTCCCGCAGTATCTATTGAATCCACTGGCGGTGGCCAACTCGCTGCTCGGCTTCTATTACGACCACGGCACCTACCTGGCGATCAACGAGGACAGCGATCCCGGTGAATTACCCGCCGGATACTCGATTGCCGAATGGCGTGAGCTCACCACGAACCCTGAGCTTTATCCCCAGAATGTCCAGATCCAGAAAGTGCCAGGCAGCGACACCACCTACTACACCATTACGCCGAAGGTGTTGCCGCTCGTCCGGCCGCTGCACTCCATCCCGCTTATCGGCAAGCCGATCGCGGACCTCATCGAACCCGCGCTACGCGTGATCATCGAAGAAACTGGCTACAACCGCAACATCCCGTTCGGTGAAGCCACGCCGATCGAGCTGTTCCCGGTGTTCAATCCGATCACGCTCTTCATCAAGCTGATCCCGGCAATCTTCCAGGGCATCAACAACTTCCTCGCGAACTTCGGGTTGGCGACGGAGATTCCGTTGACCCCGTCGATACCGATTCCGGTCTCGCCGCTGTCCGACCCGCAAACCGACGAGCTCGAGCAGGTCTCGTTGCTCAGCGATTTCGACGACTCGTCCGGGGCAAAGCTGTCACTGGTGCAAGGAAACGGCGAAGAGCCCCAGCAGCTTGAAGGTTTAGAAGGTGAGGAGAAGACGGTCGTCCTCAATGTCGAGCCCGAAGAACAGGTCACTTTGACCGAAGTCATCGAGACGCCTGTCATCGAGACGCCTGTGATCGAGACGCCTGCCATCGAGGAAACCGTGCTCGAGGAGACCGTGCTCGAAGAAACCCAGACCCTGGGCAACGAGACGGGTTTGACCAACCAGGACCCCCAAGAGGTCACCAAGGACCCCGAAGAGAACAAGGATCCCGAAGAGAACAAGGATCCCGTACTGAACAAGGATCCCGAAGAGAACAAGGATCCCATCGTGAAACCGAAATTGGGGCTGGACCCCACGGACGCCAAGGACGCGAAGGAGCCCAAGGACGCCAAAGATCCAGAGGGCAACGAGCAAGCCGCCGCCTGACGAGAAAAGCAGAATCCCCGCACACCACATGTGCGGGGATTCTGCGTTAAAGGACTAGGCGGCTGCGGCGCCCGGCTTCAGGTACGTGACCAAGCTGACATCGATGGATTCGTCGATGAAGTAGTACTGAGCGCCCAGGAGATACCGCATGTAGCGGTGGTAGTTCTCCTCGTCGGTGGCGGCGATCGCCGCCTCCTTGTCGCGCTCCAGCCGGTCGGCCCAGATACCGAGCGTCTTGATGTAGTGGTTGCGCAGCGACTTCGGCTCGGGCACCACGAAGCCGGCCTTTTCGCCGTGCTCGACCATCATCTGCGTGGTCGGCAGGCGTCCGCCCGGGAAGATCTCGGTGATGATGAATTTGACGAACCGGGCCAATTCGAACGTCAGCTTCTTGCCGCGCTCGGCCAGGTCGTAGGGGTGGTAACCCACACTGCTCTGGATGGTCATGCGGCCGTCATCCGGCAGGATGTCGAAGCAGGTCTTGAAGTAGTCGTCGTAGCGTTCAAAGCCGAAGTGCTCGAAAGCCTCGATCGACACGATCCGGTCGACGGGGGAGTGGAACTGCTCCCAACCCTCCAGCCGCACATCGAACGTCCGCTCGCTGCCGAGCTTGGCCAGCAGCTGGTCGCAGTAGGCCTTCTGGTTCTTCGACAGCGTCAGTCCGATGACGTTGACGTCGTACTTCTCCATCGCCCGCTGCAGCGTCAGGCCCCAGCCGCAGCCGACCTCGAGCAGGGTCATACCGGGCTTGAGATCCAGCGCGTCCAGGTGCTGGTCGACGTTGGCGATCTGGGCCTCGGACAGCGTCACGTCGGGGCGGGTGAAGAAGGCGCAGCTGTATTTGCGAGTCGGATCCTGGAACACACCGAAGAAGTCGTCCGAGAGGTCGTAATGGTGCTGGATGTCCTCGAAATGAGGAGTCATATCCTTCGTGCCGGTGGAGTTATCAGACATGATTCGCTAGTGGCCTTCCTGGTGACGTGTACGGATTCGTCACATGGTGATCTGGTCGTACACCCTAGCGTTTGGCACGGTTCACGCCCTAATTCGGCGCCTACTTTGCGAGTGTGAATTGGTGGACGTCGATATAGCCTTCCCGAAAGCCGTGTGCACAGCCCGTTAGGTAGTGCATATAACGGTCGTAGACCTCTTCGGATTGCACGGCAATCGCCTCGTCCTTGTGCGCCGCGAGCGCCCCGGCCCAGGTGTCCAGAGTGCGCGCATAGTGCAGCTGCAACGACTGGCGGCGGGTCAGCGTGAAACCGGCCGGAGTCGCGTACTCCTCGACCTTCTCGATCGACGGCAGTCGCCCACCCGGGAAGATCTCGGTGAGGATGAACTTCACAAACCGCGCCACCTCGAAGGTCAGCGGAATCTTGCGGTCGGCCATCTGCGGCAGCGTCAGCGCGGTGATGGTGTGCAGCAGCATGACGCCGTCGTCGGGAAGCGCGGCGTAGGCCATCTTGAAGAAGTCTGTGTAGCGGTCAAAGCCGAAGTGTTCGAATGCCTCGATGCTAATGATGCGGTGAACGGGCTCGTCAAACTGCTGCGTGGACCGCCGGTGGATCTGGTTGTCGTAGGTGGGTTTTACGATCGGGCGGTGCAGTTGCGTTACAGGTATCGCGTCGAGCCATTGCGGCTCAGCGGCAAGCTGTGCAGGGTGTTCGGCTGTTGTCGGGTCGTGTCACGATGCGCTGCGGGTCCGTGATGAGGCTACCGGGCCGGGATCAAGCTGTCGATACGCGATTCAGCGACAGGTCATCACACGAGCCAAAGCCGCCGGAGCGGCCTGGCTGGCTGAGGTGCCCAGCGTGGCTAGTGCAGTAGGTCAATGATTCGCGCCGGGCCTGCGCGCAACTTCTTGACTCCGCGTCGGGTAAACGAAGGGGTCGCCGTGTTGGTCGTCCGCGGTTCAAGTCGCGCAAGGATTACCGGCAATCATTTCGACTGACCCGCAACGGGTTCAGCGTCAAACCCAATGGGCGGCTGTTTGTAGCCAAGGTCGGAGAGGTTCGGGTGCGCTGGTCGCGGGAACTGCCGAGCGTCCCATCGAGCGTCACGATCATTCGGGAACCCGACGGTCACTTCTACGTCAGTTTCGTTGTCGAGGTGACAGCCGTCTCGGCACCACACGTTGATCGTGAAGCTGGTGTGGATGTAGGAATCTTCCGGCTGGCCACGATCGCCACCAGCGACGGGGTACGCACGAGATGTGGCGAATCCGAAGTCATCCTGGCTCCAAGATGCGCAAGTTGCGGCAGGTTGGAGCGGGAGAAATCCCGCCGCAGAAAGGATCAGCCAATCAGAGACAAATCGCGGCGCAAAGTCGCCATAGCGCACAGTCGAGGTCACACGGGCGCGGCGCGATCATCACCACAAACAGGCCTTGGCGTTGGTATGCGAGAACCAAGTAATCCACGTCGAAGACCTCAACATCGCTCGGGATGGTCAAAAACCGTCGACTCGCCCGTGCCATCAGCGATGCCGGCTGGGGACAGTTCCTGCGAATCATCGACGAGAAAGCCGACCGCTACGGACGCACCATTCATCAGGTTTCGCGGTGGCTGCGCATCGAGCAAGACGTGCTCAGCCTGTGGGCACCGTCTCGATGACCTCCCCCTGTCGATCCGCACCTGGACGTGCCGAGGTTGTGGGGTCACCCATGACCGCGACTACAACGCCGCCAAGGTCATTCTCGCCGCCGGGCAGGCGGAGAGACTAAACGCCCGTGGAGCCCACATAAGACCGCAGTCCGTTGCGGCAATGGGTGTCGAAGCAGGAAGCAACCCAGCAGCGGCATAGCCGTCACGGGAATCCTCGCGATTCATGCGGGGAGCACGCCAAAGCTCGCAAAGCCCTGAAAATGTATGAAGCGAGCCACTTACACAGCCGTAAATTCTCTACGCAGCTGCGAAATTCGTCTTCAGTTCGCCGACGATGTCGTCCCAGAGTTCGCGCGGCAACTCGTGCCCCATTCCGTCGAAGAGCACCAGGCGGGCACCCTTGATCGCGCGGGCGACAGCGCGCCCGCCGAACGGTCGCATCAGCTTGTCGGCCTTGCCGTGAATGACCACCGTCGGCGCCGTGATCCGGCGGTCGTAGTGCAGCAGGCTGCCGCTGCCCATGATCGCCGCGAACTGCCGGCCGATACCCGCCGGATAGTAGGAGCGGTCGTAGCCCTCGATGGCCTCGGCGCGAATCCGGTCCTCGGGGGCGGGGTAGCCGGGACTGCCGATGATGCGGCTGACGCGGATGGCGTTTTCGATGATCGCGTCGCGGGTCGCGTCCTTGGGCCGCTGCAGGATGGCCAGCAGATGTTTGGGCGCAGGCGGCGGCAACACCGGTTGGTTGTTGCTCGAGAAGATCACGGCCAGCGTCTTGGTGCGCACGTGGTGCCGGGCAGCGAAGACCTGCGCGATCATGCCGCCCATCGACGCGCCGACGATATGGGCTGTGTCGATCTTCAGGTGGTCGAGCAGTGCGGCGGCGTCATCGGCCACATCCTCGAGCGTGTAGACCGCCGGGCTGCGCAATCCCAGGAACGAGCGCGCCATCCTCGGCAGCAGGGGAGCGCCGGAGTGCTGCCCGGTCACCTTGGAAGACAGCCCGACGTCGCGATTGTCGTAGCGGATGACCCGAAGCCCCTGGTCGACGAGCTTCTCGCAGAAGTCCTTGCGCCACAACAACAATTGCGCACCAAGGCCCATGATGAGCAGCACTGCCGGGTCGTTCGGGTCGCCCATGTCCTCGTAGTAGATATCGAGCTCGCCCGACCGAGCTGTACCGGTGCGTGTCTGCACTCAGGCCTCGACTTCTTCGGTGTGCTCCCTGCTGACCTCGACCATGAAATTGGCGAAGTACCCCGTCAACTGCGGGTCGGTCATCATCTGCCACTTCGGTGCGAGCAGCTTCATGTAGCGCTCCACGTAGAGGAACTGCTTGCCGATGAGCACCAGCTCGCGCGGAAGCTTGACGTCATAGGCGTCGGCCAGCGTCGAGAGTTGTTTACCGATCGCGGCATAACTCATATCGCCCAACGACGACATGGTCAGCGGCGTCGCGAACTTCTCCAGATCCTTGGCAGCTTCGGCCTCGGGCTTCATCGTGCCGACCGCGCCCATCAGCACGACGATCTTGCCTGCGGCGGCGTGGTCCTTCTTGACCAGCAGCGCGTACACCAGCTCGCGCAGCAGCCAGCGTGTGCGGGGGTCGACGCGGCCCATGATGCCGAAGTCGAGGAACACGATCTTGCCGTCGGGGTCGACGAACAGATTGCCCGCGTGCAGGTCGCCGTGGAACAGGCCGTGTCGCAGCCCACCCTCGAAGACGCTGAACAGCAACGCCTTAACGAGCTCGGTGCCGTCGAAGCCGGCCTTTCGGATCGCCGCGGCGTCGTCGATGCGGACGCCGGCGACCCGTTCCATCGTGAGCACCCGCTCGCTGGTCAGGTCCCAGTAGACCTGCGGTACCCGGATGTTCTTGCCCAGCGGGGACGCGTGCATGTGTGCCACCCACGCGTCCATCGACTGTGCCTCGAGACGGAAATCCAGCTCCTCGGCGAGATTGTCCGCGAAGTCCGCGACGACGTCCTGTGCGGACAGTCGCTGGCCGAGCTTGGCGAACTCGACAAGGCGCGCACCACGTTTCAGGATTTGCAGGTCGGCGGCGACGCGGCGACGGATGCCGGGCCGCTGGATCTTGACGACGACCTCTTCGCCGCTGTGCAGGGTCGCGTAGTGCACCTGGGCGATCGACGCTGATGCGAACGGCTTCTCGTCGAAGGTGGCGAACAGGTTGGAGGGCTCGTCGCCGAGGTCCTCCTTGAACAGCTTGTGCACTTCGTCTTCGTCGGCGGGCGGTACGGCATCGAGCAGGCTGCGGAACTCGCGGCTCATCTGCTCGCCGAACGCACCGGGACTCGACGCGATGATCTGGCCGAACTTGACGTAGGTGGGTCCGAGGTCGGCGAACGTCTGTGGGATCTGCTTGATGATCTTCTGTTGCAACGAGCCCTTGCCGGCGAGCGCGGTGACGACTCGCGCGCCGGTGCGGGTTATCTGCCAACCCGTCGCGCCTATCCGGGCGGCCTCGACCGGCAGCGGTACCCGGTCCAGTTTGGCCACGTCGCGTGGTTTCGTCGTACTCATAGGCGCCAGTGTCTCAAAAACGGCGGTGAGCCGCGAAAACGTGTGGATCGGGTCACACACTCTGCGCTTTGACGGCCTGTGAGCATAATGCGCAAAACCAGCACATCGGCACTTAGACGGCTTGTGCGCACAAGCGCGCCACGGCGGCTTTCCGTCCGTAGTTTCGGACTCAAGCACGCGTTTGAGGAGCGGAAATGGCGACTTTGGTAACTGAGCCGGGCAACACGTCGATCAAGCGGGTCGCACTGGCCAGCTATGTCGGGTCGGCCATCGAGTACTACGACTTCTATATCTATGGCACCGCCGCCGCGCTGGTGTTCCCCAAGGTGTTCTTCCCGCACCTCGGCACCACCATGGCGACCGTCGCCTCGATGGCCACCTTCGCCGCCGCATTCCTGTCCCGCCCGATCGGTGCCGCGTTCTTCGGACACTTCGGCGACCGGCTGGGGCGCAAATCGACCCTGATCACCACCCTGCTCATCATGGGGCTGTCCACGCTGATCGTCGGTCTGGTACCTGGCGCGGCGACCATCGGCATGGCCGCTCCGATGCTTCTGCTGGCGCTGCGCCTCGTGCAGGGGTTCGCGGTCGGCGGCGAGTGGGCCGGCGCCGCGCTCCTGTCCGCCGAGTACGCACCCCCTGAAGCGCGGGGCCGGTACGGGATGTTCACGCAGATGGGTGTCGGCAGCGGGCTCGTGATGAGCAGTCTGATGTTCCTACTCGTGAACCAGATGATTGGGGAGACCAGTCGCGCCTTCCTCGACTGGGGATGGCGAATTCCGTTCTTGTTCAGTGCGGTGCTGATCGTCATCGCACTGTACGTCCGGCTGAATGTCGCAGAGACGCCGGTGTTCGCCGAACAGCAGGCACGCGACACCGGCCAGTCGACGCCGTTGGCCGCTCTGTTCCACTATCAGCGGCGCGAGGTACTGCTCGCTGCGGGAGCCATGATCGGCTTCTTCGCGCTTGGCTTCATGGGCAATACGTATCTGATGAGTTATGCCCATAGTCACGTTGGCTTTTCGCCGAAGGTGATCCTGACGGTAGGCCTGCTCGGGGGTGTGGTGGCGCTGGTGTGCAACACGGTGAGCGCCGTGCTGTGCGACACGTTCGGCCGCCGTCGCGTCATCATGGCGGCGTTCGCCGTCGGTGTGCCGTGGTCGTTCGTGATGCTTCCACTGCTGAACACCGGAAGCACGCAGTGGTTCGCCGTGGCAATCGCAGGCACGTTCGCGGTCGCGGGTTGCGCGTACGGGCCGATGGCGGCGTTCATTCCGGAGATCTTCGCGACCCGCTATCGCTACAGCGGCGCGGGGCTGTCGCTCAACCTCGCCGGACTGGTCGGTGGCGCCGTGCCGACGATCGTCGCCGCACCACTGCTGGAGAGCTACGGGGTGGCGTCGGTCGGTGTGATGCTGGCGGCGGTGGTCGCCGTCAGCCTCGTATGCACGGCGCTGCTGCCCGAGACCAAAGGCGCTGCACTGCAGCCAGACTCACCGCAAGGGCAGCATGCACAGCTGCACTACCAAGGATTAAAAACGAACTGAGACAGGAGAATTGAAATGATGATCAAGGAATTCCGCAATCTCGTCGCTCGCTTAGTGGTGACGACCGTCGCCGCGGGCAGCATCTTCGGCGGCCTCGCGTTGGGGATGGCGACGGACGCCAACGCGAGCGCCGCGGTGCAGGCCCAGACTCAGCAGATGCGCGCCATGCGGCCGAAGACCGATCCCGGCGCGCCCGGACAGGTGGGCCCGCGCGTACCGACTGGCGAACCGGCACGGGAGCCTCAGCGTCCTGTGGCCGTACCCGGTGAATCGCCGCGGCATCCCGTTCCACCGCAGCATCGTAAGAGTGGCGGGATGTGACTCCGGCCTGCCGGCCAACACTGCGGTGAGTGTCAGACGAAGGCGCTCTCGACCTCGTCGCGGCTGCGGATCGGGTCGTCACCCAGCACGTACGTCGGCAGCGTATGAGGCACAGTGGTTCCCGACTTGACCCTGGCCTGGGCCTGCCGGAACTCCGGTGCTGTGCCCGCCGCGACGTGCACGCCGTTGATGATGCTCCACACCGCGGCCCGCCTGGCCGTGCGCTCGACGATGTTGGGGTCGCGATGCGAGATCAGTTCCTTGGCCCACTTCGGCATCGTGTCGCGGATGGCCCAGTCGACGGCGCTGTGCGGCATCGGAAGGTTAGCGCCGGTGGACATCGCCATGCCGTGCGTGACGGCCAGGCGGGGCAGATACGACTGCAGGCAGTCGAGGGTGTCGGCCTTGGTGGTGGGCAGGTCGGTTCCGCCGAGCGCATGCCCGACGCGTACGAACTCGCCGTAGTAGTCGTCGATCTTCTTCCCGCGCAGCGGGTTCGGGTGATACAGCTCGTGCGCGGTGGCCAAGCCCCAGACGACCGTCGCGTAGTTCCAGCGCAGCCACTCGGGATCGTCGGCGTCATAGGCGGCGCCGTCGGGCCGGACCCCTTTGATGGTGTGGTGCATCGAGCGCACCGATTTTGCGAGCCGCTCGGCGGTCTCGGTCGAGCCGTACGCGGTCCCGATGAAGAACGCGACGGAATGACCGAGCCGCACCGAGGCGCCTCTGGGGTCGATCTCGGGGACGGCCGTGCCGTCCTTGTCGCGTTTGACCAGCCGCGAATGATGCATGCCCATCCAGTAGATCGACGGGTCCAACCGCTCGAGGTACGCCGCGCATTGCAGGCCGAAGATCAGCGCAGGCATGTGTGAGTGCACATGCCAGACGGCGCTGCCAGGTCCGAACCAGCCGGGATCGGCGACGGGCGCGGCGAACTCCATGCCCTTGAAGAAGTGCTTGCGCACGCCCTCGTCGAAACGCTGGTTCACGAATTGTCCGACCATCTGGTGCGGCAGGTACACGGCGGCTCCCTCCTGGAGTCTGGTCACAGCTGTAGCCAGAATACTATTTGGCTACGGATGTGACCAGAGTTGACGGCTTCGGCTTACTCTGTGGTGATGTCCAGTCCGACCCGATGGGCCGGTGTGCCGCTGACCGACCGCCGCGCCGAGCGGCGTGCGCAGCTGATCGAGGCCGCGTTCCGCCTGTTCGGTGACGGTGGTGAGGCCGCAGTGGCTGTGCGGTCGGTGTGCCGCGAGTGTGGGCTGAACACCCGCTACTTCTACGAGAGCTTCGCCGATACCGACGATCTGCTCGGAGCGGTCTACGACCAAGTCAACGCGCAGCTCGGGGTTCAGGTGGAGGCGGCGATCACCGCGTCGGGCGATTCACTTCGGGATCGGACGCGGGCCGGCATCGCCGCGGTGCTCGGGTTCAGTTCGGCTGATCCGCGCCGCGGCCGGATTCTGTTCACCGACGCGCGCGCCAATCCGGTGCTCGCGGCGCGTCGCACGGCTACCCAGGATCTGCTTCGCGAGGGCGTGCTGACCGAAGGCTGGCGGCTGAATCCCGGTTCGGATCCCGTTGCGGCGCAGGTCGGTGCCGCGCTTTATACGGGCGCGATGGCCGAGTTGGCGCAGCAGTGGCTGGCAGGCAACCTCGGAAGCGATCTCGACGCGGTGGTCGAGTATGCGGTGCAGACGGTCCTGCGCTGAGCGGGCTCGATAGTGCACGTGGGGCTGTCGCATTCGCGAAATCACAACCGTGAGTGCAATTTTCGCGATCCCGTGGCGTAGCTGTTGACTTCGTCTATCGAACATGTGTTCTAATGAAGTCATGTCCCTAGATACTCTGGCACCCGAAGCGCAGTCCATCTATTCCGACACGCCGGATGCGGTGGTTCCGCCCGTCGCCGAAGACCCGGTCGAAGAGAAGCCCAAGAGGGCTCCGGCGAAGAAGCCGGCGGGCAAGAAAGCCAAGACGCTCGAGCTGACCCTCACGGTCACCGGTACCGCCGACGGTGAATGGCGGGCCGAACTGAAGCAGGGCACCACATATCGAGCACGAAATCTTGCCGTCGCGGCCGCCGCCGTCTCCCGCGCGGCAAAAGAACTGCACGAGGACCTCTCGGCCCCGATCGACGAGTTGATCGAGGAGGCGCGCTCCCAGCAGGCCGCCAAAGTCGCTGCCCTGGAAGCCGAACTGGAGGCCGCTCGCAAGGCCCTCGCCGAGCTGGAGTGAACCACTTGGCCGCGTGGCCGACGCGGTGGGTCGAGCACGCGGTGCGGACGGCCTGCGATAGGAGGACTGGTTCGGGGCGTCCGTCTCAGGACATAAATGCCTCGTGCCAACCTCCGCGCGACAAAGTCGGTGACGTTAGTAGTGGCGGTAGTAGTTGAGCGACAAAGTCGCTACGAGGTTGGCACGAAGGCATATTGGGCCGGGAGGCCGAGAAGCCGGGAGGGCGGGAGGGCGAGAAGCCGGGAGGGGCGCCGGCCCCCAATAAGGCATCTATCCACAGATGGCACTGCGCTGCTGCTCAACGCGTCGCAGATGTCGGAATCGAATGCCACCGTCGTGTCATGAATGTTCTGAACGCCCGCCAGCGGAAAGTGCTGCAGGGCATTGAACTCCGCTACGTGGTTACGACTAACCTCGCTGTCCACGGCCCGGCAACCGTCTTCGAGATAATCGAACTGCTCGAGTACCAGGGATTCGTCATCGCGGGCCGCGCGTCAAAGACGTTGTCTGATGCGCTGCGCTGGGAAATGCGCCGCGGCCGGGTCCGCAGGATCCGGCGCGGCCAGTATGGACCGGGGCAGATGCCACGCTCCACCGAGCACTACATCCACAAGCGAGCTATTGCGCTCCGTGAAGAGGCGGACCGGAGGATTGGTCGCGATAACGATGCATTCTGGGATTCCACGCTCTTGTGACGCTCACACTTCCGGCCCCGCGGCCGCGAAGTTCTCCATCAGCGCCTCGACGACGGGACGCCAAACCGGTTCGGGCAGATCGTGTCCCATGCCATCGACGACGACATAACGTGCGCCCTCGATGATGCGGGCCAGGTTACGTCCATTGCGTGGCCGGACCATCGGATCCTCGGAGCCGTGGATGACGACCGTCGGCGCAACGATGCTGCGGGTGTAGCGAATCAGGCTGCCGGTGCCCAGGATCGCGTCGAACTGGCGCAGCATGCCCTGCGGGTAGTCACTGCGGGCGCGCAGGTCCTCGACGCGTCGGCGCAATTGCTCAACGGGCGGAAGGAAATTGGGTCCGTTGATGATCGAGATGTTGCGTACTTCCGACGCCAACCGTTCTTCCCACGGCGCGTCCTTGGCCGGCCCGCCGAGCGCCAGCCTGATCACCCGCCACCGCGGTAGCGCCGAGAAGGCCTTGCCCGAACTCGACATGATGACGCCGAGTGACCGCACACGCGAAGGATGATTGCCCGCGAGCACCTGCGCGATCATCCCGCCCATCGATGCCCCGACCACATGTGCGCTGTCGATCTGCAGATAGTCCAGCAGGGCCGCCGCGTCGTCGGCCATATCGACGAGCGTGTACGGGACCGGGCTGGTCCGGCCGACCGCATAGCGGGCCACCCGCCGATACACCGAGCCTTCCGCGCGGTGGCCGGCCATCTTCGTCGAGAGCCCGATGTCGCGGTGGTCGTACCGGATCACCCGATGGCCCCGCCGGACGAGCTGCTCACAGAAGCCGTCCGGCCACATCGGCAGCTGGGCGCCGACACCCATGATCAGCAGGACAGGCGGAGCTGCACGGTCGCCGAGATCCTCGTAGTAGAGCTCGAGTTCCCCGCAGACCGCCGTCCCGCTGCGTGTTTGCATACCTCGAGACTAGGTCGCTGCGTCCTGCCGCGGCCTCCACCGCTTGATGAAGTCGGTCTCAGGCCATCCCTCGTTGGCAGCCATCAGCTCGTACATCGTTGCGCTGTCGGTGGTTTCGCGAATGATGTCGGCGTGGCCGGCGTGGCGTGCCAGCTCCTCGATGAGATGCATGGCCACCCAGCGCACCGACCAGTTGTCGATGTCCTGGGGAAACCACGGCACGTCATGCGGCACGGGGACCGGTGTGTCGAGGTCGGCTTCGGCGAAGACGCGCAGCGTCTCGGCATTTTGCTTGGCCAGCTCGTTGAGCAGGTCGGCAAGAGTTTCGTCGTCGCGCATCACGTACTGGTCGGCATACTCCGCCATGATCTCTTCCATCGGGCGTTCGTCGCGCGGCGGCATATCGGGCGCCGCGGAGGTCCGGTCTACCCAGCCCTTCTGGACATTGGCGGCGTGCTTGATCAGTCCGCCGATCGACAGCGAGCTGACCGACGGCGTCGATCGCGCCTGGTCATCGGACAGGCCGTAGGCCACCGCGAAGAACGCGTCCTGGTTGAACCGCAGGAACTCGATCAATGTCTGTCGCTCGTCGGCTGCGGGTGGGGGCATTCCTGGCATCGCTACTTTCCCTTCGTGGCGGTGTGGACGTAAAGATCTCGGATACAAGCGATTTCGGCGCCGTGGTGAATGACCTCCCGGTTGATGTGCAGAACAAGCGCGGCCATCGGATAGTCGGCGTACGGTCCTTCGGCGGGTCCGCACGGCCGCCACAGGTCATCTTCGGACAACCCGCGCACGCCGTCGATCCATTTTCGGTACTGCTCGTCGAGCTGACGCAGCGCCGTCGTCGCGTCCGTGGCGTAAGGCCAGGTCTCGTAACTCGCCTCCGGCGCACCGAAGTGGCTGTGGTTGCGCATCGCGAAGACGCCGATGATCACGTGCGCGAGCCGCCACGCGATCGTCGTGAACGGCGCCGGCTCGGGCGGGGGATACGCGAAGTCGACGCCGCCGTCGGGGTGGACGGTCCAGCAGTCCGGCACCGGCTGCCAGAAGTACTCGTCGTCGGTCAGACCGTCGAACCGCGGCCGCAGGGCGTGTGTCCAGTGGAAGTCGAGCTGTTCGACCAGCTGGCTGTTGAAGGTCGTCGTCGTCATGTTCATATGACTACCCTGGATCGCATATAGGACAGTTTCGGTCCTATAACTACGGCAGAGTCGAAACTATGGCGGAAACGACCAGCAGGGTGCTGCAGCTGCTCGGCCTGCTGCAGTCGCGGCGGGTATGGACCGGCGACGAGTTGGCCGAGAGGCTTGACGTGACGACCCGCAGCGTCCGCCGCGACGTGGACAGGCTGCGTGACCTCGGCTATCCCGTGCACGCCAGCAAGGGCCACGGCGGTGGGTATCAGCTGGGCGCCGGCGCGGCCCTGCCTCCATTGCTGCTCGATCCCGACGAGGCCGTCGCGATGGCCGTATGTCTTCGGCTCGCGGCGGGGGGCACGGTGGCCGGTGTCGGTGAGTCCGCGCTTCGCGCGCTGAGCAAGCTCGATCAGGTGATGCCGTCGCGGCTGCGGGCCCAGGTGGCGGCGGTGCACGACGCCACCGTGACGCTGACCTCGCCGTCGTCGGATGAAGCCGTCGAACCCGACGTCCTGATGACCCTGGCGCGCGCCTGCCGCGACCGCGAGCACGTGAGCATGGGCTACGTCGATATCCGCGGCAACGCCACACAGCGACGCTTGGAGCCCTATCAGTTGGTGACGACCGGCAGGCGCTGGTACCTGCTGGCCTACGACCGCGACAAGCAGGACTGGCGCAGCCTGCGTCTGGACCGGATGGCCGACGTTCGGGCGCTCGGCAGCACGTTCGTCGCCCGTGACGCACCGGACGCGGCGGCATACGTCCAAAAGTCGATCAGCAGCTCGCCATACCGTTATGTGGCACGGGTCCGCTATCACGCATCCGAAGAAGCCGTAGCGCAACATTTTTCACCGGCATCGGTGACCATCGAACCCGACGGTCCCGATGCCTGCGTCGTCACCGCAGGCGCCGACGACCCCGAACGGATGGTCTTCTACTTCGCCACGATCGGTCACGACTTCGAGATCCTCGAACCGCCTGAGGTGGTGCAGGCCGTCCAGGTGGTTGGCGATCGGTTGCGCCGCGCCGCAGGGCTTGACTCTCTCCCTGCGGGAGGGCCCACCGTTGAGGCATGACAGTAGGCAAGAAAGAGACGGCGACATCCTGGGATGAGTTGCCCGCGACGATCACGACCTACCTGACTGCGCACAGGGAGAGGGACGTGGCCACGGCGGTCACGGCGTTCACCGACGACGCGATCGTGACCGACGAGGGCCAAATCTTACCGCGGCCGCGACAACATCAGAGATTGGCTGCTCAATGCGGCCTCAGGTTTCACCTTCACCACCGAGTTCGTTGGCGCAACAACGCTGGACGCGGCGCACGTCGACGTCGTGCAGCACCTGGAGGGGGATTTCCCGGGCGGGATCGCCGACTTGTACTTCCGGTTCACGATGGATGGCGCGTTGATCAGCCGACTCGTGATCGAGCCCTGAGTCATGGCGAAGACATGGTTCATCACCGGCGGTACCCCGGGTGGGTTCGGCATGGCCTTCGCCGAAGCCGCCCTCGAGATCGGGGACCGAGTCGTGCTCACCGCACGCCGTCCCGATGAATTGCGTTTGTGGGCTGAGAAATACGGCGACCGCGTGTTCGTCGTACCGCTCGACGTCACCGATGCCGCGCAGGTGCGTGAGGCGATCGATGCGGCCGAGGAGCACTTCGGAGGCATCGATGTGCTCGTCAACAACGCCGGCCGCGGCTGGTACGGATCGATTGAGGGTATGGACGAGGCCGATGTGCATGCGATGTTCGAGTTGAACTTCTTCGGCTTGCTTTCGGTCATCCGTGCGGTCCTGCCGGGCATGCGCGCCCGAGGCAGCGGGTGGATCATCAACATGTCCTCGGTGGCGGGGCTTCGTGGAGTGACCGGATTCGGTTTCTACAGTGCGGCAAAGTTCGCCGTCGAGGCCGTCACCGAGGTGCTTCGCGAAGAGGTTGCAGCGCAGGGGATCCGCGTCATGGCGGTCGAGCCCGGAGCGTTCCGAACGCAGGCCTATGCCGGCTTCGCCGACGAACCGATCAAGGAAAGCATCCCCGAGTACACGCCCATGTTGGAGCAGGTTCGCGCCGCGATGATCGACCAGAACGGTAGCCAGCCCGGCGATCCTCGACGTGGCGCCCGCGCGGTGATCGCGGCCATGAGCCAAGATCGGCCGCCGCGACGGCTTGTTCTCGGCAGCGGCGGATTCGACGCTGCGATCGCCTCCATCGAGGAGAATTTGGCCGACATTCGCGCGAACGAAACACTCTCGCGCGGAGCAGATTTCCCCGATCCCTAGGAGCCGGGTTCATTTTGCCGGGGTGAGACGGAATACCGGCCAGCCGATCTCGGTGCGCCAGCTCGGCGGGTCGAGAGTGTCGCGCGGCCCGACCACGTATGTCTCGTGGATGGGTCCGTCGACGGCTAACGCGTGAGCGACTACCCAGGCGCCGAGGCGGCCATAGGTGACATCGATGTCATCGTGCGGACCCGGGTGAACGGTGACAGCGAGTTCGACCGCAGGCAGCTTGATGACCTCGATCCGGCCCGCCGGGCGAGGAGCCCGAACCGGCCGGAAAACGGCGAACGCCCCGGCGCCGTGGGTGAACAACTCGTTGGAGTACTGCCCGCCGGGCGGTCCCGTGCGTTCGGCTGGCGGAAACGCGGCATCCAACTCCGCCATCGCGGAGTCGTACCATTCGAGTGATTTATCCAGCTGCACATGCCCTTTGATCGCGGCGACCGTGCGCACGGGCATTGAACGCAGCTCGACATCGATCTCGGCCGGATCGGGGCGCAGCAGCCGCCGCAGCGACACGACGGCCGTCCGTGTGCGATCCAGCTCATCCTCGAGGCGCCGCAGATGACCCGCGATCACCTCGGCGCGCTGCTGCGGATCGTCGGCGGCGAGGATGGACTCCACCTCGGCCAGTGGCACGTCGAGCTGCCGCAACTGGTGGATGACCTGTGCAGTCGGGATCTGCTCGGGCGCGTAGTAGCGGTAACCCGTGGACGGGTCGACCGTATCCGGCTCGAGGAGTTTGGCCGCATGGTAGCGACGCAAAGTCCGCACGCTCAGCCGCGTCAACGTGGCGAACTCGCCGATGGTCAGGCCGGAGCGCAACAGCTGTCCTCCTCATTGACTCTCGCAAGTCGAAATTGTAGAAGGCCGCCAGCCTGATTCGCGCGAGCAGGTCCCACCGAGCAGACGTGAAAACCCCCATTTTGTGCCGAAATAGGGGGAGTTCACGTCTGCTCGCCGGCTGACGCGCGAGCTGGGCCCAACTCGCCGTCACTCAGTGAGTCCGAGGCGGTCGGCGAGGAACAGGAACGCTGCTGCGAAGTCGTTGTCCTTCGTCGCGGTGCGCAGGTGGTCCCAGTCGAGTTGTTCGCGGACCGCGCGGACTCCGGGCACCAACGCCGCGAAATCACAGTGGTGCTCGTTGAGCGCGTTGAGTTTCTCGGTCAGCACGTGTGTCGGCGCGAGCACCCGCATCCTGACCGCGAGCACGTCGAACTCTTCTGCAGTCTGGACCGTCTCCGCCTCGACCGGCACACCGTTGAGCCGATGGAGCACATCAATCACGAAGTCGTCGCCGACGCATGCCTTGAACAGCCAGTCCTCGGGCGTCCGCTCGATGTTGAACCCTGCGTCCTTCAGTGTGGCGGCCGCCTGCTCCGTGTCGGTTTCGGCGACGACGAAGTCCACGTCGTGGACGGGTTCGGGCCCGCCGAACACCCACAGCGCGTAGCTGCCGGCCAGCGCGAAATCGGGGCCCTGCGCGCGCAGGGCCGACGCCGCACGTTTGAGTGCGTCGCGCAGGTCATCGTTTCGTGCGGGCACATGTCTCCTGATCGGCCGGGGACCATTCCGGGTATGGAGTACCCATGCGGATGGCTACCTTCAACATCCTGCATGGACGCAGCGTCCATGACGGCCAGGTTCACCGTGACCGGCTCGTCGACGCGATCCGGCAACTGGATCCCGACATCCTCGCGTTGCAGGAGGTCGACCTCGATCAACCCCGCTCCGGGATGGCCGATCTGACCGCTGTCGCCGCGGTCGCCATGGATGCGGAAAGCCATCGGTTCGTCGCCGCGATCTCGGGTACGCCCGGTGCGACGTGGATGGCCGCGACCGGTAGCGAACAGCCCGGCACCGCCGCCTACGGCATCGCCTTGCTGTCGCGATTTCCGGTCGACGATTGGCAGGTCGTCCGGCTTCCGCGGATCCCGATGAAATTCCCGATGTACCTGCGAGGACCGAATCGCGTACAGGTCGTCAACGAGGAACCGCGGGCGGCCGTGATAGCGCGGCTGGACACCCCGGTTGGCCCGCTGACCGTCGCCAACACCCACCTGTCCTTCGTGCCCGGGTGGAATCGACGGCAAATGCGGCTACTCATGCGCGACCTGCGCGGCTTCCCCGGCCCGCACGTGCTGATGGGTGATCTGAACATGGCGCCGTCTCGGGTCCGCCGCCTGAGCGGACTGCGAGCGCTCGGCGAAGCGCCGACGTTCCCGGCCGACGTGGCAGAGACCCAACTCGACCACATCCTGACCGACGACGACGGACTGCGGGTGGACAGCTGCAGCGCGCCCCGGCTGCCGATCTCGGATCACCGTGCGCTGGTCGTCGACATTTCGCGGCTCTGACGCCGTAGGGTTCTGGCGTGCACGTGATCTCCGCGGAGTCGACGGAGCTCTTCACAGGGCCGCCGCAGGCACCGCAGCAGTTGGTGCGGGTCGCCTATACCGGTGGCGGCGGGAGCGTGCGCATCGAGGGTGACGGTCTCACCGGTCGGGCGCCTGCCGGCCCCGGCGATGGCAGCGTCGAGGTGCCCGTGGTGGTGACTGATCCCGTCGTCGGTGAGCAGCGCGACGCGCGGGTCATCGCCGGGGACAGCATCACTGGGTTCGTTTTCACCGTCGCCGAGCCCGGCTGGACGATGCACATGATCAGCCACTTCCACTACGACCCGGTGTGGTGGAACACCCAGGCGGCCTACACCAGCGTGTGGAGCCGAGGACCCGCCCGGCCGGTGCAGGCAGACCAACGGCTTCGACCTGGTGCGCGCCCACCTCGAGATGGCCCGCCGCGAACCGGAGTACAAGTTCGTGCTGGCCGAGGTGGACTACCTCAAGCCGTACTGGGACACCCACCCCGAGGACCGCGCCGACCTGCGCCGGTTCATCGCCGACGGCCGCGTCGAGATCATGGGCGGCACCTACAACGAGCCGAACACCAACCTCACGAGCCCGGAGACGACGATCCGGAACTTCGTGCACGGCATGGGTTTTCAGCGCGACGTGCTGGGCGCCGACCCGGCCACCGCGTGGCAGCTCGACGTGTTCGGGCACGATCCCGCAGTTCCCCGGGATGGCCGCCGACGCCGGTCTGACGTCCAGCTCGTGGGCGCGCGGACCGCATCACCAGTGGGGGCCGATGGCCGGCGACGGCGACCCCGAGCGCATGCAGTTCACCAGCGAGTTCGAGTGGATCGCCCCGTCCGGGCGCGGCCTGCTGACCCACTACATGCCCGCGCACTACGCGGCGGGGTGGTGGATGGATTCGGCGGCGTCGCTCGAGGAGGCCGAGGCCGCGACGTACGAGTTGTTCGCCGGGCTGAAGAAGGTCGCGCTGACCCGCAACGTGCTGCTGCCGGTCGGCACCGACTACACGCCGCCGAACAAGTGGGTCACCGAGATCCACCGCGACTGGAATGCGCGCTACACCTGGCCGAAGTTCGTGTGCGCGCTGCCCAAGCGAGTTCTTCGCCGCGGTGCGTGCCGAACTCGACGGACGCGCGGCGTCGAGGCCTCGCCGCAGACCCGCGACATGAATCCGATCTACACCGGCAAGGACGTGTCCTACATCGACACCAAGCAGGCCAACCGGGCCGCCGAGGACGCGGTGCTCGACGCCGAGAGGTTCGCCGTGTTCGCGGGTCTGCTCGGCGGCGCGACGTATCCGCAGGCCGCGCTGGCGAAGGCCTGGGTGCAGCTCGCCTACGGCGCACACCACGACGCCATCACCGGCTCGGAATCCGATCAGGTCTACCTCGACCTGCTGACCGGCTGGCGCGACGCGTGGGAACTCGGCACGACGGCCCGCGACAACGCGCTGGCGCTGCTGTCCGAGCGCGGTCGACGGCATCGGTGGTGGTGTGGAACGCGTTGGCGCACAAGCGCACCGACGTCGTGACGGTGCGGTTCGACGAGCCGTGGGCGCCGGCGTGCAGGTGCTCGACTCCGACGGCGCCGAGCTGCCCACGCACGTCGAACACGGTGGCGCGTCGGTCAGCTGGCTGGCGCGCGACGTGCCGTCGCTGGGGTGGCAGTCCTACCGGCTGGCTGCCGGCAGCGGCGCGCCGACGGCTGGGAAGCCGCTGGACGGCGAACGAGATCGCCAACGACCACTACCGGCTGCGGGTGGACCCCGACGCGCGGCGGCGGGGTGAGCTCGCTGGTCGAGGCCGCGTCGGGCCGCGAACTGATCGCCGACGGCAAGGTGGGCAACGAGCTGGCGGTCTACGAGGAGTACCCCGCCCATCCGGAGGCCGGCGAAGGCCCGTGGCATCTGCTGCCGAAGGGGCCGGTCGTGTGCTCGTCGGCCGCGCCGGCCGAGGTGCAGGCCTACCGCGGCCCGCTGGGCGAGCGGCTGGTCGTCCGCGGCCGGATCGGGGAACTGTTGCGCTACACGCAGACTATGACGCTGTGGCACGGACGTGGCCCGGGTCGACTGCCGGACCACCGTCGACGAGTTCACCGGCGCCGACCGACTGCTGCGGCTGCGCTGGCCGTGTCCGGTGCCCGGCGCGCTGCCGGTCAGCGAGGTCGGCGACGCGGTGATCGGCCGCGGCTTCGGGCTGCTGCACGAGACGGGTGCGGAGTCGGCCGTCGACTCCGCGCAGCATCCGTGGACGCTGGACAACCCGGCCTACGGCTGGTTCGGGCTGTCGTCGGCGGTGCGGGTCCGGGTCGGTGACGGCGTGCGCGCGGTGTCGGTGGCCGAGGTGGTGTCGCCGACGGAGTCGGCGTCGGCTCCGCTGGCGCGCGCGCCTGATGGTCGCGCTGGTCCGCGCGGGCGTCACCGCCACCTGCAGCGGCGCCGACAAGCCGCGATACGGCGATCTCGACGTCGACTCCAACCTGCCCGACACCCGGATCGCGCTCGGCGGTCCGGACCAGAATGCCTTCACCGCAGCGGTTTTGGCCGAAGCCGATCCGGTCTACGCCGAAGAGCTCAAGCGCCAGCTCGACGCGACCGGCGCGGCGAGGGTGTGGGTGCCCGCCATCGCGCCGCTGGCCGACGAGTGGGTGCCGGGTGCCGACCTGCGCCGGGTGCGTGCGCTGCCGGTGCTCGTCATCGCCGGTCGGATCTCGACGCGCGGTCGACTCGGTGTCGAGGATCTCGCCGACGCCGAGATCGTCGTCGAGCAGGGGGCGCCCGCCGGGCTGGAGCCGTTCGAGGCGCGGACCGTCGCGGTGCTCAACCGCGGGATGCCCGGATTCGCCGTCGATTCCGACGGCACGCTGCACACCGTCGCTGATGCGGTCGTGCACCGGCTGGCCGTCGGGCACCTGGATCGACCCGCCGCGGCGCACCGCGCCCGACGGGTCCAATTTTCAGCTGCAGCACTGGACGCACACCTTCGAGTACGCGGTGGTCTCCGGCGACGGTGACTGGCGCCAGGCCGGCATCCCGGCGCGCAGCGCAGAGTTCTCCCGGCCACTGCTGGCGGTCACCGAAAACACCAGCGCCGCGGGTGGTTTGCCGCCGTGGGGATCGCTGCTGGAGATCGAGCCGGCGGGCGACCGTGCAACTCGGCGCGCTCAAGGCGGCGGGCAACCCGCTGGCCGGCGGCAGCGGTCAGCACGTCGACCCCGCCGACGGCGTCGCGGTGCGGCTGGTCGAAACATCGGGTGCCACAACCGATGTCGCGGTCCGGTCGGGGCTGCGCCGGGTCTCGGCGGCGGCCCGCGTCGACCTTCTCGAACAGCCCCGGTCCAGCAGCTTGTCGTCCGACGGGCTGACCCTGCACGGCTTCGAGATCGCCACGGTGCTGACCCGGCTGAACCTGCCGCAGGTGCTGGAGGCCGACCACACGGTGCTGGCGCCCGACGCCGAGGCGGCGCAACCGCTCTACGCGCGGTACTGGCTGCACAACCGCGGGCCCGCGCCGCTGGGCGGGCTGCCCGCGGTCGCGCATCTGCATCCGCAGCACGCTCGTCGCCGAACCGAATTCGCAAGTGCAGCTGCGGCTTACCGCGGCCAGCGACTGCAGCGACACGGTGCTGCACGGCAGGGTGCGGCTGCTGTGCCCGGACGGCTGGACGGCCGATCCCGCCGAGCTGTCGTTCGTGCTGCCGCCCGGCGAGCACCTGGAGACCGATGTGGTGGTGACGCGCGCCGGCAGCCGTGTCGCCGGGGCTGTATCCGGTGCGCGCGGAACTCGCGCTGACCGGCAGCCACGTCGTCGATGCCGCCGGCGTGGCGCCAGGTGGTCGAGGACGTGTGCGTCGTATCGGTCGGCGCGCCGACCGACGACAGTCTGCTGCGGTTGGTCAGCCGAGCCGGAGCCCGTCGACGTCAAGGCCGGCGAGACGCGCCCGGCTGGCCGTCACGCGTCGGCACCGACGCCCGTGCGGACCTCGCCGTCGAGGCGCACCTGATCAGCCCGTGGGGGACCTGGGAGTGGATGGGGCCCGCCGCGGTCGGCGCCGAACTGCCCGCCCGCGGCACGGCCGAACTCGGCTTCGACGTCGCGCCGCCGGTATGGGTGGAGCCCGGTGAATGGTGGGCGCTGATCCGGGTCGGCGTGCGCGGGCAGCTGCTCTACTCGCCCGCGGTGAAGGTGACGGTGCGATGAGCGTCGCGGCCATGGTCGGCGGCGTGCCGGTGTCGGTCGACGAGGTCGACGCACGCGAAGCGCGGCTGCGGGCGACGCGGCTCGCGTCGTCGCTGCCGCGTCCCGGCACCAGCGAGGGTCGGCAGCTGCGGCGCTGGCTGACCCAGCTGCTGGTGGCCGAGCGGGTGGTGGCCGCCGAGGCGGCCGCGCGGGGGCTGACCGCTGACGGCGCGCCTACCGAGGACGAGCTGCTGCCGGACACGGCGGCGCGGCTGGAGATCGGCAGCGTGGCCGCGTCGGTGCTGGCCGATCCGTTGGCGCGGGCGTTGTTCGTGGGCGTGACGGCCGGCGTCGACGTGACCGACGACGACGGTCGCCGCCTACACGCGCGCAACCCGCTGCGCTTCGCCGCTCGCGGCTTCGCGCGAGACCGCCCGGCCCAGCGTGCGCCGAACACTTGCGCGCCGCGGCCCGGCGCCGCGCGTTCCGGCTGTGGCTGGACGCCCGGTGCGCCGCGCTCGTCGAACTCGCGCCCGGCTACGAGCATCCCGGCGATCCGCGCCAGCCCGACAACACCCACAGGCACTGATGGCTGAACCCACCCTCGCACTCGACATCGGCGGCACCAAGATCGCCGCAGGCCTCGTCGACGACGACGGCACGCTGGTCCACCAGGCCAAGCTGCCCACTCCCGACGGTGACGCCGAAGCGGTGTGGGCGGTGGTCGACACACTGGTCGCCGAGGCGCTGGCGGCGGCCGGCGGTGCGGTGCGCGGCGTCGGCATCGCGTCGGCCGGCCCGATCGACCTGCCGACGGGCACCGTCAGCCCGATCAATATCACTGCGTGGCAACGCTTTCCGATCGTCGAGCGGGTGTCGGCGATCGCCGGCGTGCCCGGTGCGGCTCGGCGGTGACGGGCTGTGCATGGCGCTGGGTGAGCGTTGGCGCGGCGCAGGCCGTGGTGCCGAGTTCCTGCTCGGCATGGTGGTGTCCACCGGGGTCGGCGGCGGGCTGGTGCTCGACGGCGCGCCCTACGACGGCCGCACCGGCAACGCCGGCCACGTCGGCCACGTCGTCGTCGACCCGGACGGCGCGCTGTGCTCGTGCGGCGGCCACGGCTGCGTGGAGACGGTCGCCGCCGGTCCGCGGATGGCGCAGTGGGCGCGGGACACGGTGGGACGCGCCGGCCGAGGCCGACGCCAAGGAACTGGCCGATGCCGCGGCTGCGGGCAACCCGGTGGCGCTGCGGGCCTTCTGACGCGGGGGCACGGCGGTGGCCGCGATGATCGCGTCGGTCGGCGCGGTCTGCGATCTGGATCTGGTGGTGATCGGCGGCGGCGTGGCCAAGGCCGGGGAACTGCTGTTCGACCCGCTGCGCGAGGCGTTGGAGCCGCTACGCCCGGCTGGACTTCATCCGCGATCTGCGGGTGTTGCCCGCCGAACTCGGCGGCGACGCCGGTCTGGTCGGCGCCGCTGCCCTATTTGCTCGCGGGGCGTTGACGTCGAAAGGTCATTGATGCGTGTCGGAGTGGTTTTTCCCAGACCGAGCTCGGCGGCGACGTCGGCGCGGTGCGCGCCTACGGGCAGGGAGTCGAAGCCCTTGGCTACGACCACCTGCTCGCGTACGACCACGTCGTGGGTGCCGATCCCGCCGTGCACGTGGGGTGGGACGGGTATTTACGACGTCGACACCACGTTTCACGAGCCGTTGGTGATGTTCGGATACCTCGCCGCGGCCACGACGACTCTCGAATTCGTCACCGGTGTCCTCATTCTCCCGCAGCGGCAGACCGCACTGGTCGCCAAGC
>CAVRFN010000032.1:0-90857 GCA_963720345.1 uncultured Actinomycetota bacterium
CGTCGTTCCACCAGCTCGAACAGGTCGGGCTCGGGGCGGACCAGCTCGTCGGCCTCCGGCGGCGCCCGCGGCCGCTCCCCCCGGCCGACCATCGGCTCGACCTGGGCCGCGTCCTCGACCAGCTCCGGGGCCTGGATCTGGCGTACCGGGTCGTCGACCGGGGTCGAGCGCGGTCAGCTCCTGCTCGCTGACCTTGAGGTCGCGGAACTGGCGGGCCCGGACCAGGACGCGTGCCCTCGACGGTGGCGATGGTCTCGTTGTAGGCGTTGACCGAGGTCCGCAGCGCCCGGCCGAGCTTGTCCAGCCGGTTGCCCATCAGGCCGAGCCGGTCGTGCAGGTCGCGGCCCAGCCGGAACACCTCGGCCGCGCTCTCGGCCAGCGCCGCCTGCTTCCAGCCGTACGCCACCGCGCGCAGCATGCCGATCAGCGTGGTCGGGGTGGCCAGCACGACGTCGCGGCGCGGCCGCGTAGTCGTACAGGTCGGGGATCTGGTCGAGCGCGGCGGCGAAGAACGCCTCGCTGGGCAGGAACAGCACCACGAACTCGGGCGTGCTCGCGCGGCCTTCCAGTACTGCTTGGCGCGACAGCTGGTCGACGTGGGTCCGGACGTGCTGGGCGTACCGCTGCAGCGCCTCGGCCCGCTGGTCCGCTCGTCGTCGGTCTCGGCGCGCCTCCAGGAACGCGCTCAGCGGGACCTTGGCGTCGACGAAGACGTGCTTGCCCTCGGCCAGGTTGACCCGCATGTCCGGCCGCATCACGCCGGTCGTCGGCCGCGGGTCGTGTGCTGCAGGTCGAAGTCGCAGCGCTCGATCATGCCGGCCAGCTCGGCGACCCGCTTGAGCTGCGTCTCGCCCCAGGCGCCGCGGATCTGCGGCTTGCGCAGCGCGGTGACCAGGGCGCGCGGTCTCCCGGCGCAGGGTCTCCCCGGTCTGCTGCACCGCCTGCGACCTGGCTGCGCAGGTCGGCGCGACATCGCGACCCGCTCCTTCTCCACCTCGGTCAGCCGGCAGTTGAAGCGCGTCCAGGCTCTCCCGGACCGGCGCCATCAGCTGCTCGGTCGCCTTGAGCCGGGCCTCGGCCTGGGCGTCGGCGACCTTGCCCTGCCGCTCGATGGTCTCGGTCGGACAGCACCTTGAACTGGTTGAGCATCGCCTCCCGGTCGGCGGCCAACTCCGCGGCCCGGCTGACCGCGGCGTCGCGCTGGGCCACGGCCTTGGCGACCTGCGGCCGACACCTCGGCCGCCTCGGCCTGGGCCGCGGCCGCCTCGGCCCGGGCCTCGGCCACGCTCGGCGCGCGGCTGCCGCGGCCTCGGCCAGCCGCGAGCGCGCCAGCTCGGTCGGGCCTGGGCGGCCTCGGTGCGGGCCTGCGGCCGTCTCCATCGCGGGCCTGGGCGACCTCGCTGCGGGCCGGCCGTGCGGCGCGAGCCGGTGGGCCTCGGCATCCGCGGCGTCGCCGCGGCGAGCGCCGAGCGGCCAGCGCCGAGCCACCAGCGCCGCAGCAGCCAGGCCGAGCACCAGCCCGCAGACCAGCGCGACGACCGTGAACCGTCCATGCGCTCGATCTTGCCGGGGCCGACTGACAATTCCCGGGAGCGTCGCGCCGTGCGTGTCCAGCGAGACGGGCGCCGATCCGCCGTGGATCGCCCGGACTACCGTGAGCCCATGACGGCCGCCCTCGACGCACGTCGCGCGACCTGGCCGCCTTCGTCGACCGCCTCGCCGTCGTCGTTCCACGCCGCCGCCGAGGGCGCGCGCCGGCTGGACGCCGCCGGCTTCGCCGAGCAGGACGAGGCGCGACGCCTGGGACGCCGCGCCCGGGCGGTCACTTCCTGGTCCGCGACGGCGCGCTGCTCGCCTGGCGGGTGCCGGACGGACGCCGGACCCGACGACGCCGTTCCGGATCGTCGGCGCGCACACCGACTCGCCCGGCGTTCAAGCTCAAGCCGCGACCCGACGTCGGCGGCGTCGGCTGGCAGCAGCTCGGCGTCGAGGTCTACGGCGGGCCGCTGCTCAACTCCTGGCTGGACCGCGAGCTGGGGCTGGCCGGCCGGCTGGTGCTCGCCGACGGCGAGCCGCGGCTGGTCCGCACCGGGGCGATCATGCGCATCCCGCAGCTGGCCATCCACCTCGACCGCGGCGTCAACGACGAGGGCCTGAAGCTCGACAAGCAGCAGCACACCGCGCCGGTGTGGAGCGTCGGCCGCCGCGGGCCTGCGGATCCTGGACCACCTGGCCGGGCTCGTCGGCTGCGCGCGGCCGACGACATCGACGGCTACGACCTGGTGGCCTACGACACCGCCGCCCCGGCGGTCTTCGGGCCGCACGGGGAGTTCTTCGCCTCCGGCCGGCTGGACAACCTGAGCAGCGTGCACGCCGGCCTGACCGCGCTGATCGAGCGCCGGCGGAGAGCGAGCACGATCGAGCGTGCTGGCCGCCTTCGACCACGAGGAGGTCGGCAGCGGGTCCGCGATCCGGCGCGTCCGGCCCGATGCTGGCCGACGTGCTCGAGCCGGATCTGCGGCCGGCCTCGGCGCCGGCCCCGACGAGCAGCACCGGGCCCTGGCCCGGCTCGGTCTGCCTGTCCGCCGACGCCGGCCACGCCGTCCACCCGAACTACGCCGGCGCGGCACGACCCGGCCAACCAGCCGCTGCTCAACGGCGGCCCGCTGCTCAAGATCAACGCCAACCAGCGCTACGCCACCGACGCGGTCGGGGGCGGCGCTGTGGCGCCGGGCCTGCCGCGCGGCCGGCGTGCCGACCCAGGAGTTCGTGTCCAACAACGCCATGCCCTGCGGCTCGACCATCGGCCCGCTGACCGCGACCCGGCTGGGCATCCGCACCGTCGACGTCGGGCATGCCGCTGCTGTCCATGCACTCGGCCCGCGAGCTGGCCGGGACCGAGGACCCGCTGGCCCTGAGCCGGGCCGTGGGGGCGTTCTGGGCGTTCGAGCGTACCATGCGATGACAGGTCCGCTCGTGCGACAGGCTCAAGGCGCAGTGGGTGCTGCACGTCGACCTCGACCAGTTCCTCGCCGCGGTCGAGATCCTGCGCCGACCCGAGCTTGCGGGGCGCCCCGGTGGTCGTCGGCGGCCGGGGCGACCCGAGCCGAGCGGGCCGGTCGTCGCGACCGCGTCCTACGAGGCGCGGGCGTTCGGCGTGCGGTCCGGGATGCCGATGCGCACCGCGGTCAGAACGCTGTCCCGGACGCGGTCTTCCTGCCGCCGACATCGCCGGCCTACGACGCGGCGTCCGAGCGGCGTGATGGCCACGCTGCGATCGCTGCCCGTCCCGGTCGAGGTGCTGGGCTGGGACGAGGCCTTCGTCGGCGCTGGACGACCGACGACCCCGGAGTCGCGTCGCCCGCGGAGATCCAGGCCGGGTGCGGGCGGCGACCGGGCTGCGCTGCTGCGGTCGGCATCGGCGACAACGCGGCTGCGGGCCAAGATCGGCCACCGACTTCGGCAAGCCGGGCGGCGTCTGTCCGGCTGACCGCGCAGAACTGGTTCGCGGTCGATGGGCGACAAGCCGACGGACGCCCTGCACGGCGTCGGCGGCAGGACCCGTCGCAAGCTCGCGGAGGCTGGGCATCGAGACGGTGACCGAGCTGGCCGCGGCCGATCGCGATGCCGCTGGCCGCCGGTTCGGTCCGAGCGATGGGTCCCTGATCTGCGCATCTGGCGCTCCGCGGGCACGCTGCAGACGCAGGCGACGGCCACGCCGTGGGTGGCGCGCTCCCGCAGTCGGGAGATGACCTACCAACGCAGACCTGGTCGACTGGCCGGCGATGGAGGCCAGGCCGCCGTCGACTGGGCCGGGCAGCGAGGACGTCGACGCTCGGGGCCGAACAGCGCCGTCGCCCGGGTCGCGGTCAAGGTGCGGTTCGCGCCGTTCTTCACACTACACCCGCATCCGCAAGCTGCCCGAACCGACGTACCGACGTCGCGGTCGATCTCGGCGGACGGCACTGGACGTGCTGCGCCGTCTTCGAGCGCGCCGGCCGATCCGGCTGCTCGGCGTACGCGGGGAGATGGTCCCGCCCGAGGGCGGCTACTGACCCGACGGCTGCAGGGCCGGCGGGTCGTAGCGCGGCTGGTACAGGGTCATCGTGCCGGCGCCGGGGATCCTCAGCTGCGTCGCGGTGCCCCAGCCCTGGTCCTCGATCTCGCCTTCGAACTCGGCCCCCTTGGCGGCGAGCTCCGTCATCGTCTGCGTCAGGTCGTCACACATCAGCGACACGTCGAAGCGCTGGTCGGTCGAGCCCGGGTGACCCTCGTACGCCCAGGACCTGGGGTGCACCGCCAGCTCGCTGGGTCCGGAGCCGAAGATCAGCCAGCCACCGCCCGTGTCGGTCCCCGGCCACCCGAGCACATCGCGGAAGAATGCCCGGGCCGCGTCGGGGTCCTCGGCGTACACCAGGGTGTGCACAGCAGTGATCATGTGCCGAACTCTAGGGCTGGCGCCTAGGCTGGTCCCTCGTGGCTCTCACCATCGGCATCGTCGGGCTGCCCAACGCGGGCAAGTCGACCCTGTTCAACGCCCTGACCCGCAACGACGTGCTGGCGGCCAACTACCCGTTCGCCACCATCGAGCCCAACGTCGGCGTGGTCGGCGTGCCCGATCCGCGGCTGGCCGTGCTGGCCGAGCTGTTCCACTCCGAGCGCGGTCGTGCCGGCCACGGTCAGCTTCGTCGACATCGCCGGCATCGTCCGCGGCGCCAGCCAGGGCGAGGGGATGGGCAACGCGTTCCTGTCCCACATCCGCGAGGCCGACGCGATCTGCCAGGTGACCCGGGTGTTCACGCGACCCCGACGTCACCCACGTCGACGGCGCGGTCAACCCGGCCAGCGACATCGAGACCATCTCCACCGAGCTGATCCTGGCCGACCTGCAGACCATCGAGCGGGCGCTGCCGCGGCTGGAGAAGGAAGCCCGGATCAACAAGGACAAGCTGCCGGCGCTCGCCGCGCGTGCAGCGAGGCGCACGAGGTGCTGGACTCCGGCCGCGACGATCTTCGCCGCCGGGCTGGACCGCGGGCCGCTGCGCGAGCTGTTCCTGCTGACCGCCAAGCCGTTCATCTACGTCTTCAACTGCGACTCCGACGAGCTGGCCGACGAGGAGCTGAAGGCGCGGATGCGCGCCCTCGTCGCCCCGGCCGAGGCGATCTTCCTGGACGCCAAGATCGAGTCCGAGCTGGTCGAGATGGAGCCCGACGAGGCCCGGGAGTTCCTGGCCGAGATGGACATCGACGAGCCCGGCCTGGACGTCCTGGCCCGGGTCGGCTTCGACACCCTCGGCCTGCAGACCTACCTGACCGCCGGCCCGAAGGAGTCCCGGGCCTGGACGATCCCGCAAGGGCGCCACCGCTCCCGAGGCCGCCGGCGTGATCCACACCGACTTCCAGAAGGGCTTCATCAAGGCCGAGATCGTCTCTTACGACGACCTGGTCGCGGCCGGCTCGCATGCAGGCCGCCAAGGCCAAGGGCAAGGTCCGGCTCGAGGGCAAGGACTACGTGATGGCCGACGGCGACGTCGTGGTCGCTCAGTGAGGCCGAGCAGCACGAGCTTTACACGCTCCTCGCGCGTGCCACCGCGGGCGCAACCTGTGCCGAGGTACTTCCCACCACGCAGTCGTGTACCGAGCAATCGGAATAGTCTGGGTCCCATGGCCGAAATTGACCCCGCGGCCCTATTCGCACAATCGCCCGTCGCGATGCTCGCCACGGTCGGACCTGATGGCGCACCACATCTGGTGCCCGTGGTGTTCGCGGTGCACAACGACGGCGAACAGCCTGTCGTGTACACCGCTGTCGACGCCAAACGTAAGACCACTCGACGGCTGCAGCGGCTGACCAACATCGAGGCCAACCCGCGGGTGAGCATGCTCGTCGACCACTATGACGAAGACTGGACAAAGCTGTGGTGGGTGCGGGCCGACGGCGTGGCCGAGATCCACCACAGCGGCGACGAGATGGCCACGGGCTATGCACTGCTGCGCCGCAAATACGTTCAGTACCAACGACTTGCACTGGACGGACCCGTTGTGACCGTCACCGTCGGGCGGTGGGCGTCGTGGCAGGCGTGAATGCGAATGGCCCTGAATCCCTTGTGCTCGGTGCCGGTTCGGAGAATTGTGGGTTAACAGATCCGATGGGAGGCACCGTCGCTTCCCGGGAGGGAATGCCATGGCCGACAAGACGACAACTTCCCAGGCCGGAGCCGCCCCCACCGCGGACAGTCCGGCCGCCATCCGCAATGTGGTGCTGGTGGGCCCATCGGGTGGCGGCAAGACAACACTTGTCGAGGCGCTTCTGGTCGCCGCCGGAGTACTCAACAGACCGGGATCGGTCGTCGACGGGAACACCGTCTGCGATTGCGACGAGGCGGAGATCTCGCAGCAGCGCTCGGTCGGTCTCGCGCTGGCATCTCTTGCCCACGACGGGGTCAAGGTCAACCTGATCGATACGCCGGGTTACGCCGACTTCGTCGGGGAACTCCGGGCCGGTCTACGCGCGGCCGACTGCGCGCTCTTCGTCATCGCGGCCAACGAGGAGATCGACCAGCCGACCAAGTCGCTGTGGCTGGAATGCAGTCAGGTCGGCATGCCCCGCGCGGTCCTCGTCACGAAACTCGACCACGCCCGCGCGAACTACGACAACGCGCTCGACGCCGCGCAACAGGCGTTCGGCGACAAGGTGCTGCCGCTGTACCTGCCCGCCGACTCACCGTGCACCGGCCTCATCGGTCTGCTCTCGCAGACCCACTTCGAGTACGCCGACGGCAAGCGCACCGCCTCCCATGAACCCGCCGCGTCCTACGGCGATGCGCTCACCGAGATGCGCGGCACCCTGATCGAGGGAATCATCGAGGAGTCCGAGGACGAGACACTGATGGAGCGCTACCTCGGCGGCGAGGAGATCGACCAGTCGGTGTTGATCGAGGATCTGGAGAAGGCCGTCGCGCGCGGGTCGTTCTTCCCGGTGATCCCCGTGTGCAGCACCACCGGCGTCGGCACCCTCGAACTGCTGGAGGTCATCACCAGCGGATTCCCGTCCCCTCCCGAGCACCAGCTTCCCGAGGTGTTCACCCCGCAGGGCAAGTCCCGCAACAGCCTGCCGTGTGATCCGGGCGGACCGCTTCTCGCCGAGGTCGTCAAAACCACCTCGGACCCGTACGTGGGCCGGGTCAGTCTGGTGCGGGTGTTCTCCGGAACCATCTCCCCCGACGCGACGGTGCATGTGTCCGGCCACTTCTCGTCGTTCTACGGCGCCAACGGCTCCGTCGGCCGGACCGGCCACGCCGACCCTCGTTGGACGGCCGGCCACGCCGACCATGACGAGGACGAGCGCATCGGCACCCTGTCGTTCCCGCTCGGCAAGCAACAGCGGCCGGCGCCGTCAGTGGTGGCCGGTGACATCTGTGCCATCGGGCGGCTGTCTCGCGCCGAGACCGGCGACACGCTCTCGGCGAAGTCCGACCCCATGGTGCTCAAGCCGTGGACCATGCCCGAACCGCTGCTGCCGATGGCCGTGCAGCCGCACGCCAAGACCGACGAGGACAAGCTCGCGGTCGGGCTTGCAGCGGTTGGCGGCCGAGGATCCGACGCTGCGCATCGAGCAGAATCCCGAAACACATCAGATCGTGTTGTGGACCATGGGCGAGGCGCACTCCGGCGTCGTGCTCGACGCCCTGTCCCGCAGGTACGGCGTCGCCGTCGACGCCGTCGAGCTACGGGTGCCACTGCGAGAAACTCTCGGCGGCAAGGCCAAAGGGCATGGGCGGCATGTCAAGCAATCCGGTGGCCATGGCCAGTTTGCGGTGTGCGACATCGAGGTGGAGCCGTTGCCGGAAGGCTCAGGTTTCGAATTCGTCGACAAGGTCGTCGGCGGATCCGTTCCGCGCCAGTTCATTCCGAGCGTCGAGAAGGGCGTGCGCGCGCAGATGGAGAAGGGCCTACTCAATGGGGCGGGCGCCGGCTATCCGGTGGTCGACATCCGGGTGACGCTGTTCGACGGCAAGGCGCACAGCGTCGACTCATCCGACTTCGCGTTCCAGATGGCAGGTGGATTGGCACTGCGCGAGGCGGCCTCGGCGACCAAGGTGAACCTGCTCGAACCCGTCGACGTGGTCTCGGTCGTGGTGCCCGACGATTTCGTCGGCGCGGTGATGAGCGACCTCGCCGGCCGGCGCGGCCGCGTGGTGGGCACCGACAAGGTCGGCGAGGACCGCACCGTCGTAAAGGCCGAGATTCCCGAAGTGGAGTTGACCCGGTACGCGATCGACCTACGTTCCCTCGCGCACGGCGCCGGCTCGTTCACGCGGTCCTTCGCGCGGTATGAACCGATGCCCGAGCAGGCCGCAGCGAAGGTGCGGGCCTCCGCCTGACCGGCGGCTAAGGGGACCCTATGGGGGTTAACCGGTAGTCCGGACTTCGGTTTTCACCACCTTTGATGGGTGCCAGCCGTGCAGACACTGCCTCGTCGACGCGGAAAAGTCCCATCCGTGCCTGAAAACGATGCGCTGCTAACCGCCCGCTTCGAGCGGGACGCTATTCCACTGATACACGAGTTCTACCGCCACGCACTGAAGCTGACCCACGATCCCGCCGACGCGGAGGACCTACTGCAGGAGACGGCGGCGAAGGCGTTCGCCGGTTTCCATGGGTTCCGCGACGGCACCAATCTGGGTGGCTGGCTGTACCGGATATTGGTCAACAGCCACATCAGCTCGTACCGAAAACAACAACGGCGTCCGGCCCAGTGGCTGACCGACGAGTTCACCGACGGACAGTTGGTGGCCGAGGCCCGGCACTCCTCCGGTGGGCTGAGATCGGCCGAGGACGAAGTACTCGACCTCATCGGCGATGACAACATCCAGACGGCGATGCGCCAGCTGCCCGAGAAGCTGCGTACCGCGCTGTACTACGCCGACGTCGTGGGCCTTCGTATCAACGAGATCGCCGAACTCACCGGCGCACCGGCCGGAACCGTGATGACGCGCGTGCACCGTGCACGGCATCGGCTGCGGGGCCTGCTTGCCGATGTCGCCAGGGCTCGGGGCTACGCCGTCGCTGAGGCTGCGTAGGGCTGCCAGAGGATTGCCCGTTCGCCGGGAGCATTACCTCAGGAGTCGCTCCTACCGTCGCTGACGAAGATCGCTCGCTAGCGCTCAACAGGAGGTGACGAATGATCGCAACAAGTTTCGACCGGCGGGAGCCACGGACGCTCCGTGCACCCGCGTTCGGTCATGAACGCCACGACCGCCAGAGCGTTGCTCGCGCACCTGGCCACGACATTGGTGCTCGGTGTCGTTCGCACTGCTCGCGGTGTGGCAGTTCATGTTCGACGGTGCCACACACTAGCGAGGCGAGTCGCCCGTCACTGAGCACTGAAGCCTTGGCGTCGCTCAGAGATGAATGCAGCGACAGGATCTGGTCCAGACCCGTCAGCTCGATCGGCCGGCTGGTCGCAGGCCCATCCGCGACCACCGCGAACCCTGCCGTCCCGCTGACCTTCTCGTGGGTGGCCACCAATGCCTGCAGCCCCGCCGACGCGAGGAAGTCCACCGCCGACAGGTCGACGATCAACGCCGTGGGCCGCTGCGTCAGCGCGTCGGCGATGGCCCCCTCGAAGGCTGGGACCGTTGCCAGATCTATCTCGCCGGTGACTGCCAGCACGGCGATGCCGTCGTCATAACTGACCGAGGTGGTGATCGGATCCTTGGCGGGCACGGCCGTCCTTAAGTCAGCGCCGCAACTGGTCACGGCGGTGCGCCGAGCATAACCTGTTGCCGCCGACCGACAGATCCTCACTTCGATACCGTGGCCCCAGACTTGCAGGCTAGGGTCGAAACAGCATGAAAGCCGGACGGTGCCCAGGAGGTAAGGATGTCCGATCCGACAGACGTCGCCAGCGTCACCGCGCCGACCGCGGGCATCTCTACCGAGGGATTGTTACCGCAACTGGTCGAGCATCTGCGGCAGAATCGCACCGCGCTCCGCGAGGAGTGGGCCCGCAGGATCACCGAGGCCGAGCTGCTGACCGCGATGTCGCCCGAGGAGATCTTCTCCGAGGCGACCACGGTGTACGACAGCTACGTCGAGGTGCTCGAGACGGGCAGCGTGGAAGCGCTGCAGGACTACGCACGCGATCTCTCCGAACGCATCATCCCCCGCGGTGTGGAAACCAACGAAGTGGTCGGCATCGTGCTGCTGCTGCGCGACGTGCTGGCCCGCTCCCTGTTCGAGAAGTACCAAACCGACTTCACTCTGCTGAACCGGGTGCTCGACGCCTACGAACCGGCGGCCAACCGCATCGCCAATACCGTGGCCGTCGGCTTCGTCCAGGAGCGCGAGCGCATCATCCGCCAACAGCAGGAAGCCATCCGCGAGCTGTCCACCCCGGTGCTCCAGGTGCGTGAGCAGCTGTTGATCCTGCCGATCATCGGTGTTCTCGACAGCCAGCGCGCCCGGCAGGTCACCGAACAGCTGCTGCGGGCAATCCGGGCCAACCGCGCGAAGGTCGTCGTCATCGACATCACCGGTGTGCCCACCATCGACTCCACGGTCGCCAACCACCTCGTGCAGACCGTCGACGCCTCCGGGCTGATGGGCGCCAGCGTGATCATCACCGGCCTGTCGTCCGAAATCGCCCTTACCCTCGTGACGATCGGGCTGGACCTGTCGAAGATGAACGCCGTCGGCGACCTGCAGGGCGGCATCGAGGAGGCCGAACGGCTGCTGGGTTACGAGGTCAGCCGCACCGGCGAGCAGACCGGATAACGCGGGCGGCAGGCCAGGCGATTCATGGCAGTACCGATCCTCAAGCAGGGCACAATCCTCATCGCCTCGGTGCAGGCTGCGCTCTCGGACTCCGACACCGAACAGCTCCGGCACGACCTGATGGAGCGCGTCAGCCGGTTCCGCGCGCACGGCATCATCATCGACGTCACCGCGATCGACGTGATGGATTCCTTTGCAGCGCGGTCACTTCGAACGATCGCGCACATGACCCGGCTGCGCGGCGCCAACACGGTGATCGTGGGACTGCAACCCGAAGTGGCCTTCGCAATGGTCCAGCTCGGTCTGGCATTCGACGACATGCACACCGCGCTGGACCTGGAAGAGGGTCTGGCGCTGTTGAATCGGATGCTCGACAGCCGCAAGTCGACGATCGGACGCGACGGTGCCGACTGACTTCGTGGTCGATATCAACAACCCCGACGACATCGTCACCGCTCGCCAAGCCGGGCACGAACTCGCCCGCCAGCTCGGCTTCTCGTTGACCGACGTCACGATGATCGCCACGGCGATCTCTGAAATCGCCCGCAACATAACCAGTTACGCCGGTCGGGGCGAGGTCCGCGTCGGTGTTCAACTCCGTGATGGCAGGCAGGCACTGGTGGTGCGGGCCGAAGACGACGGTCCGGGCATCGCCGACGTGGACCGCGCACTGGACGACGGCTACTCCACAGGACGCGGGCTCGGACTCGGCCTGCCCGGTGCGCGCAGGCTGATGGACCGACTGCAGATCGAGTCGGAGCTGGGCAACGGCACCGTCATCGAAATGTGGAAGTGGATACCCGACAGTGTTTAGGCATGGCAGGTTCGGGCCGATCGAGTGGGCCGCGGTGCGGCGCCCACGACCGGGGGAAGCGGTGTGCGGCGACCATCCGGTCGCGCTCGAGATCGGCGAGGGCGCCGCGCTGTTCGGGGTGATCGACGGGCTCGGCCACGGCGAGGCCGCGGCAGCGGCGGCGCAGCGGGCAGCAGAGGTCGTGGAGGAACGCCGCTCCGAGCCGCTGGACGTGGTGATGCAGCGCTGCCATCGTGCGCTAACCGAAACCCGCGGGGTCGCAATGACTCTGGCCCGGGTGGACTTCGGAACCGACGCGCTGAGCTGGATCGGCATCGGCAACGTCGCGGCCGACCTGGTTGCCAAGCATCCGACCGGTGTCGAGGTACGTTCGTCGGCGCTGCTGGCCGGCGGCATCGTCGGCTACCGAATGCCGCAGACCCTTTCGACCAGTCAGGTGTCGATCTCTCCCGGCGACCTTCTGGTCATGTCGAGCGACGGCATCGCCGAACATCATCTGGACAACATCGATTTCGCCGCGCACGCGACGACGATCGCCGAACAACTCGTGGGTCGGTACGGCAGGGAAACCGACGATGCGCTGGTGCTGGCGGCGCGTCATCGAGGCATCTCATGACCGACCCGGCCGCGGGGACTTCTACGTGCAATATGCCGCGGCATTGACCGCATTCCTGCAGTCCAAGCTCCCAGGCCAGCCTGGCTGTCGGTCACGAACTCGGTCGCCGTGCGCTCAGCGAGCGGATGAGCATGCTCGACATCATCGAGAACCACTCGCGACTCGTCGTGGAGATCGAGCAGGGCACGCCGAGCGATCCCGATGCCCCCTTGCAGTTCCTGCTGCAGACACTGGCCGCCCTCGACGTGGCCACCCGCGGATTCCTGGACGGCACAAGGCGTTACGAACAGCAACGCGCTCGTGCCGATGATCTCGCCGACCGCGACGAGTTTCGCGATGCGCTGGTGAATTCGCTGCAGGAAGGCTTCTTCGTCGCCGATCACACCGGGGCCATCGTCGAGATCAACGACGCGTTCGCTGAGATCACCGGCTATGGTCCTGCCGAGCTGCCGTACCAGCCGCCATACCCGTGGGTGGCCGACAACGATTCCGATGCCAACGCGAAGCTGTCTGCGCTGAGAGACGGCGGCAGGTCCACACCGAGACGTCGATCCGGCACCGCGACGGATCCGTTCGATGGGTGGCGGTCAGCATCAACGCCGTGACGACGCAGGGCGTCGACCGCCGTGTCTACGTGGGAACCATCCGCGATATCACCGCGACGCGCGCCGTGGCGGAGCGTGAACGCGCGGTCGCTCGGCTGGCCACCGCCGTGAGCGTGGCCAGGACCGTCGATGAGGTGTTGGCCGCCGCACTGACGCAGTCCCGCTCTCGGCTCGACACGCAACGAGTGATGGCGGTCGTGTGGCCTCAGGGCGATTCAGACCCCGTCGTCCATACGGCCGGTGAGCCCGGCGTATCGAAATGGCCTGATCTCGAAGAGGATTGGCGACGAACTTTCGACGATGCCCGCGACTGGTTGCCGCTGACCGTCACCCCGGTCGGAGCCGCGCCAAGTGCGGGCACGACGCGCGGGTTCGTGGCCGTGACGTCAGGTGCGCGCGATGTCGTCGTGTGCCTGGAGCATCGGGTTCCGCGCAGGGTCAGCGACGAGGACCGCCAACTCGTCATGGCGCTGTTCGGTCATATCGGCCTGGCCATGCAGCACGTCCGGCAGTTCGAGATCGCGCGCGAGACGTCGCTGACGCTGCAGCGTTCACTGCTGCCTGCGAACACGCTGCCCGCGGGCAGCGCTGTGCGGTATGAGCCCGCGGTACCTCCGCTGGAGATCGGCGGCGACTTCTACGACGTGCTGCCCGTCGGTGATAACCGCATCGGCATCATCGTCGGCGACTGCGTGGGCCGCGGCCTGCCCGCTGCGGCGGTGATGGGCCAGTTGCGCGCATCGACGCGCGCACTGTTGCTCACCGGTGCCGAACCGGCCCAGCTTCTCGAACAACTCGACTCGGTGGCCGAGTTCATTCCAGATGCGTTCTGCGCCACGGTGTTCGTCGCGATCGCCGATATGGACGCCGATACCTTGCACTACAGCAGCGCCGGGCATGTGCCGCCGGTGTTCGCCACCGGTTCGGCGCCTCCGGAGCTGCTGACCGACGGCCACTCGGTGCCGCTGGCGGTGAACCGGAACGAACCCCGGCCGCAGGCCGCACGCCCGTTGACGGCGGGCTCCACACTGCTGTTGTACACCGACGGCCTGGTCGAGCGGCGCGACCGATCCATCGACGAACAGATCGACCGAGTCGCCAAAGTGGTATCCGAAACCATCGATTTGCCAGTCGAATCCGTGGCCGACGAGATCCTGCGCAGACTCGCCCCGGAGGCCGGATACGACGATGATGTCGCGATCGTGGTCTATCGATGCCCACCGTCGCCCTTGCTCATCGACGACGACGCGGACCCGCGACGGTTGAGCGACATCCGGCACCGGCTGGCCGAGTGGCTGAGCGCCAACGACATTGGGGAACCGCTCGCCGACGACATCGTCCTGGTCGTCAACGAAGCCTCCTCGAACTGCGTCGAACACGCGTACCGGGGCCGAGACCCGGGCCGCATGCGCATCGAGGCCGAGATCCGTGACGGCGAACGTGCGGATCTGCGTCGTCGACTCCGGCTCGTGGAAGACACCGCCCGACGATCCCGGCACCCGCGGCCGGGGCCTGCTGCTCATGCGCACCGTCAGCGATCAGGTCGACGTCAGCGGCACTGACGACGGCACCTCCGTGGAGATGTCATTCCGGGTGACCAACGCGGACAGGCTGGCTAGCGCTCCCGCTTCGCGATAGCGGCCTCGAGTTCGGCTTCCAGCGCACCCTCTTCACGGCCGAGGGCGACGGTCGCGGCGGCCATCGCGACGAGGGCGACGGTGATCGCGACGGCTTTGAAGCCGTTGACCGTCATGTGCTCGCCGAGCACGACGGCACCGAGCACCACGGCGATGAGCGGCTCCAGCACCAGCATCGTCGGCACCGAGGTCTGTAGTGAACCCGCATGGAACGCCGACTGCTGCAACAGCACCGCGATGATCCCGATCACCACGAGCAGATACGGCGCAGGCGTGGTGAGGACCGCGCGAACGCCGTCGTGGGTCAGCATGTGCACCACGAGCTTGGTGAGCATCGCGACGACGCCGAACAGCACACCCACGGCCACCGCGAGAAGCACCGCCCGTCGCCAGCCTGGGTTGCGGATCGCTACGAACACGCATGCCGACACCGCCACGATGCACACCACGGCGACGATCGCCGTCAGCGGCACCGAGGCCTCGTAGTCGCCTGCGCTGGTCTTGGCCAACACCACGAATACGGCCAACGAGGCGGTGAGCAGCAGCGCCCACAGCCACTCACCGCGGGTGACGCGGCGATTGGCCAGGCGTGCGCTGAGCGGCAGCGCGAACAGCAGAGCGGAGACGAGGATCGGTTGGACCAGCAGCAGTGAGCCATAGGCCAGCGCGATCGCCTGGAAGGCGAAGCCCGCGATCGCGGCGCCGGTGCCGGCCCACCACAGCGGTCTGCGGATCAGCGTCAGCACCATCAAGGCGCTCACGCCCTGTTCCTCGGGAACGTCCATGGTTGCCCGTTGCCGGACCACGATGCCGATGGCGAGAAAGAGCGCGGCGAGCAAGGCGAACAGCACCGCCAGACCATGGCCTACCAAAGGGGATCAGCTCCTCTTAAACGTTACCGACCACAGCCGGCCCACCCGACAAGCACCAACATATGGGGCGACCCTTGCGTTCGCCGAATGCGGCCCCATGATCATCATCAAGTTTTGGCCTCCGGTCGAGTGGGCATTAACCCGGCATGAATCTGCGACGGTTGGTTTTGCTGGCAGGGGCGGTCGTGTTGGTCGTCGGCGTCATCGGGCTGCTCATGCCCGTATCGGTGGCCGGTCCCGAAGGCCAGAGGATCGGCTGTGGAAACGCGATCGCCGCCGATGACTCTGCAGCCCGCGAGGCCGACAGCAACAATCCGGTCAATCTGCCGATCCTCAACGAGGTGATTCCGCACACGGACTACGTCGCGCTGTGCGCGTCTGCGGTGTCCGAGCGGCGCACGTGGTCCATTCCGGTCGCGATCGTCGGGCTGGTGGTGATCGCCGGAGGGTTCTTCGTCGGCGGACGCGCTGGCAGTGCCCGAACCGTCTAGCTGGCTTCGCGACTGGAAACCAGATGTAGGCGGCTCGACTCCGTCGGAGCGATCTTGTCGTTGACTCCAGCGACCACGGAGTCGACCCGGTTCACCGCCCGGTCGCATAGCCCGCGGACCTTGTCGCTGGCCGTATCGACATCGTCGACCGCGCTCAAGAGGTAGGCCCTCATGGTCAGGCGCAACCGCTCACCCCTGGACCTGAGCCTGCGCCGCAGCCGATCGTCAACCTCGACCGTGACGTAGGGCAGCACCCGAAGCTTCATGTATTCACAGTAACGCTCTCGCTCGTCTGGGGAAGCGGCCTGGCTGCCGTCTCTCTCAGCGTCAGCACCGTGCCGAGCGAGATGACGGCAGCGATGATCAAGTAGATCGCGGGCGCCGTGTTGTTGCCGGTCTGCGCGGTGAGCCAGGTGACGACATACGGGGTCGTGCCGCCAAATCCGGCGACGCAGACGTTGTAGCCGATGGAGAAGCCGCTGTAGCGCACGTTCGTGGCAAACAGCTCGACGCCGGCCGACACGGCGGTCGACACATAGATCGACTCGATGGCCGCCAGCACACAGTGGGCCGTGATCGCCGCGGCCAGCGACCCGGAGTTCAGCAGGAGGAACAACGGATAGGAAAGGGCCACGAAGGCCACTGACCCGGCGATCAACATTGGCTTACGCCCGATCCGATCCGACAGCGCGGCCAACGGAAGGATGAGCACCAGCGCCACGAATGTCGCCAGGGTCATGGACGTGAACGCCTGGGTCTTGGAGAACTCCAGCGTCACGATCAGGTAGGTCTGCAGGAACGTGAACACGACGTAGTAGCCGACGTTGAACACGATGAACAGGCCGATCACCTGCAAGATCGGCCGCCACGACGTGGTAACCGCTTCACGTAGCGGTGACTTGGCGACCTGCTCGGTCTTGCTGAGTTCGGCGAACTGCGGGGTGTCATCCAGGCGCAGTCGGATGTAGAGGCCGATCAAGCCCAGCGGCAGGGCCATCAGGAAAGGGATCCGCCAGCCGTAGGCGTTCATCGCATCGGTGGGCAGCAGCGCCTGCAGCAGCGTCACCGTCACGGATCCGATCAGGAACCCGAGGACACCCGACCACGCCATGAATGTGATGGTCAGGCCGCGGCGTTTCTCGGAGGCGAACTCGGCGAGGTAGACCGCCCCGCCGCCGTACTCGCCGCCGGCCGAGAAGCCCTGCAGACAGCGCAGTCCGAACAGCAGGAGCGGGGCCGCGACGCCGATCGAGGCATACGTCGGCAGCAGACCTATGGCGACCGTTGCGCCGGACATCAGCAGGATCACCACCGCGAGCACGCGCTGTCGTCCGATCCGGTCGCCCAGCGGGCCGAACACGAATCCGCCGAGCGGCCGCATGAAGAACGCGGCGGCGAAGATCGCGAACGTCTTGAGCAGCGCCGCCGTTTCGTCGCCCGCCGGAAAGAAGTTCGCGGCGATGAACGTCGCCAGGAATCCGTAGATGGCGAAGTCGAACCATTCGACGGCGTTGCCTATCGATGCACCGGTGACTGCCTTGCGCACCGGACTCTTCCCGTCGCAAGCTCGGCCTCGCCTGACGGCATGACGGTCTCCCGAATCTAAGCGTCTCGCTGAGCATTTCGCTTACAAACCCGCAGGTCGTACCCCGCAAAGATAGCGGTCGCGATGAATACGCAGCGTCCGGTTGGTCTATCTGTGCATGGACCTACCGCCGATCGTCTCGCCGCAGGAATGGAACGCGGCCCGCCAGGAACTGCTTGTCAAGGAGAAGGAGCTGACGCGAGCGCGCGACGCGCTGGCCGCCCAGCGGCGCAGGATGCCGCGGATGGCCGTGAGCAAGGACTACCTGTTCGCCGGCCCGAGCGGTCCGGCCAGCCTGGCACGATCTGTTCGGTGGCAGGCGCCAGTTGATCGTCTACCGCTTCTTCTATCAACCCGATGTCGACGGCTGGCCCGACAAAGGGTGCCCCGGCTGCTCGCTGATGGCAGACCAGATCGCGCACCTCGCTCACCTGAATGCCCGCGACACCACGCTGGTCTTCGTCTCTCGGGCCGAGCAGGAGCGGATCACCCGATTGAAGAAGCGCATGGGCTGGGACATCCCCTGGTACACCATCACCGACAGTTTCGACGCCGACTTCGGTGTCGACGAGTGGCACGGCACCAACGCATTTCTCCGCGAGGGTGGCGACATCTTCCGCACCTATTTCATCGACAACCGGGGTGACGAGGGGATGGGCACGACGTGGGCGTACCTCGACATCACCGCGCTCGGTCGCCAGGAGGACTGGGAGGACTCCCCACCGGGATACCCCCAGACGCCCCCGTACCAGTGGTGGCACCGGCACGACGAGTACCCGGCCTAACGATCCGCCCAGAACGGCCGTGTCACGAGCGCAACAAGCGTAAGCACGGCCAGCGGCGCCATCAGCGGTACCCACGGAAGCTCCAAAGGCAGTGATACAGCCGCCAGACCCACTGCCGTAAACCCCACGGCACCAATGACCGTCGGTGCGGTGATGACCGTCGTGTGCCGGAGCACCAGATAGCAGGCGGCACAGAGTCCGGACAGCGCGGCGAGCATGGCCGGTGACTCGTTGAGAACCAGCGCGGCAGCGGCCAGCAGGACCGCGAGCGTCGCGGTCGGACGAAAGATGTTGCCCACCAATACTGCAAGCGTTGCGAAGCCCGCCGCGATCAGCGCCGCGTCGTCGGCCGCAACGGCGGCCGCCGCGACCATAACCAGACCGAAGGCGGTCGACAGCGCGCGGTTCATCGCCGTCTCCGCGCCGTGCGCCGGTGATCCGGTACCAGCTGCATGGCCGTGTCGAGCGTGTCGGCCTCACGCCATGCCACGATGTCGACGCCGACAGTGCCCATGTCCCGGTACATGAATGACCGTTGCAGCGACCACATCCGGGCCACGACACGGTCGCATTCGTCCTCGAACGGGGCTCCTTCGAGGACGTCCACGGCGACGACGGTGTGTCCGCGCTTGCGCAGGTCGATCAGCGCCAACGCGAACTCGGTATCGAGCATCGTGGAGAACGCGACGACGATCGCGCCGGGCGGAACCGCGGCGCGCGGTGCCAACGTGCCCGGTGTGGTCTCGAAGCCGCCGTCCACCGCGAGCACCGCGTCGAGCACACGATAGAACTGCCGCCGCCCGATATCGGCGCCGAGCCAGCGGGGGTGACGGTCCCCGAGCGCGACGACGCCGGCCCGATCACCGCTGCGCAGCGCGCTCTGCACGACCTGTACCGCGCCCCGCACAGTTCGGTCGGTGGCCTCGGTGGCCGGTCCGGCCGGCTGCGGATATTTGTCCACCAGGACCACGACGTCGGCGGCGCGGTCGGTCAGTCGTTGCGTGACGTGCAGGCTGCCCCGGCGCGCGCTCACCGGCCAGTTGACCGTGCGCAGTTGATCACCGGGCACATAGCGGCGGACGTCGGCGTACTCGACGCCGGGGCCGATGTGCCGAGTGAGATGGGTGCCGAGTCTGTCGAGCAGCTCAGTCCGCGGAATCGACGTCGACTGAGGCGGTGCCATCGGGAACACGAAGACGTCGGCGGCGTCGACCACGCCCGTGCCCTCAAGCAACCCACCCCGCGCGCTCACGGTGACTCGGCCCTGGATCGGGTACCGGCCCCACCGGTCAGCGGTCGACGACCACGGTGCTGCTTCTGCGGGATTCGCGCTCTGTCCCCTCGATTCGCATGCCTGGTACTACCGACACAGTGAGTTCGAGTGCGTCGGAATCGGTCTCGGGTGCGGCGAGCGCCGCCACCTCCACCTTTGCCTGTTCGGTCTCAAAGCAGCGGTGCGTCCCGGGGTTGGCACGCACGACGACCGCAGGAACAGGACGCTGCCAACCGATCGAACACACCACGCCTAGCAGCGGCGCCGCGAACGCCACGAGCTGCCAGAGTGAGCCGATCACCGCCACGGCCAGCAGTACCGCGACGCACGTGAGGATCGCGAGCGTGAGCGGCGAAGGGCGCCAATGTAACTGCGCCTCGGTGGTACGGGCCTCGATCACCGAGCATCACCCATTGGTCCGTGGCACGGGAAGCCGGCGCAACAGCTCCTCCACCACGTCGCTGCCGTGCACCCGGCGCACCCACATCTCCGGACGCAGGCTGATCCGATGCGCCATCGACGGAACGGCAAGCGATTTGACGTCCTCGGGGATCACATAGTCGCGCCCGAGCAGCAGCGCACGCGCGCGGGCGAGCTGCACGAGGTCGAGTTCGGCCCGCGGGCTGGCACCGACGGCCACCTGCGGATGCTGACGCGTCGCCGCGGCCAGTGACACCACATAGCGAAGCACGTCGTCGTGGACGGTCACCTGTTCCACCGACTCACGCATCGCGAGCAGCTCATGAGCGTCGACGACCTGATGCACCGTCGGCTCGACCGAACCGCGCTCGATGCGGCGGCGCAGCATCGACGCCTCCTCCTGCTCGGACAGGTACCGCAGTTCGAGCCGGATCGTGAACCGGTCCAGCTGCGCCTCCGGCAGCGGGTAGGTGCCCTCGTACTCGATCGGGTTGTCGGTGGCCAGCACAATGAACGGCGCAGGCAGTTTGTGCGTCACACCGTCGATGCTGACCTGGCCCTCGGCCATCGACTCGAGCAGCGCCGCCTGAGTTTTCGGTGGCGTCCGGTTGATCTCGTCTGCGAGCAGCAGATTCGTGAAGATCGGTCCGGGCCGGAACTCGAACCGGCCGGACTGCATGTCGTACACCGTCGAACCCAGCAGGTCGGCCGGGAGCAGGTCCGGGGTGAACTGGACACGTTTGAACTCCAGGCCCAACACGGCGGCGAACGACCGCGCGATCAACGTCTTGCCGAGGCCGGGAAGGTCCTCGATTAGCACGTGCCCGCCGGCCAGCATGGTGGTGAGAATCAGCGTGAGCGCGCCGCGCTTGCCGACCACCACGCGCCCAATCTCGTCGAGAGCTGTCTCGCAGTTCGCGGTGGTGGTCGCGCCCGAGTACTCGGTCATACCCGCTCCAACCGCTGCAGAATTTCGTCGAGCGCCTCGCGGCCGGGGCCAGGCTCGTCGATACCGTCTCGCGCCACGTTCTCGGGATCAACCCACGGCCACAGGTCCGCACCGAAGAGCATCTTGCCCGTGGCGTTGTAGGCGGCGCGGTCCTTGGATCGCTTCTGTCCCGTCGCCATCTCATACTGCCGTGCCAACGTGGGCCGCAGGTGTCTGTCCCAATCCCTGCGCGTTGCCTCCGACTGGCTGATCAACGTCTCGGTACGAGACAGCCAGCGGCGCAACGACTCTGCGGCACCGTCAGCGCGCTGTTCTTCGGCATCGATGCCGGACTCTCGCATCAGGTACCAGCGCACCGTGAGCAGCGCGCACGCGAGCGCGACGCCGGACATGATGAGAATCAACCGTCGATCGGCCCCCGCAAGGGACAGGAGTTCGACACCGGCGACCAACAGAAATCCCGCTGCGACAATCTTTTTCATGCGCTGCTCCTCGCGGTAACGTCCGGGAGCTCGGCAAGCACACGTTCCAGTACGCGCACAGCGGCGTCGCGATGTTCTTCGGTCATCACATGCGGGGAGAACCTCGCCTCCTCGAACAACTCGACGAGCTCGGTCGCGCTGTCCGCCCGTAGAGCGCGGTTGTCGACCGCGCGGGCCAACACCTCGGACGGGGTGTCACAGTCTTGCGGAACCGCGCCGGGTACCCGGGTCAATTCCCGTTCCATCGCCGCATAGCAGGCGATGATCGCTTCGCGCGGGTCCCGCGTGCGGTCCCCGATCTCGGCAAGCCCGACTTCCGCCGCCCGGACCAGGGACTCCCCCGCGGTCGGGGTCGCAGCAACGGGACCGCCGTCGTCGTCGAGACGGTACTGCCCTGCACCTGCGCGCTGCCGCCGTGAGGCGACCGCCGTTCCGACGACCACCAGGACCATCAGGATCAACATCGGTGGGATCAGGTAGCCGATCACGTTGGTGTCCGGCTCCGGCTCATCGTCCGCGGGCTCCGAGCGTGCGGTGTCCGGCGCCTGCGTAGTGGTCTCCGGAGCCGTCGGCGCATCGGAGAGGGGCTGATCGGACGGACCGCCGAGCTGCATCAGCAACAGCACGAGCAGCAGCCATCCGATCGCCAGGGCGAGCACGATGAACGAGAAACGCCAGTTCGGCCGCCCCGTCGTGCCCGGACTGGATGGCAGGTCTCCTGCCGACGCGGGCCTCGGGGTGCGATCACGCAGCCGGGCGACGATCGCGAAGCCGATGATCACCACCGCGGCGCACACCATCGCGATGACCACGATCAACGCCGCCGGGCTGCTCGGCGGCCGCTCACGCTCGGAGATCGGCTCGCCGCCCGGGATATGGCCGCGTAGCGCCAAGGCGGCAACCGTCATGAGCGCGATCACCGCGATCACGCGCTGTGTCGACCTGTCGATACCGGCCATGGCCCTCAACCTCATCCTGGCACGCAGCCGCTCAGGAACCGTTCAGATCGGATGGATAGGTTCGACGGCGTGACCACCACACTTGAAGACCCGAAAGTCGCCAAGGCCCTCGAGCGCATGTTCGCCGAGTCGGCCGAACAGTTCGCGTCGATGCGCTCGGGCGGCACCGACTTCTCACGCCTGGAGTCGGCGACCGCCCAGGAACGGGCAGATGCGTTCAGTGACTATTACTTGCCGGTGACCCAGGATGCGGGCCGCCTGCTCTATGCGTTGGTGCGGGCGGCCCGTCCGGCCACGATTGTCGAGTTCGGTATGTCGCTCGGAATCTCGGCGATCCACCTCGCCTCGGCGGTTCGCGACAACGGCAGCGGTCGCGTCGTCACGACTGAGCTCAGCGCCGCGAAGGTGGCCGCAGCGAAAAAGACGTTCACCGAGGTCGGTCTCGACGACCTCATCACGGTGTTGGAAGGTGATGCGCTGGCCACTCTCGAGAAGCTCGACGGGCCGGTGGATTTCGTTCTGCTCGACGGCTGGAAAGAGCTCTACGTTCCGGTGCTCGAGATACTCGAGCCGCACTTGTCGCCGGGCACTCTCGTCGTCGCCGACAACACCTCGATGGCCGAGCTGGCGTCCTACCTCGACTATGTCCGAGAGCCGGCCAACGGCTACGTCAGCGTCAGCTTCCCGGCGCGGGATGCCGACAGTATGGAGATCAGCTGCCGCGCGTAGCGGCATCACTTCAGGTGGGCGAGATACTTTGCGATGCGGGCGAATGTCTCGTCGGACAGCCAGCCGGCGCGCACACGCGGATCGATCTCCGCGGCGGCGTCGATGGCCGCGCGGGCAGGTCGGTGCAATTGGTCCTTCGTCGCCGCATAGGCGAACGGCGAATGCGCGCCGAGCGCATGTGCGGTCGCGATCGCCTGGGACAACAGGTTCTCGGGCGGCACCACCGCGTCGATCCAACCGCGCTGTAGTGCGGTCGGCGGGTCGACGTTCTGCGCTCCCAGCATCGCTGTAGACACCGAGGTGCCCATCGCGTAGCGGCAGATCTCCAGCGCGGCCGCCGGGAAGGGCACGCCGACCGCGACCTCGGTAAGGCCGATGGTCCCACCGGACATCAGGCGCACGTCGGCGGCCATCGCCACGACGCAACCGCCCGCGATGGCGTGCCCGTTGATGGCCGCGACGACGGGCCCGGGGTAGTCGAAGACGGCAAGGAAAGCGGAGGGCATCGCATCGAGGAACCGCTCGGTGTACCCACGCCCACCGTCGACGACGGCGCGCAGGTCGACGCCGGCCGAGAAGCACTTGCCCGCCCCGGTGATCACAACGGGCCCTTCGAGACTGCTCAGGGTCGCCACTGCATCCTCGACCAGGTCGAGGTCGAGCGCGTTCACCGGCGGGCGGTCGATCCGCACGACCGACACTCCGTCGGTTACCTCAACGTCCATCGGCTGCCTCCCCGGTCGCTCGGCGTCTACTTCAGGCCTGCCTTTGCTTCCTTCACCACGGCTGCGGCGTCGCGGCTGGCCTGCTTGGCTTGTTCGTAGGCGTCCTCGGCTGCGGTGAGCGAACTTTCGGCATCCTCAAGACGCCGGCGCGCGTCGTCGCGGCGCAGTCGGGCCGTTGCGAGATCGGACTGCAGCTCCTTTAGCGCGTCGTCGGCCTCGGCCTTGGCGCGTTCGGCGGCGGCCAGTGCAGCCTTTGCCTGGTGCCGCCTGCGACGTTCCTCGGCGTCTTGATCGTCGCGGGGCTTGGGGGGCTCTTGAGCTGTTGTCTTGGGTTCAGGTTTGGGCTTGCGGCCGCCGGTGGGCTTGAAAACGATTGCGGTGTCGCCGAACTCGCCGAAGCCCGACCATTGTTCGGCTTTGGTGAGCCGGCCGAGCCGCGCAGCGACTTCGGGGTCGGCGATCGCTGCCTGCAGGGTAGTGGTGACGTCGTCGCGCAGCGCGGCCGTCGGGTTGAGCGAAGCTTCCTCGAATGCGGCCCGCACCAGTTCGTCGATGAGACGGCGCTGCTCGGCGGTCAGCTCGCGGATGCGACCGCCGTCCATACCCGCATGGGCGGCACGCAGTCGCTCGCCCAGGTCAGTGAGGCGTTGCCGGACCGATGCGTCGTTGAGCACCAGGACGTTGACGGCGTGGGCCGCAGTGGTGGGCTTGCGCGCCGCCGTGATCTGTTTAGCGGCTTCGGCGTCGCCACGTTTCTTGGCCTCCGCGGCGAGCTTGGTGCGCAGCGGGGTGAAGTCCTGGAGCTTCGCGGCATACAAAGCGTCCAGGTCTGCAAGATCACCGTCGGCCATATCGCCCTCCACCGTATTCTCCCGAGTGTGGACCGAACAGCCGGCACCCAGGCGTTGCGGTTGGGCGTGATCATCGCCGCACTGGGTGTGGTTTTCGGTGACATCGGCACCAGCCCGATCTACACACTCCAGACGGTGTTCAACCCCGGCGATCCGCATCCGGTGCCCGTGGCCCACCACAACGTCTACGGCGTCGTCTCGCTGATCTTCTGGTCGGTGATGATCATCGTCACGCTCACCTACGTCACGTTGGTGATGCGCGCCGACAACAACGGCGAGGGCGGAATCATGGCGCTGATCACGCTGCTGCGGCGCTGGAATGGCAAACGGGGGCGGCGGACCTCAGCGGTCCTTGCGGCGGCGGGCCTGTTCGGTGCCGCGCTGTTCTTCGGCGACAGCATGATCACCCCGGCGATCTCGGTGCTGTCGGCCGTCGAGGGCATAGCGGTGATCGACCCAGGCTTCAGGGATTTCGTCGTACCGATTACCGCGGTGATCATCGTGGGGCTGTTCGCCGTGCAGAGCCGCGGCACCGCAACTATGGGTCGCTTCTTCGGTCCGGTAATGATCCTCTGGTTCACGGCGATCGGCGCATGCGGGATTCACGGCATCGTCGACAATCCCGAGATCCTCAAGGCGCTCTCGCCGACGTACGCGCTGGACTTCATGGCAGGCCACTTCCACATCGCGTTCTTCGCGCTCGCCGCGATAGTCCTCTCGGTGACCGGCGCCGAGGCGCTGTACGCCGACATGGGACATTTCGGCAGACGCGCGATCACGTACGGCTGGCTCGGCCTCGTCCTTCCCGCCTGCACGTTGAACTACTTCGGTCAGGGCGCTCTCGTGCTGCGCGACGAGTCCACGGTGGCCGCCCCATTCTTCCTGCTGACCCCGGAGTGGGCGCGAATTCCCATGGTGCTCTTGGCAACAGCAGCGACTGTGATCGCGTCGCAGGCTGTGATCACGGGCGCTTTCTCCGTGGCGTCGCAGGCCGCGCGCCTCGGCTACCTGCCGAGGCTGCGTATCGAGCACACGTCGGCGTCGACCATCGGCCAGATCTACGTGCCGTGGATCAATGCGGTCCTGATGGTCGCGGTGCTGATTCTGGTGTTCGCGTTCCGGAGTTCGGCGGCCCTGGCATACGCATTCGGCATGGCGGTCACCGGAACCATCACGATCACCACCACGCTGTTCTTCTATTACGCAAGGACTCGGTGGGGTTGGCCGCTGTGGAGTGTGCTGGTCGGCGGCGGCCTGCTGCTCGTGGTGGACCTGATGTTCTTCGCGGCTAACCTCACCAAACTGGTGCACGGCGCCTGGCTGCCGCTGACCATCGCCGTCGTCGCATTCATTGTGATGACAACCTGGCAGAAGGGACGCGGAATCATAACGCGCGCAAGGGAAAAGGCCGAGGGGCCGTTGCGCGAGTTCGTCGGTCAGCTCGTTCAGCGAGACCCGCCGCTGGTCCGCATTCCGGGCACGGCGATCTACCTTAACCGCGGCCGAGAAACCGCCCCGCTGGCCATGCGCGCGATCGTGCAGCACAACCATGTGCTGGCCGAGCACGTCATCATCTTGACGGTCGAGACCGAGAACGTCCCGCGACTGCCCGACTCCGAGCGAGTTACCCACGATGACCTCGGCTATGCGAGGGACGGAATCGTCCATGTGGCAGCACGTTTCGGATACATGGAGCGGCCCAATGTTCCGCGTGCGCTCGCGCTGCTGAGCCCCGAGGAGACCGAAGGACCCGTCGATCTCGAGAACGCGTCCTATTTCCTGTCGAAGCTCGACCTGTGCCTCGGCGATGGGCGCACGATGGCGCCATGGCGCAAGCGACTGTTCATCGCCACCTCGCACATCACCGCCGACGCCGCGGGGCACTTCGGCCTTCCCCTGGGCCGGACGGTCATCGTCGGCTCCCGCATCGAGGTCTGAGCTCAGCCGCGTTATCCCCAATTGCGTTTTTATCCACAGGTTGGGTTTGAGCTGCTGGTTTCGTGCCGGCAGTGTGGATAGTGTCGAAAGTATGTTCGATTCGTTGGTGACCGCCGCCCTCTGTGGTCGGAGTGCGGATGCGGTGGGGGCGTGGGCGCGGGTGGAAAACGCCGCCTGCGCGCGGCGGCTGTCGGCGATGGCTGATGAGCTCGATGCCATGTTCGCCGCCGACGGCTCCGACGAGCGCGAGCAGTGGTGTCTGGACAACTGGGACGCCGTCGCGGCGTCGGTCGCGGCCGCGCAGAACGTGTCCCTCGGGGTGGCCGCGCATCAACTGCTGGTCGCTGACGCCCTGCGGCTGCGGCTGCCACGGGTGGCCGAGGTGTTCGCCGCCGGGGCGATCAACTACCGCATGGTGGCCGCGATCGTGTCGCGAACCCGACTGATCGTCGACCCCGATGCGCTGGGGAAGGTGGACACTGAGATCGCCGCACGCGTCACCTGCTGGGGGTCGTTGTCGGTGGACAAGATTCAGCGTGAGATCGACTACTGGGTCGATCGCTATGACCCCGCGGCGGTGCGGCGCACCGAAGACCGGATGCGTGGTCGATGCGTCGATGTGCATCCACTCGACGATGGCAGCGGGACGGCGTCGATCGAGGGCCTGTTGTTGGCCACCGATGCCGATGCCCTCGACCAACGGTTGGAGGCGATGGCCCGCGCGGTCTGCGACGGTGATCCGCGCACGCTCGACCAACGCCGCTCCGACGCTCTGGGCGCGATAGGCCACGGCGCCGGCCGGCTGTCCTGCCAGTGCGGCAACCCCGGCTGCCCCGCTGTCGACGCGCAGCCCAGCACCGTCGTCGTGCACGTCATCGCCCGTGAAGAATCGTTATCCGACGACACCCCGGTGCATTTGGACGGGGAAGAACCGCCCGTACCGACATGGGCTGAGCTGCGCGAGATGACGATCACCGAAGCGCTCACCGATCCGCGGCCACCACCGACCGGACCCGCCGACACCCCGCCCGCGGCGATCCTGGGTGGCGCGATGCTGCCCGCGCCTTTGTTGGCCGCCAAAATCGCGGGCACCGCCAAGATGGTGCCGATCGTGCATCCGGGCACCAAGCCTCCGGAAGGACGTCACATCCCTTCAGCGGTACTGGCCACCTTTATCCGGTGCCGGGATATGACCTGCCGCTTCCCCGGCTGCGACGAACCCGCCCACCATTGCGATATCGACCACACCATCGCCTACCCCACCGGACCCACCCAGGCCTCCAATCTCAAATGTCTATGCCGAAAACACCACCTACTCAAAACCTTCGGCGGCTGGCACGACCGGCAACTGCCCGACGGCACCGTGGTATGGACCTCACCGCAGGGACAGCGCTACACCACCCACCCCGGTAGCCGAATACTCTTCCCGTCCCTGTGCAAACCCACCGCGCCCGTCGTCGTCAGCGACATACCCGACACCGCGACACCCGGTCGCGCACTGGCGATGCCGCGGCGCACCCACACCCGCGCCCAAAATCGCACCGCGGCCATCGACGCCGAACGCAGACTGAACGCCGACATCCCGGCCGAGTGCGCCAAACCCCCACCGTTCTAGGCGGTTACCCGAAACAGCTTCCATTCGCCGGGCACACCCTTGAGCGTGTGAGCGCCGTGGTCCTCGAACTCGAGTCCTGATCCGATCACCAGATCGCGCAGCGTGCTCGACACCAGCACGTCGTTCGGGCCGGCCAGTGCACTCACCCGTGCGCCGATGTGTACGCCGATGCCGCCGATGTCATCGCCGCGAACCTCGCACTCGCCGGTGTGCAACCCGGCACGTACCTCGATACCGAGGGACTGCACTGTGTCTCGAATTGCCATGGCGCAGCGGATCGCTCGCTGAGGGCCGTCGAACATCGCTAGGAACCCGTCTCCCGAGGTGTTAACCTCGCGGCCACGAAACCGAGCCAGTTGCGACCGAACGACAGCGTCGTGTGCATCAAGCAGCGCATGCCAGTCACGGTCGCCCATCTCTGCGGCCCGGCGCGTCGAGTCCACGATGTCGGTGAACAGCACGGTGGCGAGCACCCGATCATCGGCCACATCGGCCTGCTCGCCGGTGAGGAACGCGGCGATCTCCTGGAAGGAATCCCGCCATGGTTCAACGAAGTGGTACACGTTGCGGCCCGGCAGTTCGACGTACTTCGCGCCCGAGATGTGATCGGCGACATCCTTGCCCCACTCGGGCCTAAACAACGAGTCTCTGTGCTGGACGACGAGCGTTGGCACACGGATTGTGGGAAGCACGGCACCCACGTCAACTTCGATCACGAGCGGCAGGTTGAGAGCTACGGTCGCGGGGCTGGCCGCCAGGCGTTCGTGTCGTGCCCATGTCGCCCGAATCTCCTCGTTCCACGGCATATCCGGATTGGTCGCATGTTGCGTTTGACCCGTGCCCCACGCGGCGAGCATGTCTGCGAAGAATTCGTCTGTGATGACGCCCTCATAGATGCGCGACCTCGCGTAGCCTTCGAGCACGACGAGCGCGGTTGTGCGAGACGGATGTGTAGCTGCGAACAACGCCGCTGTCGTGGATGCGCCGTTGTTCGCCAGGAGTACCGCTTCGCGACTCCCAAGATCGTCAAGCACCGCGGTGATGCTGTCGGCCCACTGCTCCAGCGTCGGCAGCGCACCCGGCGTCACGGGATCGGACGCGCCAGTGCCCGGCTGATCGAAGAAGATCAGGCGACCAAGCGATGTCATCGCCTCGACCCACCCCCGCAGCGACGGTAACTCCGGCAATATGTCGCAGCAGGTCATCCAGTTCGGGACGAACACGATGTCGCGAGCGCCAGGGGGTGACGCGCGGTAGGCGACACGCAAGTCCCCGTTCATCGCATAGCGCGTCTCCGAGAACATTGCGGAAGTCTAAGCCGGGGAGCCGGTCGAGCACCGTGTATGGGCGCATTTACGCTGCTCATGAGCATTCCTTTGAAAGTGTTCTTCAGCCAGTCTGATGCCACCATCTACTCAAAACCTTCGGCGGCTGGCACGACCGGCAACTGCCCGACAGCACCGTCATATGGACCTCACCGCAGAGACAGACCTACACCACCCACCCCGGTAGCCGAATACTCTTCCCGTCCCTGTGCAGACCCACCGCACCCGTGACGGTGGTGCACTCCGCCGCACCCACCCCGACAGCGCCGCACGCGGGCTGGCCATGCCGCGGCGCACAACCACCCGAGCCCAGAACCGCACCCAAGCCATCAACGAAGAACGCGCACGCAACCGTCAACCGCGCGAGCATCCCGGAAACGATGGCGACGAAACCTATTTCCGATTCGGTCCGGTACGCCCACTCCGGCAGCGGCGTCTGCGGCGCCGCGCCCATCTGCGACAGTGAGCCCAGATACCGATCGATCTCCTGCCGATAACTCACCTTGCGGCCGCGAACGACGTCGACAGGCACAACCGCGACCACGCCGGGCAAGATGAACGCAAAACCGCTCGCAGCCCCTTTCGACCGTTTGACCCCGCATTTGAAGAACTGCAAATAGCGCCGTCACCGACCCGGGATAATCAATTCGTGGCCACTTCCATCTCAGCCGTCGAGGCGTCGCAGCCGGAGCGCCTGGTGTCGGCGGCCACCGAAGTAGGCGCGCACGCGACGCAGCTCGACAACCTGATAGCGACGCAGCGCGACTCGGTCAACAAGCTGCGCGAAGGCTGGTCAGGGTCAGCGGCCGACGCGGCCATAGCCCGCGGCGAACAGAACCTCGCCACCCAGGAAGCGCTGCGCGATAAATTGCAGACGCTGCAGGGGGTGCTCTCCTCCGGCGGCGGGCAGCTAGGCTCCGCTCGTACTGCGCTGTTGGACATGGTCAGTCAGCTGCGCGGGCAGGGGTGGCAGATCTCCGACGACGGCGTCGCGACACCCCCGCCCAATCTGCCCGAGGTATTCCGCAGTTTCCCGCAGGCCTACACGCGGATGATCCAGAAGCTTCTCAAGACCTACGACAGCATCGATGGCGAGACTGCCAGCAGATTACCGACTTTCGAGGGATTTGTTCCAACCGGATGACACGCTCGACGAGAATCCCTAGCATCCCGATGGCGGTGCTTATTGCAGTGTCCGGTTGCGGCACTTCAGCTCCCGAGCTTCCGCCGGATTCTCCCTCGGCGATGGTCAACGTGCTCGCCGGTGACACGGGCGACGACGTCCTCAAGAAGGTGACGACATACGAATGGGACGACGGCGGCGCAGCTGCCGCAGCCCGCTTCACCTGGATCAGTGAGGATGATGACGAGTCACAAACCACGCAGGCAGCAGCGGTAATCGCCGAGTACCTCATCGCGAACCACCACTCTCTGGCCGCTTTGGATTCCGGCTTCCTCGGTCTATCGAAAATCCCAGCGGCACAACTCAATCCTCTGCTCATCCGCAGCTACGCCACCGCGCTGGCTCCCCACATGGGTGAACTGGTCGGCGGGCAACAGGGCGCCTTCGACTCCCTCCGCACCCAGGTGGCCGATGATCCGTTGGCTTTGCGGAACCTGGTGTCGGTCTTCGTTGCCGATCCCGAGGCCGGCCGCACAGCTGTAGACGCGACACACGCCGCGGCGGAGCAGTACGAGATCGACGCCGCGGCGGCCCCACCGGACAGCGACGAGTCGGTCGCCGACCTCAGTGCGGCAGGTTCACTCCTTGGCGCCGCTTATGGTGCGGTCAAGCTGGCAGGCAGCGACATTCCGACACCGCCTATCGGCGAAGCGACCAGCGATATGGCTGTGCGGGTGGCGGCGATCCTCGTTCCAGCGGACCCGAACGCCGCCAAGGTCAGCAAGTACGTACAGGACGGCAGGCTGATGTCACCGGCCGAGGTCGAGAGCAAGTTCTCGAACACCGCAATGCGTACGTACTTTCTCGATCTGCAGGACTACATCTCCGGCAAGGGTTTCGGCGACGGCATGTCAGCATTTCACACTGCCTTCATGGCCAGCGCGGGCGTGCCGCCGCCGTAACGCTCGAGAAGACCGCTGCAATACGTTGATTTCGACGCGAGAACGGTGTCGCGCGCCCGCCGTAAGCGAAGGTCAGATCACGCCACAGTCGCGTTGATTTCCATCGCGGCACGATTTGGACACGGTCGCGTCGACCTGCATTAATCCGTGTCACCCTCACTGCACGGCGTCACACCAACGAAGGAGTCACGCATGCGTGAACCCACAATGCTGCACCGATTGGCAGCGGAGTTCATCGGAACGTTCTGGCTGGTTCTCGGCGGCTGCGGCAGCGCTGTGTTCGCCGCCAAATTCGCTTCCGCAGACGGGGTGTCGCTGGGCATCGGGTTTCTGGGGGTGGCGCTCGCCTTCGGCCTGACGGTGCTCACCGGCGTGTATGCCTTCGGCACGATCTCCGGCGGTCACTTCAACCCCGCGGTAACGCTCGGCGCTGCGCTGGCGCGGCGCGTGGAGTGGAAGGCGCTGCCCGCGTACTGGATCATCCAGGTCATCGGCGGACTGGTGGCCGGCGCGGTCATCTACATCATCGCCAAAGGCCAGGAGGGCTGGACCGCCACCGGCAACATGGCGGCCAACGGTTTCGGCGAGCACTCGCCGGGCGGCTACTCACTTGCCGCGGTCCTCATCGCCGAGGTGGTCCTGACGGGCATCTTCCTCTTGGTCATCCTCGGGTCCACCGACGACCGGGCGCCAAAAGGCTTCGCGGGCTTGTCGATCGGCCTCACCCTGACGCTGATCCACCTGATCTCGATTCCCATCTCGAACACGTCGGTCAACCCGGCGCGCTCCACCGCCGTCGCGTTCTTCAACGGCGACGGCGCACCCATGCAACTCTGGGCGTTCTGGTTAGCACCGCTGGTCGGTGCCGCGATCGCCGGCATCGCCTACCCGTTCCTGTTCGGCAAGAACGAGGAACTGGCTGACCGTCCGGTGCGCGACGACGCACTGGAGGACTCAGCCACCACGTAAAACGCCAAGCCCCCTCGAGCCCCGGTGCGACATCGTCGCACCGGGGCTTGCTCGTTTTCGCCAAGAAATCTCCAAGATCATCTCCACAAACTGCCTCTCATCGATACGCGGACCAGGCAGATCGCCCGGCCAAGAGACGAGAACGAGAGGAGAATCCGATGAACACGCTTCACGCACTCAACCCCTGGTACACCCCGGGCCTGGGCGACTTCCTGCACCGATCCGCGATGCACGGCCACACACCCGAGTTGTTCAACAACGGCGCAATCTTGTTGAACGCCGCACCCGGCGCCGTCCCGTGGATCGGGGCGACCGGCGTCGTCGGATTGTTCCTCTTCGCCGTCCTCCGTTTGGTCCGTGCGGGTCGATTCGGCGCGGCGTTTCGGCACTACTTGTGGCGGATGGTGGTTTCGCGCTCGGGCGGACTGACGGTGACCGGTCGCTGGCGTCACGCGGGCGGCTGCATCCTCGTGGCCAATCACAGTTCGCACGCCGATACAGCTGTGCTCCTCGCGGCGTTGCCCCCCAGTGCGAAGCCGGTGTTCGTGGCGGCCGCCGACTACTGGTTCGACGTGCCGGTGCGCCGGTTCGTGCTCACCAGTCTCGCCGGCGGCCTACCGGTACGGCGATCGGGCGGCTCCGCCTATGCGGCGCTGCTCGCCGCGGTCAAACCCGCACTCGCTGCGGGCCGCACCGTCGTGATCTACCCAGAGGGAACCCGGAGCACGAACGGTGAGATCGGTGAGTTCCGCTCTGGTGCAATTCGTTTGGCGGGCGAGTGCGGCGTGCCCGTCGTTCCTGTCGCGCTACTGGGCACCGCTGACGTGTTGCCGAAGGGCGGCCGCCTCACACCAAGCCCGATGGAGGTCCGCCTCGGTGAGCCGATGGACCCGACCGATATCAACGCTTCGGAGTTGCAGCGCGAGGTGCGGGCATTGCGCGACGGACGCCGCGCGTCGACGACCACGGGCACCCTGCGACTGGTGCTTGGCACCGGTCGTCTCGCGGTGACTCAACCGGGACCGCAGCTTGCGTCCCTCGCCGAAGCGGCGTAGCCGGAACTTCTACCGCGCAGCCTGTTTCGGCTCGCCAAGAAACCTCCAAGAGCGTCGACGCAATCTCTTCACATCGCTTCGACGCGAGAGGAGGCAGATCCGATGGACGGACTTTACGCACTCAAACCCTGGTACACCCAGCGCCTGCGGGTGGTCATGCAGCGCGCCGAGATTCACGGCACGTCACCAGATGTCTTCACCGCGATCGGCGTCTTCGGCGCAGCGGCCGCGGCGGTCAGCATCGCCGCCGGCTGGTGGCCACTGGCACTGCTGTGGCTCGGGGTGCGGCTTGCCGGGGCAAACCTCGACGGCGCCGTCGCGCGAGCCAGGAAGGTCTGCCGGCCGTGGGGGTTCGCGCTGAACGAGATCGGCGACCGGGCCTCGGATCTGCTGATGTTCTCCGGACTTGCGGTCTGGGCGGCGTATCAGGGCGGCCCCGGCATGAACTGGCTGTCGTGGCCGGTGGTCTGGGTGCTCGTTGCCGCACTGGCGGCCACGCTGCCGACATTCGCGTCATTGGCGGCCGCAGGGGCGGGCGCAACCCGACGCAACGGCGGACCGTTCGGCAAGACCGAACGCTGCCTCGCCGCCATCGTGGCCGCCGCGGCGCCGGCCGCGATCCCGATGGTCTGCGCGATGATCGTCATCGGATCCATCCTGACCGCCGGCCTACGACTGGCGGGCGCGCATCGCGAGCTGACTCAACCCAAGCCGTAGGCCAGCGGGAGAACGAGCAGCTACGGGCTAAGTGACTATTTGACGGGTGCTTTCTTCTTGGCCCGGCTGGCGGCACTCTTCTCGGTCTTGGCGCCCTCGTTGGCAAGCTGCCCGCCCGAGTTCTCCAGGTGCGCGCGGACGAACCACTGGAACTTCTCCAACTCGCCCGCCTGGCTGATGAAGAGGTCCTGCGAAACCAGATCAAGATCGTCGAGGCGGTCGATGCCCTTGCGGAGATCCTCGATCACGCCCGTGTAGACGAGATCGAGCGCCGCGAGATGCGCCTGCACCGTGTCGCGGCCGACGGAGTAGTCGTCCCAGGTGCGGTCCTTGATGATGGCTCCCGGCGTGCCCAGCGGTGACTTGCCGAGCGCCGCGATGCGCTCTGCCACATCGTCGGCATATCCACGCACCAGTTCGACCTGAGGGTCGATCATCTCGTGTACGCCGATGAAGTTCGGCCCAACGACGTTCCAGTGCACGTGCTTGAGAGTCAGGTGCAGATCGTTGTACGCGCTCAGCGACTTCTGCAGAATTTCAGCAACCTCGCTGCCCTGCTTGTTGGACAGGCCGGGGATGGTGAACGTAGTCATCAGTAGCTCCTTCGCATGATTGACTTCTCACGCCGTGTACCCATCCCCCCGGGAGATAACCGTGCGTGAAAGCGGCGTCACATATCGGCAAGCTTTGGGATCGGCATCCGCGGACCGAACCGCGGATTAGATGCCAGACCACTGACTTCCAGCAAGCGCACAGCCCGATGTCGGTGCGGGCGAACCGGCTCCAGAAGCTCGACCATCGCGGGGTCGTCGATCGGGTGCCCGAGCAGGCTCCAGCCGACCATCTTCGCCAGGTGGTAATCGCCGACCGACAACGCATCGGCGTCCCCGAACGCGCGCTGGGCGACCTCGGCCGCGGTCCACTCCCCAACGCCAGGCAGCGACATCAGCGCAGCACGAGCCTGTTCGGCCGGGCGGCCGGCCAGGCGTTCCAGTGAGTCGGCTCGCTGTGCGCAACCAACGATTGTGCGGGCGCGGCCGGGATCGACATTGGCGAGGTGAAACTCCCACGACGGAATCCGACGCCAGACCTCGCCGGGCGGCGGCACGCGCATGTGGGCTGGAGCAGGGCCGGGTGCGGGGGCTCCGTATTTCTTCACGAGCATCCGCCACGCCCGTCGGGCGTCCTTGCCATAAACCCGTTGTTCGAGCACCGCGGGGACGAGCGCTTCCAGCACTCGGTCGGTGCGGCCCAGCCGCAGGTGCGGCACGCGCCGATGCGCTGCGGCGATGGTGGGCTCGACAGGAAGAAAATCCGACGAGTCGTCGTCACATCCGAGCTGGGTCGGCAGCGTCTCCGTGAATTCCGTTGCGCCGCCGCCCCATGCCTCACATTCGACGGCGCCGGGTCCGGATTTCGTGATGCGCGCGGTGACAGGTCCGCTGCGCATGAGGCTGGTTCGCCAGATGGACCCGTCCTCGGCGTCGTGATAGCAGGGGTCGGCGCGGCCGCGGCGCAGTGGCGACAACGTCAGTCCCGGGCTGGCCGGACCCGCGAAAACAACGCTGCACTCGACGCTGACCGAGCTGTACACCGCCTCAGATTAGGCGACGGTCACGACAGCCTTGTCCGGATAGAACGCCACATGCCCGGCGATCGCGGCCACCGCGGGATACGGCGCCTCGTATGTCCAGATCGCGTCCTCGACGGTGTCCCCGGATCCGGTGACGACGTGGAAGTAACTCGCCTCACCCTTGAACGGGCAGTACGTCTCGGTGCCGCTGTCGCGCAGCGCGGACTGCACGACATCACCCCTCGGGATGTACTGCACGGCGGGATACGTCGACTCCTGCAGGGTCAGCGCGTTGTCGGTGTCGGCCACGATCTCGCCGTTGACTCGAACGGTGACGTGCTTGCCGGTCGGTTCGACGGTGATCGGGTGTGTTTCAGAGGGCTGGAGTACCGGTCGATCGCTCATGAGTGAACCAACGTGGCAGTACGCACTCAGGATTCCTGCCCCGCTGGATACGATCGCGACATGAGTGAACACGGGCCTGCCTCGGCAGAGGCTTCGACGGACATCGCAGCCGACCCGGTAGCGGTATACGCGCTGATCACCGACCTTCCGACGCTCGCCGCGCTCGCCGAGGAAGCCGACAAGATGGAGTGGCACAAGGGCGACTGCGTCGCACCCGGCGCCGTCTTCAAGGGCCACAACCGACAGGGCACCAAGAAGTGGACCACCACCTGCACCGTCACTCATGCCGAGCCGGGGCGGGCTTTCGCGTTCAACGTGAAGAGCCTCGTCATCCCCGTCGCGCACTGGCGCTACGACATCACGGCCACCGGCGGGGGTTGCACCGTCACAGAACGAACCTGGGACAAGCGTCCGGGGTGGTTCCGCACGCCCGCGGGTATCGCGACCGGCGTCCGTGACCGCGACACGGCCAACGCCAAGCACATCAAGCTCACCCTGCAGCGGCTGAAGCAGAAGGCCGAGTCGGCTTAGGAGCCGCCCCGGCGGCGACACCGACCTAGGGCCGGCCGGCGATCCGGTCGGCGACGACGGCGACCGGTGACGTGGACCTACGCCCGCGCGACTCGTGCCAGTCGGCGGCCTTGTAGGCCAGATACATGCCGCGTACACCCAGCCACCGCCACGGTTCGGGCTCCCAATCGCGCGATTGATGCCCGACCCATGGCAGGTCGGTGAGCGGCGTCTGACGTCCGAGCACCAAGTCGGTCAGGGTGCGCCCGGCCAGGTTGGTGGCGGTGACGCCGTGGCCGACGTACCCGCCGGCGGCACCCAAACCCGTTGCCTTGTCGAAGGTTACGCTTGCCTCCCAGTCCCGCGGGACGGCAAGAACACCACACCATGCATGGGCGATGGGGATATCGCGGGTCTGCGGCAGCGCCGAGTGCAGCACCGCGGTGAGATGTGCGATGGTCCGCTCGGGCACCTGCCCGTCGATGTCGGTGCGTGAGCCGAAGCGGTAGGGCACACTTCGCCCGCCGATGGCGATGCGGTCGTCGACGGTGCGCTGGGCGTAGAAGAAGCCATGCGCGGTATCGCCCAGAGTCTCGCGGCCCTCCCAGCCGATCGTCTCCCAAATATCCTGGGGGATAGGCTCTGTCGCGATCATCGAACTGTTCATCGGCAGCCAGCGTCTTTTCAGCCCCGGTAGCGAGGAGGTGAAGCCTTCGGTGGCGCGCAGCACGACGGGTGCGCTCACGGCGCCCAGCACCGTCCCGACCCGTCCCGCGCGCAGCTCGTTGACCGGCGATCGCTCGTAGATGTCGACGCCGAGCCGCTCGACCGTATCTGCCAGTCCCCGCACCAGCTGGGCCGGCTGCACTCGCGCGCAGTGCGGGTTGTAGTAGGCCGATACCACGCCGTCGAGCTGAATGCGCTGTGCTGTATCAGCTTTCGTCAGGGTGGTGATTCCGTCGACCTTCCAGCCGAGCTCTTCGGAGACTTCGGCGGCCAACCTCGACGCCTGAGCGCGGTTGCGTGCCACGTGAAGTGTTCCGCCCTTGACGATGCCCGCATCGATGCCTTCGCGCCCGGCAACGTCGATGACTTCGTCCACAGAGTCGTTGAGGGCCTGCTGCCAGGCCAGCACGCGGTCGCGCCCGTACAGCTTCGCCATCCGGTGACGGTCTCCGGGTACCAGCCCGGACAGCCATCCGCCGTTGCGGCCCGAGGCGCCGAACCCGGCGAACCGCGCCTCCAGCACGGCGATGCGCAGCGACGGATCGGCCCGCTTCAGGTAGTACGCCGTCCACAGCCCGGTGTAGCCGGCGCCGACGATGCACACATCGGCGTCCCGGTCGCCGGGCAGCGCCGCACGCACGTCCGGAAGGTCGGCGTACCAGTTGGAGACGCGGCCGTTGACTGGGCTTACTTGGGGCACCGTCCGATTCTGGCACTCAGCCGAGCTGGCTGATGGTGAGCGTGTTTCCTTCAGAGTCCTTGAACCACGCGGCCCGTCCGACAGGGGTGGCGGCGATCCCGTCGGTCGTCCGCAGATCCGGCCGGTCGTACTCCTCGAACTTCACGCCCCGCCGGCGCAGTTCACTCACCTCGGCGTCCAGATCGCCTACCCGCCAAGCGGCGAGTTGATGCTCGACCGCCCCAGCCTCCTCGGACAGAAACAGCAGTAGCGACTGCCCCGACGCCAGGAGGTACGCGAGCGCTTGCCCAGGCACCTCGCTGACAGGGTTCAGGCCGAGCTTGTCCGCGTACCAGGCTCGGGCCCGTTCGGTGTCCGCGACAGGGATGGTCGGAATCATCGGTTGGTCGACAAGCATGAATCCTCCTCTCTCGGCGGCTACCCGGACCACCAGTGGTGTAATCGGGAGATGACCGGTCTTGACCGCACCGGGGCGGTTTTCGTGTTGACGCTGGGGGACGACGAGAACCGCTTTCATCCGGATCGACTCACGGAGATCAACGCCGCGCTCGACGAGGTGGAAGCGGCCGATGGCGCCAGGGCCGTGGTCACGACTGGTGGCGGAAAGTTCTACTCCAACGGGCTGGACCTGGACTTCATGGCCGCCAACCCCGACGCGTCCGAGGCGAACCTGGTTGACGTCCACTCGTTGTTCGCCCGGGTCCTGGCATTTCCCGCGCCGATCGTCGCCGCGGTGCAGGGCCACGCGTTCGCCGCAGGCGCGATGCTGGCGCTGGCCCACGACCTGATCGTCATGCGCGCCGACCGGGGCTACTTCTGTCTGCCCGAGGTCGATCTCGGAATCCCGTTCACCGCGGGCATGAACTCGCTGATCCGCTCCCGGCTGCCGATCGCGACCGCGCACGAGGCGATGACGACCGCGCGCCGCTACGGCGGTGAGGACGCTCGGCTCGCAGGCATCGTCGCCGCCACCGGAGGCGAAGGCGAGGTGCTCGACATCTCGGTCGCGCGGGCCGAGGAGCTCGCTCCGAAGGCCGGTGCGGTGTTCGGGGCGATCAAGGCCCGGCTCTATGCCGAGGTCATCGCAGAGCTGAAGGCCGTCTAGCCGTCCCACTTGTCGGTGTGCCCCGGCACAGTGTCCGTACCGACGACAGGAAGGTGCGGCCATGTGCTGGATGTGCGACCACCCGAACGCGACCCGTGAGGACTACTCCGACGTGTTGCGCACCAAGATGCTCCGGGCAGGTTGGGCGGTTCAGTACGTCGAAAGCGACCGTAATCCGTTCGCCTATACCGTCGGGCTGCACGACTGGGGCCGACCGGAGCTGCTCATCACCGGAGTCTCACCGGCCAGGGCGTGCCGACTACTCAACAGCGTCACCCGCGACGCGCTTCGCGGTCTGATTCTCACGCCCGGAAAACAGATCCAGGTCGCTGACGGACCGCTTGTCGAGGTCGTCGAGGTCGACCACCCCGACGCCCACATGGGTTGGGCGATCCATGTCGGTGGGCCGGATGTGCGGGCACTCCAGCTGGTGTGGGCCGACGGTCGCGGGCGCTGGCCTTGGTCTGCAACATTCTGCGACGGCCGCCGCCGACAGCCGGTCCTCGGACTCCGCACTCAGAACGCGTAGCGGTAGTACTGCGCCGTACGGCGCAGCGGCGGTGAAACTGGTGCCCGGACCCCTGTTCGGATCGTGCGATGCTGAAAATGGACCGGTGACGAGACAGAGAGGGCGACTTGATGAGTCAGTACCAACCGTGGTCGAGTTCGAAGACCGAGCGCGCTGACTTGCGCAGCGGTGGGCGGACGCTAGTCGCGCTGGCCCTGGCGTCGGCCGCTCTCCTCGCGGGGTGTGCTGGCGAGTCAGAGGCGCCCTCGACCCACGCGTCCACCCCGGCCGAGTCGGCCACGACAACCTCGACCACCCCGCCGCCACCGCCAGCGCCGCCGCCGTCACTGCCAACTCCGCGCGATCGTTGTTGCCAAGCCTCGATGAACTAAAGACCATCATGGACAACCCCGAGTTGATCGCCGGCCCGGACTCCACCGGTGTGGCGGAACCGGATCCGAGCCAGCAGGTCTACGAGCCCGCGGACTGCGCGAGCTCGTTCAGCGCCGGCGCGCCACCGGCCTACGAAGGCACCGGCTGGCGGGGGTTCTTCGGGGCCAGCCAAGCGCAATCGCCCACTCCTTCGGTCATGCTCGGCGAGTCAGTGGTCACCTTCGACGACGCGGCGGCCGCGCAAAAAGCCTTAGCCCACTACGTCGAGCAATGGCGTCGCTGCGCCAACAAGCAGTTCACCTGGAAAATCATTGCGCAAGGCCAACAGGCGGCGTTCACGCTGGGCGAGCCGGTCGACGCCGGAGATGGCGTCACCTCGTTGCGCAACGTCAACCCCGATTCACCGGTGACCGTCACCCGCGCCATCGCGGCCAAGAACAACGTGCTGGTCGACGTGCAAATCATGGGCAGTGATCTGGCCGAGCAGAACGTCACGATCGCCCAACGCATCCTGGAGCGTATTCCGGGCTGAGCCGGGGATGCTCCTATCGGCTCAGCATCAGGTACTGGGCCGCTATCTGCTGATGGGCGTTGTCTAGTTCGCGGGCAACGGCTTTGAACGTGTACCGCTCGTTGGTGGCGATGCACCAGTGGTGCGCAATCAGCGTGCGCGCGTCTTCGATGCGCACACAACGGCTGCCTGCAAGGCCCGGCACCTCCGCGGCGGGCTGCGCCGACTGCCGCTCCGCGATGTCGTCTCCCAGTGCCTGTGCAAGCTGTTGCGCGGCCGCGGCGTCGCGCGCCTGGTACACCGTCGTCTCGCTGACCGCGACGGTGTCGACTCCGGCGTCTCTGCATTGCCGTACCCGCCTGAATCGGGTTGTCCTCCAACTGCATTGCCCCTGCGGGGTCGTAGTCGGCGTCCGACATCGAATCACCCTGGCCGGACTTGAGCGGCACGGTGCGGGCCAGCAGACCCGACGGGTCCCGTGGCAGCGAGGCCAACGGCGCCGGCTCGGTGGGCACGAAGGTGTCGATCAACGGCACCTGCAGATCGAGGATGCGGCCCGCGAGTTCGGCGGCCCGTTCGGGTGTGGCGAACTGGACAACCTGGATCAGCACGTACGGCCCGCGAGCGCTGATGACGGTCAGTTCATGCACGCTCGCGGTGCCCTCGAGACGTTTCATCAGCGCCCCGGTGGCCTCGGGGTGACCTGGAATCGGCACCGGGCGTACCGGTTCCGTCAGTGCCGGGCCGCCGCCATGGTCGACGACGTTCAGCGCCCCGGCGGCCAAGGCTTCGGCCGCGTCCGTGGCGGTCTGCGGGAATGGGTACTGCAGCACCGCATTGCGCAGCAGTGTGGCATCGCCCGGCTTCGTCGATGTCCGTTCACTGACGAAGCCGGCGACCAGCGGCAGCGACGGCAACCTGGCCAGCATCGCGGGCCAGACCACCTGCGACGATCTCGTTGCGGCGCTGTATGACTTTCGCGGGCGACGCCCCGATTTGGGTCAGCGCGGGGTCGACCTGCCACGGCCCGACGACGAAGCCGGCCATCCGCCGACCCTCGACGAGCTGCCCCGCCTCATCGGTACCTGCCGATCCCAGCGGCGGCCGCGGTGTCGTCGGGTAGGAGCCGGGGTCGAGCGCCGACGGATCGACCGTCGGTGTCGTCTCCTGCACCGCCGTGCCGTCGACGATGCCGCCGCATGCGGCCAGCAGCAACGCGATGGTCAACGCCGCCAACGCGATTCGCACTACTGCACACCGCTAGGCATGCACATGCGCCAACCGTCCTCGCGCACCAGCTTGAGATCGAGGGTCTTCCGTCCCAGCATCTCGTTCTGGGCATCGACAGTAGCCGTGGCTTCGTCCCCGACGATCTGCACGCTGTTGACGGTCATCGTCGTCAAGCCTTGATCGATACGGGTTTTCTTCGTCATATCCATGACCGGCCCGGTGTACTGCGCTCGCCACGACGGGCACATGAGCTCCAGATAGGCGTCCCAGTTCTGCGTGTTGTAAGCCTGTTGGAAGGCCATCACCGTTTCGCGCACCTGATCGTCGTCGGACGGTGCGGTGGTCGTGGTCGTCGTGGTGGCGTCCGCCGCCGACGTCTGTGTCGACTCCGCGGTGGTCTCCTCAGCGACGGGCGTTCCACCGCGCGAGCAGGCTGCGCTCAGTGCGACCGTGACGAGCATCGCTCCGATGACGGCTAGTACTCTACGTGACGCCATTCGCGGCAAACCTCCTAAATGACAATGGGATTCGATCAGTTCACTGTTGTCGGGGCACCTTGTTCGCGGTGGCGGTGATCAACGCGCCGACGTCGCCGGTGCCCGGCGGTCGGCATTGGCGGATGTCGATGAGCACGTTTCCGCGGGTGGATATGCCGTGCTGGCAGACCGCGTCCCCGGCGCTCGAGGAGGCCTCCAACACGAACGCACCTACGTTGTTGGTGGGCTGCCCGAATGTCCATTGCTGCGGCGGCTCTCCGGCGGGGGTGATGGTGACGGTCTTGCCCGCGCACGCCTCCCAATCGCGCCGCTGTAGCTGCAACGAGATACCGGCGCCGTCCTGGTCGGGGAACGCCACGACAGCCTGAATGACGCTGTCCTGGGTGATCTTTCGGTACAGGGCGCGCAGCGTCTGCACCGCAACCCCGCCGATTTGCGTCTCGCTGTAGACCGGCTGCTGCGCCGGCGCCCAGGCGCCCAGGCACTGCTGATTGTCGATGGTTGCCGAGTCGTTGAGCAGCTCGGTGCCGTCTTGTTCGAGGACCACCGCATTCTCGCCGGTGTTTCCAGGAATCTGACTGCCGTTCAACAAGATTGAGCGCAGCGCGCGGACGGGCACGTCGGTGGCCGGCGGCCCGACCGGCGTTTGGGTCTGCCCTGATCCCGTCGGCGAATGTGGAAGCAGGTTCGTCCTGTGGCCACACCGCCACCGTCACGGTGGCCGCGACCAACACCGTCACCGCGGCCACCGCGCCGATCACCACGGCGCGCCGTCGGCGTCGTGGCACGGCACCAGCCGATGCGGACGGACCGTAGGGCGGTGTCGCCTGCACCGGAGGCGGGCCGGCGTGAAGCCAGGGCCCTGCCGGCGCACGAGCGTCCGCCCGAGGGTACGAGCTGACCTCCGGACCGGGAACCGGTGCCAGCAGCGTCCGGTTCTGCAGAACACTCGGGTCGTGTAGTGCCGCGGATGCGGCCGCCGCCAACGCGCTGGCCGAACCGAACCGCTGCCCCGGATCCTTGGCCATCGCCACGGCGATCACCTGGTCGAGCGCGGGCGGCAGCGAGGGCACCACATCGGTGACCCGCGGCGGCGGTTGCTGCAGATGGGCCAGCATCGTGGCTGCCGGCCCGTTGCTTCCGGGGTACGGTGTCTTGCCGGTCAGCAGCCGATACAGGGTGCAGCCCAGTGAATAGATGTCGGCACGCCCGTCAAACGGCATGCCCGACAACACTTCTGGGGCGGCGTAGGCGATGGTGGCCATGACCGACCCGGTGGCGGTCAATCCCACATCGTCCAGCGCGCGGGCGATCCCGAAGTCGCCAAGCAGCACCCGCTCGTCGGGGCCGGCCGGTCCCGACACCAGAAAGTTGGCCGGCTTGATATCGCGGTGCACCACGTTGTGGGCATGGGCGAAGTCCAGCGCCTTGGCGACCTGGGTGACGATGTGCACCGCACGCGCCGGGGTCATTGTGCCGGCGCGCAGCGCCGCGTCGGCGTCGGTGCCGTCGACGAACTGCATCGCGATCCACAGCTGTCCATCGTCGGTTTCGCCCCGGTTGTACACGGCCACGATCTGTGGGTGATCCAGCGACGCTGCCACGTCAGCTTCGCGGGTGAACCGCGTCCGGAAGTCGGGGTCACGCGAGAGTTCGCGGGAGAGCACTTTGAGCGCGTCGTAGCGAGGCAGTGTGGGGTGTGCGGCCAGATACACCGAGCCCATGCCTCCGGCGCCCAGCTCCCGTTCGATGCGGTAGCCGCCGACCATCGACCCGCCGGTCAGCACCGGCGGCCCCCCGTCGCAGTCATGCTCAGCAGTATCACGCACGGGCTTGGGTGTCGTCTTCGCACCCGGCGGGGACGCAGTGGCATCTGGATCCGTGCGCTCAGCGGCTGGTAAGCCGGTAGACGACGTCTTCCAACGCGGCAGACACCTCGCCCGGTACCACCCGTTCGGCCTCCACCGCGGTCACGGCATCGGCGTCGACACCGGTGGTTGCGGCGATTTCCTGCGCGCTGAGTTGGGCTCGATGCCGCGCGGCGTACAGGCGCTGGCCCAGCGTGGCGGCCGGGGCGGCGGCGGCGCGCAGCATCAGGTCGCTGTAGGTTCGGCGCACGTCGCTGAGAGCCAGCATGATCTCGAGGGCTGGGGCGCTGCGTGCGGCGTTGGCGGTGGTGGCTAGCAGCCGGCGCAGCTGCGCCAATTGGTCAGCGGCCTGCACGCCGAAGTCCGGGTCGCTGACCGGCGGCAGCGCCTCGATCCGCGCCGCCAGCCCGTCGAGGGTGATTTCGGCATAATCGAGCATCACCTCCAGCTGCACGGAGTCCGACAGCGTCTCGGTGTCGTCGTCCTCGGGGACCTCGGCGCCGCGGGCCACGCTCGGCGATCGTGCCTGGCGGCCAGCTCAGAGCATGCTCGACCTTTTCGCGGGTGCTCTCGGGGGGCCAGCTGCGCCCGCGCTCGAAGTCCTCCAACTCGCCGTGGCCGATGACGCCGTCGTCGCTGAGGCGGCGTGGGGAGTAGCCGAGCTCTTCGCGGCGCGCGGCCACCGCCGCGCCGGCCCGCGCGATGTCAGGGCCGCCCAGCGCATCGGTGCGGACGGTGGTGGTCTCCTGGGACGGTCCCCCAGCGTTGTCCTCGTCAGCACGTGATGGCATCGCGTGGGTGGCCATCATCGTGCCGGCGTCGGGGTCGATGAACGAGAACCTCACCGCGATGCCCTGGGCGTGGCCCAGGTGCAGTGTCATTCCGTCGGTCAAGGAAACGGTGGACACCTTCTTGCCATCGAGGAACACGCCGTTCGTGCTGGCTTCGTCGACGCCACCCAGCGCGTTCCCGCCGACTCGATTCGGGCGTGCGTCCGGGAGATGCGCGGGTCGTCGATGCGTAGCTGCGCGGGCAGCTCTCTGCCGATGAACACCGGGCCTTCACCCGGGCGAAGTACCTCATCCACGCTGCCGAACCGCACGATCAGGATGGGCAGGCCCAGCTCGTCGTGTGGGGACTGCGGCGCAGGCATCGTCCAATCGTGTCAAAGACCCACCGGACGCAATGGACGGCCCCACGCTGTCAGGCTCCGCGGCGGCGTAGCTCAGAACGCGTAGCGGTGGTACTGCGCCATGTAGCGCAGCGACGGCGCCACCGACATCACACTGGCCATCACGCGGTAGAACCATGCGAGGCCCCGGAACGACGCGGAGTCGAACGGCGACTCCCATGCCAACAGCCGCACGCCGGGAACCGCGCCGACGATGTCGTCGGGTCTGTTGATCGCCCAATGGAGCGTGGACCCTGATCGGCGGACCACCGCGTTCATCCACTGCGATTTGATGCCCAGCCGGTTGAACGCGTCGAACTGCAACTCTCCGCTTGGGAAGGCATCGACGATGCGGCGCAACAATGCGACACCGTCGGATTCCGTGAGGTACATGGTCAGCCCCTCGGCGATCATCAGCGTCGGCCGGTCCGAGCGCACCTCGGTGAGCCACGCCGGATCGGTCACCGAGGCGGAGATGACGTGGTAGTTGTCGCGAGCCGGGAAGAGTTGGCGGCGCAGATCGGTGACGTCGGGATAGTCGACGTCGTACCACTCGACGCCCGGACCGGGGTCCAGCCGGAAGGCGCGCGCGTCCAGTCCGCAGCCGAGGTGCACGACGGTGGCTTCGGGGTTGACCGCCAGAAACTGTCGGGCCCAATTGTCGAAATGCGCGCTGCGGGTGGTCACCGACGGTGAATTGGCTTTGGTGATAGATGTCTTCGACCAGTCGTAGTCGATGCGGTCGACGATCTCTTTTGCCCATCGATCGCCCAGGATCGGATTGGGCAGGTCGGCGTCCAGCGCCTTGGCGTAAAAGGTAGCCAGCATCGTCTGCGGCGCACCGGACAGGTCGACGTGCAGTTTCTCGCTCACTGCATTCGAGGCTAACCGCGGCACCATCCAACTTGCCAGCGGCTGAACACTGTACGGCGTGGCGTTCAACGAATAGCGTTGACATACATGCGGATCGACGTGCACGCACACTACTGGACCGACCACTACCTCGACATGCTCGTCGGTCTCGGAAAGACCGACACCGCCACCCAGCGGGGGATCGGCGCAGGCGACGGCGCACGAACTCGATGCGCGGCTGCGATTGATGGATCGCGCCGGAGTCGACCTCCAAGTGCTGTCGGCCGCTCCGCAGTTGCCGTACGGCACCGATGCCGACCTCGCCGTCGCTGCCGCACGCTACGTCAACGACGAGTACGCCGCAGTGGTCGCAGCGCATCCCGACCGCTTCCGCGCATTCGCCGCCACCCCGATGCCGAACATCGACGGCCTCGATAGCCGAAATACGCCGTGCCCTGGACGAATTGGGCATGGTCGGCGTCACGATGAACACGAGCGTGCTGAATCGCGCCATCACCGATCCGGACTTCGAGCCGATCTTCGCCGAACTCGACGCCCGCGGCGCCGTGCTGTACCTGCATCCGGCCGGCAACGGCGCCTGTTCACCGCTGGTCACCGAACACAACATCACCTGGATGGTTGGGGCGCCGTTCGAGGACACCATCGCCGCGATGCAGTTGATCACCTCCGGGCATCTGCAGCGATATCCGGGCGTGAAGATCATCTGCTCGCATCTCGGTGGTGCGCTTGCCGATGATCACCCGCCGGGCCGACGACCACCTCTCGTGGGAGGCGCCCGATACCCCGGAGCCACCTACTCAGGCGGTACACCGTCTGTGGTTCGACACCGTCAGCCACTGCCATGCGCCCGCATTGCGTTGCGCCATAGATTCTTTCGGTGCTGACAGAATCCTGCTTGGGCACGGACTTCCCCTACGAGGACGGCGAAACGTTCGTGCGTGCCGTCGACTACGTGACGGATGTCGCCGACCCGGGCGAAGCGCACGCGATCCTCGACGCGAATGCCATGGCGCTGTTCCACCTCGCCTAGCATTTTTCCTGGTCGCAATAGTGCGTCCAGGGTCGTGAAAGGCCCGTCGATCACAGCCCTGTGCGCAATACTGGCCCCGCTCACGTTCCACCTCGCCTAGGCGGCCATCGCGAGGTCCTCGGTGAACACGTTTTCCAGGGTCGCCAGGTCGCCCGATTGCGCGGCGGCCGTCAACGCCACCACCAGCCGCTTCTGCTCCGCGCCGGTGGGTGCCTCGCGGCGTTCAGCGGCAAGGCGTTTGCGCGCACGGCTGACGAGTTGGCGCGCGTTCGCCTGCGTCACCTCGACGATCGTCGCGATCTCGGCATACGAGTAGTCGAACGCCTCCCGCAGCACGTAGGCGGCGCGCTCAGGTGGTGATAGCCGCTCGAGGAGGGTCAGCGCGGCGAGTTCGAGCGCCTCGCACTGCTCGATGCGGCGCTCCGGGTCGGCGTTGCGGTCCACGGGTTCGGGCAGCCACGAGCCATGTGGGTTTCGTGGCGCGCCCGCGCCGACTGCAGAGTGTTGATGCAGAGCCTCTTGGTGGTGGTGGTCAAGAAGGCGAGCGGGTCGAGGACGACACTTCGGTCGCACGTCTGCCACCGCAGCCAGGCGTCCTGCACGATGTCCTCCGCCTCGGCGCAGTCGTTCAGGATGCGAAATGCGATGCCGAACAGACGATCCCGGCAGGCGAGGAACGTCACCGCGGCCTCTTCGAGCGTTTCGTGCGACATCGTTCACTCCCTTCCTTTCGCTCGGGCGAGGTCAGACCGCCGACGCCGCCGCCGTCGGCGTGCAGGGTCGAACCCGTGATGAAGCTGGAGCGCGGTGAGGCGAGAAACAGCACCGCCTCGGCAATCTCGGCGGCGTGGGCGGTCCGGCCCAGTGGCAGCGCCCGGCCGAGCTCTTCGTTGGTCTCGCCCCATTCGGCGGCCACACCTTCGGTGCGCGTCGGCCCGGGCGCCACACTGTTGACCCGCACGCCGTGCTTACCGAACTCGGCGGCCCAGGTCCGGGTCAGGGACTCCAGCGCCGCCTTGGATGCGCTGTAGCCCGACGCCCCGGGGACGCCCTTGAAGGCGACCATGGACGTGACGTTGACGATGCTGCCGCGCCCTCGTTCGAGCATGCCCGGCACCAGGCCCGCGATCAGGAAGTACGCCCCGCGGACATTGGTGTCGAAGATCGACTCGAACACGGCGACGTCCGCCTCGACCGTGGCGGCGCCGGTGAAGTTCGCCGCGTTGTTCACGACGATGTCGACAGCGCCGACCTGCTCCACGAGTGCCTTGACCGAGTCCATGTCCGACAGGTCGGCCTGCACGAAGCGGGCGTTCTCGCCGATTCTGGCCGCCGCCGCCTCGCCGCGTTCGCGGTCGCGTCCCGAGATGACAACCTCGGCACCCTCGGCCGCCATCAGGCGTGCGGACTCCCAGCCGATTCCGGCCGTACCCCCTGTGACCAGCACTTTGTGATTCGCAAGTTCCATAAACCCAGTCTGTCGACTGAGCTCGACTACGGGACCCTTGGAAACCCGTAGTCACACCCGTGGTCCGTGGGCTCAGGTGGCCTCGGAGCTGCCCGCCGCGAGCTGTCGACGCGACTTGATGCCGAGCTTGGCGAACACCTTCCGCAGGTGCCATTCGACGGTGTGCGCGCTGATGAACAGCTGGGCGCCGATCTCCTGGTTGGTCAGCCCGGCGCCCGGCCAGCGGGCGATCTGCGCCTCTTGCGCCGTCAGCCCGTCACCCGAGCCGACCGGACGTTTCTGGGTTTTCTCGCCGGTGACCAGGAGCTCACGCCGGGCGCGCTCGGCGAAGCTCTCCGACCCCATCTGGACGAACATCTCGTGGGCGAGCGCCCAGATGTTCGCGGGCATCCACTCGCCGGTGCATCGCGGCGCAGCCACTCTCCGTAGACGAGATGCGAGCGCGCGAGATAGACGCGCATTCTGGTGCGCCCGAGCCGATCGATCGCCTCGCGGTAGTAGTCCTCCGCAGTCGTGTCGTCGGCGACCAGGGCTCGGCAGCGCGCCAGGGTGCCGAGCGCCCAATCCGTTCCGGCGGCCGCCTGCGTTTCCATCAGCGCGACCGCCTCGAGCGCCGCCTCTCGCTCGCCGCAGCGGACGCCGCGCCTCGATGAGTTCGGCGAGCGACATCCGATACGGGCCGAGATCCTCGTGTTCGCACGCCTGCTTCGCTGCGCGCAGCGCGTCCTCGTAGTGACCGAGACCGTTGTTGAGTATCGCGGTCATGCAACCGACCAGGCCGACGACTCTGCCCTCGCCGCGGGACGCCGCAAGTTCGGTGGTGGCCTCGAGCAGCCGCATCGCCTCGGCCTCCGCGCCGCGCCAGACGCTGAGCGAGATCGCGTGATACCGCACCGGTGCATATCCGGTCGCGGCGGCGATCGTGTCGGCCTCCTCGATCAACGCCGCCGCCGCATCGAATTCGCCTGCGAACACATGGTTTCCGGCCCGCGTCGCCAGGGCGAGCGGAAGCATGGCGAGCGCACCCGCTTCGCGCGCGAGCCGGACCGCTCGTGGCTCCCACGTCGTGCCACAGATCGTCGTCCCACAGTTCACCTGCGGCGCATTCCTGCGCGATGGGAAAGCCCTGCCAGAACGAGCGCATCACATCGCCGTCGGTGTGCCGAGCGGCCTCGAGAACCTGCGTCATCGCGCGCGCGCAACGTCGGAAGGCTCGCCGCGTGGCCGTCCGGTGAACCGCATCGCAAGGCCGTCCAGCAGCAGATCGTTCGGGCGCGGCGGTTGCGGACCCGGCGGCGCATGGCGGGCCGGTTCGGCGACGACGATCGGCCCGCCGTGCGGGCACAGTCGGCCGGCGTACATCGCCGCTCCGAGCGCGTCGAGATAGGTCTCTCTGCGCTAGGGCGTCGTCGAGCCCTTCCAGACCGCGGGCGGCGTCGAGCAGTCCGAGCGCGGTGTCGGCTACCGGTGGAGCGCCGTCACCACCGCCACGACTCTGGACGAAGGCGATCCGGGCGCGCAGGCGTGCGGCCTGCGCGCGCTGTAGTGCGTCGAGCGGACTCGATCTCCGCGATCGCCAGCAGGCCGTACGCCGCCTCAGACGACGTCGCCGCGAACTTCGCCTCCGCAGCGGCCAGCGCCCTGGCGCCGCGTCGCGCCGGATCCGACGTCAGCTCCGTGGCCCGCTCCAGGAACGCCGCCGCGGCGGCGACGCCACCTCGCGCCTGCGGCCCGGTCGGCCGATCGCTCGAGTTCGTCGGCCACCTCGTCATCGGTGCCGAAGGCGGCGTTGGCACCGTGCCATGCACGACGATCCGGGTCGGACTGTGGATCGGTCTCCTCGGCGAGCGCGCGGTGGGCCTTGCGGCGGTCGTCGACATCGGCGGCGAGGTAGGCGGCCGAGCGCATCAGCGGATGGCGGAATCGCACCCGCGTGCCGATCTCGATCAGTCCCTCGGCCTCTGCGTGCGCGGCGACGTCCGGCGTGATTCCCATCCGCTCGGCCGCCCGAATCAGCAGGGCCTTGTCGCCGACGGGTTCCGCCGCCGCGGCCAGCAGCAGTTTCTGGGTCGGCATCGGCAAGCGACTGGACCCGCCGGACGAAGCTCTGCTCGATATGGCCCGACGGGGCACGCGCGTCGGGGCGGCCGAAACCGCCCTCGGCCGCGGCGGGGTCGCGGGGCAGCTCCAGCAGTGCCAATGGATTACCGCGCGCTTCGGCGATGATCCGTTCGCGTACCCGCTCATCGAGGCGGCCACGAATGACGGAGTCCAGCAGGGCCCGGGCTTCGCCATCGGACAGGCCGCGAATCTCCAACTCCGGCAGGCCTTTTAGTTCGTCGTCGTGGCCGTCCCGCACCGCGAACACCAGTGCCACCGGCTCGGCCAGCAGGCGGCGCGCGACGAAGGCGAGCGTCTGCGCCGAGACCCGGTCGAGCCACTGCGCGTCGTCGATGACACACATCAGCGGTTGGTCGGCGGTGGCCTCGGCGAGCAGGCTCAGACACTGCGAGACCGACCAGGAAGCGGTCGGGGCAGGCCCCGCGCTTTGCCCGAACGCCGTGGCCAGCGCATCGCGCTGCGGGCCAGGCAGGCCATCGAGACGGTCCAGCAGCGGCGCGCACAGCTGGTGCAGGCCCGCGAAGGCAAGGTCGACGTCGGCTTCGACACCGGTCGCCCGCGCGAGCGCGGAAATCCGGCGGCGCGCTCGGCGACGTAGTCCAGCAGTGCGGTCTTGCCGACACCGGCCTCCCCGCGCAGCACGAGACCTGGCTCTGCCCCGTGCGCGCGGCCTCGATCAGCCGGTCCAGCGCCTCGCACTCGTCGTTTCGGCCGCGCAGGGGTTGATCGGATCGCCCGCCATTCGCACCGCCGTTGATCTTGAACCCCGGCTCTCAGGTTAGCCGGCAGCTGCCCTCCGACGGGGACTTGGCTCTTGCCGTCTGGCCTCGCGCAGACCCGACCCAGAACTTGGCGGCCTCCCTGATCGACTCCTCGACGGGCCGGGGCTCCCAGCCCAGCTCCCGCATGGCCTTGCCGCAGGTCGACCGGCGCCTCGGCACGCATCAACCGCAGCGACCCCATCGACAGCTGCTCGTCGGTGCCGCGCAGCTTGGCCTTCACGCTGCCGAGCGTTGCCATCGCGTACGACATCGGCAGCGGAATCGACTTCGTCGGCGCAGGCACACCGGCCGCCTCCGCCGCGATGCGCACGACCTCGGCGTTGCTGATCATCTTCTCCGAGATCAGATAGCGCTCGCCGACCCGGCCGTGTTCGGCGGCCAGGATCATCGCGCGCGCCGCGTCGTCGACGCCGACGGCTTCGAGCTCGATCTTGTCCATCACGAACGGCAGCTTGCCGAACGCGGTGCCGGCGATGATCGCGCCGTGCGGGGTCCCGCCCCAGTCGCCTGCGCCGTACGTCGTCGACACACACATCGCGACGGCGGGCAGGCCCGTGGTCGCGTGCGTAGGACAGCACGAGTTCTTCGGCCTGGACGCGGGAGCGGACGTAGGGCGTCAGGCCCTTGCGTTCATGGTCGACGATGATGTCGTCCTCGGTGGCGATCCGCCCGCGCTTGCGGCCGACGGTGACGTAGCTGCTGGTGAAGACGAACCGGTGCAGCCCAGCATCTTTCGCGATCTCGAGCACATTGCGGGTGCCGTCGACGTTGGTGTGGAACAGCGGCGCGGGGTCGCGCAGCCAGCCGCGGGTGTCGACGACGCAGTAGTACACGTCGTCGACGCCGGCCATCGCCTCACGCAAGGTCTCGTTGTCCCAGATGTCGCCGACGAACCGCGTGACGTCGAGATCGTCGATTCCGATGGTGTTGGCGCCGTCGCGCACCATGACGCGCACATCGTCGCCGTCGCCGACGAGTTGGCGGGTGACGTGCGAGCCGAGATAGCCGTTGGCGCCGATGACCAGTGAGGTCACTTCTGCCCGCCGAACTGCTTCATCCACTCGGCCGCCTCGTCGGGCAGCGTGCCCAGTTCCTCGGCCTTGCGGCACCACTTCACCGTCGCCTTCACGAACCGCAGCGGGTTGTAGATGTCCTCCTGGCGGCGCCACAGCCCATCGCCTGCGTAGGTGAGGATCGAGATGTTGGTGGCGGTGATGATCGTGCCGTCGCCAGGGTCGCGCATCGGATTGTCGAGCTCGCAGATGACCCGATCGGTCGGCTCGTCGAACACCGACCACAGCGACGGGAACGACGTCATGTAGCTGCCGGGGAAGCTCTCCATCGTCCGCCAGATCCAGGGGCGCACCTCTTCGCGGCCGCGCATCGTGCCCGCGGCGTGCTCGACGTAGGTGACGTCGGGTGTGTACTGCTCAACCCAGGGATCCCAGTCGCGGGTCTGCGCCGCGCGATCGACCGTCGCCTCGAATTTCTCGAATGCCGCGACCAGCTCGTCGCGGCTGAAGGTGCTGCCAGTCACAACCAGAACTAGAACACGTTCTACTGATGTTTGTCGAGCGTCACCAGACGCTGAGAACCTGTCGGTCACCGAGCGGGCCTGCCAGCGGCACCTCGAGCGTGCCGGAGACGGCGATCATGATGCATGCACGTCCGACTGCCTCGGGCAGCGAGCCTGACTGCAGTTCGACGCTGACGGTCTGCGCGGTCTCGGTGACGATGGCGTGGACGCCGTAGCACTCGGGTGTGCCGGTGGTGAAGTGCACGGCCACAGCGTCGTCGCCGGGCACGCGACTGAACGACTCCGCGGGCATCGGATGTGCGTCGACGATCGCCGGATTGTCGACGAAGACGACGCCCGGGCGGTCCCTGCCCCTCCGGCAGCACCGTCGTCTCCGCGGATGCCGCAGGTGCGGCCCAAACGGCGAGGACGACAGCGGCGAGGCGGCAAGGCTTGTACGCATCACACTTCCGTAATCTCCGCATGGAACAGCGCCGTTACCCGCGTCGTTATACAGGACTATGACGTGCAATACAACAAGAATCCCGACGCGGTCGACGCCTTGTCGCCCGAGCAGTACCAGGTCACCCAGAAGAACGGCACCGAGCGGCCGTTCACCGGCGAGTACTGGGACAACCACGAGCCCGGCATCTACGTCGACGTGGTGTCCGGCGAGCCGTTGTTCGCCTCGGTCGACAAGTTCGAGAGCGGCACCGGCTGGCCGAGCTTCACCCGGCCGATCGACGGCCAACGTGGTCGAGAAGCGCGACCGCATCCCATCTGCATGATGCGCACCGAGGTGCGCTCGGCGCACGGCGACAGCCACCTCGGGCACGTGTTCAACGACGGGCCGCGCGATCCGAGGCGGGTTGCGCTACTGCATCAACTCGGCTTCGCTGCGGTTCATCCACCTCGACGATCTGGACGCCGAGGGCTACGGCGACTACAAGAAGCTCTTCACGAATCAGGAGGCACAGGCATGAGTGAGTACAAGAAGGCGATCCTGGCCGGCGGCTGCTTCTGGGGCATGGAGGATCTGATCCGCAAGCAGCCCGGTGTCATCGACACCCGGGTCGGCTACACCGGCGGCGAGAACGCGAACGCGACCTACCGCAACCACCCGGGCCATGCCGAGGCCATCGAGATCATCTACGACCCGGCGCAGACCGACTACCGCGCGCTGCTGGAGTTCTTCTTCCAGATCCACGATCCGACCACCAAGAACCGGCAGGGCAACGACGTCGGCACGAGTTACCGGTCGGCGATCTTCTACACCGACGATGAGCAGAAGCGCGTCGCGCTGGACACCATCGCCGATGTCGACGCGTCGGGTCTGTGGCCGGGCAAGGTCGTCACGGAAGTGACTCCGGCAAGCGACTTCTGGGAGGCCGAGCCGGAGCACCAGGACTACCTGGAGCGGTACCCGAGCGGCTACACCTGCCACTTCCCGCGGGCCGGCTGGAAGCTGCCGAAACGGGCGGAAGTCTGAGGATGACTACTTCCCGTGGGCTCGCAGTTGGTAGAGCCCACGGGTGACGGCGACGGTCTGGCCGGCTTCGTCACGAACCACAGCGTTCAGCGCGAAGTCGGCCTTTCCGTTCTCTGCGGCTTCGGTTTCGATGCGCCGCAGTTCGTCCTCGTCGAGCGACGCTTCGGCGCGTAGATCGGAGCGGGCGGCGGCGGTGAACTCGATGTCGACCTTCTTCACCAGCGGGTAGTACTTGGCGGCATCGAAGCTCGCGATCGCGATGATCCCACCGAGGATTTCGGCGACGGTGAACTCCACGCCCGCGTACACGACGCCGAAGTGGTTGCCGTTGCCCTCCAACGGCACTGTTGCCGCGGCGTGATCCGCGACGCGCCTCGACCGCCTTGATACCCAGCTTGTGCGCCGCGGGGATGGTGGTTTCCATGGCGCCGTTGATCATGTCGACGAGACTCATACGAACGAAACTAGCCGACGATCGTCAGCGTCGGTGCACAGTGACGAGCCCGCCGTCTTTCGGCGTGAAGGCGATACCCCGGAAGTGGATCTTCTCCTCCGGGGCGTCGTCGGTCTCAATCACGAAGTGCCGCAGTATCGTTCGCAGTACGACGTCCATCTCGACGTTGGCGAACGCCGCGCCGATGCAGCGGCGGGTCCCGCCGCCGAACGGTACCCACGCCGTCGGCGTCCTGGTGCCGACGAACCGGTTCGGGTCGAAGCGTTCGGGGTTCGGGAAGGCCTCGGCATTGGCGTGCACGTTGCCGATCGAGATCATCACCGTGTAGCCGTGCGGAATCCGCCAGTCGCCGAGGTCGAAGTGCGGTGCCGGCACGTGGCGGCCGGCGAAGTCGATGACGGTCCGGTTCCGTTGCAGCTCAACGATTGTGGCCTGGCGGAACTCGTTGCCGCCTTCGTCGTTCTCCTTGACCAGCTCGGCGAGGACGTCGGGGTGGCGGCGCAACCGCTCGAACGCCCAGCCCAGCGTCGACGCGGTGGTCTCATGGCCGGCGCCGAGCAGGGTCAGGAGTTCGTCGGAGATCGTCCTGATGAGACATCGGGGTGCCGTCCTCGTATCGACTGCGCAGCAGCAGCGCCAGGATGTCGGTGCGGTCCTCGAGCCGTGGATCGGCCTCGGCCTTTTCGATCAACGCGAACACCGTGCTGGTCGAAGTTGCGGCGGAACTCCGCCATCCGGCCCCACGGGCTGCGCCGGCCGGTGTTGAACGGCGGCTCCGGCAGCGTGGCCATCCGCGAGCCCAGCTTGGCCCACGGCGGGATGATCTCGCGCAGGTAGTCCAGTTCGGAACCGTCGGCGCCGAATACGGTGCGCAGGATGACGTTCAGCGTGATCCGGTTCATCGGCTCGAGCGTGGGGAACTCGCGGCCCTCGGGCCAGGTCGCCGTCTCGCGCAGCGTCTCCTCTTCGATGACCTTTTCGTAATTCCTGATGCTCTGCCCGTGGAACGGCGGGGCGAGCAGCTTGCGGCGGGCCCGGTGCTCCTTGCCGTCCAGCGCGAAGACCGAACCCGGTCCGAAGATCCTGCTGAGGTTCGGCTTCACGTTGATCAGGTCGTCGGTGCTGGCCAGGAACACCTGCCGCGCCAGCGCGGGGTCGGAGACCACCACGCTTCGGCCGAAGAACGGGACATTGATGGCGAAGACGGGGCCGTAGCGCTTCAGCCGCGTTCCGAAGGAACCAGCGCCGGAAGCCCGCCAGCAGGACACCCTGGACCGGCTTCGGCAGGCGCACCACAGGCGGCGGCTTGGCCGGCGTCACCGGAGCTGGTGCTTTCGTGTCGACTGATGGCGGCGTCGGTCATCGGTTCTCCTAGGCCAGCGGGGTCTCGCGGCGGTGCACGATGATGCGTCCGCCGTCCTTGGGGGTGAAGGCCACACCGCGCGAGTGCGCCTTTTCATCGGGCGCCGTCGGTCGTATCGATAACGAAGTGCCGCAACACCGTTCGCAGCACCACATCCATCTCGACATTGGCGAACGCCGCGCCGACGCACCGCCGGGTACCGCCGCCGAACGGGACGAACGCGAAGGTCGGCGGCCGCGTGCCGATGTACCGCGTGCGGATCGAACCGATCCGGTCGCGGAAAGTCGTCGGCGCGGCCATGCAACTGCGATATGGCGACCACGATCGAGTAGCCCTGCGGGATGACCCAGTCGCCGAGCTCGAAGGTCGGCGCGTAGACGTGTCTGCCCGCGAAGTCGATGACCGTGCGGGCGCGCTGCACCTCCAGGATGGTGGCCTGGCGGTACTCGTTGTCGTCGGTGGCCGCCTCGTCGACGAGCTTGGCCAACACCTGTGGATGACGGACGATGCGCTCGAACGCCCAACCGAGGGTGGAGGCGGTCGTTTCGTGCCCGGCGGCCAACAGCGTCAGCAACTCGTCGCCGATGTCGCTGCGCGACATCTCCGAGCCGTCCTCGTAGGTACTGCGCAGGAGCAGTGCGAGCACGTCGTCGCGACTGTCGAAGTTCGGGTCGGCCCTGACGTGGTCGATCAGCCGCTCGATGACGTCGTCGTACTGGCGCCGGTACTCGGCGAGCCTGCCCCACGGGCTGTACCGGCCGAAGGTTCGCGTCGGCGTCGGCAGCACCGCCAGTCGCGAGCCGAGCGTGACCCACGGCGGAATGATGCGCCGCAGCTCGTCGAGCTGTTCGCCGTCGGCGCCGAACACCGCGCGAAGGATGGCATTGAGCGTGATGCGCATCATCGGCTCGAGAGTCGGGAATGCCTGCCCCTCCGGCCAATTCGCCGATTCGCGCAGGGTCTCCTCTTCGAAGATCTTTTCGTAGTTCTTGATGCTCTTGCCGTGGAACGGCGGGGTCAGCAGCTTGCGACGCAGGCGATGGTCGGCGCCGTCGAGCGCGAACACCGAACCGCTCGCCGAGCACTCTGGACAGGTTGGGCTGGACGTTGCCGACGTCGTCGGTGCTGGCCATGAACAACTGCTTGGCCAACTGCGGGTTGGCCACGATGACCGTGCGGCCGAACATCGGCAGGTTCATGCGTGAACACGTCGCCATGGCGGCGGGCGATGTGCTGGTACATCCGGTTCCGCGAGAGGGCGTAGCCGATGCCCTGCACAAGCTTGGGCAGCCGCGGGCCCGGTGGCAGCTTGACCGTGCTGGGCGTGACAGCGGGCTGTCGAGGATCGCGGTCCCCTGCGCATCGTCGTGGGCCATCGCTCATGGCGCACTCCCAGCCATCTCGTTAGGGCAACAGTGTCCTGGTACTACGGTGTACCGCAGCTTCGTGTAGTACGGTACCGGTTAGTACCAGCGTGTGCAAGGGCCCGAGGGAGGTGACATGACGACTGCGCTCGACCAGGCGCGCGATTCGCAATCCGATGAGATCCGCCGACCCGTTCCGTGACCGGCTTACTCGACGGCATGGCCGCATCGATCATCGAGCGCGGCTTTCGCGACACCACCGTGGCGGACATCGTCCGGCACGCCCGCACCTCAAAGCGCACGTTCTACGCGCAGTTCGCCAGCAAGGAAGATTGCCTGATCGAGCTGCTCCGCCGGAACAACGAGACCCTGATCACCAACATCCGCAATGCCGTCGACCCGGAGGCGGACTGGGAGGACCAGATCCGCCAGGCGGTCGGCGCCTACGTCGACCACATCGGGGCGCGGCCGGCGATCACACTGAGCTGGATCCGCGAGCTTCCCGCACTGGGCGCGGTGGCCCAGCCGCTGCATCGTCTGGCCATGGAACACCTCACCGACATGCTGGTCGATCTCAGCGACAGCCCGGGCTTCCGGCGCGCTCAGATCTCACCGCTCTCCCGGCCGCTGGCGCTGATCGTGCTGGGCGGTCTGCGCGAGCTGACCGCGCTGTTCGTCGAGGCCGGCCACGATGTGCAGGGCATCGTCGAGCCGGCCATCACCGCGTCGACGGCCATCCTCGGCCCGCGCTAACTCAGGATCAGCCGCGCGGATTTCTCCAGTCTCTGGGCGATCTCCGCATACGACGCGTAGCCCATCCCGGCGCGGACGAGCGCGCCGGAGTACAGCATTTCCAGCGAGTCGACGACGTCAGGATCGATGTCGGGCCCGAGCGCCGCGGACAGCCGGTCGCGGATGTCGCGCCCGATGCGCTGGCGCAACACCTCGACGTCGGGATCCTTGCCCAGCAGCGCATTGGTCACCGCACAAGCGAATTCGGGCTCGTCGGCAACCAGCAGTGCGATGTGGCGCAGCACCTCGATGACTCGCGCGGCCGGGTCACCGGAATCATGTATCGCGGGGGGCGAGGCGACGAGACGGCGCCAGAACACCTCGGCAACCAGGTGCTCCTTGGACGAGAAGTAGGTGTAGGCGGTGGCGGCTCCGACGCCGGCCTCGGCCGCCACGCGACGCACGGTCAGACCGGTGAAACCATCTCGGCAGAGGAGTTCGAGCGCGGCCCTGCCCAGACGATCGACGGTATCGGCCTGCTTGGCGGTCAGACGGCGCCGAGTCGACTCCAGCGCCGTGTCGGACACATGTCCGGACGCTACTACAACTGCCATTGACCAGCAACGGTAGGTTGGCCCCCATGAGCACTACCGATACCGCCCTCCCCGAGGCCGCCGCACGCCTGTTCGCACTTGCCGATGAGGTGATCGGATTCATGCCCGCCGACGAGGGTCGCACGCTGTACGACACCGCCGTCCGCTACTTGAAGGACGGCGTAGGCGTCGAGATCGGTACGTACTGCGGCAAGTCGACGGTGATGCTCGGCGCCGCGGCCCAGCAGTCCGGCGGGGTCGTCTACACGATCGACCACCACCACGGTTCCGAAGAGCACCAGGCGGGCTGGGAGTACCACGACGAATCGATGGTGGACCCGGTGACCGGACTGTTCGACACGCTGCCCACGTTGCGCCACACCCTCGACGCCGCCGGGGTGGACGACCACGTCGTCGCGGTGGTCGGGCGGTCGACGACGGTGGCACGCGGTTGGCGAACACCCTTGCGGCTGTTGTTCATCGACGGCGGCCACACCGAGGAGGCCGCGCAGCGCGACTTCGACGGCTGGGTCCGGTGGGTCGAGGTCGGCGGCGCGCTGATCATCCACGACGTGTTCCCGAACCCGGACGACGGCGGCCAGGCGCCGTACCACGTCTACCGCCGGGCGCTCGACACCGGCGACTTCCGCGAGGTGTCGGCGACCGGGTCGATGCGGGTGCTGGAACGCGTGTCCGGGGTACCCGGCGAGGCGCTGTAACTCCCTAGCGGGCTGCGGGTTTCAGCGCTCTAGCGGTCGCTGGTCGCACACTCGCAGTCGTACTCACCTTCGAGGCCGCGCGGCAGATCCACGCCCCGGAAGATGCCGTTGGCCGCGGTCGTGCGTGACAGCGCGTCGGCCGCGAGGATCATCGCCCCGCCGGTCCACGTGGTGCGCTCCACCGGCCACCGCTTTCCGTCGGAGTAGACGAGGCCGGTCCAGTAGGAGCCGTCCTCTTCACGCAGATGGTGCATCGCCGCGAACTGCTCGATGTGCGCGCGCCGTAGTCGCCGATCGCGTCCAATGCCATTACCAGCTCGCAGGTTTCGGCTCCGGTGACCCATGGCCTGTCGTCGACGCAGCGGATGCCGAGACCGTCCACGACGAAGTCGTCCCACCGTTCGTCGATGCGCGACCGCGCGGCAGCACCACGCAACGCACCGCCCAGCACCGGGTAGTACCACTCCATCGACCATCGGTCCTTGGTCACGAAGGCGTCCGGATGCTCGGCGATCGCATGGCCGAGGCGGCCGACGGCCAGCTCCCACTCCGGCTGCGGATCGTCGAAGTAGTCCGCGAGCGCGAGCGCGCACCGCAGGCTGTGGTAGATGCTCGAGCACCCGGTCAGCAGCGCCTCGGGCTCCAGGCCGTTAGGGCTTCTGGCCCAGGAGATTTCGCCGCCGCTGAGCTGCATGTCCGAGCACGAAGTCGACGGCCTTCGTGACGACGGGCCACATCGTCTCGGCGAACCGTCGGTCGCGGGTGATCAGCACGTGGTGCCAGACCCCGGTCGCGATGTAGGCGCAGAAGTTGCTGTCGCTGTTGGCGTCCTCGATGACGCCGTTGCGGAACTGGATCGGCCATGAGCCGTCGGGCCGCTGCGTCCTGCGGCACCACTCGAACGCCGCGCGCGCGGGCTCGAGAAGGCCCGCCGCCGTCAGCGCCATCGCGTTCTCGACGTGGTCCCACGGGTCGGTGTGGCCGCCGTCGAACCACGGAATCGCGCCCGAGGACTCTTGCGTCGCGGCGATCGACCGCGCGGTCTGGCGGCACTGCGCCGGCGTCAGGACGCCGGGCACTCCGGGAACGTCAGCGAGTCGAGCAACAGGCACCACCGGCTTCTCGAAGTACAACGCGACGCTCTTGCCGATCAGCGGGTTGAGCACCGACTCCGCCGTCCGCGTGAGCCACGGCCGGCTCATCATGTCCCACACCAGCAACTTGTGATACGCGGTCACCGCGGGGTGATCCGACTTCTCGGTTCCGACAGCGCATTTCAACCACCAGTACGGGGCGTGCAGCGCATGCGCGTGGTGGGTGTCGGTGAGCCGCAGGCCATGGGCGAGAACCTTGTCGCGCAGCGCGTCGGCCTTGTAGATCCGGATGTGCCCGCCCTCGTTGGCGTGGTACTCGTCGGACAGCGATCCAGCACACCTTCTCGGGCAGCCAGCGCGGCACCGTGATCGCCAGCGAGCCACCGGGTTTGAGGACGCGGACGAGTTCTGCGATCGCGCGGTCGTCCTCGGGCACGTGCTCGAGGATCTCCGAGGCGATCACGCAGTCGAAAGTGCCGTCGGCGTAAGGCAATTCCAGCGCGTCGCCCTTGACGGCCTGGGCCTTCGCCGAAGCGGGCGCCTCGCCCTTATCCTTCATGGCCTGCAGGATCTCGTCGACGTCGTTGAGGTCCGCGACGCTCTGATCGAAGCCGATCACATCGGCACCGCGCCGGTATGCCTCGAAGGTGTGTCTGCCGGCGCCGCAGCCGACGTCGATCACCTTCGTGCCCTCGCCGACACCGAGCCGGTCGTAGTCGACGGTCAGCATTTCGCAACTCGCTCACGTGCTTGCTCGTACACCGCAACCGTCTGCGCGGCAACGGATTCCCAACTGAACACATCGACGGCGCGCTGGCGGCCGTTCGCGCCGAGGCGGCGCAGTTCCAGCGGCGAGTCGAGCAGTTCGCCCAGCACCCTGGTCAGCTCGTCGACGTCGGCGGGCGTGACCAGCCGGGCGCATTCGCCGTCGGCGCCGACCACCTCGGGCAGCGCTCCCGCGCGGCTGGCGACGATCGGTGTGCCACTGGCCATCGCCTCCACCGCAGGCAGCGAGAAGCCCTCGTAAAGCGAAGGGATGCAGGCGACTTCGGCCGACGCCAGCAGGTCGGCGAGTTCGGCATCGGTACAGCCCGCTCGAGCTGTGCACGATGTCGGAGATGCCCAGTTCGGCGATCAGCTTCTCGGTCGGCCCGTTGGGTTCGAGCTTGGCGACGAGCTGCAGTTCGAGGTCACGTTCGACGCGCAGCCGCGCGACGGCGTTCAGCAGGTGGCGCGACGCCCTTGAGCGGCACGTCGGCACTCGCGATCGCGATGATGCGGTTGCGCACCCGTCGCTCGGCGGGCTTGAACAGCTCGGTGTCCACGCCGAGCGGCACGACGTGCAGCTGATCGGGCGACACCGCGAAGTCCTCGGCGATGTCGGCGGCCGACGTCGACGAGACGGTGAGCAGCTCGGGGATCCGGCGCGCGACATCCTTCTGCATCTCGGCGAAGCCGTACCAGCGGCGCACCAGCGGCTTGCGCCACCACCGCGCGGCCGCTACGTCGAGGACGCGGTCGCGGGTGATCGGATGGTGCACGGTCGCGACGACCGGCATGCCGCGATCGGCGATCTTCAGCAGGCCGGTGCCGAGGCACTGGTTGTCGTGGACCACGTCGAAGTCGTCGAGGCGCTCGGCCAGCACGCGGGCGGCGCGCAGGCTGAACGTCTTGCGGCTCGGGGAATCCCGCCGTCCAGGTCGTCAGCAGCTCGCAGCAGGTCGATGCTGGTCTTGATCTCGTTGGGCCACGGAATGCGGAACGGGTCCGGCTCGCGGTAGAGATCCAGGCTCGGCACCTTGGTCAGGCGGACCCGCGGATCGAGGCCACCGGGGTACGGCTGGCCTGAGAACACCTCGACGTCATGGCCGAGTTCGACGAGGCCGCGGGACAGGTGGCGGACGTAGACCCCCTGCCCTCCGCAATGGGTCTTGCTCCGGTATGACAGCAAAGCGATGCGCATATTCAGCTCACGACGATGCGCACAGGCGGACACGTCCAGGTCCGGTGAGCAGGACAAATCGTGTCACGCAAATACTCCGAACCTCTCTGGACATGTGTCCAGACTATAGTTTGACGTAGCTATCGGACGCAACGCGTCCGCTACTGCTCTGACTACCACATACGCCGCGGTGCGCGCTTCTCGGCCTGTTCATTCCGGATCATCCCGACCCCTCGCCGGGGTATTCGCCGGTGATGACCACACAAATCAAGGCCGCATTCGAGATCGCCAGCTGGGACGAGACTCCCTTCGAAGACGGCGACGACGAGACCAAGCTCACCGAGGCATTGGTCACGAAGCGGTACTCCGGGGACATCGAGGGCACCTCGACGACCAAGTGGCTGATGGCCTACGCGCCGGACAAGTCCGCGACTCTACGTCGGGATCGAGCACATCACCGGAACCATCGGCGGCCGTCGCGGCGGCGTTGTCCTGATGCACGACGGCGAGTTCGCCGACGGCGTCGCGACCGCTGTTCTGCGCATCGTGTCGGGCACCGGTGAGCTGGCTGGCGCGACCGGAGCCGGGAAGTTCCGCGCCGATCCGGCCGGCTCGCTGCTGCTCGATCTCGACGGCTGAGTGCTATTGCTCCCGTTCCGGTGGGAAGCCGCCGGTGGCCACCGGGCCCCACCGCTGCGGCGTGACGCGGATCAGGCACTTGCCCTGGTCGACCATCGCCTGCCGGTACTCCGTCCCAGTCGGGATGCTCACCGGAGATGGACCGGAAGTAGTCCACCAGCGGCTCGACCGCGTCGGGCAGGTCGATGACCTCGGCGTCGCCGTCGACCTGTACGTAGGCGCCGTTGAACTCGTCCGACAGCACGGTGATGCTCGCCCGTGGCGTGCGCTTCGAGGTTGGCGGACTTGGCCCGCTGCGGGTAGCTCGAGATCACGATGCGGCCGTGGTCGTCGACGCCGCCTGTCACCGGCGAACTCTGCAGCGATCCGTCCGCGCGAAAAGTGGTGAGCACCATGCGATGTCGCGGTCGGACGAACTCCAGCAGCTCGGGCAGATCGACGGCGTCGGAGGTCGCATACTTTCTGGACATAGCCCAACCCTAGTGACGGGATAGCGATGGAAGCCTTCGAGAAGCTGGTCTCAATGCTGGACTATCCGATGTACGTCGTCACCACCGCGTGCGGCGACCAGCGGGCGGGCTGCCTGGTCGGGTTCACCAGCCAGGTGAGTATCGGGCCGCCGCGGTTCCTGGTCGGCCTGTCCGAGAAGAACCACACGTACCGGGTCGCCCAGCGACGCGACACATCTGGCCGTGCATCTGTTGCCGCGGCCGCACCGCGAGCTGGCGCGGCTGTTCGGCAGTGAGACCGGTGACCGCACGGACAAGTTCGCGCGGATGCGCCTGGCATGACGGGTCCGCATGGGCTGCCGATACTCGACGACGCCGCGGGGTGGTTCGTCGGCGAGGTGCTCAGCCGCTATGACGTCGGGCGACCACGTCGGGTTTCTGCTGCAGCCGGTCGAAGGTGATGCGCCCGGAGAAGTTCGACCAGCTGGTGACCTTCGCCGACGTTCGGGATCTGGAGCCCGGCCACGAGGCGTGATGCCTGTGGATAACTTTCGTCACGTGTCAGAAGGCGGCGCTATGATTCGAACATGCGTTCGGATAAAGAGGCGCTCATCGAAGCGCTCGAGGCCATCGAAGCCGGTTGCAAGGCCGTCGGAGTGTTCCCGTTGGAGACGCTGTCGCGTACCGACGGTCAGGCACTGCTCGCGCGGCTGGACAAGCTGGACCAGAAGTTGGTCTCCCTGCAGCGGAGCCTGAACGGCCGCCTGATCACCACTGCGCCTCGGGTGTCGGCATAGGGCCATGACTGCGGCGCAGGCCGCCGTCGAGCGCCTGAGAGCAGCGCGCACGAGGTGACGGGACTGTCGCTCGATGCGTTGACTGTGCCCGAGCTGGTGAGTCTGCTCGCTGAGCTCGAGACGGATCGGCGTCGCCAGCCCACGGTCGAGCACCGCCTGATCCAGACATTGCGCAATCGGGCCGAGCCGGACAACCGCCTCATCGAAAAGGGTGGCTGGACCACGCGAAAGCGCAAAGATGGCCGCACGAGAGGATTCCGCCACTGCACCTAGTTGGCCTTTCGCCTGAGCGTCCACGCGGGTATCCAGTGCGTCACTGCTTTGCGACGGGCCCCGTAGGCGATCTCGTAGGTGACCAGCCCCCACCAGTAGCCCTGCTCGCAGATGGCCCAGCACGACAACCTGCCCTCGACGACCGAATGCATCTGCAATCCCGCCGGGTTGTAGCCGCCCGTCCGATGCGGCTCGCGCGGGAACACGGTGGCCAGGTCGACGAGCACCGCCACCGGCGGGTCGACCCGGCGGAACGCCTGCTGCACGGGTTGCCCGTTGTAGCCGATCGACTGGAGCTCACCCACTGTTCGATCATACGTTCGAACACGGCACCACGAACGCGAACGGGCGTGGGTAGCCCAGCCCGGACAGCCGCGACTCCCGCACGGCGGCGATGTCGACCGGCCGCAGCTCCCCCGACGACGGCTCGTAGCAGGTCAGCGCACCTTCGGCCATCGCGACGACGAGCACCCAGTGCCTCGGAATCCCCCGTCCGACGAGCATCGCCACCGGCTGGTCCGCGCTGACCGCAGCCACCACATCCACCAGCTTGTCGCGACGGCCGCGGAACAGCCGCCAGCGGTAGCAGACGCCGGCCGTGGCACCCATCGCCGTCAGCGCTCGCGCCATTCCCCACGGCGTTGTGCCGAGCCGCCGCGGCCAGATCCGGTTCACGTCGGCATGCACACGCAGTTGTTCCGCCGCGAACAGTGCGGCCCCGGATTCCGGTTCGGCCAACGCGGCATGACGGCCGGGATCGAGCAGCGCGCCCGCCATCACCGCGACCGAGGGCCCGCACGTCACCCCGTCGCGCTGGCGCAGCCGAAGATCGGCGATTTTCATCGGCTCCCAGTGTGCTGACATGACACCGACTGGTCCAATTGCATTCGGCGATCGTGGGCCACTCGCCGTTTCCGCAGCGCAATTCCTGCCAGCAGGCAACCAATTACTGCCAACGGAATTAAATCCCTGACCACCAGGTTTACAAGATCAGCTGCAGCATGAACTGCGACAAAATGCCGCGGCTGAGAATACGAAACGCAAGAGAGAAGAGGGCTCCAAAGATGATGAAGAGGTTTGGATTCGCCACCGTCGCCGCGAGTGCACTAACCGCCGCTTTCCTCGGACTAGCTGTCCCGGCCTCGGCGACGCCGTCGGGACCCGGGAACGCGCAGGACACGATCAGCGATCTGCGGGCACACGGCTACACGGTCATCGTCAACCGCATCGGTGACGCGCCACTCGAACAAGCCAGCGTTATCGCAATACGTTCGGAGCAGACGTACAGCCCGGCGGCCCTCAAAGGACCGGGAAACGACCTGCGCGTCAAGGTGCCCAACAAGACGGTCTACGTCGACGTGAAGTAATGACTGGTGAAGTAGCCCCTCACCACGACAAGCCCCCGCGATGTTCCCCCAGGCATCCGGGGGCTTGTCCCTGTCAGCGACCGTTTCCGTGAACAAGTGTTTCGGATTGACAGCGGGCGGCTAATCGAAGCCCTGATGACCTTCGACCTCACGCCGACTGCTGCGCAGCACGACCTGGCCCGCCGCACCCACGAATTCGCCGAACAGGTGGTCCGTCCGGTGGCGGCCGAATACGACCAGCGCCAGGAGTTCCCCTGGCCGGTCCTGGAGGAGGCGGCGAGTCCGGGGCTTCTACAGTCCGCTGTTCTACCGCGATCTCATCGGCGACCCGACCGGGCTTTCGCTGCCGATGTTCATGGAGGAGCTGTTCTGGGGCTGCGCCGGGATCGGTCTGGCGGTCGTGATGCCCGCACTCGCGCTCTCGGCGATCGGCCAGGCGGCTTCGCCGGAGCAGATGCTCGAGTGGGCGCCCGAATGCTTCGGAACGCCAGGCGATCTCAAGCTCGCGGCGCTGGCGATCTCCGAACCCGAGGGCGGCAGCGACGTGCGGAACCTACGCACCACGGCCCGCCGCGACGGTTCGGGACCGGATGCCGACTGGATCATCAACGGCCACAAGATGTGGATCGGCAACGGCGGCATCGCCAACGTCCACGTCGTCAACGCCGTCGTCGACGAGGAGCTCGGCCACAAAGGGCAGGCGCTGTTCGTCGTGCCCGGCGGCACGCCCGGCCTGGAGATGGTCCGCAAGCTCGACAAGCTGGGTTGCCGCGCCTCGCACACCGCCGAGCTGAAGTTCAACGACGTCCGGGTGCCCGCGGCCAACCTGCTCGGCGGCCAGGACAAGCTCGACCACAAACTCGCCAAGGCGCGCGAAGCGATCGAAGGCGCCGCGCATTCCGGTTCTGCCACGCTCGGCACGTTCGAGCAGACGCGACCGATGGTGGCCGCGCAGGCCCTCGGGATCGCCAGGGCAGCAATGGAATACGCCACCGAGTACGCCAACCGGCGCGAAGCGTTCGGGGCGCCGATCATCGATCACCAGGGCATCGCCTTTCCGCTCGCCGACCTCGCCACCGAAATCGACGCCGCACGGCTGCTCACGTGGCGGGCCTCCTGGATGGCGGCCAGCGGCGTGCCGTTCGAACGCGGCGAGGGGTCGATGTCGAAGCTGGCGGCCAGCGAGGTGGCCGTGAAGACCACCGAGCGCGCCATCCAGACGATGGGCGGCTGGGGCTACATCAAGGACCATCCCGTCGAGAAGTGGTATCGAGATGCCAAGCTGTACACCATCTTCGAGGGCACCAGCGAGATCCAGCGCATCGTCATCTCCAACGCACTCGGCGCCGCCGACGGTAAGCCGCCGCTGCACGTCGACCTCGAACCCACCGGCGGACCGCTCAACCGGATGTTCGGCCGCGGCACACCGGTGCGGACCCAGGTCGGCAGCGCCGCGCTTTCGGCGAAGGATCAGGTTCCCGCGCCGATCATGCGGCTGGCGATGAAAGTGTTGCAGCCTCCCCGCAAGTGAGGTTTGGGCCATCCCCGAGCGGGCACGTCACACGTAACCATCAACCGTCCAGGGAGGATCCGATGCGAGCAGTTACGTGGCAGGGACGACGGAAGGTCTCCGTCGACACTGTGCCCGATCCGGCGATCAAGGAACCCAACGACGCGATCATCCGCGTGACGAGCACGAACATCTGCGGGTCCGATCTGCACCTGCTACGAAGTGCTCGGCGCCTTCATGAGCCCGGGCGACATCCTCGGGCACGAGGCGATGGGCGTCGTCGAAGAGGTCGGCCGTGAAGTCGAGAACCTCAACGTCGGCGACCGGATCGTGATCCCGTTCAACATCAGCTGCGGCAGCTGCTTCATGTGCGACCACGGCCTGCAGAGCCAATGTGAGACGACGCAGAACCGCGACCAGGGCACCGGCGCCGCGCTGTTCGGCTACTCGAAGCTCTACGGCGAGGTCGCCGGCGGACAGGCCGAGTACCTGCGCGTGCCGCAGGCTCAGTACACCCACATCAAGGTGCCCGATGACGGGCCCGACGAACGCTACGTCTATCTCTCCGACGTGCTGCCCACCGCGTGGCAGGCAGTCGAGTACGCCGACGTGCCCGACGGCGGCACGCTCGTGGTGCTGGGTCTCGGACCCATCGGATCGATGGCCTGCCGCATCGCCTCCCATCGCAAGAAGTGCACGGTGATCGGCGTGGACCTGGTCACCGAACGGCTGGACCGCGCACGCCAGTACTGCTCCGAGGTCGTCGATCTGCGGCACGACGAAGCCGAAGAGTCGGTGCAGAGCTACACCTCGGGCCGCGGTGCCGACGCGGTGATCGACGCCGTCGGCATGGAGGCGCACGGATCGCCGGTCGCTACGGCCGCACAGACCGCCAGCGGATTCCTGCCGTCGCCGGTCGGCCGCGTCGTGATGAAGCACGCCGGGGTCGACCGCCTCGCGGCGTTCAACATGGCGATCGCTCTGGTGCGGCAGGGGCGGCACGATCTCCCTTTCCGGCGTTTACGGCGGCGCTGCGGATCCCGATCAACATGATGACGCTGTTCGACAAGCAGATTCAGCTGCGGATGGGCCAGGCCAACGTCAAGAAGTGGATTCCGGACATCATGCCGTTGCTGACCGACGAAGACCCACTCGGCGTCGAGCAGTTCGCCACTCACCGACTGCCGCTGTCGGCGGCGCCCGATGCGTACGAGACCTTCCAGAAGAAGGAGGACGGCATGGTCAAGGTGGTTCTCACACCTTGACCCGCAAGTACCTGATACCCCTGGTTTCAGCTCGGGCAGTTCTGGCAACATTACCGACGGGTAAGTTTTAGGCCGGCAATTAGAGGGTGGGATGACGATGGAGTTTCTTGCTCAGGGCAGCGAGGGCGGCGGCGCCGCACTCAACGAGATCATCGGATTGACGGTCGTCGGTCGGCGTCGTCGCGGCGATTCTGCTGTGGATCGGCTGGATGCACCGCAACCGCAAGATCACCTGGCTGACCAGCCTCGCCGATTGGACGGGTCGCGGGTTCAAACGGCCGTCCTGGGTCGCGATGCCGGTGGCGATGTTCATCTCGTCGATCATCTGCGCGCTGTTCGGATTCATCTGGGACGTCAGCCTGCACATCGGCAACGGCCGCGACGACGGCGCGCTGGCCAACCCCGCGCACTACTTCATCCTCATCGGCCTGTTCGGCATCTTCGTCGCGGGGTGCACCGCGATGGTGCTGCCCTTGGGAGAAGATGCCCGGCCCGGCCCTGCGGCGGTCCGCATCACCGACGATTGGTACGCGCCGGTCGGGGGAGTCGTGATGGCCGGCTGCGGACTCTACGCGCTGTTGGGCTTTCCCCTCGACGACATCTGGCACCGCATCTTCGGTCAAGACGTCACGCTGTGGGGCCCCACCCACCTGATGATGATCGGCGGGGCCGGCTTCTCCACGCTGGCCGCGCTGTACCTGGAACACGAGGGTCGCAAGGTCAGGACTGACGACACCCCGCCGGATGGCATCGGCCTCAAGTTCGTCCAGTACCTTGCCTTCGCCGGTGTGCTGATCGGCGCGTCGGTCTATCAGATCGAGTTCGACTTCGGTGTGCCGCAGTTCCGGCAGGTGTTCGAGCCCATGCTGATCGCCGCCGCAGCCGCGCTCGCCTTGGTGGGCGCACGGATCTTCATGGGCCGGGGTGCCGCCCTCATCGCCGCGGTCGTCGCCATCGGTCTGCGCGGGATCGTCGCCTTCCTGGTAGCTCCCGTACTCGACGCGCCGGTCAACTGGTTCCCCCTCTACCTCGGGGCCGCCATCATCGTCGAGCTGCTGGCCCTTACCCCACTGCTGAAACGACCGGTCGTTTTCGGGCTGGTCGCCGGACTCGGCATCGGCACAGTGGGACTCTGGCTGGAGTCGTTGTGGATCAACGCCGTCTACTACCACCCGTGGCCGACCAGCATGTGGCCGGAAGCGCTGGCAATGGCCGTACCGGTCGCCATCCTCACCGGTGGCTGCGGAGCGATGGTCGGCATGGTGCTGACGGGTCAGCGGTTGCCCAGTCGCGCCATCGGCATCGGCCTCGTGTCACTTACAGTCGTGGTGATCGGCGCCGCAGCCGCCAATGGTCTGCGTTACGACGTCCCCGAAAGTGCCACGGCCACCATCACTCTCACGGATGTGCCCAGTACCGACGGTCAACGTCACGCGACAGCCGACGTGCAGCTCACCCCGGCGAACCTGGTCAGCGACGATCCCAACTGGGTGTCGGTGCTGGGTTGGCAGGGCGGACTGGACAACGAACGCGGAATGTTCGTCGACAATCTCGAGAACGTGGGTCCGGGCCACTTCCGGTCCACCGAGCCGATGCCGGTGTCCGGTGAGTGGAAGACGCTGCTGCGGCTGCACGACGGCAGAACCTTCGCCGCCGTACCGATCTATCTGGCCGGCGATCCCGGCATCGGCGCAAAGGAAGTGCCTGCCGAAGCGTCTACGACGCGCCCGGTCGTCGCCGAGATCACCATCCTTCAGCGTGAGCGCAGTCCTGACATCCCCCAGTCGCTGTGGCTCATCGGCTGCTTGATCGTGCTCGTCTGCACACTCGCGATGATCGCCGGAATCACTTGGGGCGCAGGCCGGATCAACAACAGTGAACCGCATGCCAGCGAGGCCGAGCTGCAGCCGACCGCACAGGCATGATGGCTGAATCCAACGTCATCATCCTGGCCGACCACTCTGTCTGGCTCGCCGTTCCGGCCTTCGCCCCTGCCTTCGTGGTAGCGGGGGTGGTCGTGTACGTCGCGGTGAGAAATCGGCGCAAGGGTGACGCACCTGGCAACGACGGCACGGCCGCGGCAGGAGAAGATGGGTGACCGTGAGAAAAGCAACGGTTCTTTCGATTTTCATCACGACCGCCGCTCTGCTCACCGCCGGCTGTGGCGGTGACGGAGGTCAGGGCGACACCCAGGCCAGCCCCGTCAGCGTCGACGGTCAACCCATCGGACATGACCGATCAGCAGGCGCCGCCCGATCGGCTCGTCGTGGACGTCAAGATCGCGGGTGGCAATGTGACGCCCACCAACGCGCAGTTGGAGGCAACGGTCAATGAGCCGATCGTCTTCCGTGTCGACAGTGACGCCGTCGACGAGTTGCATGTCCACTCGAACCCCGAGCACTCGCTACAAGATCGAGGCCAAACCGGGCCAGTCGTTTCAGTTCACCGTCGCCGTACCCGGCAAGGTCGATGTCGAGCTTCATGAGCTGAACAAGACCGTCGCCACCATCACCGTGCGGTGAGCGCGGACGGATCGGTGAACGTACTCGCCCATGGCTTGGGCGGCTCTGCCGATCTTCCGATCCCGTTCACGTATGCGCTGATCGGCGCCGCGTGGGCACTCACGTTCACGTTCGCCGTCGTCGCACTGGCCTGGCGCAAGCCGAGATTCGATCCCGACAAGCCCGGCCGTGAGCTGCCCCGTGGGTGACCGCTGCAGTCGACGCGCCGGTCACGCGCTGGGCGGTCGGCATCATCGGCCTGCTGCTCGCGGTGTGGGTGGGGCTGGCCGCCTTCCTCGGTCCGCAGAACGCCGACAATCCGCTGCCCGGTGTGTTTTACGTGCTGATGTGGGTCGGCCTGGTCGCGGTGTCGCTACTGCTCGGGCCGGTGTGGCGGGTCCTCTCGCCGGTGCGCACGGTGCACCGATTGCTCGGCGGCAGGTCGTTACGCAGCTATCCGGAGGCACTGGGCTACTCGCCTGCGGCGTTGGGCCTGTTCGCCTTCGTATGGCTGGAGCTGGCCAGTCCGGATCCGGGATCGCTTGCCGCCATTCGGATTTGGCTGCTGGTCTACCTGGCCGTCACCCTCGCAGGAGCATTCGTGTGCGGCGCGCGCTGGTGCGCCCGCGCAGACCCCTTCGAGGTGTACGGCATGGTGGTGTCGCGGTTGTCGGCGCTGCGGCGCAACCGCGACGGCCGTATCTCGATCGGCAACCCGTTCGACCATCTGCCGTCGCTGCCGGTACGGCGGGGCATCGTCGCGGTGCTGTCGGTGCTGCTGGGGTCGACGGCGTTCGACAGCTTCTCCGCGAGGCCGCAGTGGCGCACGTTCATCGACGAGACTGCGGGGTCGGCCGCGACGGCGACGCTGCTCAACACGGCGGGCCTGCTCGTCTTCGCCGGGGTGGTCGCGGCCACGTTCTGGTTGGCCGCGAGGGCGACGGGAGGAGTCGATCGCGAGCAGCGCCGCGAGCTGCCGGGGCAGATGGCGCATTCGCTCATTCCGATCGTCGTGGGCTACGTGTTCGCCCACTACCTGACCTACCTGATCGAGCGCGGACAGCAGACCGTCTACCTGCTGCTCGGTATGGACGCCGACGTGAACTACTTACTGTCGCTTCATCCCTCGCTGCTGGCGACCATCAAAGTCGGCTGCGTGGTGGCCGGCCATGTGGCCGGGGTGATCGCCGCGCACGACCGGGCGCTGCGCCTGCTGCCCAAGGCCCACCAGTTGACGGGTCAGCTCGCGATGATGCTGGTGATGGTCGGCTACACGTTCACCGGGTTGTACCTGTTGTTCGGCGGGTAGATTCTGGTTATGCGGGCGCTGATCATCACCGACGTTCAAAACGACTTCTGCGAAGGCGGTTCGCTGGAGGTGAGTCGCGGTGCCGAGGTCGCCGGTGGCATCAGCGAGTTGCTCGCGGGTGATCACGGCTACGCGCACGTGGTGGCCACGAAGGATTTCCACATCGATCCCGGTGAACATTTCTCCGACCATCCGGACTATGCGGTGTCGTGGCCGCGGCACTGCGTGGTGCAGACAGCAGGCGCAGAGTTCCATCCGCACCTGGACACCGACGCCGTCGAGGCTGTCTTCCGCAAGGGCCAGTACGCGGCCGCCTACAGCGGCTTCGAAGGCTCCGACGACGACGGCACACCGCTGGCCGACTGGCTGCGCGAGCGTGGCGTCGAGGCGGTCGACATCGTCGGTATCGCGACGGACTACTGCGTGCAGGCGACGGCCGCGGATGCCGTGCAATCGGGCTTCGCCACTCGCGTGCTTCTGGACCTGACCGCAGGCGTCGCGCCCGAGTCGACAGCCAAGGCCATCGAGGACATGCGCGCCGCCGGCGTCGAGATCACCTAGCTCAACCCGGCACGAACCTCGGCGGCGGCTGCGACGAGATGCTCCAGTGATGCGGGACAGTCTCGGATTCTCACCGGGTTCCCTCTCGCAGCGCACCTGACACTTGCGCCGCTCGATGCCGTTGCCCGGAGGCGACGGCAGACCAACTGCACCGGTCAGACTATCGGACGGTGGGGTCCACCGGGTTGCCCGACCACTCGGGCGGCCGGCGGGCCTGGAAGGCGCGCACACCTTCCTTCGCGTCGTCGTGCGCCATGACCGCGAGGTGGATCTCGGTTTCGCGGCGGCCTACGGCGGCGCGGTCGAGGTCGAACGAATCCCACAGCAACCGCTTGCTGGCCGCGACCGACATCGGCGCGGTGTTCGTGGCGATGTCACGCGCCACTTCCAGAGCTGCCGGGAGCACCTCGGCGGCGTCGAGCACCCGGCTGCCCAACCCGAGCTCAACCGCGCGATGCCCGTCGAATGTCGCTCCGGTCAAGAGGATTTCGGCGGCATTGGCGATTCCCACCAAACGCGGAAGCACCCAGTGCGAGTAGGCGTCCCCGACGATGCCCCGCCGGACCTGCACGACGCCGTATTGCGCGTCGGCGGCGAAGAACCGGATGTCGCACTGCAACGCCAGCGTCAGACCCAACCCGATCGCGTGGCCGTTGACCGCAGCGATCACCGGCTTGGACAGCGTCCAAGCGGGCACGTCGATACCGGCCGCAGTGAATCCCGTGCCAGGCTTGGCGAAGGTGTCCTCGCCTGCGCCCAGATCGGCGCCCGCGCAGAACGCCGGCGGCGTGCCCGTCAGCACGATGACACGCACGCCGTCGTCGCGGTCGCAGGTCCGGTAGGCGTCCGCGAGCTCCTCACGCATGCCGTCGCCGACGGCGTTGCGCTGCTTCGGCCGGTTGAGCGTGATGGTTGCCACACCACCATCGATGGCCAGCAACAATGTGCGGTATTCGGGCAAAGGACTCATTGGTTGCAATGCTGTCGCATTGGGCATCCCCTAACGTCGCATTCGTTCGTATCACTACCGACCTTTGGAGCCACAACCTTGACTCGAGCCGCCAATCAGCAGGTCACCACCCAGTTTGAGATCTGGCCTGGAAAGGCCTACCCGCTGGGTGCGACCTACGACGGCACGGGCACGAACTTCGCGCTGTTCAGCGAGGCTGCTGAGCGCGTCGAACTGTGCTTGTTCGACCCCGACGGTGTCGAGACTCGACTCACGCTGCCCGAGGTCGACGGTTTCGTCTGGCATGCCTTCATCCCCAACATCGAGCCGGGGCATCGCTATGGCTACCGGGTGCACGGCCCGAACGACCCCGCCGCTGGCCACCGTTGCAATCCCAACAAGCTGCTGCTCGACCCGTATGCCAAGGCCATCGAGGGCACGTTCGAGTGGAATCAGTCGCTGTTCGGCTACAACTTCGGCGATCCCGACAGCCGCAACGACGACGACTCAGCGGCCAGCATGCCCAAGTGCGTCGTCATCAACCCCTTCTTCGACTGGGGCGTCGACCGCCCGCCCGGCCACGAATACGCCGACACGGTCATCTACGAGGCGCACGTCAAGGGTCTCACGCAGACGCACCCGGACATCCCCGAGCAGATGCGCGGAACCTACGCTGCCGTCGCCCACCCGGTCATCATCGAGCATCTGAAAGCGTTGGGTGTCAACGCTATCGAGCTGATGCCTGTCCACCACTTCGCGAACGACTCCACGCTGATCGACAAGGGCCTTTCCAACTATTGGGGCTACAACACGATCGGATTCTTGGCGCCGGACGCCAAATACAGCTCCAGCCCCAATCCCGGCGGGCAGGTGCAGGAGTTCAAGGCGATGGTGCGGGCTCTGCACGAGGCGGGCATCGAGGTGATCCTCGACGTCGTCTACAACCACACCGCCGAGGGCAACCACCTCGGGCCGACGCTGTCCATGCGCGGCATCGACAACGCCGCCTACTACCGGCTCGTCGACGACGACAAGCGCTACTACATGGACTACACCGGCACCGGCAACAGCCTCAACGTCGGCCACCCGCACTCGCTGCAGCTGATCATGGACTCGCTGCGGTACTGGGTGACCGAGATGCACGTCGACGGGTTCCGCTTCGATCTGGCCTCGACGCTGGCCCGCGAGTTCTACGACGTGGACCGCCTTTCGGCGTTCTTCGAACTCGTCCAGCAGGACCCGACGGTCAGCCAGGTCAAGCTGATCGCCGAGCCGTGGGACGTCGGCCCGGGTGGCTACCAGGTCGGCAATTTCCCGCCGCAGTGGACGGAGTGGAACGGCAAGTATCGCGACACCGTGCGCGACTACTGGCGCGGTGAGCCGGCGACCCTCGACGAGTTCGCCTACCGGTTGACCGGATCCGCCGATCTCTACGAGAACACCGCCCGCCGCCCGGTCGCGTCGATCAACTTCGTCGTTGCCCACGACGGCTTTACATTGCGGGATCTGGTGTCCTACAACGAGAAACACAACGACGCCAACGGCGAGGACAACAACGACGGCGAGAGTCACAACCGGTCATGGAACTGCGGGGTCGAGGGTCCGACCGACGACCAGGAGATCAATGCGCTGCGCGCCCGGCAGCAACGCAACTTCCTGACCACACTGCTGCTGTCGCAGGGTGTGCCGATGATCGCGCACGGCGACGAACTCGGGCGCACGCAGCAGGGCAACAACAACGTCTACTGCCAGGACAACGAGCTGTCCTGGATCGACTGGTCCACCGCGGACACCGAGCTGATCGAGTTCACCAGCACCGTGTCGGCGTTGCGGGCCGCGCACCCGGTGTTTCGGCGGCGACGGTTCTTCTCCGGCGTCCCGGTGCGCAGGCGCGGAGGCGACGGCCTACCCGACATCGCGTGGTTCGCCCCCGACGGCTCGGAGATGAGCGACGAGGACTGGGACTCCGGGTTCGCCAAATCGATCGCGGTGTACCTCAACGGGCACGGCATTCCTGATCTCGACGAGCGCGGTCAGCGGGTCACCGACGACTCGTTCGTGCTGTGCTTCAACGCCCACTACGAACCGATCGAGTTCGTGCTGCCCGAGGATCGGTTCGGTCCCGCATGGGTCCCGGTTATCGACACCGCCGCCGACCCGAACGCCGAAGGCGAGCCCAAACCCGTCGCATCCGGCGGCACGTTAGCGGTGGAGGGCCGCGCGGTCGTGGTGCTGCAGGCCGCCTCGCTCTAGCCGATCACCTCTCGACGTCGAAGAACGAGTCGCCGTCCTCGGGAGTGCCGTCGATCTGGCCACGTTCGGTGCCGTGCTGCGCGGGGTCGAGGCGGTCGAGTTGGTCGTCGGACATCGACACCGTCTCCCGGGCGGTGTCATCGGCGTCGCGCGGGTCAATGTCATCGGGGCCCACGTCAGGCACCTCGTCGGCCAGGCGCTCACCCAGCGTCTCGTCCTCTTTGGCGGCTAGCCACCTCTCCGGCGGGTCGACCACCTCGTCGCCGTCGTCGTTGCGCACCTCGTCGGAGTCGAGCGCCTCTTCGGGCGTGAGCGGGTTGTCGTCGGATACGTCGCGTGCCATACCTGCCATGTTGCCCGAGGTGGCATCCGGCTAAACAGCGAACCCAGCCCGCAACGCAGAAGTGTTGTGCGACAGCATTTGCCGTCCAGATTTCCAGCACCGTACCAATTCGTATGGTAGCGTCCCGTGCTATAGCAACCGTGGCCGCCCTGCCGGCGCAGAGTTTCTTCTACGCCACCGGCCGGGGGACCGCAGCAGGGCGGCCGCGGTTGCCAATTCCGCAGCGCTGCGCCGTCTCAGGCTCCCCTGCTTGGCTTCAGCCCGGTCTTGTCGTCCAGGTACTGCAACAGCTGATGCGCGGCGAGCTCGACGTCCTTGTGCCGCCATTCGGCCGCCCGGTAGACGCACGCGATCAGGCCTGTGCGGTGGACCCTCCTGAGGTCGCCATATACGAACGCGTAGCGCGCCTTGGTGCCGTCGGTGGCACCCTCGGTCAGCCCGAGATGCCACTGCGCGTACTCCTCCCATGAATGCGATTCCAGATAGGAGTTCTGGTCGTCGGTGCGAGGCTGCACGTCACCCCAGTCGCTGTCGAGCACGTACTGACGGGCGTCGATCAGTTCTCGCGCCTTCGCCACCGCGCCGTCGTTGAGCGAGTACTTGGCCATGGTGGCACTCTCCTCGAGCTAGCGACGCAGTGCCCGCACCGCGTCGGCCAGGGTCCACACGGAGATACCCAGCAACGCAATGTCTTTCATCAGGAAGCCACCAGTCAGCGACAGCGCTGGGAATCCGCCCTGTGCATCCTCGAATACCCCGGTGGTGGTGAACATGAAACTTATCGTCGAGGCGAAGAGTGCGATGGCGAGCAGGCTGCCTGCCACTGAAATCTTGGGCCACCACGGCTTGACCGCGAGCAATACGGCGGCCGCGATCTCGAAGACGCCGAGCAGGGCTGAGAACGTCGACACCGAGAAGACGTCGTACACCCAGCTCATCAAGGGGCTGTCGGACACCAGCGGCACGATGCCCTCGGCCTCATATCTCATGAATTTCAGGCCGCCGTACCAGGCGAGCACGATGACCAGGCCGTAGCGCACGATCAGGCCTGCGGCCGTATCGATTTTGTTCGTCTGCGTGGATTCGATCTGTTGTGTCGTCATGTAGCGGTAGTGCGGCGTTTTGCCGCCTCCGTTACACCGTCAGCCGACCAGCCGCGCGATCGACTTCAACGGGATCGGCAGCCAACTGGGACGGTGCCGAGCCTCGTATCCGGCCTCGTACACCGCCTTGTCGAGTTCATAAGCAAGGAGCAGCGGACCGGCGTCGCGCGGGTCGGTGCCGGTGACCACCGCATAGCCCTCGCAGAACGAGCCGGCGTTGCGGTCCACCCACTCGCGGGCCCGCGCGCCGAGCTGGCGGTCGCGATCCTCGTCGCGGGAATCGCTGGACTGGTCCATCAGCCGCTGGAATGCCGCGTACTCGTAGGAACGCAGCATTCCGGCCACGTCCCGCAGCGGCGAATCGGGCCGCCTGCGCTGGTCGAGCGGCTGTCCGGGCTCACCTTCGAAGTCGATCACCAGCCACGCCTCCGGCGTGCGCAAAACCTGGCCCAGATGCAGGTCGCCGTGCACGCGCTGTACGACGATCGTCTCCTCGGCGAGCTTGCGGTAGCGCTCCTCGATCAGAGGGACGTACTCCTCGAGTTCCGGCACTGCCGTCGCGACTGCCGACAATCGCTCCAGCATGGTGTCGGTCGCGAACTGGGTCGAGGTGGTCTCCAGCTGGTCGGCCAGCGTCGCGTGCACCGACGCGACCGCCTCACCCAGCCGGTAGGACTCGCCGGCGAAATCCCCACCTACCTCGTCGGCGTACAGGTCACCTTCGGCGAACAGGTCGCGGGTGCTGGCCAGCGCCATGTCCCAGCCCTCAGCGGAGTTGGCGGCGAAGTCGGTGACCATGCCGAGGGCGCAGGGCTGGGTGTCCCAGGTCGTCTCGAAGGAGCCCAACAACCGCGCCACATGCGGGTTCCCCGCTCGCGCCAGCACCCGGTTCAGTTCGATGTCCGGGTTGATGCCCGGGGTGATGCGGCGGAAGATCTTGAGGACGGCTTCCTGCTCGAAGACCACGCTGGAGTTGCTCTGCTCGACGCCCAACAACCGCGGCGCGATGTCGAGCGGCAGTGTCACGTCGGGCTCCTTGAGGAAATGCACCGCCGCATCGGGCGGCCCGACCGTCGCCGACGTATCGATCAGCGACAGCAGGTACTGCCCAGCCGCCGGGTCGTAGAGGGCGTCGTAGGCGGTGCGATCGCCGTCGGTTCCGATCATGGCAGCTTCGGTGAACTCCTCGATGGGCTCGATGTTCCACTGCACGATGACCTGGTAGCGCTCCGAACTGCCGTCGGTGTAGGACACGTCGAGCAGCACGAGGTCCAGGTCGTCACGCAGAGAGACAGTGACCGCGGGGGCGGCCGAGGCGAGCTCGCGGCTGCGCCCGGCGTACCAGCGCTGGTGCGGCAGCCATTGGTCGAACGGCAGGTTCACGGCGCACCTCCGGGATCCGGTTCGGGTTCACGCAGTGCGAACCAGTAGAACCCATGGCCGGGCAAGGTGAGCAGATACGGCAACTGACCGATGCGCGGGAACTCGACGTGCCCAGTCATTTCGACGGGGGTGTAGCCGTTCCAGTGCTGCAGGTTCAGCTCGATAGGCTGCGGGAAGCGCGACAGGTTGTTGACGCACAACACCGTGCCGCCCTGCTCCTCGTCTACCATCTCGCGAACGTACGTCAACACTGACGGGTTTGACCCGCTGAGCTCGCGGAAGGTGCCGATGGCGAATGCGTCGTGGCGTCGGCGCACAGCGAGCATCGTTCGTGTCCAGTTGAGCAGCGACGTCGAACTGTCCCGCTGCGCCTCGACATTCACCGATTGGTAGCCGTAGATCGGATCCTGGTTGGGCGGCAGGTACAACCGGCCGGGGTTGGCGGTGGAGAAGCCTGCGTTGCGGTCTGGTGTCCACTGCATGGGGGTGCGCACGCCGTCGCGGTCGCCGAGCCAGATGATGTCGCCCATGCCGATCTCGTCGCCGTAGTAGAGCACCGGCGAACCGGGCAGCGACAGCAGCAGGGCGGTGAACAACTGCATCTGATTGCGATCGTTCTCGAGCAGCGGTGCCAGCCGGCGTCGGATACCGACGTTGGCCTTCATCCTCGGATCCTTGGCGTATTCGGAGTACATGTAGTCGCGCTCTTCATCGGAGACCATCTCGAGCGTCAACTCGTCGTGGTTGCGCAGGAAGATGCCCCATTGCGCCATGTCCGGAATGGGTGGCGTCTGCGCCATGATCTCGGAGATGGGGAAGCGCGACTCACGCCGGACCGCCATGAAAATCCTTGGCATCAGCGGGAAGTGGAAGGCCATATGGCATTCGTCGCCGCCGGTTTTCGGATCGCCGAAGTACTCGACCACGTCGGCGGGCCACTGGTTGGCCTCGGCCAGCAGCACACGTCCGGGGAACTCGTCGTCGATGACCTTGCGGCAGTGCCGCAGAAATTCGTGGGTCTCGGGCAGGTTCTCGCAGTTGGTGCCCTCACGCTCGAAGAGGTAGGGCACGGCGTCCAGACGGAAGCCATCGATTCCGAGGTCCAGCCAGAACCGCAGGACGTCGATCATGGCTTCCTGCACAGCCGGGTTGTCGTAGTTCAGGTCGGGCTGGTGCGAGAAGAACCGATGCCAGTAGAACTGCCGGCGCACCGGGTCGTACGTCCAGTTGGACTCCTCGGTGTCGACGAAGATGATGCGGGCGTCCTGGTAGCGCTCACTCGAATCGCTCCAGACGAAGTAGTCCCCATAGGGACCGTCGGGGTTACGTCGCGATTCCTGGAACCACTCGTGCGAATCCGAGGTGTGGTTCATGACCAGGTCGGTGATGACGCGGATGCCGCGGCGGTGGGCCGCGTCCAGCAGCTCGACGAAATCCTCGACGGTGCCGAACTCAGGCAGCACCTTGTAGAAATCGCGGATGTCGTAGCCGCCGTCGCGCAGCGGCGAGTCGTAGAACGGCGGCAGCCAAATGCAATCGACGCCAAGCCATTTCATGTAGTCGAGGCGTTCGGTCAGGCCGCGCAGGTCACCACTGCCGTCGGAGTTGGAGTCGTGGAACGCGCGTACGAGAACCTCGTAGAAGACGGCGTGCTTGAACCAGGTGCGGTCCTCGGGCAGCGCCCGCGCGTGCCCGAAGTCTTCCGCGGTCGGATGCTCGACCACGCCATCCTCGACGTGGCTGCCTTCCGTGGGGTCGTGGTTGCTGTCATCCATACAGAGTTCAAACCTACCCATGTCCGACGGAAATGAATCGCCCGGAATCTGGCGTCCGGCTGCGCGTTGTTTGCTGGTTTTCTAGCGGTTGTATCAGTGGTCGGCACGGGCTACGGTTTCGACGTTCCGAACCGAGGAAGAAGCGAGTGGCTGTGGCTGATTCAGCACCGAATGACGGCGAAGCTCCAGTAATTGTCGGCATGTCCGACGCGGCGATGCACATGTACGACGTTGCGATCGACGCGCTGCCGGACGCCCAGGATCCGGAGTTCGCGGACCGCGCAGGCGTGATTTTGGTGGGCCTTCGCAAGCTGATCGGCTCGCTGACCGACGCTGCCGGCCGGGGCCGTGCGACGCCGTCGGTCATCGTCGCGCTCAGCGGTGTGCGCAGGCGCTACGACGAACTGATGGAGGCTGCGGCCAACGGACCCAGCGCAACGTTGGGTCAGCGACTCTATGTCGCGCGTGGGCGCGCGAAGCTGTCTACCAAGGAAGCGGCGAACGGTGTGGGTCTGCGCAAGGACCTCATCGAGGCCGTCGAGGTGGAGGAGCCCGCCACCGAGGAAGAAACCTCGCGGATCAAGGATCTGATCGCCGCGCTCGGCGGCTAGTTTTGGGCCTTTAGGCGGCTTACTTTGCCTTCCGCGCCTCGCGTCGCCTTTCGTGCTCGAGTGTCGGGGTTTCGCACGCTTCGGGTGCGATTTGCGGGACAAAACCACACACTCGACGGCACGCCAGCCGTTTGCTCAGCCCTGTCGAGGCGTTGCTTTAGCCAGTAACGGCGGCGACACGTTGCGAGGTATTCGGTAACTCTCCTACTGGTGGCGTGCCGGGTAGATGGCGGGTCCGCGGGGCGCATTCGTCGACGTCGGCTCGGTGGAATTGGTGCGCAGGGCGATATCGCAGTTCCGGTAGCATTTTCGTCGTGACGGCTGAGGGGGCTTTCCAACAGCTCAGCGCGGAACTGATTGCTATGGGGAGTGACAGTGACTGAGGATTTGCGGGTCGACACCGCACTTGTCCGTCAGTCCGGCGGCAAGTTGGAGACCATCGCGGGATTGATCCCAGAGCCGCCCGCCACGTTCAGCCCCGTGGGCACCGATGCTCTTTCGACAGCGATCGCCGGCCGGGTGGCTGAGGTGGTTGATCCGGTGATTGCCCAGATGCCGATCACCAAAGACGAGCTGACCCGCTTTGCCCAGAACGTCATAAAGGCCGCGGACAGTTACGACGGCACCGATCGGCAGATCGCAGAGGAGATCCTCAAGCGTCTGGGTCTGTTCGAGGACGCGGTTTCTAGCGGTGGTAGCCCAGCAGGCGGCACGGGAGGCTCGGCCGGATCGATCGGTTCCCCGGCGGCGGTGGGCTCCCCGGCAGCGGGCGGAGGACAGTCCGATCAGATGGGCCAGCTGATGCAGATGCCGATGCAGATGGCTCAGCAGGCCGCGCAGATCCCGATGCAATTGGCTGGCATGGCCGCAGCGATTCCCCAGGCGATGATGCAGGGCGTGCAGAGCGCCGTGCAGCAGGCAACTCAGATGGCGCAGTCTGGCGAGGGCGAGGAAAAGCTCCCCGGCGACGAAGCGCAGACGCCGGAAGAGGATCGTGAGGAGCGGCTCGAGGATGAGGCGGAGCCGCAACCCGAAGCCGCGCCGGGCAATTCAGGTGGCGAGCGGGTGCCCGACGCTGGTCCGCAAGAACCCGCACCGCAAGCCCCAGCTGCGCCGAAGCCCGCGCCGACACGACCTGCTGAGTCCGGTCCGGAGATCGCGCTGTGAGTTTTCAGCCACCCGGCGGTCCACCACCTCCGCCTCCGCCTGGTGGTCCGCCGCCGCCTCCGCCGGGAATCCCCATCCGCCGCAAGGCCATCCGGGGCCGCAGCAGCCGTGGGTTGGCGGGCCTCCGCCGAGGAAGCGCGGCAACGGCTGGAAGTGGGGCCTCGGAGCGCTGGCGCTGCTTGTAGTCATCGGAGTGACTGCGGCGGTGACGATTTCAGTCACCAAGGATGGTGGCGATGGCGCCGATGGCGATCCATCGCCGACGGGTGAAACCTTCGGTTTGGCAAGCGCCAACGACAAGGGCCCCGTCAATGTCATCACTGAAGATCCCAGCTGCGCGGCTTGGCGGCCGATCAATCGACACATTCTGGCTGATTCAGAGCGAGGGTTGGGACGAGCGCGACTCGGCTATTCCTGCGACGGAATGGACTCCAGACGCAGCGACGCACTGTACGAGGAGGTCGCGCGGAGGCTGCAGCGCGGCTGCAGACCAAACCGTGCGCTGGCGAAACTGACACCACACCGGGTAATGCGCGAGACTGTACGAACAGTTCATCGCATATGCGCGCGCATATAGCGAAGCAATTGCGACATACACGCCCGAAGATGACCATCTGCCGGGGTGTCTCATGGGGCGACAGTAACCCTTGATGTACACCTGCGCCGCAATTGACGTATGGGTCCGCTCAAGCGCGCGGCCCGCTAATCCCTGCCCCGCATCACCATCGGAAGTCGCACCCCTGACCGATCCCGCCAATCCTCAGCGGTTCCTAGAGTCGAGCCGATCTACTTGTGCCGAATGGGACCGGCTGACTGACAAGTTCAAGTCAGACACGGCCGGCGTGGCAGGCGATCGATCCGGCGATCTCCGCCAGTGATTGGAGTCCTGAGCAACGAGCCGTGGTGATGACGCGTCATCCCTGTAATGAAAAGCCAAGCCGACGACATCGAAGAGCTTGGGACTATCCAGTCCAACCCTGTTGTTCAGGACTTCGCAGTCTTGCCGCGCAATATCGCCGGGCGTACGCCGCTGGCGCTGCCCACCTATACCTCAGCGGATGCGTATTTATCGAGCACTTCTGGTCGATTAACGTCGCTCATCTACCGAGGCGTGCAAAGCGGCGGTGCGTAGCCGTGGGCATGGGTAGGCCGACTGATCCCTATGGCATGACGAATCCTCCGGCCTGGCCGGAGGTCGACGAAGAATGTACTTCACCGCTGCGGCGATGCCTTCGAGACGGTCTCGAACACCGTAGATACGCAACTGGATGCGGCCAAAGCAGCAGCGCTACGCAAATTTTCGGTGGTGTCGGCATTTGGTCGGGCGGGGGGGCGACGCGCGGCATCAGTGCGCTCTGATCGAGCGGATCGCGGATCTAGAATCCGTCAGAGACCAGCTCGACGCGTCTGCAAAGCTGTTCCATGACAGCGGTGACCGCAGTAGTCAAGGCAAAGAAGCAGATCATCGACATCGTTGAGGAGCGCAACAGACGATCCATGACTGTATTCGACGATCACCGAAGATCCCGGGGATGTCAAGGAGTCGGCGATTCGGGCCAGTCGTGGACGCAACGTGCCGCGAGATGATCGATATTGTCGCCCTCGCGGGCTCGCGATCTCCGGTAAGCCGCCTGCAGCACCTGAGACTCCGAAGCGGCCAGATGCCGAAGCTTTGTGGTTCGGTCCGAACGCGACCGCGGGATCCGGCTCAGCAACGCATGCCGGATTCTGTCGAGTCCGGCTGACGGCGGCGAGCGACTCGAACAGCTCCACCCCTGACTCCCAGCCGGGTGTACGGGCGCTGCTCGGATAAACTCAACAGCCCACCGACGATCGGGATCCGATCACGACTCACCCGAAGTCCTGCTGCGCCGCGCCTCCGAATGCCCCGGAGCGTCCCCCGGCACAGCCTGGTCGAGAGCCGAGTCCAATCGCCAACTGCCCCCGCGCCACCTCCGCCTGCCGCCTCCGAAGCACCGCCACGCCAGCAGGACCGCATACCCGGCAGGCCTGGTCTCCCCGGAATGCCCGGCGCCCCAAGTTCTCCCAGTGCGCCAACATCCCCGAGCCTGAGTTCGCCCTCAAGCCCGCTGTCGAGCCCCTCATCGCCTTCGGCGCCGAGCGCGCCAACCACACCGAGTACCGCCAACGGCGCACCTCCTACGCCGGCACAGGGGCTGACCGAATTCCAGCGCTCCATGGCCGAGGCGGCGGCCAAGGCTGCCCAAACACCCATCCAGGCAACGCAACCGTCCGTACCGATGAACTCCGCTCCGATCGCGCAACCGCTCGCTCCCCCAGCTGCACCTGATTCACCAGCGCCAGCGGCGCCGTCCCACACCCCTTCAGCTTCAGGGCCCACAGGCGGAACCGCAGCACCAGTGGCGCCCGCACCAGGTACCGGCGCTCCGCCGGCGCCACCCGTACAGCTTGGCCCCCCAGCCACACCACCACCAGCCGCGCCAGTCGCATCACCCGGCCCCGTCGGGTCGGGCATCCCACCTGCCACCGCAGCACCCGGCGCCGGCGCCGTAGGAGCTGCGCCAGTGCCGGTTTCGGCCGCCCGCGCTCATCGGGAGGCAGCCGCTGCAGCCGCAACAGCCGGCGCGCTACGCCGCCGGTCGACCGGCAACGACCCCGCGATGCTCGCCCAGCGCATCGCCGCCGCCCTCAACGCTGGAGTCACCGACGTCGGCTTCTACTGGCTCACCGGCCTGATGCAGGACGGCACGATCGTCGTCGCCAACAACTACGGCCTCGGCTACATCCCCGAGGGCGTGCACCTGCCCGAGAACATCAGAATGGCCACCGCCGACGAAAGCATCCCCGCCCCCGTCCGCGGCACCTGGGCGACGTATCCCATACTCGCGCTTCATGGTTGGGCCCAACACCACGACACCGATCTGCGTGCGGTCATCGCCACCGAAGACCAGTTCAAGGGATTCGACCCCGGCGCAGCCAAGATTGTCCTGCGCCCCGACGACATCCCCGACAACGGCACCATGGAGGGCCGCCACCGCCTACAGGTGATCGCCCCCGATGCCGCGACCAAATTGGCCGCAGTAGGCAGCACCGGTCTGTCCGACCTCCTGCCTCCGCCGCCAACCGACGCCAACGCCCCTGAGGACCAACGCTCAAACCTGTGGTTCGAGGTGTTCCGTCCGCTCTTGAGCAACGTGCCCGACCGCGCGGCCGTTCAGCTCGCGAACTTTGTGAGTTACGCCGACCATGCGCAGGAGCTAGCTCTGTACCGCGCACACACAGCCGTCGACCCCGCTGATCAGCGCGCAGCGATCGCCGATTGGATTTACTGGCAGCACCTGAGCGTGTTGATGTCCGACGCCATGACCTCCGAAGCCGCGGTCTGACCATGACCGTCATCGATGCGTTCTTGTCGACGTGGTCGCACACGCGGCGGGCATTCGGAGACGGCACTCCAGTAAGCGGCGCGCAGTATGACAACAGCGACAACCTGCGCCAGTTGGAAGCCAGCCTCGAATCTGCTGGGCCCGGATCACCGGTGGTCCGGTTCTGCTGCCACCAACTACGACGAGGCCAATACCAAGCAGCGTCGAGCGGTCGAACAACTTGCCGGGCTCGAGCAGCGCCTAGCCTCAGAGATCGATCGATCCGCGCAGGTTGTCGAGTCCGGTCGGCGCGATCTCGAAACAGTTCGGCAGCGGATTGTCGATGCCGCCGCCAGCGTGCCCGAGAACCAGGCGGGTGAGCGGATGAAGATAGCGATCGCGCAGATAGGCCTTGCGCAGCTCCAGGAGATTGTCCAGCGATCCAACGCTGAATCCAACGCGATCGGCGAGAAGATCCGCGGCCTCGGCGACGAATACCAAGCGTTGGACAACTATCGACTCGACCGCACAACCAGTTCCGACGAGCTCCCGCCCTTCCAAGGCGTCGACTTCAAGTTGGATACTCCCGACGAGCCCCCGTCGCCCGTTCCGGGTCAGCCGATCGACCCCGCGAATCCGTTCATCGGCGATCAACGATTCGGCCATTGGGAAAGTGTGATTGCGCCGCCCTACACCGGTGAGTTACCGCCTCCGTTGGCTCGCCAGTATCGCCCGTTCCCGGAAGGCACGCCGTTAAAGACAGGCGGGACTACGGGTTGGTACACACCCGGAAGAAACTGGGCCGCCGACGCGCCGTATGTGCAGTACCAAGAGCAATACCGATTTCGCATTTCGGGCAGGGAGGCAACCGCGTACACGCGGATGGTTCACCAGAATGGGCGCTGGCAGCAGGAGCGCTGGATTCAGAACGTCTACGAGTATCAGAAGAACACCCAGATGAGCTTCAGCGGTGATGTTTCCGTGAGAGGCAAGGACGGCGACCTAGCAGGGCTGCCGTCGCCCCCGCACATCGATTACGAGTGGAAGCCCATCGGGCTGAACGAGATCGCGACGTTGTCGGCACAGAATACGGCCGCGACCTACTACCTTCCCGATGGCTGCGGAGGGCACTTCACGTATCAGGGCGGTGTTCCGCTGGGTGGTATGAGCGGTCTCCCCCCTGCACCGCCGGTCATTACGAGACCACGGTGACACGAGGCAAGCTGCTCATCGCAGTGGGCGTGGCGCTGGTTGTCGCTGTCGCCGTCTGCGTTCTGCTTGTGATCTCAAGACGCCCTTCAGATTGCGACACCGTGCGATCCATGATTGCCCACAACAACCAGTTCAACGAGCATGTTGAAACTGCGGCCTCGGCGGGCACCGAACCGGGTATCGGCGAGTATCGGGATTGGACGTCGAAATTGGACCAACTCTCCGATCAAATCCGGGATCCAGAACTTGCCGAACCCGCTGGCAATCTGGCGAACCTGGCCAAAGAGGCAGGCGCAGCCGTTGAAAAGTTTCTCGCAGACGGCGGGCAGGTCGCCGACCAAGCCTCTGCCCCTCCGCAATACGTTCAGGATTACGGACGGATAGGCCAGCAGTTCGACGCAACCCTGGCGACCCTTGACGAAAAATGTCCCGCCTAGGCCGGCACGTTAGCGCGGGACCGGCGGCGATTCGTCGGGATTGTCCCACTTCTGAGGTGCAACAGCACCAGAGCCGGCTTGTCGGACGCCGTGCCCAAGTCTGACACCCGCCGCCGTGCAGACGCTGGAGCTATTACCGGAAGACCACCCAGCGCATCATGCTGTACATGAACGCCGCCTCGCATGCGCCCGCTGCGAGTCGGGCGATGCGGTAGTCGATTCCTAGATACGTGAGCAGGCTGACCAAGCCGAGAATGAATGCCAGATAGTTGACCACGACGACGACCACGTAGATGCCCAACTGCGGCCCAACCGGAGCGTGGGAGGCGAAGTTGAAGATCCGGTTGAGGACGTAGCTCAACGCGAATGCGCACGCGTAGGCCACGCTCACGGCGATCGCCACGGGCAGCTGCAGCACCCCGTGCATGACGTAGAGCAGCACCAGATCGACGCCGAACGTGAAGCTGTTGATCAGACAGAACCCGAGAAAGGTCGGGGCGACAACGGAACTCAGCCCGAACGGCAGGCGAGCGACCACTGCGACGCACGATTGGTGGAACCGGTCGACTGCTCCCATCCTGGCGGGCGTTGACGACTCAACCGTCACATGTCCACGCTGACATGCACGCATGACCAGAGGTTGAGCAGCCGGCGAATTTCGCGCGACAGGTCGTGCCCAGTCAGGTCACGCCGAACATGGACAGGAGACTTTCTGTGCGCCACCAGATCAGCAGTAGGAACAGCAGCAGAACCCCGACGGTCGCCGCGACCTGTACAGCGGTGCGGTTCTTCCGCGGTGCATAGGCATACGCCGCCGCGATCGCCGCACCCGTGACGAGCCCGCCGACATGGCCCTGCCAACTGATGTTCTGCGAACTCACCAACGGGATCACGAAGGTGAACGCCATGTTCAGTGCGATGAGGCCGATCACCCAACGCACATCCAAATTGAGCCTCTTGCCGACCACGAACGTCGCTCCGAACAAACCGAAGATCGCACCGGAAGCACCCGCGGTCTGGGCGCCGAGCGACGACAGCAGGTACACCAGCACGGATCCGCCGAGCGCACTCATGAAATACAACGCGATGAACCGCAGCCGCCCCAACGCCGCCTCCAACGGCGGGCCCACTACGTACAGCGCCCACATGTTGAACAGAATGTGCGTCACGCCGTAATGCAGGAACGCCGACGTCAACACCCGGTACCACTCGCCGTCCGCCACCGCGGGCGAGAACAGCACGAGCTCCCGTTGCAGGTCCGCCGACACGGTCTGCAAACCGAACATCACCAGATTGATGCCGATCAACACATACGTCACCAGCGGCGTGGCCGCCGGCACCCCGCCGAACTGTGTGCGGGCCTGCCGGACAGTCTTGGCACCCTCGCCGACACATTCGGCGCACTGATGCCCCACCGCGGCGTCGCGCATGCACTCCGGGCAGATGTATCGGTTGCAGCGGTTGCAGCGCACGTACGTCGCGCGGTCAGGGTGCCGGTAGCAGGTCGGCGTCTGCGGCGGGGTGGTCATGCCTACAGCGTGCCGAACAGTTCGATCCAGTTGCCATCGGGATCGGCGACGAACATCCAGCCCATTCCCGGCACCGGCTCAAACTCCGTGAGCGGCTCCACCACGTCGTACGGCGACTCGGCGAAGGTCTTCGACAACCCGGTCAGGTCCTTCACTCCGATCGTGAAGTACCGGACTCCGGCCGCCGCCCGTCCGCCGCCGGGGGTGGCGGGCACCGGTGGCGGCGTCGTGAAGGTGACGAGCTTGAGCACGCTGCCGCCCAGCGAGTAGCGCCGCTGCGATCCGCCGGGAAACTCGATCTCACCCTGGAATTCGAGCTCGAGGAAGCCCTCGTAGAAGGCGACCATCGCGTCCAGGTTGGTCGTCACCAGACCGACCTCGATGCCCGGTGAGAGCAGATCCAGTTTCACGTTCGCCTCACTTCTCGAGAAGTGTTCTCCCCCAGCAGGTCTGCCGGCGGCTGGTCCCAATGATCCATGTTGACGGCCGCGGCGAGCGGACGTCGCCGGACCTGCCCGTGGCTGCCCTTGGGCCAACCGACGACCACGTGTCCGGCCATCATCCAATCGTCGGGCACCCGACAGCATCGCGCAGCAGCTGTTCGCCGCCGTAGGAGGCCCAACTCGTCAGGCACGCACCCAGGCCCTGTGCGCGTGCGGCCAGCAGGAAGTTCTGCATCGCCGGAAAGATCGAACCGCCCAACAGCAGATCCGACGCCATCCGCAATCGCTTCTGAGTGAACAGCACCGACGTGAACTCTGCGGCCCGATCATGGAGCTCGTAGGTGGCCCGGTTGTCGCGGGCGCGCCTGCTGTCGTCCTTGGGATCGGGCCTGCTCATCTCGTAGGCCTGCTCGATCACCTCCAGAGCCCGCGCGGCGGCTGTCGCCACCACCGCGCGCTGCTCCTCTATGCAGCACGATGAACCGCCACGCTGAACGTTGGCTCCCGAGGCGCCCAGGTCGCCGCCTGCAGGCATCGAGCGAGGGTGACGTCGTCCACCGGCTCGTCGGTGAAGCGCCGGATCGTCCTGGCGGTGGACATCACTTCCCAGACATCGCTACT
>CAVRFN010000033.1:0-321126 GCA_963720345.1 uncultured Actinomycetota bacterium
CAGATCGTCGTGCATCTTGCCCGCGAATTCGCCGATCGCGGCCTTCTGGAACTGCCTTGCCGTATCCGGCCGAGCCGCGGAAGTTGACCTGCAGCACCGCATATCCGCGGTTGGCCAGCAGCTGTACCGCCGGTGCGTACATCCAGCCATCGCGCGCCCACGGTCCGCCGTGCACCGTCAGGACCAACGGAACCGGCCCTTCGCGTTCTGACCCGACCGGCAGCGTCAGATACGAATGCAGGTCCAGCCCGTCGCGCGAGGGGAATCGTCACCGGAAGCATCGGCGCCAGCCTGTCCGGATCCAGATGCGGGTACGGGCAGTACAGCAGGCGGCCCTCGCCGGTGTCGTGGTCATACGGGTAGGTGACGCCGGGGTCGCGGTCGTGGTTGAAGCTGACGATCCACTTCCGTCCCTTGGTGTCCGACGGACAGCGCCCCGATGTCGCCGTAGGAGAGCTTCTCGAGATGCACGAGCACGTCGGCGAACTGCCGGTCCAACGCGTGAATGACCTGTCGCTCACCGAGATACCGAATGCCGAGGAGTTCTCCGGTGGCCCGGCCCTGGATGAGCGGCTCGGAGAGCCGGCCCACACCTGGGCTCGGTGTCGACGTCGAACGTCGGATGGCTGTCGACGGCGTACTGCTTGCCGTCGGCCACGTCGAGCCGAACCAGGCGGGTGCGGTCGGTGCCCTCGTTCGACCCCATCCAGATCCCGGCTGCCGTCCGGCGTGACGACCATGGGATACATGCCCATGGTGTAGTCCTTGCCGTCGTAGTTCGCGATGGAGCGCAGCGACCGTTCTCGTCCCACCTGCAGGACCTCGAGGTCGCCCTCGGCGTTGAGCTTGGTCGCGAACAGGTCGCCGCGACGACTCGTCAGCCACCCGATCACGTCGCCCGGATTCTCGGCGAGCATCGTCAGTTCACCCGAGGCGATGTCGACTCGTAGGCGTCCATCTGCTGCGGCCCGCGCTTGTTGGAGTAACGAGCGCCTTCCCCGGCTTGTCGGGAAGCAACTCGTAGGCCGACATGACGCCGGGGAACGGGGTGAGATCGACGGCCGCGGCCTCCGGGTCGTCAAGATCAACCCGGAAGATGTGCCAGTTTTCGTCACCGCCGGTGTCCTGCAGGTACAGCAGCCAGCGCGGATCGTCGGTCCAGGAGAAATGCAGCACGCTGCGGGTCTCGTCGGCGGTGACGCGCCGGGCGTCGGCGCCGAACTCGCGTCGCCGTCCAGGGACGCCACCCAGATGTTGAGGCGGTCCTGCCACGGCGCGAGGTACGCGACGCGGGTGCCGTCCGGGGAGATCGTGGCCCCGGCCCTGACGGGTGACTTGAACAAGTCTTCGACGGAGATGCGCTCGGGTTTGTTCATGTCTCCATGGCACACCCTGACGCTGCGGCACAGTCAAGTCGGCCGATGATCCATGATGGAATCGTGGCCTGGAGCACCCGTGAACTCGCCGAACTGGCCGGCACCAGCCTGCGCGCGGTACGGCACTACCACCAGGTCGGGCTGCTCCCGAACCGGAACGTCGCAGCAACGGTTATAAGCAGTACGGCGCCGCGCACCTCGTCCGGTTGGTGCGCATCAAGCGGCTCGTCGATCTCGGCTTCTCACTCCCCGAGATTGCGGCGATGGGTGAATCCGACGACCACCCCGAGCAGGCTTTGCGCGAGCTCGACGCGGAACTCGCCGAAACGATCGACCGCCTGCAGCGCGCCCGCGACGAACTCGGTGAGCTGCTGAAGCTCTCGGCGCCGACCGATCTGCCGCTCGACTTCGTCGCGCCGGACACCGCGGCCAAGATGACCGACGCCGACCGCAAGCTCGTCGTCGTGCTGAGCCGCGTGCTGGGACCGCGCGGTAGGCAGATCTACGCGGACATGATGCGGGAGACACCCGATGACCCCGCGGCGACCGAGCTGGACAACCTGCCCGCCGACGCCGACGAGGCGACACGTCGCGACCTTGCCGAGCGCCTAGCCCCCTACATTCGCGCAGTCAGACAGGCCCGACCCGGGGCTGGACGACTCCCGCGCCGATGCGCCTCGCGGGAAGCGCTTCGCGGACAAGGCGATCGTCGACGCGATGGTGGACCTGTACAACCCGGCGCAGCTGGATGTATTGCGGCAGGGCGGAGAGATCCTGCGTAGCTCTGCTCTCAGTGCGCAAGGAGATTCACGAGGCGGCTGAAGACCCTCGGCAATGCCTGTGCGGCGGGCACGATGGCCGCGCGCACCGGCGCGTGGGCACTTGCCTGGACCAGCGCAGCGGTCAACACCCGGTAGCGCCGCGTCAGCCTGCGCCACTGGCGGTCGTAGTCAGCGGGCCGGTCGCGCAACACGCAGTCCACCAACAGCTCGGCGGCGCCGAACGCCAGGCCCATGCCCTCGCCGGTCAGCGCGTCGACGTAACCGGCCGCGTCACCGACGAGCAGCACCCGCCCGCCGTCCTGCTGCGAACCTTCTGCCGCAGCGGGCCGGCGGCCCGGTCGGGGCCGTGCGGGTGACCGTCGACCCTGTCGCGGAGCGCGCGGAACTCCTCGAGGTGGCAGTCGAACCCGCCGCGCGACATCAACTGAGGATCGCGATGCCGACGCAGTCGTCGGCCACCGGCGTCACATACGCTTCGGCGCCAGGGGCCCAGTGCACCTCGACCGATTCGGTCCACGGCGCGATCTCGCACGTGCCTGCGGATGCCCCACCGGCGCGGGCCCGGCGTCGGCTGCGGACAGGCCCAGTGACCGGCGAATCGGTGAGTGCAGTCCGTCCGCCGCCGCCAGGTACCTCGCGCTGCAGCTCCCCCGGCCCGCACCGACGTCGCGTCCTGGCGTGATCTCGCCGACGTCGACCGTGCACGAGCTGCACCCCGGCCGATCGGCGGCGGCGCCAGAAGCGCACGCGTGCAGCACGGTCCTGCGCACACCGCGTCCGAGCCCGACGTGGAACGGCGCGTCGACCCGTGCGGTTGCCGTCGAGGTAGCTGATCCCGCGCAGCGGTCTGCCCGTCGGCTGCACGCCGAGGCGTGTCCAGATGCCGATGGTGTGCGGCATCATGCCTTCACCGCACGCCTTGTCGAGCGCGCCCGCTTCGCCGCTCGACGACGGCGACCTCGAGCCCTGCTCGTGCGCCGTAGCAGTGCGGTGGCCAGACCCGGCCGGACCGCCGCCCGCGACGAGCAGGTCGATCACGTCAGGCTCGCCAGCGCCGCGTTCTCGACCTTGATCCGGGTGCGCAGCAGAACCGCGTTGAGCGACGGTGAACACCAGCGGCGGTGATCCAGGCCGAGTGCACGAGCGGCAGCGCGATGCCCTCGAGCACCACCGCGACGTAGTTCGGATGCGGCAGCAGCCGGTACGGGCCCGCCGGTCACGCGCGGCGCGCCCGGGAACGACGATGACGCGGGTGTTCCACTGATGCCCCAGCGTCGTGATGCACCACCAGCGCAGCCCCTGGGCGGCCACGACCACCGCCAGCATCGGCCAGCCCAGCGCGGGGATGAACGGCCGGTGCAGCCCGAACACCTCCACCAGGCACCCCACCAGCAGGGCGGTGTGCAGGACCACCATCGCGGGATAGTGGCCGGCGCCGAACTCGGTACCGCCGCGGGCCCGGCTCCACTCCCAGTTACGTTTGGAGACAATGAGTTCGACCACCCGCTCGACGGCGATCGCGGCGATCAGGAGCACATACCAGATCATGGGATCAGCCGCCACGCGCAGCAGAGACGAGCTCGGAGCAGAACCCGGGCCCATCGCCATCATCAGACCCGGACTGCCCTCCGGCGGACGCTTGGCCATGGTGTCACGCAGCACGTGCAGCACCGAGGCCGACGACAGGTTGCCGACTTCGGCCAGCGATCGCCACGTCAGCTCGAGCGCCTCGTCGGGCAGACCCAGGGTCGCGGTGATCGCTTCGATCACCTTCGGCCCGCCGGGGTGGCTGACCCAGGCGCCGATGTCGTCGATCGCTCAGGCCATGGGTGCCAAGGAATTCCGTGACGTCGTCGGCCAGGTAGCTTCTCGACGACCTTGGGCACGTCGGGCGAGAGCACCAGCCGGAATCCGCTGGCGCCGACGTCCCAGCCCATCGTGCGCAGAGAGTCGGGATACAGGTGACTCCGCGAGTCGAGGACCTCGGGACCAACGGCGCCGATCTCCTCGGCGCGCCGGTCGCCCACCGCCACCACCGCGGCGGCCCCGTCACCGAACAGGCGCTGCCCACCATGGTCGCCATCGACGGATCGGATTTCGGTGTGAGCGAGCACAATTCGACCGCGAGGAGCACCGCGACACCGTCGGGCGCGCCGCGCAGGTAGTCGTTGCAGCCGGGCCACTCCGGCCGCGCCTGCCACGCATCCCAGCCCGAACAGCGGGACTCGGCGGACGTCGGGCCGCAGCCCGATCCGTCCCGCGATCCGCGCGTCCAGCGGGGGCACCGCAATGCCGGTGACCGTGGTCGTCATGATCACGTCGACATCGGCCGGTTGCAGGCCGGCCTCGTCCAGCGCCCCATCACCGCCGCGCAGCCCAGTTCGACGGCGTGCTCGATGAAAATGTCGTTGGCTTGGCCGAAGTCGGTGAGCCCGCATAGTCCTCCAGCGGCAGGACCATGTGGCGACTGTCGACCTTGGCGCTCTGATGCAGGGCGCGGATGGAGTCGCCGTGCTCGGCGAAACCGGGCATCGCCAGCAGCGCCTCGGTCACCTCGGCCTGGGCGTAGCGGTGCGGGGGCAGTTCTCCGCGGACGGCTGCGATCACACTCATGACATCGCTCCTTTTCCTGGATACCGGTTCGACCCTTCTGGTTTCACTCAATTGCCGATGATGGAGGCGAGCGTCATCGGCCTGCTCCGGGTGGGCGCCTTCGTCGATGCCGAAGCGGTCGTGAAGCCGTGGTCATCCATCTGGGTGCCCACCAGTTCCACTCCCCCATGACGTGCATGAACGCCGGCAGCAGCACCATCCGGACCAGGGTGGCGTCGACCAGGATCGCCAGCGTCAGACCCAGACCGAACATCCGCATGAACGAGACCTGCGCGGCGATCAGCGCGGCGAACGAGATCGACATGATCACCGCCGCCGCTGTCACCACCCGGCCCGTGCGGGCGATCCCCAGCGCGACGCTCTCGTCGTTCGCCGCGCGAGTTCGCCAGAAGCCAGCCAGAACTCGCGGATTCGGGAGACCAGGAAGACCTCGTAGTCCATCGACAGCCCGAAAGCGATGCAGAACAACAGCACCGGGATGTTGGCGACGAGGACTCCGGTGGTGGTCGTACCGAACCACCGAGGTGGCCATCCTGGAAGATCCACACCATGGCGCCGAAGGCGGCGCTCAGCGAAAGCATGTTGAGCACCAGTGCCTTCAGCGGGATCACCACGCTGCCGGTCAGCAGGAACAGCACGCGAACATGATCACCGCGATGCACCCGAGCACCAGGGGCAGACGCGACGGTGATCGCGTCGACGCTGTCCCGGTTGACCTGCGCGGTTCCGGTGAACAGAACGTCCCGGCCGCCGGGGCCGGCACCGCGTGCAGGCGGTCGAGTTGGGCCTCGGACCGGTCGGAGAACAGGGGTGCGGTGCTGTGCACGGTCAGGTACTGCGCTGCCGTCGACTTCCCGGACCGGCGACACCGCCGAGCACGTCGGGAACCCGCGCGAGATCCGCGGCGTAGCCACCGGTCTCGACGGCCGACAGGCCCGCGCTATCGGGCAGCACGACGGTCACGGCGTTGGCCGAGTCGTCGGTGAACTCGTTGCGCATCTGGTCGCCGACCTGGTGGGCCGACGCGGGCGGGTAGCACCCGGTCGTCGGGAAACCCCCACTTCACCCCGAGAAACGGTGCGCCGAGCACGACGAGCAGGGCCACGACGGCCAGTCCGAGCGGAAGCGCGCGGCGCATGACCAGCATTGGTCCAGCGGTACAGGGCCTGCCGTTGCACGGGACGGGCGACGGCCGCGGCCGGTTGAGCAGCCGCCGGAACAGCAGGCGGATGTCCAGCGCCTGCAGCCGGTCGCCGAGAAGTCCCAGCGCGGCCGGTGTGACGAACAGGGCGGCGAGTGCGGCGAACGCGACGGTCGCCACGCCGGCATAGGCGAAGGACTTCAGGAAGTGCCATCGGGAACAGCACCATCACGGCCATCGCCAGCGCGACGATCGTCGCCGAGAACAGCACGGTGCGGCCCGCCGTCGACCATGGTGGTCACCAGCGCGTCGTCGCGGCTCGGCGCCATCGTCCAGTTCGTCGCGGTAGCGGCTGATGATCAGCAGCGTGTAGTCGATCGCCAGCGCCAGACCCATTGCGGCGCTGAGGTTCAGGGCGAAGATCGATACGTCGGTGAAGATGCGTCACGCCGCAAGACCGCCAGCGCACCCACGATCGCCATGCCGCCCACCGCGAGCGGTACCGCCGCGGCGAGCAGGCCGCCGAACACCCACACCAGCACGACGAAGCTGATCGGGATCGCCAGCGACTCCATCAGCAGCAGGTCTCGCTGCGACTGCTCGGTGATCTCGACATTGACCATCGCGTCGCCGCCTGGCCGCACGGTGACCCCGTCGCGGTCGTGGACGAGCAGGTCCGACAGACTCCTTGGCGTAGTCCTGGGTGCGCTCTCTTCACCGGCGATACCAACAACGATCAGCCCCGACCTGCCGTCCTTGCTGACCAGCGCGGCGCGCTCGGGTGCGGGCGCGGTCCACGACGACGTCACCGACGCGACGTGTGGCGAGCGCCTCAGATCGTCGACGAGTTCGGTCCCGACTGTGCTCGCGGCAGCGCCGTCGGCCCCGTCCGGCGCGTGACGACGATCACCATCGCGACGTCGCCTACGTCGAATTTGTCGGTCAGCAGCTCGGTCGCCATCGCGGACTCGGACGAGGGGTCCTCGAAACCGCAGGCACACAGGCTCTTGGCGACCGGGACGCCGAAGATGGCCGCGGCGACCGCCACCAGTGCGGCCAGTACGAGCATCCGCCGCGGCGCGGCGACTGCGAGCCGAGCGATCCGCTGCAACATTCCCCCCTCCGAAGCGGCGGCCGCCGCGCCCGGTCGGCGGAATGCCCGTGCTTCTCGCCCGATGACGATGACCACGCGACCACCCGCCTCATCTGGCTATTTCAACAGTCGATGATAATTGTCATCCGTTGATGACTTAGGACAGTAAGCCCGGCGATCACGAAGTCAACAGCTGATGACATAGCATTTGGCGATGGCGACACCGAGACCACGCAACGCCGCCAAGACACGGGCCGACATCCTGGCCGCCGCACGCCGCCGATTCGCGATGGACGGGTACGGACCCACCACGCTGCGCGCCATCGCGGCCGACGTCGGTGTCGATGCCGCCCTGGTGACCCGCTACTTCGGCAGCAAGCAGGATCTGTTCGCGACGGCGACCGAGTTCAAGATCGACCTGCCGGATCTGGACGGCGCGGACGCGAAAGACATTGCGGCCATGTTGTTGCCGCGGTACTTCGCGGTGTGGGAGGACGACCACACCTTCTTGGCGCTGCTGCGCGCGGCGGGAACCAGCCGAGTCGCCGCGGAGACGATCAATCAGACCTTGGCCACGAACGTCGCGCCGACATTGCGAGCCATCACACCGGACAACGACAGTGTGCGGATCGCGTTGACAGACGCTTTCGTCATCGGCCTTGCGATGACCCGATCGGTGCTCGCCAATCCGCCGATCACGAGCCTGAGTCGCGAAGAGCTAAGCAGGTGGGCGGGACCCGTCTTTCAACAGCTGCTCGTTGGCCCGCCCGCCGCCGTAGCGTGGGCGGTATCAGACCCGCTCGACGGGCGTCGGTGAGGTCAACCTGAGTTCGGATAGCGGCACGGGGCGCCCGAACAGGTGCCCCTGGGCCAGGCGGCCACCCGCGCGGTACACCGTGTCGGACTGCGCGACAGACTCGATGCCTTCAGCGATAACGTCCAATCCCAGCTCGTCGCACAGGCCGATGACCGAGCGATACAGCGCCAGGTCTCGCGCCGGATCGGCGGATGCCAGACCGCGGTCCAGCTTGACGATCTGCACCGGCAGGGCGTGCAGGTACATCAGCGAGTTGAATCCCGCGCCGAAATCGTCCAGCGCAACCTTGACTCCGTGTCGCATTCAGCCGCTTGATCTGGGCCGCGGCGAGGGCGAGGTCGACGATCGGCAGCGTCTCGGTGATCTCCACGACAAGCCGGCTCGGTGGGAAACGTGTGCCGCGTCAGCGCACGCCGCACCTGTTGCTCGAAAGCGGGGTTACCCAGCCGGCCTGCGCCGAAGTTCACGTGGAGATCGAGGTCGAGGCCCGCCTTCTGAATTTCGCCGCACGCCACATCGAGCACCAGCGCATCGAGGTCTGCCCCGAGCCCCGCCGCCTCGGCCACTGCAACGAATGTCTCGGGGGACATCTCGATTCCGCTCGGCGCGGTCCACCTGGCCAGGGCCTCGACCGCGACCGGCTTGCCGTCCGGCAGCTGCACCACGACTTGGTAGACGAGCCGGAAGCCGGGCGGAGCGCCGCCGCCGGCCTCGCGAAGCGCGGTCGGGAAGTCGATGGTCACCCCGGAAGACGGTTGATAGACCACGGCGGTGTCCTTGCCGTGCCGCTTGCCCGCGTACATCGAGATGTCCGCCTGCCTCAGCAGATCGTCGGAGGTCTGGGCCACGCCCTCGGCTCCGGGCCTGACCAGTCCCATACTGGCCTTGACCCGCACCGAGGAACCGTGCAGCGCGAACGGATCCCGCAGCGCGACCCGCAGACGCTCGGCCGCGACCTCCAGCTGTTCGGTTTCGCCGTCGATCAATATCGCGAACTCGTCTCCGCCGATCCGTGCCAGCGTGTCGGTGTCGCGCACGCACCGCTTGAGGCGCTCCCCTATCGCGCAGAGCAATTCGTCGCCCGCCGCATGCCCGAACCGGTCGTTCACCTCTTTGAAGTCATCGAGGTCGATGAAGATCAGCACGAACCGGCCGTCGCGCATCGCCTCGTCGAGCCGTTGGGCGAACAGGATCCGATTGGGCAGCCCGGTCAGCGCGTCGTGGTGCAACTGATACGCCAGCTCGCGCTGCGCCCGGTACAGGTGCTGGGTCAACAGGTTCTGAGCACGCATCGCCACCACCTGGCGGGCTGTCACCAGGATGACCATCGCCACCGCGGCGCCGACTGCGAACGGCGTCAGGCTGTGCCCGATCAGCACGTGAAACGCGAAAAGCGCTGCGATCCCGACAAATCCGCAGATAGGGCAGAATCAGCTGTGCCCAGTCACTGCCGCGGTTCGCACGATCACTGCCCCACGACTCGAGCATTGCGAACGCGATCATCAAGGGGCCGACGATCAGCCCGATCCCAGCCCACAATTCGCCGCTCTCGATACCCACTGATCGGAAGTAAGCGATCATCCTGTCGGCCGCGGCCATTGTCACGAGACCGCCGGCAATGAGCAGATAGGTCGCCCGAGATGGGCGGCTCGGGTCGTAGATCATCGCGACCAGCACCACCGTCGCGATGATGACCACCTCGACGAGCACGAAAAAGATCTCGACGGCCGCGACACCCGACCGGTGAACCGCAGCAATCGAGCCAGTGCGGAAGCCACTCATGGCCGCCAGGATCAGGAACGCAACGCCGGCGACGACCCCGTCGAGGACGTTGGCGACGGAGAGGGCCCGCGACGGGCTGCCTGCCCTTCCGGTCACTCTGCCGCTCGCACTTACCAGCAAGGTCACCGCGACTGCAGCCAACGCGGTAGCCGTCAGGTAAGCGATGCTCGCACGCCACTCGAACCACCCCGCCGGTGCTGGTCCACCACAAAACCTGACCAAGCAGCCAGCACACCGCTGCCGCCGCGAAGAACAGTCGCCACCAGCGCGCCGTGCCGCTCATCCGCCGCGCCATGACGATGCCGCAGGCCACCGCGCCAAGGCCCGTGCTCAGCTGCAGTATCGCTTCGCCGCGATGCGCCACCGCGTCGCCCCACAGTGCCATCGCATTGATCACCGCCAGCGCCGTGACGATGGCGGCGAGGAGAACGAGGCGCGGCCGTCTAGCGTTCGTTGCCACGCGCCTCCTCTCCCCTTTACCTCGTTCCGAAGTGCAGGGACACGGCCGCTAACCGGCAGCGATCATCGCGACTGCCGTCAACGCTAGCGCCATACCTATCGCTTGCGAGCGAGTTACGCGCTCACGGAGCACCACAATTGCCAGCAAAACCGTCGCCGCCGGATACAGCGCGATCAGAACGCCGGCCAGCGACAGCATGCCGGACTGCAACGCCAGCAGGGTTGCGACGTTGGCCACGGTGTCGAGCACCGCCGCGGTGAGCGCAAGTCGCAATGGCACACCCCGTTCGATCACCAGGTTGGCGGTGAGCGCCGCTGCCAGCAACACAATCGCCGTCGCGGCGAGCCTGCCGAACACCAGGGGCCACAGCTTGGCGTCGACGGGCACCTGGTCGAGGAATACGAAGTTCATTCCGAACGCCACGCCGGACCCCACCGTCAGCCACGCGACCTTCGCGGTGAACTTGTGCGGCCTGACGTCCTCGTCGGTGGCTTCCCGACTGACGAGCACCACCGCCACCAGCGCCACCACGACGCCCACGACCGCCAACGGGCCCGGCCGCTCACCGAGCGCCAGGCCGACGCCGACGGGAATGCCCGCGACCAGGATCGCCGTCAGCGGCGACACCACCGAGATCGGACCTGCGCCCAATGCGGCGTAAAACCACCAGACGCCGAACGCCTGCGCGACGCCGGAGATCAACCCCCACACCACCGCCGGAGTCGAGACCACTCCCCCGACAGGTATCGCGAGCACCGTCAGGAGGATCAGCGCCACCGGATAGGAGATGACCACCACCCGCAGCGCGGCGACCCGGCGTGAGGCGATACCGCCCACGAAATCGCTTATCCCGTAACCGAGCGCCGCGATCAGCGCGGTGACGAAGCTGATCAGGTCATGCCCTTGGCGCGGCGGCCGAGCTCACGGGTGATCTCGCGGTCCGCATCGCGCTTGGCCATGTCCTGCCGCTTGTCGCGGGCTTCCTTACCGCGCGCCAACGCCAACTCGACCTTGACCTTGCCGTCGGAGAAGTAGAGCGACAGCGGGACCAGGGTGAGGTTGCCGTCGCGGATCCGCCCGATCAGGTTGTCAATCTGGCTGCGGTGCAACAACAATTTGCGGTTGCGCCGCGGCGTGTGATTGGTCCAGCTGCCGTGGTGATACTCCGGGATGTGCAGGTTGCGCAGCCACACCTCGCCGTCGTCGATGGTGGCGAACGCATCGGCCAGCGATGCCTGCCCGTCCCGCAGGCTCTTCACCTCGGTGCCCACCAGCTGCACACCGGCCTCGAAGGTCTCGAGAATCGAATAGTTGTGCCGCGCTTTTCGATTCGTCGCGACGATCTTGTTGTTGGCATGTCCCTTGGCGGGTCGGCTTTCTTGCTCATGGCTATCTTCGGACGTACAGCCGCAGCGTGGCATACGCGGTGATGCCCGACATCGCCAGACCCAGGAACAACATCCACGGCGCGCTGAAGTACACCACGTCCGCGTAGTCCACCTTGGCGATCAGATTGGCCCGATAGAACTGGTCGAGCGCACTTTCCAGGAACAATGCGCGGACCAGGATGAGCCCGACGATCGCGATGACCACGCCGACGAACGCCGCCAGCATCGCCTCGACCAGGAACGGCAGCTGGGTGTACCAACGGCTGGCGCCGACCAGTCGCATGATGCCGATCTCGGTTCGGCGGGTATACGCGGCGACTTGAACCATGTTGGCTATCAGGAGAATTGCTCCGATCGCCTGCACGAAGGCCACCGCGAACGCGGCGTTCCTGACGCCGTCGAGGACGGCGAAAAGCCGGTCGATCAAGACCTTCTGGTTCAGGACCTGCTGCACCCCGGGCTGGCCGGCCATCGCCTCGTCGAACTTCTGATGCTGTTCTGGGTCGTCGAGCTTGACGATGAACGACGACGGGAAGGCGTCCTGGCCCGCGAACTCCTTGAACTCCGGGAACTTCTTCACCGCGTCGGCGTAGGCCTCTTCACGGTTCAGGAACCGCACCGAGCGCACATCGTCGCGGTCCTCGATCTGCTGCCGCAGCGCCTTGCACGGATCGGCGTCACACGTCGGGTCATTGGCGGAGACGTCGTTGGTCAGAAAGACCTGGCTCTCGACGCGATCCAGGTAGATGTCGCGCGACTGGTCGGCCAACCGCACCACCAACAAGCCGCCGCCGAACAGGCCGATCGAGATCGCGGTGGTCAGGATCATCGCGATCGTCATCGTCACATTGCGACGGAAACCGGTGAGGACCTCATTGATGAGGAATCCGAAGCGCACTAGCGATCCATTCCGTAGACGCCGCGCTGCTCATCGCGAACGAGTCTGCCCAATTCCAATTCCACGACGCGCTGGCGCATCGAGTCGACGATGTGATGGTCGTGGGTCGCCATCACCACCGTCGTCCCGGTGCGGTTGATGCGCTCGAGTAGATCCATGATGTCCTTGCTGGTCTCGGGGTCCAGGTTGCCGGTCGGCTCGTCGGCCAGCAGCACCAGCGGCCGGTTGACGAACGCTCGGGCGATCGCCACACGCTGCTGTTCACCACCGGACAGCTCGGTGGGCAGCCGGTTGGCCTTGCCCGAGAGGCCGACCATCTCCAAGACGTCGGGCACCACGCGATTGATCACCTCTGAGCGCTTCCCGATGACCTCCAGCGCGAACGCGACGTTCTCGAACACCGACTTCTGCTGCAGCAGCCGGAAGTCCTGGAACACACAACCGAGCACCTGCCTCAGGCCCGGGATGTGGCGGCCGGCCAGCTTGTTGACGTGGAACTTCGATACCCGGATGTCACCCGAGGAGGGCGTCTCCTCGGCGAGCAGCAGCCGCATGAACGTCGACTTGCCCGAACCCGATGGCCCGATGAGGAAGACGAACTCACCCTTGTCGATCTTGACCGACACATTGTCGAGCGCGGGTCGCGCCGACGATTTATACATCTTCGAGACATGGTCAAGGGAGATCATCACGGAGCGCCAGTGTAGCGGGGGAAGTCTGTCGCCCTAGCTGGGCGGAGACGTGGTCGTCGGTGTCGCTCCGGGCAACGTCGGCACCGGAGGCACGGTAATCGGCCCCAGCGGGCCCGAACCGTCCGGATCCACCACGGTCGTCGTCGGGGTGGTTTCCGTCGGTCGACGTGGGACTCGTCGTCGGCGACGTGGGGCTGGTCGGTGACGTGGTCGTCCGTCGGGCTGGTCGTGGTCGTTGTCGGAGTTGTCGTGGTGGTCGTGGTCTCGACGTTCTCTTTGGGCCGTCGCACGTTCGTGCGAGGGACCCACGTGTAGTTCGGGTCGGGCACGAAGCCCGGCGGCACGACCGCTGGTGCGGGCGGCTCGGGGGCGGGCGTGGGCTCGACATTGTGGTACACCCAGAACAGTGCGATGAACGCGACGAGGAGCACCGCCGTCGAGACCCGCACCCGGCCCCCGAGCTTGAGCCTTCAACCACGACGTCATTTCCGGTCCTCCGGCGGGCCCTGCGTTTCGTCCTCCGCACCGCCGGTCGTCGCCGGGTGCACGATGGCTTCCACCATCGGCTTCGCGCTTTCGGTGGGCGACACGATCCCGGCGCGCCGCAGCGCACGGACCACCAGCACACGAATGCGGCGGCCCACCTCGAACTGCTTGCCCGGCAAGGTGCGGGCCACCATCCGCAGGTTGACGGTGTCCAGTTCGATGCTTTCCACACCCATCAGCTGAGGTGCGTCCAGCAGGAGCGCGCTCAAGCTGGGATCCTCCATCGCCTTTTCGGCGACCTCGTGGAGCAGGTCGTTGACGACGTTGAGGTCCGCCGACGTCGGGACCGGGATGTCGATGACGGCGCGCGCCCAGTCCTTGGACAGGTTCACCGTCTTGACGATCTGACCGTTGGGGATGGTGAACATCTCGCCCTCGCTGGAGCGCAGCTTGGTGACGCGAAGGGTGACGTCCTCCACCGTGCCCTCGGCGGGCAGCGCGATACCGGCGACGGTGAGCGACACCAGGTCGCCGAACCCGTACTGCTTCTCGGTGATGATGAAGAACCCCGACAGCAGATCCTGGACAACGCGCTGAGCGCCGAAGCCGAGCGCGGCGCCCAGCACCGCGGCCGGCGCGACCAGCGAGCCGACGGGGATGGCGAGGATCGAGGTGATCTGCATGATCACGATGACGAAGAGCAGGGCGACCGACACCCAGGAGATCACCGAAGCGACGGCCTGGCGATGCTTGGCGCTCTCGGTGCGCACCAGCTGGTCGGTTTCCTGGTACTCGGCGTCGATGCGCTTCACGATTCGCCGCGCCGACCAGTTGATGAACCGGGCGGCCAGCAGGCCGCCGATCAGATACAGCGCGATCGGCACGCCCCGTTCGAGGATCCAGACGCCGATGCTGCCCTGCCAGAAACCGGTCCACCGGTCGGCCAGGGCGAGTGCGATCAGGTTGTTATTCGTCATCTCGTCTATTGCGCCAACGAATTCCGGCCTCGAGGAATCCGTCGATATCACCGTCCAGTACTGCGGCCGGATTACCGACCTCGTACTCGGTGCGCAAGTCCTTTACCATTTGATACGGGTGTAATACGTAGGAGCGCATCTGGTTTCCCCACGAGCTTCCGCCGTCGCCCTTCAAGGCGTCCATCTCGGCGCGCTCTTCTAAACGCTTGCGCTCCAATAACTTTGCCTGGAGAACCCGCATTGCCGAGACCTTGTTCTGCAACTGCGACTTCTCGTTCTGGCAGGTGACCACGATACCCGTCGGGATGTGCGTGAGTCGAACCGCAGAGTCGGTGGTGTTCACCGACTGACCGCCCGGTCCGCTGGATCGGTACACGTCGACGCGCACGTCGCTCTCGGGAATGTCTATGTGGTCGGTGGTTTCGGTGACGGGCAACACTTCCACTTCGGCGAAAGACGTTTGACGCCTGCCCTGATTGTCGAAAGGACTGATCCGCACCAGCCTGTGTGTGCCCTGTTCCACCGACAACGTGCCGTAGGCGTACGGCGCGTGCACCGCGAACGTTGCGCTCTTGATCCCGGCTTCTTCGGCGTAGGACGTATCGAACACCTCGACCGGGTAGTTGTGCTGCTCGGCCCAGCGGACGTACATGCGCATCAACATCTCGGCCCAGTCCGCCGCGTCCACGCCGCCCGCGCCGGAGCGGATGTTCAGTAGCGCCTCGCGCGCGTCGTACTCACCGGACAGCAGCGTGCGGACCTCCATCGCCTCGAGGTCCTCGCGCAGCTTCTTGAGCTCGGTGTCGGCTTCGGCTTCGGCTTCCGCGGCACCTGCTCCCTCTTCTTCGGCGGCCATCTCATAGAGCACGGGCAGGTCGTCGAGGCGCTGCCGGAGTTCCTCGACGCGGCGCAACTCGCCCTGGGTGTGGGACAGCTCGCTGGTGACCTTTTGCGCCCGGGACTGGTCATCCCACAGGTTGGGGTCGGAGGCCTCGTGTTCGAGTTTTTCGATCCGGACCCGCAGACCCTCGACGTCGAGCACCCGCTCCACCGTGGTCAGGGTGGAGTCGAGTGCTGCGATGTCGGCTTGCCGGTCGGGATCCACGGGAATTCAGGGTACCTGTGAGAGATCCCGACACAGTTATCCCTGACTAGCGGCAATCGGGCAGGGTGCGCGTTTAGCATCGGAGATGGCAACAGCCCGGCCACGACGCGACAGCCCTTTGCACGTGGCCGGGCAGCGACACAACCTTCAACAAAAGGTATTCATGCGCCCTTATCACGTGGCGATCGTCGGCTCAGGCCCCTCGGGTTACTTTGCTGCCGCTTCGCTTTTGAAATTCGCAGACGCCTCAGAAGAGTCGGATGTCCGCGTCGACATGCTGGAGATGCTGCCCACACCGTGGGGTCTGGTGCGCTCCGGTGTTGCGCCCGACCACCCGAAGATCAAGTCGATCAGCGCCCAGTTCGAGAAGACGGCGCTCGACCCGCGCTTCCGGTTCTTCGGCAACATTGTGGTCGGCGACCATGTGCAGGCCGCTGAGCTGGCCGAACGCTACGACGCCGTGATCTATGCTGTCGGCGCGCAGTCAGACCGATCGCTGGGCATCCCCGGCGAGGACCTGGACGGCAGCGTGCCCGCCGTCGACTTCGTGGGCTGGTACAACGCGCACCCCCACTTCCAGGAGATGGCACCGGACCTGTCGACCGGGCGGGCCGTCGTTGTCGGCAATGGCAACGTCGCCCTGGACGTGGCGCGGATATTGGTCACCGACCCCGACGTCCTGGCGGCCACCGACATCGCCGACCACGCGCTGCAGACCCTGCACGACCGCGGCGTCGAGGAGGTTCTCATCATCGGCAGGCGCGGGCCGTTGCAGGCCCCGTTCACCACGCTGGAACTGCGGGAGCTCGGCGCGCTCGAGGGTCTGGGCGACGTCGACGTCATCGTCGACCCCGCGGATTTCGCCGACATCACCGACGAGGATCTGGAAGCCGCAGGCAAGACCGTTAAGAACAACATCAAGGTGCTGCGCGGCTACGCCGAGCAACACACCTAAGGGCGCCAAGCGCCGGATCGTGTTCCGGTTCTGCACCTCCCCGATCGAGATCAAGGGTGACGACAAGGTCGAGTCCATCGTGCTCGGGCCGCAACGAACTGGTCGAGGAGGGCGGCCGCGTCGTCGCCAAGGACACCGGTGAACGCGAGGAGGTGCCGGCCCAGCTGGTGGTGCGCGCCGTCGGCTACCGCGGGGTGGAGTTGAAGGGTCTGCCGTTCGATGACCGCAGCGGCACGATTCCGCATACCAGTGGACGCATCGAAGGCAGTCGCAACGAGTACGTCGTCGGCTGGATCAAGCGTGGGCCCACCGGCGTCATCGGCAGTAACAAGAGCGACTCGCAGGAGACCGTCGACTCCCTGATCGCGGATCTGTCCGGCGCTTCGCTGGCCGAATTCGGTGACGATCATGCCGAGCGGCTGGCGGAATGGATGGTGGAGCGGCAGCCGAAGGTGGTCACCGACGACCACTGGAAGCTGATCAACGAACACGAACGCGGTGCAGGCGAGCCGCACGGACGGCCACGGGTAAAGCTGACCAGCGTCGCGGACTTGTTGCGCATCGCCCACGGCTGAGACCGCTAGTAGACCTCGGGCCCCGGTGGGGGTGGCTGCGGCGGTGCCGCGGTCGGCGCGAACCGCCAGTTGTCCGGGTTTTTCGGCGAGTACACGACGGGAAAGAGCGCAGACATCGTCGGCCACTCGATTGACGTCGACCGCCATGCGTTGATAGATCACGTGCTCGTTGACCGTCGGGCCGTTGATGACGCCGGTGATCGTGACGAACTGCTCTCCGGTGACGTCCTCTGGACGCGGGCTGACGCCGGTGACCAGCAGCTGGCCCTCCATCCAGTCGCTGCCTGTGCGGCGCCGCCTCATAATCCAGGGGGCCGCGATGAGGGCGAGCACTCCCAGCATCACGACAACCATCCCGATTTCCCACACACCGACATGGTAGGACGTGCAGGGATGAGTACGGTCCGCGATGACATGGCCTTCGCGCTGCAGATGGCCGACGCCGCCGACGCGCAGACGCTGGATCGGTTCGGCGCGCTCGATCTGCGCGTCGAGACGAAACCCGACCTCACCCCCGTGACGGACGCCGACCGGTCGGTCGAGGAGCTGGTCCGTACCGCGTTGTCGGCGCAGCGACCCGACGATGTCGTCCTTGGTGAAGAGTTCGGCGGCACAGCGGTTTTCGCCGGTCGTCAATGGGTCGTCGATCCCATCGACGGAACCAAGAACTTTGTCCGCGGCGTCCCGGTGTGGGCCACGTTGATCGCCTTGCTCGACGACGGGATCCCCGTGGTCGGCGTCGTCAGCGCTCCGGCATTGCACCGGCGGTGGTGGGCCGGCCGCGGCGAAGGCGCGTTCACGTCCTTCGGCGGCCAGACCCGGCGCATTTCGGTGTCCGGCGTCGACGACATCGCGTCGGCAAGCCTGACGTACTCGGATCTCACCACCGGCTGGGATGGACTGCGTTCACGATTCCTGGCGCTGACCGACGAGGTGTGGCGGGTGCGCGGCTATGGCGACTTCTGGTCCTATTGCCTGGTCGCCGAGGGCGCGGTCGACATCGCCGTCGAGCCCGAGGTGAAGCTGTGGGATCTGGCGGCGCTCGACATCCTGGTGCGCGAGGCGGGCGGCACGTTCACGGACATCGCCGGGCAGACGGGTCCGCACGGCGGCAGCGCGGTGGCCACCAACGGACTTCTGCACGACGCGGTGATGGCGCGACTCGGTAGGTGACTTCGGTGGTTGAACCCAGGGATATGCCACCCAACAAGGTGCGACGCGCCTAGCCTGTCATCGGCGGGGATTGCCGGGAGGGGACGTTTACGTGCAGCAGCTGAGCTGGACCGATGACATGTTGCTGCGCGCCGAGCGGCCCGAGACTCCGATGCAGATTCAGATGCTGCTGATCTACGACCCGGCAACGGCGCCGGGCGGCCGAGTCACATTCAAAGGCATCCTCGAAGAGATCGAAAGCCGGTTGCATCTCGCGCCGACCTTCCGGCGGCGGCTGACCGAGCTTCCCGGCGGTCTGCACATGCCGTACTGGGTGGACGACCCCGATTTCGATCTCGAGTATCACGTCCGCCACATCGCGCTACCGCAGCCGGGAGACTGGCGTCAGTTGTGCATCCAGATCGCGCGCATCCATGCCCGGCAGATCGACTTGCGTCGCCCGCCGTGGGAGATGACCGTCATCGAAGGGCTGAACTCGGTGCCGGGCGTCCCGACGGGGTCGTTCGCGGTGGGCCTGAAGTTGCATCACTGTGCGGCCGACGGGATGGAGAGCGTCGAACTGATGGCCGCCATGCACGATCTTGCACCTGACGGTCCGCGTCCCGATCCTCCCGAAACCCCTTGGGAGCCAGGCGAACTGCCGTCGACGGCGACGCTGGTGTCGAAGACCGCGGTCAATATTGCGCAGTATCCCTTGCGCGCGGGCAGCGTCGTGATTCCCAGCGCGCTGAACGCGGTTCGCCAATTGTCAGGTCTACCTGCCAAACTCGCCGGCGGTGTCGCCTCGGCGCTTGGGCCGGGGTCTGGTTCACTGTTCGCCCCGACCACCCGATTCAACGATTCCGCCTCACCCCACCGGGTTTTCGAGGCGCGTTTCCACGACCTCGCTGATTTTCAGCGCATCAAGGCGAGCGTGCCCGGGGCGACGATCAACGATGTCGCGGTCGCCTACGTCGGCGGGACGCTGCGGCACTACCTCGAAGACCACGACGAGTTACCCGAGGACACACTCGTGGCCGCCTGCCCCGCGTCGATCCGGGATTCCAGCGAGAAGGGGGCGGGGGGAAACCGGTTGTTCGGCAGATTGCAGTTTCGCTGCAAACGGATTCGCCGGATCCGCACGAGCGGCTGGCATCGATCGCCGCGGAATCGTCCGCGTTCCGCGAGAATTCCGATACGTCGAACACCAGCCGACTGATGGAGCTCGTCGGCCTTGTCCCGACCACGTTGTTGGGGCTGACGGTCAAGGCGGCGTCCGCGATGCCGTTCAGTAGTCCGACGATCGCCAACACCACCGTGAGCAATGTGCCGGGCCCGGACGTGCCGATCTATTTCGCGGGCGCACGCCTCGTCCGGGTGACGGGCATGGGTCCGTTGATCGCGGGTATGAACCTGTTCCACGTCATCGCGAGCTACAACGGAACCGTCTCGATGGGGGTCACCGCGGACCGCGACGCGCTACCGGACCCCGCGCACTACGCCGAGTGCATGCAGGCCGCGTTCGACGAGCTGTTGGCCACGACCAACTAGCGCCACCGGATCATGCTCGCGGGTCGGCCGCCTCGAGCAACTGGCGAATCCGCTCCGGCGACAGATGCTCCTTCGCGACGAAGCCCAGCGCGGGGCTGGAGGCGATCAGTTCGCCGTACTCGTACTCGGAGTGGGTGGAGATCAAGATCACCGGCGACGGCACCGCGCCACGTGCGATGTGTTCGGCCAGTTGAAATCCACTTTCGTCGCCGAGCTTGATGTCGACAATCGTGACGTCCGGTTTGTGCTCTTCGACGCACTTCAGCGCCTCGGCGCTGGTCGTGGCGACACCCACGATCGAAATCCCTTGCCGGCCGAGGAGATTGGCTGCCGTGTCGAGGAATTCCGGGTTGTCATCGACGATGACGCAGCGCAACGCCTCCACCCCTTTCTCCATGATTCGAGTCTGCCTGGCGACCAAGCCGCGAGGCATTGCAGCTAGCTGCAATTTGTCAGATCGGCTAACAACCCCTGGCACTCAGCGCACTTGTTGCTCGTCGAGCGGGAGAACGACACGCAAGGTGGTGCCCGCTCCCTCCGGGCTGTCGACGGCCAAGGTTCCGCCGAGCGCCTCTACCCGGTCGATGAGACCGATGAGCCCTGAACCCCGGGACGGGTCCGCGCCGCCGCTTCCGTCGTCTCGGATCGTCATCAGAAGACGGTCCTTCGACACGACGGCGCTCAGGTCGATGAACGATGCGTCGGCGTGCTTGGCGACATTGGTCATCGATTCCGCCGCCACGTAGTAAGCCGCCGCCTCGACGGTTGGCGAAAGGCGATCGTCGACGTGCAGGTCCAACTCGACCGGCACGCTGGAGCGGCGGGACAAGGTTCTCAACGCGGGCCCGAGGCCGCCGTCGGTCAGGATCGCCGGATGGATACCTCGGGTGACTTCCCGCAACTCCTCCACGGCATCCACGAGACCGGCACAGACCGCGGCCAAAGGCTCCCGCAGTTCCGACGCCTGCGGCGAGAGGTCGACTTCGACAGTGCGCAGCTTCAGCGCGAGGGTGACGAGACGCTGCTGGATGCCGTCGTGCAGATCGCGTTCGATGCGCCGTCGCGATTCGTCGGCCGCCGCGACGATCCGGGCGCGGGACGCCACCAAGTCGGCGCGCGCTTGTGCGTTCGCGATCGCGGTGCCGACCAGATCGGTGAATTCCGCCATCCGAGTCTCGGTGTCGTCCGGAAGAACACGGTCGATCGGCGACAGGGCCGTGATCGCGCCCCACTGCGTTCCTCCGACGATGATCGGTGCGCCCACCGCGCTGTACGTGCCGTCGGGCAGATCCGGCGGTGACACCTCGGTACGCCGGGCGGGTATGCCGGTCTGTCGCACGTGTGCTGCGACGGTGGCGTCGATCGCGATGCGCGCGCCCATCGGCACGGGATCGCGCAGCTGCGCCCATGCCCCGCAGACCGTGGCCCCGCCATCGCTCTCGAACCGTAGGAGTCTGGTGATATCGGCGCCCGTCAACAACCCGACCTCGTTGGCGACGGCGGTGAAGACCTCGTCGGACGGCCTGCCCTCCGCGACGAGTGTCGCGACATGTCGCAGTGCGTTCTGCTCATCGTTGAGCCGGGCCAGCTCATCGCGGTTCTGTTGCAACGACTCAGCCATCGAGTTGAAGTTGCTCTCCAGCACCCCGATATCGCCGTTGCCGGTCTGCGGCACACGCGCTTCCAGGTCGCCGGCTGCCAGCCGCTCCGCCATCCGGGCGGTGCGCCGGACCGGGCTGACGACCCCGCGCGCCAGGAAGACCGCACTCGCGCCGGTCACCACGACGGACAGGACGAGTCCGATGCCTGCCACGATGGTCGCCCGCCGATAAAGGTTGTCTGCCTTGGCTTGCCGTTCGGAGCTGAAGGTGTACTCGGTGGACAGGAAATCGTCGAGCAGGCGCCGAAGCTCGTCCATCCGCTGCTTACCTTCAACGCTCGTGGGCAGACTTCGCACCCACGGCTCGCCGCGGCGGGCGGCTTCGACGAGCGGTATGGAGTAGTCGTTGAGATAGGACAGCCCCTCACGTTCGAGTTGCTCGGCGCGCGCCGCTTGCTCGGGGTCGTCGACGATCGTTCGCAACCTCGTGAATCGCTCCGCAATCCGTTGTCTGCCGGATTCCCACGGCGCGAGGAAGCTCTCCTCCCCGGTGATGAGGTAGCCGCGCTCGCTCGTCTCCATGTCGCCCAGCGCCCGGCGTACATCGCGCGCCGCGTAGGCCTCCTCCGCTGAGTTGACGGCGACGGCCCTGGCCCGGTCCACTTGCGCCATCGCGACGAGAAGAAACACGAATGCCGAGGCGACGATCACGGCCAGCGCTACGGTCACCACGACCAACCGGGTAATCAATCCGCCTCGCACGCCGGCCCACCTCGGACTACGGGAACAATGAAGTGAGTATGCCGCGCGGCGGTGAACGTGTGACGTGCACGACAAATCGAGCGATCTTACTCACGAGTCAGTTCGCATACCTTACTCTGGAGTCAGTTCTGCGAATGCGGACGTCAATCTTCAAAGCGAGGCAGTTGAAATGACCAATACCCTGCCGTCGAAAAACGGATCCACCCCGCGGCCCAAGCGGGCAGGCAAGGAAAGCGCCGTCGGCAAGCGCAGGCACAAGCGCACCGCGACCGACTTGGGCCTTGCCCTCGTAACACCGCTGGTCGGCCAAGAGTTCCTCGACCGCTACAACCTGCGCGATCCGCTCAATCGCGGTCTCAAGTATGGCGTCAAGCAAGTGTTCTCGGTCGCGGGTGCGGCCAACCGTCAGTTCAAGCGCGTGTCCAATGCCCAAGGTGGGCCGACCCGGCTGAAGAAGAGCGGCGCCGACTACTTCGACCTCACTCCCGACGACGAGCAGAAGATGATCGTCGACACGGTCAGCGAGTTCGCCGAAGAAGTGATGCGACCGGCGGCCCACGACTCCGACCACTCCGCGACCTATCCCCCAGATCTGGTTGCCAAGGCCGCCGAACTCGGCGTGACGGCGATCAACGTGCCCGAGGACTTCGAAGGAATCGCCGCCCAACGTGCAGCGGTCACCAACGTGCTGGTGGCCGAGGCACTGGCCTACGGGGACATGGGACTAGCGCTGCCGATCCTGGCGCCCGCCGGTGTCGCGTCGGCGCTCACCCACTGGGGCAGCGCCGATCAGCAGGCGACCTATCTGAAGGAGTTCGCCGGCGAGAACGTGCCGCAGGCGTGCGTCGCGATCTGTGAGCCGCACCCCCTGTTCGATCCGACAGCGCTGAAGACGACGGCGGTGCGCACGCCCAGCGGCTACCGGCTCGACGGCGTGAAGTCATTGGTGCCTGCTGCTGTGAACGCCGAATTATTAATCGTGGCAGCACAACTCAACGGCAAGCCAGCCCTGTTCATCGTCGAATCGTCGTCGAAGGGCCTCACCGTCACGCCGGATCCGAGCATGGGTATCCGGGCCGCGGCACTCGGCCAGATCGAGCTCGACCACGTCACCGTGCCGCTGTCGGCGCGCTTGGGTGAGGATGAGGTGCCGGCGGCAGAAACAGACCGGATCTATTCGGAGGCGATCGCGCTGTCGCGCCTCGGCTGGGCCGCACTGGCGGTCGGTACGGCACACGCGATGCTCGACTACGTGGTGCCATATGTCAAGGAGCGCCACGCATTCGGTGAGCCGATCGCACACCGGCAGGCGGTAGCGTTCATGTGCGCCAACATGGCGATCGAATTCGACGGCCTGCGGTTGATCACCTGGCGCGGGGCGTCGCGCGCAGACCAGGGTCTGCCGTTCGCCCGGGAAGCGGCGCTGGCCAAGCGCCTCGGCACCGACAAGGGCATGCAGATCGGATTGGACGGTGTGCAGTTGCTCGGCGGCCACGGCTACACGAAGGAGCACCCGGTTGAACGCTGGTACCGCGATCTGCGCGCGATCGGTGTCGCCGAGGGCGTTGTTGTCATATAGCGGAGTCATCTGACCAGTAGTCATTCCTTATACCCGAAAGTCGAGTCATGGCAATCAATCTGGAACTGCCGAAGAAACTTGAAGCGGTGATCGAGATGTCGCATCAGGGCGCCGCCGAGATGCTGCGACCGATCTCGCGCAAATGGGATCTGCGGGAGCACGAGTACCCCGTCGAGCTCGATACGCTGGCCACTCTCTTCGAGGGCATCTCACAAGCCAACGCCATCGCCTTCGCCGGCGCCGAAGCGTTCCGCGACAGCGCCGAAGCCAAAGAAACCAATCACAACGGCGGCAACATGTCCGCCATCCTCAACGTGATGGAGGTCAGTTGGGGCGACGTCGCGTTGATGCTCTCGGTGCCGCGTCAGGGACTCGGCAACGCCGCGATCTCCGGCGTGGCCACCGACGGACAGCTGGAGCGGCTCGGTAAGGATGTGTGGGCCGCCATGGCCATCACGGAGCCCGGGTTCGGCTCCGACTCTGCGGCCGTGACGACGACGGCGAAGGAGGATGGCGACGAGTACGTCATCAACGGCGAGAAGATCTTCGTGACCGCCGGATCCCGCGCCACGCACATCGTGGTGTGGGCAACGCTGGATAAGTCGCTGGGCCGAGCGGCGATCAAGTCGTTCATCGTCCCTCGCGAGCATCCCGGGGTCATCGTCGAGCGCCTCGAGGACAAGCTGGGTATCAAGGCTTCCGACACCGCGGTGATCCGCTTCGACAACGTCCGCATTCCCAAGGACAACCTGCTGGGCAGCCCGGAAATCCACGTGGAGAAGGGCTTTGCCGGGGTGATGGAGACCTTCGACAACACCCGCCCCGTGGTGGCGGCGATGGCCGTCGGCATCGCCCGCGCCGCGCTCGAGGAGTTGCGCAAGACCCTAACCGAGGCAGGCGTGGAGATCTCCTACGACAAGCCTTCGCATGCGCAGAGCGCGCCCGCCGCGGAGTTCCTGCGGATGGAATCCGACTGGGAGGCCGCCTATCTGCTGATGGTGCGCTCCGCCTGGCAGGCCGACAACGATATTCCGAACTCCAAGGAAGCGTCGATGGGTAAGGCCAAGGCAGGTCGCGTCGCCAGCGACATCACGCTCAAGGCCGTCGAATTGGCAGGCACCGTCGGCTATTCCGAGCAGACGCTGCTGGAGAAGTGGGCCCGCGACAGCAAGATCCTTGACATCTTCGAGGGCACACAGCAGATTCAGCTGCTGGTGGTGGCTCGACGCCTGCTTGGTCTGTCGTCGTCCGAGCTGAAGTAACTTCCCCAGCTGCGCGAGCTCAGCCCACCGTTAGAACCCGTCGTGGACGACGATGCGGGTTCGGCCGGTCACGCCGCCGCCGACGATGGTGCGCAGCGTATGCGGAGCTTCGAGCACCGAGACGTCTTTGGTGATCTCGCCGAGGTGGCGTGGCTTGAGCTCGCCGGCGAGCTGACGCCACACATCGCGGCGCGCGTCGATCGGTAGCAACACCGAATCGATTCCCACCAGGGTGAAGCCCCGCAGGATGAACGGCATCACCGTCGTCGGCAGGTCAGCCAAGCGGGCGAGTCCTGAAATCGCAGCGGTGCCACCGTAATTCAAGGTGCTCAACGCATAGGCAAGCGTGTCGCCGCCGACGCTGTCGTCGACGCCGCCGACGGCGAATTGACTTCAGACATGAACTCGTTCCATCAGACGCAAAAGTCCCCGATCACCCGGGCAAAGCCGAGTGTCGGGGACCTTGCGATCGTCGCTACGAGCCCAGATGCGAGATGAGATCAGGCTTCATCTCCTGAAGCTGCGCACCCCAGTACTCCCAGCTGTGCGTGCCGTAGGGCGGGAAGTTGAACACGGCGTTGTTGCCGCCCGCGGCGATGTAGTTGTCGCGGAACGTCTCGTTGGTCCGGATCGTCAGACCCTCGAGGAACGTAGCGGGCAGGTTCGCGCCGCCCAGCTCGTTGGGCGTCCCGTTGCCGCAGTAGACCCACAGGCGGGTGTTGTTGGCCACCAGGGCAGGGATCTGCAGCATCGGGTCGTTGCGCTTCCACGCGCTGTTCGGGTCTTCGGTCCGGCCCCACATGTCGTTGGCCTTGAACCCGCCTGCGTCGCCCATCGCCATGTTGATCAGAAACGGCCACTGACCCTCGGACGGATTGAGGAACGCGGAGAGCGCCCCGGCGTAGATGAACTGGTTGGGGTGATAAACCGAGAGAATCATCGCCGAGTTACCCGCCATCGACAGGCCGACGGCGGCGTTACCCGAAGTGGATACCCCTCGTTCGGAGGCCAGCCACTGGGGCAGCTCGCTGGTCAGGAACGTCTCCCATTTGTAGGTCTGGCAGCCGCTCTTGCCGCAGGCCGGTGCGTACCAGTCGGAGTAGAAGCTGGACTGACCTCCGACCGGCATGATGACGGACAACGGCGTATCGAAGAACCACTCGAATGCCGGGGTCTCGAGGTCCCAACCGTTGAAGTCTTCTCGCGCGCGCAGGCCGTCGAGCAGATAAACAGCCTTAGATCCGGTTCCCTTCTGGAACTGGACCTTGATGTCGCGGCCCATCGACGGCGAGGGGACCATGAGGTACTCGACGGGCAGGCCGGGTCGAGAGAAGGCCTCGGCGGTCGGTGACTGCCCGGTGAGGCCGACTACGCCCGGCAGCAGAGCCGCCGCTACCGCAGCCATCGTGAGGCGGCGCGCCCAGGGGCCTCGAAACTTGTCAGTGAAGCTCATACTGCAAACCCATCCATCTTCCGGTTTCCGCTTTTCCCACGATCGAGCGATCGCCATCGACAGCGCAGCATTGTTTTCACTGCGTTGTCGAGCCCGCTCGACTGTGCCCGGTGGCCATTGAGCGGACCGAGAAAATTTCAGTTGTCGCGTGTGCAGTAAAACATGTGACCAGTACGGGAGAAAGTCCGACCGACGTCGTCGGCGAGTTTCCTGTGAACATTGCGCTTGACGTTCGCGTCTATGTGACCGCCCCTTCGGGCCGTAGGCTGCTGGGCATGGCAAAGGCTCGCGCCACCCGCCTGGCCGTGGATGACTGGATCCAGGCGGGCTATGAGGTCCTTGCCGAAGAAGGCATCAAATCGCTCAAGGTGGACCGGCTGTGCAGCCGCCTCGGGGTGACCAAAGGCAGCTTTTACTGGCATTTCGCCGATATCGGCAGCTATCGCATCGCGCTCGTCGACGCGTGGGGCGCCTCGCGAGACGAGGAACGTCGCCACTTCGGCACATCCGCGGACGTTCCTCCGAGGGAGCGGCTCTCGCAAATGATGACGACGCTCGTGGACGCTCGCCACTGGACGCTCGAGCGCGCGATGCGCGAGTGGGCCCGCACCGATGAGGCCGTCGCGGCGAGTGTGCGCGCCGCGGACCGCCGTGTGCTCATCGCTGTCCGCCAGGCATTCCTGGACTACGGGTTCGATGCCGAGGAGGCCGATTTGCGCGCGACCGCGACGTTTGCGGTCGGAATCGGGTTCCTGCATCTATCCGGGCCGCAGCCCAGCGCCCGGGGCGCAGCGCGGCGGGAACGGTTCCTCGACATCATGCTGGCGCGCTGACGTGGCGCCCGGAGCGGCGTTCCGACCTGGCGGTATCCGCCGAGATGGCTTGGAGTGCGCCACACGCCCGATTTTCCGTACTAAATAGTATGGTAAGTTCCCGGCTATGACCGCGGTCTCGGCCAGCCCGGCCATCACCCCGGAGTTTGTCGCCCGTCTCGCCGAACGTGCGCAGGAAGCGGAGCAGATCCGCCGGCTGCCTGCCGAAACCGTCGCCGACCTCACCGCCTCAGGCTTCACCGAGCTGCTGAAGCCGGCCCGTTTCGGCGGTCAACAAGCCGAGTTTCCCGCGATCCTCGACCCGGTCCGGCGGATGGCGCATGGTTGCGCGTCGAGCGCGTGGACCATCGGTTTCTACGCGCTGCACAACTGGATGCTTGCCCTGTTCGACGAGCGTGCTCAGGAGGAGGCGTTCGCAACGCGTCCGTTCCTCGCGCCCGCGCCCCTTGCGCCGACGGGTCGAGGGGTCCCGTCTGGCGACGGCATTCGGTTGACTGGCCGGTGGTCGTGGGCGACGGGCGTGATGGACGGCAACTGGATCATGGTGGGCGCACTGTGCGGTCCCGACGATGCCATTTATCCGGCATTGGCACTGCTGCCCATCTCCGACACCCGCATCGAGGACGTCTGGCACACCGACGGTATGCGCGCCACCGGATCCAATGATGTCGTCATCACGGACGCGTTCGTCCCGCACCACCGGCTCGTTCGGGTCGTCGACATCTACTCCGGCACCGCGCCAGGCGCCGGGCTGCACGACGCCGACACCTACCGTTGGCCGATGGTGCCCGCATTGTCGCTTTTGGCGGCGATGCCTGCGCTGGGCAGCGCCGAGCGCGTCGCCGAGATCTACGCCGATCGGCTCGGCGAGCGCATCCTCGCGTACGAGGGCGTGGCGCAGAAGGACAAACCCCTCGCACAGGCGCGGCTCGGCGAGGCGCGAGTCCGGCTGCGTGCGCTGCGCGGGCTGCTCGCGGACACCGTTGCCGACATCGAAACCGTCGTCGCCTCAGGCGACCCCGTGCCCCGGCCGGTGCGAGCCGAGGCGCGACTGGCGGCCGCACACATCGTGCACGAATCGCGAACTGTGATCGCCAACCTGCTCGAGGCATCCGGCGCCAGCGTCCACTTCGCCGACAACCCGCTGCAGCGCATCAAGCGTGACGTCGATGTCCTCGCCGGTCACGTGGTGTTCGACTACGACACCAGCCGTGAACTCGCCGGAGCGCTCACACTGGGTATGAAGGTCTCGCGCACCGCAATGGTCTAACCGAAGGAGACCACATGGCCGACGATCTACGCGATCGGATCACGAAAGTCTTCCAGAAGAACGTCGCCAACCGAATGATGCGGTTGATGCCGTTCCAGACGCTTCTGGAAACGACCGGACGCAAGTCCGGCGAGCCGCGCCGCACACCGTTGGGCGGACGCCGCGAGGGTGATCAGTTCTGGTTCGTTTCGGAGTTCGGCGACAAGTCGCAGTACGTCAAGAACATCCAGGCCGATCCGAAGGTCCGCGTCAGGCTCAACGGCAGATGGCACAGCGGCACCGCCCACCTGGTGCCCGACGACGATCCCACGCACGATTACGCTCGCTGCCGCAGTTCAACAGCTTCGGCGTGCGGACCTTCGGCACCAATCTGCTCACCATTCGAGTGGACCTGAAGGGTTGACCCCAGCCCAAAAGTAAAACTAATATCATTTTTACTTCAGTTTCAGTCTGGATCGCCCATTTGTCGATGGAGACACCATGGAATCCTTTGTTCACCTGCGAAAAGGCCGAACTCCCCGGCGTCTGCATGCCGATCTGGAGGGCTTGAAGGACGACGAACTCGGGCGCGGCGGCTTCACCGGCCGCACCGCGAACATGTATCGCCGCAATGACCCGACGGCATACCGCTCGGTCGGCCCGTTGCGGCCCGTCGACGTGCTGTCCTCAGAGCTCAAACCCAGCGATGCCAGTGACGCCGCGGGCGGCCCGCTGCTGATGTTCAGCAATGCCGACTGCCTCGTCCTGTTGTCGCGGCGTACCGAGGCGATGCCGTTCTTCGTCCGCTACGTCGACGGAGACCTCCTCAGCTTTGTACACAAGGGCTCGGGCCTGCTGGAGACGGAGTTCGGACCACTGCGCTACCGCGAGGGCGACTGGGTCTACATCCCCAAGGCGTGCACCTTCCGCCAGGTGCCCGACGAGGAATCCACGCTGCTGATGATCCAGGCCACCGACGAGTTCCGGGTGCCGGCACCGGGTTACCTGGGACGCCATTTCCCGTTCGACCCGTCGCAAGCCGTCATCCCCGAGGCAGCCCCCATCGACGATGACGGCCGGGACGAGTACGAGGTGCGGCTGATTCCATGAGGGCGGGCCGACTTCTCTCTTTTACCAACACAATCCGCTCGACGTGGAGGGCTGGCGCGGCGACAACTTCGCCTTCACCTTCAACATCGAGGACTACAACGTGGTGACGTCGAACAGCGTGCACCTGCCGCCGACGGTGCACCTGTTCATGGAGGCCACCGGCGTCTACGTGATGAACTTCCTGCCCAAGCCCGCCGAAGGCGTGCCGGGCACCGAGCGCACCCCGTGGTATCACCGCAATGTCGACTTCGACGAGATCGCGTTCTTCCACGGTGGATCGCTCTACGGCATATCCATGCCGCCCGGCCTGGTTTCTCATGCTCCACAAGGTGTTCACCACGGGGCCCCGGAGAAGGCGCGCGAGCGCGCCCGCCGCAAGTTCGACGACTACGACAAGGTCGACTGGTCGGTGATCGCCATCGACACCCGACGCAGACTCATCCCGTCAGAAGAAGTACTGGCCAACGACCTGGGGCAGCATGCTGGCCCATGCCGAAGGGCAGGGACGCTAGCGCGAAGAAACGAGCATTGAGCGACCGCTGTGAAGCACGAGTACGACCGCATCCCCTATCTGGTTGCCTACCAGAACAATTCAGGGGTTCGCGACGTGTACGGCGGCGTCGCCGAACTCGTGATACTCGAGAGCCACCTGCTGCGCCCGAAGGACAAGCCTTCCGACACGGTTCTGGTGTTCATGCATCCCATCGGTGGCGGAGCCTATCTACCGATGATGAACGCGCTCGCCCGTGCGGGACATCACGTCATCTACTGCAACAGCCGCTTCCGCGGCACCGACTCCGCTCTGCTGATGGAGAAGGTGGTCGAGGATCTCGGCGAGTGCATCAAGGACGCGAAAAATCGACTGGGCTACTCGAAGGTGGTGCTCGCGGGCTGGAGTGGCGGCGGCTCGCTGTCGGTGTTCTATCAGCAGCAGGCCCAGCACCCGACCGTGACGTCCAGCCCGTCCGGCGATGGCCCCGACCTCACCAAGCTCGGCCTGATCCCCGCCGACGGGATCATGCTCCTGGCAGCGCACATCAGTCGCCACGGCACGATGACCGAGTGGCTGGACGCGTCGATTCTCGACGAGTCCGATCCCTCGAAGCGTGACCCCGAGTTGGACCTGTACAACCCGGACAACCCGAACCAGCCGCCGTACTCCGCCGAGTTCCTGAAGCGCTACCGTGCGGCCCAGATCGACCGCAACCGCCGAATCACCAAATGGGTCAAGGAGAAACTGGCCGAACTTAAGGCGCAGGGCCGCCCCGACGACGAGTTCGCCTTCGTCGTGCACGGCACCATGGCCGATCCGCGCTGGCTCGATCCGACCGTCGATCCGAACGATCGCACCCCGGGACAGTGCTATCTGGGCGATCCTCAGGTGGTGAACAACAGCCCCGTTGGGTTGGCACGATTTTGCACGCTGCGCAGTTGGCTGTCGCAGTGGAGCTACGACGACGCCAACGGGGACGCAGTCAGCGCCGGCCCCGACATCGCGGTGCCCGCTCTGGTCATCGGCAACCTGGCCGACGATGCGTGTACACCCAGCCATACACAGCGGCTGTTCAGCGCAATCGGGCATCCTGACAAGGAGATGCACGAAATCGCCGGTGCCAACCACTACTACTCCGGACCAGACCAGCGCGGCACGCTGCGCGAGGCCGTTGGCATCTGCACCGACTGGCTGCACAGGCACGAGTTCTCGAAATGAGCGTCACCGGCCCGCTTGACGGCATCAGGGTGATCGAGGTCGGAACACTGATCTCTGGGCCGTTCGCGGGCCGGTTGCTCGGCGACATGGGTGCCGAGGTCATCAAGATCGAACCGCCGGGAGCACCAGACCCGTTGCGCACGTGGGGCCAGGCCGAACTCGACGGCCACCACTTCTTCTGGACCGTGCATGCGCGAAACAAGAAAGCTGTCACGCTGAACCTGCGCGAGAACGCGGGACGCGAGTTGTTCCTCGATCTCGTAGAGCGCTCCGACATCATCGTGGAGAACTTCCGGCCCGGGACCCTGGAGAAGTGGAACCTCGGTTATGACGTGCTACATCAACGAAACAGGGGCATCATCCTGGTGCGGGTTTCCGGATACGGGCAGACCGGACCCGAAGCGCACAAGGCGGGTTACGCGTCGGTCGCCGAGGCCGCCAGCGGCCTACGGCACATGAACGGGTTCCCCGGCGGGCCTCCTCCACGACTCGCACTGTCACTCGGCGACAGCCTGGCCGGGATGTTCGCCGCCCAGGGTGCACTGGCTGCGCTCTATCGACGCTCCGTCACCGGAGAGGGTCAGGTGGTCGACGCGGCGCTCACCGAATCCTGTTTGGCAGTACAGGAATCCACGATTCCGGACTACGACGTGGGCGGGGTCGATCCGCGGGCCTTCCGGTACCCGTCTGGAGGGCATCGCCCCGTCGAACATCTACCCGACCGCCGACGGCAGCTGGGTGGTCATCGCGGCCAATCAGGACACTGTGTTCCGCAGGCTGTGCACCGCGATGGGACAACCCGAGCTCGCCGTTGACGACCGGTTCGTCAATCATGTTGCCCGCGGGCGCAATCAGGACGAGCTCGACAAGATCATCGGCGACTGGGCGGCCACCCGTCAGCCCGCCGATATCATCGCCACCCTCTCGGAGGCCGGCGTGATCAGCGGGCCCATCAACACCGTCGCCGAGGTCGTGGAGGATGCACAACTGCAAGCCCGCGGGATGATCGCCGACCACTGGGACGAACGCATCGGACGAAACGTCAAGGGCCCCGGCGTGGTACCGGTGCTATCGGATACACCGGGGACCATCCGCAGCGCCGGGTCTTCCCGGCCCGGTCAACACAACGACGAGATCTACGGCGGCCTGCTCGGTCGCAGCGATGCCGAGCTCGCCACGCTGCGTGAGGAGGGCGTGTTATGACTGCGCTACCGACACATGTCGACATTCGCGATGTTTCGCTGCGCGACGGACTGCAGATCGAGGACCCGATCCCGTTGTCGGCCAAGCTCGAACTGCTTGCCGCCGTCGCCGCCACAGGTGTGCGGGAGATGGAGGCGACGGCTTTCGTCTCGCCGTCGAAGGTGCCTGCACTGGCCGACGCGGCCGAACTCGCCGCCGAGCTGCACAATTTTCCCGACATCGAATTCTCGGCGCTGGTGGCCAGTCCCAACGGCGCCAAACGCGCGATCGCCGCGGGCCTGCGGTCGATCGAATATGTGGTGTCGGCCGCCGACGGTCACAGCCGCGCCAACGTGGGACGTACCACCGCGGAAGCCACCGCGCAGATACCCGAGATCGTCGCGATCGCCCACGACAGCGGCGTAAGCGTCGAGGTCATCGTCGCCACCGCGTGGGACTGTCCCTTCGACGGCCCCACGCCACCGCACCGCGTCCTGGACATCGTGGCTGCGGCCTGCGTCAACGGCGCCGACCGCCTGGCGATCGCCGACACCATCGGCACCACCACACCGCGGCGGGTCAGCGACCTGGTCGCACTCGTCCGCCCCCAGATCGGCGACATCCCGCTCGGTGCGCACTTCCACAACACCCGAGGCGCCGGCCTGGCCAGCGCCTACGCCGCAGTCGCTGCGGGTATCACCCGGCTTGACGCTTCGGTCGGCGGTCTCGGCGGCTGCCCGTTCGCGCCGGGTGCAAGCGGAAACATCGCCACCGAAGATCTGGTCTACCTGTTACGGGACAGCGGGATCGGAGTCGACGTCGACCTTCAGGCCGCCATCGCCGCGGCCCGCATCGCGCAGAATGCCGTCGGACACGGCCTACCGAGCTCGCTGCTGCGCGCCGGCGACCGGATTCTCGGCGAGTAACGTGAAGGGTCATCTCACCCGCGTCATGGCTGTAACCGTATGGCGAAAATACTGGTCAAAACTCGCCATCAGGTCACAAGCGCGGTCATTCAGGGTCGGCACCTAACCGTGCCCGTCGAGACGCTGAGCGCCAAGGGCCGCCAGACCAGGGAGGCCATCGAGCAGGCCGCCCGAAAACTCTTCGCCGAGCGTGGCTTTCACGGCACTACGCTGGGTGACATCACGTCGGCGGCCGGAAAGTCGCCGGCGTCGTTCTACCGCTATTTCGCGGACAAGGAAGATCTGCTGGCTGTACTCGCCCAGTCATTTCTGCACGAGGTGGTCGCACCGTCGGGGTTGAGCGTGCACCTGCCAGACTCACCGGAGGATGACACGTTCTTTCGAGCTGTGGTCACCGGCTACTGGAACATGTTCAAGCAGAACATCGGCATCATGATCGCGGTCGCCCAGCTCGCCGCGACACAGCCGCGTTTCGCCGCTGTGCAGAACGAGTTCCGCCGCTTCGGAATCGACATCGTCGCTGCCTCAGTGCGCCGAGCTCAGGAACAGGGTTACGGTTCCGAGCTGGATCCCGAACACACCGCGGCGGCGATCGCGCTGCTGTTCGAGAACTTCACCACCGTTTTCGTCGGCACATCCGGTCTCGGGATCGAGATCGGGGACGAGGACGCGATCGCCACGCTGTCGAGGATCTGGAAGAAGACGCTCTACGGGTTCTGAGCTACTAAAGGAGTCAATGTGGATTTCACCCTCCCGGAACATCTTCCGGGCCTGCTCGCCGAGATGGACGCATTCATCGAGGCCGAGATCAAGCCGCTGGAACGCGAGAATATGCAGTACTTCGACCAGCGCCGCGAGTACGCCCGCACCGATTGGGACAACGACGGCATCCCGCGCCGGGAGTGGGAAGACCTGCTGGGTGAGATGCGCAAGCGCGCTGATGCTGCGGGCTGGCTGCGCTATGGCCTCCCGTCGCAGTTCGGCGGTCGAGACGGCAGCAACATCGACATGGCTGTCATCCGGGAACACCTGGCGCACAAGGGACTCGGACTGCACAACGATCTACAGGACGAATCGTCGATCGTCGGAAACTTCCCCCAGGTCATCATGATGGACCGGTTCGGCACCGACGCGCAGAAGGCCGACTGGATCGAGGCCATGCTGGCCGGCAAGCGATCGATGGCATTCGGGCTGACCGAGCCCAACCACGGCTCGGACGCCACCTGGCTGGAGACCACGGCCCTACGGGACGGCGACGAGTGGGTCATCAACGGCGCCAAACGGTTCAACACCGGCGTGCACCGCGCCACTCACGACCTCGTCTTCGCCCGCACCTCCGGGGAGCCGGGCCAGGCCCGTGGCATCACCGCGTTCCTGGTGCCGACCGACACACCCGGATTCACGGTGCCGTACTACTGGTGGACGTTCAACATGCCGACTGACCACGGTGAGGTCGAGTTGAAAGATGTCCGGGTACCGGCCGACGCGGTGCTCGGCGAATTGGACCGCGGCCTGGAAGTCGGCCAGACCTTCCTGCACGAGAACAGGATTCGACAGGCCGCCAGCAGCCTCGGCGCGGCCCAGTACTGCATCGACCGCGCCGTCGAATACGCCAACGACCGCAAAGTCTTCGGGAAACCGCTGGCGGTGAACCAGGCCGTACAGTGGCCGCTCGTGGAGTTGCAGACCGAGGCGCAGATGGTGCGATTGCTGGTGCGATTCGCCGCCTCGGAGTTGGACCGCAACCACCACATGGAGGTCTCCGACAAGGTGTCGATGGCCAACTACCGCGCCAATCGGCTGGTGTGCGAGGCCGCCGACCGCGCGATGCAGGTGTTCGGGGGTGTCGGCTATAGCCGTCACGAACCGTTCGAGCACATCTACCGACACCACCGCCGCTACCGCATCACCGAGGGTGCCGAGGAGATCCAGATTCGACGGGTAGCCCAGCGGCTCTTCGGATTCGGGCGCAGGTGAAGGACCAGCTCGAGGCTGTGCTCCGCCCCGCGCTTGGCGACGACATCGTCGTCGAGAACCTGCGGGCGTTGACCGGCGGGGCGAGCAGGACCACTTGGGCGTTCGACGCCGTCAGCGATGAACGGCAGGCATTGATACTGCGCACCGGACCGCCGGACGATGTGCACGCGAGCATGGAGTTGGAAGCCGCCGTGCAGCAGCGTGCGGCCGCCGCCGGCGCTCCAGTCCCCCAGATCGTGACTGCCGATAATTCCGCTGCTGCACTGGGCAATCCGTACTTGATCTGCAATGCGATCGCCGGGGAGACGATCGTCAGGCGGATCTATCGCACTCTCGACGATGCGGGCCGTGATCGGCTGCTTCGCCAGTGCGCGCAGGCGCTGGCCGACATCCACCGCGCCGATCCCGCTGACTTGGGTCTGACCGAGTCCGACCAGCTCAGCGAATGGCGCGACCGGCTCGACGAAATGGGTGACACCACAGCGACGTTCGAATGGGCGTTCCGCTGGCTGGCCGCGAATCGCCCGTCGCCGTCACCGCACGTCCTCGTGCACGGTGACTTTCGGATGGGCAATCTGATCGTCGACGAGAGCGGGCTCGCGGCGGTCCTGGACTGGGAACTGGTGTACACCGGCGAGGTGTACGAGGACCTGGCCTGGTTCTGCATCCGGGCCTGGCGCTTCGGTGCACCCGAAGATCTCGGTGCGGGTGGGCTGGGCAGCATCGAAAGTTTCCTGTCTGCCTACGAATCGGCTGCAGGCACCGAGCTGGATCGCGACGTGTTCCGCTGGTGGCTGACCGTCGCCACGCTGCGGTGGGGTGTCATCTGCCGATTCCAGGCCGAACGACATCTGTCGGGCCAGACCCCGTCGGTCGAGCTGGCCGCGATCGGTCGTCGAGTCGCCGAAACCGAATGGGACGTTCTGGATCTGCTCACGGGAGGCGGTCCGCGATGAGCAACCTGTACGGGCGGCCGACCGCTGCCGAGCTGATCGCGGCGGTCGCCGACTTTCTCGACAAGGACGTGCGTCGCGCTACCGGGCCCGATGATCAACTCGCCGACGGGTCCGATGGTCGGCTCGCCGACGCCGCCCAGGTCAACTTCCACGCCCGCGTCGCCGCCAACGTGCTGCACATCGTCGAGCGTGAACTGCTCGATGGGCCCGCCGCCGACGTCAGCGCTGCGCTGGCGGAATTGGGCTACGCCGACGAGGCCGAGCTCGCGATGGCCATCCGCGCCGGCGACCTCGACGACCGTGGCGCGGACGTATTGGCGGCCCTGCGCACGATCGTGCGGCGCCGGCTCGATGTCGCCCACCCCGGCTATGCCGATTCTTAGTGATTCGGGTGACAACGCCCGTCAGCGACTGTTAGCGCGCCCAAATCGCTCAGAGTCGGCGGGCGCGGGCGAGCCAGGCCGGCTCGTCGACCACGGTGCCTGGCGGCAGCCCGATGGCCTCGACCTGCGGCTCCTGGACAACACCGCGGTAGATGGTTTCATCGAGCGCCTCGAGCGCCCAGCCGTCCCTGAACGCCTCGCGGATCATCGCCTCACTGACCTCGGGCCCGAAACCCCGGCCCTTGTCGGACAACGCCAGCAGGTGCACCAGCGCGTTCGGCCGGCTTACGTCATGCAGGCCTGCGACGTATCTGGCCCGATCCGTGTCGTCGAAAATGTGAAACAGCGCGCTGTCGAGGATCGTGTCGTAGCGCGGCTCGACGCCGAGGTCCAGCGCGTCAGCGGTTTCGAAGCGGGCGTCGACCCCCTTGGCGGCCGCATTCTCGCGGGCCTGTTCGATCGCGGTCGGCGCGGCGTCCACGCCGAGTACGTCGTAGCCCAAGCGGGTAAGCAGGATCGTGTGCTCACCGGTTCCGCAACCGGCGTCGAGCACCGTGCCGCGTACCAGGCCAGCACGTTCGAGGCCGACGATCGCGGGCTGCGGCTCGCCGATCACCCACGGTGCGGTACGGGTCTTGTAGGCGTCGTCGAATCGGGAGAAGGTTGGTGTGGAATCCATGAAATCCAGGGTTCTACCTCAACCTGGCTTTAGGTCAAGGGAGATCAAAGGAATGTCCATCACGGATTCCGGCGCAATCGTCGACGTCGCCGATCGGCTGTTCGGCGCGATCGCGGCCAGTGACATCGCCACGGTGAAGCAGCTGTTCGGCGACGACGTGCTGGTCTGGCACTCGGGCGACACCAGGGACAGCGCGAAAGAGCGGGCGTCACAGGTCATCGACTGGTTTATCAACGCGACCACCGATCGCCGCTACGAGATTCTCGACCGCCAGTTCTTCGACGGCGGTTTCGTGCAACAGCACATCCTGCATGCCAACGGCCGCAATGGCGGATCGATCCAAATGCGCGTCTGCATCGTGATCAAGGTGGGCACCGACGGGCTGATCACCCGCATCGACGAGTACTTCGACCCGGCGGAAATGGCCCCGCTGCTCGATTCGACGAACTGACAGGAGACGACATGGCAAGCCTCAGCGAATTTTTCAGCGATCCAGCATCGGCCGGGACATGGACAGCCGTTGCCGATCAATCCGCCGTCTTGGCGAAGAGCAAGTCATTCTGGGGCGTAATGCCCGTCAGGGTCCGCTTCACCGAGTTCAGTGGCGACGGCCAAGTCACCGCCCCCCAAACGGCTTTCGGCCGCATCGACATCAAGGCCGCGTCGCTGCGCACCGGAATAGGCAAGCGGGACGACCATCTGCGCTCCGCTGATTTCTTCGAGGCCGAGAAGTTCCCGGACATCAGCGTGGTCGTCACCGCCGCGGATGCCGTCGACGTCGACACCGTCGGTCTGCGTGCGCAAGTGACCATCAAGGGCACCACGAAGCCACTCGAGCTGAAGGCGAAGGTGACACCGGTCGGCGACGGCGGAATGCGGCTGTCGACACAGGCGACGATCAACCGCCAGGACTTCGGCGTCGACGGCAACATGATGGGGATGATCGGCGACGACGTGACGATCTCGGGCGACATCGTGTTCCGACACGCGGGCTAGAACGTACGATCGGGCGCATGGTCGAGCCATCGCCGCTTCGTGTCCTCGTCTACAGCGACAATCCCAGGACCCGAGAGCAGGTGCAGCTCGCGCTCGGCAAGCGCGTGCACCCGGATCTGCCCGAGCTGACATACGTCGAGGTCGCCACCGGCCCGATGGTGATCGTGCAGATGGATGAGGGCGGGTTCGATCTGGTGATCCTCGACGGGGAGGCCACCCCGACGGGTGGCATGGGAATCGCCAAACAGCTCAAAGACGAGATCGCCGACTGCCCGCCTGTGCTTGTGCTCACCGGACGACCGGACGACCGTTGGCTAGCCAGCTGGTCGCGCGCGGAGGCCGCGGTGCCCCACCCGATCGACCCGATTCGGCTTGGCGACGCGGTGGTGTCGCTGCTGCGCACACCTGTGCAATAACTGGAAACACCAACTTACGCTGTCGCACTTGCCTATTCGAGGCACGACGACATAGCGGCTTGGTGCTACCAGCGATACTAACCCCAAGGTGTGGCGCTCATCGCTAAGCCCGCTAGGGTGTGGGTAAGCTCACATCGACAGCCCACGAGGGAGCGTTTGCTCGGCATGGATTTGTACACCCCGATACTGGTGCTCGGCGCCATCGCGGCGGCGTTCGCGATCGGCTCGGTCGGCATTGCTCTGCTGATCGGCCCGAGGCGCTACAACCACTCCAAACTCGAGGCCTACGAGTGCGGCATCGAACCGGTTCCTGAACAGGCCAGTGCCCACTCGGCAGGCCAGCGGTTCCCGATCAAGTACTACCTGACCGCGATGTTGTTCATCATCTTCGATATCGAGATCGTCTTTCTCTATCCCTGGGCGGTCGCATTCGACAATCTCGGACTGTTCGCGCTGGTAGAGATGCTTCTCTTCATGATGGTGGTATTCGTCGCCTACGCGTACGTCTGGCGGAGAGGAGGCCTGGCATGGGACTAGAGGAGAAGCTGCCCGGCGGCATTCTGCTGTCGACGGTCGAGAAGGTCGCCGGCTACATCCGGAAGGGCTCGCTATGGCCCGCGACCTTCGGGCTCGCCTGCTGCGCGATCGAGATGATGGCGACGGCAGGCCCGCGTTTCGACATCTCGCGTTTCGGCATGGAGCGATTCTCGGCGACGCCACGACAGGCCGACCTGATGATCGTCGCAGGTCGCGTCAGCCAGAAGATGGCGCCGGTGCTCCGCCAGATCTACGACCAGATGGCCGAGCCCAAGTGGGTGCTGGCGATGGGTGTGTGCGCCTCCTCAGGAGGCATGTTCAATAACTACGCGATCGTGCAGGGTGTCGACCACGTCGTCCCGGTCGACATCTACCTACCTGGTTGCCCGCCGCGGCCCGAGATGCTGCTGCATGCAATCCTCAAGCTGCACGACAAGATTCAGGAGATGCCACTCGGCGTTCACCGCGAGGAGGCGATCCGCGAAGCTGAGAAGGCTGCACTATCGGTCACACCGACCATCGAGCTCAAGGGTTTGCTGCGGTTGAGCGAAAACGGCAACGGCGCGCACACCGGCCAGCAGGCTGATATCGATCCGCCCGAGGTCATCGGTGTGCGCCGCGGCATGTTCGGGCCCACGGGTTCCGGCGATACGTCGGGCTACGGCCGTCTCGTCCGTCCCGTGGCGCTGCCAGGCAGCTCGCCACGCCCGTACGGCGGCTATTTCGACGACGTCATCGACAAGTTGGCCGCGGTGCTCGGCGAGGACGGCTACGCCGCGTCGATCGAGCGGGTGGTGGTCTTCCGCGACGAGCTGACGCTGGAAGTTCGACGTGAGCATCTCCCCGCGGTGGCCCAAGCGCTGCGGGACGATCCAGGTCTGCGGTTCGAGCTGTGCCTCGGGGTCAGCGGCGTGCACTATCCCGACGACAGCGGCCGTGAGCTGCACGCGGCGTATCCGCTGCTGTCGATCACCCACAACCGCCGCATCCGCGTCGAAGTCGCCGCACCCGACGACGACCCCCACATCCCCTCGCTGTACGCGGTCTATCCGACCGTCGACTGGCACGAGCGCGAAACCTACGACTTCTTCGGCATCATCTTCGACGGCCATCCCGCCCTGACGCGCATCGAAATGCCCGACGACTGGGTAGGCCACCCGCAACGCAAGGACTACCCGTTGGGCGGTATCCCGGTCGAGTATCACGGCGCCGAGATCCCGCCGCCCGATCAGCGGAGGTCTTACAACTGATGAGCACATCCCCCACTCCGCCCGAATCGGGCGGTACCGAAACAGTTGTCGTCGTCGGCGGCCAGGACTGGGACCAGGTTGTCGAGGCCGCAAAGCAGAACGCGGCATCGCACGCCGGAGAACGCATCGTCGTCAATATGGGCCCGCAGCATCCGTCCACCCACGGAGTGCTGCGACTGATCCTCGAGATCGAGGGCGAGACGATCGTCGAGATCCGTTGTGGCATCGGGTATCTACACACCGGCATCGAGAAAAACCTCGAGTTCCGCACCTGGACGCAGGGTGTCACGTTCGTGACCCGAATGGATTACCTCGCACCGCTTTTCAACGAGACGGTGTACTGCCTGGGGGTGGAGAAACTACTCGGCGTCACCGACGACATCCCCGAACGCGCCAGCGTCATCCGCGTGATGATGATGGAACTCAACAGGATTTCCTCACACCTGGTCGCCCTGGCCACCGGCGGCATGGAACTGGGATCCATGGGCGCGATGTTCTATGGGTTCCGCGAACGCGAGCAGATCCTGTCGATCTTCGAAACCATCACCGGACTCCGGATGAACAACGCCTACATCCGCCCCGGCGGCGTGGCGATGGACCTGCCCGACGAGGCCATCCCGCAGATCCGCGACATGCTCAAGCTGATGCCCAAGAGGCTCAAGGATCTCGAGGACCTGCTGAGCGAGAACTACATCTGGAAGGCGCGCACCCAGGGCATCGGCTATCTGGACCTGACGGGCTGCATGGCCCTGGGCATCACCGGCCCCTGCCTGCGCTCCACGGGTCTGCCCCACGACCTGCGTAAGTCGCAGCCCTACTGCGGGTATGAGACCTACGACTTCGACGTGATCACCGACGACGGGTGTGACTCGTATGGCCGCTACCTGATCAGGGTCAAGGAGATGCACGAGTCGTTGAAGATCATCGAGCAGTGCGTCGAACGGCTGGACGTGCCGAATCCCGGACCCGTGATGATCCAGGACAAGAAGCTGGCGTGGCCGGCCGACCTGAAACTCGGGCCCGACGGGCTCGGCAACTCCCCCGAACACATCGCCAAGATCATGGGCCACTCGATGGAGGGGCTGATCCACCACTTCAAGCTCGTCACCGAGGGGATCCGGGTCCCCGCGGGGCAGGTCTACGTCGCGGTCGAGTCGCCGCGCGGTGAGCTCGGCGTGCACATGGTCTCCGACGGCGGCACCCGCCCGTACCGCGTGCACTACCGAGATCCTTCGTTCAACAACCTGCAGGCCGTGGCGGCGATGTGCGAGGGCGGCATGGTCGCCGACGCGATCACCGCGGTGGCATCGATCGACCCGGTGATGGGGGGCGTGGACAGGTGACTGTGTTCCTCGAGCTTGGTCAGCGTCCCGACGAGCCCGGCCCACCGATCCACGGCGCCAAGACATATCCGGCCGAGGTGACCGCGCGACTGACGGCCGACGCCGAGAAGGTCATCGCCAAGTATCCGCAGAGCCGCTCGGCATTGCTGCCGCTGCTGCACCTCGTCCAGTCCGAGGACGGATGTCTGACACCCGCAGGTATCGCGTTCTGCGCCAAGAAATTGGGGCTGACCGACGCCGAGGTGACCGCGGTCGCCACGTTCTACTCGATGTACCGCCGCACACCGACCGGTGAATACCTGGTCGGCGTGTGCACCAACACACTCTGCGCGATCATGGGTGGCGACGCGATTCTCGAAGCGCTGGAGGACCATCTGGGCGTCCACGCCGGCGAGACCACTGACTCCGTTAATGGACGGCCGCGTCACCCTCGAGCACGTCGAGTGCAACGCCGCATGCGACTACGCGCCGGTGGTGATGGTCAACTGGGAGTTCTTCGACAACCAGACACCGTCGTCGGCTCGCGATCTCGTCGACGGATTGCGCGAGGGCCAACCGCCCATCCCGACCCGCGGTGCGCCGTTGTGCACATTCAAGGAGACCGCGAGAGTCCTTGCAGGTCTGCCGGATCCAGAAGCGGCCGCCGCGCAGACACCGACCGGGGACGCCACCCTCGCCGGATTGCGGATCGCCAAGGAGCGCGGCATGGAGGCGCCTGCGGTCGACGCGGTGACGGATTCGCACAGCGGCGCCCAACGACGAGAGGGTCGCCACCGAGGCGACCAAGGACGAACCGGCACCCGGTCCGTCGGCGAACGTACCGGCAGAGCCGAAAGAACCCGAAACCGACCCGAAGGCAACGGATTCGAAGACATGACGCCACTAACTCCCGTGTTGAGCCGGTTCTGGGACGAGCCGGAGCCCTGGTCGATGGAGACCTACCGTCGCCATGACGGCTACCGCGCGCTCGAACGCGCGCTCGCCATGGACCCCGACGACCTGATCGCCACCGTGAAGGATTCAGGTCTGCGCGGGCGCGGCGGCGCAGGCTTCCCGACGGGTACCAAGTGGTCGTTCATCCCGCAGGACGACACCGGCGCCGGCGCCAAGCCGCACTACCTCGTCGTCAACGCCGACGAGTCCGAACCCGGTACGTGCAAAGACATTCCGCTGATGCTGACCACCCCGCACTTTCTGGTGGAGGGTGTCATCATCGCGGCGTATGCGATCCGGGCGCACCATGCGTTCATCTACGTCCGCGGCGAGGTGTTGCCGGTGCTGCGGCGGCTGCAGGCGGCGGTCGCCGAGGCATACGACGCCGGCTATCTGGGCACGGACATCCTGGGCTCGGGCTTCGACCTGGAACTGATCGTGCATGCCGGGGCGGGCGCCTACATCTGCGGTGAGGAGACGGCGCTGCTGGACTCCCTGGAGGGCCGTCGCGGACAGCCGCGCCTGCGCCCGCCGTTTCCCGCCGTCGCCGGCCTGTACGCCTCGCCGACGGTGGTCAACAATGTCGAATCCATCGCCAGCGTGCCGCCCGTGCTGCTCAACGGTGTGGACTGGTTCCGGTCGATGGGCACCGAGAAGTCGCCGGGCTTCACGCTGTACTCGCTGTCCGGTCACGTCACCACCCCCGGACAGTACGAGGCCCCGCTGGGCATCACGCATGCGCGAGTTGCTCGACTACGCCGGCGGCATCCGTGCCGGCCACAGCCTCAAGTTCTGGACACCCGGCGGCTCGTCCACACCGCTTCTGACCGACGAACACCTCGACGTGCCACTGGATTACGAAGGCATGGCGGGGGTCGGAACGATGCTCGGCACCAAGGCGTTGCAGGTGTTCGACGAAACCACCTGTGTGGTCCGCGCGGTGCGCCGCTGGACGCAGTTCTACGCGCATGAATCGTGCGGAAAGTGCACACCGTGCCGGGAGGGCACATACTGGCTGGCGCAGATCTACGCACGCCTGGAGACCGGCACGGGCACCGAGGCCGACATCGACAAGCTGCTGGACATCGCCGACAACATCAACGGAAAGTCGTTCTGCGCGTTGGGCGACGGCGCGGCCGCCCCGATCCTGTCGTCGATCAAGTTCTTCCGCGACGAGTACTACGAGCATCTGGCAGGCGGCTGTCCGTTCGATCCGCACGCCTCGACTCTGATGGCAACAGAAGGGGTGGGGGTCTAGATGACGGTAACCGAACCGACCCACGACGCCCCGCCCGTCGAGATGGTGAACCTCACCATCGACGGTGCCGAGGTCAGTGTGCCCAAGGGCACCTTGGTGATTCGGGCCGCCGAACTGATCGGCATCCAGATCCCGAGGTTCTGCGACCACCCGCTGCTCGATCCGGTGGGCGCCTGCCGGCAGTGCCTGGTCGAGGTCGAGGGGCAGCGCAAGCCCATGGCCTCGTGCACCATCACGTGCACACCGGACATGGTGGTGCGCACCCAGTTGACGTCGGAGTCCGCGGACAAGGCGCAGCAGGGAGTGATGGAACTCCTGCTGATCAACCACCCCTGGACTGCCCGGTGTGCGACAAGGGCGGTGAGTGCCCGCTGCAGAACCAGGCGATGTCCAACGGCCGCCCCGAAACTCGGTTCGAGGACGTCAAGCGAACCTTCCCCAAACCGATCAACATCTCGTCCGAAGTGCTGCTGGACCGGGAACGCTGCGTGCTGTGCGCGCGATGCACCCGGTTCTCCGAGCAGATCGCCGGCGACCCGTTCATCGAACTGCTCGAACGCGGTGCGCTGCAACAGGTGGGCATCGCGCCCGGTGAGCCGTTCCAGTCGTACTACTCCGGAAACACCGTGCAGATCTGCCCGGTCGGCGCGCTCACCGGCGCGGCCTACCGGTTCCGCGCCCGGCCGTTCGACCTGGTGTCCAGCCCCAGCGTGTGCGAACACTGCGCAGGCGGATGCGCGGAGCGCACGGATCACCGCCGCGGAAAGGTCCTGCGCCGGTTGGCCGGTGACGACCCGGAGGTCAACGAGGAATGGAACTGCGACAAGGGACGTTGGGCGTTCACCTACACGACCCAGGGTGACCGCATCACCACTCCCCTGGTTCGCGAGGACGGCGAGCTGCGACCGGCCTCGTGGTCGGAGGCCATCAACGTGGCGTGTGCCGGACTCGCCGCCGCACGCGGCAACGCCGGGGTGCTGGTCGGCGGACGGCTGACCGTCGAGGACGCCTACGCCTACTCGAAGTTCGCCCGAATGGTGCTGGACACCAACGACATCGACTTCCGGGCCCGCGCACACAGCGCCGAGGAGGCCGAGTTCCTCGCCGCGCACATCGCAGGCCAGCCGATGACGGTGACCTACACCGACCTCGAGAAGGCGCCCGCGGTGCTGCTGGCCGGGCTGGAGCCCGAAGAGGAAGCGCCGATCGTGTTCCTGCGGCTGCGCAAGGCCGTTCGCAAGAACGGACTTCAGGTGAAGTCGATCGCGCCGTTCGCCACCCGTTCGCTGGGCAAGATGCGCGGCCAGCTGATCGCGACGGTGCCCGGCGGTGAGGCCGCGGCACTCGACGGCTCTGGCCGATGACGCGCAGCTGACGCTCCCGGGTGCCGATCATCCTGGTCGGCGAACGCCTGGCCACCTCGCCCGGAGCGCTCTCCGCCGCAGGCAGATTGGCGGCCGCGACCGGCGCCCGGCTGGCATGGATACCGCGACGGGCCGGTGAGCGCGGCGCGCTGGAGGCAGGCGCACTGCCCGGTCTGCTGCCCGGTGGCCGACCGGTCAGCGATGTCGCTGCCCGCGAACAGACCGCCGTCGGATGGCATGTCGGTGAGCTGCCGAGCACGCCCGGCCGCGACACCGCGGGCATCCTCGACGCGGCGCGCAAGGGCGAGTTGGGAGCGCTGCTCGTCGGCGGTGTCGAACTCGCCGACCTGCCCGACCCGGACGCCGCCCTGGCAGCGATCGACGCCGCACCGTTCGTGCTGAGCCTCGAGCTACGGGAGAGCGCGGTCACCGAACGCGCCGACGTGGTCTTCCCGGTCGCACCCGTCGTCGAGAAGGGCGGTGCGTTCATCAACTGGGAGGGCCGGATTCGCCCGTTCGAGCCGGCGCTGCAGACCAACGCCACCCCCGATCGGCGGGTCCTGCAGTTCCTCGCCGACGAGCTCGGCGTCGACCTGAACCTGCCGACGGCGCTTGCCGCGGGTGAGGAGATGGCGCAGCTGGGACTGTGGGCGGGCCAGCGGTCGAGCGCGCCGTCGGTGTCGCCGTCGCAGCCCGACAAGCCCGGCAAGGGCCAGGCGGTGCTGGCCGGCTGGCGCATGCTGCTCGACGACGGACGCCTGCAGGACGGCGAACCGCACCTCGCAGGCACCGCCCGCGCAGCCGGTCACCCGGCTGTCGGCGGCCACCGCGGGCGAAATCGGCGCTGCCGACGACGATCTGGTGACCGTCCGCACCGAACGCGGCGAGATCACGCTGCCGCTGCTGATCACCGATATGCCCGACGGCACGGTGTGGCTGCCGCTGAACTCGCCGCGGTCGGCGGTATACCGGCAGCTCGGCGTGACAACCGGAGCCGTCGTCTCGATCGGGCGGGCTGCAGCAGATGACCTATCCCGATCCGACGCTCTTCGGCCACGATCCGTGGTGGCTGATCCTGCTCAAGGCCGCTCGGCATCTTCGTCTTCCTGATGCTGTCCTTGTTGGTGGCGATCCTGCTCGAGCGCAAGATCCTCGGCTACATGCAGATGCGCCCGGGCCCGAACCGCGTCGGACCGTGGGGACTGCTGCAATCACTGGTCGACGGCGTCAAGCTGGCCCTCAAAGAGGGCCTCATCCCCGCCGGTGTGGACAAGTTCATCTACCTTGCGGCGCCGGTCATCTCCGTGGTTCCCGCGTTCATCGCGTTCTCCGTGATCCCGATGGGCGGCGAGGTGTCGATCTTCGGACACCGCACCGCACTGCAGCTGACCGATATGCCCGTCGCGGTGCTGTTCGTGCTCGCCGCGACGTCGATCGGGGTGTACGGAATCGTGTTGGCGGGCTGGGCTTCCGGTTCCACCTATCCGCTGCTGGGTGGTCTGCGGTCGAGCGCCCAGGTGATCTCCTACGAGATCGCGATGGCCCTGTCGTTCGCCGCGGTCTTCATCTACGCGGGCACGATGTCGACCTCGGGCATCGTCGCCTCGCAGGAGGGCCTCTGGTACATCTTCCCGCTGCTGCCGTCGTTCATCATCTATCTCACGTCGATGGTCGGCGAAACCAACCGGGCGCCTTTCGATCTGCCCGAGGCCGAGGGTGAGCTGGTCGGCGGGTTCCACACCGAGTACTCGTCGATCAAGTTCGCGATGTTCATGCTCGCCGAGTACGTCAACATGTTCACGGTGTCGGCGCTGGCGACCACGCTGTTCTTCGGCGGGTGGCATGCGCCGTGGCCGATCAACATGTGGGACGGCGCCAATCACGGGTTGGTGGCCGCTGCTGTGGTTCGTCGCGAAGGTCTGGGGCTTCATGTTCGTGTTCTTCTGGCTGCGCGGAACGCTGCCCCGGATGCGCTACGACCAGTTCATGGCGCTGGGCTGGAAGGTCCTGATTCCGGTCTCGCTGGTCTGGATCGTGATCGTGTCGTCCGTCCGCAGCCTGCGCAACCAGGGCTACGGCCAGCTCACCACGGGACTGATCACCGTGGCCGTCGTGGTCACACTGCTGCTGTTGTTCGCGCTATGGAGAACGGTGCGCGCCAGAAACATTCGGAAGATCCCCGAACAGGTGCTGGAGCCGACGTTCCCGGTGCCACCCCTGCCCGAGTGCCGCAAGGGATGCCGCACAAAGGAGACAACGGATGCCTAAGTTCCTCGACGCGATCGCCGGTTTCGGCGTCACGTTCAGCACCATGTTCAAGAAGCGAATCACCGAGGAGTACCCGGAGAAGCCCGGCCCCGTGGCCAAGCGCTACCACGGCCGGCACCAACTCAACCGCTACGACGATGGCCTGGAGAAGTGCATCGGCTGCGAGTTGTGCGCGTGGGCCTGCCCGGCCGACGCCATCTTCGTCGAGGGCGCGGACAACAAGGAAGACGAACGATTCTCCCCCGGTGAGCGTTACGGCCAGGTCTACCAGATCAACTACCTCCGGTGCATCGGCTGCGGGTTGTGCATCGAGGCATGCCCGACCCGGGCGCTGACGATGACCAACGAGTACGAGATGGCCGACGACAATCGCGCCGACTTGATCTGGGGCAAGGACAAACTGCTCGCCCCGCTGAAGTCCGGCATGCTGCCCCCACCCCATCCGATGCAACCGGGAAGCACCGACGAGGACTACTACCGCGGCAACATCAAGCCTGTCACCGAGGACGCCACGTGACGCTGGAGTTCCTCGCGTCAGCGGCCGCCGACGTAGCCGGCCACACCTCCACGACAGAAGCCGTGTTGTTCTGGGTGCTCGGCACCGTCGCGGTCGCCGGTGCGATCGGCGTGGTCGCCGCACCGAAAGCGGTGTACTCGGCCATGTTCCTGGCCACCACGATGATCGTCCTTGCTGTCTTCTACATCGCACAGGACGCGCTGTTCCTCGGCGTCGTGCAAGTGGTGGTCTACACCGGCGCAGTGATGATGCTCTTCCTGTTCGTGCTCATGCTCGTCGGCGTCGACACCTCGGAGTCACTGGTCGAAACGATTCGGGGACAACGCGTTGCGGCCATCGCGGTCGGCGTGGGCTTCGGCGTCCTGCTCATCGCCGGGATCGGCAGCGTCTCGGTGGGCGGATTCGTCGGGTTGGAGCAGGCCAATGCCGGCGGCAATGTCCAGGGCCTGGCCGCCCTGATCTTCACCGAGTACCTGTGGGCCTTTGAGCTCACCGGTGCGCTGCTGATCACCGCCGCCCTCGGCGCGATGGTGCTGGCCCACCGAGAACGTTTCGAACGCCGCAAGACCCAGCGCGAACTGGCTCACGAGCGTTTCCAGCCGGGCGGGCACCCGACGACACTGCCCAATCCCGGTGTATATGCCCGCAACAACGCCGTCGACATGGCTGCGCGCCTTCCCGACGGATCAGCCTCAGAGCTGTCAGTCAGCGCACTGCTGCAAACGCGGACCGTGGAGTCAGACCAACGGCGGTGGTGAAGACAAATGAACCCCGACAACTACTTGTACCTGTCCGCTCTGTTGTTCACGATCGGCGCGGCTGGAGTGTTGTTGCGCCGCAACGCCATCATCATGTTCATGTGCGTCGAGCTGATGCTCAACGCCTGCAACCTCGCCTTCGTGACGTTCTCACGGATGCACGGCCACCTCGACGGCCAGATGGTGGCCTTCTTCACCATGGTGGTCGCCGCCTGCGAGGTGGTGGTCGGCCTTGCCATCATCATGACGATCTTCCGTACCCGCCGGTCGGCTTCGGTCGACGACGCCAGTCTGCTGAAACACTAAGGCGCGATGACGATTCCAGTGTGGCTCACTATCGCCCTGCCCCTGGCAGGCGCGACGATACTTCTGTTGGGCGGACGGCGCACGAACGGCTGGGGCCACCTGCTGGGCTGTGCGGCCTCGCTGGGTGCGTTCGTTGTCGGCGCGATGCTGTTCACCGACATGCTTGGCCGCGACGCCGAACATCGCACCATTCACGAATCGCTGTTCAGCTGGGTGCCGGTGGCCGGGCTGCAGGTCGACTTCGGGCTACACCTCGACCAGTTGTCGATGTGTTTCGTACTGCTGATCACCGGCGTCGGCTCCCTGATCCACATCTATTCCATCGGCTACATGGAAGATGACGCCGATCGCAGACGGTTTTTTGCATACCTCAATCTCTTCCTGTCCGCGATGCTGCTGCTGGTGCTCGCCGACAACTACCTCGGCCTCTACGTCGGCTGGGAGGGCGTGGGTCTCGCGTCGTACCTGCTGATCGGGTTCTGGCAACACAAACCGTCGGCGGCGACTGCGGCGAAAAAGGCGTTCGTCGTCAACCGCGTCGGCGACATCGGCCTGGCCGTCGCGCTGATGGTGATGTTCGCCTACATCGGGTCCATCTCCTTCGAAGGCGTCTTCGCCGCCGCACCGGGCGTCAGCGAGGGAGTGCTGACGGCGATCGGTCTGCTGCTCCTGCTGGCCGCCTGCGGCAAGTCCGCGCAGGTGCCGCTGCAGTCCTGGCTCGGCGACGCGATGGAGGGCCCAACGCCGGTGTCGGCGCTCATCCACGCCGCGACGATGGTGACCGCAGGCGTCTACTTGATCGTGCGATCCGGCCCGGTCTTCGATCTCGCGCCGACTGCGCAACTGGGCGTCGTGATCGTCGGCGCGGTTACGCTGCTGTTCGGCGCGATCATCGGCTGCGCCAAGGACGACATCAAGAAAGCGCTTGCCGCATCGACGATGTCGCAGATCGGCTACATGGTGCTGGCGGCAGGTCTCGGGCCGGCCGGCTACGCGTTCGCGATCATGCACCTGCTCACCCACGGCTTCTTCAAGGCCGGCCTGTTCCTCGGCGCTGGGTCGGTGATGCACGGGATGAACGACGAGGTCGACATGCGCCGCTACGGCGGACTACGCAAGGCGCTACCGATCACATTCGCGACGTTCGGGCTCGGCTACCTGGCGATCATCGGTATACCGCCGCTGGCCGGGTTCTTCTCCAAGGATGGCATCATCGAGGCCGCGCTCGGCGCAGGTGGGGTGAAGGGCATCATCCTCGGCGGCGCCACGATTCTGGGTGCCGGTATCACCGCGTTCTATATGACCCGCGTAATGCTGATGACGTTCTTCGGTGAAAAGCGCTGGACTTCCGAGGCGAGCAGCGACGGGGACAAACTCGTCCGCATCCGCACGAGTCTCCGAAGGTCATGACATGGCCGATGATCGTGTTGGCGATCGGCTCGGTGGCATCGGGCGGCGCGTTCGCCATCGGCGGCACGCTCGAGCACTGGCTGGAACCCGTCGTCGGCAGCCACGAGATCCACCACGTCGCGCCGGTGTGGGTGGTCACGACTGTGATCCTGTCCGTGGTGGCGGTCGGTATCGCCATCGCCTACCGGATGTACGGCACCCGTCCGGTGCCCGAAGAGGTACCCGCAGGCTCGGCACTCACCGTGGCGGCTCGCAACGACCTCTACGGCGACGCACTCAACGAAGAGCTATTCATGCGACCGGGCCAGCTGGTCGCCAAGGGGTTGGTCGAAATCGACGATGAGGCAGTGGACGGCGCGGGAACCGGGTTGGCCGCTCTGGTGTCCCGCTCATCCGCCGGCCTGCGTCAGTTGCAGACCGGTTTCGCCCGCTCCTATGCGCTGTCGATGTTGGCAGGCGCGTTACTCATCGTCGGCGCGATCCTGGCGGTGCAACTGTGGTGACCTCATTCCCGTGGTTGACGGTTCTGTGGGTGGTGCCGATGGTCGGCGCCGCGGTGGTGATCCTGCTACCCGCATCGCTCCGCGCGGCCTCCAAGTGGCTGGCGCTGGTGATCTCGGTCGTGGTGCTGGTCATCACGGTGCTGCTCGCGGTCAATTTCGACCCTGGCGGTGATCAGTACCAGTTCGTCGAATCCCACAAGTGGATCCCGTCTTTCGGCACCGGCTACATCCTCGGGTTGGACGGCATCGCACTGGCGATCGTCGCACTCACCGCGGTGCTGGTGCCGCTGCTGCTGATCGCCGGCTGGAACGACGTCAGCGACGAGGCGGCATGGGGCGGTCGCTCGACGCACGCGTACTTCGCACTCACGCTGGCCGTCGAGGGCATGGTCATCATGTCGCTCGTCTCGCTGGACATACTGCTGTTCTACGTCTTCTTCGAGGCGATGCTGATCCCGATGTACTTCCTCATCGGCGGCTTCGGGGGATCTGGAGGAAGCCGCACCGAGTCTTCCAAGGCGGCGGTGAAGTTCCTGCTGTACAACCTGTTCGGCGGTCTGGTCATGCTGGCCGCGGTGATCGGCCTATACGTGGTGACTGCGGGCAGCGATGTCTTCGAGAGTGGCACGTTCGACTTCCGCTTGATCGTCGAAGCGGTCGTCCAGCGGCGAGTTCGTCGTCAATCCGGCGGTGATGAACCTGCTGTTCCTCGGCTTCATGTTCGCGTTCGCGGTCAAGGCGCCGTTGTGGCCGTTCCACCGTTGGCTGCCGGACGCCGCGGTCGAAGCCACCCCCGCCAGCGCTGTGCTGATGATGGCGATCATGGACAAGGTCGGCACGTTCGGCATGCTTCGGTACTGCCTGCAATTGTTCCCAGACTCGGCAACGTATTTCAGGCCGATGATCATCACGCTGGCGGTGATCGGCATCGTGTACGGGGCGATTGTGGCGATAGGCCAGACCGATGTGATGCGCTTGATCGCCTACACATCGATCTCCCACTTCGGCTTCATCATCCTCGGCATCTTCGTGATGACCAGCCAGGGGCAGTCCGGTTCGACGCTGTACATGGTGAACCACGGCCTATCGACGGCGGCGCTGTTCCTGATTGCGGGGTTCCTGGTGTCACGCAGGGGCAGTCGCCTCATCGAGTCCTACGGGGGCGTACAGAAAGTCGCGCCGGTCCTGGCAGGCACATTCCTGGTTTCGGGCCTTGCGACACTGTCACTGCCCGGACTGGCACCGTTCATCAGCGAATTCCTGGTGCTGATCGGCACGTTCACCCGCTACCCGGTGTTCGCGGTGTTCGCGTCGACGGCGCTGGTGCTGTCCGCCATCTACATCCTGTGGATGTACCAGCGGATGATGACCGGTCCGGTCAAGGATGGGAACGAAAAGCTACGAGATCTAGTGCCACGCGAGATCCTGGTCGTTGCACCGCTTATCGCGCTGTTGATCGTATTGGGCGTGTATCCCAAACCCGCACTTGACGTGATCAACCCGGCGGTGACCCACACCTTGACCACGATCGATCAACCTGATCCGGTTCCTCAGTTCGCAGAAGGGCCGACGCGATGAATCTGCAAACGCCGGTCGTCGAGTACGACCTGCTGTCTCCGATGCTGATAGTTTTCGGGGTGGCGATCGCCGGTGTCCTCGTCGAGGCGTTTCTGCCGCGGCAGCGCAGGTACGCCGCTCAACTCGTGCTGTGTCTCGGTGGACTGGCCGCCGCATTGGTCGCCGTGGTGGCTCTCGCCCGCGATCTGCACGGCGCGCTTGGCCACTCCGCAATTATGGGCGCAGTCGTCATCGACAAACCGGCGTTGTTCCTACAGGGCACCATCCTGCTGGTCGGGGTGCTTGGCATCATGCTCATCGCCGAACGTCAGATCGGGGCAGAACCGGAGCGAGACAACGGAGCCCGCGGGCTGGACGGATTCACGCCGCAGGCGTCCGCCATTCCCGGCTCCGTCGCCGAGCAGCTCGCCACCAAGGCCGGTGTCATCCAGACCGAGGTATTCCCGCTGACGATGTTCGCCGTCGGCGGCATGCTGCTGTTTCCCGCCGCCGACGACCTGCTGACGATGTTCATCGCGCTCGAGGTGCTGTCGCTGCCGCTGTACCTACTGTGCGGGCTCGCCCGCCGGAATCGTCTGCTCTCGCAGGAAGCGGCGCTGAAATATTTTCTGCTCGGCGCCTTTTCGTCGGCATTCTTCTTGTTCGGCGCCGCGATGCTCTACGGCTACGCGGGGACGCTGGATCTGCGCGAGATCGCCCAAGTGGTGGCGGCTGGTTCCGGGCAAGACCTCGTTGGCCCTGATGGGTACGGGGCTGTTGCTGGTGGGCGTGCTGTTCAAGGTCGGCGCGGTGCCGTTCCATTCATGGATTCCCGACGTGTATCAGGGCGCTCCGACGCCGATCACCGCGTTCATGGCCGCGGCCACCAAGATCGCCGCGTTCGGGGCGATGCTGCGGCTGTTCTATGTCGCGCTGCCCGAACTCCGCGACGATTGGCGCCCGGTGCTGTGGGCGATCGCGATCCTGACGATGGTCGTCGGCACGGTCACCGCGATCACGCAGACCGATGTGAAGCGCATGCTCGCGTACTCGGCGGTGGCGCATACCGGATTCATCCTCACCGGTGTGATCGCCGAGAACGAGGCCGGCCTGTCGTCGACGCTGTTCTATCTGTTCGCCTACGGGTTCAGCACCGTCGGCGCATTCGCGGTGGTGAGTCTGGTCCGCAATTCGGCCGGCGAGGAGGACACCGCGATGGCGCGTTGGGCCGGACTGGGCAGGCGGTACCCCGTTGTCGCGGTGGTGTTCTCACTGTTCCTGCTGGCGTTCGCGGGTATTCCGCTTGACGAGCGGGTTCGTCAGCAAGTTCGCGGTGTTCAAGGCGGCGGGCGAGGGCGGCGCGATACCACTGGTCATCGTCGGCGTACTCGCCAGCGCCGTCGCCGCGTACTTCTACGTGCGGGTCATCGTGTTGATGTTCTTCACCGACCCGCCCGACGACGCGCCCGACAGTGGTGGTCCCCAGCGTGCTGAGCACCGCCGTCGTCACGGTCACCGCGGCCGTCACATTCGCCCTCGGCGCCCTGCCGCAGCCGCTGCTGGATCTGGCGAACACCGCCAACCAGTTCCTGCGTTGACTTCGCCATGACCGAACCACTCGTTCTCGTCGCCGATCACGGTCCGGTGCGCGTGCTGACACTCAACCGGCCCGAGGCCCGGAATGCGTTGAGCCGCGACCTGATCCGTGCGACTTACACCGCGTTGACGGAGGCCGATGACGACGAGTCGGTGCGCGCCGTCGTGCTCACGGGCACCGACCCGGCGTTCTGCGCCGGCGTCGACCTCAAGGAGGCGCAGCGCGACGGCGCTGAAGTACTTCGCGGAGTTCCGCTCGCACAGCTGCATCGAGGCCACCGGCAAGATGCGCACCCCGATCGTCGGCGCGATCAACGGGGCGGTGTTCACCGGTGGCCTCGAAATGGCGCTCGGCTGCGACTTTCTCATCGCCTCGGAGCGGGCGGTGTTCGCCGACACCCACGCCCGTGTCGGCATCCTGCCCGGCGGCGGCATGACCGCGCGCCTCCCCCAGCTCGTCGGTCTCGGCGATGGCCAGGCGGCTGTCGATGACCGGCGAAGTCGTCGACGCGGTGCGCGCCGAGCACATCGGGCTGGTGACCGAGGTCGTCGCCCACGATCGACTGCTCGACCGGGCCATCGAACTGGCGTCGCAGATCGCCGAGGTTCCCGGTCCGACCATGCTGGGGCTCAAGGAGATCTACACGACAGGCGCTGCCGCCGTCATCGATCCGGCGTTGGCCGCCGAGGAGAAGATCGCGTACGCACAGCACCGCGATTTCGACGGCCTTGGCGATCGGTTCCGCGCGGTGACCGAGCGCAACAAGGGTCAGATCGACCGCTGACCGTTGCGCGAGCGACCCTAAACTGCACACGCTCGCGGCGTGTTGCCGTTCAAACATGGTCATCCCCAGTCCCCTGCTTGCGCGTGGCCCATGCGCGTGGGCCCACGCGGTTACGTGGTTTGCCGTTTGAGGATCAATTCGACCGTGCGGTGGCCGTTGAACTCCGGTCGCGGCGACGTCGCCATGTCCACCTGCTTGTGCGCCTGTTCGATCACTGGAGTGTCCGGGTCGAGCACCGAGAGGTAGACGTCGTGGGCGGCGAGTGAGGCGACCGCACGCTCGAAGCAGCGGTCGTCGATCAGCTCGGCATGGGTCACCTCAGGGCCGTTCTCGAAAAGCCACCGCGGCGGGTCGGGCAGCGAATCATAAGCGTCTGCAACGGCATTGGAGAACTCGATGTGGTCACGTTGGTTTGGCGCCCCTGGCTCCCATTCAGGGCCGCTGTAGATCGTCACGACGACATCAGGCGCCAGCTCGGTGATCGTCTCGGCGATCTTGGCGCGCAGTTCGGGTGTGTTGCGAATGTCGCTGTCCGGGAAGTCCCAGAAGTCGACATCCTCGACGCCGACGATCGCGGCCGAGCGGCGCTGTTCGCCTTCGCGCACCGGGCCAGCTTGGTCTGGGGGCATGCCCTCGATACCGACTTCGCCGCGGCACGCCAGCGCGTAACGGACGGTCTTGCCGGACGCCGTCCACTTGGCCACAGCGGCGGCGACAGCCATACTCGGGATCATCGGGGTGGGGCACCAGCACCAACGCACTGTCCCAGTCGGACGGAAACGGGAGAAGCTCGCTCACGTCTGTTATGCGACCACACCGTGAACCACGATGGCGGTGGTCTGGTCTACCCAGTCGGCCCCGAATGGCTCCTCGGGCCACAACAAGATCCGCATCAGGGTGGCGCCGCCGATCACCTCGACGAGCCTGTCGGGGTCGATATCGGCATGCACCTCGCCGCGCACAACGGCATCGGCCAGTCGGGTGCGCACTGCGGCGTACGCCCCTGTGAACCGCCCCATGACGCGGGTGTTGAGGTCGGCATCGGCGGCCATATCAGATATGAGCCCGGGCAGCGCAGCACGCACCAGCGGGCTGGTGAACACCGCCCTGGCCGCGTCGATCATCGCGCGGATATCGGCGGTGATGTCGCCCGGCGGCGTATCGATCGCCGTGGGCGCCGCGGGAAAGGCCGCCTCGTGCACCAACTCCGCCTTGCTGGACCACCGCCGGTACAACGCCGTCTTGGTGGTACCCGCCCGCTCGGCAACGGCGGCCATCGTGATGTTCGAATACCCGATTTCCACAAGTAGATTCAGCGGTGGCGCGCAGAATGGCAGCGTCGATGCGTGGATCCCGGGGCCGCCCGGCGCCCGGGGTCTTGTCAACGACCGACGCGTCTGATTTCATATCGCTACCGATCGTATCGTAATTACCGGCCGAAGGAACAGTTCTGATGCCAAGCGAACCGGCTGTCGAAGACATCAGCCGCCTAGAGCACTCGAGTCGAGACCTCACTGCGCTGCCCGACGTGATGTCGCAATGGCTCTCGACCGTGCATGCCCGGCGGGGTCGTCCCGGAGATCACCGTGGAAAGCGGTGTGGACTCCAATGGCATGTCGTCGGAGACGATCATCCTGACGGGTCGCTGGGACGAGGACGGCGAGCGGCGCGAGCAGAAGTTCGTGGCCCGGGTTGCTCCCGCCGAGCAGGACGTTCCGGTGTTCTCGTCTTACCGGATGGACCATCAGTTCGACGTCATCCGCCTCGTCGGCGAGAAAACCGATGTGCCGGTCCCGCGGGTGCGTTGGCTGGAACCGACCGGCTCGGTACTTGGCACTCAGTTCTTCCTGATGGACTACGTCGACGGGCGCGTTCCTCCCGACGTGATGCCGTATACGTTCGGCGGCAACTGGTTTGCCGATGCCCCTCCGGAGAGCCAACGCGAACTTCAGGACGGCACCGTCGAGGTGATCGCCAAACTGCACGCGATTCCCGAGCCCGAGAAGGTCTTCGGATTCCTCGACGACGGGTCGGAGCCGAATGCGTTGCGACGCAATTTCAACTGGCTGAAGTCCTGGTACCAGTTCGCGGTTCCCGACATCGGCCGCTCTGCCCTGGTGGAACGGTCCCTCGAGTGGCTAGAGGAGAACTGGCCCCAGGACACCGCCGCGACCGACTCCGTTCTGGTGTGGGGCGACTCGCGCGTCGGCAATGTGCTTTATGACGGGTTCAAGCCCGCTGCCGTGCTCGACTGGGAGATGGCCACTCTCGGCCCTCGGGAGATGGATGTGGCGTGGATCATCTTCGCCCACATGGTCTTTCAGGAACTCGCCGGACTGGCAGGCCTGCCCGGATTGCCGGACGTCATGCGCGAGGAGGACGTGCGCACCGTCTATACCGAGCACAGTGGCGTCGAGCTGGGCGACCTGAACTGGTTCTACGTGTACTCCGGCGTGATCTGGTGCTGCGTGTTCATGCGGACCACCGCCCGGCGGGTCCGCTTCGGCGAGATGGAGGCGCCGGACGACATCGAATCGCTGTTCTACCACGGCTCTGTACTCAAACGACTCATTGGAGATGACGCCTGATGCTCGGACCTACCGACGAATTCCCCATTCACCAGATACCGCAACCGATCTCGTGGCCCGGGGCTTCAGACCGCAACTTCTACGACCGCTCCTACTTCAACGCCCACGACCGCACCGGCGACATCTTCTTGATCACCGGCCTCGGCTACTACCCCAACCTCGGGGTCAAGGACGCGTTCTTCCTGGTGCGGCGCGGCGACACCCAGACAGCGGTGCATCTGAGTGACGGCATCGACTCCGACCGGCTGAACCAGCACGTGCTGGGCTATCGCGTCGAGGTCACCGAACCGCTCCACAAGCTTCGGATCGTCCTCGAGGAGACCGAGGGCATCGCGGCCGACCTCACCTGGAACGGGCTGTTCGATGTGATCCAAGAGCAGCGCCACGTGCTTCGGTCGGGGACGCGCGTGACGCTGGATGCACAGCGGTTCGCCCAGGTCGGCAGTTGGGCCGGAACGATCTCGATCGACGGTGAGGACATCTCCGTCGACCCTGACGTCTGGATCGGCAGCCGCGATCGGTCATGGGGCATCCGGCCGATCGGTGAGGCCGAGCCCGCGGGCCGGCCGGCGCATCCGCCGTTCGAGGGCATGTGGTGGCTGTATGTGCCGATGGCGTTCGACGACTTCGCGATCTGCCTGATCATCCAGGAGGAGCCCAACGGGTTCCGCAGCCTCAACGATGTCACGCGGATCTGGCGCGACGGGCGGGTGGAGCAGATGGGCTGGCCGCGGGTCAAGATCCACTACACCTCGGGCACGCGGATCCCCACCGGCGCGACCATCGACGCCACCGCGCAGGACGGCTCCGCCGTGCGCTTCGACGTCGAATCCAAGCTGCCGGTGCCGATCCACGTCGGCGGCGGTTACGGAGGTGACTCCGACTGGCTGCACGGCATGTGGAAGGGCGACAAGTTCACCGAGCGCCTGACCTACGACATGACCGACCCGGCCATCGTCGGCCGCGCCGGCTTCGGCGTCATCGACCACGTCGGTCGCGCCGTGTGCACCGAGAACGGCAAGTCCGTCGAGGGCTGGGGCCTGTTCGAGCACGGTGCGCTCGGGCGGCACGACCCGTCGGGCTTCGCCGACTGGCTCACCGTCGCGCCTTAGCAATAGCGATTTCAGGGCTGGCGATCGCTCAGCGACTGTTAGCGCACCGAAATCGCAAAGAGGGCGGCCGCGGCGACTGCTTCGACCAGGCAGTAGAACCAGTTCGGATAGAACGCCGTTCGTTCGTCGAGCACTGCGGACACCAGCCGGCCGAACGCCATCCCGGCCAGCGCGGCGCCGACGGCGATCGAGATTCCCATCCGGACGTCACCGTCGGCGACCGCTGCGTACCCCAGCACGCCCGCGATCGCGAGCCCGAACCCGCCGTACACCGCGCGGACCTCCGAACGCGCCGCCGCTCCCCCGAGGGTGATACCGAACGGGCGGATGATCGCTGTGGGGGACGCGAGCGCGTAGCAGCCCATCCCCGCGAAGAACACGCCGATTACGGCGATGACCGCGATCGTCACGGTAGCCTCCTGTGCGGTTGACCTAGGAGACCAGCATGAAGGCAGGGACGGCGGCGGCGCTTCCACAAACCTGCTGCCCGACGGTCTGGCTGTGGCCGGGCCAAGCGCTGTATGCCGGCCCGAGCCTGAATCTGGAGCCGCATTCGGGATCGGTGTGGTGCTTTGCGGCCGGCATCGACGGACCATTGGCGGTGACGACACCCGACGGCGAAACCTCCGAAGGTACGACCCTGCTCATTCCGCCACGGCTGACCCACAAGCTGGTTTGCCTCGGCCGCGGGCTGGTGTCCTGCTACCTGGAGCCGACATCTGTTCGAGCCGAATCCTGTCGAAGCCGGATCACGGAGTGGCGCGGCGAAATAGGGGTGACTCATACGGCAGAGCCGCAGTTGACGTTCACTCCTGCCGATGACGAAAGCGCCTCCCGATGGCTCGATCTGGCCGCGCCCGCCACCCTGCGTGCGATCGATCCGCGCATCGCCGCCGCGGCCCACCGGATCCGTATCGACCCGGCGACCGCGGTGTCCTCCAAAGAGCTCGCTGTCGAGGCCGGCCTGTCGGAGTCGCGGTTCCTGCATCTGTTCCGCGACGAACTGGGAACGAGCCTGCGGCGCTACCGGATATGGGTGCGGCTCGTGCACGCCGGCACCGCCATCGCAGGCGGCGCCAACCTGACCGAGGCCGCGATGAAATCGGGCTTCGCGAGTCCGTCGCACCTCGCCGACCGATTCAAGTCGACGTTCGGATTCTCGGCTAGCCGACTGCTTCAGACTGGACTTGCGGTGCGGACGCCGTAGTCGCTCGGCCGAACACCATCGACTCCTCGATGTCCTCGAACCGTTTGCCGATCGCGTCCCGCAGATAGTTGTGCGTCACTTCCCACGGCCTGCGCACGCCCGACTTCGGCAGCACGTTCTGTGCGCGCAGCACGTAGCCCGACTGAAGGTTGAACACGGGCTGCTCGGGCATGTGGGCGTCCCCAAGATGCGGGTAGGCATGGGTGTAGCCGTGGGAATCCATGTACGCCAACAGCTTCGCCACCGAGCGCGCCGTCATGTCGGCGCCCAGCGTCCACGACGCATTCGAGTAACCGAAACACCATGCCGCGTTGGGCACGTCTTCGAGAAGGTGGCGCCGGAAGGCGAACCGCTCGTTCGGTTTGATCTCCTCGCCATCGATACTGATCGTGACTCCACCCAGCGCCTGCAGCTGAATTCCGGTCGCAGTGACGATCACGTCGGCATCGAGGTGCCTGCCCGACTTCAATACGATGCCGGATGGCGTCCATGTGGTCGACGTGGTCGGTCACCATCTCGACGTCCCCCGCAGCGACCGCCTTGTAGAAATCGCTGTTGAGGATGAAGCACATCCGCTGATCCCACGGGTTGTACGGCGGCGTGAAATGGGTGTCGATGTCGTATCCCGCTGGCAGGTTCTTCTCGGCGCCGGCGCGCAACAGACGCTTGCTGAACCCTGGTGCCCGCCGGGCGACCAACCAGAGCACCGCACCGAACAACGATAGGGCCACCCGCGCGGCAGCGTGGGAAACTCTGCGCGGCAGGACTTTCCGGAAACCGTTGATCACGGGTTGTACCCGCTGCAACGACAGCAGGTATGACGGTGTGCGCTGCAGCATCGTGACATGCGCGGCTTTGTTGGCCAGCGACGGGATCATGCTGACCGCCGTCGCGCCACTGCCGATGACGACCAGTCGCTTGTCCGCGTAGTCGAATCCGTCCGGCCATCTGCTGCGGATGCACCACGTCGCCCGTGAAGTCCTCGATTCCAGGGAACGGCGGCGAGTACGGCTCGTCGTAGTCGTAGTAGCCGCTGGCGAAGAACAGGAACCGCCCGCGGTAGATCCTGAGCTCGCCGTCCTGTTCGGCCTGCACGGTCCAGGTGTCGGTGGCCGAATCCCAGTCGGCGGCGATGACACGGGTGCTGAAGCGGATGTGCTGGTCGATGCCATGCTTGCGCGCCGCGTCCGCCATGTATTGCCAGATGTCGGCGCCGTCGGCGATCATCTCCTTGCGCGTCCACGGCTCCCACGGGAAGCTCAGCGTGAAGATGTCGCTGTCTGACCGAATGCCGGGATACTGGAACAGATCCCACGTTCCGCCGAGGCGCTCGCGCCTCTCCAGGATCGTGTAGCTCGAGTTGGGGTTCTTCTCGCGGATCCGGTAGGCCGCCCCGATACCGGAGAAGCCCGCCCCGATGATCAGCACATCGCTGTAGTCAGTCACTGAGAACCCTCCTAGGCGGACTTCACTGCTCTGTCATGCGCTCGGCCGAACACCATCGATTCCTCGATGCGGTCGAACCGGTGGTCGATGACGTCGAGCACGTAGTTGTGCCGCACGTTCCACGGCCGGTGGGTACCCGATTTGGGCAGCACATGTCCTGAGCGCTGCACGTAGCCAGCGTTGATGTTCCATGCCGGCTTCTCGGGCATCGGCTTGTCACCCAGATGGGGGTAGGCGTGTGTGTAGCCGTGGGAATCCATGTACGCCAATAGCTTCGCAACCGAACGGGCGGTGAGGTCGACGCGCAGCGTCCACGAGGCGTTGATGTAGCCGACGCGACCACGCGGCGTTCGGGATGTCCTCGAGCATGTGCTCCTTGTAGACGAACCGGTCCTGCGGCTTGACCTCCGCGCCGTCGACACTCAATGCGACACCGCCGAGCGCCTGCAACTGAATTCCGGTGGCTGTGATGATCACGTCGGCGTCGATGCGCTCCCCCGAGCGCAGAACGATTCCGGTGGCATCGATGTGGTCGATCTGGTCGGTGACCACGTCGAGGCGCCCTTCGGCGATCGTCTCGTAGAAGTCGTTGTCGAGAATCGCGCACAGCCGCTGATCCCAGGGGTCGTAACTCGGCTTGAAGTGCACGTCGACGGGATAGCCCTCCGGCAGTTGACGTTTCGCGTTGCTGCGCACAAAAGCCACTGCTGACCCGCGGCGCCGTGCGGGCGAAGCCATAGACAAACACCGTGAACAAGGTGTTGTAAAGACGGGCCGCGTAATAGCCGAGTCGCCCCGGCAGCAGCTTGCGGAGTAATCTGCACGGCGGGATTGATGCGCGGCGTCGACAGGATGTAGGTCGGCGAGCGCTGCAGCATGGTCACGTGCCCAGCCGTCTCGGTCAACGTCGGAATCATGCTAACGGCGGTGGCGCCGCTGCCGATCACCACGAGTTTCTTGCCGGTGTAGTCCAGCGATTCGGGCCAGATGCTGAGGGTGGATCACGTCGCCCGAGAATTGCGTCGAGACCCGGGAAGTCAGGTCGATATGGCTCGTCGTAGTTGTAGTAACCGGTGCCGAAGAACAAGAAACGGCCACGGTAGGTCTTCGATTGGCCGGCCTCGCCGTCGTGTCGGTGCTGCACGGTCCAGGTATCGGTAGTCGAATCCCAATCGGCTGACTGCACTCGTGTGTTGAACCGGATGTGCTCGGTCGATGCCGTGCTTGCGGGCCGTCTGGGAGAGGTACTCGCGGATGTCGTCACCGTCGGCGACGTTCTCGGGCCGGGTCCACGGTTCGAAGGGAAGCTCAGGGTGAAGATGTCGCTGTCGGAGCGGATGCCCGGATACCGATACAGGTCCCAGGTGCCGCCGATACGGGCCCGACGTTCCAGCACCGCGTAGCTCAGGTTCGGGTTCTTCTCGTGGATCCGATATGCGGCGCCGATTCCGGAAATCCCCGCCCCGATGATCAGCACATCGGAGAGTCAGCCTCGCTCTGCTGCCATCCGCAACCTCCCTTGGTTCGGCTGGGTACCACGATATGGGTCAGGACGCCGAGCGCGTCCACGATCGACGCCAACGACTCCACCGCGATCGGTCCGGGCTGGTAGAGGCAGATTTGCTCGGCGACACCGTCGACCCGGTCGCGGATGTGCGCGGCCACGTCGGCGGGGCTGCCGCAGGCCGCGATGGTGTGCAGCACGTCGTCGTCGATGAGCCTGGCCATGTCCTCCCAGCGTCCCTGTTTGGACAGCGCGTTCAGCTCGGGCTGCATGTCACCCCAGCCGTGCACGTCCAGTACCGGGCGGTAGGCGGGCGTCGACCCGTAGAACGCCAGCAGGCGTCGGGCTCGCGGAGTGGTCTTCGCCCGACGGACACGATGATCTCCGGCACCACCTCGAGATCCGCCGCGTCGCGGCCCGCCGCGGCCAGCCCCTTGCGCACGTTGGGCATGGTCACCTCGTGCAGGAAGCGTTTCGACCCGAACGGCATGACCAGCAGGCCATCGGCGACCTCGGCGGTCGCGCGGGTCAGCAGCGGACCGAGCGCGCCGAGGTAGATCGGCGGCGGGCCGAACGGGTTGGGGCCCGGGTTGAAGGTCGGTGTCATCAGGGTGTGCCGGTAGTACTCGCCGCGGAAATCGAGGCGCTCACCGTCGTTCCACGCGGCGAAGATCGCGCGCAGCGCCCCGACCAATTCCTTCATCCGCGCGACGGGCCTGTCGAAGGCGGCGCCGTAGCGCTTCTCGATCTGGGCGCGCACCTGCGTGCCGAGGCCCAGCGTGAAGCGCCCCTGCGCCAGCAGCTGCATGTCATTGGCCTGATGCGCGAGCTGAACGGGGTTGCGTGGGAACGCGATTGCCACGTTGGTCATCAGGTCCAGACCCCCGACGGTCGACGCGACCATCAGCGGGGCGAACACGTCATGCGGTCCCTCGAACGTGAACACCCCGGTGGCACCCGCTTCGCGCAGTGCGTGCGCGCGTTCGATCGCATCCGTCGGGCCGAACAACGCTGTCATGACCTTCACAGCGTGAGAGCCTAGTGGCGTGACAATCCCGACGAATGCCGACGTCGTCGTCGTGGGTGCCGGGTTCGCAGGCCTGGCCGCCGCCCGCGAGCTGGACAAACGCGGCCGCGACGTGGTGGTCCTCGAGGGGCGCGACCGCGTCGGCGGCCGATCGTCGACGACAGACATCGCGGGCATACCGGTCGATCTGGGCGGAACGTTCGTCGGCCCGACCCAGGACGCGGTCGTCGCGATGGCCGCCGAGCTGGGCTGCGAGACCGTGCCGACCCACAGCCGCGGCAAGAACCTCATCCAGTGGCGCGGCAAGGTCCGCGCCTATCGCAGCACCATTCCCAAGCTGTCCATCATCGAGCTGCTCGACGTATCCCGGATTCAGTGGCGGTTCGACCGTGTCAGCCGGCGGGTGCCGGTGGACGAGCCGTGGACGTCGCCGATCGCCGAGACTCTCGACTCCAAGACGCTGGACCAGTGGCTGCGGTACGTGCACGCGAGCGCCGGGACGCGGGACCTGATGGCGATCATGGCGCGAGTGACGTGGGGTTGCGAACCCGATGCGGTGTCGATGTTGCATGCGGTGCGCTACGTCAAGGCCGCGGGCGGTCTCGACCGCATGCTCGACGTGAAGGGAGGCGCCCAGCAGGACCGCTTCCCCGGGGGCACCCAGCAGATCGCGGTGCGGATGGCCGAGGAACTGGGGCCACGCGTGGTGCTGGATGCAGTGGTGCGCAGCATCGAACGGCATACCAGCGGCAAGTTGGCCACGCTGGCCGTCACATCGGACAAGGGCACGGTCGCAGCGAAGGCCGTCATCGTCGCCATTCCGCCGGAACATCGCAAAGGCATCGCGTTCCTGCCGGACCTGCCTCCCGAGTACGGCAAGCTCGCCCAGCACTGGCCGCAGGGCAACCTGAGCAAGGCCTACGCCGCCTACGAGACACCGTTCTGGCGTGCCGACGGCCTGTCGGGTGAGGCGCTGTCCGACGAAGGACCGGTCTTCATCACGTTCGACGTCAGTCCCGGCGATGACGGTCCGGGCATACTGCTGGGCTTCACCGACGCGCGAACGTTCGACCCGCTGCCGCCGGCCGACCGGCGCGAGCGCGCGCTGTCCGGCTTCGCGGCGCTGTTCGGGGACGCCGCGCTGAAACCCATCGACTACGTCGATCACTGCTGGGGCGCGGAGGAATTCGCGCCGGGCGGGCCGACCGCAGCGGTGCCGCCGGGCTCGTGGACGACCTACGGGCCGTGGTTGCGCAAACCCGTGGACGGCATCCATTGGGCCGGAACGGAAACCGCCGACAAGTGGACAGGCTTCCTCGACGGTGCCATCCGGTCCGGACAGCGCGCGGCCGACGAGGTGGACAGGGAGCTGTCGGCTAGGAGCTGATCTGTCGCTCCTCGGTGACCGAGTCGATCAGCCAGCGCAGATGCTTGTTGACCGCGTCGGGGCGCTCCAGGATTGCGCAGTGGCCGCCGGACAGTTCGACGAACTGCGCGAGATTCGGTACCTCTTTGGCGATTCGGCGTGACGACACCATCGGCAGCAGACGGTCCTTCTCACTGCCGATAACCATCGTCGGCACGGAGAGGTTCTTCAACCCGATGTGCTGATGTGTCCCAAGCGAATCGACCAGCGCGCGGGCCCATCCGCCACGGCCGGCGGGTGGAGTGCCATTGAACAGTTCGAAGACAAAGTCGACGATGGCGGGGTCGGCGTCACGGCCCACCGCGATCGTCGACACGAAGCGCCGACTCGGCATATCGGCGGCCCGCAGAAGCGGTGCCGCGCCAAAGGTTTTCAGCAAGGTGCCTGCCGCACGCACCCTGGCTGCGGTCAGTTGTGGCGGCACCGGAAGGAACTGCACGTGCCGCAGCAGGTCACCGCTCGTCGTGTTGATCAGGGCCACCGCATCGGCGCGCTCAGACACCCGGTCGGGATATCGCTCCGCCCACGACGAGATCGCGATTCCGCCCATCGAATGGCCGGCAACCACAGCGCGCTCCCCCGGCTTCAGAGTCGCTTCGAGCACGGCGTCCATGTCGTCGGCCAGGCGGTCAAGGCTGTAGCCGCTACGCCGGGCGGGTACGGCACTTCGGCCGTGGCCGCGGTGATCGAAGGCGATGACCCGGTGGTCGGACGCGAGGTCGGCGATCTGATAGGCCCACACGCGAAGGGCGCAGGTGATGCCGTGCGCCAGCACGACGGGGTAACCATCCTCGGGCCCGAAGACCTCGGTGTGCAGACGGATACCGTCCGCCGACCGCACGCCGACGCTGCGCCCGCGGCCCAGCGCGTCGGCCGCGGCGAACCGCCTTGCCTGCGATCGGCCTCTTTGACCTCGTGCCATGGGTGCTCTCCTCGCGCTCGGCAACATTGCCGGACCCATCAGCCTACCGGTCGGTTGGTCGGAGGTAGCGCAGGAGTTAAATGAGTGGCGTCGACGAACGAAAGGCCGCAATGCGCGCGATACAGATAGCCAGCCTCGACGGACCGCAAGCCGCGAAGCTCGTCGAGATCGACGAACCGGCCGGCGACGGCGCGGTTCTGGTCGACGTGCATGCGGCCGGGGTGGCTTTTCCCGACGCGCTGCAGTCGCGCGGGCTCTACCAGTACAAGCCGGAACTGCCCTACACGCCAGGCGCCGAGATCGCCGGCGTCGTGCGCAGCGCACCCGACGGCGCCCACGTCTCGGCGGGCGACCGGGTCTGCGGACTGACAATGTTATGCGGAGCCATGGCAGAAGTCGTTGCGCTGCAACCGGAGCGGGTGTTCAAGCTGCCCGACTCGGTGTCGTTCGAGGCCGGCGCAGGTCTGCTGTTCAACGACCTCACGATGCATCACGCATTACGGACCCGGGGTCGTCTCGCCGACGGCGAGACCGTGCTCGTGCACGGTGCGGCGGGCGGCATCGGGACGTCGACGCTACGACTGGCGCCCGTATGGGGTGCATCCCGCACCATCGCGGTGGTCAGCACCGAGGACAAGATCCCCGTCGCGAAGGCGGCCGGCGCGTCGGATGTCGTGCTGGCCGACGGTTTCAAGGACGCGGTGAAGGAGCTGACCGGTGGCCGCGGCGTTGATATCGTCGTCGATCCCGTCGGCGGTGACCGGTTCACCGATTCACTTCGCTCGCTGGCGCCCGGCGGGCGATTGCTTGTTATCGGATTCACCGGCGGGGCGATCCCCGAGGTGAAGGTCAACCGGCTCTTGCTCAACAACGTCGATGCAGTCGGTGTCGGTTGGGGTGCATGGAGTTTGACGCATCCGGGCTATCTGCTCGAGCAGTGGGCGGAGCTCGAACCGCTGCTGGCCTCGGGCAAGGTGTCCGCACCCGCCCCGGAGGTCTATCCGCTCGAACGCGCGGCCGACGCGATCGCTTCGCTGGAGGATCGCAGCGCAAAGGGCAAAGTCGTCGTCAAGCTGCGGTGAGGCTACTTCCACGCCGCCGCAGCGTCGCGGTCCGGCGGTTCGACGCGGCGTCGGGTGGGTGGTTGGGTGCCGATGCCGCAGTCGCCGTCGACCGCGACGAGTTGACCATCGCCACTTTCAACATCTGGTTCGACGACTACTACGCCGAGCAGCGCTACCTCGCGATCGCAGATCTGCTGTGTGAGCGCAGGCCGGATGTCATTGTGCTCCAGGAGGTCACGCCCGAAGCGCTCGAGATCTTCCTGGAACAGCCGTGGGTACGCGACCGGTATCTGAGCGCATCGGCAGTCGGCGGCGATGCCGGGAATTATGGAATGCTGATGCTGTCCCGGGTGCCCATCGCCCGCGCCACCTACTCCCGGCTGCCGACGCGGCAATCGCGCGGATTCATCGAAGCGGAGCTGGCTGTCAACGACGTCCGACTGATCGTCTGCTGTTTACATCTGGACAGCGGCAAACCCTCGGCGCGGCTGCGTAGCTGGCAGTTGCGCAGAATCTTTCGCGCGCAGAAGTCGGCCGAAGATGCCGTGCTGCTCGGCGATTTCAACATGCGCGACTCGGAGAACGACCGGATAGCCCCGCCGTACTGCGACATATGGCCCATGCTGCGTCCGCACGAACCCGGTTTCACCGAAGACACGTCGATCAATCACATGCGCTTCGACGCGCGGAACAAGAAGCGGCAGGTGCGGTTCGACCGTGTGCTCCTCAAGGGAACCCGTTGGCGCGCAGCGAGTATCGAACTGTTGGGCACGCAGCCTATTTCGCACGAGCTTCCGCGTGTCTTTCCCTCCGATCACTTCGGCGTCGAGTGCCGTCTGGTCGGTCAGAGGTAAGGGTCGGCCCAGGCGCTGATGATCTTGGCCGCTCGCGCAGCCTGGTTCTTACCGGTGAGCAGATGATCTGCGCCCTCGAGCGAGACGAAGCTGCGGGGGTGCCTGGCAGCGCGGAAGATGTCGCTGGCGTTGGCGATGCCTACGGTGTTGTCGGTGGGCGAGTGCATCACGAGTAGAGCGCGGCGCAGTGTCCGGATGCGCTCGTGGAGATCGGCCTCGCGGACGTCTTCGATGAAGTGCCGTTTGAGTGTCAACGCCTTGCCCCCGATGAGGAAGGGCGCTTCGCCCTCGGCCTCGATCCGCTGGCACAGGGCGTCGTAGGTGTGCTCGACGTGGGCGGGTTGGTAGGGCGCTCCGATACTCGCGACCGCAGGCACGGTCGGACATTCGTGGGCGGCGGCGATCACGGCCGAGCCGCCGAAGGAATGACCGACCAGCAGTTTCACCTCGCGACCCGAGGCGTTCATGAACTCGACCGCGCGGACGGTGTCGTCGACCTTGTTCGAGAACGAACCGTCACCCCAGTCGCCCTCGGAATCGCCGAGGCCGAGATTATCGAAGCGCAGCACACCGATGCCCTCGCTTGCGAGCTGCTTGCAAATCCGGCTGGCGGCGGGACTGTCCTTGCCGAGGGTGAAGCCGTGGGCGAAGACAGCCCATCCGCGCAGCTCACGGTCGGGAAGATCGACGAGACCCGCCAACATGGGCCCCGTGGTGCTCGGAAATCTGACACGCTCGGCCACGCGCGTAATCCTGTCACCCTGTTCGCCGAGGCTGTCCCCGGCTTCGCGTGGGCCCACACAGATCGGGTATCGCGACGAGATCGCGACCTGGGGACAGCTTCGGCGCCTAGATCTCGCCGGCCTCGAGGCCGCGCTTGACTTCCAGTCGGCGCAACTTGCCCGATGTCGTCCTCGGCAGCGAGCCGGGGCGGACGAAGACGACGTCCGAGGGCACGACACCGCATTCGGACGCGACGCGCTGAACGACGTCAGCGCGGACGTCGGCCTCGTTGGGTCCGCGGAATTCTGCCACGATCATGACGCTGGGACGGATCGAGCGCTCACCGACGCCGATGGCCGCGACGGCACCCTCCCGCACTCCTGGCGCAGCCGCGGCCACCCTTTCGACCTCGGCGGGGAAGATGTTCCGGCCGGCAATGGTGATGAGCTCCTTGGCGCGTCCGCATACCACCAGGCCGCCCTCGACGAAGTAGCCAAGATCGCCGGTTGCGAACCATTCGGCGGCTTCGTGTGTTGGTTCGCCGACGTACCCCGACATCATCGACGATCCGCGGATCATGATCTCGCCGACTTCGGGCACGGTGCCCTCGGTTGTCGCGCTGTCACGCAGTTCGATGCGCACCGACATGCCTGGTATCGCCTCGCCGAGCACGGCATGCCCGGCCTCGTCGGCAACGAGACCGCGGCCCGGTTCGGGAACTGTTACCGCACAGGTGGATTCGGCCAACCCGTAGGACGGTGCGAGCGCACCGGGTGAGAGACCGAAGCGGGCCATTTCAGTGATAAACAGCGTCGTGAGACCGCAGTCGATGGGTTCGCCGCCGTTCAGCGCGAAGCGCATGTTGCTCAGGTCGACGTCCGTGACGCGCCGCGAATACTTACCGATCAAGCCGTAGGCCATGTTCGGCGCCGCCGTGATGGATGCCCGGCTTTCGGTCAACCAGTTCAACCATCGGAAGGGCGACGCCTGAAACGCCGTCGTCGGCGTCTGCCACACATCGGTACCAGCCAGCGCACCCGCCAGCAGGAAGCTCAACCCCATGTCGTGATACAGCGGTAGCCAGGAGCAGCCGACGTCGCCCGGCGTGACACCAATACGGGCGTTCAGGCCGCTCAGGTTGGCCAGCACCGCATCAGGCGATAGCTGCACCGTCCTCGGGACTCCCGTGGACCCCGCGGTGCCCTGCAGGATCGCCACCGGGGCAGGATCGTCTGGCGGCACGAACGTCGTCGAACGCTGTGGGCGCGCCACGGAGCTGAGCTCGTTGACGATGAGCGGCCCTTCGGTGGCCGACAACATCTCGAGGAAGGTGCCGTGGCTGAGGATGTGGCTGATGCCCATTCCCACGAACCGGCCCAGGGTCGTCTGCGCCCAGTGATCGGAGTCGGCGCCGCGCACGGGCCCATGAGCAATCGATACGGCAGCGCCCGCCTGAAAGGCACCCAGAATCGCCGCGATCAGCTCGACCGTGGGCTCGCCGGTCAGACCGACAGCGTTGACGTCGTTGTTCAACAGCCACTCCGCGACGTTCTCAGACCGCGCGTGTACCTCCGGCCACGGATGGCGTCGCCACTGTCCGTTGTCCAGGGCGTACAGGCAATTGCCGCTGCTGGATAGTCGGCTGGCAAATGCCGCTGCCAACGAGTTCATCGCACCTCAAGCTTCCAAATATCGAACACTCTCGATCCATCTGACTGACGCCCCGATGTGAGGTCGCTGTGGGCGGTTTCTGTACCGACAGCTGTGTTTGCTGGTTGGATCTGGCCCCATAGTTGCAGATTTGACACGAGGATCGACCGCTCTGCATGAGCAGTGGGGATTCGAGGAACGTAAACCCTTGACTCATCATCTACGGGGCTGCAGCATTTGCTCGCGGCGGCGTGCGCGGACGACACGGAGCCATATCGCCATCATCGGCCCCGAAAAGCCCCAAACGGAAAAACCGCGAACCTGAAATAGGTCCGCGGTTATTCCGATGTCCTGCGACATCACAGTGGTAGCGGGGACAGGATTCGAACCTGCGACCTCTGGGTTATGAGCCCAGCGAGCTACCGAGCTGCTCCACCCCGCGTCGGGTGAACGCAAGGTTACCGAAGGCGCAGGTGCACCTCCAAATCGAGTGCTCAGCAGGCTCGCTAGCGGGTCGACTGGTACTTCTTCACCGCGTCGTCGAGGCGTTGCAGGGCCTCGCCGAACTCGGCGAAGTTGCCGCCTGTCTGCGCCCCTTGCAGCGCGTCCAGCGCGGTGTTGACGTCTTGCAGCGCTGCGGCTTTGGCCGCCGACAACTGCACGGGACCACCCGGCGGCACGGCAGCCGCCGGGACTTGCGCCTCGGGTGGGGTGCCCTGACTCGCGGGCGGCTGCGCGGCCGGCGGCTCGTCCGTCGGGAGCGGGCGCGCTGCGGTTGCCCGTTCACCGGTCCCGTCGGCGCAGGACCGGTGGCGGTGGCGTCCGCGCCGGGCCCGAACAGCTCGGTGAGCGCATCGCGCACCGTCGGGCCGTAGCCGACCTTGTCGTTGTACATCATCGCCACCCTGATCAGGCGGGGGTACGACGACGCCGCGTCACTGGCGCCGGGCGAGGCGTACACGGGTGCGACATACAGCAGGCCGCCCTGAGCGACCGGCAGCGTGAGCAGATTGCCCCACCGGATGCGGTTCTGGTTGTCACGGCCGATGACACCGAGATCCTGGCTCACCGCGGTGTCGGTACTGATCGCGTTGAACGCCAGCTTCGGGCCGTTCACCTGGCCGGGAATGGTCAGCACGGTCAGCTTGCCGTAGGTATCGGGGTCCGAACTGGCGCTGATGTAGGCGGCCAGGAAGTCGCGGCGGAACCGGTTCATCGCACTGGTCAGCTGGAACGACGCCGAATTATCATTGGCCGCAAGGTTTTTGGCGACGATGTAGTACGGCGGCTGATAGCTGCTCGCAGTCGGGTTCGGATCCAGCGGGACGTCCCAGAAGTCCGACGTGGAGAAGAACGTCACCGGATCGTCGACGTGGTACTTGGCCAGCAGCGCGCGCTGAACCTTGAACAGATCCTCGGGGTATCGCAGGTGCTGTTGCAGTTCAGGGGTGATGTCGCTCTTGGGCTTCACGGTGTCCGGGAACACCTTCATCCATGCCTGCAGCACCGGGTCCTGCTCGTCCTGCGCATACAGCGTCACCGTGCCGTCGTACGCGTCGACGGTCGCCTTCACCGAGTTGCGGATGTAGGACACCTGCTTGTCGATCTGCAGCCGGTTGGCGGCCACCTCGCTGGAGTCGGCCGTGGCGCTCGACAGCGTCGTCAACTGCGAGTACGGGTAGTTGTCGAGCGTGGTGTAGCCGTCCACGATCCACACCATCTTCTTGTTCACGATGGCGGGATACACGGTGGTGTCGGTGGTCAGCCACGGCGCAGCCGCTTCGACGCGCTCGGCCGGATCGCGATTGAACAGGATCTTGCTGTTCTCGCCGATCACGTTGGAGAACAAGAAGTTCCGCTCGGCGAACTTCGCGGCGAACACCGAGCGCGACAGCCAACTGCCGATGGGCACCCCGCCGGAGCCGCCGTAGGTGTAGTTCTTGGTCTCGGTGTTGGTTTCGTAGTCGTATTCGCGGTCGGCCCCGCCGTTCTTGCCGACGATCGCGTAATCCGCCGCCGCGCTGGCGATCACCGGACCGTAGTAGATCCGCGGCTGATCCAGCGGGGCGGGACCGGGTGAGACGACGCTGCCATTCGCGCCGACGACGCTGGCCAGGAACTCCGGGTAGCCGCCATTCTGGTTGGGGTCGTTGGCGACTCCGCGGACGGTGTTGGCCGGCGAGGCGATGAAGCCGTTGCCGTGCGTGTAGACGGTGTGCCGGTTGATCCAGTCGCGCTGGTTGTCGATCAGCCGGTCGGGGTTGAGCTCGCGGGCGGCGACGACGAAGTCACGCAGGTTTCCGTCCCGTGCCGTGTAGCGGTCCATCGCCAGGTGGTCCGGGAAGTAGTAGAAGTTCTTGCTCTGCTGGAACTGGGTGAACGCCGGGCTGACGATCGTGGGGTCGAGCAACCGGATGTTCGACGTCGTCGCCCGGTCAGAGGCCACTTGCTGGGCCGTCGTCTGAGCATCTCCGCTGTAGTCGCGGTACGTGACGGTCTCGTCGGTCAGCCCGTAGGCCTGTCTGGTGGCCGTGATACTTCGACTGATGTATTCGCTTTCCTTCTGCGCCGCGTTCGGCTTGACGCTGAACTGCTCGACCACCAACGGCCAGCCGGCGCCGATCACCAACGACGACAACAGCAGCAGGACCACGCCGATGGCGGGGATCCGCAAGTCGCGCAACACGATCGCGGAGAACACGGCCGCCGCGCAGATGACCGCAATGGCCATCAGGATCAGCTTCGCGGGCAGCACCGCATTGATGTCGGTATAGCCGGCGCCGGTGAACGGCTTACCGCTGCGGGTGTGGCTCAACAGTTCGTAGCGGTCCAGCCAGTACGCGACGGCCTTGAGCAGCATCAGGACGCCGACCAACGTGATCAGCTGGATGCGCGCCGCACGGCTCAGCGCTCCGCTGCGGCCCGACAGCCGGATACCTCCGAACAGGTAGTGGCCCACCAGGTTCGCGATGAACGCCAGGAAGATGGCGACGAACAGGAAGGTCAGCACCAGCCGGTAGAACGGCAGATCGAACGCATAGAAGCCGAGGTCCATGCCGAACTGCGGGTCGTTGATCCCGAAGCTGCCGCCGTGCAGGAACAGCTGGATGCGGGTCCAATAGCTCTGCGCCACAATTCCGGCGAGGACGCCGATGAAAGCCGGAACACCGATACCGACCAGCCGCAGCCGGGTCATCACCGCGGTGCGGTAACGCGCGACCGGGTCGTTGGGGCCGTTGGTCGGGACGAATACCGGGCGGGTGCGATAGGCCAGCGCCAGCCCGGCGAACACGATCGCGCCGATCACCACCGCGGCGACCAGGAAAACCACGATGCGGGTGAACAGCTGGGTGGTGAACACGGAGCGGTATCCGAGCTCGCCGAACCACAGCCAGTCGACGTAGGTGTCGATCAGGCGTGGCCCGATCAACAGGACCAAGACGAATATCGCGGCAATCGCGATGAGGATTCGGCTACGTCGTGTCAGCTTCGGCATTCTTGCCGCTGGCCGCATACCCACTCGTCAACTCCAGTTTCTAACCGTTCTCACACGCCTGCACTGACGTGCCCCAACTCTACGCATGTGTAAAGTGGGCACGACCCGAGACGCTCAGCATGCGGGGCGTTCGCCACCGGCTGAGAGCGTCTTCAGCGCGGCCACGGCCTCATCGAGGTTCTCGACCCTGACCAGTTCCAGTCCATCGTCGTGGGCCGTCTTGGCTTCCTCGCAGTTGTCGGCGGGGACCAGGAAGATGGTGGCGCCGGCCTCGCGGGCCGCCAGCATCTTGTGGGTGATGCCGCCGATCGGGCCGACCTCGCCGTCGCCGGTGATGGTTCCGGTGCCCGCGACGAACTTGCCGTCGTTCAGATCGCCGGTGGTGAGTTTGTCGACGACCGCGAGGCTGAACATCAACCCGGCGGACGGGCCGCCGATGTTGGCGAGGTTGAAGTCGACGGTGAACGGCGCCCACGGCGCGTCGAGCACGCCGATGCCGAGGAAACCCTGATCGCGTTCGGGGTGCTTACCCATCGTGATGGTGGCGGCGCCGAGGTCCCCGTTCTTGCGGCGGTAGTCCAGCACCACCTCGTCGCCCGGCTTGGTGTCCTTGATCAGGGCCTGGAACTCGTCGAGGGAGGCCACCGGCTTTCCGTTGACGTAGTCGATCGCGTCGCCGTCGACCAGCTTGCCCGCCGACGGGCCGTCGTCGTTGACCGACTCCACCGTCACGGCCATCGGGTACTTGAGGTAGAGCAGCGCGGCGTATTCGGCGCTGTCCTCGGACTGGCGGAAGTCGGTGTTGTTGGCCTCGTCGACCTCGTCCTTCGACTTGTCCGGCGGGTAGACCAGATCTCGCGGCACCAACTGTTCGCGGCCCGACATCCACAAGGTCAGCGCCTGCCCGAGGGTCAGTTCGTCGCGCTGCGACACCGTGGTCATATTCAGGTGCCCCGACGTGGGGTGGACCTCGGTGCCCTCGATGTCGACGACCTGCCTTGCCGTCGACCTCGCCGAGCGTGTCGAACGTCGGGTCCCGGCCCCAGCGATACGAACGGAACCGTCACCACCGACAGCACAACTCCGAACGCAATGATCGGGACGAGCGCGACGAGCAACGTCAAAATGCGCCTGTTCACGCCGCCCAATGTAGAGGTTGGCCTCGGCGGCCCTCGCACGACAGCTTCGCTCTCGGCGTGACCTGCCCGCTCACATGGGACGGCGCCTGTGAGTACCGTTGAGGGCATGGCTGACCTGCCTTTCGGCTTCTCCCCCGGGGATGACCCCGAGCGAGACAAAAGTAAGAAGGACCCGGATTCGGGGTCCGGTGACACTGGCGGTCCCACCCCTGGCGATCCGTTCGGAATCGGTATGGGCGGGTCCGAGTTCGACATGTCGCAGCTGGGTCAGATCTTCAGCCGTCTCGGGGAGATGTTCAGCGGCGCAGGGAACGTGATGGCCGACGGCACGAAATCGGGTCCGGTGAACTACGACCTGGCACGTCAGCTGGCGTCGAGCTCGATCGGTTTCGTCGCGCCCGTCGGCGAGAAGACCAGCGCGGCGATCGCCGACGCCGTCCATCTCGCCGAGACCTGGCTCGACGGCGTGACGGCACTGCCTGCGGGCACCACCAAATCAGTGGCATGGACACCGACCGACTGGGTCGACAACACGCTGGAGACGTGGAAACGGTTGTGCGATCCGGTGGCCGAGCAGATCTCCACGGTGTGGGCGTCGTCGCTGCCCGAAGAGGCCAAGTCCATGGCCGGGCCGCTGCTGTCGATGATGACGCAGATGGGCGGCATGGCGTTCGGCTCGCAGTTGGGTCAGGCGCTGGGCACACTTTCGAAAGAAGTACTGACCTCCACCGATATCGGATTGCCCTTGGGCCCCAAAGGCGTTGCGGCACTGATGCCTGCGGCCATTGAGTCACTCACCGAGGGACTCGAGCAGCCGCGCAGCGAGATCCTCACGTTCCTCGCGGCGCGCGAGGCCGCACACCACCGCCTGTTCAGTCACGTGCCGTGGCTGTCCAGCCAGCTGCTCAACGCCGTCGAGGCATTCGCCAAGGGCATGAAGATCGACATGAGCGGCCTCGAGGAACTCGCGCAGGGGTTCAACCCCGCGGCGCTGACCGACCCGTCTCAGATGGAACAACTGCTGAACCAGGGCATGTTCGAGCCGAAAACGACGCCGGAGCAGACCGTCGCACTCGAGCGGCTCGAGACGATGCTGGCGCTGATCGAGGGATGGGTGCAGACCGTCGTCACCGATGCGCTGGGCGATCGGATCCCCGGCACGTCGGCGCTGTCGGAGACTCTGCGCAGGCGACGCGCCACCGGCGGCCCCGCCGAGCAGACCTTCGCCACCCTGGTGGGCCTGGAATTGCGGCCACGCAAGATGCGGGAGGCCGCGGCGCTGTGGGAGCGGCTGACCGAGGCCGTCGGCGCCGACGCCCGCGACGGCGTGTGGCAGCACCCCGACCTGCTGCCCAGCGCCGAGGACCTCGACGAACCGGCCGGCTTCATCGACCGCATGATCGGCGGCGACACCAGTGGCATGGACCAGGCGATCGCCGATCTCGAGAAGTCCGCCGAAAACGACACTGGCACAGGCGATTCCGAACACTAAAGACGCTGACGCAGCGCCGGCCGTCGGCGCCTGTGGATAACTCGATGGGGCCCGGCGGATTTCGTGGCAGACTCCGCGCATGGGGCGCTACGTCCTCGATCCTGCGAGACCGGTGTTATTGCGACCCGACGGCGTCGTCCAAGTGGGCTGGGATCCACGGCGGGCGCTATTGGTCCGTCCGCCTTCGGGATTGACCGCCACGGGCGCTCGCCGACCTGCTGCGCCGCCTTCAATCGGGCGCCACCGTGCCCGAGCTCCAGGACGCTTGCCGACGAGATCGCCGCGGACGCCATGGCCGACCTGGTCTCGTCGCTCGTCGACGCGGGTGTCGTGACGACCACGGCGCGAAGGCGGGCCCGCGCGGCGTCCATCCGGATCCACGGCCGCGGCCCGCTGTCGGATCTGCTCGCTTCCGCGTTGCGCTGCTCGGGTGTCCAGATCACGCAGAGCAGCCGCACGCATGCCGGAGCGCCGGCCGACCTGGCGGTGCTGACGGACTTCCTGGTGTCCGACCCGCGGGTGGTGCGCGACCTGCATGCCGCCGGGGTGCCGCACCTTCCGGTGCGGGTGCGCGACGGTGTGGGCCTCGTCGGGCCATTGGTGATTCCCGGTATGACCAGCTGCCTCGGATGCGCCGATCTGCATCGCAGCGACCGGGACGCTGCCTGGCCTGCGGTCGCCGCGCAGCTGCGCGACACCGTCGGCAGTGCTGACCGAGCGACAGTTCTGGCGACGGCGGCGCTGGCCCTCAACCAGGTCGACCGCGTCATCTGCGCGGTCCGCCACGGCCATGACGTGGCCCGCACAGCCGAGCCGCCGCCGACGCTGAACACCACATTGGAGTTCGACGTCAACGTCGGCTCCATCGCGGCGCGCCGCTGGTCGCGGCATCCGCGCTGCGGCTGCTGACCGGAATCTTCGGCGACAACCCTCGGGCTTGAGACCGGTCATTGTTGTCATAGGTAGGCGTTACGGTCGGGTGGTGCAGTTGCGTTACCGGTATCGCATCGAGCCGACTGCGGCTCAGCGGCAGATGCTGTGCAGGGTGTTCGGCTGTTGTCGAGTCGTGTTCAACGATGCGCTGCGGGTCCGTGATGAGGCGCACCGGGCCGGGATCAAGCTGTCTGATAGCGAGATTCAGCGACAGGTCATCACACGAGCCAAAGCCACCGAGGAGCGGGCCTGGCTGGCTGAGGTGCCCAGCGTGGCGTTAGTGCAGTCGGTCAATGATTCGCGCCGGGCCTGGCGCAACTTCTTTGACTCCGCGTCGGGTAAACGAAGGGGTCGCCGTGTTGGTCGTCCGCGGTTCAAGTCGCGCAAGGATTACCGGCAATCATTTCGACTGACCCGCAACGGGTTCAGCGTCAAACCCAATGGGCGGCTGTTTGTAGCCAAGGTCGGAGAGGTTCGGGTGCGCTGGTCGCGGGAACTGCCGAGCGTCCCATCGAGCGTCACGATCATTCGGGAACCCGACGGTCACTTCTACGTCAGTTTCGTTGTCGAGGTGACAGCCGTCTCGGCACCACACGTTGATCGTGAAGCTGGTGTGGATGTAGGAATCTTCCGGCTGGCCACGATCGCCACCAGCGACGGGGTACGCACGGATGTGGCGAATCCGAAGCATCTTGGCTCCAAGTTGCGCAAGTTGCGGCGGTTGGAGCGGGAGAAATCCCGCAGACAGAAAGGATCAGCCAACAGAGACAAATCGCGGCGCAAAGTCGCCATAGCGCACAGTCAGGTCACACGGGCGCGGCGCGATCATCACCACAAACAGGCCTTGGCGTTGGTATGCGAGAACCAAGTAATCCACGTCGAAGACCTCAACATCGCTGGGATGGTTAAAAACCGTCGACTCGCCCGTGCCATCAGCGATGCCGGCTGGGGACAGTTCCTGCGAATCATCGACGAGAAAGCCGACCGCTACGGACGCACCAATCATCGGGTTTCGCGGTGGCTGGCATCGAGCAAGACGTGCTCAGCCTGTGGGCACCGTCTCGATGACCTCCCCCTGTCGATCCGCACCTGGACGTGCCGAGGTTGTGGGGTCACCCATGACCGCGACTACAACGCCGCTAACGTCATTCTCGCCGCCGGGCAGGCGGAGAGACTAAACGCCGGTGGAGCCCACATAAGACCGCAGTCCGTTGCGGCAATGGGTGTCGAAGCAGGAAGCAACCCAGCAGCGGCATAGCCGTCACGGGAATCCTCGCCACCGATGGCGAGGAGCACGCCAAAACACCCGTAGGCAAGTCGCTGCAGCGCGGTCAGCATCGTCAGGGATGATGGTCTGGTGAGCGAGATCAAACGGGGGGGAACGGCACGGAACGCCAAGCTGGCGGGTCTTGGTGCAGGCATGGCAGGCCGGGCTGCGCTGGGCTTCGGCAAACGGCTGACCGGCACGTCGAAAGACGAGGTCAACGCCGAACTGATGGACAAGGCGGCCCAGCAGCTGTTCACCGTTCTCGGTGAGCTCAAGGGTGGCGCGATGAAGGTCGGCCAGGCGTTGTCGGTCATGGAGGCCGCCATCCCCGAGCAGTACGGCAAGCCGTACCGCGAAGCGCTGACCAAATTGCAGCGCGAGGCCCCGCCGCTGCCAGCCGCCAAGGTGCACCGGGTGCTCGACGGGCAGCTCGGCACCAAGTGGCGTGAACGGTTTCAGTCTTTCGACGACAAGGCCGTGGCGTCGGCCAGCATCGGCCAGGTGCACAAGGCGGTGTGGGCCGACGGCCGCGAGGTCGCGGTCAAGATTCAATACCCCGGCGCCGACGAGGCGCTGCGCGCCGATCTCAAGACCATCCAGCGGATGGTCAGTGTGTTCAAGCAGCTCTCCCCCGGCGCCGATGTGCAGGGCATCGTGGACGAACTGATCGAGCGCACGGAGATGGAACTCGATTACCGGCTGGAGGCGGACAACCAACGCGCGTTCGCCAAAGCCTATGAGGGGCACCCCCATTTCGTGGTGCCGCATATCGTCGCAAGCGCGCCGAAGGTGGTGATCCAGGAATGGATCGAGGGCGTCCCGATGTCGGTAATCATCCGCGAAGGCACGCAGGAACAGCGCGACCTGATGGGCACCAGGCTGTTCGAGCTGACCTACGACGCGCCCGAAACGCCTCGAGATGATGCACGGCGACGCGCATCCTGGCAACTTCATGCTGCTGCCCGACGACAAGATGGGCGTCATCGACTTCGGCGCGGTCGCCCCGATGCCCGGCGGGATTCCAGTCGAAATCGGTCTGGCGACGCGCTACGCGCTGGACGACGACTACGAGAACCTGCAGGCGACCATGCAGAGGATCGGGTTCATCCAGAAGGGTGAGCAGGTGTCCAAGCGCGAGATGGACGACATGATGCGCCAGTACGTCGAACCGCTCGAGGTGGAGGTCTTCCACTACACGCGCAGATGGCTGCAGAAGATGATCAACGTCACCATGGACAGGGCGGTGGCGCAGATCAAGGCCGCGCGACAGATGGACATTCCGGCCAAGCTGGCGATTCCGATGCGGGTGATCGCATCCAACGTCGCGATCTCATGCCAGCTCGATGCGCACGTTCCGGCCAAACGGCTTGCCACAGAGCTGATCCCAGGCTTCGCCGACGAAGCGGCCTGATCCGACCCTGGGCGCGGGAAAACCCGGCAGCGCTTACGCAGCTGCCGGGCTGTCCTCGGTGTTCTTGCGCGGGCGGCCACGCGGACGCTTGCGCGCAATGACGGTGCCGCGGTCGAGAATCTCGCCACCCCAAACGCCCCACGGCTCCCCGCGCTCCAGCGCGGCGGCCAGGCACTCGCGGCGGATCGGGCAATCCGCGCACAGCGCCTTGGCGCGTTCGAGTTCGACGGGAGTCTCGGCGAACCACATATCGGGGTCCTCCAGGTGACAAGGCACCGCCAGCCTCGTCTTTTCTCGGCATGTCTCCGATAGGGCACTCTTCGCGCGAGCGCTCATCGCGTTTGACATGACTCGTACCTCTTCTTCCTGGTCGAAGGTTGTCGCATCGGTCTTCTCGATGGATCTGTGACCTGGGATTCGGAGGTTCCCAATAAAATTGGCCACGGATCCGGTGACTGCGGGTCCGTGGCCTTGTGGGCGAAATCGTGGCTTACCTAGATGGTGCCCCGATCCACGGACATTCCAGTCGCGGTGGCGGTGCGGCGCTTGCGCTGCGGGGAAATAGCAGCTGCGACTCCCGCGGCGGCGTGCGCCTTGAGCGGGATGCGCCGCGGCGGCGGCAGCCGGGACATGGAGGGTCCACGAACCGCCGGCAATGCGTACGCCGTCAAACGCATTCATGCTCAACATGATCTCGGAACCCTCCTTTCACACGACAAAGCACACGACTGGTGTGTGCGATCTTGAGGCTAAGCGTAACAGGCGAAACTGACAACCGATTTTCTGACCTGCGGTTTTGGCATGATTTTTACGGGGATTGGCGGCCTTTGACCAGCGCGAGGACGTCGGCGCCGAATTGCTCGAGCTTGCGCGCACCGATACCGGGGATCGCGACGAGGGCGGCGTCGTCGCCCGGCAGCGTCTCCGCGATCGCGATCAGAGTGTTGTCGGTGAACACCACGTACGCGGGCACGCTCATCTCCTTGCTGGTGCGCAACCGCCAGTCCTTGAGTTCCACGAGCAGGTTCTCGTCGATATCGGACGGGCACCCTTCGCATCGACGCAACACGATCGCTGCAGGGGCGGTAAGCGCGGCGTTGCACACGCGACACCGGGGCGTGGCGCCCTTGGGCCGACGGGCCCGGCTGGGGCTGTTGTCGCCGGACGCCTGCGGCGCGACGCCGTTGAGAAACCGCGACGGCTTCCGGCTCTGCCGCCCACCCGGCGCCCGGGCGAGCGCCCAGCTGAGCGCCAGATGCATTCTCGCCCTTGTGATTCCAACGTAGAGCAGGCGGCGTTCCTCTTCGACGGGCTCGCTGTCCGGACCGTGCGTCAGGGCATGGGAGATCGGCAGCGTGCCGTCGGCGAGGCCGACCAGGAACACCGCATCCCATTCCAGTCCCTTGGCGGCGTGCAGAGAGGCGAGCGTGACGCCCTGGACTACCGGTGGGTGGCGCGCGTCGGCGCGCTGACGAAGCTCGGCGAGCAGGGCAGGAAGGTCCAGCGACGGGCGCTGCGCGACTTCCTCGTCGACGAGTTCGGCGAGTGCGGTCAGTGCCTCCCACCGTTCGCGCGCCTTGGTACCCGCAGGCGGCTCGGCGGTCAGACCCAGGGGCTCGAGTACGGCGCGGACGACCTCGGGCAGTGGCCCCTCGATATCGCGCTCGGCCGCGCGCTGCAGCGCCACCAGCGATTGGCGGACCTCTTGGCGGCTGAAAAACCCCTCGCCGCCACGTACCTGGAAGGGGATGCCCGCCTCGGTGAGCGCCTCCTCGTAGACCTCGGACTGCGCATTGATGCGGTACAGCACCGCGATTTCCGAGGGTGCGGTGCCCGCCTCGATCAGCCGCTTGATGTTCTTGGCGACGGAGGCGGCCTCGGCGACCTCGTCGCGGTGTTCGGCGAATGTGGGCGCCGGACCGGGATCACGCTGGCCGACCAAGTGCAGCTTGCTGCCGGCCATCCGGCCGCGGGCGGCGGCGATGACGCGGTTGGCCAGCGATACCACCTGCGGGGTGGACCGGTAGTCGCGCTCCAGGCGGACCACTGCGGCATCGGGGAAGCGCCGCGAGAAGTCCAGAAGATACTGCGGCGTGGCGCCGGTGAACGAATAGATGGTCTGGTTGGCGTCGCCGACGACGGTGAGGTCGTCGCGGTCACCGAGCCATGCGTCGAGCACGCGCTGCTGCAGCGGTGTGACGTCCTGGTATTCGTCGACCACGAAGCAGCGGTACCGGTCGCGGAACTCCTGGGCGACGGCCGCATCGTTCTCGATGGCGGCGGCGGTGTGCAGCAGCAGATCGTCAAAGTCCAGCAGTGTTGTCCCGTCGCGGCGGGCCTTGAGCGTCTCGTACCCCGTGTACACGGCCGCGACCTTGGCCGCGTCGAATGGGATGTCACGGCCCGCCGAGGCGACGGCGGCGGGATAGGCCTCCGGACTGATCAAAGATCCCTTGGCCCATTCGATTTCGCCAGCGAGGTCACGTACGTCGTCGGTGCTGGCTTGCAGCCCGGCCCGGTTGGCGGACTGTGCGACGACCGCGAATTTGGTGTCGAGAAGTTCCCATCCGGTGTTGCCGACGACGCGCGGCCAGAAGTAGGCCAACTGGCGACGGGCCGCGGCATGAAACGTCATCGCCTGCACCGACGCGGTGCCCACCCCGTCGTCGAGGGCGCGCAGCCGGGCGCGCATCTCACCGGCGGCCCGCTGAGTGAACGTCACCGCGAGCACCTGCCCCGGTGCGACGTGCCCGGACGATACGAGGTGGGCGATGCGGCGGGTGATGGTGCGCGTCTTTCCGGTGCCCGCGCCGGCGAGCACGCACACCGGACCGCGCGCGGCGAGAACGGCCTCGCGCTGCTCGTCGTCGAGGTCGTCGATGATGCTTGAGCACGCGACCTCTAACGGCATGCGAACCATCTTGTCAGGGCGGACCGACAAAACCGGGGCACGCCGGCGGGCATGTTCGAACCATCGACTACGTTGACTTCGTTATGAGCTGCTGAGTTGACCATGTACACCACATCGTGGTGCGGCTATTGCGCCCGCCTGAAGAAGGTTCTGAAGGCCGAGGGCATCGCGTTCGCCGAGGTCGACATCGAGGCCGATCCCGCCGCAGCGGAGTTCGTGGCTTCGTCCAACGGCGGCAATCAGACGGTGCCGACGCTGAAGTTTCCCGACGGCAGCACGCTGACCAACCCCAGCGGCGCCGAGGTCAAGAAGAAGCTGCGCCGCTAATCCAGCGCGGCCCAGGACTCGATGATTTCGCGGGCGATCGAAATCGATCCGGGCAGCAGAAGCCTTGATGGCGAGTCGCTGCTCCAGTCACCGTCGGCCAGTGCAGCGCGGACCTCGTCCTTGGTGAACCACGCCGCCTCGGCGATCTCGCCGTCGTTGAACGAGAACTCCTGTTCGGGGTCACCGATCGCGTGGAACCCGACCATCAGCGACCGCGGAAACGGCCACGGCTGACTGCCCAGGTACTGGACATCGGTGACGTGCAGCCCGATCTCCTCGGCGATCTCGCGGACGACACACGATTCGAACGACTCCCCCGCCTCGACGAAACCGGCCAGCAGCGAGAACAGCCGCTCCGGCCACACCGTCTGCCGGGCCAGCACCGCACGGTCATGGCCGTCGTGGACGAGGCAGATCACCGCCGGGTCGATGCGGGGAAATTCCTCGTGGCCTGCGGTCGCGTTGACCCTGGCCCAGCCACCTTTGATCGGCTTGGTCGGCGCGCCATCGATCGCACTGAACCGCGCGCTGTCGTGCCAATTCAGCAGTGCCGTGGCGGTCGCGACCAGCTGCGCGCTGACGTCGTCGAAGATCGGGCCCGGCCCGGCGCAGGTCGAGCACCTCGGTTTCGATGTGCGGGTCTTCGGGCCCCTCCAACGCCGCGCGGATTCCCCACACGTGGGTGCCGTCGGCTAGCCGACCGAGGAACACGGCGTTCTCCGGAGGCTTGGCACCCAGGTCGGCGGCCTTCCCGAGCACCACCCTGCCCTCGGAGATCAGCACCTGGTTGCGACGGTCGACACGCAGCACCCGGGCATCCGCCCAACCGGCCAACGCTGCATCGACATCTGTGCGCAGCGTGTCGGACCGGTCGGCGCCGACGCGGGACAGCAGCGGGACGTTGCGGAGCCGGAATCCCTGTCATCGCTCGGCGTCCGCACTGCGGATGTACAGCAGCCGGTCGCCGTTCTCGAGTGCGTCGACCTGCTCGTCGTCGACGCGCAGCAGCTTGCCCGCGCGGACGACGCCGAGCACGATGTCGGTGTTGTGCCTCGGCGATCCGCCGACCTCTTTGGGGCTGACTTCCCGTTCGGCGATCGCGAAGCCGGCGTCGGGGGTGAGAAGGTCTTCCATCATCTCGACAACGCTCGGGGTCTGTACCGCTATGCCCAGCAGCCGGCCGGAGGTCTCGGAGGTGACCACGGTCGAGTCCGCGCCGGCCTGCTCGAGGAGGTGTTGATTTTCGGCCTCCCGAACCGCGGCGATGATCTTGGCATTGGGCGCCAGCTCGCGGGCGGTGAGGGTGACCAGGACCGCGGCGTCATCACGATTGGTCGCCACGATGATCGCCTTGGCGTGCTGGGCGCTGGCCAGCCGCAGAATTTCCGAGTCGGTCGCGCTGCCGCGCACGGTGACGAGGCCCGGCGCTCTTGGCGCGTTCGAGCGCGACCGGGTCCTCGTCGACGACGACGATGTCGGCGGGCGCCACCTCGTCGCCGACCATTGCGGCGGCCGCGGTCCTGCCCTTCGTGCCGTAGCCCACGATGACGATGTGGTTGCGCACCTTGTTCCTCCATCGCTGGATTTGGTAGACCTGCCGCGACTGCGTCGTCAGCGTTTCGACCGTCGTACCGATCAGCACGATCAGGAACGCGACCCGCAGCGGCGTGATGACGAGGACGTTGACCAGTCGGGCGGTCGGAGTGTAAGGCGTGATGTCGCCGTAGCCGGTCGTCGACAGTGACACCGTCGCGTAGTACAGGCAGTCCAGGAACGACAGCGGTTCGCCCTGCACGTCGCGGTACCCGTCGCGGTCGAGGTAGACGATCATGACGGCGGCGAACAACGCCATCAGGGCATAGATGACCCGGGTGGTGATGCGTCGCGCGGGGCTGATCGGTTCGGTCGGGATCTGCACCGTGTCGGTCAGCGCGTGGACCGGCTGATCGGCCAACGACTGGTCGAATCGGCGGAGCCGACGCCGCAATCTTCCCCTAGCCATCCGGACCAGTCATCGCTGGAAGTCGGGCGCACGCCATTATGTAACCATGACCACACCCGTACCCGAACTGCAGCAGATCGCCAATCCCAAGCGTGCACACCTGATGGGCGCCGGCCTGCTCGGCATGGGCGTCCTGCATTTTGTGGCCCCCAAGCCATTCGACGACATCATTCCGGAGGAGCTGCCCGGCAGCGCCCGCTTCTACACCTACGCCTCCGGCGTCGCCGAATTGGGAGTGGGCGGTCTGCTGCTGGCACCCAAGACGCGCCGGCTGGGCGCGCTGGCGGCCATCGCCCTGTTCATCGGCGTGTTTCCCGGCAACGTCAACATGGTCCGGTTGTGGAAAGACAAGCCACTCCCGATGCGTATCGGGGCGATCGCCCGCCTGCCACTGCAGATCCCGATGATCACCGAGGCACTCAAGATCTACCGCTCGACTAAGCCGCGGTAGTTCCCAGCAGCGCCAGCAGGTCGTCATTGCCGGGTAGATCGTCGGGGCTGACGGTCAGCCCGCTGCGCACATAGTGAAACGACGCGCGAACGGATTCGACCGGACAGCCCTGTAGCGCGGCCCAAGCCAGCCGGTAGACGGCGAGCTGAACGGCCGCGTGCTGCTTGGCTTCCGGCGTGCCGGGCGGGTCACCTGTCTTCCAGTCGACGACGGTGGCGCCGCCGTCGTCGTCGCCGAAGACTGCGTCGATACGCCCGCGCACCACCCGGCCGCCGATCACCATGTCGAAAGGCACCTCGACGTCGATCGGGGTGCGGGCGGCCCACGACGACACCGCGAACGCGGCCTGCAGTTCGGCGAGTTCGTCGGTGACCGTGGTGTCGTGATCCACCGCACCGGGCAGGTCGTCGAGATCGAAAAGCCGATCAGCGTGATAGAAGCGCTGTACCCAATCATGGAAGGCCGTGCCCAGCAAGGCATGTGGGTCGGGTCGGCTGGGCAACCGGCGACGCAGCCGTTGGGCTACCGCATCGGGGTCGCGGCCGAGTTCCACCAGTGTGCTGACCGACAGCTGCGCCGGCAGCGGCGGGACCGGGCGGTCGGCTGGGATCGGTTGCGTTCGGCGAGCAGCGCGTCGACATCGGATGCCCATCCCTCGTCGCCGTCTACGGGTTCATCGCCTGACTCACCCGACATCGCGCTGGCGACAAGCGCGGCGCCTCGGCCCACATCGTCGCGGCGCGAGCCCGCCGGGTCGACGGGCCAGACCGCTTCGACTACGTTGTCGCGCAACGGGTTGGGCTCACCGTCGGCCGGAGCGGGGGCCCACTGCTCGACGACACCGCAGGGCTCGCCCGCAGCATCCGCGCGCTCGATGATCTCCTTGAGCTCTTCGAGAAATGCCGACGGGCCGCGCGGCTTGGACTCGGACGCTCCCCAGTGGTGACCGGACAGCAGCAGCGTGTCCTCTGCGCGGGTGATCGCCACGTACAACAGCCGTCGCTCCTCGTCGATGCGGCGCAGCGCCAGATTGTCCTTGTGGTCAGCGATCTTGTCCGACAGTTTCTTTCGATCGTTGACATCCGAGGTGTCCAGGACCGGTACACCGTGCTCTGACAAGGTGGCCCGATCACCCCGCAACAGCGGAGGCAGGTCGCCCGGGTCGGTAAGCCATGTCCTGGCGGACGCGGTCGACGGAAACACCCGGCCGCTGAGATGGGGCACCGCGACCACCCGCCATTCCAACCCCTTGGCGGCGTGCACGGTGAGGATTTGAACCCGGTCGTCTGCGACGGACACTTCAGCAGGCGCCAGGCCGTTCTCCACCTGCTCGGCCGCATCAAGGTAGGCGAGAAGGCCGGAAACCGTCGCGGCGGGACGGCTCGCGAAGTCAGCCACCACATCGGCGAACGCATCGAGATGCTCAGTCCCCGCCCAGCCCGCCGACACCCGGCGCGCCGCCCGGACCTCGGTGTCCACTCCGAGTACCCGTCGCACCTCGGCGACCAGTTCAGGCAGCGGGTGCGTGAGATGACCACGCAGCGCGGTCAGTTCGCGACCCAGGTCCACGATGCGGGCGTACCCCGTCGAGGAGTACGCCGCGGCAGGGCCCGGATCGCCGACGGCATCCGCCAGGCATGCGGTGTCGGCGTCGGGCGCGGCTTGCGCGACGACCCGATCCGCCGCCGCACCGTCCGCCGACTTGCCGAAGTCGTCGAGCTCGACGGCACGCCGCCACAGCGCCGCGACGTCACGCCCGCCCAACCGCCAGCGCGGTCCGGTGAGCACGCGCATGGCAGCGGCGCCTGCGGTGGGGTCGGCCACCATTCGCAACGTCGCCACGACGTCGGCGACCTCGGGGACACCGAGCAACCCGGCAAGTCCCACGACTTCGACCGGTACGCCGCGTGCGGTGAGCGCATCGGCAATGGGTCCGGCATCGGCGTTGCGGCGCACGAGCACCGCCGCCGTCGGCGCCGCGACGCCGTCCCCGCGCGCCTGCGTGATAAATCCGCGCGAGATGGTCTGCCACCCAATTGCGTTCGGAGACTACGTCTGTCAGTAGTGCGCAGCTGACGGTGCCCTGGGCCGCGTCGGGCTTGGGCCGCAGCTCCCGCACCGCCACGGAGCGCCGCCGCGCCTCGGCGGACACCGCGTTCGCCAGATGCAACGTGCCCGGCGGGTTGCGCCAGCTGGTGCGAAGCTCCAGCGTCGGGGCGGGGCTGCCGTCGGAAAGGGGAAAGTCGGTGGTGAACCGCGGCAGGTTGGTGGCCGACGCGCCACGCCAGCCGTAGATCGACTGAATGGGATCACCGACGGCGGTCAGGGCCAACCCGTCGTCGACCCCGCCGCCGAACAGTGCCGACAGCGCGACCCGTTGGGCGTGGCCGGTGTCCTGGTACTCGTCGAGAAGTACAACCCGATACCGGTTTCTCAGCTGCTCGCCGACCTGCGGGAAGCCCGACGCCAACCGCGCGGCCGAAGCCATCTGCATGCCGAAGTCCATGGCCTTCTGCTCACGCATACTGCGGTGCAGCGCATCGATCAGCGGGACGAGCTGCGTGCGTTCCGTCTGGGTGGCCAGCATGCGAAGCAGCCACTGACTGGGGCCGCGGTCCCGCTGGTAGGGGCCCGCGGGCAGGGTATGCACGAGCCGCTCGAGCTCGACATGGGTATCGCGCAACTGCTCGGTGTCGACGAGGTGTTCGGCCAGCTGCCCGGCCAGTCGCAGCACCATCGCGGTCACAGCGGCCGGGGTCTTGTCGGTGTCGAGATGCTGCGGATGCTCGCATACGACCCGAAAAGCCAACTGCCACAACTCGGTTTCGCTCAGCAGCCGAGTATCGGGTTCGACCGGGAGCAGCAGACCGTGTTCGCGCAACAGGTTGCCGGCGAACGCGTGGTACGTGCTGACGGTGGCGGGATCGTCGGTGAAGTCAGGAATTCCGGGGCCGGCAGGAACCAGGCCCGACCCCGCGAGGCGGGCCAGCCTGGTGCGGACACGGCGCAGCAGTTGTCCGGCCGCTTTGCGAGTGAACGTCAGGCCGAGCACCTCGCCGGGTGCGGCGTAGCCGTTGGCGACCAACCAGACCACCCGGGCCGCCATCGTCTCCGTCTTGCCCGCCCCGGCGCCGGCGATGACGACCATTGGCCCCGGCGGCGCGGCGATCACCGCTGCCTGCTCGTCGGTGGGGGCGAACAGTCCGAGCGCCGATGCGAGTTCGTCGGGACTGTAGCGCGGGCTCACTGCTGACCTCCTGCACGCACCTGGGCCGGGCACATCCTGCGCACCGGGCAGTGAGCGCAGCCATCGTTGATTCGCGCGACGAATTGCGGACCCTGGGTGGCCGCCGCCGCACTCTGCACCTTCTCCCGCCACGCCGCGTGCGATTCCGGCGTCAGCGCGTCCTGTTCGCGTTCGGCGGCGCGGCCACCGCTGGTCTTGCCGAGATACACCAGCCGACCGCCGCCGGGCTCCTCCCCCTGCGGCATCAGCCCTTCGGCGATGGCCAACTGGTACATCGCGAGCTGGGCATGTCGCTGAGCTTCGTCCTTGGTGACAGGGCTCTTACCGGTCTTGACATCGACGACCACCAACCGTCCCTCGCTGTCGCGTTCCAGCCGGTCCAGGCGACCGCGGACGCGAACCCCGGGGCCATCCTCGTCTGCGCGGCAGACCTCACCTGCGACGTCGATCTCGGTTCCCACCTCGGTGAGCTCGTTGCGGCTCTGCGCGCGCCACTCCGCGAATGTCGACAACATCGACCGGTGCCGGTCCAGCTCGTTGTCCGAATGCCACTCGGCGTCGAACGGCAGTTTCTCCCAGACCTTTTCGAGCTCGTTGAGCATCTGGTTCTCGGTCTTACCCGGATCGGCGACCAAGGCGTGCAGCAGCGAGCCGATCGCCGACCGCACGTCGCGTGCGTCGCTGCCGCCGTGGCGTTCGAGCAGCCAGCGCAGCGGGCAGTCCGTCAGCATCTGCAGCGTCGACGGCGACAGCGTCACGGTGTGGTCGTCACCGCACCACAGCGGTTCGTCGGTGGACAGCGGCGTCGAGGCATACCACTGTCCGGGGTCGGCACCCGGTACGCCCCCCTGCGCCAAACGCGCCAGTTGCGTTGCCGCGCAGGCACGCACGCTGTCCTCGACGTCGTCCGCGCGGAGCGCAGACCACCGCACGCAGGCGCCCGACCAGGGCCGTCGGCGCCAGCACCCGCGGCGCGTGCACCGGAACCGCGGGCTCGGGGTCGGGATCGGTGGCCAGCGAGGTCAATTCGTAGCAGAACGGCGACGGCAGCATCGACTCGTCTCCGCAGTCGCTGTCGACCGCGGTCACCAGCAGCCGACTGCGGGCGCGGCCCATCGCCGCGATGAGCAGCCTGCGCTCCTCGGCGAGCAGCGGTGCCCGCGTCGACACTCCCCTGTCGTTGGGAGCGATCACCCCGTCCAGTACATCCACCAGCTGCTGTGTGCCGAGTACGCCACCGCGGGGGATCATGTTGGGCCACAGCCCTTCCTGCAGTCCCGGCGATGACGACGAACTCCCACTCCCGCCGAGCGCCGCATGCGCGCTCAGCACCGGCACGGTGTCGGATGTGGCGCGATCCTCGCGGGAGGCAGACGGTAGGCCGAGCGCGGTGACGTGATCGAGGAGACCGCGCAACGATGCGCCGGCGGTGCGATTCACATACTGCTCGGCGACATCGAAGAACGCGGTGACGGCATCGAGGTCACGGTCGGCTTGTGCACCCGCTGCGCCACCGCGTTCGCTGGCCGCCAGCCAGCGTCGTTGCAGACCGGAGCGGTGCCATGCCTGCCAGAGCGTGTAGCGCGGATCCCCGCCCTCGGACGCGGAGCGTCGTGCGGCGGCCAGCACCGCGCGCACCCGTCCGCAGCGGACGGGCGAGTTCGGCGGAGAGCCCATCTGCATTCCCCGGCTCGCGTTGCAGCGCATCGACCAGCAGGTCGCCGAGTTCGCGGGGCGGCTGAGTACCGTCCAGCCGGCGCAGCGCCCGCCGCAGCTGCCGCAGCGACACCGGGTCGACCCGGCCGATCGGCCCGGTCAGCAGTGAAAGCGCCTGCGTACCGTCGAGTTCGCCGATGCGGTCGCTTCGAGAACCGTCAGCAGGGCCTGCACCGCGGGCTGGTCGGCCAGCGGCGTACTGGGCATCGGCAGGTCCACGGGCACGCCCGCGGTGGCCAGGGTGCGCGCGAGTGCAGACCCCAGTCGCGGCACCGACCGCACGATCACCGCCATCTGGGACCACGGCACCCCGTCGACCAGATGCGCGCGACGCAGCGCATCGGCGATCAACGCGGACTCGGCGTGCGGCGAGGCGGCGATGCGCACCGTCACCGAGCCCCGCGGCCCGTCCGCGCCGTCAACGCGGCGAGCGTCATCGGCACCCGGAAGCCGTTGAGCGACTGCCGCTGATGGCTCGCGCGACTGCGGGCGCGCAGCGGCGGGACTCGGTCAGGACAAGCGCCGGCTCGTCGCCGCGCAGCAGCGCCGGATCGGCTCCGCGGTAACCGAACACCGACTGGTTCGGGATCGCCCGCGAGGACGGTGAGCTCCGCGCCGGCGGACAACACCCGGACAAGCCGGGCGGCTTGCGGATCCAGATGTTGGGCATCGTCGACCAGAAGCAGTTTGATGCGCGCGCGTTCGGCCGCCAGCAGGTCGTCGTCGGTCGCCAACGCTTCCAACGCCGCGCCCACCAGTTCGGCGGCGCCCAGCGCGGGCACCGTGGCCTGCGGCGCGGCCATTCCGACCGCGGAACGCAACAGCATGATCTGCTCGTAGGCCTGGGCGAACTGCCCGGCCGCCAGCCACTCGGGTCGGCCCGCACGCCGCCCGATGCGTTGAAGCTCAACAGGATCCACACCGCGTTCGGTGCAGCGCGCCAACAGGTCACGCAGTTCGGTGGCGAACCCGACAGTGCTCAGCGCGGGCCGCAGCTGCGCCGGCCATGCCACGGCGGACCGGTCGCCGTCTTCGAGGTCCCCGGCGAGCAGCTCGCGGATGATGCCGTCCTGCTCGGCGCTGGTGATCAGCCGCGGCGGCGGATCACCCTTGCGCTGCGCGGCCAGACGCAACACCGCGAATGCGTACGAGTGCACTGTGCGGACCAACGGTTCGCGGACGACCGCGCGGGTGCCCGCTGCGAGCAGTGCCGACGTGATGGCGGCGCGCGCCTGCGTGCCGAGCCGCGCCGAACCCGTCAGCAGCAGAACCGATTCCGGGTCGGTCGCCCGCGGCGATGTGCGCGGCAGCGGCCTGGATCAGCAGCGTGCTCTTGCCGGTGCCCGCACCCCCGATCACTCGCACCACGCCGCGCAATCCGGGTTCGGTGAGCGCGGTCGGCGTCAGATCGGTGTGCGGTGCGGACATGGCGGAATGACACCACGGGGGTCCGACAAGTCAGTGCGCTGCGACCCGGACCAACCAGGTCCGGCAACTCAGTTGGTGTCGTCGGGCGACCAATAGGCCGTCATGGAGGTGATCTTGCCGCCGTCGTCGAAGGTCATGATTTCGATCGGCGCAATGATCAGCGGGTTCTGCGGGTCTATGAAGACCTTCATGCGGAAGTGGAACGCCGCCTGTCCCGGCACGACTTTGAGTGTCAGGAGTTCGGTCTCCATGGGTACGGCCACCGTGCCGGCGTAGAACTCAAGAGTGCATCGCGGCCGCGATGCGGCTCGGTGCCGACCGGATCCTCGACGATGCCGTCCCGGCGTAAAGGTCGACGATTTCCTCAGGGCGCAGTTTGCCCAGGCCGTTGACGTAAGTGCGGACGGTCTCGGCGATCTGGTCGGGTGCGGTCACACCACCAAACTAGAACTTGTTCAGTTTTGTCGACGATGTGAAAATGCGCCGATGGACCTAGCATCGATGCCGTTGCACGTCCACCGCTACGGCCCGCCGGGTCCGATACAGGTCCTGGCCATCCACGGGCTGACCGGGCACGGGCAAGCGGTGGCAGACGCTGGCCACGCGGCATCTGACCGAAATCGCGGTCGCCGCACCGGACCTGCTCGGCCATGGACGTTCGTCGTGGGCTGCGCCGTGGACGATCGACGCCAATGTCGCGGCACTGGCTGCGCTGCTCGACGGTCCGACGGTGGTCGTCGGGCATTCGTTCGGCGGCGCAGTGGCTTTGAAACTCGCCGCGACCCGGCCTGATCTGGTGTCCGCCTGGTGCTGCTCGACCCCGCCGTGGGCCTGGACGGCGGATGGATGCGCGACATCGCCGACGACATGCTGGCCTCGCCGGACTACACCGACCGCGCCGAGGCGCGCGACGGAGAAGGCCAACGGCTCATGGGGCGACGTCGACGCCGACGAACTGGACCGCGAACTCGACGAGCACCTCGTCGATCTGCCCAACGGCCGAAGCCGGTTGGCGGATCAGCATCCCGGCGATGATGTCGTACTGGAGCGAGCTGGCCCGCCCAATCGCGCTGTTACCGCCTAGCACGATCCCCACGACATTGGTCCGGGCCGCCAGGACCGACCCGCCGTATGTCACCGACGAGCTCGCTCAGCGGACTTTCCGAGCGCCGCGACTTTCGAACTGATGGACTTCGACTGCGACCACATGGTCGCCCAAGCGCTGCCCGCCGAGACGGCGGCGGTGATCCGCAAGGCGCTCGGGTAGATGGCGGCCGTCACCGACGAACAGGTCGAGACCGTGCGTGCGCTCGTCGCCTCGATTCCGCCGGGACGCGTCTCGACGTACGGCGACATCGCCGATGCCGCAGGCCTTTCCAGCCCCCGCATCGTCGGCTGGATCATGCGCACCGATTCGTCGGATCTGCCGTGGCACCGGGTGATTCGCGCGTCGGGCCGTCCGGCGCCGCACCTGACCACCAAGCAGCTGGAGCTATTGCGGGCCGAAGGCGTGCTCGCCGAGGACGGCCGGATCCCGTTGCGCGAAGTGCGCCACGAGTTCTGAGCGCACGGTTGTTGTACACGAACGTCGAGTGAAGGTAAACAAGCGTGCGATCGACGCGTCAGAGAACCAGGCGCACCAACGCGGCCGTGCGCGCCAGCCCCGGGAAGGCCGCGGCCGTCGACCGTGGATGCAGCGCGTGCACAGCGAGGCGGAACATCAACGCGCGCAACAGCATCTGCGGCCACTCCGGCAATGGGCTCCACCGCTCGATGAGCCCGTCGTCGGCCTCACCCCACGACAACGAATCGACGACCACCACCCCGGCGGCCCAGGTAGGCAGGCCGCCAGTACGGCGTGATGTCGGTGATTCCCGGCGCGGCCGTGCCTGCGAAAAGCACTGTGCCGTAGAGATCTCCGTGCACCAGCTGACTGGGGCTCTTGGTCGGCCTGCGTAATGCGGCCAGCTGACCGATCAGCTCGACCGACCGCTGCCCGTCCGCTGAGCCGGGCGACACCCGCGCTCCCTGCGGCAGCGAGTGCAGCGGACGTTCCTCCCACGCGGCCCGGTCGGCCGCGATGAACACGTCGACGTCGGACCACGGCGCAACCGGCGGCTGGGTCAGAAATCGCGGACGCTCGAGTTTGGCGGTCGCCTCATGCAGTCGCACGGCGGCCGACACCACCTCGTCATGACGCGGTTCCGGGGTGCCCGCGACGAAGGTGTCGGCCCGCCAGCCCGCCACGACATAGCGGCCGTCGGTCGACCTGCACCGGCCGGGCCAGCCGCACACCGTCGACGAACAGCGTCTCGCGGACCTTCGCCGACCACGCCGCGCGCGCATGATCGGCGACCATCGACAGCACGACCTCGCCGCAGCGCCAGCCGCCCTCCCAGCTCGAGCCGAGCGGTTCCGGCTCGACACCGGTCAATCCGAACCCCGCCAGCACATGATCAGGCGGCCGCTCGACACTCATGACGTCAGCGTAAGCGCAGGTCCGGCAAACGAGCGGTTAGTACATCACCATGTCGGGTTCGAGTTGCTTTCCCCAGGCGACGATGCCGCCCTGCACATGCATCGCGTCGGAGAAGCCGGCTTTCTTCACGATGGCCAGCACCTCCGCCGAGCGCACGCCGGTCTTGCAGTAGAACACCGGGGTGCGGTCGACCTGCAGTTTGGCCAGCGCCTCCCCTGTTTCGAATGCGCCCTTGGGTATCAGCTCAGCACCCTCGATGCGGTTGATGTCCCATTCGACGGGTTCGCGCACGTCGATCAGCGCAAGCGGCTTGCCGGTGTCTATCAACTCGCGCAGTTCACGCGGGGTGATCGTCGAGTCGAGCGGCCGCCTGGGTGGCCTCGTCCGATAGGACGCCACAGAACTCCTCGTAGTCGATGAGCTCGGTGATCTTCGGCGTCGACCGGATCCTTGCGGATCTTGATCGTGCGGTACGTCATGTCGAGCGCGTCGTAAACCATCAGCCGGCCCAGCAGCGGCTCACCGATGCCGGTGATCAGCTTGATGGCCTCGGTACCCATCACCGACGCGATGGACGCGCACAGAATGCCCAGCACGCCGCCCTCGGCGCAGGACGGGACCATGCCCGGCGGCGGCGGCTCGGGATACAGATCGCGGTAGTTCAGGCCCAGACCGTCGGGCGCGTCCTCCCAGAACACCGAGACCTGACCCTCGAAGCGGTAGATCGAGCCCCAGACATACGGCTTGCCGGCCAGCACTGCGGCGTCGTTGACCAGATACCGGGTCGCGAAGTTGTCGGTGCCGTCCAGGATCAGGTCGTACTGCTCGAAGAGCTCGACGGCGTTCTCCGGCTCCAGCCTGAACTCATGCAGCCGAACCTCCACCAGCGGGTTGATCTCCAAAACGGAGTCCCGTGCGCTCTCGGCCTTCGACCGGCCGATGTCGGACTGACCGTGGATGATCTGACGCTGCAGGTTCGATTCGTCGACCACGTCGAACTCGACGATCCCGATGGTCCCCACCCCGGCGGCGGCCAGGTACAGCAGGGTCGGCGAACCCAACCCGCCCGCGCCGATGACCAGCACCTTGGCGTTCTTGAGCCGCTTCTGCCCGTCCAGATCCAGGTCCGGGATGATGAGGTGACGGCTGTAGCGCTGCACCTCTTCGCGCGTGAGTTCTGCCGCCGGTTCTACCAGCGGCGGCAACGCTGTGGTCACCGAAATACTCCTTGATTGGCTGTGCTGTCCCAACAATAGGCACATTTCACAACAGCGTGAACGCATCGTCATGCTTCCCAGGCAGCAGCGCGCGACGATCGATGCTCAGGCGATCGGGTACGGCCAGGGGTTGAATCGGCAGGTCTTGCCGTCCGGATTGATCGTGCCCGGGTCGAAGCGGGCGGCGTCGTTGTTGTTGGTGGAGAACGTCTGCTGCATCATGATCGGCGCCAGCTCGCCGTTGGCCGCGCACGCCTCGTGCCGCTGATAGCCGATCGCGTGGCCGACCTCGTGGTTGATCAGATACTGCCGATACGAGCCGACGTCGCCCTGAAACGGCACCGCTCCACGCACCCAGCGCGCCTCGTTGATGAACACGCGCGGCTGCCCGTCGGCGTACACCGGGTTGTAGCACGACGCCTCGAGCGGGATGTCGTAACCGCACCCCTCGCGCACGGTCATCGGCGAGCTGAGCGAGATCCGGAAATCGGGCTCACCTTGAGCGGTTCCGTCGACGCGGGTGAAGGCGAATTGCGGATTGTGGGTCCAGCTCTTCGGATTCGCCAGCGTTTCGCTCACCATCCGGGCGAACCCCTCGTCACCGCCGAATGTCGTGGTGTCGATGCCGTTTTCGACCTCGACGGTGTAGGTGAAGACTTTCGCCGTGCCCTCACCAACCTGGGACGACGCACCCGGAACGATGTGCCACGTCTTGGCGCCGGCCACGGTGAACGGACCGCCGTCAGGCAGGATCCCGGTCGGCAGATTCGCGTCGAACTGGGTCAGTCCCTTGGGCGGGGCGCCGATGATCGCGGTGCTGGCCACTCCGATCGTGGGCGGGCCCTGCACCGGTCCCTCCGGTTCGGTCGGTCTCGGTCTCGGTGGTGCCGGCGAACGTCATGTAGAGAGCGACGGCCGTCCACACGACGAGCATGGGCAGCGCGTAGGCCCGCCACCCGTAGGTCGACACGAAACGGCCCAGCTTGCTCTGCTTGCGGGCATTGCGGTGCTCTTCGCGATTGGACCTGGGCCGGCCGGAGTCATTCGCCAAGGGGTCGCGCTGCGCGCGCAATGGCTCGCGCCACTCGTTGCGCAGCGCAGGTACGCCACCCCCGCGACGCTCCGAGTCGTAGGTCACCGACACAGGATGACACAGGCCAGAGTGCTGATACTTCCGGCGCGCCACCGCGACGGTGAGTGCGCATCGCGCCCCGCCGACCGCGCCGCGACCACGACTTTGCGCGCCGGCTCTGCCAACGGTAGTAATCTCGTTGCGAAACCGAGCGCCAGAAGAAGCCAGATAAAGGATGTAATGAGCGAACTCGCCAACCCCGCCGCGAGGCGTGGCGCGCAGGGCAGCGGTGAAGGGCTGAGCCGACGCGGCAACCGGCTGCCTCGTGATGAGCGGCGCGGGCAGTTACTCGTCGCTGCTAGCGAGATTTTCGTCGATCGCGGGTATCACGCCGCAGGTATGGACGAGATCGCCGATCGGGCCGGTGTAAGCAAACCCGTTCTCTATCAACACTTCTCGTCGAAGTTGGAGCTGTACCTGGCGGTACTGCAGCGCCACGTCGAGAATCTGGTGTCCGGTGTGCGCCAGGCGCTGCGGACCACCACGGACAACCGGCAGCGGTTACGCGCCGCGGTCCAAGCGTTCTTCGACTTCATCGAGCACGACAGCCAGGGCTATCGGCTGATCTTCGAGAACGACTACGTGACCGAGCCTCAGGTCGCCGCGCAGGTCAAGGTGGCCACCGAAGCATGCACCGACGCGGTATTCGACCTGATCAGCCGCGATTCCGGCATGGAGGCACACCACGCCAGGATGATCGCCGTCGGCCTGGTGGCGATCAGCGTCGACTCGGCGCGGTACTGGCTCAACAATGATCGGCCGATCAGCAAGGACGATGCCGTGGAAAACACGGTGCTGTTCGCCTGGGGCGGCCTGTCACACGTGCCGCTTACGCGTTCTTGACGGCCTCGGCGCCGACCACACCGAAACCGACGCGGCGTACGTCCGCGGCACCGATCTCGACATAGGTGATCTTCGACGTCTGGACCAGGAAGCGCCGGCCCTTCTCGTCGGTCAGGCTCAACACGCCCGAATCCTTGCCCAGCGCGTCGGTGATCAGCTTCTCCACCTCGGTAGGTGTCTGCGCGCTATTGAAGACGAGCTCGCGCGGGCTGTCCGTGACACCGATCTTGACCTCCACGCTGTGAACCCTTTCCGTAACGCCTACGTCGAAGAAAACAACCTTGAGGCAAGGCTAGTGGACGCGACCGCGATGACGCCGCGCCGGTGAGTTCGCGGTCAGCGAAGCCCGAATGCAAACGGCGACCGAACCGAGTCCCGACCGTGACCGTACACACCCACGCGCTAAACCTCATCTGTCACTTGCGCATCGATAACATCGGCCGGGTACATGAACGAGACAACCTGGGAACCCCATATGAACAGGCCTTATACCGCCGATTCTCCGTATTCTCTGACCCCCACCGAGCGTATTGCCACCTACACCGGCGAAGACCTTGGCGAATTCGGGTACGACGGGCTGCAGGAGTACCCGGACGATGGCGACGTACGCCGACATCGTCGAGTACGACGAGGAAAGCATCGACCGCCGCTGGATGTGGATCGCCGGTATCGCCGGTGTGATTCTGTTCATCGCCATCGGCACGACGGGCATCATCCTCGGCGGCGGCGACAGCGGTTCGGTAACGGCCACCGGGACCTCGTCGGCCCCGACCGCCACCTCGGCCCCGGTCGCGACGTCAGCCTCGGCGGCCGCGCGGCCCGTCACTGCCGGCCGAGACGGTCACCACGGTGAGCCCGACCGCAGAAGCGACTGCGACGCCCCAGCCGCAGGCCGCGGTCCCCGTCGCACCCCCGGAGGCGGTCGTCCCCGCGCCCTCGCCGCGCACCATCACCTACCGGGTGACGGGCAACCGGCCGCTGCTCGACCTCGTCACCGTCATCTACACCGATCAGCAGGGCGCGCTGCAGACCGACGTCAACGTCGCGCTGCCATGGGCGAAGACGGTCGTATTGGACCCGGGCGTCGAGCTCAAGTCGATCACTGCGACCAGCGTGGGCGGTCAGCTCAACTGCGGCATCTACGACGCGACGGGCACGCTCATCGCCTTTCAGAGCAACAACACGATGATCGCCACCTGCACGCAGTAACCGGGCAGATCAGGCCAGGCCCAGCTCCTGCATGCGCGACATGTGGGTGCGCTGGAGCCGGTCGAAGAACTCGGTCATCTGGGTGAGGCCCTCGCCGCTCGTCATGACCAGGTCGACGAGTTCGTCGTGATCGGCCAGCACGTACTGCGCCTGCGTGATCGCTTCGCCGAGCAGCCGGCGCGACCACAGCGCCAGCCGGTGACGTTGTTTCTCACTCGCCGTCACGGCGGCCTGGACCTCGGCGACGACGAATTGCGAATGGCCGGTCTCCGAAAGCACCGCGCGCACGACGTCGGCGACCTCATCGGGTAATGACGTCGCGATCTCGAGATAGAAATCGGCGGCCAGCGCGTCGCCGACATACGTCTTGACGAGCGCCTCCAGCCACGTGCTCGGTGTGGTCAGCCGGTGGTAGTTCTCCAGCGCCGAGGCGTATTTCGTCATCGCAGGCACCACGTCGACGCCCCTGCGCTCCAGCGAGTCGCGCAGCACCTCGTAATGGTTCATCTCCGCCGCGGCCATGCTGGCCATGTTGATGCGGCCACGCAGGTTGGGCGCCATTCGCGCTTCGTCGGTCAGCCGATAGAACGCCGCCACCTCGCCGTATGCCAGCAGGGCGAACAGCTCGTTGACACCGGGATGGTCGGCCGACACGCCCGAGCTGACCGAGGCGGTCATCTGCTCGGAGGAGGCCGCAGGTGGTGTCGAAGTCATGGCCCAACTCTAATCGTCGACCGGCGCGCGCCCTTGGGACGAACCCGGCCAGCTATCATGGAGGTAGGCAGCGGCAATCGAGTAATGGTCGAAATTGACCAGGCCGCTACCTAAGAAATGTGCGTGCACGCAGTCGGCCCGCCTACCTCAGTGCAGGGCCCCGGCAAAGCTTCGTCGAACTCGTGCGCGCGTGGACGCCATGAGGAATCGACAATTGAAAGGCTAAGCCTCCGCGTATGACACATCTTAATCCCACCTTTGCTGAGCTCGGAGTCCGCGACGAAATCGTGCGTGCACTGTCCGAGGACGGCAAGGAACACCCGTTTGCTATCCAAGAACTGACCATGCCGATGGCGCTGGCCGGCGATGACCTCATCGGTCAGGCCCGCACCGGTATGGGCAAGACACTTGCGTTCGGTGTGCCGCTGCTGCAGCGGATCACCACCGACCCCGAACGTGAGCTGTCCGGCATCCCGCGCGCACTGGTCGTCGTCCCCACCCGCGAGCTCTGCCTGCAGGTGTACAGCGACCTCGAGATCGCGGCGAAATACCTCACCGCCGGCGACCGCAAGCTGACCGTCACGTCCATCTACGGCGGCAGGCCATACGAGCCGCAGATCGAGGCGCTGCAGAAGGGCGTCGACGTGGTCGTCGGCACCCCGGGCCGGCTGCTCGACCTCGCTCAGCAGGGTCACCTGCAACTCGGCGGGCTCTCGATGCTGGTGCTCGACGAGGCGGACGAGATGCTCGACCTCGGCTTCCTGCCCGACATCGAGCGCATCCTGCGCGCAGATCCCCACCGATCGCCAGGCAATGCTGTTCTCGGCGACCATGCCGGACCCGATCATCACGCTGGCGCGCACGTTCATGAACCAGCCGACCCACATCCGGGCCGAGGCCCCGCATTCGGCGGCCACCCACGACACCACCGAGCAGTTCGCCTACCGCGCCCACGCGCTGGACAAGGTCGAGATGGTCGCCCGCATTCTGCAGGCCGAGGGACGCGGCGCGACGATGGTCTTCACCAGGACCAAGCGCACCGCACAGAAGGTGTCTGACGAACTCGCCGAGCGCGGGTTCAAGGTCGGCGCAGTGCACGGCGATCTCGGCCAGGGCGCCCGCGAGAAGTCGCTCAAGGCGTTCCGCACCGGTGAGGTCGACGTGCTCGTCGCCACCGACGTCGCCGCGCGCGGCATCGACATCGACGACATCACCCACGTCATCAACTACCAGATCCCCGAGGACGATCAGGCCTACGTGCACCGCATCGGCCGTACCGGCCGCGCGGGCAAGACCGGTATCGCGGTCACGCTGGTCGACTGGGACGAGCTGCCCCGCTGGACGATGATCGACAAGGCGCTCGGCCTCAACACCCCCGATCCGGCCGAGACGTACTCCAGCTCGCCGCACCTCTACGAAGAGCTGAACATCCCCGCCGACGCCAAGGGCACCATCGGCGGACCACGTAAGACGCAGGCCAAGCGCCCGCCGGCGGAGAAGTCTGGCCGACCGTCCCGCCCGGAACCGCGACCGCACGCGCAGGCGCACCCGCGCCGGGGAGCCGGCCACCGCACACTCCACAGTGGGGCCGACCGATCAGGCCTCACCCGAAACCGAGGCGAGCACCGACGGTGCACCGAAGCGCAGGCGGCGTCGTCGTCCGCGCAAGGCCGCGGCCAGCGCGGGCTAGCGAGGCTCCGACCGCCCGATGGTCAAACCCGAACGCCGCACGCGTGCCGACGTGGTGGCGGCAATCGCGATCGCCGCGGTCATCGCCGTCACGGCCGGTCTCGTCTGGTTGACGAGCGACGCCAGGGCGACGATCAGCCGGCCCGCGCCGACCGCGGTTCCGCCGTTGGCCACCGCCAAGGCGGTGCCCTCGTCGCTGCGGCAGTTGTGGACCGCGCACAGCCCGAAGACCAGGGCACCTCTGGTGGTGGCCGCCAGCGTGGTCACCGGTGACGGCCACACCGTCGAGGGCCGCGACCCGGTCTCCGGCAGCCCGGTGTGGAGCTACGGCGCGAACCAACCTCGAACTGTGCGGTGTCAGCTGGGTGTACCAGTACGCCGTCGCGGTGTATCCCGACAGCCGCGGCTGCGGTCAGGTCAGCACGATCGACGCCAAGACAGGCAGGCGCGGTCCGGCCCGCACTGCCTACGCAGACCCCGAGGTGACGGCTGTCATCGGACGGCACCGCGGTGTCTGTCGGCCGGGGACAGCCGGCTCGAGCTGTGGCGGTCTGACATGGTCAGAATGCTCAGTTACGGCTCCCTGGACGCCAAGATCAAGCCCGGCACTCCTGCGTCGCCGCTGTGCCGGCTGACGTCGGCCGCGGCCAGCTCTTCCGCCGTCTCGGTGCTCGAGGCCTGCCCGAATCAGGAGGATCTGCGCCTCACCCTGCTTGCGGCCGGCCGACGAAGAGGACACGCCCGAACTGAAGTACGTGCCGCAATCCGGTGTGAGCGTGGATTCCGACGCCCAGGTCGTGGCCGTCTCCGACACCACGACCGCGGTCTACGTGCCGACACCGAAACCGGTCGTGAACATCGTCGACGAAACCGGCGCGACGATCGCAGACCACGCCCCTGCCCAAGCCGGCGTCGCACGAACGCGACGATGTCGCGCGCCGGCGACCTGTTCACCTGGTGGACCGGGCGACAGCCTAATGGTGTTCTCCGCCAACGGAACTTCAGTACAAGTACACGGTCGCGCCGACGGGCGCCAACATTCCGCTTGGACCCGCAACCGAGATGGCCGGGCGGCTGCTGGTCCCGGTCACCGGGCGGTTACGACGTATTCGACCCGGACAGCGGCAAGGGCGATCGCCACATCCCGGTGCCGAGACCGCCGAGCACGGACCGCAGTCGTGCCCGCGGTGGCGGGCTCGACGGTGGTTGAGCAGCGGGGCGACGAACTGGTGGCGCTCGGCTAGTTGCGATTTGGGTGCGCAAACGCGCTGTGCGACTGTCGCGCACCGAAATCGCTAGACGTCGGGCGTGTAGGTCGCCAGCGCCTTGCCGCTCTTCCAGTGCTTGAGCAGCGCGTCCGCCAGCTCCCGATACGCACTCGCGCCCTTGTTCTTGCGACCCGCCAGCACCGAAGCTCCCGACGCGGTGGCCTCGGCGAACCGCACCGTGCGAGGAATCGGCGGTGCAAGCACCGGCAGGTCATATCGATCGGCGACGTCGAGAAGCACGTCGCGACTGTGGGTGGTGCGCGAGTCGTACAGCGTCGGCAGTGCGCCGAGCAGGGTCAGGTCACCGTTGGTGATCTGCTGGACGTCGTTGATGGTGCGCAGGAACTGGCCGACGCCGCGGTGCGCCAGGGTCTCGCACTGCAGCGGCACGATCACGTCGTCGGCCGCCGTCAGCCCGTTGAGCGTGAGCACGCCCAGCGAGGGCGGGCAGTCGATGATCACGACGTCGAACTCGGTCGTCCACCTTGGCCAGCGCGCGCTTGAGGGCGTATTCGCGGCCGGCCCGCATCAACAACATCGCCTCGGCGCCGGCCAGGTCGATGTTGGCGGGCAGCAGCGTCATCCCCTCCGACGTCTCGACCAGCGCAGCCTCCGGTCTCGACCTCTCCGAGCAGCACCTCGTGGATCGACATCGGCAGCTTGTCGGGGTCCTGGCCCAGCGAAAACGTCAAACACCCTTGCGGATCGAGATCGACGAGCAGCACCCGCCGGCCCTTCTCCACCATCGCCGCACCCAACGACGCCACCGTCGTAGTTTTGGCGACCCCACCCTTTTGATTGGCGACCGCAAGTACCCGCGTCACGCTTTCATCCTGGCACGTCGCACGAACGCCAGGACCGGACGTGGGGCAGAATCGCCAGAGTGAGTGTCGAGCAGCACCGGCTGCTACTGCTTCGCCATGGCGAAACGGAGTGGTCACTCTCGGGCCGGCACACCGGCCGCACCGAACTCGATCTCACCGAGCACGGGCCGCGAACAGGCGAAGCTGGCCTCCGACGCGCTGGCCGTGCTGAGCCTCGACAACCCGTTGGTCGTGTCCAGCCCGCGGCAGCGTGCGCTCGTCACCGCCGAGCTCGCCGGATCTGACGGTCGACGAGGTGTCTCCCCTTCTTGCCGAATGGGATTACGGCGACTACGAGGGCCTGACCACCCAGGAGATCCGACAGACCGTGCCCGACTGGCTGGTGTGGACGCACGGATGCCCGGGTGGTGAATCACCGCAGCAGGTCAGCGACCGAGCCGACCGCGCCATCGAGTACGCGCTGGAGCACATGGAGTCACGCGACGTCCTGTTCGTCGGCCACGGCCACTTCTCCCGGGCGGTGGTGACGCGCTGGGTGCAGCTTCGACGATCTCCGAGGGCATCAGGTTCGCGATGGTGGCCGCGTCGATCGCGGTGTGCGGACACGAGCACGGCGTGCGCCAGATCAGCGCACTGGGACTGACGGGCCATCGCCACCCGTGCCTGCCGGCATGACCCGCGAACCGTCGTTCGTCCTCGCCTCCGGCGGCGGCGCCGTCATCGCCGAGGGCGTGCACACCGCGTTTCCGAAAGTCGCCGAAGCGAGGGCGGCCCTGGCATCGCATAGTGCCCCAATCATTTTGGGCGCCTTGCCATTTGACATGTCCAAGCCGGCGGCGCTCATCCGCCCGCAGGCGGTACAGTTCCTCGACGCGTTGCCGGAGTGGCCGTTGCGCACGCTTCCGTCGGTGCACATCGCCGAGACACTGCCCGAGCCCGAGCGAGCACCGGTCCCGCATCGCCTCCGCGCTGGAGCGCCTGCGCGATCCGGCGAGCGGGCTGCACAAGGTGGTGCTGGCCCGCGCGTTGCGGCTGGTCGCCGACGGCCCGCTGGATGCGCGCACGATCCTGCAACCGCCTGCTCGCCCAGGACCCTGCGGCCAATGCCTTTCTCGCCGATCTGACCGCGGCCGGCGGAGGGTACTCGGGGACCGCTCTCGTCGGCGCAAGCCCGGAGCTGTTGGTGGCGCGGCAGGGCGACCGCATGTTCTGTGCACCGTTCGCCGGGTCCGCACCGCGACTGCCCGACGCCGCAGCCGACGAGGCGAGCGGCGCGGCGTTGGCGGCGTCGGCAAAGAACCGGCACGAACACCAGCTCGTCGTCGACGCGGTGCGAGCGGCGCTGGAACCGCTGTGCGCCGAACTGGAGATCTCGGCCGAACCGAAGCTGAACAAGACGGCTGCCGTGTGGCACCTCTACACCCCGATCAGCGGTCGCCTGCGCGAAAACTCCACTACCGCATTGGATTTGGCGGTCGCACTGCATCCGACGCCTGCGGTGGGCGGCGTGCCGACGGACGCGGCGTCCGACCCTGATCAACGAACTGGAAGGCGACCGCGGGTTTTACGCGGGCGCGGTGGGCTGGTGCGATCAGCGTGGCGACGGCCGCTGGGTGGTGTCCATCCGTTGCGCACAGCTGTCGGCCGATCGCCGTACCGCATACGCCTATGCCGGCGGCGGGATCGTCGCGGAATCCGAGCCCGACGACGAAGTCGACGAGACCACAACGAAATTCAAGACGATGTTCGCGGCCCTGGGCGTCGAGACATGACCGAACTCATCCGCCTCGCCCGACCGGGCGACGAGACCGAACTGACCGCAATGGTGTACGAACTTGCGGAGTTCGAGCATTCCGCCGACCAGTGCACGCTCACCGAAGAGCGGTTGACCGCCGCGTTGTTCTCCGATGTCCCGACCGCTTGGGCGCATATCGCGGAGGTGGACGGCAAGGCCGCCGCGTGCGCGATCTGGTACCGCACCTTCTCCACCTGGGAGGGCGTGGCCGGCATCTATCTCGAAGATCTGTTCGTGCGGCCCGAGTTTCGCAGGCTGGGACTGGCTCGAAAGCTACTGTCCGCACTCGCGCGCCAATGCATCGACGCCGACGGCGCCCGGCTGGAGTGGGCCGTGCTGGACTGGAACGTCAACGCGATCGCCCTCTACGACGCCGTCGGCGGCAAGCAGCAGGACGACTGGATCACCTACCGGGTGTCTGGCCCGGAGTTGTCGGCGCTCGCATCTTCGGCGGCCGGAATCCTGAGCCGCCGCCCACTGCAGCGCTGACGGGCTGAACAGCAGGGCCAATACGGCCAGCACCACGACCGCAACGGCGACACCGGCCAGCCACTGGCCCGATCCGGACGCCGACGTACCAGGCCACCCCCAACAGGATCAGCTGGGCGAACACCGCCAAGCCGCGACCCCACCGCCGGCCCGTCCACAGCGCCCAACCCGCGGCCAGAACCGCCGAGCCCATGACCGCGAACCACCCTGCGGTGCCGAACTTGTTCATACCTGGCTCGTCGGTTCCGAGCACCCCGCTCACCACGTACCAGACCGCCGCGATCACGCCCGCAAGCCCTTCCAGCGACACCACGATGGCTGCCTGACGCACGGTTGCCGGTGAGGGAACGGTCACGACCTCGAGCGTAGAGGTTCGGTTTGCCCCTTTAGATAGGGTCGTCCTCTGTGCGCGCCGTGCTGATCGTGAACCCGAATGCGACGTCGACGACCCCGGCGACGCGTGATCTGCTGGCCCACGCGCTCGAGAGCCGGGTCAAGCTGACCGTCATCCACACCGATCACCGCGGCCATGCAGTGGAGATCGGCCGCGACGCGGCCGCCGAAGGCGTGGACGTGCTGATCGTGCACGGTGGCGACGGCACGGTGAACGAGGTGGTCAACGGAATCATGGAGGTTGGCGGACCGCGGGTGGGGACGCCGGCGGTCGGCGTCGTGCCCGGCGGCTCGGCCAACGTCTTCGCCCGTGCGCTGGGGATCAGCCCGGACCCCATCGAGGCGACCAACCAGCTCATCGACCTGTTGTCCGCCTACCGGCGGCGCAAGACCTGGCGGCGCATCGGACTGATGGACTGCGGCGAACGCTGGGCGGTGTTCACCGCGGGTATGGGGGTGGACGGCGACGTCGTCGCCGCCGTCGAGGCCCAGCGCGCCAAGGGCCGCAAGGTCACGGCCTCGCGCTACATCCGCGTGGCGATCCGCGAAATGCTGTCCAGCGCGCGCAGGGATCCCACGTTGACGCTGCACATGCCCGATCGTGAACCCGTCGAAGGCGTGCATTTCGTCTTCGTGTCGAACTCCAGCCCGTGGACCTATGCCAACGCCAGGCCCGTGTGGACCAATCCGACGACCACCTTCGAGACCGGCCTGGGCGTCTTCGCGATCACCAGCATGAACGTGTGGGCGAATCTGCGGCTGGTGCGCAAGATGCTGGCGAGACGGCCGCGAATCGAAGCCGACCATCTGGTCCGCGACGACGACCTGGCGCAGCTGCGGGTGACGAGTGCCACACCGGTGGCCTGTCAGATCGACGGCGACTACCTCGGCCTGCGGGACGACATGACGTTTACCGCGGTTCCGGATGCGCTTTGGCGTGGTTGCACCACCCGCAGAATGGGCCCTGACCTGCATAACGATCCGGCGGATCGATCAACTGAGGGCGCAGGTTGGTTGAGTGTAGTACAAACGAATACGGGGTTTGGTAACCGGCCCCGCTAGTGAGGTTGCCCACTTGTTAACTCATCGAGTATTGACATCTGTTCAGCCTGTGAAAAACTCGGATGCAACAGTGCAGAAACATTTCGTGTGCACGCGTTAACAGCCGACGAAACGCTAGTGCGCTGTGCTGCGCACACGATAAGGAGTTAGAGCTATGGATTGGCGCCACAAGGCGGTCTGTCGCGACGAGGATCCGGAACTGTTCTTCCCGGTGGGAAACAGCGGACCCGCGCTTGCTCAGATCGCTGACGCGAAGCTTGTCTGCAACCGCTGTCCGGTGACCACTGAGTGCCTCACCTGGGCATTGGAGTCCGGACAGGACGCAGGCGTGTGGGGCGGCATGAGCGAGGACGAGCGGCGCGCCCTGAAGCGGCGTAACGCCCGCACCAAGGCCCGCAGCGGGGTCTAACCTCGCCACCCGCATCAGAACGATTACGGCCCCGACGAAATGTCGGGGCCGTATCTTTTTGCAGATCCGAATTCACAAAATGGCGTCAGAGGATGCCATTTCTCATAAGACGACAGAAGTTATTGGGCGAGCCGGGCACGCCGTCCGATCGGCACCCGCAGAACCACATCCGTACCGCCGGTCGACACCTCGTGCATGCCCAGCGAGCCGTCCAGCTCCGCCGAAACCAGCGTCCGCACGATCTGCAGACCGAGCCGGTCGGACTTCTCCAGGCTGAAGCCCTCAGGCAGTCCGCGACCGTCGTCGTGGACCACCACGTCGAGCCAGCGCGCCGAACGCTCGGCGCGAATCGTCACGCAGCCCTGTTGGGTGGAGGTGTCGAAGGCGTGCTCGATGGCGTTCTGAACCAGTTCGGTGATCACCATGATCAGCGCCGTGGCCCGGTCGGCGTCGAGCACGCCCAGTTCGCCGACGCGGTTGATGCGGATCGGGGTGTCCGATATTCACAGGGGCCGCAACGTCATTCATGATCGGGATGATCCGGTCGACCACCTCATCGAGGTTGACCTCCTCGTCCACCGACATCGACAACGCGTCGTGTACCAACGCGATCGACGAAACCCGGCGCACCGACTCGATCAGCGCCTCGCGACCCTCGGCGTTGTTCGTGCGGCGCGCCTGGAGGCGCAATAGCGCCGCGACGGTCTGCAGATTGTTCTTCACGCGATGGTGGATCTCGCGAATCGTCGCGTCCTTGGACAGCAGCGCGCGGTCGCGGCGCTTGACCTCGGTCACGTCGCGGATCAGCACCCCGGCACCGACAGCGTTGCCGTGCACCACAAGTGGCAGCGTGCGAAGCAGCACCGCGGCGCCGCCCGCGTCGACCTCCATGCGCATGCTCGAACCGCCCGCCAGCGAGTCGCGGACGTGGTCGGCCAGTTCCTGCGCCTCGAACGGGTCGGAGATCAGCGGCCGGGTGACCGTGACCAGGTTGTGGCCCTCCAACTCGGCCGCCAGGCCCATCCGGTGGTAGGCCGAGATGGCGTTGGGGCTGGCGAACGTGACGATGCCGGTTCCGTTGAGGCGGATGAAACCATCGCCGACGCGCGGGCTCGACCGCGACATCGCGACGTCACCGACATTCGGGAAGGTGCCTTCGGACAGCATCAGCAGTAGGTCGCCTGCGCAGTCAAGGTAAGCGCTTTCCAGCGGACTCGCGTTGCGTCCGGCGAGCGCGGTCTGATGCGTCAGAACCGCAACCACTTTGTTGTTGTAGCGCACGGGAACAGCCTCCACGTTGAGACCGAGTGAATCCTGTTGTCCCGCTGGGTTTTGCCTGGCGATGGCGCCCGAGTTGAACGCATCGGTCACCACCGGCATCTCGTGGCCCTGGTTGAGGGTGCCCACGGCGTCGGCGAGCAGCACCGTCGGGGAGGTATTCGGGCGCACCTGGGCCACGCAGACCAGCGCGCCATCGTCGCGGCGCACCCACATCAGAAAGTCGGCGAAGGACAGGTCGGCGAGCAGCTGCCACTCGCCCGACCACCGCATGCAGGTGGTCGACCGCATTGCCGGGCAGGACGGTGTGCTCGGCGAGCAGGTCACCGAGGGTGGACATCGGGCCTCACTGTCGGTGGGCGGCGGACCCGTGGTCAGCTGATCACGGCGATGAGGTCGCCGGCCTGGATGACGTCGCCGACGGACACGCTCACCTTGCTGACGGTGCCTGCCACTTCGGCGAGCACCGGGATCTCCATCTTCATCGACTCCAGCAGCACCAGGGTGTCGCCCTCACCGATCTGATCGCCCTCGTGAACCACGACCTCGAGCACACTGGCCACGATCTCCGCGCGAACATCCTCGGCCATCTTCACCCCTTCGGAGTCCTATGTCGTCGGCACCCGGCTACCGCGTGCCTGACGGTCATATCGAACCACACCACCGGCCCGACAGCGGTGCCGCCAGGCCATGAGAGAATAGATGCGAGCGCCCGCTGGATGCGGGCCCCACAATCCCCTGTAACGAACTGGAGGACGACCATGGCCAAGCGTGGCCGTAAGAAGCGCGACCGTAAGCACTCCAAGGCCAACCACGGCAAGCGGCCCAACGCGGCTCGAAGTCAGTGGGCCGCTAAGCCGGCCCTGTCCGGTCTCAGCCGCGCCGAATGATGGTGGTGCGGCTGATCTCGATGCGCAGCCGCTCACGCAGGCTGTCAGGCGCCTTCTCGCCGCTGCATTTCTTGGCGATCAGCGTCTTGACCCGCTCCTCAACGCCGTAATGGCGCAGGCAGGCCGGGCACTCTTCGAGGTGATGGCGCAGCTTGTCGCGGGTTTCGGCGGTGCATTCGCCGTCGAGCAGCGTCCACACCTCGGCGATCACCGCAGCACACTCGGGGTGCTCAGGGTCGACGGGACCGATCGGCGGGCTGCCAGCGCTCGTCGCCAGGAGTCGAGCTCATGACGAGACCTCCTCGGGCGCCTCGACCTGCTGGCCTCGGATGAATCCGCGGTCGCGGGCGACATCGGCGAGCAATTCACGAAGCTGACGCCTGCCCCGGTGCAGCCGGGACATGACGGTGCCAATCGGGGTATCCATGATCTCGGCGATCTCCTTGTACGGGAAGCCTTCTACGTCGGCGTAGTACACCGCCATCCGGAACTCCTCCGGCAGCGCCTGCAGCGCTTCCTTGATCTCGTTGTCCGGAAGCGCCTCCATCGCCTCGACCTCGGCCGAGCGCAATCCGGTGGAGGTGTGCTCGGCGTTGGCGGCGAGCTGCCAGTCGGTGATCTCGTCGGTCGGATATTCGGCGGGCTGGCGCTGCTTCTTGCGGTAGCTGTTGATGTAGGTGTTGGTCAGGATGCGGTACAGCCACGCCTTGAGGTTGGTGCCCTCGCGGAACGAGCGGAAGCCTGCGTAGGCCTTCACCATGGTTTCCTGCAGCAGATCCTCGGCGTCTGCGGGGTTGCGCGTCATGCGCAGCGCGCCGCCGTAGAGCTGGTCGAGCAGCGGAATCGCGTCGCGCTCGAACCGGGCGGTCAGCTCGGCGTCGTCTCCGACTCGTCCGATCTGGCGCCGGATGGCGCGACCCGTCGATGTCGGTCATCGCGGGAAGCACCGTCCCTTCTGTCGCGGCGCCACCAAACAGGCCCGGCAAGTCCACCGGACGCTCCATGGCAAGTGCTGGCACCTTGCACCCCTTCCTTCGATCGTAGAGGTTGAGACCGACTTCTTTTCCGACCGCCGCTGCTGGCAGCCTCACTGCCGTCAATAACAGCGCCACCGGGCGGGCTTGTTCCCGCACTACGCTGAGCCCGTGGCGCGCGCGGCAACTCCTGCGATCGCGGCCCTGCTGGCCGCCGGGGTGCCACACGAGGTGCTGCAGTACCACCACGATCCCCGCAACGAGTCGTTCGGCGAGGAGGCCGCAGAGGCGCTGGCCCGCGATGAGGGCGTCGACGCCGAGCAGGTGTTCAAGACGCTGGTGGTCGCCCTGCCGAAGGGCCTCGGCGTCGCGGTGCTCGCCGGTGCCCGCCAAGCTCTCGCTCAAGGCCGCGGCCGCCGCGCTGGGCGTGCCCAAGGCCACGATGGCCGAGCGCGCGGCCGCCGAACGCTCGAGCGGCTACGTGATCGGCGGGATTTCGCCGTTCGGTCAACGCAGGCCGCTGCCCACGGTCGTCGACGAGTCCGCGCTGCGCTGGGACCGCGTGCTGTGCAGCGCGGGCAAGCGCGGCTGGGACGTCGCGCTTGCATCCACGGGACCTGATCGCGCTGACCAACGCAATCACCGCCGCCATCCGCGCCTGAATTCTCGTCGCCGAAATATATCGCGTGCGAGTATCTAGGGTGAGGCCATGTCGCTCTCAGGGAAGACCATGTTCATCTCCGGCGCCAGCCGCGGTATCGGGCTGGCGATCGCCAAGCGCGCGGCCGCCGACGGCGCGAACATCGCGCTGATCGCCAAGACGGCAGAGCCGCATCCCAAGCTCGAGGGCACCGTCTATACCGCGGCCAAGGAGATCGAGGAGGCAGGCGGGCAGGCGCTGCCGATCGTCGGCGACATCCGCGACGGCGACTCGGTCGTCTCGGCGGTGGAGCCAGGCCGTCGCGCAGTTCGGCGGTATCGATATCTGCGTCAACAACGCGTCGGCGATCAACCTGGGTTCGGTCACCGAGGTTCCGCTCAAGCGGTTCGACCTGATGAACGGAATCCAGGTGCGCGGCACGTATTCGGTGTCGCAGGCGTGCATCCCGCACATGATGGGCCGGGACAACCCCCACATTCTGACGCTGTCGCCGCCGGTCCGGCTGGAGCCCAAGTGGCTGAAGCCCACGGCCTACATGATGGCCAAGTACGGAATGTCGTTGTGCGCCTTGGGAATAGCCGAGGAGCTGCGCGATGCGGGCATCGCCTCCAACACGCTGTGGCCCCGCACGATGGTGGCCACCGCCGCGGTGCAGAACCTGCTCGGCGGCGACGAGGCCATGGGCCGCGCCCGCAAGCCCGAGGTCTACTCCGATGCCGCGTACGTGATCCTCAACAAGCCGGCCCGCGAATACACCGGCAACAGCCTGCTGTGCGAGGACGTACTGCTGGAGTCCGGCGTCACCGACCTGTCGGTGTACGACTGCATCCCCGGTGCCGAGCTCGGCGTCGATCTGTGGGTCGACACCCCGAACCCGCCTGGATACACCGGGCCCTAGTCGAATTCGATGATGCCGCGGATGTTTCGGCCTTCGCGCATGTCGGTGATGGCGTCGTTGATCTGATCGAGGCGGTAACGCTTCGTCACGAGCTCGTCGAGTTTGAGGTTGCCGCTGCGGTACATCGACAGCAGCATCGGCATGCTCGCGCGGGGATTCATCCCGCCGTACAGCAGCCCCTTGAGCTGTCTTGCAGCCCTGGAGCATGTCGACGAGCAACAGCGGAACCATGTTCAGTTCGAGCTTCGGCACCGCGGTCATCAGGCAGGTGCCCCCTTTGCGCGTCAGCATCATCGCGGGCGCCAGCAGTTCTGCGTGAAGCACGCTCGGCGTCAGCACGACCCGGTCGGCCATCACACCGTTGGTGATCTCCTTCACCAAGAGGAAGGCCTCTTCCATGGAGGGGCTGGTATCGGTCGCGCCGAAGAACTTGGCCGTATCACGTTTGAACTCAACGGGATCCACGGCGACCACGGCGTCGGCGCCCGCGGCACGGGCACCCTGCACAGCGTTGATTCCCACCCCGCCGGTGCCGACGATCACCACGGTGTCGCCGACTTGCGTTCCGACGCCGACCGTCGCCGATCCCCAGCCCGTGGTCACGCCACAGGACACCAGGGAGGCGGCCTCGAACGGAATCGAGTCGTCGATCTTGATGACGGACTCTTCGGCGACGACGCATGTACTCCGAGAACGTGCCGAGCTGTGTCATCGCGGTCAGATCCTCGTCGCCGAGGTGGCGCCGACGGGTGCCGTCGGTCGTCATCTCCTTGGCGAACATCATCGCGCCGGCGTCGCACAGGTAGGTCATGCCGGACACGCACCACCGACAGCAGCCGCACGCGGGGATGAAGGAGGTCGCGACGCGGTCGCCGGGCTGTACCGACCGCACCCCCGGGCCGACTTCTTCGACGACGCCCGCGCCTTCGTGCCCGCCGAGCAGCGGGAAGTACTCCGGAGCCGACCCACCGGTGGCCTCCACCATCGCCGTGAGCTCCGGTGACATGACTCCGTCGCCGGTGGCGTAGTGGTCGTCGGAGTGGCAGACCCCGGCCACCGCCATCTTCACCAGCACTTCACCCTCGCGCGGCGGGTCGAGGGTGATCTCCTCGATCGCCCATTCCTCGCCGACTCCCCGCAGCACCGCCGCCTGGCACTTCACCCCGCTTGTCATGAATGAAGCCTCACACTCACGAAAGCGCTTTGGGTGCATATGGGATTACCCGCTTCGGTCAGTCCACCTTTGACGGCCGCCCGAACCGCGCGTGCACGCCCGGCGAGAACAGCGCGCGCATGCGTTCGCCCGCGAGGTCCACTCCGCCCGCGGCGAGCAGATCATCGTCCAAGTCGAGGATCTGGGCCTCGCGCAGCGGCCACTCGCAATGTTCGTTGGGCACCCACCACGTCCGCCCGGCCTTACGGGTGTGTGCGCCCCAACGCGCCGTGAGCCATACCTCCAGCGGCGTGGGGGTCACCTCGTCGCCGATCCGCACTCGCAGCGTGCTGCGCAGTCCCGCTGGCGGGCCAGCGCCGCACGCTGGAATACGAGATCTCGTCGTCGCCCCGGGTGACGCGCATCTTCGCCCAGGTGTACGGAACGCCCATCGCGGCTCGGGTGAATCCCGACCACGGCCAGTCGCGTCGTTTCCAGCGATCTGAAGAGCACGCCGTGGCGGCCGGCGTCGTCGATCGAGTACAGACGGATGTTGGTCTCGGCGAAGCTTCCGAAGTACGGCAGCCGCAACGAGGTGCCCAGCGCGGTGTGGCGCATCACGAACGGCACCAGCGCCGCATAGGTGAGGCCGTCGGAGAACACATCCGGGCGGGTGCCCACCGGGAACAGGTGCGCGACGCGCTGCGGCTCCACCGGCCAGTGCACGAATGTGAGATCGCCCCAGAACTGATCGAACAGCACCGGCCGCGGCAGCGGCGGTGCGATCACCTGGAAGCTCACCGCGCCATCGTGGCACGCTGGACGCATGTCGTCGCCGATGATCTGGTCGATCGGCCGCTACGAGTCGTGGGCGAGCGCATCGCGTCGATCGCCGCGGCAGGTCGTCGACGCCGCCGACCGACGCTCCCCGCTGCGCCACACCGCGCTGGTCGACCTCGCCTGCGGAACGGGCAGCGCGGCATTGGCCGCCGCGGCGCGCGGTGCGCGCGTGACCGCGGTGGACATCACGCCTGATCTGATCGCGATCGCCAGGGAGAAGGCCACGGCATCGGACCTAGCCATCACCTGGCTGACCGCTGATGCGTCGGCCACCGGGCTGCCCGACGCACTCGTTCGACGCCGTCGTCTCCAACATGGGAACCATCTTCGTCGAGCCGACGGCGCAGGTCGCCGAGTTGGAACGCCTGCTGAAGGCGGGCGGGACTCTGGCGTTCTCATCGTGGGCGCCCAACAAGGCCAACCCTCTTCACTCCCATCGTCGAGGTCCTCGGTCCACCTCCGGCCTCGCCTTACACCCCCGACCAATGGGCGACCCCGAGACGATCACCGCCCGCTTGTCTGACGGGTTCGTCGATGTGTCCATCGAAAATGGCATGCACACATGGGAATTCGCGTCGGTGGACTCGGCGGTGAACTTCGTGACCAACGAATCACCAAAGCATGTGTCGTGTTCGGCCAGATCGATTCCGCAGCGCGCGAGCAACTGCGGGCGGCGTTCGAGGCGGCCATGGCAGCGCACAGTGACGACGCTGGTGTGCGCTTCGACGCACCGTATGTCGTGGTCACTGCTCGCCGGCGCTGACCGCGAGCGCCCGCTCACCCTGCGTTCTTCAGGCCACGCAGATGTCGGCACCTAACATCAGGTGAGGCCACATCGCCGCGGTCTGCACGTAGGCCAGAATTTCCGAGCCGGCGGGCAGCCGGGTTTGCAACGCGGTCTCGAACAGCTGGACCTGCTCGGCGTCGAAGAAGGCCCACACAAACCCGATGAGCAGATAGGGAATGGCCAGCCACATCGCGAACTCGATCATCGCTTCGACACTCACCCGACGGCTGAGCACCCGGCGCAGCATGCTCAGACCAACGCGCGTTGCCGACGGACCCGGCGTCGAACATCTGCCAGCAGCACGTAGCTGCCGCCCTGGCGGATGAAGACCGGCAGGAATCGGTTCGCGAAAGCGACCAACTGGAAAAGCCTTTCGAACAAGCTCTGCCTGAAATCGCTCCATTGCACGCCCATGGCATCACGGAAGACCGGTGCAAGGAATCCGACGGTGAGGAACTTGAGCAGCGGCCGGAAAGGCAGGCCCAAAATGGGATTGATCATGCGCAGGTCCAGTAGGTCGCCCAGATAGTCACGGACACGATCGTCCATCGAAACGTGCCCGCACGCCTCGACCCAATAGGAATCGAATTCCGCACGGGTGGGCGGCCATTGATCCTCGCTCACCTGGAGCGTCGTCCCCAACCTCCAAGCCGACCGGTAGAACTGCTCGGACTGTTCGGCGGTCATCTCACCGCGCAGCAACTGATACGTGTCTTCGAGCCCGACAAACAGGCACGCCGCAACCCACATCTGAAGGTCGCGGTCAAAGGCGTTGTAGCGCACCGGACTATCCGGCCCGGACTTGACGTGGCGATGCGCAGTGTTGACCGCCTCGCGGAACGCCGCCCGATCCTGCGGCGTTCCGAGGACCGCCACGGCGATGTACTGGAACGTCGTCCTGGCCCGCTTCCACGGATGCTTCAGCAGATTGCCCGAGTCCACCTTGCTCTCGACCACGCCGTGGCCCACCCCGGGCCGCGACAGCTGCATGATCACATTGGCCGCCCCGGCCGCGAACGACCAGAAGTCCAACGCGTCCGCCGCGGTGACCGGTTCGGTGTCCCATCGGGCTGTGCGCCTGCGGATGGTGATGCGGCAGTGTGCAGCGGTCATGTCATGCAGACCGTCGAGACCAGCAGCACCGGCCACGACACGATCGACCCCAGTATCGACAGAATCCGGGAATGCCCCTGCCCGCCGAGGTGATCGCCTGCGTAGTCGCCTCCGATGGCCGTCCACACCATGCCGACGATGACATAGGGAACCGCGAGAATGGCCGCCGTGCCGATCCATTCGGCGATGGTCATCTCGAAGCTGAGAACCTTCCTTGCAGCGGTGAGCATGCCCATATGTTAATGGCCATTCGCATTGCGAGCGCCCGTTTCAGCCGGAACACCCGAGTTTCTGACCGGATGTCACGCCCTACAGCAGCGTGGCCTGTTCCGGTTCCGGCTCGGCCGGCTCGATCAACTCCGGGCCGTTGTTCCGGATGCTGTTGACCAATCGGGACACCTCACGGATCTCGTATCCGATCGAGGTCGCCATGACCGCGCAGCAGTCCCTCGTCGATCGGCGCGTCCGGGTCCAACCAGCGGTCCCAGTCGCGCTCGCTGATTGTCAGGGGCATTCGGTCGTGGATGTCGGCCAGCGGACCCGCGGCGTCGGTGGTGATGATCGTGCAACTCACCAGCGGTGGGGAGTCCTTGGGTGCATCTTTCGGCCGCCACGTCGACCACAGCCCCGCCATGAACAGCGGTTCACCGTCGCCGCCGTACATGTAGAACGGCGTCTTCGGCGCTTTCTTGCCCGACGCCAGCTCACCGTTGGGCCGCCACTCGTACCAGCCGTCCATCGGCACCAGGCACCGCTTGTTCTTCGCCGAATTCCGGAAGACGGGCGAGGTGGTCAGCTTCTCGGAACGCGCGTTGATCAGCAGCGGCCCCTTGGTGTCCGGGCCCCCGTCCTCGGTGGTCTTCGCCCACGGCGGTATCAGCCCCCAGCGCATCGACCGCACCCGGCGGGTCGACTCGTCGTCCGGCTCGCTGTGGCGTTTGACCACGCTGCTGATCGTCGTCGTCGGCGCGACGTTGTAGTTGGCCCCGTTCTCGGCAGCGCCCTCTTTGATGGCCGCCGTGGTCTCGTCAATCGCCTTGATCTTCTCGGCCAACAGCGCCGGGTCGGTGGTCACCGCGAATCGTCCACACATATATCCCATGGTGGCACGCCGAACCGACAAGGCAGGATAGAGCCGTGAGCACCTGGCAGGCACCGTCGACGTCGCGTCCGGTGCATGCCACGGTCACCGTGCCGGGGTCGAAATCACTGACCAACCGCGCCTTGGTGCTGGCCGCGCTGGCGACGCGGGACGGTACGTCAACGATCAGTGGTGCGCTGCGCAGCCGCGACACCGACCTGATGATCGGCGCGGTCGCGGCTCTCGGCGTCACCGTCGAGGGAACAGACACCGAGCTGACGCTCAGCGGCGCGATCGACCCGCAGGCGGGCGCCCGCATCGACTGCGGTCTGGCGGGTACCGTCCTTCGGTTCGTGCCACCGGTGGCGGCGCTCAGCACCACGACCGTCACGTTCGACGGCGACGAACAGGCGCGCTCGCGACCCATCGCACCGCTGCTCGAGGCGCTTCGCGGTCTCGGCGTCGATATCGACGGTGACGCGATTCCGTTCGCCGTCCACGGATCCGGATCGGTGGCAGGCGGGACCGTCGAGATCGACGCATCGTCGTCTTCGCAGTTCGTCTCCGGACTGCTGCTCTCCGGTGCCGCCTTCACGAACGGGTTGACGATCGTGCACACCGGCGAGTCGGTGCCCTCGGCCCCGCATGTGGCGATGACGGTGGCCATGCTGCGCGACGCCGGCGTCGCACGTCGACGACAGCCGCGCCAACCGGTGGCACGTCTCCCCCGGCACGATCGCGGCCAGGCACTGGGTCATCGAACCCGACCTCTCCAACGCGGTGCCGTTCCTGGCGGCCGCGGTGGTCACCGGTGGAGCCGTACGCATCGCCGGATGGCCGCCGGCCAGCGTGCAGCCAGCCGACACCATCCTGAGCATTCTGAAGAATGTGGGTTCGGTTGTCCGCCACGGTGATTCCTATCTCGAGGTGCAGGGCCCCCCGTCCCACGTCGGCATCGACGTCGACCTCCACGAGGTGGGTGAGCTGACACCTGCGGTGGCTGCGCTGGCCGCCCTTGCGCCGACGGGTTCGGTGTCGCAGCTGCGTGGCGTCGCACATCTTCGCGGCCACGAAACCGACCGGCTGGCCGCACTTTCCGCCGAGATCAACGGTCTCGGCGGGCAGTGCGTCCAGACGCCTGACGGTCTGCTGATCACCGCGCGACCGCTGCACGCCGGGCTGTGGCGGTCCTACGCCGATCACCGGATGGCGACCGCCGGTGCCATCGTCGGGTTGCGGGTCGACCGGTGTCGAGGTCGAGGACATCGGCACCACCGCCAAGACGCTGCCCGACTTCCCGCAGATGTGGGCCGACATGCTGGCCGGCGATTGAGCCCTCGCGAGTACGACGAGTCCGACGTCCGGGTCCGACCCGGCAAGGGTTCACGACCGCGTACCAAGAACAGGCCAGACCACGCCGACGCCCACGACGCCATGGTGGTGACCGTCGACCGCGGCCGGTGGGGCTGCGCGCTCGACGCGCGATCCGGACCGCCTCGTCACCGCCATGCGGGCACGGGAACTGGGACGCACGCCGATCGTCGTCGGCGACAACGTCGGCATCGTCGGCGATGTCTCGGGTCAAGCGCGACACGTTGGCACGCATAGTGCGACGCGATGAGCGGCGAACCGTGTTGCGGCGCACCGCCGATGACACCGACCCCACCGAACGCGTGGTCGTCGCCAATGCCGATCAGCTGCTGATCGTCGTCGCTCTCGCCGACCCCCCGCCGCGCACCGGCCTGGTGCAGCGCGCGCTGATCGCCGCATATGCCGGCGGACTCGAACCCATTCTGTGCCTGACCAAGAGCGATCTCGCGCCCGCCGAAACTTTTGCCGCCGAGTTCACCGACCTCGACCTCACGGTCATCACCGCCGGGCGTGACGATCCACTCGACGCCGTGGCTCCCCTGCTGACGGGAAAGGTGACCGTGCTGCTGGGGCATTCCGGCGTCGGCAAGTCGACTCTGGTGAATCGCCTTGTCCCGGACGCCCATCGGGCCATCGGCGAGGTGACCGGCATCGGCAGGGGCAGGCATACATCGACGCAATCGGTGGCACTGCCGTTGAGTGTCGGTGGCTGGGTGGTCGACACTCCGGGAATCCGCTCGTTCGGCCTGGCGCACATCGAACCCGACGATGTGATGCTTGCCTTCTCCGACCTTGCCGAGGCGATCAAAGACTGCCCAAGAGGTTGCGGCCATATGGGCGCGCCCGCCGATCCTGAATGTGTGCTCGACACCCTGACGGGACCCGCCGCCGGCCGGGTGGCCGCCGCCCGGCGTCTGCTGGCGGCGATGCGGGAGGGCTAGCGGATCGGCACACGAAAAAGCCCTCCCCGCGCGGGGAGGGCTTTCTCGGTCGTCAGGTCAGGCGGCTGGCAGGCGCTTTTCACGGCGTCGTGCACGCACCGCGGCGATGGCCGACTTCAGCCCACGTCGCTGCTCCGGCGCGAGCTCGTCGAACATCCGCTCGCTGCGGGTCTCCGGCGCGTCGTCGCGGGTGTCGGTCAGATACTTGTCCGGCAGCGACAGCTTTGCGATGGTGCGCCACGTCTTGCCGTACTGCACTAGGAAGTTGCCCGTCGTGTACGGCAGGTCGTACTTGTCGCACAACTGGCGCACCCGGATCGAGATCTCCTCGTACCGGTTGCTCGGCAGATCCGGGTACAGGTGATGCTCGATCTGATGGGACAGGTTGCCGCTCATGAAGCGCAGCGCAGGACCCGCTTCGAAGTTGGCACTGCCCAGCATCTGGCGCAGGTACCACTGGCCCTTGGTCTCGCCGACCATGTCGGTCTTGGTGAATTTCTCTGCGCCGTCGGGGAAGTGGCCGCAGAAGATCACGGCGTTGGCCCACACGTTGCGGATGACGTTGGCGACCGCGTTGGCTTTCAGCGTTGACATGAAGGTCGCACCCGGCGACAGCGACGTCAACGCCGGCCACATCACGTAATCCTTGGCGACCTGATGGCCCGCCTTCACACCGAACTCGCGCACGCGCTTCATCGTTGCGGCACGGTCGTCGCCGCCCTTGGCGATCTTGCCCAGCTCCAGGTGCTGCAGCCCGACACCCCATTCGAAGCCGATGGCCAGCAGGGTGTTGAACAGCAGGTTGCCGTAGAGGTTGAACGGCTTCCACTTCGCGTCGCGCGTGACCCGGATGACGCCGTAGCCCACGTCGTCGTCCATGCCCAGGATGTTGGTGTACTTGTGATGCATGAAGTTGTGGGTGAAGCGCCAGTGCTTGGACGACCCGCTCATGTCCCACTCCCACGTCGAGGAGTGAATCTCGGGATCGTTCATCCAGTCCCACTGGCCGTGCATGACGTTGTGGCCGATCTCCATGTTCTCGATGATCTTGGCCACGCCCAGGGTGACGGTGCCCGCCCACCACGCCGAGCGACGCGAACTGGCGGCCAGCGTGAGCCGGCCCGCCAACTCGAGGGCGCGCTGGGCGGCAATGGTGCGGCGGATGTAGCGCGAGTCGCGCTCGCCACGGGAGTCTTCGATGTCCTGGCGGATGGAATCCAGCTCAACAGCCAGACTCTCGATGTCCGCTTCGGACAGGTGTGCAAATTCGGGGACGTCGGTGATCGCCATCGTCAAAACCCTCCTCTCGAGTACCTACGTTATCGTAACCTACGTACCCGTAGGTTACTGGCCAGTAAACCTTATATGTCGAGTACGCAATCGCCCGAAGCTGCGGAAATACAGGTCTGAATTCGGGTGCCAGGTTCGTGTTCGGCTCCCGTCCGCAGGTCGCGGACGTGCCCGTCGAGCAGGCCCACGACACAGGATTGGCAGATGCCCATCCGGCAGCCGAACGGCATCCGCACACCGGCGGTCTCGCCGGCATCCATCAACGGCGTCGCGGCGTCCACCGTCATGGTCTTGCCGCTTCGCGCGAACTCCACGGTGCCGCCCTGCCCGTGCGCTGCCGCCTTCGACACGGCGAAACGCTCCAGGTGCAGCAGGTCGGCGATGCCGGCGGCCGACCAGCGCGCGCTCGGCGGTGTCGAGCATGCCCTCGGGTCCGCATGCCCACACCTGGCGCTCGCGCCAGTCGGGCACCTCGTCATCGAGGCGCGACAGGTCCAGGCGGCCGTCGGTCCGGGTGGCACGCAGCCGCAGCTGGTAGCCGTCATGCCCGCGTTCCAGGTCCGCCAGCTCTGTCGCGAAAAGCACGTCGGATTCCGTTGGCGCCGAATGCAAGTGGACGACGTCGGTGATCTGCCCGCGACGGGTCAGCGTCCGCAGCATCGACATCACCGGTGTGATGCCCGAGCCGCCGGTGATGAACAACACCTTCGGCGGTGCGGGGTCCGGCATGACGAAGTTGCCCTGCGGCGCGGCCAATCGCACGATCGTGCCGGGCGCCACCCCGCCGACCAGGTGAGTCGACAGGAACCCCTCGGGCATGGCTTTGACCGTGATCGTGATGGTGCGGCCCGATCTTGATACCGCCGGCCCAGCGGCACCGGTCGTGACCGGACTCGAGGTCAGCGAGTAGGACCGCCACCGCCAGCGTCCGTCGACCAGCAGCCCGATGCCGATGTACTGGCCGGGCTGATAGTTGAAGGAGAAACCCCACCCCGGCTTGATGACCAGGGTCGCCGAATCCTCGGTCTCGCGGCGGACTTCCACGACGCGACCACGCAGTTCCCGCGCCGACCACAGCGGGTTCGCGAGCTTCAGATAGTCGTCGGGCAGCAGCGGCGTGGTGATTCGCGCGGCGACAGTGCGCAGCGCGTGCCAGGCCGGATGCTTCTCACCGACGACGCCCGCCCGCGCCGTGTCGGCGACGTTGGCCGAGACCTTGATGTTGTTCTTGGCCACGCAACCTACGGTACCGTAACTTACGGCTGCGTATACAGTCGTTCACCGTCGATTCGGTCACACTCTGCACCAGATTTCGAGCAGGCCCTCAGAGCAGCTCGAGCAGGAACGGCAGCTCCTGCGACGCGTACCAGGCCAGGTCGTGGTCCTGGGCGTCGCCGACCACAAACTCCGCGTCTTCGTCACCGAGGTCGGCCTCGTCGACCGCTTCGATCGCGGCTAGCACGGCGGCCTCCGCATCGGCGTTGTCGACGTATGCGGCGATCACGTCGGCCGAGCGCGATCGGACCGGACAATCGCACCACCGCGTCGTCGAGATCGGGCCGGGGCGTCAGATCGTCGACTTCGGCCACGACCACCGCCCGCCGCGGCGGCATGGTCGACGTGCCTTCCCCGGCGAGTAGCCGCAGCGACGCCAACGCCGCCTCGCGCAGCGCCACTTCGGCCAGTTCGTCGTCGTCGCCCTGGGCGTAAGCCTCGCGCAGAGTCGGCGTCACCGCGAACGCCGTTCCACTGCGGGCGTGCAGCATCTGGTCGGCGACGAGCTGCTGCAGCATGGCCAGGGTCGCTGGGACGTACACACGCACGCGGGAAGGTTAGCGTTCTTTTGCCGGTAATCGAGCTCAGCCGTCGCTGTGCGGATCTTTCTCCACCGCGATCACGAAGTCGTCACCGTGTTGGGTGACACCCGAGACGACGGCGTTGTTGACCGCTTCGGACGCATACTGGCGCCGAACCACCTTCGGATCGTTGCGCAGATCCTTCACCAACGACACCGCCAGGCCGATCATGACGACCAGGAATGGCAGGGCCGCGATGATGGTGATGGTCTGCAGGCCCTTCAGCGCATCCTCCCCGCCGACCAGCAGCATCACCGCCGCCACCGCGCCCATCGCGACGCCCCAGAAGATGACGGTGCCCCTGCCCGGCTTGATCGTTCCCCGTTCGGACAGCGAACCCATCACGATCGAGGCCGCGTCCGCCCCGGAGACAAAGAAGATGGCGACCAGCACCATCACCAGGACGCTCGCGATCACCGCGATCGGGTATTGGTCGAGCAGCCCGAACAGCTGCGCCTCGATGCTGCCCTCGCCCGCGAGGTCGACACCTTCCTGTTGGACCTTGATCGCCGCTCCGCCGAACACCGCGAACCACACCAGCGAGACCACGCTCGGCACCAGCAGTACGCCGGCGACGAACTGCCGGATGGTGCGCCCGCGCGAGATCCGCGCGATGAACATGCCGACGAACGGCGTCCAGGACACCCACCACGCCCAGTAGAAGATCGTCCACGACTGCAACCAGGTGTTGACGTCGGCGCCCTCGGCGCCGGTGCGCGCGGACATCATCGCGATGTCGCCCAGATAGCTGGCGATTGCGGTCGGCATCAGGTTGAGGATGAAAACCGTTGGGCCGACGACGAATACGAACAACGCCAGCACCAGGGCCAGCACCATGTTGATGTTCGACAGCCACTGGATGCCCCGCGCGATTCCCGAAACAGCGGACAGCACGAAGGCGACGGTGAGCACGGTGATGATCACAATCAGGATCGTGTTGCCGGTCTCGCCGATGCCTGCCACGATCTGCAGGCCACTGCGAATCTGCAACGCCCCCAACCCAAGTGATGCAGCGGACCCGAACAAGGTGGCGAAGATCGCCAGCATGTCGATGACCTTGCCCCACGGACCGTTCGCCCGTGGCCCCAGCAGCGGCTCGAACGCCGCGCTGATCAGCTGAAGCCGGCCTTTGCGGTACACGCCGTAGGCGATCGCCAGGCCGACGACGGCGTAGATGGCCCATGGATGCAGCGTCCAGTGGAACAGCGTGGTGGCCATCGCGTTCTGCACGGCCTCGGGGTTGCCCGCGGCGCCGGTGCCTGGAGGCGGGGTGGTGAAGTGCGTCAGGGGCTCGGCGACGCCGAAGAACATCAGACCGATGCCCATGCCGGCGGAAAACATCATGGCGATCCAGGAGACGCCGTTGAACTCGGGCTCCTCGTCGTCGCGGCCCAGCGGGATCGTGCCGTATCGGCCGAGCGCAAGCCAGAGCACGAAGACCACGAACCCCGACCCGGTCAGCACGAACAACCAACCCGTGTTGTCCATGACCCACGTCAGTGCACTGCCTGAGGCGTTGGCCAGCGACGGGGTGCTGACGAAGCCCCACACCAGAAACCCGACGGCGATGACGGCGGTGACGCCGAATACGACCCAGTCCACTCCCCGCGAGCGCGTGTAGGCGGCTTCTTCGACGGGTACATCGAGGACTGGATGCGGAATGACCTCGTCAGTAGGCGACGAGAGAGCCCGTCGGACGGAAGTGTGCGTTTTTCGGTTCTCGGCGCCAAGGGTCACCGGTGAGCCATTCCCCGCGCGAGCGCATCTCAATCAAGATCGGCCAGTCCCGCTGGCTCACCGCGCGGCCTCCAGCAGTTCTTCCAGCGATTCGCGCAGCAGGCTCGGCAGCACGTCGACGTCGCTCATCGCGTCGCGGTCGGCGTTGATGCCGAAGTAGAGCATGCCGTTGTACGAGGTGACGCCGATGGCCAGGACCTGGTTGTGCAGCAGCGGTGGCACCGAGTACGTCTCGAGCAGCTTGGTGCCCGCGACATACATCTGCTTCTGCGCGCCCGGCACGTTGGTGATCAAGAGGTTGAACTGCCGCGCCGAGAAGTCCGTCGCGACGCGAATTCCCATGGCGTGCAACGTCGGTGGCGCGAAGCCCGACAACGTGACGATGGTCCTGGCATCTACCAGGCTGGCAGCGGTGGAATGGGATTCGGTGGCGTGCGCGATCTGCGACAGCCGGACCACCGCGTTGCCCTCCCCCACCGGCAGATCCACCAGAAACGGCGACACCTCGCTGATCGCCTGCCCGGGTCCCGTCGTGTCGAGGTCGGCGTCGGGATACACCGACATCGGAGCCATGGCGCGCATCGTCGTCATCGCCGTCACCGGCTCGCCGCGCGACAACAGCCAGTTTCGCAGCGCACCCGCCACCACAGCGAGCACGACGTCGTTGACGTCACAGTCGTACCGGGCCCGCACCAGGCGGAAATCCTCCAGGCTCCCGCCGGCCACGGCGAACCGCCGGTTACGTGACACCGTGGTGTTCAGCGGACTGTTGGGCGCCGTGCCGCGGGCGAAAGTACGGGCCACGTCGACGAACCGGCGCCCGACGTCCGCCAGCTGACCGGCGTTGGTGGCGACGCCGGTGACCGCCGAGCGCAGCTCGCCGAGTTGTTCGGCGGGACGGGTCACCCACTCACCGACCGCACCGAACAGCAGCCGGCGGTCGCTGGGCTCGCGCGCCGGAATCCAGATGTCCTCGCCGAACTCCGGACGCTTCTGCGTGCGGTCGGCGATGACATGCCCGATCTCCAACGCCGTCATGCCGTTGACCAGCGCCTGATGGGACTTGGTGTAGATCGCGATCCGGTTCTTGGCCAGACCCTCGATCAGATACATCTCCCACAGCGGTCTCGACTTGTCGAGCGGGCGGGAGCCCAGCCGTGCGATCAGTTCATGCAGCTGACCGTCACTGCCCGGAGAGGGCAGGGCCGACCGGCGGATGTGGTACGTGATGTCGAAGTCGGGGTCGTCGACCCACACCGGCCGGGCCAGACCGAGCGTCACTTCGCGAACCTTCTGGCGGTAGCGCGGAATCTGCGGGAGCCGTTGTTCCACGGTCGCGAGCAGGGTCTCGTAGCTCAGGCCGTTGCGTGGCTTGCGCAGGATCGACAACGAGCCCACGTACATCGGCGTCGACGTGTTCTCCAAGTGGAAGAACGCCGCGTCGGAGGCCGACAACCTGGTCACCATCGCCGCGACGCCCCCTCGTTGACTACGCGGTTCTTCGTGCCGCGGTGGTTTCATGTCCAACGGTAGCGACAGATCCTGTCGCCGCGCATCACGGGTGCGTCGAACCCCCTGCAAACCGTGCGATCATGAACGGGTCTGCAACTCTCCGGCAGATGCCGTCCATTCCCCGTCGATCGCCGGAGAGCATCATGACAACATCCCGGACCCCCGCGCCGGGGCCTACCCTCTTTGGTTTCACCCGTGGTCGACTACGAGCCGCCGCCGGTCGGCATGTCCGTGTGCCGGTCGACGCCGGTGTTGCGCCGACGCGTCAGCGCGACCGTCGCCCACTCCGGCCACGAGCGGGACTGCACCGTGCCGCTGTTCGGGAAGCGGATCCACCGCGTGCCGCGGTCACCTTCGCCGACGCTGCGTTGCGCCGGGTGCTCGAGGTGATCGACCGGCGCAGGCCCGTCGCGCAGCTGCGGCCGCTGCTGGCGCCGGCGCTGATCGACACGGTGATCGAGCTGAGCCGGTCATCGCACACTGGGGCCGGCAGGTCGCAGAGTGTGCGCACGGTCGCCAAGCTCTGCCGGATGCGGCTGCGCATGGTCGACGGCGCCGAAGGCTCGTCAGGCCGAGGTGTTCGGGACCTACACCAGCGGGCCGCGCGTGCGTGCGCTCGCGGCGCGTATCGAACTCGACGGAGAGCGCTGGCGCATCGTCGCCCTGCAGGTCGGTTGACTCGCTGACGCGACGGCTATGGTGGGCGCGTGCAGGGAAACACCATCAGCGTGGAACGGGTCATCGACGCACCGGCCGAGCAGATTTTCGCGTTGATCGCCGACGCCGGAAAGCATTCCAGTTTCGACGGCTCCGGGACGGTGGACCGTTCGGCGGAGCGCTCGCAGCCATTGACACTGGGTTCCAAGTTCGGCATGTCGATGCGAGGCCGTCCCGAAACGCTGTTCCTGCCGTACCGCACCACCAACACCGTCATCGAGTTCGAAGCCGACCGTCGCATCGCCTGGAAGACCACGATGGGACCGCTCGGGCTGATCGGCGGCCGGATCTGGCGCTACGAACTCGAGCCCGGTCGACGGGCGGCACGCTGGTGCGTGAGACATGGGACGTCTCAGCAGACCGGCAACGGCCGATGCTCGAAGATGGGCTCGATGCCCAGGCAGGCGGAGGACGGCATGCGCGCCACGTTGGAACGCATCGCCGCCTTGCTCACGCCCTAGCCGCGGCGTTTGGTTTCGCGGGCCTGCTGGCGCGCGGCCTCCCGCCGTTCCTGGCGGGTGGTGCCTGCCGGTCGCCGCCAGCATGCCGGCCGCCGCCGGTGCGCTTGACCTCCGCCGAGCCGTCCTCCGACGGACCGCTGTAGGTCATCGGCGGTGGCTCGTTGTCAATTCCCTTGGCGCGCAACCCGCCGGCGGTGCCGGCGATCCAGCTCCTGCCGGTGCCGGGCGCTCCTTGGTGGCCAATCCACCCTGGCCGCCCTCCTGGGCCTTGGCGGCGGCGGCCTGCGCGAACTCGGCGAGCCCCTGCGGCGTGGCGACCGGCGCCACGGTCGGCGCGGGCGCGGCTTCGACCGACACGTTGAACAGGAAGCCGACCGACTCCTCCTTCATGCCCTCGAGCATGCCGATGAACATGTCGTAGCCCTCGCGCTGGTACTCGACCAGCGGGTCGCGCTGCGCCATCGCCCGCAGCCCGATGCCCTCCTTGAGGTAGTCCATCTCGTAGAGGTGCTCGCGCCATTTGCGGTCGACCACGTTGAGCAACACGTTGCGTTCCAGCTGGCGCATCGCCCCCTCACCGGCGATCTCCTCGAGCTCCTTCTCGCGGTCGGCATAAGCCCGCTCCGCGTCTTCGACCAACGCGTCGAGCAACTCTTCGCGGGTCAGCTCTCCGGGCTCGCCGACGGCGTCGGAGTCGATGAGGTCGTGATGGTCGATGCCGACCGGGTAGAGCTGCCGCAGCGCCGTCCAGAGCTGCTCCAGATCCCAGTCCTCGGAGTAGCCCTCGGCGGTCGCTCCGTTCACGTAGGCGGTGACGACGTCGATCGAGCATCTTGTGGGCCTGGTCGGCGAGGTTCTCGCCCTCCAGAATCCGACGACGCTCGTCGTAGATGACCATGCGCTGCTTGTTCATCACCTCGTCGTACTTGAGGACGTTCTTGCGGACCTCGAAGTTCTGCTGCTCGACCTGCGTCTGCGCGCTCTTGATCGCGCGGCTGACCATCTTCGCCTCGATCGGCACATCGTCGGGCAGGTTCAGCCGGGTCAGCAGCGATTCCAGGGTGGCGCCGTTGAAGCGCCGCATCAGCTCGTCACCCAGCGAGAGGTAGAACCGGGACTCGCCGGGGTCACCCTGGCGGCCCGAGCGACCGCGCAGCTGGTTGTCGATGCGCCGGGATTCGTGCCGCTCGGTGCCGAGCACGTACAGCCCGCCGACCTCGATCACGTCCTTGGCTTCGTCGGCTGCTTCGGCCTTCACCTGGGGTAGGAGCTTGTGCCACGCCGTTTCGTAGTCCTCGGGCGTCTCCACCGGATCGAGGCCCTGGTCGCGCAGCCGCTTGTCGACCAGGAAGTCGACGTTGCCGCCGAGCACGATGTCGGTGCCGCGGCCGGCCATGTTGGTGGCCACCGTGATCGCGCGCAGCCGTCCGGCCTCGGCGATGATGTTCGCCTCTTGCTCGTGGTACTTGGCGTTCAGCACGTTGTGCGGGATGCGGCGCTTGGTGAACTGGCGCGACAGATACTCCGAGCGCTCGACGCTGGTGGTGCCGATCAGCACCGGCTGGCCCTTCTCGTACCGCTCGCTGACGTCGTCGACGACCGCGATGTACTTGGCCTCTTCGGTCTTGTAGATCAGGTCGGACTGGTCGGCACGGACCATCGACTTGTTCGTCGGGATGCTGACCACGCCGAGCTTGTAGATCTCGTGCAGCTCGGCCGCCTCGGTCTGGGCGGTGCCCGTCATGCCGGCGAGCTTGTCGTACAGGCGGAAGTAGTTCTGCAACGTGATGGTGGCCAGCGTCTGGTTCTCGGCCTTGATCTCGACGTGCTCCTTGGCCTCGATGGCCTGGTGCATGCCCTCGTTGTAGCGCCGTCCCACCAGCACGCGGCCGGTGAACTCGTCGACGATGACCACCTCGCCGTCGCGCACGATGTAGTCCTTGTCGCGCGTGAACAGCTCCTTGGCCTTGATGCGAGTTGTTGAGGTAGCTGACCAGCGGCGAGTTGGCGGCCTCGTAGAGGTTGTCGATGCCGAGCTGGTCCTCGACGAACTCGACGCCGATCTCGTGCACGCCGATGGTGCGCTTGCGGATGTCGACCTCGTAGTGGACGTCCTTCTCCATCAGCGGTGCCAGCCGGGCGAACTCGCTGTACCAGTTCGACGCCCCGTCCGCCGGGCCCGGAGATGATCAGCGGGGTGCGGGCCTCGTCGATGAGGATCGAGTCGACCTCGTCGACGACCGCGAAGTTGTGGCCGCGCTGTACCAGGTCCTCCAACGAGTGCGCCATGTTGTCGCGCAGGTAGTCGAAGCCGAACTCGTTGTTGGTGCCGTAGGTGATGTCGGCGCCATACGCGACGCGCCGCTCATCGGGCGTCAGGCCGGACAGGATGACGCCGACTTCCAAGCCCAGGAAGCGGTGTACGCGGCCCATCCATTCGGCGTCACGTTTGGCGAGGTAGTCGTTGACGGTGACGACGTGCACGCCGTCGCCGCCAGCGCGTTGAGGTAGGCGGGCAGCACGCAGGTCAGGGTCTTGCCTTCACCGGTCTTCATCTCGGCGACGTTGCCGAAGTGCAGTGCCGCGCCGCCCATCACCTGGACGTCGAAATGCCGCTGGTCCAGCACCCGCCAGGCGGCCTCACGGGCGACGGCGAACGCCTCGGGCAGCAGGTCGTCGAGATCGGCGCCGTCGGCGACCCGCTTCTTGAATTCGTCCGTCTTCGCCCGCAGCTCGGCGTCGGAGAGCTTCTCCACGTCGTCGGACAGGGTGTTGACGTAGTCAGCCACCCCCTTGAGGCGCTTGACCATGCGGCCTTCGCCGAGACGGAGCAACTTATCCAGCACGCTATTCCTCAGGCTTTCCAAATGGGTTGGATCTGATAGAGCTCAACCCATGGTAGCGACGTGGCACTGCCGGAACCTGTCAGGCCAACCGAATCAGCTCACCGGCTAGGCGAGCCGAATGAGCCCGTAGTCGTAGGCGTGGCGGCGATACACCACGCAGGGCTTGTCGCTCTCCTTGTCATGGAACAGGAAGAAGTCGTGGCCGACGAGCTCCATCTGCGACAGCGCGTCATCGATGGTCATCGGCGTATGCCGGATGCTCCTTGGTGCGCACGATGCGGCCGGGTTCGTGGTCGTCGAGCATCGCGCCGTCGACCTGCAGTGATTCCGAGCCGACCCGTTGAGCGTGTCAGGCAGCGGGCCGATCGCGGTGGCCTCGGCCAGCGAGACCGGGGTCTTGTCGCCGTAATGGATCTTGCGGCGGTCCTTGCTGCGGCGAAGCCGGTTCTCGAGTTTGCAGACCGCGGACTCCAGGGCGGCGTAGAAGCTGTCGGCGCAGGCTTCGCCCCGGACTACCGGGCCGCGACCGCGCGCGGTGATTTCGACATGCTGACAGTTCTTGCGCTGACGCCGGTTGCGCTCGTGGTCCAGTTCGACGTCGAAGAGGTAGATGGTGCGGTCGAGACGTTCCAGGCGAGACAGTTTGTCTGAGACGTAGATGCGGAAGTGCTCGGGAATCTCGACGTTGCGGCCTTTGACGACGATCTCGGCTCGCGGTTCGGCTTCGGGCGTCTCGTCCTCGACCAGCGTCGCTTGGTCCGAGTCAATGGAATGGGTTGACATGCTTGGCAACTCGTTTCTCTTCGCGTCCGCACGCGTTCAGCGTGCCTGGCTTGCTCTGGATACGCGCCGAGGGGCTCTGCATGTTTAATGCCTTTGTCGCGGCCCGCCGGTGCAAGGTGTCGTCTACTCACCTCCTACCGCTTGTGGGCGATGCCGGCGCTGGTGTGGCTGACGCGCCGCCGTGAGGCATTCACGGGTGGTTGATGCCGACGGTAGTCCGTGTTCACCCGGTCGTGCCACAAAATGCACCCATTTTCAGGACCCGTTTTCAGTTCTTCACATCAACTTGATGCGCGGGTAATTACCGGGGCCGTCACTTGTCGTGGTCAGGCGTTGGCGATAGCCAGCACCGCGGCCACTGTTGCCCCGACTGTTTGCAGGACACGGACGGATTCGCGCACGGTGGCGCCGGTCGTCACGACGTCGTCGACGACCACCACCTCGCCGGTGCCCCGACTTCCCGTTTACGGCGCGCACCACCTTCACCCGGCCTGCGATGTTGCGCTGGCGGTCGGCGCTGGACAGGCCGACCGAGTCGGCGACCATCGCCCGCGTACGCAGCGCCTGCACCACGTTGATCTCGCGACGTCCCGCCGTCGGCGGCCAGCGCGACGCGCGTGACCGGGTCTCCACCGCGGCGCCTGGCCGCCCATCGGCGCGTCGGCGCGGGCACCACGGTCAGCGGCGTGTCGACGACACCCCAGGTCAGCAGATGAGCCAGGCCCGCGCGCAGCGCCACGGCGAGCGGCTCGACGAGGTCGGCGCGGCCATGCTCCTTGACGGCGACGATGGCTTCGCGCCGCGCGCCCGCGTAGCGGCCCAGCGAGAAGACGGGCACGCCGGGATCGACGCGCGGGCTGATCAGGTGCGGCTCGTCGGGTCTGACGGCCAGGTCCCTGGCGCAGGCGTCGCACCATCGCGTCGAGCGCGCACCGCAGCCGCCGCACTCCAGCGGGAAGGACCAGATCCAGCATGTCCGCAGTCTGGCGGTGACTGTGACATGTCCGATTGCGGGTACTCCGCCCACATGCAAGACGAGCGGGAGTCAGTCATCGTCAACTGCCTCGTCGAGGCGTTCTCCGATCTGATGGAGGCGGATCCCGATGCGTTCCGGACCAAGTTCCGCAAGATGGCGGCCGAACCGTTCGCCTTCTATCGGGGCAGCGCCTGCGTGTTCTATGCCGACGTCGCGGAGCGCGAGGACAGGTGGGCGGACGAGCGGACCTCACGCGTGTGGATCCAGGGCGACCTGCACGCGGAGAACTTCGGCACCTACATGGACGGCGCGGGAAAGCTGATCTTCGACGTCAACGACTTCGACGAGGCGTTCGTCGGCCATTTCACCTGGGATCTGCAGCGGTTCGCGGCGAGCATCGCGCTGATGTGCTGGCAGAAGGCGCTGTCCGACGATGTCATTCGCGACCTGATCACCACACTTGTCCGAGTCGTACCTCGAGCAGGTGCGGTGGTTCCGCCAGACCGATGACGACTCGACCTTCTCGCTGAATCTTGGACACCGCCCGCGGCGCGGTGCTGTCGGCGTTGCAGGATGCCCGGCTGTCGACGCGCGACGCGATGCTCGACCGAATGACCCGCGTCGACGAATCGGACCGCCGGTTTCGTGAGACCACGGTGTCCGGCGCCTCGACGATGCCGAATACGAGAAGGTGAACGCCGCGTTCGAGGCCTACCAGGAGACGATTCCGAAGTCGAAGAGGTTCCGCGAAGTCGCCTACGACGTCAAGGACATTGTCGGCAGGACCGGATTCGGGATCGGCAGCGCGGGGCTGCCCAGCTACAACGTGTTGATCGAGGGATTCAACCAGGCCCTCGACAACGACATCGTGCTGTCGATGAAGCAGGGCAACGTCGCCGCGCCCAGCCGCGTCGTCGACGACGAGGAGGTGCACAACTACTTCAAGCATCACGGCCACCGCACGGCGGTTTCGCAGCGTGCGCTGCAAGCCCACGCCGACCCCCTGCTCGGCCACACCGAGATCGACGGAATCGGCTTCGTCGTAGCCGAACTCTCGCCGTACGAGTCCGATCTGGATTGGACCGAACTGACCGAACCCGACGAACTCACGGAAGTGATCGAGCAGCTCGGCCGCGCGGTCGCCAAGGTGCACTGCGTCGGCGACGCCGACAGCGATCAGGATCTCGTCAAGTTCCAGACCGAGGACGCGATCGTCGAGGTGATCGCAGACCGCGACGACGAGTTCGTCGACGACATGGTGTCATTCGGCCTGGAGTACGCCGCCACCGTGCGCGACGACCATCGCCATTTCGTCGAAGCGTTCCGCGAGGGCCGCATTCCCGGCGTCACGTCGACCTGAGTTCGCCGACCGAGTGCCTGGGGTCACTACCACGGCATCGGCCATCGCGAATCCGTTTGCCATAACTGGACACTCGGCGACTGGGCCTCAGCCGTGTTACCCAGGACGATCGAATCCCCCTGGACCGTCGACGGCTTCGGACTCCAGTGGCTTTGTTGCCGGGCCCTGCCGCCACCGAGCCGTCCAGGTTGAACTTGCTGCCGTGGCACGGGCAATTGATGGTTCCGTCGACCACCTCGTTCAGCGCGCATCCGGCGTGCGTGCAGGTCGACGAGAAGCCCTTGAAATCGCCCGCTGCCGCCTGCGTCACCACGACCTCACCGACGATGACACCGGAGCCGACGGGCACATCCGAGGTCTTGGCGATGACGTTGTTGAGTTCCGGGGCCGTCCCGCCGGTCGTCGGCGGAGCCTTCGTCGTCGTGGCGGTGTCGCCGGACGCCTCCGGCTTCTTGCCATAGGTCGTGCAGGCGGCGAGCACGGACGCGACCAGCCCGAGCCCGGCACCGATCAGGACCTTCTGCCGTGGGACGCGCAGATCGGTAAATGACATGGAAAACCTTTCCACTAGAGCGTGATTCCGCTCGTCTGGAAGAACCAAAGGGCTGAGGTCAACCAGACGTAGACAAGACCGAAGAACAGCAACCCGCCCGCGATCGGGATCACCCATCCGCGAAGGCCTTTACGGGTCAGCAGGATCATCTTCGTCACGAAGATGCCGTAGAAGAAGCATCCGAACAGTGAGTGGAAGAGCACCCGGCTGTCGGTCTCCTGGAATCCCAGCGCGTACAGGCAGTGCACGGCGACGGGAACGCTGGCGAGCACCGCCAACCGTCCCGACCAGACATGCGCAGCGCCCATCCACGCGGGCGCCCTGCCGCCCGGAATCAGCCGGTACATCGCAAAGGCGGACACCAGCTGGAACAGCCCGAGCACCACCGCAAGGGTCGCCAGCCACGCCTTCACCGCGGTACCGCTGGAGAACCCGGCGATGCTCACCGAAAAGAACTGGGGCTCATGGACTTTGCCGAACACACCGAGCCCGACGGCGACCAGCGCGCCGATCAGGACGGCGATCAGCACCGCGGCGTCGCCGTATGACGCGTTGATCCGCTGCGGTTGCGAGTGACTCAGACATCGCTGGCGCCCCGCACCCGTGTCGCGGTGACGGTGCGTCCGCCGATGACCGCGCTGCCGTCGGTCTCCAAACCCGGTGCGGGGACGGTCGATCCGTCGTCCTGCCTCAGCACCCCGGTCGCCTTGCCGGAGGAGTCGACGATCCAGCTGCTGCGGACCCCGCCCTGCTCGTACACATACAGCCCTGCCGGTGACTGCGCGGTCTCGGCTCTGAAGTCCCACTTCTTCTGCCGATCCACAGGGTTCCGACCACTGCGGTGCCGTCGAGGCGACCCTCGAGTCGGCCGGTTCCGTCCTTGCTCGCAAGACTCACGGTGCCGTTGACGGCGGATCCGCGCATCCATGACTCGATCGAGCTGCCATCGCAGGCATATGCGACGGCCTTGTCGCCCTCGACGGCGATGTCCAAGGTGATGGAGCCGTTGGCGGTCGGGATCTTGCCGACGTAGTCCGCCTTGGCCGGAAACGCCGGTGCAGGAGGGTGTCGGGCAGCGCAGTGGTGGTTATCGTCGTCGGCGCGGCGACCGGCTGTACCGGGCACCACGGACTCGGCTCCTGGGAAATGTTGACGGTCAAGATGCCTACGCCCAGTGCCGCAACCGCGGCGAGGGTGATCAGTGGACCGCGAACCTTCATCGTCGTCTCCTTGGCTGTAGCCAACGCTTCTAGCGTCGGTTCGTCAGCACAACGGGCGTCGACGGCGGTTGGTTCAGTGCGATTTCAAAAGTATTTCGGAGGCTTTGCGCCTCAGCCCGGCAACACCGGTAGTGCACCGGGGACCATCAGCGGACGCACCTCGGACCACACCGGGTCGTTGTCGGCCACCGAACCCGTCAGTTGCAGCACGCCGCGCTCATCGGCGACGTAGACCGTCGACGGGTTCGCCGCCACGGTGGTGACCGGCATCAGCAGATTCCGGCTGGGTCCGTCGGAGTTCACGCCGTCGAGATTGACGTATGACACCGGATGCTGCGGATCGGTGCGGCTGACGACGATGTCGTCGCCAGTGCGCCACGACAGCGAGACGACCGTGTTGCGCAGCCCGAACCCCAGCCGGCGCGGATACGTCAGTGCATATCCGCCGCCCGGAGTCTGCTCCACCCCGGCCAGGATCACCTGACCGTCGATGATCATCGCGGCGCGTGTTCCGTCCCTGGACAGTTGCAGTTCGCGGATCGCGCCGGGAAACCTCGACGACACAGGTGTGGAGTCGACCGGTATGCGCGCAGGCTGTCCGGACGCGTCCTGGATGACGCGCACCACGTTGGTGCCGTCGACCACCACCCAGACGGCGTCGTCGAGGGACCAGCTGGGCCGCGTCAGGTTGCGTCCGTCCAGCGCCTGCGATGCGTTGCCGCCGAGTGGACCGACCCACAGCGACGACGCCATGTCGGGTGCGCCCGGCCGCAATGTCACGATCGATGCGACGTTCTGGCCGGTACGTGACACCGCCGCCGCCGTCTGGTCGGGCGTCTGCCCGAACGCCCCTGGGACGCGTGGCGCGCGAGGGCCGTCCAGGAACACCAGCGAACCACCCATCAACGCGTGCAGGCCCGCCGCCGCTCCGGGGAACGCGCCCGGATCGGTGGCCGCCACATCGGAGGTCTCCCACCCGTCGGCGAACCGGTCATCGAGCGCGGCGCCGTCGGCGGTGATCACGTACGGGCCGTTGATACCGGCACGCGACAACGTCCAAATGATCTGCGCCGCAAGCAGTTGGCGACTGTGCGGATCTGTGGTCGACAGGTTGTCCAGGTCGATCCGCGCACCGCCATACCCTCGACCGACGCCGGTCTTGCCCCCGTCGGCGCGAGTCACCGGTCCGCGCAGCTTCAGCGGCGGCCCCAGCAGGTTGCGCACGCTGTTGGCCAACTCAGGGCGTGGCCCTGCGATCAGCTTGCTGACCAGTTCGGTGGCCAACTGGTCCGGGTCGGATACCGCGACGTAACGCGGATCGGGCACCACGGTGGTGCCGGTCGGGTCGGCGAAATACAGGGTGTTGCGTTTGTAGGTCGCCTGAAACTGTTGCCAGTCAAGGAAAACCCCATTGGGCAGCTTGTCGATACGCCAGCCGCCGGGGGTCTTGACCAGTTCGATCGGCCCAGGGTCGGGCAACGCGCCCTCACCCGTCTCGAAGACGCCCAGGTCCGACAGCGACCCGAGAATGTCGGCGCGCATGTGCACCGTGACCCGGTCCGTGTCCCGGGTTTCGACGAACACGACATTGTCGATCAGCAGCGCGCTGCCGGCGTCATCCCATGCGCTGGAACCAGATTCGGTGAGGAACTGTCGCGCCGCCAGGTGGCGGTTGGCCGGATCGGCCGTGGCCTTGAGGAACTCGCGCAACAGCACGTCGGGATCCATCCCGGGCGTGGGCTTGGGCAGGCTCGGTGGCGCGGGCCGATCGACGGTGCCGATCGCCTGCGGCGACGACGAACTCGGCACTCCGGCGCAACCGGCAAGCGCGAACACCAGCAGCAAGGCAGTCGCCAGACCGCGGACGCAGGACGCAATCCGGCCTGAGCGCTTCACACATTCTCCGATTCGCGGGCGGCGGGCCGCGGGGCACGTTCAGGCCCAACGGGTTTCAGCGGAAGTGGACTCGTCGTGACCTTGTGTCCCCGCACCAGCGGCAAGGTGAGCCGGAAGCAGGCGCCCTTGCCGGGCTCGCCCCAGGCCTCCAGCCGGCCCTGGTGCAGTCGGGCGTCCTCGATGCTGATGGCCAGGCCCAGCCCGGTGCCACCGGATTGGCGCACCCGCGACGGGTCCGAGCGCCAGAACCTGCTGAACACCAGCTTCTCCTCGCCCGGCCGCAGCCCGACGCCGTAGTCGCGCACCGTCACGGCGACCGTATCCTCGTCGACGCCCATCCGGATGCGCACCGGCTTGTGCTCCGCGTGATCGATGGCGTTGGCGATCAGGTTGCGCAGGATGCGTTCGACCCGGCGCGGGTCGACCTCGGCGATGACGTCGTCGGAGGGCATGTCGACGATGAGCTCGATGTCGGCGTCGGCCGCCAGATGGCCGACGTTGTCCAGCGCGCTCTGCACCGTCGCGCGCAGATCAACCGCCTCGACGGACAGTTCGGCGACACCGGCGTCGTGGCGCGAGATCTCCAGCAGGTCGTTGAGCAGCGTCTCGAAGCGGTCGAGTTCGCTGACCATCAACTCGGTGGACCGCCGCAGTGCCGGGTCGAGTTCGTCGCTGTGGTCGTGGATCAGGTCGGCGGCCATCCGGACCGTCGTCAGCGGGGTGCGAAGTTCGTGGCTGACGTCGGAGGTGAACCGCCGCTGCAGATTGCCGAACTCCTCGAGTTGGGTGATCTGGCGGTGCAGGCTTTCGGCCATATCGTTGAACGACACGGCCAGCCGGGCCATGTCGTCCTCGCCCCGCACCGGCATGCGTTCGGTCAGGTGTCCTTCGGCGAACCGCTCGGCGATCCGTGAGGCCGACCGCACCGGCAGCACGATCTGCCGGGCCACCACGAGGGCGATCACGGCGAGCAAGCCCAGCAGGACGACGGCGCCGGTGGCCATCGTGCCGCGCACCAGCGTGATGGTGGACTCTTCGTTGTTCAGCGGAAAGATCAGGTAGAGCTCGAGATTCGTCACCGGCGATGAGGTCGGACTGCCGATGATCAGCGCCGGGCCGGAGAAACCGTCGGTGTGCACGGTGGCGTACTGGTAGCTGACCTGGCCGGCCTTGACGAACTCGCGCAGGGCGTTGGGGATCTGCTGCACCGGTCCCGCTGCGGTCGCGGCGCGCGGTCCGTCGCCGGGCACCACCAGCACCGCATCGAAGGCGCCGGCCAGACCGGGACCCGCATCGGCGGTGCGGTCGATCAGGGTGTTGCGGGCCAACTGCAGGCTGCTGTCCAGTGAGCGCGTCTCCTCGCCACCGACGATGTCGCTGACAGTGTTGCGCGCCCGGTCGATCTCCTCGGTGGCCGCTCGCACCTTCACTTCGAGGATGCGGTCGGTGATCTGACTGGTCAGCACGAAGCCGAGCGCCAAGATGACGGCCAGCGACAAGCCGATCGTCAACGTGACGACGCGCAACTGCAGGGAGCGCCGCCAGGCGAGACTCATCGCTCGACTTAGCGCACCCAATCCGCGTAACAGTGGTGCCGAACGCCGATGAATGCGCCGTCCTCGAGCTCCCAGATCACGGAGGTCCGGCCTTGTATCCCACTCCTCGAACAGTCAACACCACCTGCGGGTTCTCCGGGTCCTTCTCAACCTTCGCCCGCAAACGCTGGACATGCACGTTCACCAAACGGGTGTCAGCCGGGTGTCGGTATCCCCACACCTGTTCGAGCAGCACATCTCGAGTAAACACCTGCCGCGGTTTACGTGCCAACGCCACCAAAAGGTCGAACTCCAGCGGAGTCAGGGAAATCTGCTCGCCCAGCCGGGTGACCTTGTGAGCCGGAACGTCGATTTCCACATCGGCGATCGACAGCATCTCGGCGGGCTCGTCCTCGTTGCGGCGAAGACGGGCGCGCACACGGGCGACGAGTTCCTTCGGCTTGAACGGCTTCATCACGTAGTCGTCGGCGCCGGACTCCAGCCCGAGGACCACGTCGACGGTGTCGGTCTTGGCCGTGAGCATGACGATCGGCACGCCGGAGTCCGCGCGCAGCACGCGGCACACGTCGATGCCGTTCATCCCGGGCAACATCAAGTCCAGCAGCACCAGGTCGGGCCGCAGTTCGCGGACCGCGGTCAGCGCTTGGGTGCCGTCACCGATGACCGCGGTGTCGAAGCCCTCCCCGCGCAGCACGATGGTGAGCATCTCGGCGAGCGAAGGGTCGTCATCGACAACCAGAATCCTTTGCCTCATGGTGTCCATGGTGTCACCAGAACGCGATAAACCCTGGCTACCACACGCGCGTTTTGCGTGTTGACCGGGCTCGAGTGTGCATTCAGATCGCGATTGGGCGCAATTGCGGCCAAATTCGCGATCTGCGCGCACACTCCGCGGAGCAATTCACGACGATTTCGACAACTCTGCCGCCAGAGCCGCCGCGTCGACCTCGGGCGGGACGACCGTCCACTGCTCCGCACCAATTCGCCTGCGGCCAGCGCGGTGTAGACCTCGCCGGTGCGACGCTGCAGGCCGTCGTCGCGTTCGTATGCGTCCTTCGCGCGGTCGACCTCCTGGCGGGCGCGGTTGTCGGCACGCGCCGCTGCGAGCTCGATCGGCACCGCGAGCAGAATCTGGGCGTCGGGCTTCGGGAGCTTGAGCCGGTCGTACTCGAGATCGCGCACCCATTCGACGACCTCGCCGTCGGCGCCCTGGTGTAGCCGGGCCGCACTGTAGGCGGCGTTGGACGCGACGTAGCGGTCGAGGATCACGACGTCGTAGGTGTCGGTGAGGTGCCCGATCTGGTCCTTGGCGCCGGCGCGATCGAGGGCGAACAGCACCGCCATCGCGTAGACGGACTCGGCCAGGTCACCGTGCGCGCCGTGCAGCGCCTCGGCGGCCAGGTCGGCTTCCACCGAATTGCCGTAGCGCGGGAAGGCAAGGGTGGCGACCGATTTGTGCGCACCCTCGAATGCGGTGCGCAGACCGTTGGTCAGTGTGCGCTTGCCTGCGCCGTCGACACCTTCGATCACGATGAGCACGCGGGCAGCGTAACGGCGCGCGGCCGATGAGTTTCGCCGCCGCCGACGGTCTGCTCCTATGACCATCCGAATTGCAGGAGGATGACGTAATGACGACGCATGAGGTCGGGACGCGCGAACAGTGGCGGGCCGCCTACGAGCGACAGCTGGCCGCCGAAAAAGAGCTGACCCGACGCGGCACCGAGCTTGCCTCAGACCGGCAACAACTGCCGTGGGTGCCGGTCGAGAAGCAGTACTTGTTCGACACCACGGCAGGCCAGCGCACGCTCGCCGAACTGTTCGACGGCCGCTCACAGCTGATCGTTCGGCACTTCATGCACGGGCCCAACACCCCGGAGGGCTGCCCGGGGTGCACGTTCGAAACGGACAACTTGGTCGGCGCGGTGCCGCACCTGGCACACCGGGATGTCACGTTCCTGCTCGCGTCACGCTCGCCGCTGCCGGAACTCACCGCATACAAGGAGCGGATGGGCTGGGACGTCGAGTGGGTGTCGTCCGGCGGCAGCGACTTCGACGCCGACTTCTTCGAGTACATGCACGTGCCGACGCCACGCCGGGACTACGGGTCGGGCAGCGGCAGCATGCTCGACGTGATGGAGCTGATGGCGCTGAGCTGCTTCGCGCTCGAGGACGGCGTCGTCTTCCACACGTATTCGACCTACGATCGCGGCACCGAGGCACTGAACGCGACGTGGCAGCTGTTGGACCGCGCGCCCAAGGGACGCGGTGACGACTTCTCCGACTGGCCGCGCAAGCGCGACGAGTACGTCACGTAGCGACACTCAGATGTGGCCGCAGTTCGGTGTCGTCGGCAATCCGTTGAATCGGTCGGCAATCCACTGCATCGCCCGCTCGCCGTCCACCAGCATGGGCAGCGCGTGGTTCACCACGAGCTTGTTCAGGAACGGCGGCTCTTCGTTCGTCCAGAACTGCACATCGGCACCTTGGGCACACCAGTCAAGGGCAAGCTGACGGGCCGGCCCATACGGCACCAACGGGTCGTAGCGGTTGCTCAGGATCATCACCGGCGCATTGGGTTTGTACTTGCCGATCTTCTGCATGTCGAAAAGGCTCTTGAACGGTTCCTGGCTGACCAGCGTGAAGATGTCCTCGTTGAAGTACGGCTGTAGGTGCCGGAACATGAACTTCGCAATGGTCTCCGCGATGCACTGGTCCTGCACCTTGTACAGGAGGTCCGCTCCGCGCGGTGTCATCTTCGCCCGGATCGTCTGCTCGAATTCCGGGTAGGTGGTGATGACGGAGTTCAATGCGTAGCCGACCACGCCGACGAGCGCGCTCCCATCGGCATACGGGAACAATTCCTTCAGATCGGCGGGAGGCGCGCCCGCATACGTGCCAACGACATGGAGTTCGGGTGCGTAGGACGGCGCCAGCTCGGCCGCCGACGCCGCCGCCCCGCCGCCCTGCGAGTAACCCCAAAAGGCAAGCGGACCATGCGGATCCAGCGACGTGTCCGGTAGCCGCATCGCCGCTCGACCGGCGTCGAGCATCGCGTTGCCCTGGGCAACCCTGTTCACGTACGTGTGCAGGCCGGGCGTGCCCAGCCCCTGATAGTCGGTCATCACGATCGCGAACCCGCGCGCCACCATCGTCGAGACGAACAACTCCTCGTAGTTGAACGCCAAGTCCAGCCACGGTGACCAGTGGATGCCCTGATTGAACTGTCGCGACGGCGCGCACTGATCGCCCTGTCCCTGGGTGCCGGGGCCATACACGATCAGCGGACGAGGCCCCTGGCCCGGCCAGCGGTTGTAGGGCTCGAAGTAGGTGCCTGTCACCGCCATCGGGTTTCCGCGAGCATCGGTGCTGCGGTACATGATTCGCGTCCCCGTCGCCATGATCGCGCCCAGTTGGCCCGACGGTTCGAGCACCAATCGCGACGGTTCGGTGCGGATCAGATCGCCCGGCTGCCCCGGCGGCAGTGGATCCGGCGGCGTGTAAAAGGCTTGATACTCGTCTTCGTTGAAGTACGGGTGATGGTCGTCGATCGTCGGGTCGTCGGCGTGGGCCTGCGGCACAAAACACGCTGCGAGAGCAATGAGAACAACGACGATGACCCCCCGGCGCACACACGGACCGTAACAGAATCGGTATGGCCGACGGCGAGTCGGTTACCCGGCAGGTGCGCAAAATCGAAACTGTCCCCTGCGGAACGCAGGGGACAGTTTCGATGGCTGTGCCGTGGATCAGTACCGGTAGTGCTCCGGCTTGTACGGACCGTCGACGTCGACGTTGATGTACTCCGCCTGCTCCTTGGTCAACCTGGTGAGCGAACCACCGAGGGCCTCGACGTGGATCTTGGCGACCTTCTCGTCGAGATGCTTGGGCAGCCGGTAGACCTCGTTGTCGTACTCGTCGTTCTTGGTCCACAGCTCGATCTGCGCGATCACCTGGTTGGAGAAGCTGTTGCTCATCACGAACGACGGGTGGCCGGTCGCGTTGCCCAGGTTCAGCAGCCGACCCTCGCTCAGCACGATGATCGAGTGCCCGTCCTCGAAGACGAACTCGTCGACCTGCGGCTTGATGTTGATCCGGCGGACGTCGGAATCGCGCTCGAGACGGGCCATCTCGATCTCGTCGTCGAAGTGACCGATGTTGCCCAGGATCGCCTGGTGCTTCATCGACTTCATGTGCTCGAGGGTGATGATGCCCTGGTTGCCGGTCGCGGTGATGACGATGTCGGCCCAGCCGATGGCCTCTTCGACCGTCTTGACCTCGAAGCCGTCCATCAGCGCCTGCAGTGCGTTGATCGGGTCGATCTCGGTGACCGCGACCCGCGCGCCCTGAGCCTTCAGCGCCTCCGCGCAGCCCTTGCCGACATCGCCGTAGCCGCACACCAGCGCGGCCTTGCCGCCGATCAGCACGTCGGTGCCGCGGTTGATGCCGTCGATCAGCGAGTGCCGGGTGCCGTACTTGTTGTCGAACTTGGACTTGGTCACCGAGTCGTTGACGTTGATGGCGGGGAACGACAGCTCGCCCGCCGCGGCGAACTGGTACAGCCGCAGCACGCCGGTCGTGGTCTCTTCGGTGACGCCCTGGACGGACTCGGCGATCTTGGTCCACTTGGTCTTGTCGGTCTCGAAGCGCTTGCGGATCAGCGCCAGGAATACCTTGTACTCGTCGGAGTCGTCGTCCTCGCCGGGAGGAACCACGCCGGCCTTCTCGAACTGCGCGCCGCGCAGCACCAGCATGGTGGCGTCGCCACCGTCGTCGAGGATCATGTTGGCCGGCTCGTTCGGCCAGGTCAGCATCTGCTCGGCGGCCCACCAGTACTCCTCGAGCGTCTCGCCCTTCCACGCGAAGATCGGGACACCCTTGGGCTCCTCGACGGTGCCGTGCGGCCCGACGACCGTCGCGGCCGCGGCATGGTCCTGGGTGGAGAAGATGTTGCACGAAGCCCACCGCACCTCAGCGCCGAGCGCGACCAGCGTCTCGATCAGCACCGCGGTCTGGACCGTCATGTGCAGCGAGCCGGAGATGCGAGCGCCCTTCAGCGGCAGCACCTCGGCGTACTCGCGGCGCAGTGTCATCAGGCCGGGCATCTCGTGCTCGGCCAGCCGGATCTCCTTGCGGCCGAATTCGGCCAGCGACAGGTCGGCCACCTTGTAATCGATGCCGTTGCGGACATCGACCTTCAACTCAGTCATGGATTTCAGAGCCCTTCTTCATTCGTCTTTGCCTGTGGGCGCACAGGTGCGCGCAGCGGCGACACCCATGCTGAGAACCCCTAGCCTGCGGGCTCGCGGGACAGGCGCTCGGCGCTCTGACAGCTAAGAGGTATCTACAACACCGTAGCGCTCGGCGAACGGCGTCATCAAACGGGCCAGGTCATGGGCGACATCTCCCCCACCTTCGGCGGGTGGGCCCCCAGCTTGCGAGGGGAGTGCCCCCATGGTCCGCTTTCGGGCGGCATCGACACATAGCTCATCGCGAGGCGCACGATCGCCCTCGCCAGCACTCCCGCGTCCTCTTCGCTGCATTTCACCCAGCTATCGACGAAGGTCGACGTCAGCCGCTGCGAGCAGTGCGTGATGATCGGCCCGCTGTCGGTGGTGATGAGCTGGAGCAGGTCGGGTTTGAAATCGCCGGTCAGCAGCGAGATCACCAGGGGGTCGGCGGCCGACTCGGCGAAGAAGTCGCGGAACCCCTGAACGAAGGCCGCGTGGACGTCGCCCTCGTTGCTCACGATCGCGTCGTCGATCTGGTCGACGAGCCGGTCGGCCAGGCGCAGCGCATAGGCCTGGGCCAGCCCGTGCCGCGAGCCGAACTCGTTGTAGATGGTCTGGCGGCTGATGCCGGCGGCCTTGGCCACGTGCGACAGCGTGATCGCCGACCAGTCGCGGGTGAGCAAGTTCTTCTCGCATGCCGTCCAGAATCGAATCGCGCAGCAGCACCCTCGACGCTTCCGCGTACGGGATGCGCTGCGCGCTTCGCGGGCGGCTCATTCTCGCGACCCTATCTTTCCCCGTCGCTTCGCTCGCCCAGGTCACGTTCGCCGTCACGAACGAGCGACCTCCACCATCTCGAAGTCGGCCTTGGCCGCACCGCAGTCCGGGCAGCTCCAGTCGTCGGGGATGTCGTCCCAGCGCGTGCCCGGGGCGATGCCGTCCTCCGGCCAGCCCTTGGCCTCGTCGTACTCGAATCCGCACTGCACGCAGATGAACAGTTTGTAGTCGTCATTTCATTGCTCCGATCTCTTCGAAGTCGACCTTTTCGCGTACTGCACAGTCCGGGCAGCACCAGTCGTCGGGGATGTCGTTCCAGGAGGTGCCCGCGGGAAATCCTTCCCGCGGTGCACCTTTCGCCTCGTCGTAGACGTAGTCGCAGCCGGGGCAGCGGTAGGCGCTCATGCTCATGCCCCTTGCTCCTCGCGCAAGCGCACATCGCCCTGCGCTCCGTACTTGGCGAGCACCTTGTCGCGCATGCGCGGGTGGATGTTGACCCGGGTGATGTCGCCGTCGTAGTGCTCGAGCACCCGGTGATCCATCACCTTGCGCCACAGCGGCGGGAAGTACGTCAGCCCGATCATGGACGCGTAGCCACTCGGCAGGTTCGGCGCGCCGTCCATGCTGCGCAGCGTCTGGTAGCGCCGCGTCGGGTTGGCGTGGTGATCGCTGTGCCGCTGCAGGTGATACAGGAACAGGTTGGTCACGATGTGGTCGGAGTTCCAGCTGTGCACCGGTGCGCACCGCTCGTACCGGCCGCTCTTCGGTCTTCTGCCGCAGCAGCCCGTAATGCTCGAGGTAGTTGACCGTCTCCAGAAGCGTGAACCCGAACACCGCCGAGATCAGGATGTAGGGAATCAGCGCCACGCCGAAGACCGCGATCAGCACGCCGTAGAACACGACCGACATCGCCCAGGCGTTGAGCACGTCGTTGGACCAGTGCCACGGACTCTTGCCCGCCCGGCGCAGCCGCGCCGCCTCGAGCTCCCACGACGACTTCGCACTCCCCACACGCTGCGCGGCAGGAACTCCCAGAACGTCTCGCCGAAACGGGCCGACGCGGGATCCTCCGGAGTCGCGACGCGGACGTGATGTCCCCGGTTGTGCTCGATGTAGAAGTGGCCGTAGAGCGTCTGAGCCAACGTGACCTTGGCCAGCCACCGTTCCAGTTCGTCCTTCTTGTGGCCCATCTCGTGCGCGGTGTTGATGCCCACCCCTCCGAGCATCCCCACCGACAGCGCGAGACCGATCTTGGCCGGCCACGCCAGTCCACCGTCGAATCCGAGCCAGCTCAAGTTCGACGCCGTGAACAAGTACGCGCCGAAGATCACGCTGGCGTACTGGAACGGAATGTAGATGTAGGTGCAGTAGCGGTAGTACTTGTCGTTCTCGAGCCGCTCCATCACCTCGTCGGGCGCGTTCTGTCCGTCTGGCCCGAACCGAAGGTCCAGTGCCGGCAGCAGGATGTACAGCAGGATCGGGCCGATCCAGAACGGCACCTGCGCCACCGCATGCCAGCCCCACTGGTTGAAGGCCCACACCAGCGGCATCATCACGAACAGCGCCGTCGGTGCGATCAGCCCCATCAGCCACAGGTAGCGCTTCTTGTCGCGCCACTGTTCGATCTCGAGCTCTGACATTTGCGTGGTCACTGGGTGCCTCCTCATGTGAGTGCCATCACGACTGAAGTTGACTATAGAGCCCGATTTGTCGTCTGTCTAGACATAGAGGCATGTTTTGTAAAGCACGTAGCGGCGCAGTCGAGCGACTTCGGTGCGCACGCGTTCGCTGAGCGGCTGTTAGCGCACCGAAATCGCAGTTACTTGGACTTGCGCGGACTCCGCCTCCCGCTGACCGAGCAGCGAGTGCCGGCGGCCGTAGAGGAAATAGACCACCACGCCGATGGCCATCCAGATCAGGAATCGGATCCAGGTCAGCGCGGTGAGGTTGAGCATGAGCCAGACGCACGCAAGGATCGCCGCGATCGGCAGCAATGGCACACCCGGCGCCCGGAAGCCGCGCTCGAGGTCGGGACGCGTGCGACGCAGCACGATCACACCCGCCGACACCAGCACGAACGCGAAGAGCGTGCCGATGTTGACCATTTCCTCGAGCTTGTCGATCGGGAACACCGTCGCCGTCACGGCCACCAGCGCACCGACGATCAGGGTGATGCGCACCGGCGTGCCGTGCTTACCGGTCTTGGCGAGCGACCGCGGCAGCAGGCCGTCGCGTGACATCGCGAACAGCACCCGGGTCTGCCCGAGCACCAGCACGATCACCACGGTGGTGAGCCCGGCCAGCGCGCCGATCGAGATGACCTTCGCCGCCCAGTCGATACCGTTGGCAGCGAATGCCGTTGCGAGGTTTGCCTTTTCACCAGCTTCGCGTAGCTCGGTGTAGTTCACCATGCCGGAGATCACCACGGCCACCGCGATGTAGAGGACCGTGACGATCGCCAGCGAGGCGAGGATGCCGCGCGACACGTCACGCTGCGGGTTCTTGGTTTCCTCCGCGGTGGTGGCGACGATGTCGAAGCCGATGAACGCGAAGAACACGATGGACGCACCCGCCAGCACGCCGTACCAGCCGTACGTACTGCCTCCGGCGCCGGTCAGCAACGAGAACAGCGACTGGTCAGTTCCCGAACCGCCTTCACCGGCCTCCGCGGGCGGGACGAACGGGGTGAAGTTCTCCATCTTGATGTAGAACGCGCCGACGGCCACGACGAGCAGCACCACCGCCACCTTGATCACCGTGATCGCCAGGCTGACCTCGGCGGAGAGCTTGGTGCCCCACGCCAGGATGGCAGTGACGAAGACGATGATCAGCAGGGCGCCCCAATCCAGTTGGAACCCAGCCAAATCCGCGGTGCCACCGCCGAAACCGAACACCGTGCCCAGATAACTCGACCAGCCCTTGGCCACCACCGCGGCCGCGACGGCGAACTCGAGGATCAGATCCCAGCCGATGATCCACGCGACGAACTCACCGAACGTCGCGTAGGAGAACGTGTAGGCACTGCCCGCCACCGGCACCGTCGAGGCGAATTCCGCGTAGCACAGCGCGGCCAGGCCGCAGGCGATCGCGGCGAAGACGAACGAGATCGAGATGGCCGGACCGGTGATGTTTCCGGCCGTCGACGCCGTGATCGTGAAGATGCCCGCGCCGATCACCACCGACACCCCGAAGACGGTGAGATCCCACCAATTCAGGTCTTTTCGCAGGCGAGTGTCGGGCTCGTCGGTGTCGGCAATCGACTGCTCAACCGACTTCGTCCTGCCATGCCATCGGCGTTTCCTCCCGTGGTCTGTGTCACTCGGGAATGTACCGAGTACTGTCGCACCCAATGGGGCGGAGTTATAAACACGCAACCGTGATCGGAGCCAGCCTGGGGGGGTTGTGCGCCGCGCGGGTGCTCTCCGATGTCTGCGAGCGCGTGACCGTCTACGAGCGCGACGAACTGCCAGACGGCCCGGCGAACCGCGACCGCCGTCCCGCAGGGCAGGCATGTGCACCTGCTGATGGCGCGCGGCGCCCAGGAATTCGAGAGTCTTTTTCCCGGCCTGCTCGAAGACATGGTGGCCGACGGCGTGCCGATCCTGGAGAACCGGCCCGACTGCATCCACTTCGGCGCCGCTGGCCATGTGCTGGGGACGGCGCATCGGCTGCAGGACGAGTTCACCGCCTACGTCCCGAGCCGGCCACAGCTGGAGTGGCAGATCCGGCGCCGCGTGATGGCGATCGAGAACGTCGAGATCGTTCACGCGGCGGTCACCGAGCCGACCTACGACGCCGCGCAGGGGCGCGTGACCGGAGTGCTGCTCGACTCGGGTGACGCCGTGCCCGCCGATCTCGTCGTCGACGCGACCGGCCGCGGCACCCGGCTCCCCGCATGGCTCGAGAAGTGGGGCTACGAGCGGCCCCGCGAGGAGACCGTCGACGTCGGCATCGCCTACGCCAGCCATCAGGTGCAGGTCCCCGAGGGCCTGCTCGCGGAGAAGGTCGTGGTGGCCGGCGCGTCGCGCGAACAACCGGTCGGCATCGGCATGCTGTTCTACGAAGACGGCATCTGGAACGTCACGACCTTCGGCATCGCCAAGGTCGAGCCGCCGCAGAACTTCGCGCAGATCTGCGACCTGGCCGACGAGATCCTGCCCGCGCATGTGTCGTCCGCACTGCGGCAGGGCACCCCGCTCGGCGAGATGGCGTTCCACAAGTACCCGACCAGCCGGTGGCGCCGCTACGACAAACTCGAGCGCTTTCCCGCTGGCATCTTCCCGTTCGGCGACGCCGTCGTCAGCTTCAATCCGACCTTCGGGCAGGGCATGACGATGACGGCGATCCAGGCCGCGAACTTGCGTGCGGTGATCGAATCCGGCGAGCCCGACATCGCCCCGCGACTCGCGAAGGCAACGGCCAAGACGACGTGGCCGGTCTGGATGATGACCGCCATCGGCGACCTGGCGCTGCACAACGCCACCGGACCGAGTGCCGTGGTGGTACAAGCCGGTGGGCGGATTGTTCGACCAGTTCCTCGGCGCCGCCGAGACGGATCCCGTTCTGGCCGAATGGTTTCTGCGCCGGTTCAGCCTGCTCGACAGCCTCTATGCATCGGTTGTCGCCGCCCATCGCCCACTGCGCCTCGGTCGCGAGGCCGCGACCGATCCGGTCGACAACATCCGCGAAACTGTGGTGGAGGCCACCTGAGCACCGACAGGAATCCGCGACTGCGCTGCGATACTGGTTGCCGCCGGCGGCAGGGACAACGGGTCGGCGGACACGTGGATCACTGATCTCGATCGCGAGTGCAACGGTTCTCGATCTGCTCGCCGACGTCGGCGGCTACGCCGCGATCCTGGCGGACGGGCCCGGACGCGTGACCGGTCTGCATGCGCGGCTCGCCGAGGATGTTTGATCAGTACGTCGGCCCGGCGGCCGAAGCGGATCGGCCCGTCGTCGGCAGCGACCCACGCGGCTGCGATCCGCGCGATCCAGCGTCACGACGTTGCCGCCCTTGGCGTACACCACCGTCGAGCCCTCGGTGCACAACAGGATCTGAGGTCCGTCGTGCCGACTCGGCGCATCGATCTCGTGACCGAGGTGCTCGCCGTCGATACACAGCTCCGAGACCGCGAACTCCGGTGCAGGCGTGTCGTACACCAATTCCATTCCGTCCTCGGTGATCTTGGGGCGGATCAGATCCTCGCTCGCCGGGGTGAAGTCAAGCACCCGCAGCAGCTCGGGCACGTCCACGTGCTTAGGGGTCAGCCCGCCGCGCAACACGTTGTCGGAGTTGGCCATCACCTCCACACCCACGCCGTGCAGATAGGCGTGCAGGTTTCCCGCGGGCAGATAGATCGCCTCGCCCGGCTCGAGGGTGATCCGGTTCAGCAGCAAGCTGGCCAGCACACCTGCGTCACCCGGATAGCGCTCGCCGAGTTCGAGCACGGTCTTGGCCTCGGCGGCGAACTTCTTATTGCCCGAACGCACATAGTGGATCGCGCCTTCGATCACCGCGGGCACCAGCACGTCGAGATCGGGCTGCGGCGCGGTGATCCACGTGGTGAACAGGGCCCGCAAGCCGTCTGCGTCGGGCTGGCCGGCCAGCAGGTTGACGAACGGGTCGAGGTCTGTCACCGCCAGCGCGCGCATCAGCTCGACGCTGCTGCTCGGCCGGCCGGAATCCGGCGAGCGCCTCGAATTCGCCCAAGGCGACCAGATTTCGGGCTTGTGGCTGGGGTCGCGATAGTTGCGGTTCGGCGCGTTCACCGGGATGCCGAGCCTGTCCTCGCGTGCGAAGCCCTCCGCCGCCTGCCGCGCGCTGGGATGCGCCTGGAGCGAAAGCGGCTCGTCGGCGGCCAGCACCTTGAGCAGAAACGGCAGCGTGTCGCCGAATCTGCCGCGCACCCCCGCTCCGAGCTGTCCCTCCGGATCGTCGCGCAGCGTATCGAGCAGGGACCGCTCACCGTCTTCGGTCTCCAGCCACGCCGGATCGCCCGGATGGGCGCCGAACCACAGTTCAGCCTCGGGATGCGCTGTGGGACTTGCCCGTCCGGTGAAATCAGCGATCGCGGTGCGTGATCCCCACGCATAGGTCCGCACCGCTCCTCGTAGCAGGTTCACTTACTCAACCCCGAACCAGTTTCAGATAGACAGCGGTCATCTCCAGCCGAACGGCCAGCATGGCCAGCTGCTCTTCCAGACGTCCCGGTCGCGATCGCGGCGGCTAACGGTGCGCGCTCGACGTCGGAGATGTCCAGCGCCTCCGGCACATCCTCGGCGTTGATCACATCGACGTCGTCGAGGCCCGCGACCCTGGCGACGACCACCGGTCGCTCGGCATCGGTCGCGAGCACGAAAGTCCGAACCCGCGGCGGGAGTGGACCATCGATCTGCTCGTCGTGGAAAATCGACTGCTCGCTATCGGCGGCCGACGCGTCGCCCATTCCGCTGCGCAACGCCACCAACACATCGGCCAGACCCACCGCGGCCACCGCCCGGTGGGCGATCCGCAACATCACGGCCGCGACGTGTCGGGCCAACGCCAGCGTCGCCGCGTTGTCACCCGCGATGACGACCTCGCTGCCCGACATCCGCTCGGCCAATGACTTGGCGGGGTTGGTGAACAGTTCACGTCCAGCGCTGTTGCGCAACGCTTCTGCGTCCAATTCGTCGGCGAGCGCCGCCAGATCCACCCGAAGCCCCGGGTCGACCACGTGCAGTGTCGCCAGCCCGGCGGCCAGATAGCGGGCGAAGCCGAACTCGTCGGGCACCCACACCCGCGGGGCCAGCGCGACGGACCGTCCCGCGGTGGCGTCCCGCAGCGGTCCCTCGTACGGCGCGACCACGACGACGCGAGCGCCGCGACGCACTCCGGTGGCGGCGGCCGACACCAGCGCCGGATCGCCGGGGTCGTCGCCGGCCACGATCAGCACGTCCAAAGCGCCGATCCACGGCGGCACCTCGGGGGCGACGACGATCGGTGCGGCCACCGAGCCACCCAGCGCCGCCGCGAGCAACGAGCCTGCCGTTTCGGCGTTTCCGCGGCCCGCCACCCAGATCACCGTGCGGGGCGGCTCGTCGCTCTGCAGCTGATCCAGTTCGCCCTCGTCGAGTGCCGCGGCGGTAGCGCGCACCTGGGCACCGGCCATCGCCGCCGCGCGCAGCGAGCCGTCGCGGTCGGCGGCGAGCAGTCCGTCCACGTCGTCGAGGTCGACGATCGAGTGGGTGGCGTTCACGTGGCCGCCTCAGATGCCGCGGCGATCCCATCTCGAATCGTCTGGGAGATCTGCCCGACGATGTCGTCGACTTCCTCGGTGGTCCGCGCCTCGACGTTGAGCCGCAGCAACGGCTCGGTGTTGGACATGCGCAGGTTGAACCAGCGACCCGTCGCCAAGATCGACGGTCACGCCGTCGAGGTGATCGATCGAGTGGATCCGGGTACCGAACGACGACAGCACCTCGTCCACGCACGCCTCGGCGTCGGTGACGGTGAAGTTGATCTCGCCGGACGCTTCATAGCGCTGGTAGTCGGCCATCAGGTCAGACAGCGGCCGATTCTGCTCACCGAGCGCCGCCAGCACATGCAGGGCCGCCAGCATGCCGGAGTCGGCGCCCCAGAAGTCGCGGAAGTAGTAGTGCGCCGAATGCTCTCCGCCGAAGATCGCGCCGGTATCGGCCATCAGCCCCTTGATATAGGAGTGCCCGACGCGTGAGCGCACGGGGGTGCCCGCCACGCTCGGCGACGAGTTCCGGGACGGCTCGGGAGGTGATCAAGTTGTAGATCACCGTCGCGCCGATCTCACGACCCAGTTCGCGCGCGGCGACCAACGCCGTCACCGCCGACGGCGAGACCGGCTGGCCCTTTCTCGTCGACCACGAAGCACCGGTCGGCGTCGCCGTCGAATGCCAGTCCGATGTCGGCGCCGGTCTCCAGCACGTACGCCTGCAGGTCGACGAGGTTGGCCGGGTCCAGCGGATTGGCTTCGTGGTTGGGAAACGTGCCGTCGAGTTCGAAGAACAGCGGAGCCAGCGTGATCGACGGAATCGGATCCCAGCACAGCGGGAGCGGTGTGGCCGGCCATGCCGTTGCCCGCGTCGACGGCGACCTTCAGCGGCCGCAACTCGGCCAGGCTCACCAGCGACCGCAGGAACTCGCCGTAGTCGGCCAGCACATCGCGGTCGGACATCGAGCCGCGGGGCCCGTCGTGGGCCGGCACCCCGGCGATGACGTCCTCGCTGATCGCGGTGAGCCCGTGTCCTTGCCGACGGGCTTGGCGCCGGCCCGGCACAGCTTGATGCCGTTGTAGGCGGCCGGGTTGTGGCTTGCGGTGAACATCGCGCCGGGGCAGTCCAGCAGGCCCGACGCGAAATACAGCTGATCGGTGGACGCCAGGCCGATGCGCACCACATCGAGGCCCTGCGCGGCGACGCCCTCGGCGAAGGCCTCCGCGAGCGACGGTGAGCTGTCCCGCATGTCGTGGCCGATGACGACTTGGGTGGCGTTCTCGTCGCGCATGAGCCGGGCGAACGCACCGCCGATCTCGCGGACAAATTGCTCGTCGAGTTCTTCGCCGACCAGGCCCCGCACGTCATACGCCTTGATGACGCGGTGGACAGCCGCGGCGGGCCGGGACATAGAACTCCTTGAGACGTGGACGCTGGCGCCAGCCTAACCGTCGAACGGCAGCGGCAGGTCCGGCTAGTCCGCGCCTCGAGCGTCGTCGTTTATTCGGGAGGGTCGGGCAACACCCGCAGGTGGCCCCGCCGCCGCCCGTTGGGGTCGGCCCTACGGGCCGGCGGCGCCATCAGCGCCCCGCCGGGCATACCGGTGACCGGATCGGAAAATCCTGCGGCCACACCATTGATCGGGTGGCGCGACATCGCGCCCTTCGCGCACCGCGTCGGCCAGCGCCACCAGATCGTCCTCGTCGGGATGCGACGGCAGCGGACCCGCGTGGCGAACCATCTCCCAGCCGCGCGGGGCGGTGATCCGGCCGGCGTGCAGCACGCACAGGTCCCACGAATGCGGCTCGGACACCGTGGCCAGCGGACCCACGACTGCCGTCGAGTCGGAGTACACAAAGGTCAGCGTCGCGACCGCATAGTGGGGGCACCCGGGCCGGCAGCAGCGACGGGGAACGTTCACAGCGAGAGGTCTATCGTGCGCAAACGGTGCAAGCCGCCGGACACGCGCGCCATCCGAGTGTCGATCTTCAACCGTTACGATCTGTGTCGTTGCGGACGATTTGCGCATTGGACGAAGGAGCCTCGATAACCGGCACAGGGCGCGGACACCTGCGATCACGCCGCGGCCGCGAAATGCGCGGGCCGCTTCTTCCACCGACGGTGCCCGGCTGGCGCAGCCGCGCCGAACTGTTCGACATGGCCGTGCTGGAGGCCTATGAGCCGATCGAGCGCCGCTGGCAGGAACGGGTGTCGGCGCTGGACATCGCCGTCGACGAAATTCCCCGGATCGCACCCAAGGATCCCGAAAGCGTGCAGTGGCCGCCCGAGGTCATCGCCGACGGGCCGGTGGCGCTGGCCCGGCTGATCCCGGCGGGCGTCGATGTCCGCGGCAACGCGACGCGGGCGCGAATTATGTTGTTCCGCAAGCCGATCGAGCGACGGGCGAAAGACACCGTCGAACTCTCGGAGCTACTGCATGAAGTCCTGGTGGCGCAGGTGGCCACCTATCTGGGCGTCGAACCCTCCGTCATCGACCCCACGATCGACGACGAGTGAACAAGCTCCTTAGATCACGCCGCGCTTGAGGCGACGGCGCTCACGCTCGGAGAGGCCGCCCCAGATGCCGAAGCGCTCGTCCTTGGCCAGCGCGTAGTCGAGGCACGCGTCGCGCACCTCGCAGCCCAGGCAGATGCGCTTGGCCTCGCGGGTCGAGCCACCCTTCTCGGGGAAGAACGCCTCGGGGTCGGTTTGCGCGCACAACGCCTTCTCTTGCCAGAGGTCGTCCTCCGGCGTGAGCATTGCCGGCATTGCCGGTATTGCCGGCGCCACATCAATCGGGGCAGGCACCAGACTTAACTGGGGACGCCGTGGCGTCTCGTACGGTGCCGGTCCGGTATTGGTGTGCGGCGCGCTGTCGACTGAGCCGAGCAGTCGGTCGTCAAACCGGACCACATGATCGAAATCGCTGAACTCAAAAGACATTTTCCGCCTCCTCACCTGATGTCGTAGATCCGTGAATAGAGCCCCACTATTGTTCTGTGCGGCCATCTCGATTCGAACATATGATCGAATCTCGGTCTGCGACACCGAAACCGGCCGGCCAACCGCGAAATGACACTGGTGTGATTACACACGCGTTAGCTGCCGTGGTCAAGCGTTGGAACAGAAATTCATACCATTCCGTGACCCGAATTCGGCGCGTCGAGATATCGGCGTGTCTGTCACACGCTCGGCCACGTGCCCTCGCGCGCGGCCCGACGGCCTAATGTCGGTCAATGTGAAGGTCACCGTTCTGGTCGGCGGCGTGGGCGGCGCCCGCTTCCTGCTCGGCGTGCAGCACCTGTTGGGGCTGGGCCAGTTCGGGGATTCTGCGGACCCCGCGGCACACGAGTTGACCGCGGTCGTCAACGTCGGTGACGACGCGTGGATGTTCGGTGTGCGGATCTGCCCTGACCTCGACACCTGCATGTACACGCTGGGCGGCGGTATCGACCCGGAACGCGGCTGGGGTCATCGCGACGAAACCTGGCATGCCAAGGAAGAACTCGCCGCCTACGGTGTGCAGCCCGACTGGTTCGGGCTCGGCGACCGCGACCTCGCCACCCACCTCGTGCGCAGCCAGATGTTGCGTGCCGGATATCCGCTGTCACAGGTGACCGAAGCGTTATGTGGCCGATGGTCGCCCGGTGCGCGGTTGTTACCCGCCAGCGACGATCGCAGCGAAACCCATGTCGTCATCACCGATGCCCGGTGAGCGACGGCGAGAAGCGGGCGATCCACTTCCAGGAGTGGTGGGTGCGCTACCGCGCGCAGGTACCGCACCCACAGCTTCGCGTTCGTCGGCGCCGATACGGCGACTGCCGGTCCCGGCGTCGTCGAGTCCATCGAAACCGCCGACGTCGTCTTGGTGGCGCCGTCCAATCCGGTGGTGAGCGTCGGATCGATCTTGAACATCCCCGGCATCCGCGGCGCACTGCGCACGACAACGGCACGGGTCATCGGCTACTCCCCCATCATCGCCGGTAAGCCGTTGCGCGGCATGGCTGACGAATGCCTGTCGGTCATCGGTGTGGCCAGCACCTCCGAAGCGGTCGGCACCCACTACGGCGCCCGCAGCGGCACCGGCATCCTCGACGGCTGGCTCGTACACGAGGGAGACCACGCCGCAGATCGACGGCGTCGAGGTGCGCGCGGTGCCGCTGTTGATGACAGATCCCGCGACGACGGCCGAAATGGTGCGCGCCGGCTTCGATCTGGCCGGGCTGAAGGTGGATCCACGCCAATGACAGAACACGGATCTGCGGCGGCCGTCGAAATGCTCCCTGTGCCAGGGCTTCCCGAGTTCCGCCCAGGCGACGATCTCGCCGCCGCTATCGCCTCGGCGGCGCCCTGGCTACGCGATGACGACATCCTGGTGGTCACCAGCAAGGTGATTTCCAAGTGCGAGGGCCGCATCGTCGATGCACCCGTCGACGCCGACGAGCGAGACACCCTGCGGCGCAAGCTGATCGATGCGGAGGCAGTGCGGGTACTGGCACGCAAGGGCAAGACGCTGATCACCGAGAACGCGATCGGACTGGTCCAGGCGGCAGCCGGAGTGGACGGTTCCAACGTCGACTCGGCAGAACTCGCACTGCTGCCCACCGACCCCGATGCCAGTGCCGCGGCCCTGCGGGACGGACTGCGCGAACGCCTGGGGGTCACCGTCGGGGTGGTGGTCACCGACACCATGGGACGCGCGTGGCGCAACGGGCAGACCGACGTCGCGATCGGCGCGGCGGGGCTGACGGTGCTGCACGGCTACGAGGGGACGGTAGACCGGCACGGCAACGAGTTGATCGTCACCGAGATCGCCGTCGCCGACGAGATCGCCGCCGCAGCCGACCTCGTCAAGGGCAAGCTGACCGACATCCCGGTGGCGGTGGTGCGTGGGCTGTCCCTGCGAGACAACGGCTCCAACGCCGGCGACCTGGTGCGCGCCGGTGAGGACGATCTGTTCTGGCTGGGCACCGAGGAGGCGATAGCGCTCGGCCGCACTCCAGGCCCAGCTGTTGCGGCGGTCGGTGCGCACCTTCAGCGGTGAGCACGTGGCGCCCGAGAAGATCGAGGCCGCCGTCGCCGAGGCACTCACCGCTCCAGCACCACATCACACCCGTCCCGTCCGCTTCGTATGGATGCAGGATCCGGCGGTGCGGTTGGCCCTGCTCGACCGGATGAAGGCGAAATGGCGTACAGACCTCACGGGCGACGGCCGGCCGGCTGATGCCGTCGAGCGCCGCGTCGGCCGCGGCCAGATCCTCTACGACGCACCCGAACTCGTCATCCCGTTCATGGTGCCCGACGGCGCGCACAGCTACCCCGACGCCGAACGCACCACCGCGGAGCACACGATGTTCACCGTCGCCGTCGGCGCCGCGGTACAGGCGCTTCTGGTTGCGCTGGCGGTGCGCGGTGTGGGCAGCTGCTGGATCGGGTCCACCATCTTCGCCGCCGATCTGGTGCGTGACGAGCTCGGCCTGCCCGCCGACTGGGAGCCGTTGGGCGCCATCGCGATCGGCTATCCCGAAGAGGGTTCTGGGCCGTCGGGACCACGCGATCCGGTGCCGACGGACGACCTGTTGGTGCGAAGGTGAGCCTGCATTCGTCGGCGGTCGAGGTGTTGACCGAATGGCAGGCACCCGATCCCGGTCAGGACACGCTGCGCCACGCCGTACTGGCGTTCCTGGCCGCGCGTCCCGACGGATGCCTGCGCGCGTGCGTGCCGGGTCACGTGACCGGTTCGGCACTGGTCGTCGACCACACCGGAACTCATGCACTGCTGACACTGCACCCGCGGTTCGGCCGGTGGCTGCAACTCGGCGGGCACTGCGAGGAATCCGACGCCGACATCGTCGCCGCCGCGCTGCGGGAGGCCACCGAGGAGTCGGGCATCGACGGCCTGGACGATCGATCCGTCGCTGGCCGCGCTGCATGTGCACCCCGTCACGTGTTCGCTCGGAGTGCCGACCCGCCACCTCGATATGCAGTTCGTCGTGCGCGCCCCTGCGGGTGCTGAAATCGCCCGCAGCGACGAGTCGTTGGATCTTCGATGGTGGCCGCTGGACGCGCTGCCCGATGACTGCGACTTCGGCCTCACCCAGCTGGCGGCCGCGGCCAGGGACGTCTCAGACGTCGGTCGAGTAGCGGATTCCGCCGTCGGGGATCGTGACGCCCGGCCACACCCGTGCGCCACGCAACAGCTCACAGCGCGCGCCGATGTCCGCACCGTCACCGATCACGCCGTCGCGGATCAGCGCGCGGGGCCCGATGCGGGCACCGAAACCGATGATCGACCGTTCGATCACCGCACCCGCGCCCACCTTGGCTCCGTCGAAGATCACCGCGCCGTCAAGACGTGCGCCGCCGGCGATCTCGGCGCCGCGACCGACCACCGTCCCGCCGATCAGCAGCGCACCGGGCGCGACGCTCGCGCCGTCGTGAACCAGTTCCTCACCGCGGTGCCCATGCAACGCCGGTGACGGCACGATTCCGCGAACCAGGTCGGCAGAGCCGCGCACGAAATCCTCGGGTGTGCCCATGTCCCGCCAATAGGTGGAGTCGACATAGCCACACACCCGAAGCCCGTCGGCAAGCAATGCCGGGAACACGTCGCGCTCGACGGAGAGCGCGCGTCCCTTCGGAATGCGCTCGATCACCTCGCGCTTGAAGACATAGGACCCGGCGTTGATCTGGTCGGTGGGCGGGTCCTGCGTCTTCTCCAGGAACGCGGTGACCACACCATCGGAATCCGTCGGCACGCAGCCGAACGCCCGCGGATCGCCGACGCGGACAAGGTGCAGGGTCACATCGGCGTTGTTGGCCTCGTGGCTGTCCAGCAGCGCGCGGAGATCGGCGCCGGACAGCACGTCACCGTTGAAAACCAGCGCCGTGGAGTGCCGCAGCTTCGACGCCACGTTGGCGATGCCGCCGCCGGTGCCCAGGGGCTCGGTCTCGACGACATATTCGATCTGCAGACCCATCTTGGATCCGTCGCCGAACTCCGACTCGAACACCGCTGCCTTGTACGACGTGCCGAGCACGACGTGCTCGATGCCGGCATCCGCGATCCTCGACAACAGGTGGGTCAGGAACGGCAGACCCGCGGTCGGCAGCATCGGTTTGGGGGCCGACAGCGTCAGCGGGCGCAATCGGGTGCCCAAGCCGCCGACCAATATGACGGCATCCACTTGCGCCGGATTCATCAGCCCCGTCCCCCCTTCGCCTGCTTACGCCGAGAATTGCGCACGACCATGCCTGCCCGCGCACTGAGAGCGGCCTTGATTGTCCACCGCAGCGGCGCCTGCGACCAGTGCGGATAGCGATCCGCCAGGAAAGTGTAGGTACTGGTGTGGTGGGCGGCCAAGTTGCGGGCAGGATCGCGCCCCGTCGCGTGGCCCTTGTCGTGCAAAATCTCCGCCGCCGGCACGTACACGTTCTGCCAGCCCGCACGGCCCAGGCGATCTCCTAGGTCAACGTCCTCCATGTACATGAAATAGCGCTCGTCGAACCCGGCTATCTCATCGAACGCCGCCCGTCGCAGCAACAGACACGAGCCGGACAGCCATCCGACGGGCCGTTCGCTGGGCGCAAGCCTCGCCTGCCGGTAGGCGGCGGTCCACGGATTGGAGCGCCACAGCGGCCCGACGACCGCGTGCATGCCGCCCCGGATCAGGCTGGGCAGTTGGCGCGCCGACGGGTACACCGTGCCGTCCGGGTCGCGGATCATCGGCCCCAGCGCACCCGCCCTCGGCCAGCGCGCCGCCGCGTCCAAGAGGATGTCGATGCTGTGCGGCCCCCACTGGACATCGGGATTGGCGACGATGAAAAAATCCGAGGTCGACTGGGCCGCAGGGTCTTTCAAGAACTCGTCGACGGCGCGGTTCACCGCGCTGCCGTAGCCCAGGTTTGCACCCGTGCGCAGCAGGCGCACGCTGGAATAGTGTTCCAGCGCCTCCTCGGGCGCGCCGTCGGTGGAACCGTTGTCGGCCATGATGACCGTCACGGCACGATCAGTGGCATGCGACAACGACGCCAGGAACCGGTTCAGATGTGGCCCCGGTGAATACGTCACCGTCACCACCATCAATTCGTCGCTCACGCGCCGGCCATTAATTCGTCACTCAAGGTCGTCACTCACGGCGTCGAGGTTAACCGGCGTGTTTGGCGAGTGCGGCGGCCAGCGCGTCGCGCCACGGCCGCAGCGGGGTCAGACCCGCTTCGGCCGACAGCCGAGCCGACAACGCCGAGTACCGCGGCCGGGGCGCAGGCCTGGGGTGGCGGTCGGTGCCGACGGGGCGCACGCGGGCAGGATCGGCGCCGACGGCCTCGAAGACCGCCTGCGCTTGCTCGAAGCGACTGGCCTCGCCCGGCGTTGGCGGCATGCAGCAGGGGTTCGCGGATATTGCCTTCGGCCACCTCGAGCAGCGCATCCACCAGATCGGCGACATAGGTCGGAGAACCGATCTGGTCGGCGACCACGTCCACCGTCTGATCGCCTGCGGCCAACCGCCGCATGGTCGCCACGAAGTCGCTCGCCGTCACCGCCCTCGTAGATCCACGCCGTTCGGACGATGTGCGCGTCGGGCATCGCCGCGAGCACGCGCGAACTCGCCTGCGAGTTTGGTGCGGCCGTACACGCCCTGCGGTCCGGTCTCGTCGTCGATCTCGTACGGGCGTGCCCTTTGCAGCCGGAGAAGACGTAATCGGTGGAGATGTGGATGAATTCGGCTCCTGCACGGGCGCAGGCGTGCGCGATATTGGCGGGTCCCGACGGCGTTGACGGCGTGGGCGCGCGCCTCGTCGGACTCGGCCGCGTCGACCTTGGTGTAGGCGGCGCAGTTGATCACCACATCACCGGGTTCGATGAATCGCTCGGCTGCGGGGGCGTCGGTGATGTCCCACTCAGATGACGTCAGCGCCAGCACATCGCGGCCTCGACTCCGTGCCTGAGCTGCCAATTCACGTCCGACCAGGCCACCGGCGCCGGAGATAACGATTCGGCCAATCTCTCGGAAACCATAGTGACGAGTCTGGCACGCCGACCCGCGCTACCCACTCTGCGCCCTTTTCGCAAGTAACCTGGGCTGATGCCCGCTCGTACTCTCCGTGTCATCGCCGTGTCGATGGCATTGGCGATCGTCGTCGGTACAGGCGTCGCCTGGGGCAAGATCCGGTCGTTCGAGATCCGGCATCAATCACATCTCGCCCATCGTCGCTGGGCGGCGGCGGCGAAGACGGTGCGATCGACATCCTGCTGGTCGGCATGGACAGCCGCACGGATGCGCACGGAAACCCGCTGTCGCCAGGAGGAACTGGCCACGCTGCGGGCCGGCGATGACGAGGCGACCAACACCGACACCATCATCTTGGTGCGGATCCCCAACAACGGGAAGTCCGCCACCGCGATCTCGATCCCGCGCGACTCCTACGTCGAGGCGCCGAGGTGTCGGCAAGATGAAGATCAACGGCGTCTACGGTTCGGCTCAACTTCGAGAAGCTGGTCGAGCTGGTCGAGCAGGACGGCATGGACAAGGCGCAGGCGGAACCGCAGGCCGCCGAGGCCGGTCGCGAAGCGTTGATCAAGACCGTGGCCGAGTCTGACCGGCGTCACCGTCGACCACTACGCCGAGATCGGGCTGCTCGGATTCTCACTCATCACCGACGCCCTCGGCGGCGTCGACGTGTGCCTGAAGGATCGCTGTCTACGAACCGCTTTCCGGCGCGGACTTCCCCGCGGGCTGGCAGAAGCTGGACGGCCCGCAGGCGCTGAGCTTCGTCCGCCAGCGCCACGATCTGCCCCGCGGCGACCTCGACCGGGTCGTGCGCCAGCAGGCGGTGATGGCATCGCTTGCCCACCAGGTGATCTCGAGCAAGACGCTGTCCAGCCCGTCGACCCTGAACCGGCTCGAGGACGCCGTGCAGCGTTCGGTGGTGCTCTCCGACGGCTGGGACGTCATGGAATTCGCGAGCAGCTGCAGAAGCTCGCGGCGGGCAACGTCGCCTTCGCCACGATTCCCGTCCTCCAGGAGGACGGCTGGAGCGACGACGGAATGCAGAGCGTGGTGCGGGTCGACCCGGCCGAGGTCAAGGAGTGGGTCGACGGGTCTGCTGCACGACCAGGACGAGGGCAAGACCGAGGAACTCGCGTACACGCCGGAGAAGACCACCGCCGACGTGGTCAACGACAGCGACATCAACGGGCTTGCCGCCGCGGTCTCAGAGGTGCTGACCACCAAGGGCTTCACCGCCGGCAGCATCGGCAACCACGAGGGCGCCCCGGTGACGGGCAGCCAGGTGCAGGCCGCCAAGGCCGACGACCTTGGCGCGCAGGCGGTCTCGAAGGAACTGGGTGGGCTGCCGATCGTCGAGGACTCGTCGGTGGCGCCCGGGTCGGTGCGGGTCGTGCTGGCCGCCGACTACACGGGCCCCGGTTCGGGTCTCGACGGCACTCGACCCGACGCTGGCGACACCGCCGACCCGGTCGGCGGCCGAGTCCGACCGAGGAGGCTCCGCTGGCCGTCGCCGATCATCACCGCCGGCTCGGACGACCCGGAGTGCGTCAACTGACGTGACCACAGTCAGTTCGGCGCGTCCTCGATCCGCTCATGGCTTCCGATCCCGCCGGGCCGCGGATCACCTACTACGACGACGCGACCGGCGAGCGCATCGAGCTGTCCACCGCCACACTGGCGAACTGGGCGGCCAAGACCGGCAATCTGCTGCGCGACGAAATGGGCGCCGGGCCGGGCAGCCGAGTCGCGGTGCTGTTGCCCGCGCACTGGCAGACCGCCGCGGTGCTGTTCGGGATCTGGTGGATCGGTGCCGAAGTCGTCACCGGCGGACAGACGCCGACGTCGCGCTGTGCACGGCCGACCGGCTCGGCGAGGCCGACGACGCGGTCGGGCATGCGGCGAGATCGCGGTGCTGTCGCTGGATCCGTTCGGCAAGCCGGTGCCCGACCTGCCGTCGGCGTGACCGACTACGCCACCGCGGTGCGCGTGCACGGCGACCAGATCGTCCCCGAGCGCAATCCCGGCGCGGCGCTGGATGGCCGGTCGGTCGCCGAGGTGCTCGTCCGGCGCGCAGGCGTCCGCTGCCGCCCAGGGTCTCACGGCAGACGACCGGCGTGCTGTCGACGGCCGACTGGACGAACGCCGACGAGCTGACTCGACAACCTGCTGGCGGTCTTCGCGGCCGGCGCGTCGCTGGTGCAGGTGGCGAATCCGGATGCCGCAGCATGGAGCGCCGCAGCGAGATCGGAGAAGATCACCGGCGCTGGAGCCGTGCGAGCTGACGCTACTTCGAAGCAGGGCGCGCGACATCACGACGCGCTGAATCTGGTTGGTGCCCTCGTAGATCTGGGTGATCTTGGCGTCGCGCATGAACCGCTCCACCGGGAAGTCGACGGTGTAGCCGTAGCCGCCGAACAGCTGCACCGCGTCGGTGGTCACCTCCATCGCCACGTCGGAGGCGAAGCACTTCGACGCCGAGGAGATGAAGCCCAGATTCGGCTCGCCGCGCTCGGCGCGGGCAGCCGCGGTGTACACCATCAGCCGGGCCGCCTCGATCTTCATCGCCATGTCGGCGAGCATGAACTGCACGCCCTGGAAGTCGCTGATCGACGTTGCCGAACTGCTTGCGCTCCTTGGTGTATGCGATCGCCGCCTCCAGCGCGCCCTGCGCGATGCCGACCGCCTGCGCGCCGATCGTCGGGCGGGTGTGGTCCAAGCGTGGCCAGCGCGGTCTTGAAGCCGGTGCCCGGCTCGCCGATGATCCGGTCACCGGGGATGCGGCAGTCCTCGAAGTACAACTCGGTGGTCGGGCGAGCCCTTGATGCCCAGCTTGCGTCTCCTTGGGCCCGACGCTGAACCCCGGATCGTCCTTGTGCACGACGAACGCCGAGATCCCGTTGGCGCCCTTGTCCGGATCGGTCACCGCCATCACCGTGTACCAGGTGGACTGGCCGCCGTTGGAGATCCAGCACTTGGCGCCGTTGAGGACCCAGTCGTCGCCGTCGGCGACGCGCGCGGGTGCGCATCGCCGCCGCGTCGCTGCCCGCCTCGCGCTCGGACAGCGCATAGGACGCCATCGCCTCACCGGCCGCGATGCGACGGCAGCACCTGCTTCTTGAGCTCCTCGGAGCCGCGCAGCAGCAGGCCCATCGTGCCCAGCTTGTTGCAGATCGGGATCAGCGACGACGACGCACACACCCGCGCGACCTCCTCGATCACGATGCACGCCGCGACCGAGTCGCCGCCCTGGCCGCCGTACTCCTCGGGGATGTGGATCGCGGCGAACCCCGACGCGTTCAGCGCCGCCAGGGCCTCGTCGGTGTAGCGCGCCTTCTCGTCGACGTCCGCGGCGTACGGCGCGATCTCCTTGTCGCACAGATCGCGCAGCACCGTGCGCAACTCGATGTGCTCGTCGGACAGCTTGAACAGCGTCGAACGACGGGTTACCGATGGCCATGGCGACTCCTTGCTACTCGCCGGTAACTTTACCGTCCCGGCGTCCCCAACCGGTCGCGGCTGCCTATTGCCCAGCAGCCGGTCCCGCAGCGCCGCATCCTTTTGCCAGCACCATGTCGCGCCAGCTCGCCTGGAAGTCCTCGATGCGCTGGCGCAGCGCGGCGTCCGCGGCACCGAGGATCCGCACCGCCAGCAGGCCCGCGTTGCGGGCGCCGCCGATCGACACGGTGGCCACCGGCACGCCGGCGGGCATCTGCACGATCGACAGCAGCGAGTCCAGGCCGTCGAGCCGTGGCCAGCGGCACCGGAACGCCGATGACCGGCAGCGGTGTCGCCGAGGCCACCATGCCGGGCAGGTGGGCGGCACCGCCTGCACCGGCGATGATCACCTCGATGCCGCGCGCCGGCCGCCGTTCGGGCGTAGTCGAGCATGCGGTCCGGGGTGCGGTGCGCCGACACGACGCCGACCTCGAACGGCACGTCGAACTCGGCCAGCGCCTCGGCGGCGTCCTCCATCACCGACCAGTCGCTGTCGCTGCCCATGATCACGCCGACGCGCGGCGTTGCCGCGTAGCTCCGGCATGTCCATGCGCATCCCATCCGTCGGTCCACTCCCGCGTGCGACAGCCAGTGTGCGGCCCGCACCGCGCGCTCCCGCACATCCGCGACGTACGCCGCGTCGTCCGGCGATCCGCCGGCCGCGCCGAGGACGTTGACGTGGCCGATCTTGCGGCCGGGCGTTCACCCTTGCCGTACAGGTGCACCTTCGCCTCCGGCATCCGGGCGAACAGATGGTGCAGCCGCTCGTCCATGCTCATCGTCGGGGTCTGCTTGCGCACCAAGCACATTGGCCATCACGGTCACCGGCGCGATCGGCGCGGTGTCGCCGAGCGGATAGTCGAGCACCGCGCGCAGATGCTGTTCGAACTGGCTGGTGCGCGCGCCGTCCATGGTCCAGTGGCCGGAGTTGTGCGGGCGCATCGCCAGCTCGTTGACCAGCAGCCCGCCCGTCGACGGTCTCGAACAGCTCGACGGCCAGCACGCCGACCACGCCGAGCTCGTCGGCCAGCCGCAACGCCAGCCCTCCCGCGGCGCCGCGCGAGTTCGATCGTCGAGGGCCGGGGCGGGGGCGATGCACCTCGACGCAGATGCCGTCGCGCTGCACGGTCTGCACCACCGGCCACGCCGCGCCCTGCCCGAACGGCGAGCGCGCCACCAGCGCGGCGAGCTCGCGCCGCATGGCGACCCTCTCCTCGACGAGCACTGCGCACGCCCGCCGCCAGATAGCTCGGCGGCCGCCTCGCGGGCCTGGGCCAGATCGCGGCCAGCGTCACCCCGCGACCGTCGTAGCCGCCGCGGACCGTCTTGATCACGATGGGCCGCGTCCGATCCGCGCGGCGAACGCGTCGACGTCGTCGACGGCGACGTCACGGCCGCGAACCGCGGCACCGGCGCACCGAGCGCCTCCAGCCGCCGCCGCATCACCAGCTTGTCCTGGGCGTGGATCAGCGCCGACGGCGGCGGCGCGACGTTGACGCCTTCGGCGACCAGCTTCTCGAGCAGCTCGGTCGGCACGTGTTCGTGGTCGAACGTCAGCGCGTCGGCGCCGACGGCCGCGCGGCGCAGCGCGTCGAGGTCGTCGTGCGAGCCGATCACCACATCCGGGGTCACCTGCGCGGCCGGATCGTCGGGTGTGGCGGCCAGCACACGCAGCGTCTGCCCCAGCGCGATCGCGGCCTGGTGGGTCATCCTGGCCAGCTGGCCGCCGCCGATCATGGCCACGACCCTGGGTGGTGCAGTCGGGATTGCGTGGCACGGCACCTATGTTGTCATGCGCCGGACCGGGTCGTTTACCGACGGCGACCTGCACGGGTACGCGTGACGTGGCCGATTTCCGTACACTGCCCTGTTGTGTCCTTCACCGATGCCACGATCGCGCGGCTGCCACGCCCGATCCGGCCGTACGCCGAGCGGCACCACGAGCTCATCAAGTTCGCGATCGTCGGCGCGACGACCTTCGTCATCGACTCGGCGATCTTCTACACGCTGAAGCTGACGGTGCTGGAGCCCAAGCCGGTGACCGCGAAGATCATCGCCGGCATCGTCGCGGTGATCGCGTCCTACATCCTCAACCGCGAATGGAGCTTCCGCGACCGCGGCGGCCGGGAGCGCCACCACGAGGCGCTGCTGTTCTTCGGCGTTCAGCGGCGTCGGCGTGCTGCTCTGCATGGCGCCGCTGTGGTTCTCCAGCTACGTGCTGATGCTGCGCGTCCCCGAGGTCAGCCTGACGGTGGAGAACATCGCCGACTTCGTCTCCGCCTACATCATCGGCAACCTGCTGCAGATGGCGTTCCGGTTCTGGGCGTTCCGGCGCTGGGTGTTCCCCGACGAGTTCGGCCGCAACCCGGACAAGGCGCTGGAGTCCACGCTCACCGACGGCGGCATCGCCGAGGCCCTCGAGGACGTGACGCGACCCGGCTCTGCACGGGACCGACGCGGACGGCAACGTGACGCCGCTGCGTCAGTCCGACCCGGCGCGCGCGGCGACTGGCTCAGCTCGGCGACTCCTCGGAGCCCAGGGTGTCGAAGACTTCGTGATACAGCAGTGAGTGCACCTGCTCCACGCGCGGAATGTCCGTGGAACTCCAGGGGATCCTGCGACGCTGACTCGATGATCAGCGTGCCGGTGCGCAGCATGCGGTCGAGCAGACCGTGCCGGAATTCGACGCTGTTGATCCGCGCCAGCGGGATGTCGATGCCCGACCGGGTCAGCAACCCGTGCCGGAACATCACCCGGCGGTCGGTGATGACGAAATGCGTTGTCCACCAGTTGAGGAACGGCCACACCGTCAGCCACCCGACGATGATCAGCCAGACGACCGCGATGACGATCATCACGACGTTGCTGGCGGTGTGATCCCAGTTGGTGGTGTTGACATAGCCGGCGGCGAACGCCGCGACCGCGGTGGCCACCAGCAGGACCAGCACCGGGCCGATCAGCCGCTTCCAGTGCGGGTGCCGGTGCAGCACCACCTGCTCGTCTTCGGCCAGCACGTTCTCCGGATAGCCCATGGGCGAAGACTCTATTCCGGCGATCAGCTCTCCGCGGGTCGCAAGTGCACGATGTCGCCTGCGGCCACCGTCGCCGTCTCGGCCGTCGGTGTCGATGCAGAGCCGGCCCTGATCGTCGATGTCGCGCGCCACCCCGACGATCTCGCGGTCGCCGGGAAGGATCGCGCGCACCGGCATGCCGAGGGTCAGGCTGCGGGCACGGTAGTCGGCGATCAGTTTCGGGTCGGCACCACCGGCGCCACGCCACGCGTCGATGCGACGCCCAACTCGCCCAGCAGCCCGACGATCACGCGCTCGCGGTCCGGTGCCGTCACCCCGAGGCCGACGAGTGAGGTGACACCGTCGACGCCCACCTCGTCGGCGCTCAGCGACACGTTGAGGCCGATGCCGACGACGACCGCCGCGCTGCTCGGCGGCGACCTCGGCGAGAATGCCCGCCAGCTTGCCGCCACCGGCCGAGCACGTCGTTGGGCCACTTCAAGCCGGCGTCGACGCCGAGGCTCGGTCACCGTGTCGACGATGGCCACCCCGGTCGCCAGCGGAAGCCATCCCCAGGCGTCGGTGGGCACCCCTCGGCGTCGATCGCCACCGACATCGTGATCTGCGCGTACCGCGCCGCCGACCAGCTGCGCCCCTGCCTGCCCCGGCCGGCGGTCTGGTGCTCGGCGATGCAGGACGGCGCCCGCGATGTCGTCGCCCGCCGTGGCGCGCGCGATCAGGTCGGCGTTGGTGGAACCGGTCTCGGCGACCACCTCGACCGACTGCCACACCGGCGCCGCCGAGGATGGCGGCACGCAACGCCGCTTCGTCGAGAGGAGCGCGCTCAGCAGTCATCGCGCTCGACCCTAGGTGACGCGGCGCGAGCCTGCCTAAGGGGATACCCTTCGAGCGGACGTTCGTTAGCATCGACCCTCATGACGAGCGTTAGCGATCAGTCGGTCGAGCCCTCGGGCGAGCACGAGATCGACATCCACACCACCGCGGGCAAGCTGGCCGATCTGCGCAAGCGCGCCGAAGAGACGCTGCACCCGGTCGGTGAGGCGGCCGTCGAGAAGATTCACGCCAAGGGCAAGCTGACCGCCCGCGAGCGCATCCTCGCACTGCTGGACGAGGGCTCGTTCGTCGAACTCGACGCGCTGGCCCGGCACCGCAGCACGAACTTCGGGCTGGCCGACGAAGCGCCCGTTCGGCGACGGCGTGGTGACCGGCTACGGCACCATCGACGGCCGCGAGATCTGCATCTTCAGCCAGGACGTCTCGGTGTTCGGCGGCAGCCTCGGCGAGGTCTACGGCGAGAAGATCGTCAAGGTCCAGGACCTCGCGATCAAGACCGGCCGGCCGCTCATCGGCATCAACGACGGCGCGGGCGCGCGCATCCAAGAGGGCGTGGTGTCGCTCGGCCTGTACAGCAAGATCTTCCACAACAACATCATGGCGTCCGGGGTCATCCCGCAGATCTCGCTGATCATGGGCGCCGCCGCGGGCGGCCACGTGTACTCCCCCGCGCTGACCGACTTCGTCGTCATGGTCGACCAGACCAGCCAGATGTTCATCACCGGACCGGACGTCATCAAGACGGTCACCGGTGAGGACGTCACGATGGAGGAACTCGGCGGCGCGCACACCCACATGGCCAAGTCCGGCACCGCGCACTACGTGGCGACGGGCGAGCAGGACGCGTTCGACTACGTCCGCGAACTGCTGTCGCTACCTGCCGAGCAACAACTACGCCGACCCGCCGCGCTACCCCGCGGCGGTTCCCGGCGGCGCGATCGAGGACAACCTCACCGATGAGGACCTCGAACTGGACACGTTGATCCCGGATTCGCCGAACCAGCCCTACGACATGCACGAGGTCATCACCCGCATCCTCGATGACGACGAGTTCCTCGAGGTGCAGGCCGGCTACGCGGGAACATCGTCGTCGGCTTCGGCCGGATCGAAGGCCGCCCGGTGGGCATCGTCGCCAACCAGCCGACCCAGTTCGCCGGCTGCCTGGACATCAACGCCTCGGAGAAGGCCGCCCGGTTCATCCGCACCTGCGACTGCTTCAACGTCCCGATCGTCATGCTGGTCGACGTGCCGGGCTTCCTGCCGGGCACCGAACAGGAATACAACGGCATCATCCGCCGCGGCGCGAAGCTGCTCTACGCCTACGGCGAGGCCACGGTCGCCAAGATCACCGTGATCACCCGAAAGGCCTACGGCGGCGCGTACTGCGTCATGGGCTCCAAGGAGATGGGCGCCGACGTCAACGTGGCCTGGCCGACCGCGCAGATCGCGGTGATGGGCGCCGCGGGTGCGGTCGGGTTCGTCTACCGCCAGCAGCTGGCCAGGCCGCCAAGGACGGCGACGACGTCGACGCGCTTCGACTCGAGCTGCAGCAGACCTACGAGGACACCCTGGTGAACCCGTACATCGCCGCCGAACGCGGTTACGTCGACGCGGTGATCCCGCCGTCGCACACCCGCGGCTACGTCGCGACCGCGCTGCGCCTGCTCGAACGCAAGGTGACGCAGGTGCCGCCGAAGAAGCACGGGAACATCCCACTGTGAGCGGGGCGAACGATTCCACCGCTGTGAGCGGGCGACGATCGACTGTGGCCGAAGACGACTGTGGCCGAAGAGCAGCCCGCGCACGAGCCCCACATCCAGGTCGTCAAGCGGCCGCCCGACCGAATTGGAGCTCGGCCGCGGTCATCGCCGTGCTCGCCGCCGCTTCGGGGACCCGTGCGGAGCCACGGGAGCAGGAAGAAAACCTGTGGGGCCATCCGGTCGACCGGCTGCGCTATTCGTTCTTCAGCTGGCAGAAGGTGACCCTGCAGGGACGGACTCACCTGCGTCATCGATGACGCGATTCGTTCTCGCATCAGCGTCAGCCGGTCGCCGTAAGGTGTTGCGCCAGGCCGGAATCGATCCACTTGTCATCGTCTCCGACGTCGACGAGGACGCGTTGATAGCCTCGCTCGACCCTGACCTACCGCCGGAAGCCGTGGTGGCCAAGCTCGCCAACGCCAAGGCGCTCAGCGTCGCGGCTCAGCTACCTGAGGACTTACTCGCCGACTGCCTGGTGCTCGGCTGCGATTCGATGCTCTACCTGGCAGGCGAGCTGCGCGGAAAGCCCGGCTCCGCGGAAGTTGCTCTGCGCCATTGGGAGTCAATGGCGGGATCCAGTGGCCACCTGCTCACCGGTCATGCACTGTTGCGCCTCACCGCAGGCGTCATCACCCACACCGAGGGCGACACCGGCAGCACCACGGTGCATTTCGGAGAGCCTTCAGAGGAAGACCTGACCCGCTATGTCAAGAGCAACGAACCCATCAATGTCGCGGGCGCGTTCACGCTGGACGGGCTCGGGGGTTGGTTCATCGACCGAATCGAGGGCGACCCCTCCAACGTCATAGGGGTTAGCTTGCCACTTGTTTACCGATTGGTACGTAACGCAGGGCGAACGATAACGGACCTTTGGTCGTACTGATCTAGATCGGCTGACACGCGTACAGATCTACACGCGTACAGATCTACGAGCCGCTCACTCTTCTGGACAGTCACCCGGCCGAGCCAGTTCAAACTCAACCGTGGCAGGCTCAGCGGTAACTTCCACTTCCTCATCCGCTGCGGGCGACTGCCCGCACACCCTCCAATTGGTGCCGTTGTACACCACCTGGGTCACATCGCTGAAGCTGTACTCGAACTCGATGTTCTCGGTGCCAGCAGCTTCGTATGTCGCGGCTACCGCATTCTTCAGCATGCTGTTCTCGGTGTCGGGCATCGTCCACGTTTCTGCGTCGCCTTCCTCCGCCGCAGCGATGGGTACAGCGACTCCGACAGCTGTCATTAGCATCCCAAACGATGCGGCCGCCGCCGCGACGATCCCTGCCTGCCTCTTTATCCCCGTGAGCTCCATGCCGGGGACGCTAGTGAAAGCTGCGGGCCAACTGTGAAACGTTAGGTAACGATTGGGTTACGAGTTTCGGGTTACCTCACGGTCGATCTCGATGCGTGGGCTAGGGAGGCCGCCCCCACAGCCACGTTTCGCACCTGCCTCTTTAAACCCTTGGGCCCCATGCGAAGACCGTAGTGGTGGCTGCAGGCTAACTGTCAGTCGTTGAATAACGATTCGAGCACGACTCGCATGACGTGGCGGTCGATCTGGACGCCAGGGCTAGGCGCCGCAGTGCGCCCCGCCGGGCCGCTCCACCTCCAGTGTCACGGACTCCGTCTCCGTCGAGAGCTTGCTCCCCTTCGGCGGCGACTCTCCGCACACCACCCAGTTCTGCAGGTTGTACACGGGCTCGTGGTTCGGTGCGACGACCTTGAAAGTCAGGGGCATTTGTTCCACGTCGACTTCGACCTCGGATTCGGCCCGAGACAAGATCCGGTCGCTGAGGTCCGGCATCACCCACAGCGGGTCCGGTTCCCCGTACTGAATCAACGCGTCATCGGCGTGCGCTCCGGCCGGCCCTGCGGCAACGATCGCACCACCCAGCAGGGCACACGCCGTTGCCATTGCTGTAACAAGCTTCTTCTGCACAGTGAGCCCCTCGGATAGGTATTCGATCAGCCAGACGAACATCGTTTCCACAGGAAGGCACGGGCGGAGCCGCTTTGCTCCGCAGTCTGCTGACGTCCAGGTAACTGTAAGGCCGCCATAGCGCAGATGCTCTATTCCCCAGCAAATCAACAGGATTCGCGCAGTACTCAAGCAGCGAGGATCGGCCGTTGCTCCGACACTTCGGCATGCCGGCGAATGCGTGATCTGATACCGCCAGGAAGTGGACACGATCGCGCCCAGATCAGCCCGCACCTGCCCGGTAGGCTCGGTGACGTGCCGCTACCTGCCGATCCCAGCCCCGCTCTGAAGTCCTACGCCCACCCGGAACGCCTGGTCACCCCCGACTGGTTGTCCGGCAACCTGGGCCGGCCCGGGTTGGCCATCGTCGAATCCGACGAGGACGTGCTGCTCTACGACACCGGCCACATCCCGGGCGCGGTGAAGGTCGATTGGCACACCGACCTCAATGACCCGCAAGGTCCGTGACTACATCGACGGCGCCCAGTTCGCCGAGCTGATGGACCGCAAGGGCATTGCCCGCGACGACACCGTCGTGATCTACGGCGACAAGAGCAACTGGTGGGCGGCCTACGCGCTGTGGGTGTTCACGTTGTTCGGCCACCCCGACGTGCGACTGCTCGACGGCGGACGCGACCTGTGGATCTCCGACGGCCGCGACACCAACCTCGACGTGCCGTCCAAGCAGACCACCGGCTACCCCGTCGTCGAGCGTGACGACGCACCGATCCGCGCCTTCAAGGAGGATGTGCTGGACGTGCTCGGCGCCCAGCCGCTGATCGACGTCCGTTCACCGCAGGAGTACACCGGCGAGCGCACGCACATGCCGGACTACCCAGACGAGGGCGCGCTGCGGGGTGGCCACATCCCGACCGCACGCTCGATCCCGTGGGGCAAGGCGGCCAAGGACAACGGTCAGTTCCGCAGCCGCGCCGAACTCGACGAGCTGTACGGCTTCCTCTCCCCCGATGACAAGACGGTTGTCTACTGCCGCATCGGCGAGCGAAGCAGCCACACGTGGTTCGTGCTGACACACCTATTGGGACGCGAGGGTGTGCGCAATTACGACGGCTCCTGGACCGAATGGGGCAACGCCGTTCGGGTGCCCGTGGCCGTAGGGGAAGAACAGGGCGAAGCGCCATGACGGCCCTATGACGATGCCGACCGCGCTGGCCGAGGTGGTGTCGGACTTCAAGGAAATGCAGGGGCAGGACAAGCTGCAACTGCTGCTCGAGTTCGCCGGCGAGCTGCCGCCGCTGCCCGCCGACCTCGAAGAGGCCGCCATGGAGCCGGTGCCCGAATGCCAGTCACCGCTGTTCCTCCACGTCGACGCTGCCGACCGCGACAACGTCCGGTTGTACTTCAGCGCGCCCGCCGAGGCCCCGACAACCCGTGGTTTCGCCGCGATCCTGGCGGCCGGCCTCGACACCCAAACGGCCGACGACATTCTCGCGGTGCCCGACGACTTCTACAGCGAGCTCGGCCTGGCCGCGCTGATCAGCCCACTGCGGTTGCGCGGCATGTCCGCGATGCTGGCGCGCATCAAGCGCCACCTGCGCTGAGACCCGCGCCACAAATGCACGGGTTAGAGGCACCGCGTCATCGAGTCCCGCCGTTGTCTCATAAACTGCCTCCGATACATTCTTAAAGACGTTTCTTAAAAAACATGCCGTCAGGAGGCGCAGTGGCAAGTCACGCCAGCTCAAAGATCTCCAAGGTGCTGGTCGCCAACCGCGGGGAGATCGCGGTCAGGGTGATCCGGGCAGCCAAGGACGCCGGGCTGGGAAGCGTGGCCGTGTACGCCGAACCCGACGCCGACGCGCCTCACGTACGGCTTGCCGACGAGGCCTTCGCACTCGGTGGCCAGACGTCAGCCGAGTCCTACCTCGTCTTCGAGAAGATCCTGGACGCCGCCGAGAAGTCCGGCGCCAACGCGATCCACCCCGGCTACGGATTCCTTTCGGAGAACGCCGATTTCGCTCAGGCGGTGCTCGACAAAGGGCTGATCTGGATCGGCCCGAGCCCGCAGTCCATCCGCGATCTCGGTGACAAGGTCACCGCGCGCCACATCGCCGCCCGCGCCGAAGCGCCTCTGGTGCCGGGCACCCCGGACCCGGTCAAGGACGCCGACGAGGTCGTGGCCTTCGCCAAGGAATACGGCGTACCCGTGGCCATCAAGGCCGCGTTCGGCGGCGGCGGGCGCGGCATGAAGGTCGCCCGCACGCTCGAGGAAATCCCCGAGCTGTTCGAGTCGGCCACCCGCGAGGCCGTCGCGGCATTCGGCCGAGGCGAATGCTTCGTCGAGCGTTACCTGGACAAGCCGCGCCACGTCGAGGCACAGGTCATCGCCGACACCCATGGCAATGTCGTCGTCGCAGGCACCCGCGACTGCTCGCTGCAGCGCCGCTTCCAGAAGCTCGTCGAAGAGGCGCCCGCGCCCTTCCTGACCGATGCGCAGCGCAAGGAGATCCACGAGTCCGCAAAGCGCATCTGCAAGGAGGCGGGCTACTACGGGGCAGGCACCGTCGAGTACCTCGTCGGCCAGGATGGACTGATCTCGTTCCTCGAGGTCAACACCCGCCTGCAGGTCGAGCATCCGGTCACCGAGGAGACCGCTGGCATCGATCTGGTGTTGCAGCAGTTCAAGATCGCGAACGGCGAGGCCCTCGACATCACCGAGGACCCGACGCCGCGCGGCCACTCGTTCGAGTTCCGCATCAACGGCGAGGACGCGGGCCGCGGCTTCCTGCCTGCCCCCGGACCGGTCACCCGTTACGACATCCCCACCGGTCCCGGTGTACGGCTGGACTCGGGTGTCGAGGCAGGCTCGACGATCGGCGGCCAGTTCGACTCGATGCTGTCCAAGCTGATCGTCTCCGGCGCCACGCGCGACGAGGCGCTGGCCCGCTCGCGCCGCGCGCTGGCCGAGTTCCACGTCGAGGGCCTGGCGACGGTGATCCCGTTCCACCGCGCGGTGGTCGCCGATCCGGCGTTCATCGGTGACGGCGAGAAGTTCGACGTCCACACCCGGTGGATCGAGACCGAATGGGACAACACCGTCGAACCGTTCACCGGCGGCGAAGCCATCGAAGAGGAAGACACCATCCCGCGGCAGACGGTCGTCGTCGAGGTGGGCGGTCGGCGCCTCGAGGTGTCACTTCCAGGCGATCTGGCCATCGGCGGTGGCGGCGGCGCTCCCGCGGGCGGCGGCGTCGTGCGCAAGAAGCCCAAGGCACGCAAGCGCGGCTCGCACGGCGGTGCGGCGGCATCCGGCGACGCGGTCACAGCGCCGATGCAGGGCACCGTGGTCAAGGTCGCTGTCGAGGAGGGTCAGGAGGTCGCCAGCGGCGACCTCGTCGTGGTCCTCGAGGCGATGAAGATGGAGAACCCCGTCACCGCGCACAAGGACGGCGTCATCACCGGCCTTGCGGTCGAATCGGGTGCGGCCGTCACGCAGGGCACGGTGCTGGCCGAGATCAAGTAGGCCCTGCCCGCCGCCTAGTCCGGCGTGACGAGGCTGTTGCGCTGCAGGGGTGTGCCGAAGTAGGTGGCCTCCGGGTCGACGACGACGGTCTTCGTGTCGTCACCCTGCCGGGCCAGCGACTCGCGAGCCATCTGTTCGAACGGGATCTTCTGCGGCCCACCGATGTTCACGACACCGTTGAGCGGCCCTCCGACGGCGGCACGCGCGACGTCGGAGGCGACCCTGTCCGCCGGAATGGGCTGGATCAGCGCGTCGGGAACGCGTACCTCGTCGCCGACCGTCATCGATCCGGTGATGGCGTCAGTGAACTCGGCGAACTGGGTGGCACGCACGATCGTGTAGGGCACGCCGGATTCGGTGAGCAACTTCTCCTGGGCGACCTTGGCCCGCATGTAGCCGCTGTCCGGGAGACCGTCCACCCCGACGATCGACAACACCACATAGTGGCCGACCCCGGCGTTCTTCGCGGCGGCAACCACATTCGTGGTCGCCGTGGTGAAGAACTCCAACACCGCCCCGTCTTCGAACGACGGGGAATTCGTGACGTCGACGATCGCGTCCGCGCCCGCCAACGCTTCGCCCAGTCCCTCGCCGGTGAGCACGTCCGCACCAGATCCGCGGGATGCCGCGACCACCTCGTGCCCGTCGGCCCCCAATAGGCCGGCCACCTTGGTGCCGATCAGGCCGCTGGCACCCATCACTGTGATCTTCATAGCCCATGCCTACCATCGACGCGTGGAACCCGTCGAGATCAATGCAGGCGCTTGGTACCTGCGAGCGCTGCGGGACGACGAGTTGATCGACGACCGCCCTGCCCTCGCCTCGATGGGTGAGTCCGACCCCGGCTACATCGCGCGCTGCACCGCGCAATGGGCGTCCGACGCCGGTTACACCTGGGCGGTCTGTGAACCGACGACCGGCGAGATGCTGGCGGAGGTGCGGATCGATCCGCTCGCCGCCACGTTGACGACCAGGACGCGCGACGGCCACGACGACGCCGCCGCAATCGCCGAGCAGTCAGTTCGCCGCTTCGCGACGGCGATGCTCGGGCTGACCGTGGACTGACCCGATCGCCTGCTCAGTCGGAGGTGTCGATATCGCGGCCGGTCGCCAGGTCGGAACAGTCCACCTCGACGACGTCGCGGCGCGCCGAAAGAAAAGTCCGCGCACCCTCGTCGCCCTGCAATCCACGCAGCAGTTCGGCCCAGTGCCTGTTCGCCACAACGACAGGATGGCCGGGTGCGTCGCCGTACACCGCTCTTGCCAACCCCGACGACGACGATTGCGCTGCCGCCAGCACCCGCGCCACCACGTCGGCGCCCACATCAGGCGTGTCGACGGTGTGCAGTACCGCGAAGTCGGCCTCGACGGCGGTAAGCCCCGCGCGCACCGAGGCGGAAAGCCCGTCTGACCAGTCGGTTGCGATGACGGCCCGGGCGGGTGCAGGCACATCGACGATCGCCGCGCCCAACACGACGACGACATCGTCACAGCCGCCCCGGTGCAACGCGGCGACTGCGGAACTCAGCCACTCACCATGCGCGGCAAGCACTTTCGGCATACCGAACCGCGTGCCCGCTCCGGCCGCGAGCAACACACCGGCGGCCGTGGGCGACATGTGCACAAGTGTGGGCCCGACCAGGCGATTCAGACAACCCGGTCCCACTCAGCGCTGTGAACTGGTGTTATTACGTCCTCGTCGTTCGGATTGTCGTTGCCGACCATGGCGGCGTAGGGTCGAGAGAGGTTGAAATCACAGCCAGCTGCAAACGTCATCGACGAGCAGGGCGGATTGACCGCACTGCAGCGAGGCTTTCAAAAACGCAGGGCCAATTCTTGACGTGAGCCACAGTACGAATCGACGCATTCACCACTGATGGAGTCACAATGTCCACCACCTCAGCACGGCCAACCGACCCCGCCGGAATCCTTGATCGAACGCGCCGAGTCGCATATGGCGCATTTCGCCACCCGATGGTTACAGCCGAACACCGTCGTCATCACGGCGCACGGCGAGATCGACGCGGCGAACGCACTGGAGCTCGTTGACTACGCGCTGCGACACGGCGATCGCATCAACCGCCTGGTGCTCGACATGAGCGGGGTCGATTTCTTTGGCACCTCAGGCTTTTCGGCGTTGCACACCCTTAACGTCCGCTGTGCGGCCGAATCCCTCGAATGGGCATCGGTGCCCAGCGCCGCCGTCACGCGGCTGCTGCGGATTTGTGATCCCGATTCGACTCTGCCGTTCTACAGCGGCGTCGACACCGCGCTGTCCGCGGTACAGGGTGAACCGCGCCGCCTACTGCAGCTGGTCCCGCAGACGCGTTAACGATTTCGCCAGCAGCCGGGACACGTGCATCTGCGAGATGCCCACCCGCTCGGCGATCTGGGTCTGCGTCAACGATTCGAAGAAGCGCAGCAACAGCACCGTTCGTTCCCGTTCCGGCAGCGCTGCGAGCAACGGCCGCAACGCTTCTCGGTTCTCGATCTGGTCGAGGCCCAGGTCGACATCGCCGATCGTGTCGGCGATCGCGGGCGCGTCCTCGTTTCCTCCACCGCCACTGTCGATCGACAGCGTGTTGTAAGAGCTGCCGGCCACCAAGCCCTCGACTACCTCGTCGCGGTCCATCTCCAGTTCGATGGCAAGTTCCGAGGCGGTGGGTGCACGACCGAGCCGCTGGGATAGTTCGGCAGTCGCGGCGCCCAGCCGCAGATGCAGTTCCTTGAGTCTGCGGGGCACCTTCACTGACCAACTGTTGTCCCGGAAGTGTCGTCGGACCTCTCCCATGATCGTCGGAACAGCGAATGACACGAAGTCCGAACCGGCGTTCACGTCGAAGCGAATCACCGCATTCACCAGGCCGACGCGAGCGACCTGGACAAGATCATCGCGGGATTCCCCGCGTCCGTCGAAACGGCGGGCGATGTGGTCTGCCAACGGCAGGCAACGCTCGACGATGCGGTCGCGTTGCCGCTGAAAGGCCGCCGTATCTGCGGGTACGTCCGCGAGCTCGCGGAACATATCGGCGACATCCGCATACTCAGAATTCGAGCGTGACGACGAACCCTGTGACGTCGAAGGGCTCACTGCAACGAGCTCGCTCGCCTCGTCGTCATGGATATCCCGAATACCTGTCCTTCCTCAGGGCCCTGGCCATCCTGGAAGGTGCGCACATCGTCGGTCAGCGAGCTCAGCACGTGCCAGCTGAAACTGCCCGGGGCCAGGATGTCGGGACTCTTGCATGGCGCCGAGGCGTGGATGACGACTGCGTCGTCGCGCGGATCGACTACGAGCAGAAGTGTGGAATCGGGGACGGCGCAGCGGATGAGGCGCGTGCACGCCTCGTCGACCGCCAAGCGCAGATCGGCGACGGAGTCAAAGTCCAGATCCTCATACGTGGCCACGGCGGCGACGAGCGTGCGCAGCACAGCAAGGTTTTCCAGCGTGGCGGCCACCCGAAGCTCGACCAACCCTGCGTTCCGTATGTGCCCGTTGTTCGTATTAGCAACGTCGGCCATTTGACCTCCCGGCGATGTCGAAGCGAGGTTACCCCAGGTCTTTTCCCAGCTAACCACGGGCGGTCCCGTAACCCGTCAACGATGACGTGTGGCAAGCCACCAGTCCGGGTAATCCCCGGTCATGAAGCGGATGGAGTCGCACAGCCGGCTCGGCGGCGCGGACTCGGACGCCACCCGATCTTTGCGTCGGATCGTCGTCACGGCCGGGCTGATCCTGGTTGGACTGATCTTGATATTGGTGGCGATATACACCGGGGCGTTCCTCATCCTGGCGCCGATGATGCAGTGAGGCCGCAGATGTCGTCGTCCGTATTGGTCGGTAATTCGCCATGGTCCCCGTTCCATACCCTCACCAGGTCGCGCGCCAAACATGCGGCTTCGCCGTAGCGAACTGCGCGGCCCCGGACTGCGACGGGTTCGACGGGGCAAGGGCTTCTCCTACTACGACCCAGACGGCGCCCCGATCACCGATGCCGTAACCCTCGACCGCATCAAAGACCTTGTCATCCCGCCGGCCTGGAAGAAGGTCTGGATCTGCGCCCATCCCAACGGACACATTCAGGCAGTCGGAACGGATGTCGCCGGCCGACGCCAGTACCTCTATCACCAGAAGTGGCAAAAAGAACGGAACGAGGAGAAATTCGACCGTGCGCTGCATATGTCGGCCGGACTTCCCGATATGCGCCAACAGATCGCGTCGGACCTGCGTGGCCGGGGGCTTACCCGCGACCGGGTGATCGCGCTGGCGCTGCAGCTGCTCGATCTCGGCTACTTCCGTTCGGGCTCAGAGCAGTACGCCGAGGAGAACAACTCGTTCGGCCTGGCGACCCTGCTCTGCGAACACGTGACGCTCCAACCGAACGCGGTCGAGTTCGACTATCCGGCCAAGAGCGGGGTTCGTCGGACCCTTCTGATCGAGGATTCCGAGGTCGTCCGATCGGTGCGTGCGCTGATGCGCAGACCGGATCGCACCGAACGGTTACTGGTGTGTCGCAGTGGTTCCGGGTGGACCGATCTTCACGCCGATGATCTCAACGGCCGCTTCAAGGAACTCGTCGGCGACGAGTACACAGTCAAGGATCTGCGCACGTGGCATGGCACGGTGCTGGCGGCGGCGGCATTCGTCGACACCGACCCTCCGGAAAACAAGTCGGTGATCAAGCGCGTGGAATCGGCCGTCATGAAAGAGGTCGCCGAGGAACTCGGCAACACCCCTGCGGTGGCCAGGGCTTCCTACGTCGATCCCCGCGTCGTCGAGGGATACGAATCCGGGCTGACCATCGCGGCGGGCGTCCGTAGAGCCGCGCGAACCAGAGCCCCAGCCAAGCGTCAGACCATCCTGGACAGCAGCACTGCTCGCCTTATCCGGAAGGTCGCCAAGGGCTAGCCGTTCGGGACGAATGACTCATGCGCCAAAACGTTTTCGGGCTGGCGGCGAGGGTATCCCGACGTCATGCGCGACCGCGATGAGCTTGCCGATGACGTCCCCGCCGCCGATGCGGAAGACCAACTACGGCCGGTCAGTGACTCGGGGCTGGACGAGGAGGCATCCGACCAGCGGCCCACTGAACTTCCGCTGGAAGCCGCCGAGGCAGATTGGCAGGAACAGCTCGAAACGGTCGAAATCGATGCGGACGACGATCGCGTTTAGCCCGCACGGCCCCGGGTAACCCATGGACCGCGGGGATATCCCCGCGGCCCCACGCTCAAGAAGTGGGCAGGACCGATTCCACCGCAATAGCGGAAAGGCAACATATGACCGAGAAGAACAGTGGCCCCGAAGAAGGCATCAAGGGCGTCGTCGAAGACGTCAAGGGCAAGGCAAAAGAAACTGTCGGCACGGTGACCGGCCGCGACGATATGGTTCGCGAGGGCAAGGCACAGCAGGACAAGGCCGACGCCCAGCAGGACGCCGCCAAGAAGGAAGCCGAGGCGGAAGCCGCACGCGGCGGAGCCAAGGCGGCCGAGAAGCGTCAAGAGGCTGAGCAACGATAGCCCTAACGACTCCACGGAAAAGGCCCAGCCAATCGGCTGGGCCTTTTTCTTGTGCGCTTCCTAACTACTTGGCCGTTGCCTCAGCGCATCGGGATGCTCTGCGTACCAACGCTCTTCGATTCGCCGCACTCGGAGATGTTCGATCAGCAGCCAGCCTCCGCCGACGACGAACCCCGCGCCGGCAAGGGAAGCCAGCACCAAGCCGACATCATGATGTTTCGTGGCGAACGCCGCCAAGCACGAGACGAACAGCACAAGGGCCACTCCGATCACGATGAGCCCCGGCATTATCTTGTTGTCCTTCATCGACTCCCCGGCGTGCGGACGTGTTGTCCGCGCATGGTCGACGGGATCTTTTGGGCCTTTCATCGGTACTCCTCTCTCGGCATACCTGCGGCCGCCCTACTTGGGCTGATATCAACGGTAGGCCTACCCGACTTCGTTGTGCAAAAAACGAACATCACTGGTAGGGCGGGTACTGCCGATCGCGCAGCACGTTGGCCAGGTGGGCCGCGTTGCGGGCCGCCGCGGCCGTGGCGGATGCGACCGCCTCGGGCACCTCGTCGAGGTCGTTGTAGTCCGTGGACTGCATGGCCTCGCCGTTCCAATAGGTGCAGCCCTGCGCTGGGATCGTGTACCCGATGTCGTTGAGCCCCTGGAAGCAGTCGGCGACGACCTTGTGCGCGCCGTCCTCGTTGCCGACTACTGCAACCACCGCGACCCTGCCGACCATGATCGGCCGTTCGGCGTCGTCGGTGTTCGAAAGTTCGGCGTCCAGACGTTCCAGCACGCGCTGCGTGACGCTCGACGGATGACCCAGCCAGACGGGCGTTGCAAGCACGAGAATGTCGCAATGCAGCAGCTTCTCGCGGATGCGGGGCCACTCGTCGCCGTCGCCCATATCCGTTTCCACACCAGGTGAAATCGCAAAATCGGCACAGCGCACCGATTCGGTCTTCACTCCTTCGGCGCGCAGTCGTTCGCAGACGTGCTCGGCCATCAACTCGCTACTGGACGGTGCCGGGCTCGGTTTTAGGCTGCACACCAGTGCGACCGCGCTCAGCGACGACTGTGCCGGGGCGGTCATCCCCCGAATACCGCGGACCCGGCGAGCGGCGGCATGCTCATGGTCAGCACGAGCAGCATCAACGTCAGCAGGAACCAGCCGACGCCCTGCCATGCCCACCAGGTTTCTTGCCTGCGCCACGTCTGATACGTGCGGAAGAAGGCCCGCAGCCCGCCGATCAGCAGGATCGCCGGCGCGCCTACGGCGAGCAGAGTTCGCTGAGGCGCTCCGCAGGCCACCGTGTCGGCGGTCGCCCCGCTGCAGGTACTCACCCACACGGCGGCAGTGATCAGAAACGCGATGCCGATTACGGCGACGACCGCGCCGAATCGCACGGCATCACGGACGTTGGCGTCATCTTGTCGCACACGCTCAGAACCCTGATACACGGCTGGAATCTCCCGAATTCACCGATGAGAACGGATAGGAGATTCCCTGCAGGTGGAGCTGGTAAACCTCAGGACGAGACGCGCTGATGCGCGGTGAGCAGCAGCCTGTCGTAGGCGCTGCGGGGTGGTAGCTCCTCGTCGTACCGCAGCTCCAGGAAATCCCTGCATATTCGTTGGGCCAGCGCCCGCAGCTTGGTGTTGGTCTCCTGCGAGCGCCACTTGAGCAACTCGAACGCCGAGTCGGCGCTGATCCGGTAAATGACCATCAGCATGCCTTTTGCCTGCTCGATAACACCCCGAGCCTCGGCGATCTCCGCGACCGCCTCGCTGACGATCTGGTCGTGGCGGTGCTGCATTGACGGCGTGACGTCGACGTAGAAACCGTGAGTCCCGATCACCGCCCCGGCGTGGTCGAACAGCTGGTCCCCGACGACGACGACGTGATGAATCTCGCCGTGGGTGTCAATGATGCGGTGCCGGGTGGAGAACGCGCCCGATGTTCTGCGGATCTCGTCCAACGTGGCGGCGACCTGGCCGTAGTCGTCCGGGTGTTTGTGCGACAGCACCAGATCGGTGGTGGGTTCGACGCTGCCGGGCTCGTAGCCGTGCATCCGCTGAACCTGGGGCGACCACTCCCAGCGTTCTTCGGCGAAGAAGTACTTGAAGGAACCGACGCGCTGCGGATCTCCGCCGGCGAGGGCGTGCTCGATGGGCGTCTGCCCGTCGAGTTCGGCCAGCTCATCGCTCATAATGCAGATTAACCGTCCCCTGCTCTCAGGGATTACAGCTGGTACGACCTTTCGCTTATCGGATAGCCGGAACCGTGGCATCGATCGGGCGCCCGCCCTGACACGCGGCGTGGTTGGTGAGCGATGTCGGCGCGGGCCCCTACCATTCGCCGCGTGGCGCTGAAGTGGCATTTGCTCGCCGCGGTGGCCGGTGGCTGCGTGGCGTGGGTACTGGGGGCCGGCCCTGGGTGGAGCCTGGTGATCGCCGGGGCCGCTCCGATCATCGTTGGGGCGGCGCCCCACTTCGTCCGCGGCGCGATCCTCGGCGTGAGGACCCCGCATCCACGCGAGGATGCGACGGCCGCGATGTCAGGAACGGAGTTCGAAGACTACGTCGCGCGCATCGCACGGTCCAGCGGGGCGCCGGTCATCATGACGTCGATCACCGGCGACTGGGGTGTCGACATCATCGTGGGCAGACGTCCGAATCGCCTTGCGATTCAATGCAAACGCCAGGCACGCCCCGTAGGTGCGGGCGCCGTCCAGGAGGTGGTTGCGGGCGCACCCATGCAGGACTGTGCCAGGACCATGGTGGTCACCAATCACGAATTCACACCTGCTGCACGCAAATTGGCGGAGCTGCACGGCTGCGAGCTGATCGGTGGCGCCGAGATTGGACGCCTGCAAGCGACAATCCGACGCCTTACCGCGCCAACCACGCCGACCGAGGTTTAGCGCAACGCGTCGCGCACCGCTTCGACAGCCGCGTCGATCTCCCCACGCGATCACCGTCAGCGCGGGGCGGAACCGCACACTGTCCGCTCCGCTGGCAAGCATGATCACGCCGCGATCCCACAACTTGCCGATCAGCTCGTCGCGCAGCGCCGCGCTGGGCAGGCTGAATGCGCACATCAGGCCGCGTCCGCGGACGTCGAGCACCAGTCCGGGGAATTCCTCGGCGAGCCCGGCGAGGCGGTCGAGAAGGTATCGGCCCGCATGGGCGGCCCGGGTCATCAGTTCGTCGGACTCGATGACCTCGAGGATGCGCCGTGAGCGCACCATGTCGACGAGGTTGCCGCCCCACGTCGAGTTGATACGGGAGCTGACCGCGAAGACGTTGTCGGGCACCTCATCGACGCGGCCGCCGGCCATCACTCCACACACCTGCGTCTTCTTACCGAACGCGACCACATCGGGCGTGACGCCTAATTGCTGGTAGGCCCAAGGGGTTCCGGTCATCCCGCAGCCCGTCTGCACTTCGTCGAAGATCATCAGCGCGTCGAATTCGTCGCACAGTTCACGCATCGCCGCGAAGTACTGTGTCCGGAAGTGGCGGTCGCCGCCCTCACCCTGGATGGGCTCGGCGATGAAGCAGGCGATGTCGTTCGGATGGGCTTCGAATGCCGCGCGGGCCTGGCGAAGTGACTCGGCTTCCAACGAATCCATATCCGCGCCGGGCCGGATGTAGGGCGCGTCGATGCGCGGCCAGTCGAACTTCGGGAACCGGGCGACCTTGTTGGGGTCGGTGTTGGTCAACGACAGCGTGTAGCCGCTGCGGCCGTGGAAGGCACCGCGCAGATGCAGCACCTTGGTACCGAGGGCCGGGTCGATCCCGTGCGCCTCGTTGTGCCTGCTCTTCCAGTCGAACGCGACCTTCAATGCATTCTCGACGGCGAGGGCTCCCCCGTCGACGAAGAACAGGTGAGGCAGTGCGGGGTCGCCCAGCACGCGCGAGAACGTGGAGACGAAACGCGCCATCGGCACGGAGTAGATGTCGGAATTGCTCGGCTTGTTGACGGCGGCCTGCGCGAGTTCAGCGCGAAAATTCTCGTCATCGGCCAGCGCCGGATGGTTCATCCCCAGAGCAGAGGACGCGAAAAAGGTGAACATGTCGAGGTAGCGCTCGCCGGTGCGGGCGTCCACCAGGTAGGAGCCGGATGAGCGGTCGATGTCGAGGACGAGGTCCATGCCGTCGGCCAGGATGCTGCGGGCCAGCACGTCGCGGACATCGTCGGGACAGGACGGTGGCAGCCAGGGCGGTGGGTGTCAGGACAGCGGTCATGAACCCATGTTAACGCATTATTTACGGTCTTACGGCCATCAGACCGTAACTATTACGGTACATAGTCGCGACCATCGTAAAAAGTCTGTAAGATGACGGTGCTTCGGGTGCGTACGTTCGCTGCCGTTCGTATCTGTTGCAGCAAGTCTTCGAGCGCCCGCGGGGTCTCGACACGCACAAGCAGGATGTAGCTCTCCTCGCCGGCCACCGAGTAGCACGACACGATGGCCGGTATGTGTTCGAGCCGCGCAGGGGCATCATCGGGTTGAGAGGGATCGAGAGGGGTGATGGCCACGAACGCCGACAGCATCTTCCCGACGGCTTCGGGGTTGATTCTCGCCGTGTATCCCGTCACCACCCCGCGCGACTCCAGTCTGCGAACACGGGACTGGACCGCCGACACCGAAAGTCCAGCGGTCTCCGCAAGATGGGCCAGCGTGGCCCGTCCGTCGGCGACCAACTCACGCGCCAGCACGCGGTCGATGTCGTCGAGCGGTTCGCTCATGGCCGCACTGTATCCGAGCGGGGGCCTCTGGCGATGAGCCTCTCGCGCGAAGAGGGGTTACCACCCGCCCGCAGGGCAGGGGGATGGAAGGCGGGGCGCCCACGCGTCCAAACGTGGCAGCTACGTGCGCAGTTCGCCGCGGCGTTGTCGCGGTTGTACGCCACCGAGGTGCCGCTTTACTCCACGCTGGTCGAGGTGAGTGCCGAGGTGAACCGCGAATTCGGCACGAGTGCGCGGGTGACCGCCGAGCGTCACGGCGCGATCCGGGTCGGCGGCCCGCGCGAACTCGCCGACGTCGCAGACCTGCTCGCTGCGTTCGGGATGTTCCCGGTGGGGTTCTACGATCTGCGCGACGCGCGTTCGCCGGTGCCGGTGGTGTCGACAGCCTTCCGGCCGATTGATCCAGACGAGTTGGAGCGCAACCCGTTTCGGGTGTTCACATCGATGCTGTCGACTGCTGACCAGCGATTCTTCTCCCCCGAACTACGGGCCCGCATCGATCGGTTCCTAGCCGGACGGGCTTTGTTCAACCCCGCGCTCATCGACGAGGCGCGACGCATCGCGTCCGACGGCGGAACCGATCGTCAGAGCGCCGACCGCTTCGTCGCAGCGGCCGTGGCCGCGTTCGCCCTGTCACGTGAGCCGATCGACCGCGCATGGTACGAGGAGTTGAGCCGCGTATCGGCGGTGGCCGCGGACATCGCCGGGGTGACGACCACGCACATCAACCACCTGACGCCCCGCGTGCTCGATATCGACGAGTTGTATCTGCGGATGTCGCGGCGCGGTGTCGCGATGATCGACGCGATTCAGGGGCCACCACGTTCGACCGGGCCCGACGTGCTGTTGCGGCAGACCTCTTTTCGGGCGCTGGCCGAACCGCGACGCTTCCGCGATGACGACGGTGCGGTATCCGACGGCACGCTTCGCGTGCGCTTCGGCGAAGTCGAGTCACGCGGAGTCGCATTGACCCCCGAAGGCAGGCAACGCTACGACGCGGCAATGGCGGCGGCCGATCCGAAGGCGGTCTGGGGCGAATACTTCCCCGGCACCGATGAGGAGATGGCGGACTCCGGACTGGCGTACTACCGCGGCGGCGACCCGTCGAAACCGGTTGTCTACGAGGACTTCCTGCCCGCGTCGGCCGCCGGGATCTTCAGATCCAACCTCGACTCCGACAGCCAGTCCGACCACACGGCCGACGGTTGCCGCTACAGCCTCAACTGGATGGCCGGACAAATTGGCCACCACATCCACGATCCGTACGAGCTCTACGAGAAAGCGGCATCATCATGACGACAATGCAGAAATCCCAGCTTCCGACGGTCGAGGCGCTGCGCGCCCGAGTGCGCGACGCACTGGCGGCGGTCGGTTCGCCCGCGGAACTCGGTGAGCCGGGTGGTCACGGCCTGCATGCCAGCACCCCGATCAGCGGCGACGTGCTGTTCACGGTCACCGAGACCAGTGTGGAACAGGCCGACGCGGCCATTGCCGAAGCAGCGCAGGCATTTACGACCTGGCGGACCACCCCTGCGCCGGTTCGCGGTGCGCTGGTGGCACGCCTCGGTGAGCTTCTCGTCGAGCACAAGGCCGACGTCGCGACGCTCGTCACGGTGGAGGCGGGCAAGATCACCTCGGAAGCCCTCGGCGAGGTGCAGGAGATGATCGACATCTGCCAGTTCGCCGTCGGGCTGTCACGTCAGCTCTACGGCAAGACCATCGCGTCCGAGCGTCCCGGGCACCGCCTGATGGAAACCTGGCATCCGCTCGGCGTGGTCGGGGTCATCACCGCATTCAACTTCCCGGTGGCGGTCTGGGCCTGGAACACCGCGATCGCGTTGGTGTGCGGAGACACCGTCGTGTGGAAGCCATCCGAGCTGACACCGTTGACTGCGCTGGCGTGCCAGGCGCTCATCGAGCGGGCGGCCGACGATGTGGGCGCACCGCGCGAGATCAGCCGACTCATCCAGGGCGGCCGCGAGATCGGCGAGCGCCTTGTCGACGATCCCCGGGTGGCGCTGGTGTCCGCGACGGGTTCGGTGCGGATGGGTCGGCAGGTCGGGCCCCGGGTGGCGCAGAGGTTCGGCAAGGCGCTGCTGGAGCTCGGCGGGAACAACGCCGCGATCGTCACCCCGTCGGCCGACCTGGATCTCGCGGTGCGTGGCATCGTGTTCTCGGCCGCGGGCACGGCGGGACAGCGTTGCACGACCATGCGCCGGCTGATCGTGCATTCCTCGGTGGCCGACGAACTCGTCGGCCGGATCACGGCCGCCTACCGGCAGCTGCCGATCGGTGATCCGGCGGCCGACGGCACACTGGTCGGCCCGCTGATCCATGAGACCGCCTACCGGGACATGGTCAGAGCACTCGAACAGGCCCGAGCCGACGGCGGCGAGGTGTTCGGCGGTGAGCGCCACGAGGTGGGTGACGAGAGCGCGTACTACGTCGCCCCGGCCGTCGTCCGGATGCCCGCGCAGACCGAGGTGGTGCATTCGGAGACATTCGCGCCGATCCTGTACGTGCTGACCTACGACGATCTGGACGACGCGATCGCGATGAACAACGCGGTGCCGCAGGGTCTTTCGTCGTCGATATTCACCATGGACATGCGCGAGGCGGAACGCTTCATGTCCGCCGACGGTTCGGACTGCGGCATCGCCAACGTCAACATCGGCACCTCGGGCGCCGAGATCGGCGGCGCATTCGGCGGCGAGAAGCAGACCGGCGGCGGGCGCGAGTCGGGTTCGGACTCATGGAAGGCGTACATGCGCCGGGCCACCAACACCGTCAACTACTCCTCAGAGCTGCCGCTGGCACAGGGTGTGCACTTCGGCTGACGCGGAATCCGAATGCGCGCCCGTGGTCCCCGTGACACGCTTGGTGCATGGCCAAAATCCTGTTCGTCGTATCCGGAGCCAGCTATTGGACGCTCACGGACGGCACGCGAGCATCCCACCGGCTATTGGGCCGAGGAGTTCGCCGCCCCGTACCGAGAACTGACAACCGCCGGCCACTGAGTCGTGGTGGCCACCCCCGGTGGTGTCGTGCCCTACGTGGATGTGATGAGCCTGCGCCCGTCGATGGCCGGCAGCGAGGAGATCGCCGAGGAGCTCGAGGGAACACTGCGTTCCGCCGAGGAGTTGCGTCGGCCGATCGAGCTAGCCGATGCCCGACTGGAGGACTACGACGCCGTCTACTACCCCGGCGGCCACGGCCTATGCAGGATCTTTGGCAGGACGCCGACTCCGGCCGGCTGCTCGTCGCGGCACTCGCGTCGGGCAAGCCCCTCGCCATCGTCTGCCACGCGCCGGTCGCCATCCTGGCCACCCGCAGCAGTGGCGGTTCGCCGTTCGAGGGCTACCGAGTCACGGCGTTCACCAACGACGAGGAAGACGGGGTCGGCCTGCGCGCCAAGGCCCCGTGGACCGCAGAGGACGAACTGATCGGGATGGGGCTCGACTTCTCGCGCGGCGAGATGTGGAAGCCCTACACGCTCGTCGACCGCAATTTGTTCACCGGACAGAACCCCGCATCCGCAGGCCCGCTGGCGAAGGAGTTCATGAAGCAGCTCAAGTGAGCGACCCTCACGACGGATGAGGTTCGGTCGTCGTCACGGTGTTGTACATGTGTCAACTACGATGGGGGCATGTCGGAGCCCAGGCGGCGGCTGTCTCCCGACGAGCGCCGCAACGAACTTCTCGCGTTGGGCGCCGAGGTGTTCGGACAACGCCCGTACGACGAGGTCCGCATCGACGAGATCGCCGAGAAGGCAGGCGTGTCCCGCGCGCTGATGTACCACTACTTTCCGGACAAGCGGGCATTCTTCGCGGCGGTGCTTCGCGCCGAGGGCGAGCGGCTCTTCGAGGCGACCAACGCCCCTCCCCAGCCCGGTCTGGGGCTGTTCGACCAGTTGCGCGAAGGCGTCATCGCCTACCTTCGCTATTACGAGGAGAACCCGAACGTCGCGTGGGCGGCCTACGTGGGCAACGGCAGCTCCGACCCTGTCCTGCGTGGCATCGAGGACACCGACACCGACCGTCAGGCCGAACGCATCGTCGCCGCCTTCGGCGGTGACCAGCTGGACGCCAAGGTCGAACGCGACGTGCGCATCATCGCCTACGGATGGATCGCCTTCACTCTCGAGATGTGCCGGCAGCGGATGCTGGACCCGTCGATCGACATCGACCGTGTCGCCGACGCATGTGCGCACATCGTTCTCGACGGCGTCGCGCGGGTGCCCGGGATCCCCGAAGCGCTGGCAGAGGCCATCGCGGCCGCACGCCCCTGATATTTGTCGGTGCGCTCCTGCACGATGGCTAGATGAGCACCGGTCCCCTCGCCCGCTTCAGCGGGCTGACCCGCGACTGGTTCACGGGCACGTTCGCGGAGCCGACCCCCGCCCAGGCGCAGGCGTGGTCGGCCATCGCCGACGGCGACAACACGCTCGTCATCGCACCCACCGGCTCCGGCAAGACGCTGGCGGCGTTCCTGTGGGCCATCGACCGCCTCGCCTCATCCGAACCCCGGCCCGCCGGTACGCGAACGCGGGTGCTCTACGTGTCGCCGCTCAAGGCGCTGGCCGTGGACGTCGAGCGCAACCTGCGGACCCCGTTGACCGGCATCGGCCGCCTCGCCGAACGCAGTGGTGTTCCTGCGCCCGATATCAGCGTCGGCGTGCGATCCGGCGACACCACCGCCCGCGCGGCGCCGTGAGCTGATCACCCGGCCGCCGGACATTCTCATCACCACGCCGGAGTCGCTGTTCCTGATGCTCACCTCGGCGGCCCGCGAGACGCTCACCGAGGTGCAGACGGTCATCGTCGACGAGGTGCATGCCGTCGCGGGCACCAAGCGCGGGGCGCATCTGGCGGTGTCGCTGGAACGGCTCGACCAACTCTTGGACAGGCCCGCACAACGCATCGGATTGTCGGCTACGGTCCGCCCGCCCGAGGAGGTGGCGCGGTTCCTGTCCGGTCAGGCCCGCACCACCATCGTGGCGCCGCCCGCCGCCAAGACCTTCGACCTGTCCGTGACGGTGCCCGTGCCCGATATGGCCAACCTCGAGAACAACACCATCTGGCCCGATGTCGAGGAACGCATCGTCGATCTGATCGAGGCGCACAACTCGTCGATCGTGTTCGCCAATTCCCGGCGGCTGGCCGAGCGACTCACCTCGCGTCTCAACGAGATCCACGCCGAGCGCACTGGTGCCGAAATGTCCATGGAGCACAACCCGAAGGTGGGCGGCGGCTTCCCGGCACAGCTGATGGCCAGCGGCGCGTCGTTGGGTGCTCCGACACTGCTCGCCCGCGCGCACCACGGTTCGGTCAGCAAGGAGCAGCGTGCGCAGGTCGAGGACGATCTGAAGTCCGGTCGGTTGAAAGCCGTTGTCGCGACGTCCAGCCTGGAGTTGGGCATCGACATGGGTGCGGTCGATCTGGTGATCCAGGTCGAAGCGCCGCCGTCGGTGGCCAGCGGTTTACAGCGCATCGGCCGTGCGGGTCACCAGGTCGGCGAGATCTCCCAGGGTGTGCTGTTTCCCAAGCACCGAACAGATCTCATCGGGTGTGCGGTCACCGTCAAGCGGATGCTGGCCGGTGAGATCGAGACCATGCGGGTGCCGACGAATCCGCTCGACGTGCTGGCACAGCACACCGTCGCGGCGTGTGCCCTCGAGCCATTGGACGCCGACCACTGGTTCGACGCGGTCCGGCGCAGCGCGCCGTTTGCGACGTTGCCGCGCAGTGCCTTCGAGGCGACGCTGGACCTGCTTTCCGGCAAGTATCCGTCCACCGAGTTCGCCGAGCTGCGCCCGCGGCTGGTGTACGACCGCGACGCGGGCACGCTGACCGCCCGGCCCGGCGCGCAACGGCTGGCGGTGACATCCGGCGGAGCGATCCCCGACCGCGGCCTGTTCACCGTCTATCTGGCCACTGATTCCGAAAAGCCCTCGCGGGTAGGTGAACTCGATGAGGAGATGGTTTACGAGTCGCGTCCAGGAGATGTGATCTCGCTCGGGCGCGACGAGCTGGCGGATCACCGAGATCACCCACGACCGGGTACTGGTGGTGCCGGCACCGGGACAGCCCGCCCGGCTGCCGTTCTGGCGCGGCGACAGTGTGGGTACGCCCACCCGAACTCGGTGCGGCCGTCGGTGCGTTCACCGGTGAGCTCGCTCAACTGGGCCGCGATGAGTTCACCGAACGTTGCCGCACAATGGGTTTCGACGAATTCGCCACGAACAACCTGTGGCAACTGATCGATGAGCAGCGGCAGGCGACCGGGGTGGTGCCCACCGACACCACGTTGCTGGTGGAGCGGTTCCGCGACGAACTCGGCGACTGGCGGGTCATCCTGCACTCCCCCTATGGACTGCGGGTGCACGGTCCGCTCGCCTTGGCGGTCTCCCGCCGGCTGCGCGAGCGCTACGGCATCGACGAGAAGCCGACGGCGTCCGACGACGGCATCATCGTGCGACTGCCCGACACCGAGGACACCCCGCCGGGTGCCGACATCTTCGTGTTCGACGCCGACGAGATCGAGCCCATCGTCACCGCGGAGGTCGGCGGTTCGGCGCTGTTCGCCTCGCGGTTCCGCGAATGTGCCGCCCGCGCACTGCTTCTGCCGCGTCGACATCCCGGCAAGCGGTCGCCACTGTGGCACCAACGACAGCGCGCCGCGCAACTGTTGGACGTCGCACGCAAGTACCCGGACTTCCCGATCGTTCTGGAGGCGGTGCGGGAATGTCTGCAGGACGTGTACGACGTCCCCGCGCTGACGGAGCTGATGCACCGCGTGGCGCAACGCCGCCTGCGGCTGGTCGAGGTCGAGACCACCACACCGTCGCCCTTCGCAGCGTCGCTTGCTGTTCGGCTACGTCGGCGCGTTCATGTACGAAGGCGACAGCCCGTTGGCAGAGCGTCGCGCCGCCGCACTGTCACTGGACAGCGTGCTGCTGGCGGAACTACTGGGCCGGGTGGAGCTGCGCGAGCTGCTCGATCCGCAAGTCATCGAAACCACCGCGCGGCAGTTACAGCATCTGGCCGAGGATCGCCGCGCCCGGGACGCCGAGGGTGTCGCCGACCTGCTGCGGGTGCTGGGTCCGATGACCGAGGCCGAGATCGCCGAACGATGCACCAGCAGCCGAGATCGGCGGGTGGCTCGACGGCCTGGCGGCCAGCAAGCGGGCGCTGAGGGTGTCGTTCGCCGACCGCATCTGGTGGGCCGCCGATCGAGGACATCGGCCTGCTGCGCGACGGCATCGGGGTCGCCGTACCGGTCGGCGTGCCGACGGCGTTCACCGAAGGGGTCGACGATCCGCTGGGCGAACTGCTCGGCCGGTACGCCCGCACCCGCGGACCGTTCACCACCCACGATGCGGCCGGCCGCTTCGGTCTCGGGCTGCGGGTCACCGCGGACGTGTTGGGCCGAATGGCGATCGACGGCAAGCTGATTCGCGGCGAGTTCACCAGCGGAGCCGCCCCGGCGGCGACATCGGCCGCGTGGCGAATCCACCGAATGGTGCGACGCCGACGTTCTCAAGATCCTGCGCCGCCGGTCGCTGGCTGCGTTGCGGGCGCAGGTCGAGCCGGTGAGCACCGCGGCCTACGGCCGCTTCCTGCCGGCGTGGCATCAGGTCGGGTCGACGCACAACTCGGGTATCGACGGACTGGCGCATGTCATCGATCAGCTGGCAGGGGTGCCGATACCGGCGTCGGCGGTCGAACCGCTGGTGTTCGGGCAGCGGGTCCGCGACTACCAGCCGTCAATGCTCGACGAGTTGTTGGCCTCCGGTGAGGTCACCTGGTCGGGTGCGGGCCAGATCGGCGGCGGCGACGGTTGGATCGCCTTTCACCTCGCGGATTCGGCACCGATGACGCTGGCCGCGCCGACGGAGATCGAGTTCACCGACACGCACCGCGCGATCATGGAGACGCTCGGCGGCCGGCGGTGCCTACTTCTTCCGTCAGCTCGCGGACAATCCGAACGACGAATTGAAACAGGCACTGTGGGAGCTGATCTGGGCGGGCTGGGTCACCGGCGATACCTTCGCCCCGGTGCGGGCCATGCTGACCGGGCACCCGCCGCTCGACCGGACGTCGCGGTGCCCCGGCACATCGCCAGCGGCAACGCCCGCCCCGGTTGAGCCGGTACAGCGTCGCGCATGCCCAGGCCCGCAGCTCGGATCCGACCGTCGCGGGACGGTGGTCATCGCTTCCACCGGCCGAGCCGGAATCCACTGTGCGCGCGCACTTTCAAGCCGATCTGCTGCTGAGCCGCCACGGCGTGCTGACCAAGGGCGCGGTCGTCCGCCGAGAACGTCCCCGGCGGCTTCGCCATGCTCTACAAGGTGCTGACGGCGTTCGAGGACGCCGGGCGGTGCCAACGCGGATACTTCGTCGAGTCGCTGGGCGGCGCCCAGTTCGCGGTGGCGTCGACGGTCGACAGACTGCGGTCCTACCTGGACGGCGTCGATCCCGACCACCGCGAGTACCACGCGGTGGTGCTGGCTGCGGCCGATCCGGCCAATCCCTATGGCGCAGCGCTGCAATGGCCGAGTAGGAAGTCGGCGCGACGAGGACGTCGCGCACCGCCCGGGCCGCAAGGCAGGCGCGCTGGTGGCCCTGGTCGATGGTGAGCTGGCGTGGTTCCTCGAACGGGGCGGGCGCTCGTTGCTGAGCTTCACCGACGACGCGGAGGCGCACATCGTCGCCGGTGCGGCCGTGGCCGAACTCGTGACCGCCGGACGCGTGCCGTCGTTCCTCGTCGAGAAGGTCAACGGCGTCTCGGTGCTGGAACCGGGCGCCGAAGGCCAACGCGGCGCGGTACAGGAGGCGCTGATCGGCGCGGGGTTCTCCCGCACACCGCGCGGCCTGCCGGTTACGGTGAGGAATGCCTGAAGGCGACACCGTCTACCGCACAGCCGCGAAGCTGCGGGAGGCGCTGACGGGAAAGACGCTGACCCGCTGCGACGTTCGGGTGCCGAAGTTCGCGACCGTGGACCTGACCGGCTGCGTCGTCGACGAGGTGATCAGCCGCGGCAAGCACCTGTTCATCCGCGTGGGAGACGCGAGCATTCATTCGCACCTCAAGATGGACGGGGCCTGGCTCGTCGGCGGTCAGATCAGCCGGGTCCAGCCACACAAGATCCGAATCATCCTGGAAACTGAGGACTCCCGCACCGCGGGCATCGACCTCGGCGTGCTGGAGATCCTGAAACGCGACCATGACATGGACGCCGTCGCGCACCTCGGTCCGGACCTGCTCGGCGACGACTGGGAGCCGCGCGTCGCGAGGGAGAACCTGACAACGGATCCGGAACGGCCTCTGGCCGAGGCGCTGCTGGATCAGCGGGTGATGGCCGGCGTCGGCAACGTCTACGCCAACGAACTGTGCTTCGTCACCGGATATCTGCCGACGACGCCGGTGGGTACGGTCAAAGACCCGCTACGCATGGTGCAGCGCGCCCGTGACATGTTGTGGCTCAACCGTTCGCGCGATCAACCGAACCACGACCGGCGACACCCGAGCCGGCCGCGACCTGTGGGTCTACGGCCGGGTCGGACGTCCGTGCCGGCGGTGCGGCACGCTCATACAGTCGGACACCAGCGGAGATCGTGTCTCCTACTGGTGTCCGGTCTGTCAGACGTAACAGCTAGCTGGGCAGCGCGAGCTTGAAGATCTTGCGCCAGACAGTGGCGATCTGCCGCGGCAGCGGTCCCATGTTGTAGGGGATGCCGTAACGCTTGCAGATCTCCTGCACCTCGGGCGCGATCTCGGCATGGCGGTGCGCCGGGATGTCGGGGAACAGATGGTGCTCGATCTGGAACGACAGGTTGCCGCTCAAGATGTGAAAGAGCCTGCCGCCGGTCAGGTTCGCCGATCCCAAAATCTGACGGAAGTACCACTGGCCACGCGTCTCGGCCTTGGTTTCCTCGATGGAGAACTCCTGCACGTCCTCAGGGAAGTGTCCGCAGAAGATGATCACGTTGGACCAGACGTTGCGCATCAGGTTCGCCGTCATGTTCCCGGCGAACACCCAGGGCGCGAACGGCCCGGCCAGCAGCGGAAACGCCACGTAGTCCTTGAGGGTCTGCTTCTTGGTCTTGCGCCAGATCCCCTCGAGGATCTCGCGCTTGTCCGCAAACGAGATCTCGCCCGCGGTGATGCGTTCGGTCTCCATTTCGTGCAATGCGACGCCGTACTGGAACAGCACCATCAGCAGGAATGCCCACACGGGATTGCCGAGGAAGTACGGCTTCCACTTCTGGTCCTCGGTGATCCGCAAGATCCCGTAGCCCACATCGCGGTCCATGCCGACGATGTTGGTGTAGGTGTGGTGCATGTAGTTGTGCGAGTGCCGCCACTGGTCGGCCGGGCAGGCGGTGTCCCATTCGAAGTTCTTGCCCGCCAACGTCGGATCGCCGGTCCAGTCGTACTGGCCGTGCATGATGTTGTGGCCGATCTCCATGTTGTCGAGGATCTTCGAGATGCCCAGCATCGCAGTGCCTGCGAGCCAGAACGGCGGGAAGATGCCGCCGAAGAGCATCGCACGGCCGGCGACCTCCAGACCGCGCTGCGCCTTGATGATCCGGCGGATGTAGGTGACGTCGCGCTCGCCGAGGTCGGCGATCACACGATCCTTCAGCGCGTCGAGTTCGCGGCCGAACGCGTCGGCCTGCTCGGGGCTCATGGTGACGGTCTTGCCGCCAACGGTTTTCGAGATGGTCTTCGGTTGTGGGGTGGTGGCTGTAGTCATGCTCGTCATTTCTGGTCCGTTTCGGATCTAAAGCGCGATGTCGACGTCGCCGACGGGAGCGGACACACAGATACGCACGTCTTCCGATTCGTTACTGGATACGGTTCCGGTGATCAGGTTCTTGACGACGCCGCTGGTCTTGCGGCGGGTGCAGCTGCCGCAGATGCCCATCCGGCATCCGCTTTCCGGCGTGAGGCCTGATGCCTCGGCCTGCTCGAGCAGTGGCCGGCCGTCGTCGGTCACGGTGACACCGCTGTCGGTGAAGCTGATCGGCCGCCGGACGTCTCGGTCGACGGGGCGAATACAGGTGGGACGAAGCTTTCCGACAACGCGTTCGGGAAGTGCGTTCGGACGGCATCAACGAGCGCCTGCGGACCACACACGTAGACCGCGTCGGGCTCAGGCATCGCAACGGCCAGGTGGTCCGCATCGAAATAGCCGGCGAGATCGCCCTGTCCGTCTCGGGTGTAGCCGTGCAGCACCCGCACACCCGCCATGGCCGAGAGCTCGGCGGCATAGCAGGCCTCGTCGCGAGTACGGGCGTAGTGGATGAAGGCGATCTCGCGATCGGACCCCTCGTTCCGCATCGTGCGCAACATCGACATCACCGGGGTGATGCCGCTGCCGCCCGACACGAACAGGACGCGACGGGGCCGCACCGCAGGAAGAGTGAAGTCCCCACCGACGGAATCCAGCCCGACGACCATTCCCGGGCGGGCGTGGTCGCAGAGGTAGGTGGAGACCAGCCCGCCGTCGTGGCGGCCGATCGTCAGCTCGATGTATGGGGAACCCTCGGCACTGGCCGGTGAGTAGGGGCGGGTCCGGCGACGGCCGTTGATCTCGACGGTGAGGTTGATGTGCTGGCCGGCGCGAAATCCAGTGAACGCCTGATTCGGTTCCAGCGTCAGAGTGACGCTGCGGGGGGTCTGGCGACGCACTGCGACCACCTTCGCGCGGGCGTCTGCCCGGGTCCAGGTCGGGTCGACCAGCTCGGTGTATCGATCCACGCCGTGGGGGCCGGTCAGCAACTCCAGAAGAGGCGACCGTCGCACGCGGCGTGTCAAAGTTTGAGTGAACATATGTATACCGTGCGCCGGTTCCGATGCCCGCGTCAATAGATTCACGCCAGGCTGTGGTAGGTTTCACAAAGTGAACAGTCGTACGCCCAGTTCACGAACGAGCCGTTCGAGCAGGTCAAGCAAGTCCCGATCCCGCGACACCCTCTCCCGAGAGGAGCGCAAGGAGGCCACCAGGCGGGCTATCGTCGCCGCCGGTCTGCGACTTCTGGAGGAGCGCAGCTTCTCCGCGCTGAGCCTGCGCGAAGTCACCCGCGAAGCGGGGATCGTGCCCGCCGCCTTCTATCGGCACTTCGAGTCGATGGAGGCCCTCGGCCTGGTGCTGATCGACGAGTCCTTCCGGAGTCTGCGCGACATGTTGCGCGGTGCGCGCGCCGGCAAGCTCGATCCGAACCGGGTTATCGAGTCGTCGGTGGACATCTTGATCGAGGGCGTCAATGAACGTCGCGAGCACTGGCGCTTCATCGGGCGGGAACGCTCCAGCGGGGTGTCGGTGCTCCGCTACGCCATTCGCACCGAGATCCGTCTGATCACATCTGAGTTGGCCATCGACCTCGCCCGCTTTCCCGGTCTGAACACGTGGAGCGGCGAGGATCTGAACATCTTGGCCAGCCTGTTCGTCAACTCGATGATCGTGATCGCCGAGGCCATCGAGGACGCCCACGACCAGGCGGCGCTGGACGAGATCAAACGAGTCGCGGTCAAGCAGCTCCGGATGATCGCGGTCGGTGTCGCAGGCTGGCGCAGTACCGTCTGAGTCCTGTAGGGGCTGTAATCGGCGCGCAGGGTTTTGGGGTGCATGGCTCTCGATATTGATCGGAGCCTCCGACACAACGGCCGGCAAGGCGCACATGTGAGTGTCACGTGGGACGCTCATCGGTGATGGCTCGCCACACCACATTCCGATTCTGCCTCGACCCCACGGTCGCGCAGCGCGAGTTGTTGGCACGGCACGTCGGGGGGTCGCGGTTCGCGTTTAACCAATGTCTACGGATCGTGAAAATGACGCTCGCACAACGCCGCACGACCCGGACACTGAAGTGCCCTGGACGGGCTTCGATCTGATCAACGCGTTCAACACATGGAAGAAGACCGAAGACGCGGGCCGGGTATTCACCGTAACGGCGAAGGAACCGTCGCGACCGTAGTCACCGGGTTGGCCTGGCGGCGCCAGGTATGTCAGCAGGTGTTCGAGGAAGCAGCTGTCGACCTCGGTAGAGGTCTGAAATCGTGGTCGGATTCAAGATCGGGCAAGCGCAAGGGTAAGCGCGTCGGATTTCCCCGCTTCAAGAAAAAGACCGGAGACATTGCGTCGTTTCGCCTGCGCAACAAACATCGTAAGGGCGGATCGACGAGCATTCGCGTTGGAGATAACACGAGACCTCGCTCGGTCACGCTGCCGGGTGTCGGATTGATCAGGGTTTGTGATGACACCCGCCGGTTGCGTCGCATGCTCATCAAGGGTCGGGCGAAGATTCTGTTCGCCACCGTCAGCCATCACGGAGATCGGTGGTGGATATCGCTGAACGTCGAGGCCGCCGACCTGCATCCCCACCGGCAACACGCGACCCGCCCTGACGATGCGGCGCTCCTGGGTAGGTGTGGACCGCGGCCTGTCGGCGTTTCTGGTCGCCGCCACCTCCAACGGTACCGAGGTCACCCGCATCGACGATCCCCCCAGACCGTTGGCCGCGGGGATGAAGGAGCAACAGCGGCTGTCGAAGGCATTGTCACGCAAGAAGAAGGGATCACGTAACCGCAAAGACGCCATATCCAGATTGGGCCGCCATCACCATCGCGTCGGCAACTTGCGGCGCCATTTCCTGCACCAGGTATCGGGCGAGCTGGTCAAGACTCACGACCGGCTCGTCATCGAAGACCTGAATGTGCAGGGCATGCAGGCAAACCACCGCCTGGCCAGGGCCATCTCCGACGCCAGCTGGTCAGAATTCGCCCGGATGCTCACCTACAAACAGGCCTGGCGTGACGGGCAACTTGTCAAAGCTGACCGCTGGTATCCCTCGACGCGGCTATGTCCTCAATGCGGGGCAGTCAACGGTGAGATGACACTGGCAGATCGCGTATTCAGCTGTGGTTGCGGGCATACCGCCGACAGAGACGCGAACGCCGCGAGGAATCTGGCCCGCTGGGGTGAAGCCCATCAGAGCCCGAACCGATCCCCGGACCCCCAAGCAGGAGGCCGGGCCACCAATGTCCGCCGACGGGACGGCGCTGACCGACACCCTCGTGTTGGTGAAACCAGCCCGAATGACGCGGGAACCGACGTTCACACCGCACCAGCGGCCTGAACCGACGACACCCGAGAAGGGCGGTGCCGAATACTCACCAGAGTTGTTCGGCACAGCACTAACGTGTCGGCCATGCCGAATCTGGAACTGACGTATCCGCGTCCCGACATCGCCGTGCTGACCCTCACCCGACCGGAGAAGCTCAACGCGCTGTCCTATCGAACTGGTCGAGGACCTGCACACCGCCCTCGACGGGATCCGCGCCAACAACGACCTCCGCGTCGTCGTGTTCACCGGAGCGGGGCGCGGATTCTGTTCGGGACTGGACCTGACCGATCCCAACCCGGAAAACGCGGGCGAAGGAACGGAGTTCCCGCGGTCCGGAATGCGTTGGCAGGAAAGGATCGCCGAACTCACCGCGAAGATCCATCACCTCCGGCAGCCGGTGATCGCGGCGGTCAACGGTGCGGCCTACGGCGGCGGAATGGGCATCGCGCTGGCCTGCGATATCCGCATTGCCTCCGAATCCGCGCGGTTCTGCACGCAGTTCATCAAGCTCGGCCTCGGCGGCTGCGACATCGGCGTGAGCTACACATTGCCCCGCATCGTCGGCGCGGGCCCGGCGTTCGATCTCATCCTGACCGCACGCGCGGTGGACGCCGACGAGGCGCTGCGGCTCGGGTTGGTCTCCCGGATTTCCACCGACGGCGCGGTGGTCGACGACGCGCTGGCGATCGCCGAAACACTATGCAGCTATGGGAAGTTCGGTGTGGAATCGACCAAGCAGGTGCTGTGGGCCAACCTCGACGCGTCGAGCCTGGAGTCGGCGTTGCATCTGGAGAATCGCAGCCAGATCTTGGCGTCGACCGGTGGGGTGATGGCCGACGCTACCGAGGCGTTCCGCCGCCGTCAGCGATGATCACCGTTCCGGTCATATAACTCCCAGCATCGGACGCCAACAGTAATGCGGCACCGACCATCTCGTCGGGTGTGGCAAGTCGCTTCAAGAACACGCTGCCTGCCATGCGGTCGATGGCCTCCTGCGGGTTGTTCCGCATCATGTCGGTGTCAACGGGACCGGGTGCGATCGCATTGACCCGGATCCCGAGCCGTGCGTACTCGGCGGCCATCGATCGGGTGAGCGACATCAACGCCGCCTTGTTCGACGAATAGATGGCCGTACCCGGCGAGAAGTTGAATGCGCCGACGGACACCAGATTGACCACGGCGGCGTGCGAGGACTTCTTGAGGTGTGGCAACGCCGCCTGCACCAGTAAGACCGGCCCTCGCACGTTCACTTCGTGCGACTTCGCCAGCGCCTCCGCGGTCATCTCGCCAAGGGGCTGCGCCAGGGCGTTGGCGGCATTGTTGACCACCACGTCGATGCCGCCGAACTCGTCGACGGTCCTGGCCACGAGCGCCTCGAGTGCGCCGGCGTCTCCGAGGTGGGTCGGTACGCCGATCGCCTCGCCGCCGAGTTCGCGCAGGTGCGCCGCGGTCTGCTCGCAGGCGTCTGCCTTGCGGCTGGCGACGACGACGCGGGCGCCGGCGAGGACAAAGCCCTCGGCGAGTGCGAGCCCGATGCCACGGGTGCCGCCCGTCACGATGACGGTGCGGTCGGTCATGTCGAACAAGCGATCAAATGCTGTGCGGTCCACGCGGGTCAGTCAAACAGATCGCGATGTTGGGTCACGTACTGCGCGACGGTTTGTGCCGGTCGCCCGAGGATGCGTGCGACGTCGTCGGTGGAGCGGTTGTAGCGGTCTTCGCGATGCAACCGCGCCATCGTCGCGATGTGCTGCGCAACATGCTCGGGCAGCCCGACGGACTCGACCAGGCGACGCCCGTCATCGAGCGACAGGTCCTCGGCGGTAATCCGCCGCCCTAGTGCTTCGGTGTACTGCGCGGCGAGGCCACCGATGTCGAGCGCCTCGGGACCGGTCAGCTCGTACACCGCCCCGACGCGATCCGCGGGATCGCGCAGGATCGCCGCCACGACAGCGGCGACATCAGCCGCAGCGATCGGTGACGTGCGACCGGTTCCGAACGGCAGCGCAAGAACGCCTCGGTCCTTCACGGTCCGTGCCCCCAGCATCGAGAACAGCGGGTTCTCCAGGAAAACCGTTGGGCGCACATGAATTGCGGGCAATCCCGACCAATTGATCACATGTTCTGCGAGCCAGTGCAACCGCTGGTGTTTGGACTCTGAGGTACTGGTCAGGGTCATCTGCGACACCGTCATCTGCGACATGTTGACGATTACTTCGAGGTGGCCGCGCTCCAGCGCGACCGCGCAGACCTGCGCGGTGGCCGTCAGGTAATCGACGGAGACGCTCATGTTGAAGAACATGCGGCGGACACCGGCCAGCGCGTCCACGATATCTTCGGCGCGGGTCAGGTCGCCGACGACGACATCTGCTCCCAGCACCCGAAGCTTTTGTGCACGTTGGTCATCGCGGTGCACCATCGCCCGCACTTGCTCACCGTCGTCGAGCAATGACTCGACGACGGTGCGACTGACGCTGCCGACCCCACCACCGGCACCGGTGATCAGGTACACCGAATCACGCCGACGCTAGATGCAACCACTGACGCTGATACGCCTGCCCATGTTGGCACACACGTCGACGTTCGGCAGTGGCGGCGCGTAGTAGGCCGGTGGTGGAGGTGGCGGGGCGGCGGCGCCCGGCGGTGGTGGCGGCGGTGGAGGTGGCGGCGGCGGGGAGTGCGTCGTTGAGGTAGGACAGCGGGTCACTGCATCCGGTGACGTCGACAAACCTGCCACCGATGGATCCGCACAGCGTCGCGTCGGCGGACGGTGTACCCACATTCACCAAGCCGCCTGCGAACAACACTGCCGCGGCACACAGCCAGATCTTGCGCACGTTTGGCTCCTTCAAGAAGAGGCTGCCGTCGTACAGGACGGAGCGGAACAACGATTGTCGCAGTTCCGGCGCACGGTGTGAGCGGAAAGGACGATGCGAGACGACGGGTCGCGGCACCCCGCACGAAAATGCTTTGCTGTGTGGTGGCGCGTCGTAGCGGTTCACGGGCTGCGACACCGTGTGCAAGCTGCCCGGCCTGCACGGGGACCGCATTCCGGTCCTTCGGGTGCCGACATTGCACCTCGCGAAACGCCTCTGCACCCGAAAGTTCATAGCTGCGTCGAAGAAACGGGGTTATCCCGTCAACCGGCGATCGCAGCTGAGGCCGGCATGATGTTCGTTGGCTGGATAGTCACGCGCGCTTCGCCGAAGATTCTGCGCAAATTGCCAGGCTCGCCTACTTCCGTCGGTAACAACTTCCCGCTATCTTTGCTGTGACGTAACGGTGTGCCGGGGGACCTTCGAGGTTGGCGCCGCCAAGTCGGACCCGACTGTTTCGAACCTGGGGAAGAACCATGCCTGCTCACGTCACCCGACCTACCCGCATCCGGGTTTCACACACCGCACTCGCGCGGTGAGAGGCATTCGACTTGCCCGCATCGCGATAACGGTGGGGGTGGCACTGCTGGGCAGCATCGCGATCGTCAATGCGCCGGCCAATGCGGCCGATGTATGGCAACCGAAGACACCACCGTTGTCGACCAGGTGGACCCAGTTGGTCGGACCCAACAACGCGCTGCCCGAGTATCCGCGCCCGCAGCTGTCGCGGACCAAGTGGCTGAACCTCAATGGCTTATGGGGTTACACCGGCCGGCCGGCCAAGGCCGGGGCGACCGCGCCGCCCCCGGAAGGACGCCTATCGCGAGCAGATCCTGGTCCCCTTCCCCACCGAGTCCGCGCTGTCCGGACTCCAGCGTCACGACGATCAAATGTGGTACCGCAAGGTGTTTGAGGTTCCCGACGACTGGGACAACCAGCATGTGCTGCTCCATTTCGGCGCCGTCGACCAGATCGCTACCGTCTGGGTGAACAACAAGCAGGTGGCGCGTCACGAGGGCGGTTACACCGAGTTCAGCGCGGACATCACCAGCGCGCTGCGACCGTCGGGACCGCAGGAGCTGACGGTGCGTGTCGAGGACCGCAATGAGAAGGGCGCCTTCGCCGTCGGCAAGCAGCGCTACAACCCCGCCGGACTCTTCTACACCGGAGCGTCGGGCATCTGGCAGACCGTGTGGATGGAACCGGTACCCGCCGCACACATCGACAAGCTCGACGTCACGCCCGACCTGACCAGTTTCAGTGTGACGCCGCGCGTTTCGGGCACGAGCGACCAGCGCACCGAGGTGGTCGTCTCCAAACCCGGCGGCGAGGTCGTGGCGCGCGCGTCGGGAAAGCCGGGTGCCACGCTGCGCCTTCTGGTGCCGTCCCCGCATCTGTGGACGCCCGACGATCCGTATCTCTACGACCTGACCGCCCGGCTGGTGAGCCGGTCCGGGCAGGTGGTCGACGAGGTTTCCAGCTATGGGGGCCTGCGCACGATCGGCACGGTGAAAGACGCGCAGGGCCGGTCGCGGATCGCGCTGAACGGCAAGATCACATTCCTGCACGGCCCGCTGGATCAGGGCTACTGGCCCGATGGGATCTACACCGCGCCCACCGACGCGGCACTGAAGTTCGACCTCGAGCAGATCAAGGCGCTCGGAATGAACTTCGTCCGCAAGCACGCCAAGGTCGAACCCGCGCGGTGGTACTACTGGACGGACAAGCTCGGGCTCCTGGTGTGGCAGGACATGCCGTCGCTGGACGTGTCACTCGACATCCCGACAGGGCCGGCGCCGACACCGCGTCGCGATGCGCAGGCGCATTTCGAGAACGAGCTCTCGGAGATGGTGCATCAGCTGAGCAGCGTCACGTCGATCGTCGGCTGGGTGCCGTTCAACGAGGGCTGGGGCGAGTACGACACGGCCAGGATCGCCAGAGCGGTGAAGGCCGAGGACCCCACGCGCATGGTGGTGCCGAACAGCGGGGCGAATTGCTGCAAATCGCGTGGTGACAGCAGGGCCGGCGACATCTTCGACGACCACACCTATGTGGGCCCCGGCCGACCGGTGGTGCGCGACGGCCGGGTGACCGTCGACGGCGAGTACGGCGGGCTCGGCCTGATCGAAGAGGGCAACCGGTGGCCCGGACCGCCGATGGCCTACGAGATGACCGACAGCAAGGCGCGGCTGACCCAGCGCTATGTCGAGGTCAGCCTCGACCTCGAGAGGATCGTGCGCGAGGTCGGCTTGTCGGGCGCCATCTATACCCAGACGACGGATGTCGAGAACGAGGTCAACGGCTACATGACCTATGACCGGCAGATCATGAAGGTCGACCTCCCGACGGTGGCGGCACGAAATCGTGCGGTTATCGCCGCGGGGTCGCGCTAGCGAGCGATTGTCTGCTGACGAACGTACGCCGCTCCCCCGAGACCGGGTCGTCGAATTCGAGGCTGTGCGCAATCAGTTGCAGGGGCCGGGAGAAGTCGTCGGGCGCCACATCGATCACGTTCGGGTACAACGGGTCTCCGGTGATCGGGAGCCCCAGCGAGGCCATGTGCACCCGCAGCTGATGCGTGCGTCCGGTGCGCGGCGTCAACCGGTACCGGCCATCTCCGAGATGCTCGACACGTGTCTCCGCATTCGGCTCGCCTGGCTCCTCGACCGCCTGTAACTGTCCGCGCCGCTTGATGATCCGGCTGCGCACCACCGTCGGAAGCTCGACGTCCGGATCCACACCGGCGCGCGCCAGGTAGGTCTTGCGGACCAGGCTCCGCGCGAACATCGTCTGATATGCGCCGCGCACCTCACGCCGCGTCGTGAACAGCAGCACGCCCGCCGTCAGCCGGTCGAGCCGGTGCGCCGGCGACAACGTGGGCATGTCCAGTTCACGCCGCAGTCGCACCAGCGCCGTCTGCGCGACGTGGCTGCCCCGCGGCATTGTCGCCAGGAAGTGTGGCTTGTCGACCACGACGATGTCGTCGTCGCGATGCAGGATCGGCATGTCGAAGGGCACCGGAACCTCTTCGCGCAGTTCGCGATACAGGTAGACGAAGGCACCGGGCGGCAAGACCGTCGCAGCGCCGACGACGCTGCCGTCGGAGGTAACCACTTCGCCGGCAAGCACTTTCGCCGCCGCACGCTCGCCGAACCGGTCAGCCAACTCGACGAGCACGGCCCGCCCCGTAACCGCACCCGCGCCGGGCCCAGTCCGTCGCGCACCGGCAGCGGCGCGGCACGCCTCAATTGAGTGGCACCGGTTCGAGGATCTCGGCACGCGCCTCCGGTGCGGCGGCCCGCAGCGCGTCGGCGGATTCATCGTCGGGCTCCTGCTGGGAGCGCACCTCGGCCTCGACGCGAGCCAGGTACGTCGAAACCTCGCGGTCGATGTCCTCTTCGCTCCAACCCAGCACCGGCGCAACCACTTCGGCGACTTCGCGCGCACAATCGACACCGCGGTGCGGGTATTCGATCGAGATCCGCATCCGCCGGGCCAGGATGTCCTCCAGATGCAGCGCCCCTTCGGCCGCCGCGGCGTACCACGCCTCCACCTTCAGATACACCGGCGCTTCGGTGATCGGCGTGAGCAAGTTCCGGCCGGCCTTCGGCCATCTGCAGTACCTCGCCGATCAGCGAGCCGTACCGGTCGAGCAGGTGCCGCACCCGGTAGGGATGCAGACTCGTAATGCGCCCCAACGTGTTCGGTCTGGTTGATCAGCGCGAAGTAGCCGTCGGCGCCCATCAGCGGCACCTTTTCGGTGATCGACGGCGCCACCCGGGCCGGAACGTACTCGGCTGCGGCGTCGATCGCGTCGGCGGCCATCACCCGGTAGGTGGTGTACTTGCCGCCGGCGATCGCCACCAGACCGGGCGCGGGCACCGCCACCGCATGCTCGCGCGACAGCTTGGACGTCTCTTCGCTCTCCCCTGCCAGCAGCGGCCGCAGACCGGCGTACACGCCGTCGATGTCGTCGTGGGTCAACGGCGTCGCCAGCACCGTGTTGACGGTGCCGAGGATGTAGTCGATATCGGCCTTGGTGGCCGCCGGATGCGCCAGGTCGAGATTCCAGTCGGTGTCGGTGGTGCCGATGATCCAGTGCGTGCCCCACGGAATGACGAACAGCACCGACTTCTCGGTGCGCAGGATGATCGCGACCTCGCTCACGATGCGGTCGCGCGGGACGACGATGTGCACGCCCTTGGACGCCCGCACCCGAAATCGCCCGCGCTGCTTGGACAATGCCTGAATCTCGTCGGTCCACACGCCGGTGGCGTTGACCACGACGTGGCCGCGCACCTCGGTGACGCGGCCATCCTCGGAGTCACGCACCTCGACGCCCGACGACCCGGTCACCCTCGCGCAGCAGCGACACCACCTGCGTCGAGGTCCGCACCACCGCGCCGTAGTGCGCCGCGGTGCGCGCCACCGTCATGGTGTGGCGCGCGTCGTCGACGACGGTGTCGTAGTAGCGGATTCCGCCGATCAGCGACGACCGCTTCAGCCCGGGCGCCAGCCGCAGCGCACCGGACTTCGTCAGATGCTTCTGCGGCGGAACGGATTTCGCCCCACCGAGCTGGTCGTAGAGGAAGATTCCCGCCGCCACGTAGGGCCGCTCCCACACCCGGTTGGTCAGCGGGAACAGAAACGGCAGCGGTTTGACGAGATGCGGGGCCAACGTGGTGAGCGAGAGTTCGCGTTCGTGAAGCGCCTCGCGCACCAGCCCGAACTCCAACTGCTCGAGGTAGCGCAGGCCGCCGTGAAACATCTTCGACGAGCGACTCGACGTGCCGGACGCGAAGTCGCGGGCCTCGACGAGCGCCACCTTCAGACCGCGCGTCGCCGCATCCAGCGCAGCGCCCGCGCCGACCACCCCGCCGCCGACGACGACGACGTCGAACTGCTCGCTGCCGAGTCGCTCCCAGGCCTCTGCCCGTTGCTCCGGGACTCAGGAGTGTCTGCCCGTTCGCGGGGATCGGGTCGCTCACTGGAAATCGCTCCTAGTTACTGGTCGGTACGTTCGCCCGGTCCCAGGCTACGTGGACTCAGTCCAGATCGTCGTGCGCCATCAACCTTCGCGCCGCCTCCACGATCGACCCCGACAGCGACGGGTACACCGACAGCGTCTGGGCCAGGTCGGTGACCGAGAGGTTGTTCTGCACCGCCAGGGCGATCGGCAGGATCAGTTCCGAGGCGATCGGGGCGACCACGACGCCGCCGATCACGACGCCCGTGGCAGGCCGGCAGAAGATCTTCACGAAGCCGAGGCGAAGCAGCGACATCTTGGCTCTGGCGTTGGTGTTAAGCGGCAGCATGAGCGTCCGTGCGGGCACATTGCCGCTGTCGATCGCCGTCTGCGGCACCCCGACCGCAGCGATCTCCGGCCTGGTGAACACCGCCGCCGAGACGGTGCGCAGCCGGATCGGCGTCACGCCCTCCCCCAGCGCGTGGTACATCGCGATACGCCCCTGCATCGCGGCCACCGAGGCCAGCGGCAGCAGACCCGTGCAGTCTCCTGCCGCGTAGATCCCCGACGCCGAGGTCCGCGACACCCGGTCGACCTTCAGATAGTTGCCCGGGGCCAGCTCGATGCCGACATTCTCCAGTCCCAGTCCTGCGGTGTTGGGCACCGAACCGACGGTCATCAGCGCGTGGCTGCCCTCGACGGTTCTCCCGTCGGCCATGGTCACCACGCACGCCGTCGGCGGTCCGGGTCACCGAGTCGGCGCGGGCGTTCTTGACCAGCTTCACGCCGCGGTCGGCGAAGGCCTCCTCGAGCACGGCCGCCGCGTCGGAGTCCTCGTGCGGCAGGATCTGGTCGCGGCTGGCCACCACGGTGACGGGTACGCCGAGTTCGGTGTAGGCGTTGCAGAACTCGGCTCCGGTGACGCCGGACCCGACGATGATGAGGTGTCGCGGCAGTTCCGTCAGGTCGTAGAGCTGGCGCCAGTTCAGGATCCGCTCGCCGTCGGGCTTGGCATTCGGCAGCACTCGCGGGCTGGCCCCGGTGGCGATCAGCACGACGTCGGCCTTGAGCGTGCCGACCCGGCCGCCGGCGGTGGTGACCTTCACGCGGTGGTGGGCCATGCCGGAGGTGTCGTCGACCAGCTCGCCGCGACCGTGCACCACGGTGACGCCCTCACGCAGCAGCTGGTGGCCGATGTCGGTGGATTGCGACTTCGCCAGCGTCTTGACGCGGTTGTGGATCTGGTCCAACGAGATCTTGGCGTCCTCGATCGCGATGTCGAACCCGAGACCGGAGGCGCGTCGCAGTTCGGTGCGCACGCCGGTAGATGCGATGAACGTCTTGGACGGGACACAGTCCCACAGCACGCATGCGCCCCCGATGCCGTCGGAGTCGACCACGGTGACCTCGGCAACCTCGGGCCCGCGAGCGGCGGCCACCAGAGCGGCCTCGTAGCCGGCGGGACCGCCGCCGATGATCACGATGCGCGTTGCCACGGGCTCAACGCTAGCCAAGCCGGTGGTTGATCGCCCAGCCTGTCGGCGAAGCCGGTCCGTAGAAGCCTTAGAGTTTCCTGGTGCCGCTGTACGCCGCCTACGGATCCAACATGCATCCAGAGCAGATGTTGGAGCGGGCGCCCCATTCGCCGATGGCGGGAACTGGGTGGCTGCACGGCTGGCGGCTGACGTTCGGCGGCGAGGACATCGGCTGGGAAGGTGCGCTGGCCACCGTCGTCGAAGATCCGCGGCGAGCGTGTTCGTCGTGCTCTACGACATGACCAAGGACGACGAGCAGAACCTCGATCGCTGGGAGGGCTCCGAGCTCGGCATCCACAAGAAGATCCGATGCCGGGTGCACCGCACCGTCGTCGGACACCAGCTTCGAGCCGGTGCTGGCGTGGCTGTACGTGGTTGACGCCTGGGAGGGCGGCCTGCCCTCGGCGCGCTATATCGGCGTGATGGCCGACGCTGCCGAAATCGCCGGTGCACCAGAAGAATACGTGCACAGCCTGCGCACCCGCCCGGCCCGCAACATCGGCCCGGGCACCTAGCCGGCAATCCGACGGACTTCGGATCCAGCGATACCCGCTGGCCACGAGAGCCTGTGCAGTTTCCACAACGGATACCCGAGCTCGATTACCGCTGCCCGCACGAGGTACACGACGACCTTCGGGTTGACCGCGTCAGTGGCACGGATCATCGTCCACCCTTTTCTCACAACGATATCGGGTGTGATGCTGCCGAATTCGACTCCGACCATCGGTGCTTCGTAACCCATCGCGATGACCGCCGTGGCCTTGCCATCCTTGACTGCAATCTGCGTCTTCGGCGCGGCGAAGCCGGCGTCGATGATGGCCAGGCGAATGACGGTCTCCTCCGCCGACTGCGACCCACCGTCCATCAGGCCGAGCGCATCGATCGCTCTCCCCGAATGTCGTGACCCGGGATAGCGATCGAACAGCGGCTGCACTGCCAAAGCCGTCGATGACACTGTCGCCACTGAGAGTGCATCCAGGCGTGGCGAGCGCGCGAAGTCGGCCGAGGGTGATGTCTGGCGACCTCGACCGCCGTCCGCTCTGGCGTCGTGGCGGGTCTTCACGCCGCGATGTAGCGATGATCTCGTCGGCGATGCGATACGCGCCCGTCGGGCGACGTTCCTGCGGCGCGATGGCTATTGCGCTCAGATCACATCCACAGCTGCGGGTTCGTCGACCACATCGCGCGCCGTGCAAGGCCGCCGCGGCGAGGCCCGCGACCACTGCTCGGCGACCCGACCATAGCCAAGCGCCGACGGCGCGCTGTGACAGCGACGGCATCGCTTCGCCGGGGAGGTAGACACATGGGAGAATCTGGCCGCTCGTGGTTCACACCGCAGTTGCGCGCGGTCGAGCAGCCGCCTGACCGTGCTTCACGGCCGATGAAGACGTCTTCCATGCCGCGATGCTGGCGCGGTGCCCTACTCGACAATTTGTGGTCCTACAGCCGAGTGTGGACTCAGGGTTGTGCGATGCTCGAGAGACCCCGGATTCACGCTACGACCGTCGGTGTACCGACCACGGACGTATTGGCCGGCTGCGCGGCGGGCCCATGTCGCTGTCTAGATCTGGGCGGCCTGGTCGACGATGTTGCCAGGAACCGCACGCCCACCGCCATCGCCCGTTCGTCGATGTCGAAGGTCGGCTGATGCAGATCCAACTGCGGCCCGCGGCCCGACCACACGCCCAGCCGCGCCATCGCGCCGGGCACCTCCTCGAGATACCAGGAGAAGTCCTCGCCGCCGCCGGACTGGCGGGTGTCGCACAGCACGTCGGGGCCGATCGCCTCGATTGCGTGGGTGACGATGCGCGTCGAGATCTCTTCGTTGACCACCGGCGGCACCCCGCGTCGGTACTGCAGGGTGTGCTCGATGTTCAGCGGGGCCAGCAGCGATGAAATCGCCTCGCGCACAATATCTTCCAGCGTTTCCCAGGTCTCGCGGCTCGCGGTGCGGATGGTTCCCGCCAGGGTGCCGGTCTGCGGGATCGCATTGGCGGCGGTGCCCGAGTTGACCGCACCCCACACCATCACCGTGCTGTTGCGTGGATCGATGCGCCGGGACAGGATTCCGGGCACGCCGGTGATCAACGTGCCGATCCCGTAGACCAGGTCTCCGGTCAGGTGTGGTCGCGACGTGTGCCCGCCCGGCGAGTGCAGAGTCACCTCGAGCTGATCGGCGGCCGAGGTGATCGGCCCGGGCCGGACCGCGACCTTGCCTACCGCCAGCCGCGGATCGCAGTGCAGCGCGAAGATGCGCGACACCCCGGTCAACGCGCCTGCGGCAATCGCGTCGATCGCACCACCTGGCATCAGCTCCTCGGCGGCCTGGAAGACCAGCCGCACGCCGACGGGCAGTTCCGGCACCGACGCCAGCGCCAGGGCGGTTCCCAACAGGATCGAGGTGTGCGCGTCGTGGCCGCAGGCGTGCGCGACGTTGGGGACCACCGACGCGTACGGCGCGCCGGTGCGGTCGGCCATCGGCAGCGCATCCATATCGGCGCGCAAGCGCGATCCTCGGCCCGTGCTCAGGGCCGAAGTCACAGGTCAGACCGGTGCCTCCAGGCAACACCTTGGGGTTGAGGCCAGCATCGGCCAGCCGCGAGGCGACGAACTGTGTGGTGGCGAACTCCTGACGGCCCAGCTCCGGGTGGGCGTGCAGGTGGCGGCGCCACGCCACCATATCCGCGTAATGGGCGTCCAGCCACAGTTCGATGGCTTCGTGCAGACTCATGACGCCCGCCTCGCCTTGCGCTCCAGCACCCGGTCCCGTTGCGCCGGCGTCTCGGCCAGCGTCGACCACCGTGCGGGCCAGCATGATCGCCCCTTCGACGACGGCCGTGTCCGCGCCCGGCCCTGCGGCGGCCTCGGCGAAGGCCGGCTGGTGCACCGACGCGCCGCCGGCGTCGATCCCGACGATCGGATGGATACCCGGCATCATCTGGGTGACGTTGCCCATATCGGTACTGCCCAGCGGGAACGCCGCCTCGACCTCGGCGGGCAGCGGCGACCGGCCGATACGCACCATCTCGTCCCGGAAACTGTCCGCCAGCCACGAGTCGGGGGTCAGCTCGTCGTAGGCGGGCTCGGTCGCGGACACCGTGTAGTCACAGCCGGTGGCGACCGCCCCGGCGAGGAAGCAGTCGGACATCCGCTTCTCGAGTTCGCGCAGCGACGCGGCGTCGTTGGCCCTCATCGTGTAGTGCATCTCGGCACGGCCCGGAATGATGTTGGTGGCCTGGCCGCCGTCGGTGACGATGCCGTGCATCATCTGCCCGGGCACGAGCTGCTGGCGAAGCAACCCGATCGCCACTTGCGAGACGGTGATCGCGTCGACGGCGTTGATCCCGAGGTACGGCGCCACCGCCGCATGTGATTCCCTGCCGCGATAGCCGACCGCAACCTGGCACAGCGCCAGCGAACGGGCGGCCGCGATGTCCAGCGGGCCGGGATGCAGCATCACGGTGGCGGCGATGTCGTCGAACGCTCCCGCGTTGAGTAGCAGCACTTTTCCGCCGCCGGCTTCTTCGGCGGGCGTTCCGAGCAGAGCCACCGTCAGCCCCAGCTCATCGGCCACGTCGGCCAGCGCAAGTGCGGTGCCGACCGCCGATGCGGCGATGATGTTGTGGCCGCAGGCGTGTCCGATACCGGGCAGCGCGTCGTACTCGGCGCAGATCCCGATGACCAGCGGGCCACTGCCGTAGTCGGCCCGGAAGGCGGTGTCCAGGCCGCCGGGCGCCTTGGTGATCTCGAAACCGTAGCTCGGCGACCAGCGCCTGGGTCTTCGCGCAGCTGCGGTGTTCGGCGAACGCGAGCTCGGGTTCGGCAGTGAATCGAATGCGACAGCTCCACCAGATCGCCACGGCGTCGGTTGACGGCGTCGTGACACAACTCGACGCGGTGGCGGTGGGCATCCTGGAAGTATCTCACTGCGCCGGTCGGCGCCGGATCGACGGCTAAGCTGCCCACCGTGACGACGCCGGATGCGGACGCCGCGAAGTCGGCGATCAGAGATCCATCGGCGCACGGGCGTCGACGAACACGACGTCGCGATCGTCCTGGGATCGGGCTGGGCGCCCGCCGTCGACGAACTCGGCGATCCGGTGGCGGTCGTGCCGATCGCCGAATTGGCCGGGTTCACCCCGCCCGCCGCGGAGGGACACGGCGGGCAGATGTTGTCGCTGCGCCTCGGTGAGCGGCGCGTGCTGGTGTTCGTCGGCCGGATCCACGCCTACGAAGGCCACGAACTCCGCCACGTCGTCCATCCCGTGCGGGCCGCATGCGCCGCCGGTGCGCGCACGATCGTGCTGACCAACGCCGCGGGCAGCCTGCGCGAGGACTTCGCCGTGGGACAGCCGGTACTGATCAGCGACCACCTCAATCTGACGGGTCGATCACCACTGGTCGGAGCGCATTTCGTCGACATGGTCGACGCCTACTCTCCGCGGCTGCGTGCAATCGCCCGCGAGATCGACCCGGCACTGGCCGAGGGCATCTACGCCGGCCTGAACGGACCGCAGTACGAGACGCCGGCCGAGATCCGGATGCTGCGCACGCTGGGTGCGGATCTGGTCGGGCATGTCGACGGTGCACGAAACCGTCGCGGCGCGTGCCGCGGGTGCACAGGTACTCGGGGTGTCTCTGGTGACCAACCTCGCGGCGGGAATGACGGGTCAGCCGCTGAGCCACGACGAGGTGCTGGAGGCGGGCCGTCAATCCGCGACGCTGATGGGCTCCCTGCTCGCCGGGGTCATCTCCCGGCTCTGACGACCGAGCCGTCTGCTGGCCCACACCACGCTGCGGGCCAGCAGCGGCGCGGCGAACAACATCAACAGGATCCGCACCACCTGCGCGGCGACGATGAAGGTGACGTTGGAGCCCGTCTCGACGGCGGTGGCCAGCACGGCGTAGACGCCGCCGGGACTGGTGGCCAGGTAGCCATCCAGCAGGCTGACTCCCGCGACGTGAGACAGCACGACACCCAAACCGGCCGTCGCGACGCTGAGCGCGACGATCAGGCCGATGGCCGTCGGCAGCATGCGTGCCACCGCGCGCATCGAATCGCGGGTGAACGCCAGACCGGCTTGCCACCCGATCAGCGCGTAGCCGACCTGCACCAACACCATCGGGACCGACAGGCCGAAGGACAGGCCGGTGACCTCGAGGAGCACCGTCAACGCCAACGGCCCCAGCAGACCCGCGCCTGGCAGATGGATCAACCGGCCGACGGTGGCACCGACCACCACCAGCGCGATGACCATGCCGATGCTCAAATACCAAGGAGCGGTATCCGATTGGGCCATCGTCGCACTCCGGCTGCGACTTGTCCGCGTGGTAGATCAGCGTCACCACCACGGGCATCGAAGCGGTCACCAACGCGACGCGCAGATACTGCACGACAGACACCACGCGATCATCACCACCGAGTTCCCGCGCGATCGCGACCAACCCGGACGCGCCGCCCGCCACCAGAGCCAATGACCCCGTCAACGGCGTGACATCGCGGTGCATCGACATCAGCGCACCGCACACGACGCTGAGGAGCAGGGTGGCGACCGCGACTGCGAGGACGATCGGCCAGTGCGGACCGAGTGCGCCGACCGCATCCTGGTGGACCATGGTGCCGATGTAGACGCCGAGCACGCCCTGCGCGGCGACGCCGGCCGGACGGGGTACACGACTGGGTGCCAGTGAAGTGAGGGCCAGCGCGATGCCAACGGCAAGCGCGGCGAACAGCGCGGCCGAGGGGACGCCGATCACGCTCAACGGGTAGGTGACACCGACGGTCACCACTACCAACAGCAACCACTTCAGCACACGTCTCATCACCATTAATGGCAAGTATCCTCTTAGCTAAGTTATCCATGCAACTCGCGATTCAGCACGTGATTAGTGAGATTTGCCAAGGTATAACTTGTATATGGACGAAGCTGAGCCCATCCGCAGGTCGGCGGCCACCGAGCTGCGGGAATCGATCGTCGCGGTCAATCAGCAGATGCGCAGGCACCGCCCCGACCACGGATTGACGCTCAGCCAGATGCAACTGCTCGCCGAGGTGAGCCGTGCCGGCATCACCACGCCGGCCGAACTCGGCGCACGGTTGCGGCGTTCGGGTGCAGTCGCTGACCGACAGCATCAATGCGTTGGAGGGCCGGGACCTGATCGCGCGCAGGCCCGACGAAATCGATCGCCGCCGCCAGCTCATCGAGATCACCGCCGCGGGCACCGAACTGCTTGAAGCCGACCGCGCGGAACGGGACGCATGGTTGCACGCAACCATGCGCGACAACCTGTCGGAGCTCGAGTTCGACTTGGTGATGCTCGTCGCGCCGGTGCTGCGCAAGCTGGCATACGCCGACTCCAAAGTGGGCACACTGACCGAATGACTCGGTCGCGGACCTCGACCATCGCGCAAGAATGGATCGCCCACGATCCCGATCCGAATACCGCCGCCGAACTTCTCGAATGCACCGAAGCCGATCTCGACGATCGGTTCGCGCATGCCCTGACGTTCGGGACGGCCGGCCTGCGCGGGCCGTTGCGCGGTGGACCGAATGGAATGAACCTCGCGGTTGTCCTGCGCGCTTCGTGGGCTGTCGCCAAGGTGCTCAAGGACCGCGGTCTGCACGGCCGCGAAGTCGTGGTCGGTCGCGACGCCCGGCACGGCTCGGACGAGTTTGCGCTGGCCGCTGCTGAAGTTCTTGCGGCTCAAGGATTTTCCGTCAATTTGATGTTCACCGCGGTCCCCACGCCGATAGTCGCGTTTGCGGTCCGCCACGGCGGCGCGGTCGCGGGCATACAGATCACGGCGTCACACAATCCGCCGACGGACAACGGCTACAAGGTCTACTTCGACGACGGGTTCCCCATCGTGCCGCCGACCGACCAGGAGATCGAGCAGGCGATGGCCGACGCGCCGCACGCCGACCAGATTCGGCGGCAGGCAGTCACCCCCTCGGGGGTCGACGAGGTCCAGCGCTACATCGAACGCGCGGCGCAGGTTCGCCACACGCACGGATCGGTGCGAGTCGCGGTCACGCCGTTGCACGGCGTCGGCGGCGAGTTCGTCCTCGACGCGATGGTGCGTGCCGGGTTCACCGATGTGCACGTCGTCGACAGCCAGTTCGCGCCCGACCCGGACTTCCCCACTGTGGCGCTCCCCAATCCGGAAGAGCCGGACGCCGTGGACGCCCTACTGAAATTGGCCGCCGACGTCGACGCCGACATCGCGGTGGCGCTGGATCCCGATGCGGACCGTTGCGCGGTCGGCGTGCCAACACCCGACGGCTGGCGAATGCTCTCGGGAGACGAAACCGGTTGGCTGCTCGGCGATTACATACTCTCTCAGGTCGAGCCCGGTCCCGTGATGGCGGCCACCGTCGTGGCTAGCTCGGTGGTCTCTTCGCGAATGCTTGCCGCCATCGCAGCCGAGCACGGCGCTTGCCACGTGGAGACCTTGACCGGGTTCAAATGGTTGTCGCGCGCCGACATCGACCTGCCGTCATGCACGCTGGTCTACGCGTACGAGGAGGCGATCGGGCACTGCGTCGATCCCGCATCCGTCCGCGACAAGGACGGCATCAGCGCCGCGGTGCTCGTGTGTGATCTGGCCGTCGCGCTGCGACATCGCGGCTTCACCTTGCTCGATGCGCTTGACGATCTGGCTCGCCGCCACGGTGTGCACACCACGACCGCGGTGTCACGACAGGTCGCGGATGCCGACGAGGCAGAGGCGGTGATGGGCCGGCTTCGCACGTCGCCGCCGGATGACACTCGCCGGGTTCGGCGTGACGGTCACCGATCTGCGGCACGCGAACGGACCCGCTGCGCACCGACGCGGTGGTCCTATCGGGCGGCGACGGCGAAACCACGTTCCGGATGGTGGTGCGGCCGTCGGGAACGGAGCCAAAGGTCAAGTCCTACATCGAGGTTCGTTGCAACGACGTGAGCGGACTTGGCCGAGACGCGCTCGCGCGCCGCAACGCTGATGGCACGGCTTAAGGAGGACGCGCAGCGGTGGTGACCGCTGCGCGGAAGGTCAGGCCAGCTGACCCTGCAATGCGCAGGCGCCCATACTCTCCGCATTGGTCAACAGTTCCAACCGCGCGAATCGACTTGCGTTCCTGCTCACCAGGGACAGCCGGCCATCGCGCAGGACAGACGCCGGGTGCCTGACGAGCAGGTCGTCGGCCATCGAGTTACTGGTGCCGAGCAGCACACCGCTGCGTGCCCGGACGTGGCGGATGCCGTCAGGGGTCTCGAGCACGGCGCCGACGGGCTGGCCCTCGCTGAAGAGCAGACGCTGGATGGCGCTCGACCCGTGAATCCTGACCCCTCGCTCCTTCGCCATGTCTCGCAACCAATGGCGCAGCGTCATCCCAGATCGGCGAGACGGTGGGATCTCCGCGATGGCACGGGCTCTGATCATCGTGCCGTCCTGCATCCGCACCTGAGACATCGGTAGCGGCGACAACCGGCTGAAAATAAGGCCGTACGGCGAGGTCAGGCAGTCGCGCGCCCACAGCCCCATCTCGCTGCCGCGGAACGGTGGGACGGCCCCATGCCGGTCGATGCTCGCGTCCTCGAACGATTCGACGGAACCGATCGGCAGATGACCCTGCGCATGGGATCGGCGTGGCGATCCCAGGTCGTGGGTGAGCTCATGGAGGTAGGCGGCCGTCGGTCCGTCGAACTCCTCGACGCCCCAATGCCGCTGGATCACGGTGACCCACGATTCGGCGTCGGTGTCGCCCGACCCCGCCTGCGATAACCGTCGACGCGGCTCTGCGACGAACACGGACAGACCGGCGTCCGCCGCCGCGATGGCGGCAGCCAGGCCTGCACTGCCCGACCCGATACACATGATGTCGACGAGTTCGCTGTTGAACATGGTCATGACCTCGATCGCGGCACTCACGCGCAACCGCGGGTCCGACGGCGACGCCTGACCATCGTCCCAAACTCAGCTTGCCTGTGCATTTTCAGCAACGCTTCCTTTACATAATCAAAGTTCTTCGCTGGCTACTCTGCCGTCATGATTTCTATATCTCGAATCGGAACTATCGCGTCAGACAATTGTTGGCTATCGCGGAGGCTAACAGTTAGACGATCTCGCTGCACGCTCGTGTGACGAAGGCAACTCCACGTGACAGCGAGCACCTCGAGACTATGCCCAGCACGCCACAATCGCGGCCAACGCTAAACCGACCATCGCTATCGATGCAATGCCGATGCAAGGCCGAAATACCTGGGCAACATGTTATTTACGTGGCGCGAACATTGCCGACTAACCGGTGAAAATCGCGTTTTCATCCCGCTAGACGGCCTAGTGGGCATGCAGCGCAAGGTTAGCCAGGCCTTTGCAGTACGCCACTCACGCAAACACGATTGCGCGCCGCGGCCGCGCGACGCCGGCAGCAGCACTAATTGACGTTCACAGTCCATTTTCAGCAAACACGATTTGATGATCGAATATTCTAATGCGGGCACGTACAGTCCCAGAATTGGGAATCACGGATCACGACGCCTCACAGCCAACTATTTGACCGTCGCGTTCGGCGGCCTTCCGGCTAACGCCGGCGCGATCGGCCCGACGTCGAGGCACCACAGCCTCGACCGCGCTAGCGGGGTCCGAACTGACGATCACCTGCATCACCGAGGCCCGGGACGATATAGGCGATGTCGTTGAGCCGCTCGTCGATCGCCGCCGTGAACAGGCGCAGATTCGGGGCGACCTTTTCCAGGGCAGCGAGGCCCTCGGGGGCGACCACCACGCAGATCACCGTCACATCAACGACATTGCGGGCTTGCAGCAATTCGATGGTGTGGGCCATCGAACCGCCCGTCGCCAGCATCGGGTCCAGCACGATCACCGGTTGGGTGCTCAGATCGTCGGGCAGCGACTCCAAATACGGTGTGGGTTGGTGTGTTTCCTCGTCGCGGGCGACGCCGACGAAGCCGACACGTGCTTCCGGGATCAACGCGTGCGCCTGGTCGACCATGCCAAGGCCGGCGCGCAGGACGGGCACGAGCAGCGGCGGATTGGCCAGTCTGTACCCGGTCGTCTCCGCGAGCGGCGTGCGAACCGGGATGGTTTCGGTTGCGGCGTCGCGGGTGGCCTCGTAGACCAACATCAGGGTGAGGTCGCGCAGGGCGGCCCGGAACGCCGCGTTGTCGGTGGCCGCGTCGCGCAGCGTGGTCAGTCGTGCCGCGGCGAGCGGGTGGTCGACGACGCGCACATCCATGGCCGCACATTAATGGAACCGATGGGGTTCAGGAGCCGTCCTAAGCGCATGTTCGCCGATACCGATGCCATCCGTGCGCTGGGATCCGCCCATTCGATTCACGCCGACGACCTGGCCGATATCGCCGCCACCTTGTCGTCGCTGCCCATCGCGGCGGCCGGAGGGTCGCTCGGTCCCGTCGGTGCCCGGTTCGTGTCCGCGCTGGCCGAGGCCGCGGCCGACGGATCCCGCGCGGTGGCCACGTTGAGCGAGCACCTCTGGGTGTCCAACGCGACCGCGTATGCCGTTGCCTCCGCTTACGACACGACCGACAGCGGCGCGGGCGCGCGCATCGCGGACGTCTAGTTGTGTCTGGCGCCTTGGTCACTGCCCTGGCGGCACCGCTCAAAGCGGTGCAGTCGATGGTCGGCCCCGGATGGTCCGGAGATCCCGCCGCCGATCCGGGCACGATGCTGGCCCGGGCACGCGACGCGCTCTCAGATGTATCGGCGGCAGCCAGGCGGTCGTGGCATCAGACCGACTGGACCGGCGCTGGCGCCGACGGGGCCGCCGGCTTCATGGCGCAGACGCTGACGGCCATCGACGGCCTTGCCGATCGCGCCGATCAGATGAACATGGCGGCGAGTGCCGCCGGTGCAGCGGTGGCGCGTGCCCATCAGCGGTTGCGCGACATCGTCGACGGCTTCGAGTCGCGCGCTGCGGCGCTGGAACCCTTCCTTGACTCACCCGAGGTCGCCGCGTCGCTGAGGGCCGAGGCGCAACGATCACTCGCCGAGGCGGTCGCCGTCGTCGAGGAACTTCAGGCCGAGCTGGACGGGCATACCGTGGCACTCACCGGCCCCGCGGCGTCCCCGCCTGCATCCACGACACCCGCGGGCTTGGGGGCAGCCTCGATGCCGTCGATGGGCTCGGGTCTGGGCGGCGCCGCCCCGATGAGTCCGTTGTCGAACGGAACCTCCAGTTCGGGGTTCGGTGACCTGGCGGGGCTGTTCAAGCCGGATACGCCCGAATCGTCACCGGAAGCCGCCATCTTCGGAGATGGTGTCGCCATCCGGCTACCCGACGGCACCACTGTCACGGCGCCAAATGCGGTGGCGGCCAGTGCCGTCCGGCATGCCCTGACCCAGTTGGGCGTGCCGTATGACTGGGGCGGCACGACACCGGGGGTGGGCCTCGACTGCAGCGGGCTCACCCAGTGGGCGTATTCCGAAGCGGGACTGAATCTTCCGCGTCTGGCGCAGGAGCAGGACGTCGGTGCGCCCGTCGCGGCGGGCGATCTGCGACCCGGCGACCTCGCGGTGTGGGACGGACACGTCGCGATGATCGTCGGCAACAACACGATGATCGAGGCGGGCGATCCGGTGAAGCTGTCGCCGATCCGAACGACAACGCGGGGCAGGGTTTTCAGGGATTCTGGCGGCCGACGGCGTGAGTTGCGACTGGCCTCATGGCATCGCCTCGGCCCAATTCATATGGCCCTCTAAGCCCAGCGAGGTCGCCATGGCGCGGTAGCGATCCCGATAGTCGCGGTAGGCGGCCACGTCGTCCGCGCGCTCTGGCCAGCAGTGCGCGTAGCCGCAGTAACCAGATGTCACGTATCACCAGCCCATCATCGGCTGGCGCAGCGGCCAACCGATCGATCGCGGCCTCGGCTTCGCCCGCGTCACCGCCGGCCGCACGATCGAGAAGTGTCTCCACCAGAACACCCGTCGCTGGAGTGCCCCACGCCAGCAGCTGTCCTTCGCGGACCAACTGGTCGACGGCGGCGCGCATCAGCGGTATGGCCTCGTCGCGATCTCCGCGCCGAGCCCTCTCCCGTGCCAGGTACACGTTGACGAGCGGGCGATCGCCCAGGTTGTGTCGCTGCGTCGGAACACGTCGCTGACCTCGGCCAGCAGCTGCTGCCGCGGTCACGCTCCGCAGCCGTGTGGCGGTGCACCAGCGCGATGCCCAGCGCAAAGCGGGCGAAGGCCAAAGCGAGATCATCACCGGATCGTTCGGCAATCCGTAGGGCATCCTCGATCTCACGCAACGCGCGATCGTCGGGCAGTCAGCGCGCCATTCGCTATGCCCGGGAAGTAGACGTAGGCGACGACCGTGGCGTAGGACAGCGGGGTCGGCGCTGCGGGCCATGGCCAGGCCCTGGCGCAGGTCGTCGCGCCATCCGGGACGACCGAGGCAATAACGGGCCATCGCCCGCGACGCGAGGGCAAGCGCCAGCGGAGACCCGAAAATGAAGTTGCCTTTAGACGGGTCACCGGCGGCCAGGTCGATGACCCGTCTGTGACCACCGCAGCACGTCAGACTATCTCGCCGCTTTCAATCTTGGCGTAGATCGACGCGAAGGACAGCCCCACCGTCAAGGTTGGATCGCCGAGCGACTCGATGAGGGCCATGGCTTCCGATGCCAGCGGCGACGCCTGGCGAATCCGGCCTTGATACGCGTGATCCGATCACCAGCCCGGCCATGGCGATGGCCAGCGACGGCTTGTCCCCGTCGGCCGTGCACAACTGCCGCAATTCGTCAAAGCGGGCGCCGGCGCCGTGCACATGCACTCGAAAGGCGATCGCCGCACAACATGGTGCGCGGGGCGATGCGCATGGCTGCACGGTTTGGGTCCTCGGCGGGCAATGCGTCGGCGATCGTTCGGGCGCGCTCCCAACTAGTCGTGCTGCGGTGATGTCGCGGCTTCGTCGCCCACGTTGCGGCGCGCATGTGCCAGCCGTAGGCGGCGTGCAGATCGCCGGCGGCCTCGAGATGTTCGGCGATCAAGGCGGCATTCTCGTCAGCCGAGGCCGGTTCACGTTGTTCGAGCGCGGCCGCCACCCGCCGGTGCATCTCGGCGCGATCGGATTTGAGCTGTGACTCATAGGCCACCGCGCGGATCAGCGGGTGGTGGAACACATATTCTGGTGGTCGCGTGAAACTGACTTGATCGATGAGCTGGGCCGCGCACGAGGTCGGCGACCTCCGGTTCGACGCCCGAGCCCCATCGAGCAGATCAACGCCGAATCGTCGAGCCGACCACCGCCGCCGCGGTCAGCGTGCGTTTGGCTTTCGGGTCGAGTCGGTCGATGCGCGCACCGATGATCGCCTGCAAGGTCGCGGGCACGGTCGACCTCGGCAACTCGAAGCCGTCGACTCGATATGCGCCGCGGCTCCCCGCGCAGCACACCGCGCTCGGCCAGTTCCCGCACCATCTCCTCGGCGAAAAATGGAGTTGCCAGCAGCTCTTTCGATGATCATGCTGGCTCACGGCGGCCACCGAGGGGTCCGAACCGAGCAGCTGCGATGACCAGTGCGGCGGATTCGCGTATCGCTCAAGCGGTGCAAGGGCTAGGGTTTGAGCGCCGTGCACCCGGCGTCAAGCGCTCCCTCGGTACTCGGGGCGGTAGGTGACGATCACCAGCGAGGGCGTCTGCGCGATCACGGAGAGGAACTCGGCCAGCATCGACTCGCTGACTTCATCGATCCAATGGGCATCCTCGATGATGTAGAGCGCCGGGCTTTCGCCGCGCCATTGATGCGGTATTCACCAGCGCGGTCAATCGCCGCCGCCGCGCATCCGGGTCTATCCGAGGCAAGAGTGCATCGGGATCGGCAATGCCCAGCAAGTCAGTCGAAGTAGCAGCAGATCCTCCGGGTCTGCATCAGAGCACCCGACTCGCGCAATCGATCGCGAGCGGTCTGCGCCGTCCGCGGCCTTCCACTCCGGTAGCCGCGCGCAAGAGACGGGCGACGATGTGGAACGGTATCTGGCTGGTGTGGGACTCACAGAAGGTCGTGAACACCTCGACGCCACGTGCAAGCCGTAGCCGAAAAGCTCACGCACCAGGCGGCTTTTCCCAATACCGGGCGGCCCCACCACACCGACCACAACGCCATCGCCGTCGATGGCACGGTCCAAGGACGCTTCAACCGTGCATCATCTCCCAATGTCGACCGACGAGATTCGACTCAGCCCGCCTGATGATCGCGATCCTGGCGCCATGCCCATTAGGCGGCGAGCCGGCACTGGTTGATCAACACCTTTGATGCGAACCAACTCAGGCCCACCGAGAACTGCATTCCCCTCAACCAGTCGCGCGGTGGATGCGCTGAGCATCACCCCACCGGGCGGAGCAACCGATTCCATCCGCTGAGCCATACCGACCTGCTCGCCGACGGCGGTGTAACCGAAAGGCCTCGAGCCGATCTCACCGGCGACCACTTGACCCGAGTTCAAGCCGATCCGCAAGCTGCACCTCGACACCGTCGCGGTCTCGGACTGTCGACGGCAAGCCCCTTCGCCTCTTCCTGGACACCGAGGGCCGCCAGGCAGGCGCGAACAGCGTGGTCCTCCAAGGCCACCGGCGCGCCGAAGACAGCCATGATGCCGTCGCCGGTGAAACTGTCCGACCGTGCCGCCGTACCGCTGAACCACCACCGCCGCACGGTTGACCAATTCGGTCATGATCTCGCGCAACCGCTCCGCACCGACGGCCGCCGCGATGTCCATCGAATGAACAACATCGGCGAACAGGACCGTCACCTGCTTGTACTCCGCCGATGGGCCGCGCTGTGTGGCCGGCGCGCCGCACTCGCTACAGAACTTGGCCGTCGGACCCAACTGCGTGCCGCACGACCCGCAGGACAGCCCCGCGGCCGTCAGTGCGCCGCCGTCGTTCCCGGCGTCATTCACGCCAGTATCGTGTCACCGCTGGTCAGACATGTCTGCCATATCGCAACTCGGACGCTGCCCGACAGGTACCCCAGACCGGGGAGCACCGTCGGCTGCGTTCACGATCTGCACCCCTATTGATCTACTGGCCGAGCGCGGGTGATCCGGTGAAGCTATCACCGATCCGAACCGGATAACGCCGGGCAGGGCTTTCAGGGATTCTGGCGTCCCACTGCATGGGCCGCTGCGGCCGCGCCAGTCGTCAGTGCCCGAGGCCGTTCCCGGAGATCCGGGCGGGTGATTTCGACGGAGAGCTCCCACAGCCGGACCTAGAACCGACCGCCTTTCGTGGCAGTGACGCGGAAAAGTTCCGTTTCCTCGGCAAGACCCTTGAGGTGCCGGGGGCCGAGGCTATCGAAGTGCAGCCCCGAGCCCGCTGAAAGATCACGCACCGTGCGACTCGTGAGCACTTCGTCGGGCCCGGCCATCGCGCCTATCCGGGCACCGATGTGCACCGCCATGCCGCTCCATTCGTCGCCTCGCCGCTCGCATTCGCCTACGTGGATTCCGGCGCGGATGGAGATGCCGTGCGACGCCAACGCGGGAGCGAGTTCCAGGCCGCAGCGGACCGCCTTGGTGGGGCCGTCGAAGAGCGCGAACACACCGTCCCCGGTGTGCTTGACACGGCTGCCGCCGTACTTCACCAGCACGCTGTCGACCAGCTGGTCATGCGCGTCCAACTGATGTCGCCACCGCGCGTCACCACGGGCGCTGAGCAATTCCGTGGAGCCGACGATGTCGGTGAACAGCACCGTCTTGAGCACTCGTTCATCGATGACGACATTGGGGCTGCCGGTCACGAAGTCGAGGATCGCCGAACCCAGCGTGTCGTCGAGCAGTCCATGCGGGCCCTCCGCCAGTGACTTGAACTCAGATCCGGGAATGCCAGCGGCCAACGCCGCAACACCATCGAGCGGAGCCATTCGATCGCCCTGACGCGCCAGGAGCAGGGTCGGGGCACGGATCGAACCCAGGACGCCGCGAACATCGATCTCCAATAGCGCTTTCCATAACCACGCCGCCATCGTCGGACTGGCACTCGTCCGTTGATATCGGCCGTAGTAGTCGCGGAATCCTGGTACGTCGGCAATCTCGTTGAAGAAGATCTCGGCCAACGCCCCTTCACCCCAGTGACTTTCGATCTCTTCGAGATGGAGCGCCTTCTCTTCGGCAGTGAATCCCCATGGATGATCGGGCAACTCCCGACTGAACCGCGCCATCGCGCCGTAGATCACCAGCGACTGGACACGTTCGGGATAGGTGGCGGCAAAAAGAAGGCTCATCGGCCCCCCTTCGGACTGGCCGAAGAGGGCCGGACGATCGACATCGGCGGCGTCGAGAACAGCATGGAGGTCATCCATGCGCTCGTCGAGTGGCGGGACGTGGCTGGCCGGATCAGAAAGGCCCGTGCCCCTCTTGTCCCACACGACGACGCGCATGGCTTCAGACAGTTGAGCGATGACGGCCGTTTGTGGGGTCGCCGGATCGTCGTACATCTCCACATTGCTGAACCAACCCGGGATCCAAACCAGCGTCGTGTCACCATCCCCGAACTCGCGATACGCCAGCCGGACATCCCCGTTGCGCGCATACCGTACGCGTCCATCGCTCACGTGACCATCCTCGCATTTCAGATCACCATGCAGACGAACTGCGATCTCTGAGCGCGCCTCGAGCGCAAGTATCTGCAAGCGATTGGTACCGGTATCGACACCTAGCCGAGGCGGGCGACCCGGTGAAGCTGTCGCCGATCCGAACCGGCAACGCAGGACAGGGCTTTCAGGGGTTCTGGCGGCCGACGGCGTGAACCGCTCAGGCTTCGACGACGGCCTTGATGCGTTCCAGCGTTGTCCGCATGTCACGCAGATTCCGACGCTTGCGGAGGATAGCCCAGGAACTCCATCGGCCGAAGGACTGCCGATTCGATGGTCCGGAAAGACTCGGTCACATCGGTTCCCTGACCGCTGGGGACGAACGCGTAGTGCCAGTTGTTCACTGCCCGGTCGCCGACCAACACGGCGAAACCGAATTCCCTGCCCGGCTCACATGCCGTCACCCGACACGTCGTCCAGTACACGGGACCGATCTCGTTGCGCTTGACATGACCACGGAATCGAGCGCCCAGCGTGGGCGCTGTTACTCCGTCGAGCCATTCCGCGTCGAACGTCTCCGGCGAGAATCTCCCGGTGTTGCGGACATCGGCGACGAGCGTCCAGATCTCCATCGGCGAAGCTTCCATATGAACTGTCACCGCTCCGTGCACCAGAGGATCGTATCGGTCGCGCCAGGAATCCCAGATCGGACCGAACGCCGGTATCCCGCATTCCTCGAGACCGTGCACCACATGCCAGGTGACACTGCGGTCGGAGACACAGATGACAGCCTCAGCACCTGATTGGACGTACGCGCATAGGCCAGCGGCAGCACGTCGGGCTTGCCCTGCGCATCGGTGCCCCAGATCAGCGCGTCGGGCTTCGCAGCCTCGATTTCGCGGTGAATTGACCCATGGCGGTTGAGACCAGAATCTGTGCACCGGCTTGAAGGATCCTCGACAAAACCTTGGTGCCCTGGTGAGCCCCGAAGACGTCCGACGCTCGGTGCCATCCGCTACTGCCGACCTGACCGTCAAGGTCGGTGGCTATTCTGTGCGCCATGGCTGCTGACATCGTGCCGATCCGGCTTGGGCTGACCAAGGGCGACCTCTACACGCTTTGGGCGCCGCGGTGGCGCGACGAGGGCGACGAGTGGGAGGCGTTCCTCGGCAAGGACGAGGACCTCTATGCCTTCGAGACCGTGGCCGACCTGGTCGCGTTCGTCAGGACAAACAAAGACAACGACCTGACCGACCATCCCGCATGGGAAAAGCTCACCGAGGCCAACGCCCACCGGCTGGACCCCACCGAGGAACGGCAGTACGACGTCGTCGGCGTCCCGGAGCTGGCCGCCGAGAAGCCCAGCGAGGAGACGGTGTCACAGCTGCACCGGTCGCTGGCCATCGCATCGTCCATCGGATCGGTGTGTGAACTCCCCGCGATCAGCAAGTTCTTCAACGGCAACCCGGGGCTCGGCCAGCTGGGCGGCGGGGTCGACGCGTTCGCCGGCCGCATGGGCCGGAAGCGGTGGGCCGAGATCGAGTCGGCGATAGGTCGCAGCTGGGACAACGTCGTCGATGCAATCGACGAGCTCGTCAGCACCCCCGACGTCGATGCGGCCGCATCGAAGAAGGCAGCCGACGAACTGGCCGAAGACGCCCCGGAACTCGAAGAGGAGGGATCGCCGAGGAAGTCGAAGAGACCGATGACGACGACCACCGACGACGCCGACGTTGAGGAGGCCGAAGAACTCGAGGACCACGCCGACGGTGCGGTGCTCGGCAGCGACGACGACTTCTGGGTCAAGGTCGGCATCGACCCGGTGCGGATCATGACCACCGGCGGTACGTACTACACGCTGCGGTGCTACCTCGACGATCAGCCGGTCTTCCTGGGGCGCAACGGACGGATCAGCGTGTTCGGATCCGAACGTGCGCTGGCGCGATACCTGGCCGACGAGCACGACCACGACATCTCCAACCTGGCCACCTACGACGACATCCGCACGGCGGCCAACGACGGCTCGCTACGGGTGAACGTCGCGGACGAGAACGTCTACGTGCTCACCGAGATCGTCGACTATCTCGCCGAGGGACCCGACGCGATCGACCGTGACCAGCTCGATCTGGCCGTCGAATTGCTCAGGGACGTCGGCGAATACGCCGAGGACACGGTGGTCGAAGAATCGCTTGACGCCGATCAGCCGCTGGGCAAGATCGTGTCGTACGTGCTCGATCCCGAGAAAGTCCGCAAACCGACTCCGCCATACGCCAAGGCGGTCGAGCAGTGGGAAGTCGCTGGAAACCTTCCTCGAATCGCGGCTGCGGCCGAATAGGCGCTACAGCTCGGTCGCTTTCGGGTGGCGCGGCTCGTAGAGACCGAGGTCACCGCCACCGGGGAGCCGGATGCTGGTGAGCAGGCCCCAGCCCTCGTCGCTGACCGGGCCACACGTCGAAGAACGCACCGTACGCTGCGTGATTTCGCCCTGCCGCGAAGTCTGAACTCGTACTGCCTATCGCCACCCGCTCCGTCCCGTGCTCGGCGCACGCCTGCACAACATCCGTGGCGGGGCCCGCTGTTGCTCGTCATCGGCTCGCCCATGGCGGCGGCGGAGTTCGCGCCGCTGGCCGAGACCCTGGCGAACACCGCACCGTCGTCACCTACGACCCGGGGCTATGCGGCCAGCACGGTCGACGACCCGGACGCACCGTCCAGCGTCGAACAGCGCGCCGACGACGTCAACGCGATCCTCGATGACCTGCGCGCGGAATCAGCCGACCTGTTTGGGTCCAGCGGCGGCGCGGTCACGGGGCTGGCACTCGTCACGCGATATCCCGGACGGATCCGCATGCTGGTCGCCCACGAGCCGCCGTCGCTATTGCTGTTGCCCGACGCGGCGGAGCAGCGCGCCAACACCGAGGCCATCGTGGAGACGTTCCACCGGGACGGGTTCGAAGCCGGGTGGGGGCATTTCATGGCCAACGCCGGATTCGACGTAACACCTGACGACGCGCCGCCGACCAATCCGGAGCCGTCCGCCGCCAGATGGCCGATTCTTCGACATCGACCTGCGTGCGGCGTCGCTACTACGAGCCCGACATCAAGGCGCTGCAGGCGAGCCCGACGCGCACGGTGGTCGGCATCGGCGCGGACTCCGGCAGGCTGCTGACGTACCGGACCTCGACGGCGCTGGCCGAACTACTGGGCAGCACGCGTCACGTTCCCCGGCGATCACGGCGGATTCCTCGCCGCGAACGGAGCCGCGGCAGCGTCGCCGCCGTGAAGGTGAGTCAGCCGATCAGACCGCGAAGCGCGGCTTGATCACGTCGTCGATGATGGCCAGCCGTTCGTCGAACGAGATGAACGCCGACTTCATCGCGTTGATGGTGAACCGCTGGAGATCGCTCCACCCGTAGCCGAACGCCTCGACGAGACGCAGCATCTCGTGGCTCATCGTCGTGTCGCTCATCAACCGGTTATCGGTGTTGACGGTGACGCGGAACCGCAGCCGCGCCAGCAGATCGAACGGGTGCTCGGCGATGCTGTCGACCGCACCGGTCTGCACGTTCGACGCTCGGACACATCTCGAACGGAATCCGCTTGTCCCGCAACAGCGAGGCCAATCTGCCCAACTTGCGCTCGCCGTCCGGCGCCTACGGTGATGTCGTCGACGATCCGCACCCCATGGCCAAGGCGGTCGGCGCCGCAGAACGCGATCGCCTCGTGGATGGACGGCAGCCCGAACGCCTCGCCCGCGTGAATGGTGAAGCGGGCGTTGTTGCTTCGCATGTACTCGAACGCGTCGAGGTGTCGCGTCGGCGGATATCCGGCCTCGGCACCCGCGATGTCGAATCCGACTACGCCCTTGTCGCGGAACCGGATCGCCAGCTCGGCGATCTCCAGTGACCGCGCCTGATGCCGCATCGCCGTGACCAGGCATCGCACCACGATGAAGCGGCCCTCGGCGCTGGCGGCCTTCTCGCCGTCGGCGAAACCGGCCAGCACGGCGTCGACGACCGCGTCCAGCGACAGGCCGGAGTCGATGTGCAGTTCGGGCGCGAACCGGATCTCGGCGTAGACCACGTTGTCGGCCGCAAGGTCCTCGACGCATTCGAAGGCCACCCGGTGCAGGGCCTCCGGTGTCTGCATCACCCCGACGGTGTGCGCGAACGGCTCCAGGTAGCGCACCAGCGATGCCGTGCGCGGTGCTGAAGAACGCCGCGTGTGCGGCAGTGCGGAAGAACGATGCGAGTCCGTCGACGTCGGTGGCGGGCAGATCGCCGTAGCCGTGCTGCCTCGGCCAGCTCCAGCACGGTGGCCGGTCGCAGCCCGCCGTCGAGGTGGTCGTGCAGCAGCGCCTTGGGCGCCTGCCGGATGGATTCCAACGTCAGCGGTGTGGTCATGTCATTCGTCGTATCCGATCGATGATCAGCGGGCGCTGCGGCGGCGCCTGGTCCCCGACGCTGCCAGGCGCCGTCCAGCTCGGCCATCGCGGCCGCGAATGCGCTCCGGCGTCTCGGTGTAGAGCGTGAACAGCGGCTCACCGGCGGCGACGGGCTCGCCGGGACGGCGGTGGATGCGCAGGCCTGCACCGGACTGCACGCGCTCACCGGGGACAGAGCGGCCCGCACCGAGCCGCCACACCGCAAGACCAACCGCCATCGCGTCGATGCTCTCCATGGTGCCACCACGCGGGGCCGTGATGGTCTCGGTATGGGCGCCGACGGGCAACGCGTCCGGCAGAGAGGGCGCCGAGGTCACCGCCCTGCGCGGCGACCAGCTCGCGGAACCGGTCCATCGCCGTGCCGTCCTTCAACGTCTGAGCCGGATCGATGCCGTCGACGCCCGCGGCGTCGAGCATCTCGGCGGCCAGCGCCAGCGTCAGCTCCACCACGTCGGCCGGGCCGCCGCCGGCCAGCACCTCCAGCGACTCGGCGACCTCGATCGCGTTGCCCACCGCGCGGCCCAGCGGCGTCGACATGTCGGTCAGCAGCAGCGCGGGTCACCAGCCCGGCTTCGGTGCCGAGCTCGACCATGGTGCGGGCCAGTTCGCGGGACTCGGCCTCGGTGTTGAGAAACGCGCCGGAACCCACCTTGGCAGTCGAGCACCAGCGCCGCGGCGCCCTCGGCGATCTTCTTGCTCATCACCGAACTGGCGATCAGCGGCAGCGATTCGGTGGTGCCTGTGACGTCGCGCAGCGCATAGATCTTGCGGTCTGCCGGCGCCAGCTCGCCCGCGGCGAAGATCGCCGCGCCCGATATCGCAAAGTTGTTGGCGAATATGGGCTTTCGACAGCTCGGCGGTGAAGCCCGGGATGGATTCCAGCTTGTCGAGTGTGCCGCCGGTGTGGCCGAGCCCGCGGCCGGCCGCCTGCGGCACCGCACCACCGCAGGCCATCACGACCGGCACCAGCGGGATGGTGATCTTGTCGCCGACTCCGCCGGTGGAATGCTTGTCCACCAACGCCAGTGGCTTTCCATCGCGGCGCAGATCTGTAAAGTCCATCCGCTCGCCCGAGGCGACCATGGCCGCCGTCCAGCGGGCGATCTCGGCGCGCGTCATGCCGCGCAGGAAGATCGCCATCAGCAGCGCCGACATCTGCTCGTCGGCCACCCGGCCGTGCGTGTAGGCGTCGATCACCCAGTCGATCGCCGCGTCGGAGAGCACACCGCCGTCGCGCTTGGTCCGGATGATCGTCGGCGCGTCGAATGTGAACTGCGTCACGGGATTACGGCACTTCCTCGTGCGGCACCTCGCGGCCGGGCCAGATCCTGCGGCCCGAACGCGTCGGGCAGCAGCTCACCCAGCGTCCGCGGCCCCAGCGGATGGTCGATCAGCAGTTCGGGGCCGCCGTGCTCCAGCAGCACCTGCCTGCACCGCCCGCATGGCATCAGCACCTCCCCGGCGGCGTCGACACACGACAGCGCGATCAGCCTGCCGCCGCCGCCGGAATGAAGGGCGCAGACCACTGAACACTCGGCACAGAGACCTAGGCCATATGAGACATTCTCCACATTGCAGCCGGCCACCATCCGGTGATCGTCGACCAGCGCGGCGGCCCCGACGGAGAACCCCGAATACGGCGCATACGCGTGAGCAGATGCCTCAGTTGCCTTGTGCCGCAGCATTTTCCAGTCGATATCGGACGTCATGTCAACCCCTCCGGACCGATTCTGAATGCATTCCGAAGCTCCCTGTTCCGCAACGCGGCCAAGTGAGGAAGGTAACCCTAACTTTCGCCGTTTTGCGTGCCCGACGGCTAAACGGTAGTTCGTTTAGCAGTACAACTGGGATTAGAGTCGCCCCGAGGTTTGGGGCAGTGGTCCACGACCGGTCTGATTGCGAGCCTGTGGACCCCGCCCCGAACGTCCACCGAAGGCGTTGGAGGCCAGATGAGTACTCAGACTGCCGGGCAGTCGCCGGGGGGCACGGAGGTGCCGGCTCCGCGAACCGAACCGTCGCGCAGACGCAGCCTCTATCGCGGTGATCCGGGGATGTGGTCCTGGGTGCTGCACCGCATCACCGGTGCCACCATCTTCTTCTTCCTGTTCGTCCATGTGCTCGACACCGCGCTCGTGCGGGTCAGCCCGCAGGCCTACAACGAGGTCATCGAGACGTACAAGACGCCGATCGTCGGCCTGATGGAGATCGGTCTGGTGGTCGCCGTGCTCTACCACGCCCTCAACGGCATCCGGGTCATCCTCATCGACTTCTGGCAGCACGGCCCGCGCTATCAGCGGCAGATGCTGTGGGTCGTCATCGGCATCTTCCTGGCGGTCTTCATCCCCGCGCTCGGCATGATCGGGATGCACATGGCGGAGCGGTTCCTGTGAGCGCGCCGGCAGGCGGACGACCGGCGCCTGGACGCCCCATCACAAGGAGGGCCGTATCGCCCCCGTGATGGAGAAGGAATACGACCGCCCGGCCAGCCTGGACCATCCGCGCGCCCCCCGGCGCCCACGGGGCATCCCGTACTTCGAGAAGTACGCCTGGCTGTTCATGCGGTTCTCCGGCGTGGCGCTGGTGTTCCTGGCACTCGGCCACCTGTTCATCATGCTGATCTGGGACGGCGGGGTGTACCGCATCGACTTCAACTACGTCGCGCAGCGCTGGGCGTCACCGTTCTGGCAGATCTGGGACATGGCCCTGCTGTGGCTGGCGATGATTCACGGCGCCAACGGCATGCGCACGATCATCGGCGACTACGCCCGCAAGAACACCACGAAGTTCTATCTGAATTCGCTGCTGTTGCTGGCGACCGGATTCACCTTGGTGTTGGGCAGCTACGTGCTGGTCACCTTCGACGCGAGCATCTCGTAAGGGGCGCGCGCACATGATTCAGGAACATCGCTACGACGTCGTCATCGTCGGTGCAGGCGGCGCGGGAATGCGGGCCGCCGTCGAGGCGGGGCCGCGAGCGCGCACCGCGGTGCTGACGAAGCTCTACCCGACCCGCAGCCACACCGGCGCGGCGCAGGGCGGCATGTGCGCGGCACTGGCCAACGTCGAAGAGGACAACTGGGAGTGGCACACCTTCGACACCGTCAAGGGCGGCGACTACCTCGCCGACCAGGACGCCGTCGAGATCATGTGCAAGGAAGCCATCGACGCGGTGCTCGACCTCGAGAAGATGGGCATGCCGTTCAACCGCACGCCCGAGGGCCGCATCGACCAGCGCCGGTTCGGCGGGCACACCCGCGACCACGGCAAGGCACCGGTGCGCCGGGCCTGCTACGCCGCCGACCGCACCGGCCACATGATCCTGCAGACGCTGTATCAGAACTGCGTCAAGCACGACGTCGAGTTCTTCAACGAGTACTACGCGCTGGACATCGCGCATCACCGAGACGCAGTCCGGCCCCGTCGCCACCGGCGTCATCGCCTACGAGCTGGCCACCGGCGACATCCACGTCTTCCACGCCAAGGCGATCGTGTTCGCCACCGGCGGCTCGGGCCGGATGTACAAGACCACCTCCAACGCCCACACCCTGACCGGCGACGGCCTCGGCATCGTGTTCCGCAAGGGACTTCCGTTGGAGGACATGGAGTTTCACCAGTTCCACCCGACGGGCCTGGCCGGCCTCGGCATCCTCATCTCCGAGGCGGTGCGCGGCGAGGGCGGCCGGCTGCTCAACGGCGACGGCGAGCGCTTCATGGAGCGCTACGCGCCGACGATCGTCGACCTGGCGCCGCGCGACATCGTCGCCCGCTCGATGGTGCTCGAGGTGCTCGAGGGCCGCGGCGCCGGCCCGAACAAGGACTACGTCTACATCGACGTGCGCCACCTGGGCGCGGATGTGCTCGAGGCCAAGCTGCCCGACATCACCGAGTTCGCCCGCACCTACCTGGGCGTCGACCCCGTCACCGAGCTGGTGCCGGTCTACCCGACGTGCCACTACGTGATGGGCGGCATCCCGACGACGATCAGCGGCCAGGTGCTTCGCGACAACACCACTCCCCTGCCCGGCCTGTACGCCGCCGGCGAGTGCGCATGCGTTTCGGTGCACGGCGCCAACCGGCTGGGCACCAACTCGCTGCTGGACATCAACGTGTTCGGCAGGCGCGCAGGTATCGCCGCGGCCAACTACGCACTCGGCCACGATTTCGTCGACCTGCCTGCGGACCCGGCGGACATGGTGGTCAGCTGGGTCGGCGACATCCTGTCCGAGCACGGCAACGAGCGCGTCGCCGACATCCGCGGCGCGCTGCAACAGTCGATGGACAACAACGCCGCGGTGTTCCGCACCGAGGAGACGCTCAAGCAGGCGCTCACCGACATCCACGCGCTCAAGGAGCGCTATTCCCGAATCACCGTGCACGACAAGGGAAAGCGCTACAACAGCGACCTGCTCGAGGCCATCGAGCTCGGCTTCCTGCTGGAGCTGGCCGAGGTCACCGTCGTCGGTGCACTCAACCGCAAGGAGTCGCGCGGCGGACACGCCCGCGAGGACTACCCCAACCGCGACGACACCAACTACATGCGCCACACCATGGCCTACAAGGAAGGCGCCGATCTGCTGAGCGACATCAGGCTGGACTACAAGCCGGTGGTGCAGACGCGATACGAGCCGATGGAACGGAAGTACTGACATGACTATCGCTCCCGAGGTCTCGACCAAGGACCCCGAGCTGCCACCGGTGCCCGACGGCGCGGTGATGGTGACGCTGAAGATCGCCCGTTTCAACCCGGAGGATCCCGACACCTCGGGCTGGCAGAGCTACCGGGTGCCGTGCCTGCCGTCGGACCGGCTGCTGAACCTGCTGCATTACGTGAAGTGGTATCTGGACGGCACGCTGACGTTCCGGCGCTCGTGCGCGCACGGCGTCTGCGGCTCAGATGCCATGCGCATCAACGGTGTCAACCGCCTGGCGTGCAAGGTCTTGATGCGCGACCTGCTGCCCAAGAAGGCCAGCAAGCAACTCACCATCACCATCGAGCCCATTCGCGGCCTGCCGGTCGAGAAGGACCTCGTGGTGAACATGGAGCCGTTCTTCGACGCCTACCGCGCGATCAAGCCGTACCTGATGACCACCGGCAACGAGCCGACGCGCGAACGCATCCAGAGCCAGACCGACCGCCACCGCTACGACGACACCACCAAGTGCATCCTGTGCGCGTGCTGCACCACCAGCTGCCCGGTGTACTGGAGCGAGGGCAGCTACTTCGGACCGGCCGCGATCGTCAACGCCCACCGGTTCATCTTCGACAGCCGCGACGAGGGCGCCGCCGAACGCCTCGACATCCTCAACGAGGTCGACGGGGTGTGGCGCTGCCGCACGACGTTCAACTGCACCGAATCCTGCCCCCGCGGCATCCAGGTCACCCAGGCCATCCAGGAGGTCAAGCGCGCGTTGATGTTTGCGCGTTAGTAGGCCAGCCCGGACCCCATCAGACCGTGCGGGTCGTAGTCGCTCCGGACGGACGCCAGCCGACTGAGGTTGTCGCCGAAGTACCGTTTCGCCGCGGTACCTGGCTCGAGGTAGTTGACGTATCCGCCGACCGAGTGCGCCTTCACCTTCTGGTGCGCACTCGCCAGCCAGGCGGTGGCGGCCTCGATCGTCTCCGGCGTCGACGGCTCCGCGTACCACTGGATGCATGCAGAATCGCGCCGCCACGGGAATGCCGTTGCGTCGGGTGCGACGTCGCGGATCGCCCCGCTGAGGGATTCGATGACGGCCGTAGCGCCGCCCACCTTCGCCGGCCAGGACTTCGTGGCGGCGACGATCGCCTGCGCTGCAACGGAAGTCAGTTCGCCGATGACGTCGGAGCCCGCCACGAAGGGCCGCGGCCGGCTGCGCACCTTCGCCACCCTCGAAGTAGCGGACGAAGTCCAGCCGACCGCGTGTGCGGGTGTCGGTCGAAAGTGGTGACGTTCCGATGGCCGCAACGAAGTCCGCGGCGCGACGCGCGCCCGTTCCGGCAGGAGTCGCCAACACCACCGTGCACCCGGCAGCGGCAGGTCCGATGGGAATGTTGATCAGGCCCCACGTCGCGCGGTCCGCCGCCGCCAGCCACTCCGACCAGTGCACGATCACGTCAGCGACGGCGGGATCGGGGTACCTCATGGTGACAACGTCACGGTCTGCCGCGGGATAGGTGCGGAACGAAAACGACGTCGTGACACCGAAATTGCCGCCACCACCGCCGCGTAGCGCCCAGAACAGCTCGGCATGATCGTCTGGGTTGGCCGTCACGAGCTCGCCGCCGGGCAGCACGACCGACGCCGAAAGGAGGGCGTCACACGTCAGGCCCGCACTCCGGGCGTCGGCGCCAAGGCCGCCGCCTAACGTCAAGCCCGCGACACCGACCGTCGGGCAGCTGCCGGACGGGATCAGCCGACCATGACCGGCGAGCATGCGCTGCAACGGATCAAGGCCGGCCGCCGCGGGAACGGTCGCGACAGTGGTATCGCCGTCGTAAGCGATGGTGCCGGCGACGCGCCGGAGGTCGATCACCATGGTGCCTTCGGCAGCCGACGCACCGACGTACGAGTGGCCGCCGCTGCGTGGCGCCACCTTGACACTGTCAGTCATGGCGAATTCCATCGCCCGGCGCACGTCATCCTCGGACTCGGGGATGACGACCGCGGCGGGTGCCGATTCGCCATATCTCGAGTTGAAGACAGCCTTGGCGGCGGCATAGCTAGGGTCCGACGGGAGAACCACTTGACCGCTGATAGCCGTCTTGAGGCGCTGCCAATTCACCGGCTTCGGGGTCAACGGCGCTGTGGGCGAGGAGGGAACCGGAGTGGCCGGGGACCCGCCGTGACACCCGCCCAGCAGTGCGCTAGCTGCCGTGCCGACGGCACCGCCCAGGAACGTTCGCCTCGGCAGCTGCCCCCGCATTGCAGCAGCGTAGATCCGCTGCGAACTACTCGACGATGTTTGGTGTCACACTTTGGCGTGCCGTCTCGTCTAATGGGTATGAACACGACATCCCGCATCGAGCCCGTATCCCCGAAGCACGCATCGCTGATGACCAAGGTCTTTTACCGGGTCGCCAAGCGCAAGTTCGGCGAGGTGCCGGAACCCTTCGCCGTGGCCGCGCATCATCCGCGGCTGATGCTGGCCAACGTGGTGCACGAGGGGATGCTGGGGTCGGCGTCTAAGAAGCTGCCCAAGAACGTGCTCGAACTGGCGGTGTTCTGGACCGCGCGCACCGTCGGGTGCTCGTGGTGTGTCGACTTCGGTTCGATGCTGCAGCGCCTCGACGGCCTCGACGTCGACCGCCTCAAGCAGATCGACGACTACGCCACGTCCCCGCTTTTCAACGACGACGAGCGGGCCGCCATCGCCTACGCGAACGCGATGACCACGGACCCGCACACCATCACCGACGAACAAGTCGCCGATCTCAAGCGCCGCTTCGGCGACGACGGCGTGATCGAGCTGAGTTACCAGATCGGTGTGGAGAACATGCGCGCGCGGATGTATTCGGCGCTCGGCATCACCGAGCAGGGCTTCAACTCCGGCGACGCGTGTCGGGTGCCGTGGGCGACGGAGGACGCCGGCGGCGCAGCGGCGAGCCGGTGAACTTGTCCGGGTTGGCGATATCCCAGATGGCACAGACCTTTCCGTCGCGCACCGTCATCGCCGTGACGCGCGGCATCACCTCGGGATAGCCGTCGTTCGCGGGCGAGCCGGCGAGGTAGGTGCCCAGCTGCCCGTTGATTTTCGCCAGCTGGCTCGACGACAGGAACTCCGGCCCGTAGCGGGCAGCCAGCCCGAACAGGAAGCGCGCCACCTTGTCGGGACCGTGGATCACCCGCGCGGCAGTCGGTGCCTTGCGGTTCGAGTCGCCGGTGAATGTCACCTCTGGATGTAGAAGGCGTACAACGGCTTCCATCTCACCTGCGGCGAGGGCAAGCATCAGCGCGCCGGCCACCTCGGCGTGCATCTCGTCGGAGACCGCAGGCGGTGCGCTCGCCACCGCCCGTCGCGCTCGCGACGCCAACTGACGCGCGGCGGCGTCGGTGATTCCGAGCACCGAGGCGATCTCGCCGAACGGCACGGCGAAACCGTCGTGCAGTACGAACGCCACCCGTTGATCGGGGTTGAGCCGCTCGAGCACCACCATCGCGGCGAACCGCGCATCCTCACCGGCCACCACCGCCGCCAGCGGATCATCGCCGTCCAGCGCGGTCACGACGGGTTCCGGCAGCCATTCGCCGTAGTACGTCTCGCGTCGATGTGAAGCCGAGCGCAGCCGGTCAAGCGCCAGCCTGCTGACCACCGTCGTCAACCAGGCCCGCAGATCGGTGATCGCATCGGCGTCCGAACGGTCCCACCGCAGCCACGCATCCTGCACGACGTCCTCGGCGTCGGCGACGGTTCCGGTCAGTCGGTACGCCACGGACAGCAGGTGCGGCCGCAACTCCTCGAACTCATCTACGCGCGTCCCTCCCGAAAGCCGGGTCATGAACCAAGTCTAGAACCGGGCCAAGTGTGACTGATTTCGTTGCGATGCATCCCGCATGAGTCGATTCCCGAGTTGAAGCCACGTAGAAACCACTCAAACCGTATATTTCCGCACATGGCAATCAAGGAACCCGAAGCCCCCGTCGTCGGCGACAAGGGACTGCAGGCGGGCGCCCTCGGCCTTGTCGGCAACATCGTCATCGGCCTCGCCGCCGTGGCTCCCGCTTACAGCCTGGCCGCCACGCTGGGCTACGTCGTCCTCGCGGTCGGCGATAAGGCACCGTCGATGTTCGTGCTCGCGTTCATCCCGATGCTGCTTGTCGCATTCGCCTACAAGGAACTGTCCCAGGACACCCCGGACTGCGGCACCACGTTCACGTGGGGCACCAAGGCGTTCGGGCCGTGGATCGGATGGATCGGCGGCTGGGGCCTGGCCGTGTCGGCGATCATCGTGCTGGCCAACGTGGCCGAGATCGCGGCGACGTACCTGTTCTATTTCCTCGGCCTCGACGAACTCGCCGAGAGCATTGTTGCCAAGGTGCTGCTCGGCTCGTTCTTCATCATCGCGATGACGCTGATCAGTGCGCGCGGAATCGTGGTTTCCGAGCGGTTTCAGAACGTGTTGATCGCCATCCAGTTCGGCGTGCTGGTCATCGTCAGCATCATCGCGCTGGTGCGCGTGTTCTCCGGAACCGCCGGAGCCCAGGCGATCATGCCGCAGTTGTCCTGGCTGTGGCCCAGCGGCCTGGATGTCTCCTCGATCGCGCGGCGATCATCCTGTGCATCTTCATCTACTGGGGCTGGGACGCGTGCCTGGCGGTCGGCGAGGAAACGAAGGACCCCGGCCGCACCCCCGGGATCGCCGCGGTGATCACCACGCTGATCCTGGTGTGCACCTACGTCCTCGTCGCCTATGCGGTGCAGTCGTTCTCCGGCTTCAGCGACGTGGGCATCGGATTGAACAACCCGATGAACACCGACGATGTGCTGACCGTGCTCGGCAAACCGGTCGCAGGATCGATCGCGGCCTCCCTGCTGTTGCTCACCGTCTCCGTCTCGGCGCTGTCGTCGACCCAGACGACCATCCTGCCCACCGCGCGCGGCACGCTGTCGATGGCCGTGTACGAGGCCATTCCCAAGCGGTTCGCCCGTGTGCATCCGCGGTACATGACCCCGGCCTTCGGCACCATCGTCATGGGGCTGGCGGCGCTGTTCTTCTACCTACTGCTGACGTTCCTGTCGGAGAACGCACTCGCCGATTCGGTGGCATCTCTTGGGCTTGCGGTGGCGTTCTACTACGGCATCACCGCGTTCGCATGCGTCTGGTACTTCCGCAGGACATTGTTCTCCTCGGCACGAAACCTGTTCTTCCGCGGCATCTTCCCGCTGCTCGGCGGGCTGGCGATGGCGGCGGCATTCTTCATCAGCGCCAAGGACATGATCGCACCGGATTACGGCTACACCGCCTTCGGATCGATCGGTGGCGTCTTCGTGCTCGGTGTCGGCATGCTCGTGCTCGGCATCCCGCTGATGCTGTTGTGCTTCGCATTCGGCACCAAGCGGTTCTTCCGCGGCGAGACCCTCACCGCCGAAACCGAAGTCAAGGTTCTAGACACTTTCTAGGAGAGTGCAGGAAAAGCAATGCATCTGACAGTCGGATACCTAGCCACAAGCACCGGAGACGACGGCGTCGCGCTGGCGAGCGCTCTGGCCAAGACCTTCGATGCCGATGTCGACGTCGTCCTCGTTGTGCGGCAAGAACTTCCGGACGGCCATCCCGGGCGAGCGGAGTACCAGCGACTGCTCATCGAGCGTGGTGAGGAATGGATCTCCCGGGCGATCGACCGGCTTACCGCCAACGGTGTCAGCGCTTCGTCGAACGTGTTAGTTGGCGAGTCGTTCGCCGAATCGCTCGTCGGCTTCGCCGAACAGAAGGATTCGGACCTCATCGTGGTCGGCGGCGCACGCGACGGGTTCTTCGGCGGCCACACCATCGGGCCGGTAACCGGTGCGCTGCTGCACTCCTCGCCGATTCCGGTGGCGCTGGCTCCGCGTGGCTATGCCGATGACCCGGACGAGGCGTTCGCGGCCGTGACAGCGGCTGTGCCGACTCGTCCCGGGGACGACAACCCACTACCGTTCGCGATCACCCTCGCCAGCGCCGCCGGTTTGGCCATCCGGATGCTGTCGCTGGTGTCGCCGAGAACCTCGCCGAAGCCGACAACGCGCGCGAAGTGCGCCAACTCCAAAGGGTGGCTGCAGAGGAGAATCTCTTGGTCGCGGCGCGGGCACTTCCGGACGCGCCTGAGATCGAATCGCTTGTGGCCGACGGTATGACGCTGGAGTCCGCGCTGAAGAAGCTCCGCTGGGACGACGGCGATCTGCTCGTCGTCGGTTCCAGCAGGTTCGCCGCGCCACGGCGGATCTTCCTGGGGTCGACGGCCGCGCGCATCCTGGCCGGCGTCGACGTCCCGGTGATCGTGATCCCGAAAGCCGACTAGCGCTGCGACGCCGCGAGATCGCGGTTGTCCGCTGCCTCATCGTGTCGGCGGTTGACGAACCGCTTGCTCACGAAGAACAGCACCAACACCACACCCCACGACAGCAGGCTCAGCAGCAGCTGCGAGCGCAGCTTGTCGTCGAAGAACATCTGCACCAGGATCGCCAGCATCGCAACGGTTGTCAGGATCGACAGCACTGGGAACAGCCACATCTTCAACGTCAGTTTGGTGTCGCGGTCGCGGTAGCGCAGCACGATCTGCGAGATGGCGATCAAGATGTAGACGAACAGGATGATCGCGCCGCTGGAGTTGAGCAGGAACGCGAAGATGGTGTCTTCGGAGAATGCGGCGGCGATGACGCAGGCGAAGCCGACGATCGACGAGAACAGGATCGCATTGGCGGGCACGCCGCGACCGTTGAGGTGCATCAGGCGTTCGGGTGCCTCGCTGCGTGCCGAGAGAACAAACAGCATGCGCGACGCCGTGTACATGCCGGAGTTCAGACAGCTCAGCACAGCCGTCAGCACCACGGCGTTCATGATGTGGTCGGCGTACGGAATCCCCATCTCGGTGAACGCGGCGACGAACGGTGAGCCCTCGAGTCCGTCGTTGTTCCAGGGCACGATCGTCACGACCAGGAACACCGAGCACACGTAGAAGATCAGGATTCGCCAGATCACCGAATTGGCGGCCTTCGCCACCGCCTTCTCGGGATCCGACGACTCCGCGGCGGCGATCGTCGCGATCTCGGGGCCGACCATCGAGAAGATCACCGTGACGATGCCGACGGTGATGACGCCCGCGCCAGCGGCATGAACCCGCCGTGGGCGGTCAGGTTGGAGAAGTCCATCGACTTGCCCGGCCACAAACCGAACACGAAGGCCGCACCGATCGCGATGAAGGCCAGAATCGCGGCGACCTTGATGCCCGCGAACCAGAACTCGAATTCGCCGTAGGACTTGACCGAGAAGAGGTTGGTCGCGGTCATCAGCACCATGAAGATCAACGGCGCACAACCACAATGGGACGTCGAACCAGTACTGCACGATCTTCGCCCCTGCGATCGCCTCGAAGCCGACGACGATCACCCAGAAGTACCAGTAGAGCCAGCCGACCGAGAAGCCCGCCCACTGGCCGAGCGCATCGCGGGAGTAGTCGGCGAACGACCCGGTCGACGGTCTGGCCACCGCCATCTCGGCCAGCATCCGCATGACCATGATGATCAGCACGCCGGACAGCGCGTAGGTGATGAAGACGCCGGGGCCGGTATCGGCCATCACCACGCCGGAGCCGACGAACAGGCCGGCGCCGATCACGCCGCCGATCGCGATCATCCTCAGCTGCCGCTGACTCAGAGCCTTCTTCAGTTCCGGGCCGGCTGATTCCGCTCTCGTCGACTCATCCGCATCCTCGTCGCAGGACAGAGGCGGGTACCCACTTCGTTTGTGCGCCTGACCTACCGCTTCGTGAAGATCGTCCGGTGCCACTCCTTATCGGCGACGCCGGTGATGTCGCTCATCACGTGCTTGATGGTGAGGTATTCCTCCAGCGAGTAGTCGCTCATGTCCTTGCCGAACCGGACGCACCGACGCCGCCGTGTGGCATCTCGCTGATGATCGGGATGTGGTCGTTGATCCATACGCAGCCGGCGTTGATCTCGCGCGACGCACGCTGCGCCCGATACACATCACGCGTCCACGCCGAAGCCGCCAAACCGAACGCGGTGTCGTTGGCCTGCCGCAGCGCGTCGTCGTCATCGGTGAACGACCGGACCGTCAACACCGGGCCGAAGATCTCGTCACGGTAGATCTCGGAGGCCTCGTCGACGTCGGCGACCAGCGTCGGCCGGTAGAAGGAACCGGGCAGATCAGGCGCGCTGCCGCCGGTCACGACGCGGCCGCCCTGACCGGGCGCACGCTCCACCATGCCCGCGACCTTGGCGCGGTGCGCCATGGAGATCAACGGACCCAGGTCGGTGTCGGGGTCCTGCGGATCGCCGACCACCATCTTGCTCATCACCTCCGCGACACCGGCGACGAAGTCGTCGTACAGATCGCGCGCCACGATCGCACGCGTTGCCGCCGTGCAGTCCTGGCCGGTGTTGATCAGTGACCCTGCGACCGCGCCCTGTATCGCAGCTTCTAAATCGGCGTCATCGAAAACCACGAACGGCGCCTTGCCGCCCAACTCCAGCTGCGTGCGATGCCCATGCACGGCGGCCGCCGCCATCACCTTGCGGCCTACCGGGGTCGAGCCCGTGAACGTCACCACGTCCACGTCGGGGTGCCCGGCGAGCGTGGTGCCCACATCGCCGCCCGCTCCCGTGACGACGTTGAAGACCCCGTCGGGCAGACCTGCCTCGGTGGCGAGTCGCGCAAGTGTCAGCGTGGTCAGCGGCGTCAGCTCCGCAGGTTTGATCACGACGCTGCACCCGGCGGCCAACGCAGGCAGCACCTTCCACACCGCCATTTGCAGCGGGTAATTCCACGGCGTGATGGTTGCGACGACACCGATGGCCTCGCGCCGGATGCTCGACGTGTGATCACCGGAGTACTCAGCGGTGGCTTTGCCCTCGAGATGGCGTGCGGCACCGGAGAAGAAAGAGATGTTGTCGATGCTGCCCGGCACGTCGAACTCCGTGGCCAACCGCACGGGCTTTCCGGTCTGGCTCACCTCCTCGGCGATGATCGCCTCCGCGTTGGCGTCGACGAGTTCGGCGAGTTTGGCGAGCACCCCTGCGCGGTCGACAGGGGTAGCCGTCGCCCAGCCGCGCAACGCGGCGCGGGCGGACGCCACGGCTCGGTCGACGTCGGCAGGCGTGGCCAATGCCATCTCGGCGACGGGGGCTCCGTTGGCCGGGATTGACCACTTGGTGCAGCCCGCCCCCGGTGACCACCGGGGCCCCGTCGATCCAGCTGCTTGCCACGTTCGTGGACACGGTCTTGGGAGAAGACACAGTCATGGGCCAACGCTAACCGACCGCAGACAGGCCAAGCTACGCATTCCCGCAGCGCGAAGGCCCCAAAACGAATGATTTCATGGTCATAGTTGCTTGCCACGACGGATTCCGTGCACAATCACTTGCATGGCTAACCCGGGTCTCGGGCCCGTATCGTTCCGCGTCAACCAATCCCGGCCTGGCGCGGCGTTCCAGCTCGACGACTTGTCGAAGCAGATTATCGAGAAGTTGCAGCAGGACGGCAGGCGCTCCTATGCCGGCATCGGCAAGGCGGTCGGGCCTCTCCGAAGCCGCGGTTCGTCAGCGGGTGCAGCGGATGGTCGACGCGGGAGTCATGCAGATCGTCGCGGTCACCGATCCGATGCAACTGGGCTTCGCCCGCCAGGCCATGATCGGCATCAAGTGCACCGGCGACACCACCAAGATGGCCGAGAAATTGGCCACCATCGAATCCGTCGACTACGTGGTCCTGACCGCGGGTTCGTTCGACGCCATCGTCGAAGTCGTCTGTACGGACGACGACGACCTGCTCGACCTACTCAACACCCAGATCCGCGCATTACCGGGAGTGATATCAACCGAGACACTTGTTTACCTGAAACTCGTTAAACAGCAATATAATTGGGGTACAAGATGACCGTTACCGATATCACCAAAGACACCGCCGAGCTGGGTGCCATCGCCGACCGCCACCTGTGGGGGCATTTCGCCCGCCACGGCGCCGGCATCACGCCGCCGATCATCACCCGCGGCGAAGGCGTCCACATCTGGGACAGCACGGGCAAGAGATACATCGACGGCCTGTCCGGGCTGTTCGTAGTCCAGGTCGGCCACGGCCGCAAAGAGCTCGCCGAGGCGGCCGCCAAGCAGGCCGAGACGCTGGCGTTCTTCCCGCTGTGGTCCTACGCCACTCCGTCGGCGATCGAGCTGTCCGAGCGGATCGCCGGTTATGCGCCGGGCGATCTCAATCGCGTGTTCTTCACCACCGGCGGCGGCGAGGCCGTCGAGTCGGCGTGGAAGCTGGCCAAGAACTACTTCAAGCTGACCGGCAAACCCGGTAAGCACAAGGTGATTTCGCGTGCGATCGCCTACCACGGCACTCCCCAGGGCGCCCTGGCGATCACCGGCCTGCCCGCGTTCAAGGAGCAGTTCGAGCCGCTGACCCCAGGTGGTTTCCGCGCGCCCAACACCAACTTCTACCGGGCACCCGCGCTCTATGAGCACGACGCCAAGGCGTTCGGTCGGTACTGCGCCGACCGCATCGCCGAGGCGATCGAGTTCGAGGGCCCCGACACCGTATGCGCGGTCTTCCTCGAACCGGTGCAGAACGCCGGCGGTTGCTTCCCGCCGCCGCCAGGGTATTTCGAGCGGGTCCGCGAGATCTGCGACGAGTACGACGTGCTGTTGGTCTCCGATGAGGTGATCTGCGCCTACGGCCGGATCGGCTCGATGTTCGCCTGCGACGACTTCGGTTATGTACCCGACATCATCACCTGCGCAAAGGGTTTGACGTCTGGTTACTCGCCCATCGGCGCGATGATTGCATCCGACCGGCTCTTCGAACCGTTCAACGACGGCAAGACGACATTCGCACACGGCTACACGTTCGGCGGACATCCGGTGTCGTCGGCGGTGGCGCTGGCCAACCTCGACATCTTCGAGCGTGAGGGGCTCAACGACCATGTCAAGGAGTTGGCCCCGGCGTTCCGTTCGACGCTCGAGCAGCTCTACGACCTTCCGATCGTCGGCGACGTCCGCGGCGAAGGGTTCTTTTACGGCATCGAACTCGTCAAGGACAAGAGCCACCAAGGAGACCTTCAACGACGAGGAGAGCGAGCGGCTGCTGCGCGGCTTCCTGACTCCCGCGCTCTTCGAGGCAGGCCTGTACTGCCGCGCCGATGACCGCGGAGACCCGGTCGTTCAGTTGGCGCCGCCGCTGATCAGCGGGCAGAAGGAGTTCGACGCGATCTACGAAATCCTTCACGGCGTGCTCGCCGAAGCCAGCCGGCGACTCTGACACAGCGGTTACGGTCGAGCGGTGGCGTCCACAACGCGTAAGCCGCCGATCGACCCCGTCCGCTGGACGCCGCCGCCGGTCGATCCGCTTCCGGATTTTCCGTCGGCGGATCTGACCGTCGTCTCCGTGCCCGGCGATGCGCCCGAGGACGTCGTCGTCGACGGTGACGGCCAGATCTGGGCCGGCCTTATCGACGGCAAGATCGTCCGCATCCCCCCAAAGGGCGGTGCGCCCGTCGTGGTCGCCGAGATCGCCAACCGACCGCTGGGCTTGCATGTCGCCCGGGACGGCCGGTTGTTGGTCTGCAGCAGCCCGGGCGGCCTCCTGGTGCTCGATCCGGCCACCGGCGCGGTCGAGACGTTGGTCGGCGAGGTCGACGGACGGCCTCTGCAGTTCTGCTCGAATGTCACCGAACTAGCTGACGGCACAATCTATTTCACCGAGTCGACGAGTGCGTTCACCTACGAGCACTTCCTCGGACCGATCTTCGAGGCGCGCAACCGCGGCAGTGTGTTCCGTCGCGAGCCCGACGGCACGGTCCTCACGGTGGTCGCCGGACTTGTACTTCGCCAACGGCATCACGCCCACGGCCGACGGGTCGGCGCTGGTGTTCGCCGAAACCCAGGCCCGCCGGCTGTCGAAGTACTGGCTCGCGGGAGACAAGGCGGGCACGGTGACTCCGCTCGCGGTCAATCTGCCCGGCAGCCCGGACAACCTCTCGACCGGTGCCGACGGCCGGATCTGGTGCGCGATGGTGTCGCCGACCAATGCGGCGGCGGAGTGGCTGCCGAGGACTCCACCCGCGCTGCGGAAGCTGCTGTGGCGCCTGCCCGATCGGCTGCAGCCCAAGATCAAGCCGGTCGTATGGGCGGTGGCATTCGACCCCGACACCGGCAACGCCGTCGCCGGCTTGCGCACCGAGCACCCTCAGTTCGGCATGGTGACGGGTCTGGTCGAAGCCGAAGGCAAGTTGTGGATGGGGTGTATCGGCTCGCCCGCCGTCGCGTATGTCGACGTGGCGGCGACCGCGTTGCGCTGAGCGTCGCGCATTCGTCATTGAAATCGACGTTTTGCAGGCGTCTACTCGCACTTTTTCTGCAAAATGTGGATTTCGACGCAAAGCCTCGACTCCGCCCACTTACCCGTCGAGTCACAATTGAAACTTCAATCACACCAGTCACAGCGCGCCTCCTGGGAAACCCGCCCGCAAACACCTAATCTGCGCTCACCATGGCGAACGTACGAACCTCGTCCCAGCGCGCTGCGGCCCTGGTAGCAGCATTGTTTCTGTTGGCTTCCCCCGCGGTGGCCGCCGCCCAACCGGACGCCGCGCCGGATACCAACGCATGCCCGTACAAGCAATCGACGCCGCCGGCCATCGATGCGTCCGAGGTGCCCAAACCCGGCCAGGCCGCTCCCGGTCCGCTGCCTGTCCCGGCCAAGCCGATGGGCGGTGACGCGCTCTCGGGTTGTGGCGTGATCACCGCACCCGGCACGCCACCGCTGCCCAACGATGTGTCAGCCGAAGCGTGGCTGGTCGCCGACCTGGACACCGGTGATGTCATCGCCGCCAAGGACCCGCACGGCAGGCACCGGCCCGCCAGCATCATCAAGGTCCTCGTCGCGATGCAGGCGATCAAGGAGCTGCCGATCCACAAGGTCGTGGCGGGCACCGCCGAGGACTCCGCTCAGGAAGGCACCAAGGTCGGCGTCGGTGAGAACGGCTTCTACTCCATCAACGACCTGCTTCACGCCCTGCTGATGTATTCCGGCAATGACGCGGCGCACGCGCTCGCGGCGCAAATGGGCGGGATGGAAACCACCCTGGGCAAGCTCAACGTGCTGGCGGACAAGCTCGGCGGACATGACACCCGGGTGGCGACGCCATCGGGCCTCGACGGTCCCGGCATGAGCACCTCGGCATACGACATCGGCCTGTTCTACCGATATGCCTGGCAGAACCCGATTTTCACCGACATCGTCAGCACCCGCAGCTTCGACTTCCCCGGCCGCGGCGACGCCGGCTATCCGATCGAGAACGACAACAAACTGCTCGCCAACTACCCCGGTGCCCTCGGTGGAAAGACCGGGTTCACCGACGACGCGGGCCAGACATACGTCGGTGCGGCCAATCGCGACGGCCGCCGCCTGGTGGCTGTGCTGATGCGTGGCACCCGTCAGCCCATCGCACCCTGGGAGCAGGCGGCGCATCTGCTGGACTACGGCTTCGCGACGGCGCCGGGCACCAAGGTCGGCACGCTGATCGAACCCGACCCCTCGCTGCTCGCGCCAAAGCCGGAGGCGGCCGCCGGCTCCCAGGCTCTCAATGCCGCACCGATGCTGCCCGACATGGACGCCACGCCCGTGCGGGTGGGAGTTGGCATCGTCGGATCGATCATCGTGTTCGGGCTCATCATGGCCGCCCGGTCAGTCAATCGCCGCCCCCAGCACTGATCAGGCGCGGCCGGTCACGGAGCCGCCCCGGCGGCGACATCAGGTCATGGCCCCCACGCTGGTCTGGGCAACGCCGCGGACTTCCTGCCGAGCTTGCCGGACCGGACCTGCGCAGCGAGGCTGTCGAGGATGACCCGCGAGCTCATCAGCGCGGTCTGCTCGGCCCAGTCATACGGCGGCGAGCACTCGACGACCTCGATACCGGCCAGCCCGGGCTCGGAGACCATCTTGACCAGGTTCAGCGCTTCGCGGGGCAGCAGACCGCCCGGTTCGGGCCAGCCGGTGCCGGGCACGAAGCCGGCGTCGATGACGTCGATGTCGAACGACAGATAGACCGCCTTGGCGCCCTTCCACGCGATCTCAAGGGCAATTTCCGCGATTTTTTCGACGCCGACCCGCTCGACGTCGCCGACGGTAATGACCGTCGACTTGCGTTCGCGGCCCACCTTCACGCCCTCGCGCGGGCTCTGCCAGCCGCCGATGCCGATCTGGACGAGGTTCGTCGCGGGCGCGTTCTTGATGTTGGTGGCGTGGAACCAGGGGGTCGTGTGCATCCGCTCATCGAGGTCGGTTTCCTGGGTGTCGACGTGGCGGTCGAAGTGGATGATGCCGATGTTGCCGTCCATGTAGGGCGCCAGACCGCGAATCGTCGGGAATCCGATCGAGTGGTCGCCGCCGAGCACGATGGGCATGACGCCCTTCTGCGCGACGTGCGCCATCGCCTGACTGATCTGGTCGAACGACTTCTCCAAATTGCCCGGGATCGTGAACACGTCGCCGATGTCGACCATGTTCAGCTGCTCGCGCAGATCGACGCCGGACTCGTAGTTGTACGTGCCGAACAGGTTGGTGGAGCGGCGAATTCCCTGCGGACCGAACCGGGTGCCGGGCCGGTAGGTAGCACCGGCATCGAGCGGCACCCCGAAGATCGCCACCTCGGCGTCGTCGACCTCGTTGACGTCCTCGATGAACGGGCACTTGAGGAACGTGCCGCGCTCGCCGGCGAAGTGCGGCTTCTCACCGCGGACGAACGTCGAGATGGTCCGGTCGTTGATGGTGGGCGCGGCCTCCAGGCCGAAGGTCAGGCCGCGTTCGATCTCCTCGCGCAGCCGCCGATCGCCGAGATTTGCCTCGGCTTGCTGGGCCCATGCGCCCTCGGCGTTGGGCAGCGACGGATCAGGGGCGCCGGACCCCGATGATTCGGACATGAGTTTTCTCCTCAAGCGTCGTCTTGTCGCTGACCGGGTACGACGCACCTCGTCCGGGGCGCCGGGTTTCACGGCGCCTGCTGCCATTGTTGGCACGTTCGCGAATTCCTGTCCAGCGCTATAAGAAACACATCGTTTACACCGATCGCGATCCGTCGTAACGAAATGGGCCTTTTCTGATTCGGACTCACATGGATATGTGGGGCGCGTCTAGGGTTCCGCCGGCAGGCCGGGTCTGGTCCGAGAGACGCAGGCGGCCGGCACCGACGCATGACCGTTCCACGGCGGGACAAAAGCCCGGGAGACTCCAGCGTTCATCGGGAGGCTCTCATGATTCTTCTCGGCGTGGCGATCAGCATCGCCGTTGTCGTGGCCGTCGGCTTCTATGTGTCCAAGCGCGTCGAAGGCGACAGCTCCAATTTCCTTGTCGGCGGCCGGATGTTGCCCTTCTGGCTCGTCGGCGGTGCGCTCATGGGCGCGGCCGTCGACACCAACGCCACACTCGGCAATACCGACCTCGCCTTCGAGTTCGGCTTCTGGGCCGGAGCTTGCCTCCCGCTGGGCCTGGCGCTCTGCCTGACGATCACCGGCATCTTCTTCGCCAAACCGATGAACCGGATGGGGCTGACGTCGTTTCCCGACTACTACCGACTCCGGTTCGGGCGCTCGGTCGAGGTGGGCGCTTCGGTGCTCCTGGTCATCGCGTTCTGCATGCTGGTGGCGGGCAATCTCGTCGCGGGCGGCTTCCTGTTCAACTACTTCCTCGGCATGCCCTACTGGCTGGGCGTGGTCCTGATCGCGGCGATTGCGGTGGCCTACACCGGAACCGGTGGCCTGATCGCCGACGCTTACACGGCGATCATCCAGATGACGCTGATCCTGATCGGCGCGATCGGGTTGTTCGTGTGGATGACCAGCACACACGGTCTCAATATCGCCGAGGGCACAGGGCCTCTGGCGCTCGGTCAGCTGTCGGACCCCGCGCAGGGCGCGGTCATCAACTGGGCGACGCTGATCGCACTCGGCATCGGTGACATCGTCGCGATTGATTTCATGGCCCGCGTGTTCTCGGCCAAGTCACCCGAGGCAGCGCGCAAGGCCTGCTTCACCGCGGCCGCGGGTACCGTCGCCATCTGCGTGCCGTTCGGATTGGTTGTGCTGGCAGCACATTCGTACCTACCCGAGGAACTCGACGGCCCGGTGCTGTTCGTCCTGCTGGATCGATACGCGCCCGTCGGGCTGACGGTGCTGGTGCTGTGCGGGTTGGTCGGAGCGTCGATGTCCACCGCGAACGGCGCGATCCTGGCGATCTCCAATGTGTGCGTGCGCAACCTCGGCGGCGTCCGCCGGGTGCACGAGCCCGGCAAGAAGGATCCGCTGTTGCGGGCCACCCGCATCGCGATGGTGCCGATGACGCTGTTCTCGATCGTGTTCGCGATCTACGTGCAGCAGACCGGGATCCTGCTCACGCTGGCCTTCGACCTGATGCTTGCCTGCCTGGTGGTGCCGTTCATCCTCGGACTGGTGTGGCGCCGGGGGACCACGACCGCCGCCGTCGCCGCGATCGCCGTCGGGTTCGTCGTCCGGATCGCGCTGTTCGTCATGACCCCGACGATGTTCGGGGTCGAGAACACCATCCTCTACATCCCGAACAACCTCATCAGCGCGTCATTCGACGGGTGGCCCACATTCATCGCATTCGCGGCCGGCCTGCTGACCTATGTCGCGGTGTCGCTGATGACACCGCCCGCAACGCTGCGCGGCCTCGACATCCAGGTCGCGCAGGATGTCGAGGATGCCCTGGATTCGACACCAGAGGCGATCGAGAACAGGGCGTCTGTGCTGGCGGGTTCGGCCGCGCCAAGCTAGCGCAACCGAAGCTCACGAACGGCGGAGCCACCGCGAAAACCCGAGCGCCCCAACGGCACCCACGGCTGCAGCCGCTACCGCGCCGCCAACTCCGAGACCCTCGCGAAACTCGACGCGCGGGGTGATCTGCGCGGCGTTGGGCGGGTCGACCGGGGCAGCCTCGAGGTTGTCGTTCGACGTCGCGGCCCATGCGGTCGCGAACAGGATGAGCCGGGAAGTGATGTAGGCGAACACCATCAGACCAAGCACCGGACCGAACGTCGCTCCAGCCGGGCCGGTCACCACGGACCGCAGGTAGATCGAGGCCACCTGCTTGAAGATCTCGAAGGCCACCGCGGCCATCAGCCCGGCCCGCAGGGCACTGCGGAAACTGACCGACTCACGGGGCAGCCGCGCGATGATCCAGGTGAACAACAGCCAGGTGATGAGCACCGAGACCGCTAGCGATGCCGCCCGCAGCGCCACACTCATGCCCGGAACATCCTGCAGTCCAAACCATTCCAGAACCTGTTTCATCGCGCCCGAACTACCGAGCACGGTGAGCCCGATCGTGAGCACCAGCGCGAGGAACAGGCCCACTATGGCCGTCAGATCCGACAATTTGGTGCGGACGAACCCTTTGGTCTCATGCCGCGCCATCCCCCACATCTGACTCAGCGCTTCACGAAGATTCGCCATCCAGCCCAGGCCGGCCCATGCGGCGGTCGCGAGACCGATGATGCCGACGGAGGTGCGCGATTTGATCGCCGAGTCCATCAAGTCGACCAGTTGCTGCCCGATATCTCCGGTGACCGTCGACTTGATCCGCTCCTGGATTTCGGCGAGAAGCTCAGGTTGGTTCGCCAGGATGAAGCCGCCGATCGCGAATCCGACCATCAGCATGGGGAACAGCGCGAAGATCGTGAAGTACGTGATGCCCGCGGCGTAGAAGTCGCCCTTGCTCGTCCTGGTAGCGCTCCTGGGCACGCATCGCATGGTCGAACCAGCGGTATCGCACGCGCAGGCGATCGAGAATCCCGGGTTTGTCCGGCTTGTCTGGATTTACCCGCTCGGCCGGAGGTGTCATTCGAGCCCTCCAAACGAGTCACGGCGTTAGCTAGGTAGAAACCCTAACCGGTCGTATACCCGCCGCAGCGTCTTTGCAGACACGTCTCTGGCGCGCTCGGCGCCTGCCGCCAGCACCGCCTCGAGTTCGGCCGGATCGGCCATCAGTTCGTCGACGCGCGCCTGGATCGGCGTGACGAACTCGACGACGGCGTCTGCGGTGTCGGTCTTCAAGTCGCCGTATCCCCCGCCCGCATAGCCTGCGACGAGCGTGTCGACGTCGACACCCGACACCGCGGATTGAACTGTCAGCAGGTTGGACACGCCGGGTTTGGCCAACGGGTCGTAACGGATCTCGCGCTCACTGTCGGTGACCGCCGAGCGGATCTTCTTCGCCGACTTCTTCGGATCGTCGAGCAGACTGATCAAGCCCGCGTCGGTGGCGGCGGACTTGCTCATCTTCGATGTCGGGTCCTGCAGGTCGTAGATCTTGGCGGTGGCCTTCTGGATCAGCACGTCGGGCACCACGAAGGTGTCCGGGAAGCGGGCGTTGAACCGCTGCGCGACGTCGCGGGCCAATTCCAGATGCTGGCGTTGATCCTCCCCGACCGGCACGAGTTCGGTGTCGTAGAGCAGGACGTCGGCGGCCATCAGGACCGGATAGGTGAACAGCCCGACGGTGGTGGCCTCGGCGCCTTCCTTCTGCGACTTGTCCTTGAACTGCGTCATCCGCGACGCCTGTCCGAAACCGGTGAAACACCCCAGCACCCAAGCGAGTTCGGCATGCTCGGGCACCTGGCTCTGCACAAAAACGGTCGACCGCGACGGGTCGATGCCCAGCGCGAGATATTGCGCGGCGGTCACCAGGGTGCGCCGCCGCAACTGCTCGGGATCCTGCGGAATGGTGATCGCGTGCAGGTTGACTACGCAGAAGAAGGCGTCGTAGTCGTCCTGCATACCCACCCACTGCTTGATGGCGCCCAGGGCATTGCCGAGGTGCAGGGAGTCAGACGTGGGTTGGACACCAGAAAAGACGCGACGCGCAGTGCTCATGATGGATCAATCTTGGCACGCGTCACCCAATGGATTTTTGGGCGCTCTGATCCCGGGATTGCTCTAGTGCCCTGCGCGCGAAAACCCACCGTTCGGTGATCGCCAGTTGGCTGCGGCCTCTGCCAAGGAAGGTGATGAACCAGGAGTACACGGCCACGATGCGATTTCGGCTACCGACGAGGTAGTAGAGGTGCAGTCCCAGCCACGCGAGCCAGGCGAGAAACCCGCCGAACTCGACCTTGCCGATCTGGGCCACCGCGTTGAACCGGGACACGGTGGCCATGCTGCCTTTGTTCAAGTACTTGAACGGCTTTCGGTCTGCCGAGGCTCGAGGCTTTCAGCTCATTCTTGATCTGCTTCGTGGCGTAGACCGCGCCCTGGATCGCCCCCTGCGCCATCCCCGGCACGCCCGGCACGCTCATCAGGTCTCCGATGACGAAGACGTTCGGATGGCCCTTGACCGTGAGGTCGGGCTCGACGACCACGCGGCCGGCCCGGTCGACCTCCGTGCCGTCGGACTGCTCGGCGATCTGCTTGCCGAGCGGGCTCGCCTGCACACCGGCGGACCACACCTTGACGGCGGCCTCAATGCGCTTCTCTTCGCCGTCTGCGCCACCCTCCCTGACCGTCAGCCCCATGTAGTCGACGTCGGTGACCATCGTGTTGAGCTTGACCTCGACGCCCATCTTCTCCAGCCGGCGCTGCGCCTTGAGCCCAAGCTTGGGGCCCATCGGCGGCAGCACCGCAGGTGCCGCCTCGACCAGAATTACCCGCGCGTCGGTCGGGTCGATGGTCCGGAACGCCCCCTTCAACGTGCGATCGGCGAGCTCGGCGATCTGGCCGACGACTTCGACGCCGGTCGGACCGGCGCCCACGACGACGAACGTCAACCGGCGGGAGCGCTCCGCCTCCGACGTCGTCACCTCGGCCGCCTCAAACGCGCCCAGGATCCGGCCCCGCAGCTCCAGCGCATCGTCGACGGTCTTCATACCGGGCGCGAAGGCCTCGAAATGGTCGTTGCCGAAATACGACTGCTGTGCGCCCGCTGCCACGATCAAACTGTCGAACGGGATGACCCGCTCCCAGTCGAGCAGCTTGGAGGTGACCGTCTTGTTCTTCAGATCGATCCCGACCACATCGCCCAGCAACACCTCGGCATTGCGCTGCTTACGCAAGATGATTCGCGTTGCAGGCGCGATCTCTCCCACCGACAGGATGCCCGTGGCGACCTGATAGAGCAGCGGCTGGAACAGATGGTGCGTCGTCTTCGCGATGAGTGTGACGTCGACGTCCGCGCGCTTGAGATGCTTGGCCGCGAACAGTCCGCCGAAGCCGGACCCGATGATGACGACGCGATGACGCCGCGGGGCTATGTTGTCGACGGTCATTGGCTGACCCTAACGGTCATGCGCCCGGCTGACAGCCCACGGCGGGTGAAAATTCGACGGTGACCGGGGCATGGTCGGACCAGCGCAGCGCGTACGCCTCGGCCCTCTCAACTCGCGCGGATACGGCACGCTCCGCCAGCCCGGCCGTGGCCAGCTGATAGTCGATGCGCCAGCCCGCGTCGTTGTCGAACGCCCGCCCGCGCCAGGACCACCACGCGTACGGTCCTGGGACATCGGGATGCAGCACCCGCACCACGTCGACCCAGCCCGAGGCGAGCAGATCGGTGAGCCAGGCCCGCTCGCTGGGCAGGAATCCCGACTTCTTGACGTTGCCCTTCCAGTTCTTGATGTCGTTCTCGGTGTGAGCGATGTTCCAGTCGCCGCACACGACGGCGTCGCGGGCCGCCGCGGCCAGGGCGGCCATCCGCGCCGCGAGGGTCGCCATGAACCGTTCCTTCTCCAGCTGCCGCGGCGTGTCCGCTTCGCCGGTTTGGATGTAGAGGCTGGCGACGGTCAGGCCGGCAGGTCCGACGTCTATGTCGGCCTCCAGATAGCGGCCGTGCGCGCCGAATTCGTCGGAGTCCATCAACCGCGCCGCCTCGATCGGATGCCGCGAGAGGATCGCAACGCCGCTGCGTCCCTTGATATGCGGTTCCGCCGACGCGAGGTGCCAACCGTCGGACAGGACCGGTGCCAAGGCCGTTGCGAGTTGGTCGTCGTCGGCACGCGTTTCCTGCAGGCACACGATGTCGGCGGTGGTGGTCGCGAACCACCGCAGCAGTCCGAGGTTCTCCGGCGACCTTTCTTTGATCGCTGCGCGGATCCCGTTGACGTTGATAGTCGAGACGATCAGGGACGAAAGCAGACACAGCAGCAGACCCTAGCCACCACCCTGAGCCTGGCTTGCGGTACCGGCGGTACCACCTTTAGTGTCGGGCAGATGATCGAGCGCGCACCGATACATCTGGGCTCCGGAGAGCCGATGCTTTTGCTACATCCGTTCATGATGTCCCAGAACGTGTGGAAAGGCGTCGCACCGCTGATTGCTGGAGTGGATATCGCCGACTCTGCGGCTCCGGCGACCGGTCGTTACGAAGTCTTGGCGCCGACCATGCCCGGCCACAACGGCGGCATCAAGGGCCGGTTCTTCCTGGACACCGCCGAGCTGGCCGACGATATGGAACGCCGGATGGACGCGCTGGGCTGGGACACCGCGCACATCGTCGGCAACTCGCTCGGCGGCTGGGTGGCGTTCGAGCTGGCACGCCGCGGCCGCGCCCGCTCGCTGACCGGCATCGCCCCGGCCGGCGGCTGGACCCGCTACACCCCCGCGAAGTTCGAGATCGTCTTCAAGTTCGTGGCCGGCCTACCCGTCTGGCTGGGGGCCAAGGCCCTCGGCCCGCGGGCCCTGAAGCTGCCCTACGTCCGTCAGCTCGGCTTTGTGCCGATCAGCGCGACCGCGGACCGCCTCAACGACGAGCAATGGCTCGACATCATCGACGACGTCACACACTGCCCGGCCTACTACCAGCTGCTGATCAAGTCGCTGTTGATGCCAGGCCTACTGGAACTGGCCGAGGCCAAGACGCCCACGCATCTGGTCATCTGCGAGAAGGACCGGGTGCTGCCGCATCCTCGATTCACCCGGCACTTCACCAAGCACCTGCCGGAGTCCACGCACGTCACGCATCTCGACGACGTCGGGCACATCCCGATGTACGAGGCACCGCGTCGGGTCGCCGACCTGATCGTCGACTTCACCGACCGCTACGCGACGCCACCGCCGCACGAGGCCATCGGGTAAGCCATCGGCTAGCTCCTCGCGGACTCCAGCGTCGAGTTCAGCGTCTCGCTCGGCCGCATGATTGCGGTGGTCTTCTCCGGGTCCGGCCAGTAGTAGCCGCCGATGTCCACCGAATCTCCTTGCACCGCGGCAAGTTCGGAGACGATGGCATCCTCGTTCTCCGCAAGCGACTTCGCGAGTGCGGCGAAGTGGTCGGCGAGCTCCTTGTCCTCAGTCTGCTCAGCGAGCTCCTGCGCCCAATACATGGCGAGGTAGAACTGGCTGCCGCGGTTGTCGAGCTCACCGGTCTTGCGTGACGGGCCCTTGTCGTTCTCCAGCAGCTTGCCGATGGCGCCGTCCAACGTCTTACCCAGCAGAGTCGCCCGCTTGTTGCCGGTCTTGTCGCCCAGGTCCTCGAAGCAGGCGCCCAACGCGAGGAACTCGCCGAGCGAATCCCACCGCAGGTGGTTCTCCTCGACCAGCTGATGCACATGCTTGGGCGCCGACCCGCCTGCGCCCGTCTCGTACATTCCGCCGCCCGCCATCAGCGGCACGATCGACAGCATCTTGGCGCTGGTGCCCAGTTCCAGGATCGGAAACAGGTCGGTGAGGTAGTCGCGCAGGATGTTTCCGGTCGCGGCGATGGTGTCCTGTCCGCGGGTGACCCGCTCCAGCGTGTACCGCATGGCCCACACCTGCGGCATGATCTGGATGTGGAGGCCCTCGGTGTCGTGGTCGGCGAGGTAGGCCTTGACCTTCTTCCTCAACTCGGCCTCGTGGGGACGCTCGGTATCCAGCCAGAACACCACCGTCATTCCGGATGCCCGCGCACGGGTGACGGCCAGCTTGACCCAGTCGCGGATCGCCGCATCCTTGGTAACGGGCATGCGCCAGATGTCGCCCTCTTCGACGTCCCAGGACAGCAGCACCTCGCCGGTGTCGATGTCGACGATGTCGGCGACGCCGTCCTCGGGGATCTCGAAAGTCTTGTCGTGTGAGCCGTACTCCTCGGCCTTCTGCGCCATCAGGCCGACGTTCGGAACCGTGCCCATGGTCGTCGGATCGAACTGGCCGTTGGTCTTACACCAGTTGATCATCTCCTGATAGATGCGCGAGAACGTGGACTCCGGGTTGACCGCCTTGGTGTCCTTGGTCCGTCCGTCGGCGCCGTACATCTTGCCGCCGAGGCGGATCATGGCCGGCATCGAGGCGTCCACGATCACGTCGCTCGGAGAGTGGAAGTTGGTGATGCCCTTGGCCGAATCCACCATGGCCAACTCGGGCCGGTGCTCGTGGACATCGTGGATGTCCTGGATGATCTGCTCGCGCTGAAAGGACGGCAGCTTCTCGATCTTGTTGTAGAGGTCGACCATTCCGTTGTTGACGTTCACGCCCAGTTCGTCGAGCACGTCCTGGTGCTTCTCGAATGCGTCCTTGTAGAAGACCTTCACGCAATGGCCGAAGACGATGGGGTGGCTGACCTTCATCATGGTGGCCTTGACGTGCAGTGAGAACATCACGCCGGTCTTGTACGCGTCCTCGATCTGCTGTTCGTAGAACTCCACGAGCGCCTTCTTGCTCATGAACATGGATTCGATGACGTCGCCGTCGGTGAGCGCGGTCTCGGGCTTGAGCACGATCGTCTTGCCGCCCTTGGTTTTCAGCTCCATCCGCACCTTACGGTCGCGGTCCAGGGTCATCGACTTCTCCCCGTGGTAGAAGTCCCCACCCTTCATCGTTGCGACGTGGGTGCGTGACGCCTGGGAGAACTCGCCCATGCTGTGCGGGTGCTTACGCGCATACTCCTTGACCGCATTGGGGGCGCGACGGTCGGAATTTCCTTCGCGCAGAACAGGGTTCACCGCGCTGCCGAGAATCTTGCCGTAGCGCTGGTTGAGCTTCTTCTCGTCGTCATTCTTCGGCTGCGCCGGATAGTCGGGAACCGCATACCCCTTCTCCTGCAGCTCTTTGATCGCGGCGTAGAGCTGCGGCACGGATGCACTGATGTTGGGCAGCTTGATGATGTTGGTGTCGGGCGACTGCGTCAGCTTGCCAAGCTCGCCCAAGTTGTCCGGCACGCGCTGGTCTTCGGTCAGGTAATCGCCGAACTCGGCCAGGATGCGGGCCGCCACGGAAATGTCGCTGGTCTCGATGTTGATCCCCGCCGGGTCGGCGAAGGTCCGAATGATCGGCAGAAAGCCATAGGTCGCAAGCAGCGGCGCCTCGTCGGTCAGGGTGTAGATGATGGTCGGCTGCTCTTCGCTCATGTGATGCTCTCCCGGCGTCTTCTTGGTCAGTTCGACGAAGCTCCGCTTTGTGTGCGGCGGCTATCAGTATTGCGTCGAACACGACGCTACGCGTGGGCCACGGTGTGCTCTTGAGCGGGCACTTCAGCTACTGACGGGTAGCTTTCGGCGTACAGGAAACAGGCTGCTGGCATGCAGTCAGCCCCATGCGATAGTCTGTCCCCGGTCATGAGCGCCAGCATCAAGCCCCGGCTTGCTGGCCGGCAACCCTCCAACCGCGGTGGGGTGCTCCGGGTGAAGACCAGGTTGAGTAGCCGCTAGCAAGCGGTTGCCGGCAAGCGCGGGTCCGTTTGACGGGCCCCCTGACACAAATGGAGGGCCGTCCCATGAGCGCGCCAGAAGACCCGACCCAGAATTGGGCGTTCGAAACCAAACAGGTGCACGCGGGCCAAACCCCGGACATCGCGACCAACGCACGTGCCCTGCCGATCTACCAGACCACGTCGTACACCTTCAACAGCACCGAGCACGCCGCCGCCCTGTTCGGCCTCGCCGAGCCGGGCAACATCTACACCCGGATCATGAACCCGACGCAGGACGTCGTCGAGCAGCGCATCGCGGCACTCGAAGGAGGCGTCGCCGCCCTGTTCCTGGCGTCGGGTCAGGCCGCCGAGCACTTCGCGATACTCAACCTGGCCAACGCCGGTGATCACATCGTCTCCAGCCCGCGGCTCTACGGCGGCACCTACAACCTGTTCCACTACACGCTGCCCAAGATCGGCATCGAGGTCAGCTTCGTCTCCGATGCCGATGACCTGGATTCCTGGCGGGCGGCCGTGCGACCCAACACCAAGGCGTTTTTCGCCGAGACGATCTCCAACCCGCAGATCGACATCCTCGACATCCCCGGCGTCTCCGCCGTCGCCCATGAAGCCGGGGTTCCGCTGATCGTTGACAACACGATCGCGACGCCGTATCTGATCCAGCCGCTGGCCCACGGCGCGGACATCGTCGTGCACTCGGCCACCAAGTACCTGGGCGGGCACGGTGCGGCGATCGCCGGCGTGATCGTCGACGGCGGCACCTTCGACTGGACCAACGGCAGATTCCCAGGGTTCACCACCCCAGATCCGAGCTATCACGGCGTGGTGTTCGCCGAACTCGGCCCTCCCGCATACGCATTGAAGGCGCGGGTGCAACTGCTGCGCGATCTCGGGTCGGCGGCGTCGCCGTTCAACGCGTTCCTGGTCGCCCAGGGGTTGGAGACGCTGAGCCTGCGCGTCGAGCGGCATGTGGAGAACGCTCAGCGTGTGGCCGAGTACCTGGCCGGGCACGAGGACGTCACCTCCGTGAACTATGCGGGGCTGCCCACCTCACCGTGGTACGAGCTGGGCAAAAAGCTGGCGCCCAAGGGAACCGGCGCCGTGCTGGCGTTCGAGCTGGCCGGTGGCATCGAGGCGGGTAAGGCGTTCGTCAACGCGCTCTCGCTGCACAGCCATGTCGCCAACATCGGCGATGTTCGGTCGCTGGTCATCCATCCGGCGTCGACGACGCATGCGCAACTGTCGCCGGAGGAGCAGCTGGCCACCGGTGTCACACCGGGACTGGTGCGCCTCGCGGTCGGTATCGAAGGCATCGACGATATCCTGGCGGACCTCGAGCAGGGCTTCGCCGCGGCCAAGCGGTTCACCTCGGCAGGATCAGCGGATCCCAAAGCCGCGGCGGCGTTCTGATGACGGTGCTCGATAAGGAAGTCGACGTGGAACCTGAAACCTTGCCTGCCGAAGGAGAAGTCGGCTATGTCGACATCGGCTCACTGACGCTGGAAAACGGCGCAGTCCTCGACGATGTGACCATCGCCGTGCAGCGGTGGGGTGAGCTTTCGCCCAACCGCGACAACGTGGTCGTCGTGCTGCACGCGCTCACCGGCGACTCGCACGTGACCGGCCCGACCGGTCCGGGCGACGAGACAGAAGGCTGGTGGGAAGGCGTCGCCGGGCCCGGCGCGCCGATCGACACGACCCGCTGGTGCGCGGTCGCCACCAACGTGCTCGGCGGCTTCCGTGGATCGACCGGTCCGAGCTCGCCGCACCCCGATGGGAAGGCGTGGGGCTCCAGGTTCCCGCTCGTCTCGGTGCGCGACCAAGTGGAAGCCGACATCGCCGCGCTCGAGGCGTTGGGCATCACCAAGGTCGCCGCGGTAGTCGGCGGCTCGATGGGCGGTGCCAGGGCACTGGAGTGGATCGTCGGCCATCCCGACAAGGTGCGCGCCGGCCTGGTGCTGGCTGTCGGGGCCCGCGCGACCGCTGATCAGATCGGCACTCAGAGCACCCAGGTCGCGGCGATAAAGTCCGATCCGAACTGGTGCAACGGCGACTACTACGACACCGGGCTCGCGCCGGACATCGGCATGGAGATCGCACGCCGGTTCGCCCATCTCACGTACCGCGGCGAGGCCGAACTGGACGACCGCTTCGCCAACGACCCGCAGGGTGACGAGGATCCGACTACCGGCGGCCGCTATTCGGTGCAGAGCTACCTCGAATACCAGGGCCGCAAGCTGTCGGCCCGGTTCGACGCAGGCACCTACGTTGCACTGACGGAATCCTTGTCCAGCCACGACGTCGGGCGCGGCCGCGGTGGCGTCGAGGCGGCGCTGCAAAGCTGCCCGGTACCTGTGGTGGTCGGCGGTATCACGTCAGACCGGCTGTATCCCCTGCGGCTGCAGGAGGAATTGGCCGAGCTGCTTCCGGGTTGCACCAAATTGAACGTGGTCGACTCGATCTACGGCCACGACGGATTCCTTGTCGAGACGGAGGCGGTGGGCGAGTTGATCCGTACGACGCTGGAGTTGGCGTCACGCGCGATGACGAGCAGCCAGCAGCGCTCGCTGTCGTTCGGTGCGGAAGCGGCGGCATACGAGCGCGGCAGGCCGTCGTATCCGCCGGAGGCGATCGACTGGCTGCTGCCGACTGAGGCTCGCGACGTCCTCGATCTCGGCGCCGGGAACCGGAAAGCTGACCACGCGACTGGTCGAACGCGGACTGGACGTGATCGCCGTCGATCCGATTCCGGAAATGCTCGAGCTGCTGAGCAACTCGCTGCCCGATACGCCTGCGCTCCTGGGCACGGCGGAAGAGATTCCGTTGCCCGACGACAGCGTCGACGCGGTGCTGGTGGCGCAGGCCTGGCACTGGTTCGACACCGAGCGCGCCGTCAAAGAGGTGGCGCGGGTGCTGCGGCCGGGCGGCCGGCTGGGCCTGGTGTGGAACGCCCGCGACGAGCGGCTGGGCTGGGTGAAGGATCTGGGCCGGATCATCGGCCACGAGAACGCCCATTTCAATGACACGACCACGCTGCCTGACGTTTTCACCGATGTCGAACATCACCGAGTCCACTGGACGAGTTACCTGACTCCGCAGGCACTCATCGACCTGGTCGCCTCGCGCAGCTACTGCATCACCTCGCCGGAGAAGGTGCGAACCCATACCCTCGACCGGGTCCGCGAGCTGCTGGCCACCCATCCCGCGCTGGCCAATTCCAACGGCCTGGCGCTGCCGTACGTCACGGTGAGCATCCGCGCGACGCTGTCCTGAAATTCGAAGTACGACCCGCACAACAGGTTTCGGACGAATCACAACATTCCGCCCGAGTCATCGGCGGCTTGAGCGCGGCGTTGTGCGCTAGCTGGTGCCCAGCGGGTCGATCGTCCACGCGATGTACAAGATCGTCGCGCTGACGCTGGCGGTCGTCGCTACGTCGATGCCGCGACTGCGTACCGCAAGCAAGCCCGCCCGGTCCTCGGGCAGGGTGAGTCTCAGCACCGCGGCGACAGCCACGCCGATGGCGAGCACCAATGCCCCGCGGCGCCAATAGCCGGCGATCACGAGTCCGAAGGCCACGATCAGGATCACACCGGGCAGCAGGATCGGCCACTGCCCACCGAAGACCTTGCGCGCGAACTCCCGCAGCGTCACTGCGGGACTACTGGCTCTGCTCGCGAGCGTCCCCGGCCCTACGGGCGGGGGCCCACATCGCCGCCAGCGCCTCTGCTCGCTCGACGACGTTGGTCAGCAGAAACGCGCGCGTGAGCGGCCCGACTCCGCCGGGGTTGGGCGACACGTGACCCGCCACCTCCCACACGTCTGGATGCACGTCGCCGACGAGCTTGCCCGCATCGTCGCGGCTCACTCCGACATCGATCACGGCAGCGCCGGGACGGACCATCTCGGCGGTCACCATGTGCGGAACACCGGCGGCGGCGATGATGATGTCGGCCTCGAGGGTGTGCTGCGGCAGGTGCCGAGTCGCGGTGTGGCACAACGTGACCGTCGCGTTCTCGGAACGACGGGTCAGCAGCAGACCCAGCGGACGGCCGACCGTCACTCCGCGACCGATCACCACGACTTGCGCACCGGCGATCTCGACCTCGTAGCGACGAAGTAGGTGCACGATGCCGCGCGGGGTACAGGGCAGCGGTGCGGGCTCGTTGAGGACGAGTCGGCCCAGATTGGTCGGATGCAAGCCGTCGGCATCCTTGCCGGGGTCCACCCGCTCCAGCGCGGCGTTCTCGTTGAGGTGCTTGGGGAGTGGCAGCTGCACGATGTAGCCGGTGCATTCGGGGTTGGCGTTCAGCTCGTCGATGGTCTCGTCGAGCGTGGCCTGGCTGGTGTCGGCGGGCAGATCGCGACGGATCGAGTTGATGCCCACCTTGGCGCAGTCGGCATGCTTGCCGCGGACGTACGCGTGTGAGCCGGGGTCGTCCCCAACGAGCACCGTGCCCAATCCGGGAGTGTGGCCCGCCTCGGATAAGCGCGCGACGCGCTCCTTCAAGTCGACGAAGATCTCGTCGCGTGTGGCTTTACCGTCCAGTGTGATCGCACCCACGCACCATTCTCCCGTCGCCTCGCTCGCCTGAGACGCCAGTCTGGCATGCTCACTTCCTATGAACACACAGCCCAATGTGTTCACCCCGGCCAAACTCGGCCCGGTGACGCTGCGCAACCGAGTCATCAAGGCGGCGACGTTCGAGGCTTCTTCGCCGAACGCGCTCGTCACGGACGACTTGATCACCTACCACCGTCTGCCCGCCGCGGGCGGTGTCGGCATGACCACGGTCGCCTATCTGGCGGTGTCGAAAGGCGGGCGCACCGAGGGCAATGTGATCTGGTGGCGTCCCGAGGCCATCCCCGGTCTGAAGAAGCTCACCGAGGCCATCCACGCCGAAGGTGCGGCGATCAGCGCGCAGATCGGGCATGCCGGGCCGGTCGCCAACGCCCGCTCGACGAAGGCGACGGCGTACGCGCCGGTGCGATTCTTCAACCCGCTGTCGATGCGCTTCGCCAAGAAGGCCACTCGCGACGACATCGACGACATCATCGAGCGCGCACGCCAACGCTGCCCGCCTTGCGATCGAGGCCGGCTTCGACGCGGTCGAAATCCACTTGGGCCACAACTATTTCGCGAGTTCGTTCCTCAGCCCGCTGATCAATCGGCGTGCCGATGAGTTCGGCGGATCCCTCGAGAACCGGGCCAAGGTGGCGCGCGGCATGGTGATGGCGGTGCGGCGCGCGGTGGAGAAGGAAGGCACCCCGATCGCCGTCACCGCCAAGCTGACCATGGCCGACGGCGTGCGCGGCGGCATCTCGCTCGAGGAGTCGCTGCAGACCGCGAAGTGGCTGGAGGAAGACGGCGGTCTCGACGCCATCGAGCTCACCGCGGGCAGCTCACTGGTCAATCCGATGTACCTGTTCCGCGGCGACGCGCCGATCAAGGAGTTCGCGGGCGCGTTCAAGCCACCGTTGCGGTGGGGAATCCGGATGACCGGCAAAAAATTCCTCCGCGCGTATCCCTACCGGGAAGCGTTTCTGCTGCGGGACGCCAAACTGTTCCGTGCCGAACTCAAGATGCCGTTGATCCTGTTGGGCGGCATCACAAATCGCGAAACCATGGATCTGGCGATGGCCGAGGGTTTCGATTTCGTCGCGATGGGACGGGCGCTGCTGGCCGAACCCGACCTGATCAACCGCATCAAGGACGACGGCGACGCACACTCGATCCGATCGCTGTGCACCCACTGCAACAAGTGCATGGCCACGATCTACAGCCACACGCACTGCGTGGTGACGGGCTCGCCCGGTTAGCGGGGCGGTGTAGGCATCTCCACCGCCAGCATCGGCTGCGCCCCGAACTGCAGCACCGGCTCGGTGCGCGTCCACTCGTCGGTCCTTATGACCAGTTCCTTCGCGGTGACCGTGTAGGTGACGCCGTCCTTCTGCGCAAAGAATTCGCCAGGCACGGTGGGCTCGGCGACGACGGTGAGCACCGCGTCCTCGTCGGCAAGTCGCGCGCCTCGGTATTGGTAGCGACCGGCCTGGTCCACGCAGATGGCCACGATCGACTGGTCTGTGCGGCTGAACGCGACCGCCGACTGCGGAGCATCGCAGCGAATCTGGGAGTTGATGAAGCCCCGGTCGTCGGTGGGATACGGCGGCTGCGCATCGGCGGGCGGCACCGGAATCGTCGCCGCCAGACCCACGGTCACCGCGGCGCTCAACACCAGGACTGCAGGCGCCTTAGACACCATGAACAACGACACCATGAACCCGCCCACGACGTCTGACGACTCGCCGGGCAGCGCGGCAAATATTTGTCTAAGTCGGCCAGGCACGCATGACGACCATCCAGACCCGCGCCGCAATCGGGTTCATACCGATAGAGTTGGTCGCGATGAGCCGACCAGCCCCTCCCGCGCTGACCGTTCGATACGACGGATCGACCCGAACCTTCGCGCCGGGCAACGACGTAGTCGTCGGCCGCGATCTTCGCGCCGACATCCGTATCGCACATCCGTTGATCTCCCGCGCGCACCTTGTGCTGCGGTTCGATCAGGGCCGATGGGTCGCCATAGACAACGGCAGCCTCAACGGGATGTACGTCAACAATCGACGGGTTCCCACCGTCGACCTGCAGGACGGTCAGCACCTGAACATCGGCAACCCCGATGGGCCGCAGCTGAGTTTCGATGTCGGGCGGCACCAGGGCGCCGTCGGCCGGCCGCCGACCCAATCGGTGCCCATCAGCGCGGCGCGCCCAGCAGCCGATACCTCGTGGCCCACTCAGGGACCGTCGCATCCCCGGGCCTCCGGACCTCTGGCTTCGCGACCGCAGACGCCGCCGCCGAGCGGTTCGCGCCAGCCGGCCGCTCCGCCGGCGCACCCCTCCGGGCCACAACCGCGGTACCCCTCGGCGCCGCAAAAGCCGGCCGCGTACAGCGGCGGCCCGGCGTATCCGTCCAGCCCCGCTGCGCCGACGCGGCAACCTCCGATTTCGCAGCCGATGTCGCAACCGGCGCTCGAGTCGGTCACAGCGATGGGTCCGACGGCCGCCCCGCGGGCGGGCGAAGGCAACCTCGCGACGAGCATGCTGAAGATCCTGCGACCGGGCCGGCCTGCCCCCGCAGGGGGAACCCCGGGCGCGATCAAGATCGGCCGCGCCACCGATAACGACATCGTCGTGCCCGACGTGCTCGCCGGACGTCATCACGCGACCCTCGTGCCCACGCCGAGCGGAACCGAGATCCGGGACAACCGCAGCATCAACGGCACGTTCGTCAACGGCGCGCGCGTCGACTCGGCGATGCTGCGCGAGGGTGACACCGTCACGATCGGCAACATCGACCTGGTGTTCACCGGTGGCACGCTGGCCCGCCGCACCGAGACCGCCGCCGCCACCCAGACCGGCGGCCTGGAAGTGCACTCGATCACGTGGACGATCGAGGGCAACAAGACGCTTCTGGACAACATCTCGATCGCCGCGCGCCCCGGCACCTTGACCGCCGTGATCGGCCCGTCAGGCGCGGGCAAGTCGACCTTTGCGAAGTTGGTGGCCGGCTACACCCATCCGACGACCGGCACCGTGACCTTCGAAGGTCACAACATCCACGCCGAGTACGCCTCGCTGCGCTCCCGGATCGGCATGGTCCCGCAGGACGACGTGGTGCACGGTCAGCTGACCGTCAGGCAGGCGCTGATGTACGCCGCCGAGCTCCGGCTGCCGCCGGACACCACGAAGGCCGACCGCGAGCAGGTCGTCATGCAGGTCCTCGAGGAACTCGAGATGACCAAGCACCTCGAAACCCGCGTCGACAAGCTCTCCGGCGGTCAGCGCAAACGCGCCTCGGTCGCCCTCGAGCTGTTGACCGGACCGTCGCTGCTGATCCTCGACGAGCCCACCTCGGGTCTGGATCCGGCGCTGGACCGCCAGGTCATGACGATGCTGCGCCAGCTCGCCGACGCAGGCCGCGTCGTGCTCGTGGTGACACACTCGCTGACCTATCTCGATGTCTGCGACCAGGTGCTGCTGCTGGCACCCGGCGGAAAGACCGCGTTTTGCGGCCCGCCCAGCGAGATCGGCTCGTCGATGGGCACCACCAACTGGGCCGACATCTTCAGCTCGGTCGCCGGTGACCCCGACGCGGCCAAAGCGCGGTACCTCGCCCAACACGGGCCGCCGCCACCACCGCCGGCGGTAGAGAAACCGTCCGACCTCGGCGAGCCGACGAAGACGAGCCTGCGCAAGCAGTTCTCCACGATCGCCCGCCGCCAGATGCGACTGATCATTTCGGATCGCGGTTACTTCATCTTCCTGGCGTTTCTGCCGTTCATCATGGGCGCATTGTCGCTGTCGGTGCCCGGAGATGTCGGCTTCGGCGTTCCCAAGACCGCGTTAGAGGGCGGTGAAGCCCCGAACGAACCGGGACAGATTCTGGTGCTGCTCAATGTGGGCGCCATCTTCATGGGCACCGCACTGACGATCCGGGCGCTGATCAGCGAGCGGGCGATCTTCCTGCGCGAACAGGCGGTCGGATTGTCCACGACCGCATACATGCTCGCGAAGGTCTTCGTCTTCTCCGGCTTTGCGTTAATGCAGTCGGGAATCGTCGTCGCCATCAACATATGGGGCAAGGGTTGGGGCCCCGGAGCCGTCGAGAGCGGCGCGGTGATACCCAATCGGTCCCTGGAGTTGTACATCGACGTTGCGGCGTGCTGTATCGGGGCGGCGATGGTCGGCTTGGCCCTCTCGGCGATAGCCAAATCGAACGAGCAGATCATGCCGCTGCTGGTGATCGCGATCATGTCGCAGCTGGTGTTCCAGGGCGGCATGATCCCGGTGACCGGTCGTATCGTGCTCGACCAGATGGCATGGGTGACTCCAGCCCGCTGGGGATTCGCCTCGACGGCATCGACGATCGATTTGATCAGGCTCGTACCGGGCCCACTGACACCGCAAGACTCGCATTGGAAGCACACCGCGGGCGCCTGGTGGTTCAACATGGCCATGCAAGGGCTGATCTGCGTCGGCTACCTGGGCCTGGTGCGGTGGAAGATCCGGCTCGCCGCCGCCAACTGACTTCAATGTTCTGCAGCACCGCAATAGCCGAGCGCATCGAGCGCGCGGAGGCCGAGCTCATCGCGGCGGGCGCCGAGTCGGCAAGGGGCCGCTGCAACGATGGTTTCGTCCTGCCGATCGCGGGCGGCGCGGCGTGCTTTGCCGGGGAGAACTCACCATTCAACAAGGTCGTTGGGCTCGGGTTCGGCGGCATGCCCGATGACGCCGAATTGGATCAGATCGAAACGGCTTTCGCCGCGCGCGGCGGAGCGACCCAGGTCGAGCTGGCACACCTGGCGGACCCCGAGATCGCCGCGGCGCTGACGGGTCGCGGATATCAGCTGGTCTCTTTCGAGAACGTGCTCGGCCGCCCGCTGACCGACTCACTGGAGCGGATCACACCGCCCGGAGTCGAGATCCGAACCAGCGGTGACGACGAATTCGAGCCGTGGCTCGAGACACTCGTCGAGGGCTTCGCCAACCCGGACACGCAGGGGGTGCCCTCGCATGAGGACTTCCCACGCGACGTTCTTGCGGCCGCCACCCTCGATATGGTCACCGCGGGCGCGACTCGGTACGTCGCGCTGCACGACGGAGTCGTCGCGGGCGCGGCAAGCATTCGATTGGCCGACGGCATCGCCCAGCTCACCGGTGCGGCAACCGCCCCTGCGCACCGGCGGCGCGGGGTGCAGACGGCACTTCTCGCAGCCCGCCTCGTCGACGCCGCCGCGGCAGGGTGCGACATCGCCGTCGTCACTACGGCGCCCGGCTCGAAATCTCAAGAGAACGTGCAGCGACGCGGTTTTGACTTGCTCTACACCCGCGCGATCCTGGTCAAGCCCGCGCCGGAGCCAACCGCTTGAGCGCCAGACCGCCCTCGAACGGCCGGTAGCCGAACGCGGGCGGTGCGACGTAACCCGTGTCTTGAAGCGGCCTGCGCACCTCGGCGACCGTCGGGCCGATCTGCGCGGCGATCGGGGTTAGGGCATCGAGATCGAAGCGGTACAAGCGACCCGCATTGCCGCCCAGGATCTTTCGGCAATTGTCCTCGGACTGGTCGTGCAGCGCCCACCGGATGGCCAGCTTGGAATGCGGCGCAAAACCTTCCTCGTGCGGATAGTCGCTGCCCCACATGATGTGATCGGCGCCCAAGTAGTCGATCATCGACTTCTCGTATGGCGTGAGTTCAGAAGCCAGGTAGCAGTTGCGCTTCGCATACTCGCTGGGCGACAGGGTGAGCTCGTCGATCGAGGAGCCGCCGAACATGCCGTATGTGCGGTTGCCCGCTTCGGTTTTCATGCTGGGCACCATGACGTCGAGCAACATCATCTGGTCTTGCAGCCACATGGTGCCCTGCTCGGTCGGCACGAAGCGCAACGTCGGGTGACGCTCGAACACGCCGGCGAGGACGAGGTGGCTGACGGTACGTTGTGCCCACAGCGCCATCTCGGTCACCAGCACGGCGTTCGACGCCGGTTGATCCATCGGCATCACCGGACTGCCCGCGCCTGCATGCTGAACCAGCGTCAGGTCGAGCTCTGTACATAGGGCCCAGATCGGTTCGTAGCGCGTGTGAAAGAGCGGGGCAACGTTCGGATCGCCCGGCGAGACTGCGGGCAGCAGCACGCCGCCGAAGCACTTCTGCTGTGCACCCCAACGGATCTCGTCGAGGGCCAGGTCGATGTCGTTCGGGAAGATCTGGATCAGTCCACGGCGCCGATCTGGTGCCAGCGAGCAGAAGTCGACCTGCCACCGGTTGTGGGCCTGCACCCCCGCCCATCGATGTTCGAACTCCTCACGGGTCTGCGGAAGGCTGATCGTGATGTTCGGGCTGGTCGGAAAGAACGGCGGCACGGTGTTGGGCAACAGCACCTCGGCAGCCACCCCGTCGGCATCCATTTCCGACATCCGCAGTTCGTGGTCCCAGTTGCGCTTCGCGGTCGCGATGATCAGATCGTCGAACGGGCTGACATAGGTCTTCGCCCAGGCGTCGAAATCATCGTGCAGGCGCGTCGGCAAGTACTTCTTGTAGTCGTAAAGGTCTGCGCCCGCGTGTGTATCGGTCGAAATGACGACATAGCGGTCAATCGTGTCCCAGGTGGCTGCCATCTGTTGATCATGCTCCCGATCGAGCGGACGCAGGCAGGATTTCGCGGTGCCTTGACGTCTTGACGACATCCGCCCGACGACGGCGTCTGAACAGCACCAAGACGCCCAGCAACACCGCGTCGCCGATCAGCAGCCCCACCAGCGCGGGCGCCACCATCGCCCATCCGGACCCGGCGCCTGCAACGATCCCCCAACCGAGCTTGCCGATCGCCATCAGATTGAGGACGACGAGGCCCCATACCAGCGACCGCCGCCAGAACGCCAGGCAGTAGGCACCGAGCGCGACGGGCACCACCAGCGTGAGCAGCACCTTGCCCGGCGTCCAGTCGCCGGTCAGCCACTCCTGCTCGAACGCCAGGAACTCGGCGACCCGTGGATCTGTCGCCTCTGGCGCCGGGAACCAGAACATGCTTGTTGCCAGCGCCACGAGCGTCAGCACGATCCCCCATCCGCTTCGGCGATAGGCGAACCACGCAAGCGGCAGTAGGAACAGCGGCCGCACATACCAACTCAGCTCATTGTGGTGGCGCTGCCACACCCAGTCCCAGATCTCGGCCATGGGTCACCGATCGTGCACGTCGGGGTGAATCACCTTGAGCTGTGCGCTGTCCCAGTAGCCGCGCTGGTGCGCGATCTTTCCGTCGCGCACGCGAAAGAACCCGCACCCCCGGAAGCCGTCCGGGTCAATCCACTCCAGCGCCCCCAGTCGCCGTCGACGACGAGATTGATCGGGATACAGGTGAGTGGGCCACCGGCGAAGGTGTCACGATGAAACTGCTCGATCGCCGCCCGCCCATCACAGGTTCGAGCGCGATTTGATGGTTCACCGCGTCGTCCGCGTAAAGAGCCGAAATCCCTTCAGCATCACCAGCGTTGAACAACTCGACCCATTGTTCGATGGTCCGACGAGTGCTCACCACCGGTCCTCACGTTGTCGGCGGGCCGCCATGCAGCCCGATGCCGGCTCCCCACACTACCGACTCGACCGCCAGATTCACGCGACGTCCTGTACCGCCATCGACATCACTGGGCGTCACCCATTCGACGGCGGCCTTCCCCGAGATATGCAGCGTCGCGCCCGTATCGAAATCGATGAACAGCAACGCAGCGCTCGGATCCACGGCAAGATTGCCGAAGCTGTTGAACATGTTGTTGCCCGGATAGTCCGGCCACCAGAGTCTGTCGCCGTCGACGTGGACGAATCCGGGTGGGCCGCCTCGATGAGATGCGTCCGCGCCGCGAGTCGGATGGATGGTGCCGAGAAAGAAGGTATCGGCATTCGCGATGAGCCGTTCGTGCTCGGCGCTCAGCGTCGACGGACGTTCGACGGGCTGCGGCGCGTTCGCCACGTGTTCGAGATGGCGCGGATGAATGTACTTGGGGCAGTTGCCGTACGCCTGGTCGACCGACAGCTGCATACCGGCGTCGCCGACATCGGTGAGGATGCCGTTGACCCGGACCCTGCGGCGGGTCGAGAACTCGATGGCGAGCAGGCCGACCGGCTGATCAGCAACGAGGCCTCCCAACGGATCGCCGGGACTCGGCAGGGCGCGAACCCGCAGTTCGCGGTCACGGGCTTGGAGGAATCCGGGTGTCGCGAAGAGCGGCGACGTCCACAGCCGACCGTCGGCGTCGCGGGCCGTGAGCACGGCGAAGTCGCGGGCCGCAAGGAAGGAGCCGATGCCGCCGTTCAAATCGGGCGTGGCAAGCATGGCGCCGCCGAGGCGGGCGGCCTGCGCGCGCACGCCGGCACGTTCCTGAACCGCGAGTTCTCCGTCGTGAAACCCTGTCTGCGCGGTCATGAAGCTCTCAACAGCATTGTGCGGCCGTTATTCCCCGTGGAGGCTCAGGCCGTGCGCTACGGCGTAGGCGATCGCCTGGTCGACGTCGATCTTGGCGCCGCGCAGTGTCGCGGTGGTCCAGAACGTCGCGTCGGTGCGTGCGCCGCGCAGGTCGGCCTCATCAAGGCGAGTCTTCTGCAGTCGCGCACCACGCAGGTCGGCACCGCGCAACACCGCCTTACGCAGGTCGGTCTCGACGAGGCTGGCTTCACGCAGCCGGCATCCGGACAGGTCGACATTCTTCAGGTCGCAGCCGCCGAGGACGGCGAGCGTCAGGTCGACCTCCACCAGTTTCAGCGGTCGCATCCGGCATTCGGTGAACACCGACCCGAGCATGCTGCATTGCTGAAATGTGCTGTGGTGCAGCGTGGCCCGCTCGAATCGGCAGTTCCGGAAGGCCGAGCCGACGTGCTCGGACTCGGCGAGATCGACACCGCGGAAGTCACACTCGTCGAACACCACCCGTTCGGTGCGCAGCCGGCTGAGATCATCGTCGCGGAAGTCGTGTGCGACGAACTCCCTCTCGATCCAGACCTCTTCGTCGTTGTCCACCGACTCAGCCGGGAAGCGAGGTCAGGACGTCGAGCGCGTACTCCGTGACCTCGATCAATGCCGCCCGGCCCGAGTGGCGGTCACGGGCGTCGACCGACACCACCGGTATGTGTTCTGAAAGTGCCAACGCCTTACGCACCGCATGGGTGGAATATCTTGGCGCTCCGTCGAATTCATTGACCGCAATCAGGAAGGGCAGGCGACGGGCTTCGAAGAAGTCGACCGCAGCAAAGCTGTCCTGCAGCCGTCGGACGTCGACCAGAATGACCGCGCCGATGGCGCCGCGGACCAGGTCGTCCCACATGAACCAGAACCTGCGCTGGCCGGGTGTGCCGAACAGGTACAGCACCAGATCCTCGTCGAGGGTGATGCGACCGAAGTCCATGGCCACCGTCGTGGTGGTCTTCGACGGGGTCGCGTCCAGGCCGTCGACGCCGTCGGAGGCATTGGTCACCAACGCCTCCGTCCGCAGCGGCATGATTTCGGAGACTGCGCCCACGAAAGTCGTCTTGCCTGCTCCGAATCCACCGGAGATGACGATCTTCGTCGAGGCGGCGGCCCGCCTCGCCGAGGGGTCCGTCGAGGCATGGCGCCTCTCAGAGTGCCCTGAGGCCACGCAGCGTCCTTCCTATGAGTTCTCGTCGTTCGTCGTTGGTCGCCGAATCGCCGAGTGTCGTGTGCACCTGGAGATAACCCTGCGTCACGAGGTCACCGATCAGTACCCGCGCCACGCCGAGCGGTAAGGCCAATCCGGCGGCGATCTCGGCGACGGACGGCAGATCGGCACACATCGTGAGGATTTGGCCACGCACATCGTTTCCCGGCCACCGCGGCGGCTTCGCCGTTGCGGGCTTCCCGATCGGCGCCTCCAACGGCAGATGAAACCGGGCCTCGGTGCGGCCGGCGGTCAGCGTGTACGGGCGGACCAGACTCGGTTCGCCCGCGACCTCCCGTTCCCATTGGTCCATCGGCCGCTCACGAATGCTGAGGTGCGCGCCGCCGAGACGACTGGACCACGGCGCCCACACGTTCCACCAGAATCGCCATCTCGTAGCCGATTTGGCCGATGTCACAGTTGCGCGATGCGAGCGTCGCCAGGTTCGAACCATCGCCGACGCGCATCAACAGCAGATAGCCGTTCTCCATCTCGACGACCGACTGCATGACGTATCCGCCGTCGAACAGTTGCGCGGCACCGGTCGACAGGCTGGCCAGCCCCGAGGCGACCGCGGCCAGCTGGTCGGCACGTTCCACCGGAATGTGCTCACTGGACGCCATCAGGAGTCCATCGGCGGACACCAGCACGGCGTGGGTCACTCCGGAAACCTCGTTGGCGAACTTGGAGACCAGCCAATCGAGCGAATCACGCTGCGTCGATCGTGGCGACTGCGCCCAATCTCCGGTCCCATCGTTCCTACCCAAGGGCGTCATTGGTTCTCTGTTCCTCTGGTCTCTCGCGCGTGCGAGCGGCCCGCGTGAACACCACCGAAATGGCTGCTGATACTCGCGCGGACAGCATCGGGATCGCGCGGCGGTTGGGGAGCTCCGCCTGCGGATGATGCGTCCGACTCCGGGGAGCCGAACTCAGCCGCCGATGCTACCTCTTCGTCGTCGTCGGCGTTCCGGTTAGCATCGGCATTACGGTGGTCCCCGGCCTCGCTACCTGCAGATTCAGCCGTGCCGGGCACCAGTCGGGCGCCTGGCTCGCGCACCGGCAGACCTTCCTCGGTGTGCTGCTGGACAGGAGTTTCCTCCGCCGCCTCCGCTGCGGACCAGCCGCTGTCCCACACCGATTCCCAGTTCAGATCCGCACTGTTGGCCCAGTCGCTCGGATCGACCAGCCATTCGGAGAGCATCCGCTGGTAGATGGCGTCGTCAGAGCCCGAAGTGGCCTGCGATTCAGGGTGCAGCGGCTGCGCCTCAGAATGGAACTGCCGCTCCTTGGGTTCGAACGCAGGGTCAGACACACCATTGCCTTCGGCCTGCTGCCGGGCCGCAAAGAAGCCCGACGTATCCGCCGGCCGGTCGGCGGGCACCGCCGGTGCGCCCCACTCATCCTCGACTGGCTCATGGGCCGGATACTCGGGCGTCTGCGCCGGCATGGAATCCTCTGGCCACTCATCCTCCGGCCACCCGTCCTCCGCCTGGCTGCTGCGCGGCCGCGGACGGCGCCAAAGACGCGGGGACATCGGATATTCCACTGGCGCCGGGATCGCGTTGCGGCAACAACACGACCGGTACCTCGGAGTGGCCGTTGCGATATTGCGGGGCGGCGTCGTAATCACCCCAGCTGTCGCCGTGGTCTTCGTCGAGCGCAAGAGCGGTCGATATACCCGCGTGCGCATCGGCGACGTACTCGGGTTCGCCGAACTGGTGGGGCGCATCCGCACCGCCGAGCAGTTCAGTGGGCACGTAGACCCCTGCCGTGGTGCCCGAATTCGGTTCGCCGGCAATCGTGCTGCGCAACCTGACCACCAGGCCGTGCTGCAATGCGAGCCGCCCGACCACGAACAGACCCATGTGTCGCGCGGTGTAGGGGGTGACCTCGCCGCCGGATTGCAGACGCGCATTGGCTACGCGCAGATCCGAATCGGTCATGCCGAGTCCAATGTCGCTGACCTCGATGACGAGGCCGCCCTTGCCGGTATGTACTGCAGACACCCGCACCTGGGAGATCGGGGGCGAGTAGCGCAACGCGTTGTCGAGCAGCTCGGCCAACAGATGGACCAGATCGCCCGCGACGGAGCCGGCGATCTCGCTGTCGGGGACCGTCGCCGTGACCACGCGGGTGTAGTCCTCGACCTCGGAGGCCGCCGCGTTGATGACCGCCGAAACGGGCACCGGCTCCGCCTGTTCGCGAGGTACCTTCGCGCCGGCGAGCACCAGCAGGTTGGCGCCGTTGCGGCGCATCCGGGCGGCCAGGTGGTCGAGGCGGAAAAGGCTCTCCAGCCGCTCCGGGTCCTCCTCGTTGCGCTCGAGCCGGTCAATGAGCGACAGCTGCTGGTCGACCAGTGAGCGACTGCGGCGCGACAGGGTCTCGAACATGTCGCCGACCTGCAACTGCAGCCGCGACTGCTCGCCGGCCAGCAGTACCGCCTGCTCGTGCAGCTCGTCGACGGCATGCGCGACCTGCCCCACCTCTTCGGAGGTGTGCACCGGAATCGGATCGATCGGCCCCGGATCTCCACCGGCACGCACGAGCTCGATTTCGCGGGCCAGATCGTCATGGGCGACCCGCAGCGCACTGTCCCGCAGTCGGCGAAGAGGCCGCACGAGCGATAGCGCGACCACGATGACCACGATCAGCGCCAGCAGCAACGCGCCGCCGACGATTGCGGCATCGCGGATGGCGGCCGTGCGCTGCGCGGCAGCCCGCTCCTCCACTGTGGAAGTCACCGACGCGGTCGTGTCGGTGATGATCTGGCCGGCGATCTGATCGGTGATCGCTTCGGACGCCCGCAGCTCCGGGTTGTTGACCAGGACGGCCGCCGGATCCGACATGATCGCCAACCGCTTGACCATCTCGCCCTGCAGCTGCTGGGCTTCGGCCGAGGCGACGCCGAGCACCTGGCTCATCCCGAACAGTGTCGAGGGCTCCGTACCGGCCAGCGCGAACATTCTGGTCCGCAGCTCGGGTTCCGGCAGTTCACCGCCGAGATTCACCAACAGCTGCTGCATCATCATCTGGCCACGGGCACCGACGGCACGGGACAGCCCGAGCGTTTCCGCCGTGATCCGCTCATCGTCGACGCGCACCGAACCATTGATCGCGTCCTCGGCGGTCAGCAGGATCGGCGCATAGGTGGTGATGCGCTCGAACAGGTTGATGCTGTTGGACGTGACCTTGTCCATCAGCGCCTGGCCGTCGGCGATCATGCTCGAGACGCCCTTGCTGACATCGTCCGCAATGTCGGTTTCGGATAGCCGGCGCTGCAATTCCTGCCTGCTGGAGTCGAACTCGGTAAGCGCGGACTGTGGATCGGCTCCGGTGGAACTCGCCAACATTGCACCGTCGAGTGCGGCCATGTAGTTCACGATCGTCGGCACCATTTCGGTGCGGTCGGCGGCGCGACGCAAATCTGAGGCTTCGGTGACGCTGCTGTAGATGCGCAAGCCGCCAAACGCCCCGGCGAGAACGAGTGGCACCAATACGATCGCGAACACTTTCCAGCGAACCGGCCAATTGGACACTGACCACCCGCTCGGCCGCTTGGGAGGCGGCGCGGCTTTGGGTTCGAAATCGACAAGCGCGTCGTCTGACTGCGTGAGCTGCGAGAAAGCGCTCATCGGTGGCTGTCTGCGTTTTCGGCCGCGTGTCGGCATTTCAGTTTTGGAGAGTGGTTCATATGCTTCCTGCTAATTCGCCCGCATCGTCGGGCTGGCGTTGTGCGCCTGGCAATTGATCGAGTATGCCAGTCGTGACGTGCTGATTCCACAATTCTTACTGAACAGACAGAGTTCATAACGCCCGCTTCAAGTCGCATTGTGATAACGGAGCAAACACGTTTTGGACTGTCGGCCTCGCCGAGGCAATGATCTATGAATGTTCCGCGTGCTGTTCTTCTCGCCGCGTATCGCGCCCAACACCGGTAATGCGATCCGAATGGTCGCCGGGACCGGCTGCGAATTGCATCTCGTCGAGCCACTCGGATTCGATTTGTCCGAACCCAAGCTACGGCGGGCCGGCCTGGACTACCACGACCTGGCGTCAGTCACCGTTCACCGCGACCTGGAGGCAGCATGGGAGGCCATGGCACCGCAGCGCGTGTATGCGTTCACCGCACATGCCAGCGCGCGGTTCGACGACGTCAGCTACGAGCCGGGCGACGTGGTCATGTTCGGACCCGAACCGACCGGCCTGGACGCGGCGACGCTTGCCGACCCGCACATCACCGCACAGCTGCGCATCCCGATGCTCGCCGGTAGGCGGTCGCTGAACCTTTCGAACGCCGCCGCGGTCGTTGTCTACGAAGCGTGGCGGCAGCACGGGTTCAACGGCGCTGTCTGAGCATCACCACGAGTTCCAGTGCGCGAACTGTTCGGCAGGCAGCCGCCTGGCACGACGAAAATCGGTGCCCTTCGTGTAGGCGATTGGGAACAGTCCGCCCTGCCGGTATTGGTCGAACGGAATGCCCAGGACCTCGGCGGCCAGCTTCTCGCCCTTGCCCACGAGGTGCAGCGTCGTCCACGCCGAGCCGAGGCCGCGCGAGCGCAAGGCCAGCATGTAACTCCAGACCGCGGGCAGCAGCGAGCCCCAGAACCCGGCGCTGCCCGCAACCGCGTCGTCCGGACTGCCCGCCAGGCACGGGATCAGCATCACCGGCACCTCGTGAAAGTGTTCTGCGAGATACATCGCGGAGTTCATCACGGCCCCGACCTGTTCATCACGGATGTCGCCATGCGTCGGCCGCTCCCGGTCGAGGTAGCGCGTGGCGTTATGCCGGTAGATGTCGGCGAGGGCCTTCTTCTTCTCCGGGTCGTCGACGAAGATCCACTGCCAACCCTGCGTGTTGGACCCTGTCGGCGCCTGCAGCGCCAAGTCCAGACATTCCAGCAGCACTTCACGCGGTACCGGCTTCTCCAGGTCCAGTCGCTTGCGCACCGAGCGCGTGGTGGTCAGGACTTCATCGACGGACAAGTTGAGGGTCATATTCGGAGACTACATTCGGGTGGATGACAGTCGAATTCACGCAAGAGGTGTCCAGCAGGCTCTCGACCGATCATTCCGGGTGGTTGACCACTGTGGCCAAATCCGGCCAGCCGGTGCCGCGGTTGGTGTGGTTTTACTTCGACGGCAAGGACGTCATCGTCTATACGGAGCCCAACGCCGCCAAGGTTCGACACATCAGGAACCATCCGCGAGTCAGCCTGAACCTGGATTCCGATGGGGCCGGGTCAGGCGTCATCGTCGTCGGCGGCGAGGCCACCATCGACGCCGAGAACGCTGATCCGTTGCAGGACGAGCGATATCGCGCGAAGTACGGTGAGCTCGCGTCCAGCCTGGGCTTCACCGACGAGTTCCTGTCCGCCTACAACCTGCGACTGAAGATCAGCGTCGACAAGGTCTGGACCACCCCGACCGAGGGCTGATTCTCGCTTCGCTCACCTGAAGTCACGGGACTTCGACGCCACTCGCATATCGAGCTTGCCCATGCGTTCGGCGACGACGGTGACCGCACCGGTGGCGTTTTGCACCTGGCCGCGTACCAAGAGCGCCGACGCCGTCTGCGCCAGCTTGCGGTGCCGCGCCCAAACCCCGCGCGAACAAAGGACGTTGACCATCCCTGTCTCGTCCTCGAGGTTGATGAATGTGACGCCCTGCGCCGTCGCCGGCCGCTGACGGTGGGTCACCGCCCCGGCCACCAGCACCCGGGTCCCGTCGGGCACCCCCAGCAGCTTGTCGGCCGGAACAACGCCGATTTCGTCGAGGTTCTCGCGCAGGAACTGGGTGGGATAGCTGTCGGACGAAACCCCCGTCGCCCATACGTCGGCGGCGGCCAACTCGAGTTCGGTCATACCGGGTAGCGAGGGGATCTGCGATGACGACCCCACTCCGGGCAGCCGGTCGGGACGTTGAGTCGCGGCCGCGCCTGCGGCCCACAGTCCTTCGCGTCTGGTGATCCCGAAGCAGCCCAATGCACCCGCTGTGGCCAGCGCCTCGGTCTGCGGAACACTCAGCTGAATCCGCTGAGTGAGGTCCAACAGAGAGATGAACGGCCCATTGGCTTTTCGTTCATCGACGATGCGCTCGGCCAATTCGTCACCGATGTGGCGGACGCTGCCGAGACCTAATCTGACCACGTTCCCTGCGTTTTCCAAGGTGGCGTGCGCAAGGCTGGCGTTAGCGTCCGGCCCGTGGACGTCGACCCCGTGCCTGCGGGCATCGGCCACCAGCGACTGCGGCGAGTAGAAACCCATCGGCTGTGCCCGCAGCAGCGCAGCGCAGAACGCCGCGGGATGGTGCAACTTGAACCACGACGAGTAGAACACCAGCGAGGCGAAACTCAGCGAATGACTTTCCGGAAAACCGAAATTGGCGAATGCCTCCAGTTTCTCGTAAATCCGGTCAGCAACCTGTCCCGTGATGCCGTGCCGTGCCCGCATGCCGTCGTAGAACCTGCCCCGCAGCCGTCGCATCCGATCGGTGGAGCGTTTGGATCCCATCGCGCGGCGCAACTGGTCGGCCTCGGCGGCGGAGAAGCCCGCGCAGTCCACTGCAAGCTGCATGAGCTGTTCCTGAAACAGCGGCACACCCAATGTCTTTCGCAGGGCAGCTTCCATCGACGGGTGTTCGTAGGTGACGCGCTCGTCCCCGTTGCGGCGTTTGATGTACGGATGCACCGATCCGCCCTGGATCGGGCCCGGGCGGATCAGCGCCACCTCAACCACCAGGTCGTAGAACACCCGCGGCTTCAGCCTGGGCAGAGTGGCCATTTGAGCACGGGACTCCACCTGGAACACCCCCACGGAATCGGCGCGCTGCAGCATCTCGTACACCGCGGGCTCGGACAGGTCCAGCTTGGCCAGGTCGACGTCGAGGTCCTTGTGCTCGCGCACCAGGTCGATGCAGTAGTGCAGCGCCGAGAGCATACCGAGGCCCAGTAGGTCGAACTTCACCAAACCGATTGCCGCGCAGTCGTCTTTGTCCCACTGCAGCACACTGCGGTTCTCCATCCGGGCCCATTCCACCGGGCAGACATCGGCGATGGGGCGGTCGCAGATCACCATGCCGCCCGAATGGATACCCATGTGCCTGGGCAGATTCGAGATCTGCACGGCCAGGTCGATCACCGGTCCGGGAACGTCCTCGACATGAGTCTCTTCGGTCAGGTTGCCCCACTGGCCGATCTGCTTGCTCCAGGCATCCTGCTGGCCTTGAGAAAACCCCAGCGCGCGGGCCATGTCGCGCACAGCGCTGCGACCGCGGTAGGTGATGACGTTGGCCACCTGGGCGGCATAGTCGCGGCCGTAGCGGTCGTAGACGTACTGGATCGCGTTCTCCCGCAGATCCGATTCGATGTCGATGTCGATGTCCGGAGGCCCGTCACGTGCCGGAGACAGGAACCGCTCGAACAACAGCTCGTTGGCGATGGGGTCGACGTTGGTGACGCCGAGGGCATAACAGACGGCCGAATTCGCCGCCGATCCCCTCCCCTGGGCCAGGATGTTGTTCTCTTTGCAGAATCGGGTTATGTCGTGGACAACCAGGAAATAGCCCGGAAATGTCAGCTGTTCAATGATTTTCAGCTCATGCTCGATCTGGGAATACGCACGCTGGGCACGCTCGGGTGGCCCGTACCGGTTTCTGGCACCCGCCATGACGAGGTGTCTCAGCCAGCTGTCTTCGGTGTGACCATCCGGGACGTCGAACGGCGGCAGCTGCGGGGCGATCAGGGCCAGCCCGAACGCACACTGCTCACCGAGGTCGGCCGCCGCTGTCACGACCTCGGGATGGTGCGCGAAGAGCCGCGCCATTTCTTCGCCCGACCGCAGATGCGAACCCCCCAGCGGAGCAAGGTAACCGGCCGCCTCGTCCATCGAGTGACGAGCCCGGATCGCCCCCATGGCCATGGCGAGCCTGCCGCGGGACGGCTCGGCGAAGTGCGCACCGGTGGTGGCGACAACGCCGAGACCGAACCTGGGCGCCAGTTCGATGAGTGCGGCATTGCGTTCGTCGTCGCAGGGATGCCCGTGGTGGGTGAGCTCGATGCTGACCCGGTCGCGGCCGAACCGGTCCACCAGGTCGGCAAGCGCCTTGGTCGCCGCCTCCGGTCCGCCCCCGGAAAGCGCTTGGCGGACATGACCTTTACGGCATCCGGTCAGAATGTGCCAGTGCCCGCCTGCCGCCTCGGTCAGCTCGTCGTAGTCGTAGCGCAGCTTGCCCTTCTCGCCACCCGCCAGATGCGCCTTCGCGAGCTCGCGCGACAGTCGCCGGTATCCCTCCGGGCCGCGGGCGAGCACCAGCAGATGCGGCCCCGGCGGATCGGGGTCCTCGGTCCGGTCACCCCCGCCGAGCGACAGTTCGGCGCCGAACACCGTCTGCACGTCGAGTTCCTTGGCCGCCTCGGCGAAGCGCACCACCCCGTAGAGCCCGTCGTGATCGGTCAGCGCGATGGCGCGCAGATCGAGCCTGGCAGCCTCCTCGACGAGTTCCTCCGGTGTGCTGGCACCGTCGAGGAAGCTGTACGCCGAATGCGTATGCAACTCCGCATATGGCACCGACGAACCCGGCCGGACGACGTCGAGCGGCTCATAGGATCCACGCTTGCGCGACCAGGCCGGACTATCGCCCCCGTCGCCCACCTGTTGATCGATGGGCCAGCCGGCACGGCGCGGTTTGCCGTTGAGCACCCGCTCCATTTCCGTCCAGCTCGGCGGTCCGGTATGCCAGCCCATCCCCTCAGTCTATCGAACATATGTTCTACTAACAGCCGAGCGGAGGATGTGATCATGAACCGACATCTGGATGGCACGGTCGCCCTGGTCACGGGCGCGAGCAGCGGAATCGGTGAGGCGACCGCCGTCGCCCTGGCCGACGCCGGAGCCGCTGTGGCACTGATCGCACGCCGCCGCGGCCGGCTCGACGAACTGAAGGACCGCATCACCGCGGCCGGCGGTTCCGCGGCGGCGATCGATGCCGATATCGCCGACCGCGATCAGGCCGAAGCGGCAGTGCAACGGTCGGTCGCCGAACTGGGCCGAGTGGACATCGTCGTCAACAACGCCGGCCTGATGCGGATCGGACCGGTCGCCGACGCCGATCCCGCCGACTGGGACCAGATGCTCTCGGTCAACGTTCAAGGGCTTCTTTACGTGACCAGGGCCGCCCTGCCTCACCTGATTCAGGCGGCGGCCGACGCTCCTCGCCAAGTGGCCGATGTGGTGAACATCAGCTCGACAGGCGGCCGCGTCGCCCGCACCGGCACAGCGGTGTACTCGCTGACGAAGTTCGGCATCGGAGCATTCTCCGAAGCCGTCCGCCAGGAGGTGCTCGGTCAACGGGTTCGAGTCGGCCTCGTCGAGCCCGGCACCGTTCAGACCGAGATCACCACACACCTCCCCCCGAGGGACCGCGCCGCACTGGACAAGCGCAACGCAGGAATGGTCAAGCTGGAGCCTTCCGATATCGCCGATGCGGTCGTATACATGGTCACCCGCGACCGACGTGTCGCAGTGAACGAGATCCTCGTGCGCGCCGCGGAACAGACCTGGTAGCCACGCGACCCTTACTCCCCCGGTGGGTCTGGATCGCTGCGCAGCAGTTCCTCAGGATGGTGCGCGTGGTTGATCTCGGGCGGTCGAGTTCCGTCCGTCCATGCAAGTCGTCCGCTGTCGGTGACCGTCGTCTGCCATCGCCCCTTGCTCACATCCCCATGGTCGGGCCCGCAGGCGAAGAACAGCAGGTCGGCGTCGGTGGCGCCACCGGCGGCCCAGTCGGTGCTGTGGTGGACCTCCGAGTGATAGCCAGGCTCAAGGCAATTCGGGCGCGTGCATCCGCCGTCGCGTGAATAACAGATGATGCGCTGGTCGGCGGTTGCCACACGTTTCTGACGGCCGAGGTAGATCGGCCGCTCGCTGTGCTCCTCGAACACGGCGAGGTAGTGGATGCCGTCGGCAGCCATCCGGATCAGGTCCCGCATCGGCAGCGCGGTGTCGCCACCGGTGCGCGCCGGCGACGGCATCGGAACGTCGGGATCGATCACGGCGTGGGCAGCCTGGTCGAGTTCGGCCAACGTGGTGCGGGCGATCACCGTCACGGGATGACCGCGGTGGACGCCCATGTCGCCGGAGGCGATGCCGATCTTCAGTCCGAGCTTGATGCCGTCATGACAACGTTGCGAGGCGCTGCGGTCGTCGCGCGTTTCGGTCAGTGTTCCGTCGGGCAGATGTCGGCCCGGACGCACCGCGGCAGTGGCTGTTTCGACATAGCAGCGGGTCTCCGGGTCGATCCAGCCTGACAACCGTGACATACCGTCGGGACCCTGTGGCCCGAGCACCATGCCACGGCGCCGGGCGCGGTCGGCTTCGTCGAAATCGCCATCAGGATTGAAGATCTCGTCAATACGGCGTCCAACCGCCTTGACGATCTCCGCGTCGTTCTTGACCGCTTCGCGTACCAGGCTCCGTTCCACCTCCACCCGATCGTCTGCCGACACACACGACGGCAATCTGTCCATCGCCTTCCTGATCTCCTGCAGATGGTCTTCACCGACCGCACCCGCCGCAACGACGTCGGCGACCAGTGGGAGTTCCGGTGACAGCGGAGGGCCGGTGAGCTGACGGCGCGGCCGAATGCGCTTGGCTACCTTCATGCGCCGCTTGATCTCGGTGCGCGGAATCCGCAGCCGCGCCCACAGGCTGTCGATCAGCGCGCCCGCCAAACCCGTCTCATCGGGCGGGTCGGCGATCTGGCCGAACACCCGGTACATCAGCCCGCGGTTGGTGCGCTCCTGCGTCTCGAGGCGCTCGGCCATCTCGACCCGAAAGAGGCTGCCCACCTCATCGGAGGACAACTCACGCATCTGCGCATAGGCGCCATCGACCTGGTCCAGCAGGGCGCGGAACCGCTCGCGTGCTGCCGATCCGGTGATGAATTCGCCCATACCACAACGCTATCGACAACCACCGCCAAAACCGGCCGGCCACGATCCCACCGACAAAAGCCTGTGGATCAATCCCCGGTTGGGGACAAACCCAGCGACTTGTCGGTGCGGGATGCTAAAAGCGAAGAGGCGCGCCCGAGACGGCATCGGCCCGTCCCGCCTTCTAGCCCCGGCTCTCAGCCATGGTCCGACCCTCGAAGAAGGCGGGACTTCGGAATCGCCAAATGACCATCAACACGGCACCGAGCAACAGAATCCCGAATCCCATGTAGAACACCAGGCCGATACCGCCGATTGAGGCGCCGCTGCCGTTCTCCGGGTTCATGCTCTCGCCCACCGAGATCACGAAGACGGTGGCGAGCATGATCCCGCCGAGCAGCGGGAAAATGAACTTGAAGACCACGTTGTGGACATTGTCGAACAGTTCGCGGCGGAAGTACCACACACAGGCGAATGCGGTGATGCCGTAGTACCAGCAGATCATGATGCCAAGCGCGGCAATGGTATCCAGCAGCACACGCTCCGAGAGCAGGCTCACAAGGGTGTAGAACAGAGCCGTCACGACCCGGCGACCACGGTGGCATACGCGGGCACCAGGAATCGCGGGCTGACGCTGGCGAATCGCTTCGGGAACGCGCCATAGGCACCCATCGCAAGCATCGCCCGCGCGGCGGGCAGGAACGTCGTCTGCAGGCTGGCCACCGACGATGCAAGCACCGCGAGGAAAAGCAGCGGTCCCGCCCACCCGAGAACCGGATCGGCGAGTGCGCCGAACACGTTGTCCGCGTTCTCCTCATTGCCCAGGCCCAGGCCCTCTATCCCGATGCCGGCATACATCATCACCGCGACGGCGACCAATAGGTAGGTCAGCAGAATCGACAGCACACACAGCAGCCCGGCCCGACCGGGTACCCGCGTCGGATCTTTGGACTCCTCGCCGAGCGTCAGGCAGGTGTCCCAGCCCCAGAACGCGAAGATCGACCCTGTCACGCCAATCACGAAGGCGCTCAGGGCAAGCCCAGTGAACGGATTGAACCAGTCCAAATTGAATGCGAGACCGGCCGGCGCATCACCGCTGGCGACGAGAACGATTGCCGCGATCGCAAAGGCGATCAGGACCGTCATCTGAAAACCGACCAGCACATACTGCACCCGCTCGCTGGTGGTGATACCCCGGCTCGCAATCAGCGTGGCAACGGCGATGAATGCAAGCGTCGTCGCGATGTTGATTGCCTTGTTGTCCGCAAGGTCGGCGATGGAAGGGTCGTTGAACACTCGCGCAATGAACAGATACAGGAATTCAACGGCGATCGCCGCGAGGTTGGACAGCACGATGATCGTCGCTATCACCATGCCCCACCCGCACATCCACCCGATATACGGCCCAAAAGCCTTGGTGGACCAGGTGAATGACGCACCGCAGTCGGGTGCCCGCGAGTTCAGTTCGCGGTATGCATAGGCGGTGAGGAACATCGGGATGAATCCGGCGATCAGGATGGCGGGCATCTTCAGCCCGACGGCCGCCACGATCAGTCCGATGCTCGCCGTCAGTGTGTACCCCGGCGCGACCGACGAAATGCCCAGCACCGCACCGGAGAAAGTGCCTACCTTGCCGGTCGCGAGTCCCTTCGAGACGAGCCGCGCTGATTCCTCGGCAACCTTCAGTTCCTTGTCGGCATCGGCTTCGCTCACGGCAGGTCCCCGGCGTCGAACGGATCCCTCGGAACAACCACCATCGGGACCTCCAACACTCGCAGCATCTTCGCGGCGGTGGAACCCAGGAACAGGCGCTTGGGCACGCTGAGCCGGCTCGACCCGACCATGATCAGGTCGCCGTCGTGCCACTGGAGCTTGCTGACCGCCTCCTCGACCGTACGGCCGTCGACAATCGTCGAAGTCACCGGAAAGTCTTCGGGGAGCTTACTTTTCGCCGCCTCAAGGGTGTGCTGAGCATGAGCGAGCGCACGCTCACGCACCGCATCGTCATCCCCGCGAAGCGTGCCGAACATCGGGTCAAGCGCAACCAGCGACACCAGCCGCAGCGGTGTCCCGGCGGCGCGGCTGAACCGCACGGCGGTGTCGAGCAGCAGGTCCGCGCCCGCGCGCTCCCCGATTGCGCACGTCACCTCACGAACTCGGTCGGTCGACCAATCGCGGCTGCCCCGCGGTGCCACGGCGACAGGAACCGGAGACGAATGCAGGAGCTCGTTGACGACTGACCCCAACGAATAGCTGCCCGCCAGACCACCACCGGAGCCACCGACGACGATCAGGTCAGCCTGCACCCGTGCCGCCTCTTTGATCAGCCCGTCAGCATACGAGTCGTCGAAGCTGACATGGGTGCCCGCGACGACGTCTGCGGGTATCAATGCACGCGCTTCGGCAAGCCAGTGCTCGGCCTGCTCGGCGAGGTGCTCGTCGTACCCGCCGACCGGCACAAGCGAGGGCACCACGCGATCCGGCGGCAAGATGATGCTCACCCCTAGCTCGGCGCCGAGTGTGCGGCACAGCCGCACCCCCAGTGCTATCGCGTCGGCGCCTCCCGGCGTTGCCAGATAACCAACGACCAGCTTCATAGCCAAACCACCCTCCATCTCGCACACCGATGTACGGACGTCGTGTGGTGAATCCTGTCAACGCGGGACCGGGGGTATCCGCGCTTCCGCCAAATTGGCCGGTGGCTCAGGTCAGGCGCTGTACTCGGCGCTGCCGTCCTCGAGCACCAGGCGCGGGTTCGAGCCGTCCGGATCCGACGCCTCGGTGCGGAACACCGCGTGCCCCGGCTCGGTCCGCCAGATCGACGTCGTGAGGGTCTCGCCGGGAAACACCGGCGACGTGAACCGGGCTGCGACGGCACTGACTTTCGTCGCATCACCTGCGCCGAGGTCGGCCACCAGCGCCCGGCCCGCGACGCCGTAGCTGCACAGACCGTGCAGGATCGGCTTCGGGAAGCCGGCCAGCTCGCGTGCGAACCACGGATCACTGTGCAGCGGATTGCGGTCACCGGACAGCCGATAGATCAGCGCCTGATCCTCGCGGGTGGGCAGGGCGATCGTCGAATCCGGTTCGCGGTCTGGGATTTCCGGTGCCGACGGGCGTTGCCCCGGCTGGCCGCCGAATCCGCCCTCGCCGCGGATGACCGCAGTGGTGTGCGTTTCGGCGATAACCTCGCCGGAGTCGGGATCGGTGCCGGTCGCCTTGAGCATGACGATGGCGTTCTTGCCCTCGCCCTTGTCCTGGATGTCGGCGACTTCGGCGACGACGCTCAGCTTGCCCGCCGGGGGCAGCGGCTTGAACAGCCGGATCCCCTGGGACCCGTGCAGCAGCATGGCGAAGTTGAAACTGCCGATCATGGCGGCAGCCGCGAACGGCAGACACGCGATGACCGCGTAGGTCGGCAGCACCTGCTGCGGGGTGTCGTGGCTGTTCTCTGTGGTGAACGCCAGATCGTCGAGTCCCGCGCCAACGCCGAGCGCGTAGAGCATCGTGTCCCGGTCGGTCCATTTGAAAAGCTGCGGCTCCGTCTTCGCGCCTATGGCATTCGGGTCGAGCGGCATCGAGGCTCCCTTCGCTGGTGTGTCGGACGATACACAGCATTGACCTTTCCTCCGCCAGGGGTGACCATGGCTCGCATGCGTTATGTCGTTACCGGCGGTACTGGGTTTATTGGTCGACGTGTGGTCAGCCAGATTCTGGCGAGCCGCGATGACGCAGAGGTGTGGGTGCTGGTCCGGCGCGATTCGCTCGAGCGGTTCGAGCGATTGGCGAGCGAAGGCGAGCGCCCTTGGGGCGAACGTGCGAAACCCCTGGTCGGTGACCTCACCTCACCCGAACTCGGGCTGACCGACCAAGCCGTCGCCGAACTCGGCACCGTCGACCACATCGTGCATTGCGCAGCGATCTACGACATCACCGTCGGCGAGGCCGACCAGCGTGCTGCCAACGTCGACGGCACCCGCGCCGTCATCGACCTCGCCCTTCGGCTCGACGCGACCGTGCACCACGTGTCGTCGATCGCCGTGGCCGGCGCCTATCGGGGCGAGTTCACCGAGGACGATTTCGACGTCGCACAGGATCTGCCGACGCCGTATCACCAGACGAAGTTCGAAGCCGAACTTCTGGTGCGCTCGGCACACGGGCTGCGCTACCGGATCTACCGGCCCGCGGTCGTCGTTGGCGATTCGCACACCGGTGAGATGGACAAGGTCGACGGGCCCTACTACTTCTTCGGCGTGCTGGCCAAGCTGGCGCGACTGCCCAAGCATCACGCCGATGGTGCTGCCCGACACCGGCCGCACCAACATCGTGCCGGTGGACTATGTAGCTGAGGCGCTCGTCGCGCTGATGCACAAGCCTGACCGCGACTGGCAGACATTCCACCTCACGGCACCGAAAACAATTGGGCTGCGCGGGATCTACCGCGGGGTCGCCAAAGCCGCAGGCTTGCCACCGCTGATCGGCTCACTGCCACGGAGCGCGGCCACACCGATCGTGCGGGCCACGGGACGCGCCAAGATCCTGCGCAACATGGCCGCCACGCAACTGGGCGTTCCCGCCGAAGTGCTCGATGTCGTCGACCTGTTCCCGACATTCAACTCCGACAACACCGACGAGGCGTTGCGCGGCACCGGCATCGCCGTGCCGGAATTCGCAACATATGCCCCGAAGTTGTGGCAGTACTGGGCCGAGCACTTGGATCCCGATCGTGCACGGCGCGACGACCCCGCCGGACCTCTGGTGCACAAGCACGTCATCATCACCGGCGCATCCAGTGGGATCGGGCGGGCATCGGCCGTCGCTATCGCCGAACGCGGTGCGACGGTATTCGCGTTGGCGCGCAATGCCGAAGCGCTCGACGAGCTCATCGCCGAAATCCGCGAGGCGGGCGGACAGGCGCACGCGTTCACATGCGACGTCACCGATTCGACATCCGTCGAGACCACTGTCAAAGACATCCTCGGCCGGTTCGGGCACGTCGACTATCTGGTCAACAACGCAGGACGGTCGATCCGTCGTTCGGTGTCGGCATCCACCGACCGTCTGCACGACTACGAGCGCGTGATGGCTGTCAACTACTTCGGGTCGGTGCGGATGGTGCTCGCCTTGCTGCCGCATTGGCGCGAACGGAAATTCGGGCACGTCGTCAACGTTTCCAGTGCAGGCGTCCAGGCCAGCAGCCCGAAGTACAGCGCGTACATCCCCAGCAAGGCGGCCCTGGATGCGTTCGCCGAAGTCGTTGGTAGCGAGACACTTTCCGATCACATCACCTTCACCAGCATTCATATGCCCTTGGTGAAGACGCCGATGATCGCGCCGTCGCGGCGCCTGAACCCGATGCCCCCGATCACCGCCGAGCACGCTGCGGCGATGGTAGTGAGAGGACTGGTCGACAAGCCCGCGAGGATCGACACCCCGGTTGGGACGCTGGCCGACGTCGGCATGTACTTCACCCCCAAGCTGTCGCGTCGGGTACTGCACCAGATATATCTGGGTTATCCGGATTCGGCGGCTGCCCGTGGGGTCGAAGCATCCGAATCCACTCCGGAACGCCGCCCCAAGCGACCCGCGCGCGCCACGGTGCCCCGGGTACGCGTCCCGCGGGTCGTGGCCCGCCCGGTCAAACGCGCGCTGCGCCTGGTGCCCGGCGTGCACTGGTGAGCGGGATGGTCCTATCGTTGGCAGCGTGACGCTGCCTGTCTTCGTCGACGTCGATACCGGCGTCGACGACGCGATGGCGTTGGTGTACCTGTTCGCCAGCGAGGACGCCGACGTCGTCGGAATCGCCTCTACTGCGGGAAATGTTCCCGTACAACAGGTCTGCGAGAACAACCTGGGTCTGCTGGAGCTCTGCGGATTGGACATCCCGGTCTCCAAGGGATCCGAGCATCCGATCAAGACACCGTTGCGCACCGCGGAAGACACCCACGGACCCAAGGGCATGGGTTACGCGCAGTTGCCTGCGACCGACCGTCAGCTCACCGCACACGATGCCGCCGACGCATGGGTCCGTGCGGCACACGAACATCCCGGCGAGTTGGTCGCGGTAGCTGTCGGCCCGTTGACCAATTTGGCGCTGGCTTTGCGGAAGGAACCGGCGCTGCCGAGGCTGCTGCGTCGTCTTGTCATCATGGGCGGCGCATTCGACTACCGGGGCAACACCACACCGGTTGCGGAGTGGAACGTCAGCGTGGATCCGGAGGCCGCCGCCGAGGTCTTCGCCGTGTGGGGGGCGGCGTGGGGGCTGAAGCCGCCGGAGCATCTCCCAATCGTGCTCGGCCTGAACCTGACCGAGAACATTGCGATGACGCCGACGCTGCTGAGCCGGCTCGCGACGGTGGCGGCGTCGTCGTCGATTCCGATGAGCGTGCTCGACAACCGTGGCACTAGGTCGGTTGCCTCCAATCCGTTGATCGCGGTACTCGAGGACGCGATGCGGTTCTACTTCGAGTTCCACTTCGACCAGAACGAGGGCTATCTGGCGCATCTGCACGACCCGTTGGCCGCGGCGGTGGTGTTGGATCCCGATCTGGTCAGTTACCGGCGCGTCACTGTCGACGTCGAACTGACCGGCACGCTGACCCGAGGTATGACAATCGCGGACTGGAGCAACCGGTGGGGCAAAGAGCCCAACGCGCTCGTAGGTGTTGGCGTCGACCCGGAGATGTTCTTCGACCGGTTCATCAGCCGGGTCGGCGCATTCGCGAAGCGACTGATCTGACGTCGTTACCAGACCAGCACCAGCGCCGTCGCGAGGAACAACAGGACGAAAATGGCGATGGCGATGAAGCTCACGACGACGGCGGGCGTGAACTTTCGACGGGCCGTCGGCTGCGGGGCCGAGAGCCCGGAAGTCTGCGCCGAATCCGGCGGTGTGGACCCCGGCGCAACTCCGCCGCCGGGTTCGAGGCCTGACGTTTGTGCCGGGTCAGGATCTGGGGGCTGGGCAGTCATGCCATAAGCGCGTACCCCATCTGGTCATACTTATTCGTAGATGCCCTCGACATACCACCTCCGTTGCCGGTAGCACAGCAGCAGCGCCCGCCCTGGCTTGCCATCAATCAGCACCTGCGCCCGGGCGGTGCGACCGGATTTGGCACCCCCAGGATCCCACCAGCGTTCGTCGACCGGCCAGGGCCCGGTCCACCACCTCAGATCCCCGCCATGCCCCGGAGATTCCAGCCGTGCCGGATCCGAAGAGAACAACCCACGATGCGTTACCCGCACCGGCCTTCCTTGTGCGTCAAGGACTTCCACCGGATCATCGAGCAATACCACCGGCGAGGGCTCGGACAGTTGACCCGGCCAAGGCTGAGTCGGGTCGGCCTGCGGAACCGGCTCGTCCCCCAGCGCGGTGAAAGTGATGCGCTCCGCCGGTCCACGGCCACCACTGAGCACCGGCACCTGAACCGCTTCGGGCCCCAACAGACCCTGCACCCGCACCAGTGCCCGGCGGGCGCGCAACCGGTCGTCGTCGCCGGATGATCCCCAGAGCGGAAGCTGTAGAGCTCCCGCCGACACCACTTCCACCGGATGCAGGCGCAGCACCACGACGGGGGCAGTCGGCCGGTCGTCACGGCGCCGGGTCAGCCAGCCGTCCAGTTGCCAGCGCACCCGATCAGCGGTGGCATCCTCGGTCAGGGGTTCCGCGCAACGCCAAACCCGATTCAGCTCTTCACCGTTGGCGGTGACGGCCTGGATGGCCAGCCGGGTGCAGCCCACCCCGGCGCCTTCCAGGCTGCGGTGCAGTTCACCGGCCAGGGAACGACCGGCGAAGGCCGCCGCATCCACCCGATCGATCGGCGGATCGCAGTTCATCACGGCATCCAGCTCCGGAGGAAGATCCCGCCCGGACGGTCCACGGTCGGACTCCCCGCACGCGAACCGGTGGGCACTGATCGCATCCGCACCGAACCGGGAGGCCACATCGGTTCGCGACAACTCGGCGAACTGCCCGATGGTGCGGATTCCCATCCGCCACAGCAGGTCTGCCAGATCCTCACGACCGGCTCCGGAAAGACTGGGCTCGGTGGCCAGCTGCCGGATGGACAGCACGGACAGGAACGATGCGTCCTGACCCGGCTCGACGATGCGTCCCGCCCTGGCCGCGAACACCGCGGTGGCCAACTGATCGGCGATGCCCGTCTGACATTCGGCCCCCGCCGAGGCCACCGCGTCGACCAGTCGCTCGGCGGCCGCCTGTTCGGATCCGAAGTAACGCGATGCACCCCGGACCGACACCACAAGCAGACCGGGCCGCAACACCTCCGCTCGCGGCACCCATTCGTCCACCGCCGCGGTCACGCCCTCGAAGTGGCGGGCATCGCGCGCCGGATCGGCGGTGACGACATGCAGTTGCGGGCAACAGGCCTGCGCCTCACGACGGCGCAGCCCGCGCCGCACCCCGACCGCCCTCGCGGCTGCCGAACAGGCGATGACCCGGTTGGCAAGGGTGACCGCCACCGGATCGGTGGCGGGCAGTCCGGCCGCGGCGGCCGCGCCGACCGCAGGCCAATCCATGCACCAGAGCGCGAGAACTCGCGACACCGCTAGCCACCGACTGCGATGCGCGGCTGCCCGGGAGTCCGGCTCCTGGCCCGGGTGTCCAACCGCACCCGGCCGATCCGCCCCCGACCGGGAATCCCCGTGCCACCGGCGCCGACCATCTCGTAGCCACAGACCCTGGCATCCAGCCGGACCGAGGCGCCCTGCCAATCGCCTCCGGTGACCAGCAATGTGCACCCCTTCTGCCTGGCGCGAGCGGTCACGGCCCGCGCCCTGCTCATCGGCACCGATCGGCCGGCCAGCGCCAGCACCACCAGATCCAGGCCGTCCAACAGAACCGCGGCCACCTCCACCGGATCGGAACCGGGGTAGGGAATCACTGCAATCCGACTCAGATCTGCACCCATCTCGACAGCCGCCAGCAGGCCGACATCGGGCTGCCCGACGATCGCCGCATGACCCCCTTCCGCGGTGGCCGCGGCCACCATCCTGAGCATCAGCGACCTGGCACCGGACAGCACCGCCACTGTCCCCCTTGGCAATAGCCGTGGCAGGGCGCCGGGCACCGGCTGCTCCGGCAATGCATCGGCGGACGGTCCGATCGGCGGATCCGAGATCTCCAGCAAAGTTTCTTGCGCAGAATTCGAGCCACCCGCAGAGATCCTGCGCACACCGGGGGTTTCCGTCTTCCCGGAGACTTCGGCTATCCTGCGGCGTAGCTGTTCTACCTGTTCAGCACGCCCTTTTCGGTGCCGCTCCAGGTCCGTCGCCGCCGCCACAGCAGCACCTCCAGCATCATTCGAAACAGATGTTTTTCGAACATATGTTCGATACCTTGAGTAAACACCTTTCCCGGCTTGACAGTCAAGAGGGGACGCACGGCCACAGCGGCATCACAGAATCACTCCCAGAGTAAGCTTGATCAAGGGAATGCGCTGATACAGGCCCTGCGTTACAGTTTCTGACACCAGATCCCGCGCTCGAAATGGGACCTGCTGCACACGGTTTTCGCGGCCACCCGCGCCGACCGAAGATTCACCACATAGAGAACTCCAGTAAAGGACCGAACATGGCATCAAATCGTCTGGGTCGTCGGATTTCGGCAGCGGTTGGCGGTGCCGCCATCCTCGCGATGATCGGCTTCACCGCCGCGTGCAGCAGCGAAAGCGAAAAGGCTCCCGAGACATCGCCCACCACGACCACCACCACGGGGCCCTCGCTGACTCCGACCGAAAAGAAGCCCAACCCCAACGGCACCAATATCTTCACTCCCCCCGTGGTGGCGCCGGAGCAGACCTACAACCCGACCCACAGATAACTGAGCGACACCTGACAAGCAGGGCGGGTTCGAACACCGTTCGGACCCGCCCTTGGTCGCGCTAAATCATGAGTACGGTCACCGCTCGCACGCTGTCGGCTCTGCTCCTCATCGGAGCCCTGGCGCTCGCCGCCGATCTGCGCGTGCGGCCGGCAAACCCTTGATGACAGGCTAATTGAGGGTCCATATGCATCGCTGCTGGCCGCGTCGACCGATCTCGGACCGGCCCGTGAGCAGAGCATCCAACTCACCGCCAGCCTCACCGATCAGTCAGAGCCGCAAGCCCTGATCGACTGGGCCCGCGAAAAGGCGCTGTCGGTCCAGTGGCGTCCCGGCGACGATTGGGTGGTCGTCGAGGGATCACCCGATGCCGTCGAGCGGGCATTCGATGTCGCCGTGCGCGACTATCAGGGAAGGAAAGGCCAGCACTTCTACGCCTCGCCACACCAGCCTTCAGTACCCGAGCACCTGCGCGGCGAGGTATCCGAGATCGGCCGAATCCTCAGTTACACACCGCATCACATGTCACGTCCCGACCATTTCCCACTTGATGTCCCCGACCAGGGGTTGGCCCCCGACGCGCTGCTGAACACCTACAACGCCGACGATCTGGCCCGGGCCGGAATCACCGGCAAGGGGGTCACCATCGTGATATTCGCCTTCGACGGTTTCAATCAATCCGACCTGGACAAGTTCACCACCACTTTCGGCCTGCCGCAGTTCACCCCGGAGGTCGTCGGTGGACTGCCCGGCGAAGCACGCGGCGAGCTGTCGATGGATCTTCAAGTGGCACATGCCATTGCGCCCGACGCCCGCAAGGTCGTCGTGAACGCCCTTCCAACCGTCGAAGGTGGCGGCGGATACCGCAAGATCGGCCAGATGCTCGAGGACACCGACCGCCGGTTCCCCGGCGCGGTATGGAGCTTCTCCATCGGATGGGGCTGCGACAAACTCATCACCGCCGCCGACCTGGCTCCGGTACGGTCCGCGCTGCGTACCGCCCAGTCGAACGGAACCACCGCCTTCAACGCCAGCGGTGATCTCGCCGGCATGGAATGCAGAGGCGGACAAGACTGGTCGTCACCGCCCAGCGAACAGGACATCGGCCTCGACTCGATCGCCTCGCTGCCCGAGATGACCAGTGTCGGGGGCACCACGCTGTCCACCGACGCGGACGGAAGGTGGGTATCCGAGCAGACCTGGTTTGATGTCCCGCTGTCCCAGGGCACCGGTGGCGGCTTGTCGACACTGTTCGATCTGCCGCCCTGGCAGCGTCAGGCCGCCCTCGCGGTCCCGCCCGAACGCAACGCCGGCAAGCGGATGACACCGGACATCGCCGCGGTGGCCGACCCGTTCACCGGGGTGAAGATCGTGCTCGACGACCAGATCGTCGCCGGCGGGGGCACCTCACAGTCGGCGCCCATCTGGGCCGGGCTCACAGCGTTGATGAATCAGTATCTGCTCGACAACGGCGGCACGCTGATCGGCGACATCAATCCGCTGCTGTACCGCATCGCCCAGGGTGCGCCACGACCCGCATTCCGAGATATCACGTTGGGCGGCAACGCCGTCGACCTCGCCGCCCCGGGCTATGACCTGGTCACCGGACTGGGCACCCCCGATGTCGACAACCTGGTTCGCAACCTGCAGATCGCCCAGCAGGTGGCGGCCTGATGAGGCCCCCGCGCCCGGCATGGTGGAATGCCCGGTCTGCCAGATCGATGTGCCCGCAGGCGAATACTGCGGACTGTGCGGCGTCCCGCTGGCCGAGCACAAAAGTGGCGACGGCCCGCACTGGCTGCGCGCGCGTAGCTTCAGCGCGGCGCCCGGACAGCGTCTGCTCTCGCCGGCGCTGACGAGTTCACTGTTCCCGCACCTACCGCCGCGGTCGCGCAAGGTGTTCCTGATGGGTCTGGTGCTGCTGGCGGGTGCCCTGACCGTCGCGACGTTGCTGCGTATGCCCGCCGCTCTCATCGCGACCGCCTCACTCGGCCTTCCCCTGCTGTTCGCCATGTACCTTCGGGAATCCGGTGTGTCCCGCGATATCCCACGCAGCACGTTGGCACTGACGGTGGGACTCGGCGTCATACTCGGCGTCGGCTGGGTGCTGCTGACCGGTGCCGCGGTGGCCCGCGCCTATGGCGTCCCGCTTGGGCGCGGGGATCGCCGGCGGACGAATTCTGCGCGACGGCATCGGGGTGCCGGTGGGCAGCATGCTGCTCATGCTGGTCCCAGCGCTGGTGGCCCGATTCGCCTGGCGCGGCAACCGGGAAGCCTTGGACGGCTACGCGATCGGCGCGCTGGGTGCCCTGACATTCACCGCAGCGGCCACCCTGACCCGGCTGGCGCCACAGTTCACCACCGGGATGATCAGCCGCGTCCGTCCAATGGACGGACTGCTCGTCGAGGCCGGAATCCGCGGAATCGCCATGCCGCTGACCGCCGCCGCCGTCGGCGGCCTGATCGGCACCGCGCTGTGGTTCACTCGACCGCCGACCAAGGTGGATCAGAACCGCGGCTTCGTCGGGGGGACTCTCGTCCTGATCGCGCTGGTGGTGATCGCCGTCTACGCCGGGCTGGGTCTGGTCGACGTCGCCCGCTTTCCGCAATGGTTGCAATTGGCACTGCACCTGACGCTGACCGGCCTCGCGCTGTTCGCGCTGCGGATCGGCCTGCACCTGGCGCTGTTGCACGAGGCGCAGGACGAGATCCGCACCGACGAACCGATCCTGTGCATGGAGTGCAATCACGTTGTCCCCGATGCACCGTTCTGCGCACGGTGCGGTGCTGCCATGCACGCATCGTCGCGACGATCACGAAGGACGCGGCGCGACGAACGTCCGATCCGACTCGCCGAGGAGCCCGCCGACGGAGAGATCGTCGTCGGATTGCTGCCCGGCTACTCGCTGCAATCCGGCGCGTTCGAGGTGACCCAACCGCCGAAGACGTCGTTCCGAAAAGTGGCGCTGGTACTGGGGATCGCGATCGTCGTGGTGGCCGGCGGCCTGGTCGGCCTGTCCGCGGTGATCTCCAAACCCGCTCCCAAGTATGTCTGCCCGCCGGATTGCGGTAGCCCGCCGATGAACCGCGCGGTGGAGATCAACCCCCGGTTCACCTCCGCCGACGGGGCTTTCTCGGTGTCGTACCCGGTCGAGGGGGCGGCCTACAAGGTCTCCAAGCACGACAACGGGGTCACCGCGGTGCTGCAGGCCGGCGACGGCGGCACAATGCAGTTGTTCAGCCAGCCCCGCGGCCGGTCGCACCCCGAAGGAGATCGCCGTCGAACTGGTGAACCAGACCTTCCCGGACACCAAGACCGCGTACGAGATCCCGAACACGTTGGTCGGCTATCAACACGGGTATGGGCTGGCCGCCGATTGCTGGCCGCAGGGTGCGATGACCAGCTACTCGCGGATGCGCGTCATCGTGATGGTCGCCATCAAGAACGATCTGGCCCTGATTGCCGGCGCGGTCGGTCCGTATCGCGCCTTCGGGCCGGACTTCGGTTCCGGTAAGCCCTCGGCCGCCAACCTCCAGCTGGCGCTCGATATGGGCAAGTACGTCAACAGTTTCAGCTGGCGCGGCGACCCGCCGCGGTAAGCCCCCTTTCGTCACGTCGCGAATTGGCAACGCCCGAATGTTGACATTGACAAATGTCACCAATTGGGGGTGTACTCATCGTGCGCTCGACCAATGGAGGTCCGAATGCCCGAGCAGTCCCTTCCCACCCGTGGATCGCTGCGATCCCGCGGTGCCGCCACGATCAGCAGCGTGACATTGCGGCAGATCAGCGCGGTGCTGCCACCCGAGCGAGCCTGGGGACTATGGGCGTCACGGCAGATCGTGGCGCGCGTCATGGACACCTTCGGGCCATCGCTGGCGGGCACCCGCGTCGAACACGTGGACGTCCGACTCGCCGACGGCCGCCGGGTGGTCGGGGAATGGGTGCGCGGCCCGACGCAGGACGATCACCGACGAGCGTGCCATCTACTACATCCACGGCAGCGGTTACGCGCTGTGTTCACCGCGAACCCACCGCAGGCTGACCGCCTGGCTGTCCCGGCTGACGCGACTTCCGGTGTTCTGCATCGATTACCGGCTGGCACCGAAGTACCGCTTCCCCACCGCCGCCGACGACGTGCGCGCGGGCTGGGACTGGTTGCGCACCGAATGCGGCCTCGACCCCGACCAGATGGTGATCGCCGGCGATTCCGCGGGCGGCCACCTCGCCGTCGACCTGCTGTTGCAGCCCGATGTCCCGCATCCGGCCGCGATGGCACTGTTCTCCCCGCTGTTCGATCTCACCTTCGGGCTGGCCCGCGCCCGCGAGGCACTGCGGAGCGACCCGGCAATCCGGGCCGCGGATGCCGCGAAGCTCATCGGCTTGTACTGCACCGGAACCGATCTGCGCCATCATCGGCTGACCCTCGACGTCGCCGGGGGCCGCCGCATGCCGCCCACGCTGATCCAGGCCGGTGGCGCCGAGATGCTGCGGGCCGATGCTCGCGCCCTCGCCGCGGACATCCGCACCGCGGGCGGAACCTGCGAACTGCAGGTGTGGCCCGATCAGGTGCACGTCTTCCAGGCGCTTCCACGGCTGACCCCCGAGGCACGACCGGCGATGCGCCGAATGGCAACGTTCGTCTCACAGGCGTTGCGCGACAACACCATCGACCAGGCAGCGGGGTGACGGGCGTGGGCCTGTTCGGATCGTCGAAGAAACGCAGCCATGACGCCGCGGCAGTCATCACCGGCGCGGGCAGCGGCATCGGTGCGGCATTCGCCGTCGAACTCGCCAAACGAGGCGGCCGGGTGGTGTGCAGCGACATCGACGAGGACGCCGGCGCGCGCCACCGCCGACGCGATCATCGCCGACGGCGGCGAGGCGACGTCGCTGCGCTGCGACGTCTCGCGAGATCGACGACGTCACAGTGCTCGCCAAGGAGGCGCAGTCCTGGTTCGGCGGCCCGCCCACCGTGGTGATCAACAACGCCGGAGTGGGTGCGGGCGGCCTCCCCATCGGCGAGATGAGCCTCGACGACTGGCAGTGGGTGCTCGACATCAACCTCTGGGGACCGATCCACGGCTGCCACGTCTTCGCGCCCATCCTGCGCGAGGCCGGGACTACGGCGGAATCATCAACGTCGCGTCGGCTGCGGCGTTCGGCGCCGCACCGGGGATGGCCGCCTACAACGTCAGCAAGGCGGGCACGCTGTCCCTGTCGGAGACGCTGGCCGCCGAACTGTCCGGCACCGGCGTCAACGTGACCGTGCTGTGCCCGACCTTCGTCAAGACCAATATCGTCGACGCGGGCCGGATCTCCGACAGGTCAACGCAGCTGGCCGATCGGCTGATGCGCTGGACCGGCTTCTCTCCCGAACGGGTGGCCCGCACGTGCCTGGACACCCTCGACCGCGGCGGCCTCTACTGCATGCCGCAACCCGACGCCCGAATCGGCTGGGGCATCAAGCGTCTCACCCCGACGGTGTACACCCGCGCCGTCGGCCTCACCACCCGAGTGACAACTCCGTAGGAGGATCAGATGGCCATCAACATGGACGTGATGCTCGACGAAGATCAAGGACCGGCAGTGGGCGCTGGCCGACATCGACTGGGATGCACCGGGCGCCGAGATGATCACCGACGAACAGCGGCCCAAGCTCAAGGCCTTCATGGCCGACCTCTGCTGGATCGAGAACATCGGCGCCCGCGGCTTCGCCGCACTCGCCAAGAAGGCGCCGACGCCGACGATCGCCGAGATCTATCGCTACTTCCACGCCGAGGAGCAGCGGCACGCCAATGCCGAACTCGCACTGATGAAGCGCTGGGGCATGCTCGAAGACGGCGAAGTCCCCGAGCCCAACGTCAACATCCGGCTCGCCATCGATTGGCTGGACCGCTGGGCAGACGACATGCCGCTGTCGTTGCTCGGCACGGTCATTCCGATGCTCGAGGTCGCGCTCGACGGCGCGCTGCTCAAGTTCCTGCTCGACGAGGTGGCCGACCCCGTGTGCCACCAGGTCTTCGAGAAGATCAACAACGACGAATCCCGGCATCTCGTGGTCGATTTCGAGGTGCTCGACATGATCGGGCACGCCAAGATCCGGCGGCTGCTGATCGACTTCGTCGGCCACAACGCCACGCCGGGTCTCATCATCGGCGCGATCATGGGCGCACCGCTGATCAACAGGATCCGCAACGAGATCACCGAGATGGGCATGGAGCCCGAGCGACTGTACAGAGCCGTGAAGCGATTCAAGGAACTCGGCGATCGCGGCCAATACACCCAGCGGGTACCGACATACCTGTTCCTGCGGCGCTACGCCGGAGTGGTGACCAACCCGCGCCACCCCTACCATCTGCTGGCCAACTCGATGGTCTGGATCTCCGACCGGTATCCGCGGCCGCTGCTGCCGTCGGTACCGAGCTGGGTCAAAGAGGTCACCCACGAGCCGGCGGCCTGATCGATGAGCACCCACATCTACGACACCCTCATCGTCGGCGCCGGATTCACCGGCATCGGCGCGGCGATCAAGCTCAGCCAGGCCGGCGTCGACGATTTCGTCATCCTGGAGCGCAGCGACCGCGTCGGCGGCACCTGGCGGGACAACACGTATCCCGGTGCGGCGTGCGATGTTCCGTCGCTGCTGTATTCCTACTCCTTCGTCAAGAACTCGTCGTGGTCCCGGGCCTACTCCCCTGCCGACGAGATCTGCCGGCACATCGAGGACATGGCCGAGAAGTTCGACATCGGACGCCGGATCCAGTTCGGCGTGGAGGTCAACGGACTCGAATTCGACGAGAAGACCGGCGTCTGGACGGTGAAGACAAAGGGCCGCAAGCCCGTTCGTGCCCGCACCGTCGTGCTGGCATCGGGCCCGCTGCCCGACCACAAGCTGCCCGACATCCGCGGCCTCGACACCTACCAGGGTCACACCATCCACAGCGCGCGGTGGGACCACGACTACGACTTCTCCGGTAAGCGCGTCGCGGTCATCGGTACCGGCGCCAGTGCCGTGCAGATCGTGCCCGAGTTGGTCAAGCAGGCCGAGTTCGTCAAGGTCTTCCAGCGCACGCCCGGCTGGGTGATGCCGCGACTCGATGTCGCGATGCCCGCCGCGGCCCAGACTCTGTTCGCCAAAGTGCCTGCCGTTCAAGAGCTTGCGCGCCAGGCGCTTTTCTGGGGCCACGAGATCACCGCGACGGCACTGGTGTGGGACACGCCGCTGACAGGGCTGGTCGCCAGACTGGGCAAGGCCCACCTGCGCAGGCAGGTCAAGGACCCGTGGCTGCGGCGGCAGCTGACACCGAACTTCACCCCTGGCTGCAAGCGAATGCTCGTGTCCAGCGACTACTATCCGGCGCTGCAGCAGGACAACTGCAAACTGATCGACTGGCCCATCGCCACCGTCAGTCCGGTGGGCATTCGCACCAGCGACGGTGTCGAACACCATCTGGACTGCATCGTCTTCGCCACCGGTTACGACGTGCATCTGACGGGACCGCCGTATGAGGTCACCGGCATCGGCGGCCGCTCACTGTCGCAGGAGTGGGCAGCGGGTGCGCAGGCCTACAAGAGCATCAACGCCCACGGTTATCCCAATCTGTTCTTCATGACGGGACCCAACTCCGGGCCCGGCCACAACTCACTGCTGGTCTATGTCGAGGGCCAACTCGACTATGCGGTCAGCGGCATCACCACGATTCTGCAGGAGAACCTGAAGTATCTGGATGTGCGCAAAGACGTCCAGCAGCGCTACAACGAGCGCATCCAGCAGCGCTTGACCAAGACGACGTGGATGTCGGGATGCAGCAGCTGGTATCTGACGGCCGACGGCTTCAACGCCTCGATGTACCCCGGCTTCGCCACGCAGTATCTTCGTCAGATGCGCGACTTCCGATTCCCCGACTACGTCGCCGTAGAGCACGGCGCGCGCACCGGCCGCGGTGCTCTCTCGAGCGCATGACCAATCCGCCGGACAGGCCACCGCGCCAACAGGCGGGGGCGATTTCGGCGATCTTGAAAGGCCTGCGGCGCGCCCCTCGACGCGTGCGGCGCGGCTCCCGCGACGTCATCGAGACCGCCGTATCGCAGTTGTTCGACGCGGCGGTGCTGCATCCGCACCCCGACGCGACCTCCGGCGAGTACCGCATCGACGATCTCGCGCGCATGGCAGGCACCACGACCCGCAATATCCGGGTGTACCGCGACCGCGGACTGCTGCACCCGCCGTTGCGCGTCGGGCGAATCGCGCTGTTCAACGACACACACCTGACGCGGCTGCGGCTGATCACCTCGATGCTGGACCGCGGCTACAACATCGCCCACGTCCACGAGATGCTGTCGGCGCCTGGGAGCAGGGCAAGAACCTGGGCGACATGCTGGGAATCGAATCGGCGATCGCGGGCAGCTGGGCGACGGAAAAGCCCGAGCGGATGAGCGTCGCCGATGCCCGGCGGCTGGTCGATGACGACCCCGGATTCGACCGCATGGTCGGGCTGGGCGTGATCAAGCTGGAAGACGGCGAGGCGGTTGTGGTGCGCCCCAAGCTGATCGAGGCGTTCAACGAGATCAGACAGTACGGTGTCAGCCACCGACAAACTCATCGACCTACACGAACAGATCTCGCCACTGCTCGATCAGATCAGTGGAATGCTGGTGCAGGCCGGTATCGAGGAGGTCCTGCACCGCGTCAACCCGGGTGCCGCGCTACCGCCGGATACCGAAGTGGCCGAACTGATCACGATGCTGGTGCGCTTTCGCACCCAGGCCGTCTCGGCGGTGTCGGCCACGTTGGCCTTCTCCATCGAATCGACGATCGAGACGACCGTGGGTCAGATCCTCGGCGAATTCATCGAGAAGGAACCAGCGACGGACGAGAACCCCTGATCACTCCCACTCGATGGTGCCGGGCGGCTTGCTGGTGATGTCCAGCACCACGCGGTTGACCTCGCGGACCTCGTTGGTGATGCGCGTGGAGATGCGCTCCAGAACCTCGTAGGGCACGCGCGTCCAGTCCGCGGTCATCGCGTCCTCGCTGGACACCGGGCGCAGCACGATCGGATGACCATAGGTGCGGCCGTCGCCCTGCACTCCCACCGAGCGGACTCCGGCAAGCAGCACCACCGGGCACTGCCAGATCTGGTTGTCCAAACCGGCGGCGGTCAGTTCCTCCCGCGCGATCGAGTCGGCACGCCGCAATGTTTCCAGCCGCGCAGCGGTCACCTCGCCGACAATCCGGATGCCAAGTCCCGGACCCGGGAACGGTTGGCGCGCAACGATTTCCTCGGGCAGGCCGAGTTCTCGGCCGACCGCGCGCACCTCGTCCTTGAACAGCAGCCGCAGCGGTTCGACGAGTTTGAACTTCAGGTCGTCGGGCAGCCCGCCGACGTTGTGGTGGCTCTTGATGTTCGCGGTTCCCGACCCGCCGCCGGACTCGACCACATCGGGATACAACGTGCCCTGCACCAGAAAGTCGACCTCAGAACCTGTATCCCCCACGATATCTCGGCACCGCACCCTCGAAAGCGCGGATGAACTGCCTGCCGATGATCTTGCGCTTGCCCTCGGGGTCGGTCACCCCGGAAAGCGCTTCCAGGAATCGGTCGGCGACGTCGACGGTGACCAGATTCGCGCCGGTAGCGGCGACGAAGTCACGCTGGACCTGCGCCCGTTCCCCTGCCCTCAGCAGACCGTGGTCGACGAATACGCACGTCAGCCGGTCACCGATGGCCCGCTGCACCAGTGCGGCGGCCACCGCGGAGTCCACGCCGCCGGACAGGCCGCAGATCGCCCGCCCGTCGCCGATCTGGTCGCGCACCTGTTCGACGAGCGCGTCGGCGATGTTCGCAGGCGTCCACGTCGAGTCGATACCGGCGAATTCGTGGAGGAACCGGCTGAGTATCTGCTGGCCGTGCGGGGTGTGCATCACCTCGGGGTGGTACTGCACTCCTGCCAGGCCCTTGGCCCGGTTCTCGAAAGCTGCGACGGGTGCACCGGAGCTGGTGGCGACCACCTCAAAGCCCTCGGGCGCGGCGGTGACGGCGTCACCGTGGCTCATCCACACCGGCTGGGTGGTGGGTAGATCGGAATGGAGTTCTCCCCCAGTCACTTCCAGTTGAGTGCGGCCGTACTCGCTGGTGCCGGTGCGGGCGACGGTACCGCCCAAGCGCCTGCGCCATCGCCTGAAAGCCGTAACAGATGCCGAATACCGGCACCCCCAGGTCGAACACCTCGGCATTCAATTGCGGCGCGCCGTCTTCGTACACACTCGAGGGGCCGCCCGACAGCACGATGGCCTGCGGGTCGCGGGCCTTGATCTCGTCCACGGTCGCGGTATGCGGAATCACCTCGGAGTAGACGCGCGCTTCGCGGACGCGGCGAGCGATCAGCTGCGCATATTGCGCTCCGAAGTCGACGACCAACACGGGACGGGGAGAACCTGTTGTCACCCGGATAGTCTAGTCAGCGCTGCCACAGCACCCACGAGCCTTCTGCGCTGGTGGCCATGGCCCGGATGAAGGCCTCGTTGTCGAACCCCGGCAGACCCTGTAGGCGGGGCAGCAGGTAATCGCTGTCACCGAGCCCGATGGCCAGCGGCGCGCCTTCCTCGTAGGTGAAGACGAAGAACACGTCCTCCTCGGACGGCCCCCGCGCGGTGGTCCTCAGCGAGATTTCGGTGACCGCTTCCCAGCGCACGCCCGTCAGGTCCATCAGTGCCCAAGTATGCCCGGGGACGAAATTGGGAATGGTTGGTAATGGTGAAGTGGAGGCGCGACCCGAAAGATCGCCATCAGAGCAAAGCGAGGTACCCAGTGCTCGGCCTACCGGAACGGATCCGTGCCATCCTTTTCGACCTCGACGGAGTGCTTACGGACACCGCCAGCGTGCACAAGAAGGCCTGGAAGTCGATGTTCGACGACTTTCTCAAGGCGGACGCAGAGCGCGCGGGGACCCCATTCGTGCCGTTTCGACATCGACACCGACTACCTGAAGTACGTCGACGGCAAAAAGCGCGAGGACGGGGTCCGGTCCTTTCTCGCCAGCAGGGGCATCGATCTACCCGATGGCAGTCCGGACGACGGAGCAGAGGCCAGGACGGTCTTCGGCCTCGGGAATCGCAAGAACGAGATGTTTCAGCACACCCTGCACACCGACGGGATCGAGGTCTTCGACGGATCGCGCCGCTACCTCGAGGCGGCCGCGAAGGCGGGGTTGGGCATCGCGGTGGTGTCGTCGAGCGCCAATACACGCGAGGTACTCGAGCTGACCGGGCTCGACAGATTCGTCCAGCACCGCGTGGACGGGGTGACGATGCGGGAGCAGAACATCGCGGGAAAACCAGCACCCGACTCCTTCTTGCGCGCCGCAGAGCTGCTCGACGTCACGCCGGCAGAGGCCGTCGTCTTCGAGGACGCTCTCTCGGGAGTCGAAGCCGGCCGTGCGGGCAATTTCGGCTACGTCGTCGGCGTCGACCGCGTCGGGCAGGCAGATGCACTGCGGCACAACGGCGCTGACGTCGTGGTCACCGACCTCGCGGAGCTGATGACGCGATGATCACGGACGGCGGCAGATTTCCCGTTGAACCCTGGCATGTCCGCGAAACCGAGCTCGACCTCGACCGGTTGGACGAAGCCGAATCACTGTTCGCCCTGTCGAACGGTCACATCGGTCTTCGCGGCAATCTCGACGAGGGCGAGCCGCACGGCCTGCCGGGCACATACCTGAACTCGTTCTACGAAGTGCGTCCGTTGCCGTATGCCGAGGCGGGCTTCGGTTATCCGGAAGGCGGCCAGACGATCGTCGACGTCACCAACGGCAAGCTGCTGCGCCTTCTGGTCGACGATGAGCCGTTCGATGTGCGGTACGGCGACCTGCTCGACCATGAACGGGTGCTCGACATGCGCGCGGGCACGCTGACACGCACAACGCACTGGCGGTCACCAAGCGGCAAACAGGTCAGGGTGGTGTCCACCCGGCTGGTGTCGCTCGTCCAACGCAGCGTCGCCGCGATCGAATACACCGTGGAGGCGATCGACGAATTCGTCCGCGTCACCGTTCAGTCCGAGTTGGTCGCCAACGAAGACCAGCCGGAGACGTCCAGGGATCCGCGGGTATCGGCCGTGCTCAACAATCCGCTGGTCGCCGTTCACCACGAAAACACCGATAGTGGAGCACTTCTGGTTCACCGCACGCGCGTGAGCGAGTTGATGATGGCCGCCGCCATGGACCACGACGTCGAGGTACCCGGGCGGGTCGAGGTCCACACCGAAGCCAGGGAGGACGTGGCTCGCACCACCGTGATCTGTGGCCTGCGGCCCGGTCAGAAGGTGCGCATCCTCAAGTACCTCGCCTACGGCTGGTCGAGCCTGCGGTCCCGTCCGGCGTTGAAGGACCAAGCGGCAGGAGCGGTCAGCGGTGCCCGCTACACCGGATGGGACGGCCTGCTGCAGGCGCAGCGCGAGTATCTCGACGAATTCTGGGACAGCGCCGATGTGGAGGTCGAGGGCGACCCCGACAGCCAGCAGGCCGTGCGTTTCGGGCTATTCCACGTCTTGCAGGCCAGTGCACGCGCCGAACGCCGGGCGATCGCGGGCAAGGGGCTGACGGGCACCGGCTACGACGGTCACGCGTTCTGGGACACCGAGGGATACGTGCTGCCACTGCTCACCTACACCGCGCCGCACGCGGCTGCCGACGCGCTGCGCTGGCGGGCGTCGACGCTGGATATGGCCAGGGAGCGCGCCTCGCAACTCGACCTCACCGGTGCCGCATTCCCGTGGCGCACGATCCGCGGTCAGGAGTGTTCGGCGTACTGGCCCGCGGGCACAGCCGCGTGGCATGTCAACGCCGACATCGCGATGGCGTTCGAGCGCTATCGCATCGTCACCGGCGACGAGGCACTGGAGGCCGATTGCGGGCTCGCGGTCCTAGTTGAGACCGCGCGGCTGTGGGTCTGCCTAGGGCATCACGACCGGCACGGGGTGTGGCACCTCGACGGTGTGACCGGGCCGGACGAGTACACCGCCGTGGTGCGAGACAACGTGTTCACCAATCTCATGGCGGCGCACAACCTTCGCACAGCGGCCGAGGCCTGCCTGCGTCACCCCGACGGCGCCGACGAGCTGGGAGTGACCGCTGCTGAGATGGCCGACTGGCGTGACGCGGCTGACGACGCGCACATCCCGTTCGACGAGGAGCTCGGTGTCCATCCGCAATGCGCGGGGTTCACCACGCTCCGCGAGTGGGACTTCTCGGCCAGTCCGTCCTACCCTCTGTTGTTGCACGAGCCGTATGTGCGGTTGTACCCATCACAGGTGATCAAGCAAGCAGATCTGGTGCTGGCAATGCATTGGCGGAGTCACTGCTTCACACCGGAACAGAAGGCGCACAACGTCGATTACTACGAGCGCCGCACCACTCGTGACTCCTCGCTGTCCGCCTGCACACAGGCGGTGATGTGCGCCGACGTCGGCCATCTGGAGCTCGCGCACGATTACACCCACGAGGCGGCGCTGATCGATCTGCGCGATCTGCACCACAACACCCGCGACGGTCTGCACATGGCCTCACTGGCCGGAGCGTGGACGGCGCTGGTGGCGGGGTTCGGTGGCCTGCGCGACGACGACGGCGTGCTCTCGCTCGACCCGCAACTACCCACGGGGATTTCGCGGCTGCGATTCCGACTGCGCTGGAAGGATTTCCGGCTCACCGTGGATGTCAATCACGAGAACGTCACCTACATCGTCCGCGACGGGCCGCATGCCGCGCTGACGATCCGTCATGCGGGCGAGGAGCTCGAACTCAGCACGCACGATGCGTCGACGGTTGCGCTTCGCAAACGGAAGCCGCTTCTCCCCGAGCCGAAACAGCCTCTCGGCCGTGAACCTTTGCGGCGCAGGGAGTTCTAGGCCATCTGTTTCGAGCCGGGCAGGCCGCCGGTCTCCTCGAAGACAACGCGCCTGCCGATCTCGACGGCGTGGTCGGCGAACCGTTCGTAGTAGCGACCCAGCAGTGCGACGTCGACCGCGGAGCAGACCCCGTCCTGCCACTTGTGGTCGATCAGCAGCGTGAACAGGCGCCGGTGCTCAGCGTCGACGGCATCGTCTTGATCGCGAAGGCTGGCCGCCTTGCCGTGGTCACCCGATACCAGCACCTCTTGCGCGGTGCTGGCCAATTGGACTGCCCGGATTCCCATTTCGGTGAAGCTGGCGCGGACGTCATCCGGCAACGCGCAATCGGGATGCCGCAGCCGCGAGATCCTCGCAACGTGCACCGCAAGCGCACCCATCCGTTCGATGTCGGCCCCGATGTGGATCGCCCCGACGATCGACCTCAGATCACCGGCGACGGGTTGCTGAAGGGCCAGCAGCCGCAGCGCCGCGGCCTCGGCCCGAACACTTATGGCGACGATGTGTTCATGGTCGGCGATGACCTGTTCGGCCAGCGACAGGTCGGCGTCGAGCAACCCGCGGGTGGCGTGCTCCATCGCCGCCGCGGCGAGCCCGCACATCTCGACGAGATGTGCTCGCATTTCGTCGAGCTGCTCGTGGTAGGCGGTACGCACCCGCAGGGTGTACCCCGCGGTCGGGCGTTCTAACCTGCCGAGCTGACCGGCTCGATCGGCAGGTGGCGCAGCGCCGCGGGAGCGTCGACAGGGACGACGGGGTGATTCGGCGGGATCGGCGCAAGACGCTTGTAGGGCTCACCCTGCGCCGGGCGTTGATCCACCTCACCCTTGTTGGGCCACAACGACGCGGCGCGTTCTGCCTGCGCGGTGATCGAGAGAGACGGGTTCACACCGAGATTCGCCGAGATCGATGCGCCGTCGTGCACCGAGAGCGTCGGGTAGTTGTACACCCGCTGATACGGGTCGATGACACCGTGCTCGGCGGTGTCACCGATCGCGGCACCACCGAGGTAGTGCGCGGTTAGTGGGATGTTGAACAGTTCGCCCCACGTGCCGCCCGCGACGCCGTCGATCTTCTTGGCGATCCGGCGCGTGACCTCGTTGCCCACCGGGATCCACGTCGGGTTGGGCTCGCCGTGGCCCTGCTTACTGTCCAGCCGCCGGAAGCCGAACTTGGTGCGACGCGTATAAGTCGTGATGGAGTTGTCGAGGTGCTGCATGACCAGCGCGATCATGGTCCGCTCGCTCCACTTGCGCGGGTTCAGCAGCCGCAGCAGCTTGCGGGGGTTCTGGCCTGCCTGCACGAAGAACTGTCGCCACCGTGGAACGTCCGATCCCGAGGGGCCCGCACCGTCGGTCATCAGCGTCTGCAGCAGGCCCATTGCATTGCTGCCCTTGCCGTACCGCACCGGCTCGATGTGGGTGTCTGAGGTCGGATGGATCGACGACGTGATCGCCACGCCATGGGTGAGGTCGAGATCGGGTGAGACTTCGAAACGTCCCGCGCCGACGATCGACTCCGAGTTGGTTCGGGTCAACACACCGAGCTTCTCCGAGAGCTTCGGAAGCTTGCCCTTGTCGCGCATGTTGAACAGCAGCTTCTGCGTGCCGAACGTGCCGGCCGCAAGCACCACGTGAGTCGCGGTGAGCTTGCGACGCTTACGCAGCAGACTGCCGGTGCGCGCGGTGCGCACATCCCACAGGCCGTCGGAACGTTGCGAGAAGCTCGTCACGGTTGTCATCGGAAGGATCTCTGCCCCAGCCTTTTCCGCCAGGCCGAGGTAATTCTTCAACAGCGTGTTCTTGGCGCCGTACCGGCAACCCGTCATGCAGGAACCGCATTCGATGCAGCCGGTGCGTGCCGGGCCCGCGCCGCCGAAGTACGGATCCGGCACGGTTTTGCCCGGCGCCTTGATGCCGTCGGGACCGAAGAACACACCAACGGGCGTCGGAACGAACGTGTCCTCGACGCCCATGTCGGCGGCGACCTCTTTCATGACGCGGTCGGCGTCGGTGAAAGTCGGGTTCTCGACCACGCCGAGCATCCGCTGCGCCTGGTCGTAATGCGGGGTCAGCTCGCTACGCCAGTCAGTGATCTGCTTCCACTGTGGGTCGTTGAAGAACGCGTCCGGCGGCACGTACAGGGTGTTCGCGTAGTTGAGCGATCCCCCGCCAACACCTGCGCCGGCCAGGATCATCACATTGCGCAGCAGGTGGATTCTCTGGATGCCGTACATCCCGAGCTTCGGTGCCCACAGGAACTTGCGCAAGTTCCACGAAGTCTTCGCGAACTCCTCGTCGGCGAACCGGCGACCGGCCTCGAGAACGCCGACGCGATAGCCCTTCTCGGTGAGCCGCAGTGCGGTCACACTGCCCCCGAACCCGGAGCCGATGACCAAGACGTCATAGTCAGGCTTCATTAGCCAAGTATCTACTTACCGGCCAGTAACTACTAGTCAGGTGACCCTTACTCGGCTTCTAATTGCACTTCTTCTGAATTGACGCCCGGCGTAGCAAAACCGGTCAGTCGCCGACGGCCAGGCCGACCTTCTGGAACTCCTTGAGGTCGCAATAACCGGCCTTGGCCATCGATCGCCGCAGACCTCCGACGAGGTTGAGCGAGCCGAAGGGATCGTCTGACGGACCGGTCAGCACCTGTGCCAGCGACGGCCGTTCGCCGAGAGCCACCTGCAGCAGAGCGCCGCGCGGCAGCGACGGGTGCGCTGCCGCGGCGGGCCAGAACCAGCCCCCTGCGAGCGCCTCGGCGGCGGTCGCCAACGGGGTGCCGAGCACCACGGCGTCCGCGCCACAGGCAATGGCCTTGGCCAGGTCACCGGAGGTGTGGATGTCGCCGTCGGCCAGCACGTGCACGTAGCGGCCGCCGGTCTCGTCGAGGTATTCGCGCCGCGCGGCGGCAGCGTCGGCGATCGCGGTCGCCATCGGCACGCTGATCCCGAGCACTTCGTCGCTGGTGGTGACACCGCTGGTCGACCCGTAGCCGACGATGACGCCTGCCGCGCCGGTACGCATGAGGTGCAGGGCGGTGCGGTGGTCGAGCACACCGCCGGCCACCACCGGAATGTCGAGTTCGGAGATGAAGGTCTTCAGGTTCAACGGTTCGCCGACTCCGTGATCCTGGGCGACCCGCTCGGCGGAGATGATCGTGCCCTGGATGACCAGCAGGTCGACGCCCGCGGCGACGAGCACCGGCGTCAGCGCCTGAGCGTTCTGCGGACTGACCCGAACCGCTGTCGTCACCCCGGCTTCACGGATCCGCGCCACCGCGGCCCCCAGCAGGTCGGGGTCCAACGGCGCGGAATGCAGTTGTTGCAGCAGCCGGATCGCCGCCGACGGTTCGGGCTCCTTCTCGGCCGCTGCGATGACCTGCGCGATCTTCTCCTCGACGTCGGCGTGCCTGCCGATCAAGCCCTCGCCGTTCAGCACGCCCAGACCGCCTTGACGGCCCATTTCGATGGCGAACTCCGGCGACACCAGCGCGTCGGTCGGGTGCGCGACGACCGGGATCTCGAACCGGTACGCATCCAATTGCCAGGCTGTCGAGACATCCTGGGACGACCGGGTGCGGCGCGACGGCACAATGTTGATGTCGTCGAGTTCGTAAGTGCGACGGGCGGTTCGGCCCATGCCGATTTCAACTGTGTCACGCACTGAGCCATCTCCTCTTCGCGCAAGCGCTCATCAGCGAGTGAGCCCCCTCCGTGTTTTGCTTCCTCGCGCGAGCGCGCGTCAGCGGGTGTAGTAGTTCGGCGCCTCGACGGTCATCGCGATGTCGTGCGGGTGGCTCTCCTTCAAACCCGCAGCGGTGATCTGTACGAACTGTGCCTGCTGCAAGTGCTCGATGGTGGCCGAGCCCGTGTAGCCCATGGCGGCGCGCAGCCCGCCGGTGAGTTGATGAATCACCGTCGACAGCGGACCTCGGAACGGCACTCGCCCCTCGATGCCCTCGGGCACCAGCTTGTCCTCGGACAGCGCGTCGTCCTGGAAATAGCGGTCCTTGGAGTACGACTTCGCACCCGCACGCCCGGCCATGGCCCCAAGCGACCCCATGCCGCGGTAGCTCTTGAACTGCTTGCCGTTGACGAAGATCAACTCGCCCGGCGACTCGGCCGTGCCGGCGAGCAGCGAGCCCAGCATGGCGGTCGATGCGCCCGCGGCCAGCGCCTTGGCAATGTCGCCCGAGTACTGCAGCCCGCCGTCGGCGATCACTGGAATCCCCTTGGGCGCGCACGCGGCGACGGCCTCCAGAATTGCGGTGATCTGCGGTGCGCCGACGCCCGCCACCACGCGGGTGGTGCAGATGGAACCGGGACCGACACCTACCTTGACCGCGTCGGCGCCCGCGTCGACGAGGGCGGCCGCTGCGGCGCGGGTGGCAACGTTGCCGCCGATCACCTCGACGCGGTCGCCGACCGCCGTCTTCACACGATGCACCATGTCCAGCACGCCGCGGTTGTGGGCGTGCGCGGTATCCACGATGACGACGTCGACGCCCGCGTCCGTCAGCGTCATCGCCCGCGTCCACGCGTCGTCGCCGACACCGACAGCAGCGCCAACGAGCAGCCGGCCGTCACTGTCCTTGGTGGCGAACGGGAACTGCTCGGTCTTGACGAAGTCCTTGACGGTGATGAGCCCGGTCAGCTTGCCGTGGCCGTCGACGATCGGCAGCTTCTCAATCTTGTGGCGGCGCAACAGACCTAGGGCCGCTTCGGCCGAAACACCCTCTTGCGCAGTGATCAACGGTGCTTTGGTCATCACCTCGGACACCGGCTTGGACTGGTCGACCTCAAATCGCATATCGCGGTTGGTGATGATCCCGACAAGGGAGCCGAGCGAGTCGACGACCGGCAGCCCCGAGATCCGGAATCGCGCGCACATCGCGTCGACCTCGGCCAGCGTGTTGTCCGGTGAGCACGTGACGGGGTCGGTGACCATGCCCGCCTCGGAACGCTTGACGGTCTCGACCTGGCCGGCCTGTTCGGCGACGGGCAGGTTTCGATGCAGGACACCCATGCCGCCGGCGCGGGCCATCGCGATGGCCATCCGCGACTCGGTCACGGTGTCCATCGCGGAGCTGACGAGCGGGACCCTCAGTCGGATCCGCTTGGTCAGCTGGCTGGAGGTGTCGGCTGTGGCGGGCACCACATCGGAGGCGGCAGGCAGCAGCAGCACATCGTCGAAGGTGAGGCCGAGCATCGCGATCTTCGTCGGATCATCGCCACCGGTAGGCACCGGAACGGCGAGGGGAAGGCTGCTTTCGGCGATCGACATGGGTGGGGCCTCCCGGGACAGACGAGCTAGATTCCCCATCTTATCGGCATTGACGTCGCCGGTTCCGCGCCACACTCCGCGTTTGCGCCATGCCGGGCGGACGGCTGGCGCGAAATGTGGGCGGCTGCGTAATGTGGAGTCGTGCGCGACCACCTCCCGCCGGGTTTGCCGCCCGATCCGTTCGCCGACGACCCGTGCGACCCGTCGGCTGCGCTCGACGCCCTGGAGCCCGGGCAGCCGCTGGACCCGCAGGAACGGACTGCGGTCGAGGCCGATCTGGCGGATCTCGCGGTGTACGAAGCGTTGTTGGCGCACAAGGGAATTCGTGGTCTGGTCGTGTGCTGCGACGAATGCCAGCAGGACCATTACCACGACTGGGACATGCTGCGGGCCAACCTGCTGCAACTGCTGGTCGACGGCACGGTCCGGCCACACGAGCCTGCCTACGATCCCGAACCCGATGCCTACGTCACCTGGGATTATTGCCGCGGCTACGCCGACGCCTCGCTCAACGAGGCCACTACGGACACCGACGGGTATCGCTGAGGGCGCAACCCCTCGGTTAGCTGCCTTCGCCGCCGGAACCAGTCTCGGGTTCAGGCACCACGAATGTCGTCGTAACCGGTGCTTGCCGTTGCACCGGCGGTGCTTGCCGCTGTGGTGGCGGCGCCACGACTGTTGTTGGTGGCGCCTGGGCCGTCGGCGGTTCCTCGGCCGTTGCCGGCGGCTCCTCGACCTGCTGCCTCGCCACCTGGCGGTTACCGGCGGCGCGCGACGCGTGGCCACGGCGCCGTCGGCGGCGGCCTCGGCGACGGCTGACGGCGCCGGCTGGGTCGCGGGCATGCACTGGCGTCGGCGTCGGCAGCGGTGCCCGACGGCGTCGGCAGCGGTCCTCCGGCGTCGGCAGCGGACCCGTCGGCGTCGGACGGCGGTCGCCGTCGGTCGTCGGCGGCGGGTCGATGTCGGCGTCGGCGGCAAGTCCGGCGGGTCGGCAGCGTCGTCGGCGGCGATCGGCGACGTGGTCTCCGACGGCGACGTGGTCGTGGTCGCTGGGGCCGACGGCGGCGTCGTCTGGCCGAAGTGGTGTCGGAAGAGGTCGGTGTCTGGAGCACGACCACGTCGGGGAAGACCGGTGGCGGCACGTCGGGAGGCAGGACTGCCGCGGCGTCTTGAGCGTCGACCTTCACCGTCAGCTCTTGCCACTCGGTGACCAGTTCCTGCTTGCGCACATCGTCGTTGACCGTGGCGACGGTCGTCGTCAGCGTCTGCAGCTTCTGCTGGGCGGCGTCCCACTGTCCCTCGTCGACGAGCTGCTGCACCTCGGCGAGTTGCTGCGAAGCAAGCATCACGGCATCGTCCCGGGTCGCCGGTTGCTCACCGAAGATCATCGTGCGCAGCCCGTAGAGCGAGTCGCCCGGCCCCGCGCCCGCTACGACGCTGGCGAAGCCGCCGAGGCACAGCACCGCCGCGGCGGTCGACCCGACGAGAGCCAGGGTCCTGCGCGAGCGCTTACGCGTGCGCTGTGCGGAGTCCAACGCGATCACCGCATCCCGCGGCGTCACCGGAACCGTCAGCGGCGCATCGCGAATGTCGTCGCGCCAACCGGACAGCAGATTGATCAGTTCGGCCTCGCCGGGATCGGTTGCAGTACACCTGCTGTTCGAAGGCGAGCGCGTCGAGGAACCGGTCGGTGCGGTTGATCTCATTGAGCGACGGGTCGCCGCCATTGGAAGTCCAGCGTCCGAAGTCAGGCATGGTCGTGCCCCTTCGACATGATCTCGTCCTTCAGTCGCGCCAGTGCGCGGTGCTGAGCGACCCGGACCGCGCCGGCTGTGCTTCCGACCGCCTCGGCGGTCTCCTCGGCGCTCATGCCGACGACCACGCGCAGGATCAGAATTTCGCGTTGCTTCTCGGGCAACACGGCCAGCAGTCTGTTCATCCGGGCCGATGCCTCGGAGTCCAGCGCCATCTGCTCGGGGCCGGCGTCCAGCGAGAACCGTTCCGGCACGACATCCGTCGGGTCGGAGCGGTTCCTGCCCGCTGCGCGATGTGCGTCAGCGACCTTGTGCGCCGCGATGCCGTACACAAAGGCGAGGAACGGTCGTCCCTGATCCTTGTAGCGCGGCAGCGCCGTTATGGCGGCCAAGCAAACCTCCTGGGCAACGTCATCTGCTGAGAGGCCACTGCGCTCCGTCGAACCCACCCTCGCGCGGCAATACCGCACGACAATGGGACGAATGGTCTCCAGCACCCTCCGGAGTGCGTCCCGATTGCCTGCCACAGCCTCAGCAACGACAGCATCGAGATGTTCTCCCGAAATTGTCATCGTGGGCGATCTCTCCAGCGTTACTTGCAGGACACTTACCGGTGGGCAGTTGGCTCAGCTAAACAATAACTTTCAGGATGGCGTGCTCCGTGTCAGCGGCCGGCCCACACGCCGCCCCGTGACCGGACTGTGTCGGCAGAACCATCGCGAATGGCTGTCACCTCGACCTCTGAGCGCGTCGCGCTGCCGATACCGGCCAGCAACGACGCCAACGCCCAGCGCAGCGGGATCATTCCGAGACGTTCGGTGTCGTCGAGCGCGTTATCGGCGACCCGCCGGGAGCCGTCGAGGTCACCGGCGCAGCACAACGCCGCGGCCAGGACCACTTCGGATTTCAGGGTGTGCCGTGCCGAGCCGAACGCCGCGGCTGCAGATCGGGCCGTTTCGGCATGGTCCACCGCCGCCGCGCCCTGACCGCGGGCCATCGCGAGTTCAGCGGACACCCAGGCGATCCGCACGTGCAGCCGCGCAGGCCCCCGCTCGTCGATCAGGTCGGCGGCGCGGTGCAGTGCCCGCTCCGATGCCGCGAACCGTCCCGTGCCGAGCGCATCTGCGGCCAGTCCGATCAGCGCATCGCCACCCGCCTCGCGATCGGGACCCGCAAGTGCCGACGCCCGGCCGTCCCAGGCACGGGCGCGGTCGTGCCAGCCGAGTTGGCGAAGGAACGACGCACGGGTGCTGTGGGCCAGCGACACCACAGGGCCACGCGGCCCGCGACGCACCGCGGCGAGATCGGCCAGCGCGCTGCTGTAGCGGCCCTGTCCGCCGGCCACAACGGCCCGCAGCCACAGTTCATACTGGGTCGTCGCGGCGGGCAGCGGCCAGCACCCGGGGTCGTCGCCGAACGCGGCGTTCGATAGTTCTGCGGTGGAAGTGATCATCGGTGCCGAGACGCTATCAACGAGGACATGCAATACCCGGTACCAGCGGACCCGTTTTCTAGTTGGGGTCAAAATCACTTTGGTTAACAGTTGGTGCTGCCAAAGTTAATTCCATGTAAGCCGCGACGGGTCCGGACAATTTGCCAGAAAGACACGGATCGACGCGAACAGGACAAATGCGGGATGTCGGGCGACCGCAACACGTTCGATAAAACAACGAACTTGGCAACCGGGAGTCTCAAGATGAACGTGACGTAAATTCTGTACCTGCTGTTATGTCAATAAGCACATGCTCAGGCTATTGACGGAATTTCGTGAGCCCACCTAGTTTGTGTGCACGCGGTCATCGATGACTAGCGATCGGTTCGGTTCCAAAACTCCCGCACTCGTGTAGTTGGCGAATTGGGTGTGTAGAGAGGGGTTCTCCAATGCCACAGCCTCAACAGCTTCCCGGCCCCAACGCTGATATCTGGGATTGGCAGATCGCCGGCCTATGCCGAGGCGTCGATTCGGCCATGTTCTTTCACCCCGACGGCGAACGCGGCCGGGCCCGCGCTCAGCGCGAGCTGCGCGCCAAAGAGATGTGCCGGAGCTGCCCGGTGATCGCGCAGTGCCGCACGCACGCACTCGCGGTCGGTGAGCCCTACGGCATCTGGGGCGGCCTGTCAGAGTCCGAGCGCGAATTGCTGCTGAAGCGGGGCATCCGCCGCGCCTCGTAGTCACGAACCCAAGAAAAGGCCCCAGCCCGGCGTACGGGATGGGGCCTTTTCCATCGCGTCTGTCGAGCAGAATGTCGACCGTGAGACTTGACAACGGTTCTGGCGAGATGGTCGCACTCGCTCAAGGCGCAGCGTTCGCCCTTGCCGTCGACATCGCGATGGCTCGACTGAAACCCCGGGGGCGCACGGCGGTCGCAGCCCTCGGCCTGGCCGCTGCTGCCGCGGTTTATCCGCTGTCGCGCCGACGGTTGGGAATGGATGCCGGCGAGACGGTCACGCTGGCCGCAGCGTGCGCCGTCGCAAGCACCCCGGCCTGGCTGCCCGCCCGGACCGCCCGTCGCGTATTGGGCGTCGGCTGGGCGGCGCACGCGGTCTACGACGCGGTCGTCACTCACGATGCGACGTCACCCGCCCGCCCTAGACATACGCCGCGGCATGCGCCGGAGCTGACATAGCAATGGGCGCGCGGCTGATCTTCGCGACGCCAACACAAGACAATTGACCGCCCCTGACCCAGAATGAGCTCCGTGGTCAAATCCTTGGACTTTGATGGCAGCGTCGTCGACTCCGAATCGACGACGGCCAGTACTGCGGTAGCCGGGTCGGGTGCCACGGCTGCCAGCTCGGCGGTGGCCGGCTCGGCCGCGACGGTGGCGAGCACCGCAGTCGCCGGATCGGCAGCCACCGTGGCGAGTGCCGGTGTGGTCAGCTCGGCGGCCACCGTCGCCAGTACCGCGGTGGCCGGATCCATAGCCACCGCCGGAAGCGTCGCTGTCGCCGGAAGTATCGTCACCGCAATGTCTCTCGCGGTCGCCGGCAGCATCGCGTGTGTGGCGTGCGCATTCTGCAAGAAGTGCGTCGCGTGCTTGGGTTGCGTCGGCTGCACCAACTGCGTCGGACGTGTGGGGTGCTACAACTGCTCAGGCCTGCGGTTCGCCGTCGGGCTGCGCGACGTCCACGTCTGATCCGTCAGCAGGAGCGCGTGCCAGAAGGCCCCAGCACACGTTCTCGATCGATGTGGCTGCTGCTGGCGGCCACGCCGCTAGTCCTCCTCGTCACCTACTACGTGTCGTTCATGACTCACGAATACGGCCACTCCTTCGCCGCGTGGATGCTGGGCATCAAATCGAGCCCGTGGCCAATCGACCTGGGGCAGCAACAGCATCGGCAACATCTTGTTTCTTTCCGAAGTGGACGAGCACGTCGACTACGACGCTGCGATGGATCCGGTAAGAATCTGGCGGTCGCCGTGGTCGCGCTCTCCGGATCGCGGTCAATGCCCTGCTGTACCTCGTCTTTCGTTTCGCCACGCCGTTGTGGCGCACCAGTACGCGCACGCTCGTCGCCTCTCGACCTTCTGGTTGTTGTGCATGGAGGTCGGCAATTTCTTCTGTTACGTCCCTATCCGAGTCGCCTCGCCGAGTGGCGACATGCACAACTGGACCGTGGGATCACATCAGTCGTGGTGGTGGCTCTACGTGATCATCGGCTATCTGACGTTGTGGGCGATGATCGACTTCTACCGAACGGTGCTGCCGGAGTCGCTCGACGCCAGTGACATCCGCGCGCGGGTCGGCCGGGCGTTGGTGTTGGTGACGGCCACGCTCCTGCTGTTCGGCTACTTCGCGGGGCCCGGCCTTATGAAGGACGATGACCTCACTCAGTTCATCTCCCGAACGTCACTGTTACTCATTCCCGTCGTCCTGTTGGTCAGCTGGCGGCGGGTTGTGAGGACTGGGCGCTGAGCGCACGACGCGGATGGCGTGCCCCCACCAGCCGGATCACGCCGTAGCCGAGACCAACGGCAACGGCAAGCTCACGACCAGCCGAGTGAAGCGGCAAACCGAACCGCGACGCCGGGCTTCCGCGAAACCATCTGTTCCGCCTTCTCCTGGCGGCCGAGCTGGTACTCCTTGGGCGCCGGCCCGCCCCGATCGATTCGGCCACGAATGTGACATCGACAGTGCTGTACTCGATGCGGTCGCCGAGCGCGTCGCGCTGGGCACGCAGACTGTCCAGATCAGCTTGGCGCTGGGAGAGTGCGTCCTCCGCGGAGATAAGCGCTTCGGGATCCCCGGCGTCGCGCATGATGGCCAGAAGGCGATCCACCGAGGTCTGCAGGGCCTTGATGCGCGCGTCGAGATCGAGCCGTTGTGCCGTCACGTCCTCGGACGTGGTTACGGCCGTCTGCACCGTTCCCAGAGTCTTGAGCTCACGCACCACACCGTCGAGCTTGGCCACCGGGACGCGCAGCACCACCGCCGACATGCGGGCGAATCCCCGGTCAGATCCCGCATCCTCGCTGCGACTGTCCACCCGACCGTCGACGTCCTCCACCATGACGGCTGCCTTGTCCGCGGCCTCAGAGGTATTGGCAACCGCGATGGTCATCGACGCGGTCTTCACGACATCGCGCGTGGCGTCCTCCACCGGCGGGGCTCCTGCTGGGGTGGAGCCTCTGGCGCGCCCGGGGCCCGCGGAGGGGCGCCATCGGTGAATTTGGACGCGGGCGCGTCGTCGCTCAGCAGGACGGCCCTGAGCCGGCGGCAGGCCATCAGAAGACCCAGTATGGCGGCCAATCGCCGTAATCGCCAACGTCAACCACTTGCCGTACAACGTGCAGGAAATCCGGCTCATGTGAGCCACCATGCCATTAGCTGTGAATTTCGACCATTTTCGCTGGTTGGATAGCCATGGGCCGCGCGCGTTCTCCGTTCAGCTGAGGTCTACGCGAGTTGGCTTCTGAGAACGCCAGGGACTTTGGCGCCCTCGACCTAATCATGGACGGCGTTCGCACGGCCGACGAGGCCGGCGCAGACGAGCTCATCGTGGACCTGAATCTGAAGGACTGGTTTACCAGCTCCGCGCAGATGCTCGAGACGGCGGTCGAGATACGCGAGGGGGCGTGAAACGCGTTCTGGGACAGGGACTCTAGTCGCTGGACTTACTGGACGTATCGGAGTCGTCATCCTCGTCAGAGTCGTCATCTCGTCATCCTCGTCATCCTCGTCAGAAAAGTGAAAACGTCATCCTCGTCGGACTCGTCGTCTTCGTCGGTGTCCTTCGGCCTTTGCAGACTTGGCCGACTCGCTGATCCCGTCGGCGTGCTTGTCAGAAGCCGCGCCAATTACTGGGCTTCTTCAGGTGCCAACGAGTCGTCGAACAGC